>CAZGEG010000001.1:0-246062 GCA_964524835.1 uncultured Geobacter sp.
CAAAATCGTCCGGCACCATTTTGCCTATTGACAGCCGGGGGCCTTATAAGGGTTGTGCCTTAGTTGCATCCCTCAATATACTGGACAGACTCAAACCTGCCAGACCTAAAGCTTGTAACCTTTCCCTTCTCCGTCTCAAAAATGAATCCGTATTCTGGTTTTATCTTTATAACTAAATACTTCCCGTCTTCTTCCAGATAAGGATGTGCTTGCACCTCCACCTTTCCGGGAAAAGCCTTTTTGACTGCTGCTTCAGTGTCACCGACGCGAATACCACCAATAGATGCAATCTTTCTTGATGTTATGTCTATTCTGCTAATTCGCTCTTGTTCAATCATGAATCCGACGTCACCATACTTTCCGTTTGGATAGACGTAGTAACATGCCTCATTTCCTGAATCTGATGGTTCTGTCTCTTTTAGCATTATTCCTGATTTTGCCGAGGCCTCTTTTGTTGTCATCCCGACAACTATTTGGCCAAGACGGTCAACCTTCAATTGTTGCTTTTTTAGTTTCTTCAGGTCAGCGGCAAAGGCAAGGCTGGTGGAAAGAAGTAGGCTAGCGATGACAGCGGCGGAGATTCGCATTTCATTCCTTTTCATTGCACAACTCGTTATTGGCCGGTTAGGAAAGCATCTTATATAAGAAAATGCATCTTATATGGGATCCTTTTGATATCTCATATAGGATGCTTGAAAGTATCCTAAATAAGATGCCTGGTTTTTGTTCTGTCATCCTATATAAGATGCCTTTGGCCGCTCATATAGGGTGTCTGTCTCCTCGCCTATTATTGCTGAAATCCGGCTGGATTCTTTCCTCCAATTCGGTGCCGCGGATCGAACCGTAGGAAACATGCCAGAGCTTCGCATCCGTAGGCAAAGGGGGACAGGCTACTTTTTGAGCAAAGGGGTGGAAAAGTAGCCTGTCCCCAATTGCCATAGCTTAGCGGGGCTGCGCATTCCTGCGGGCAGGGTACTGACGCCCCAGCACACCTTCACGCTTGTCGCCGGCCATCTCAACATCGGTAATCGTGTCGAAATCATTGCCGGACACGCGGTCTAACTCCACATCTTTCTCTCTGAACTCTTTGATTATCCTGCCGGCCAGAAGTCCCCCCTCCTCTCGGACTTTCTTGCAGGAGGAACTTCCACCCAATTCGGGAAGCCGACGCTGGATGTCGCGTGCAGCAGACACCCCGTGGTTGGCGTGCGTCTCTTCGTGCTCCAGTACCGACGCGTAGTACAAATCCCACGCTTCCTTCATTCCAACACCTGTTGAATCATAGTTGACCCAGCGGGGCATCGTGATCGAGACTGCCACGCGGGTGTCGATGAAGTCGATCTCACAGCGGTTATCCTTTTCGCGGGTATGTATGTTCCACGTAACTTGCCAACTGCACCAGGCAATCGCCAGTTTATTGTTAATCCGTTTGGGACTGCGTCGGTTGATTTCCCGCCGGATATCCAGAAATGTGTAGCCACCAATATCGTAGAACATATTCTGCCGGTGCACTTCCGGTGTTTCCCTCCGGGCAGGCAGGGATTTTGTCGCCGGCGTTGAGGTACTTGCAGCGCTCGTTACTGGCTGCGCAATCACCGCTCTGTCAGGGATTCGTCTCACCTTACCCAGTTTCAACGGGATCTTTGCAGGGTTGTCGGTGAAGACCATGGTGCCGCCTGTGTCCACATAACTGTACGTATCGGCACTGGCTTCTGTACCAAGTAAGGCTGCAAGCACGAGGAAAAGAGGTTTCCTGTACGTGCTCATTCGAAAGAAAGATTCTGATGTCATGCCGATTGCCCGTATGTCATCCGCATTTATTCACTACTTACTGAGAGTTATCTACTGGAGAGGTTGAGGGAGTTGTTTTACCTCCGATGTTTTTACCATCTGCAAAAGATTAACCGTCATTGTCTCTTCCAACTTCCACATGGCACCCGTCGCAGGGTCGACAATGAGATACCCGATAAGCCCCCCGAATAAAATGTTGCCTCCCAGGTACCATCCGCTAATTGTTCCCTCTAACTTGGATTCTGCTGATGAAAACCCCTCTTTTTGGCAGTTAACCTTGTAGTCCGCAGCGGAGAAATAACCTTGAGATGACGGTAAGGTAACAGTCATAGGGGTTTCCCCCGTATGCATCATCACCCCGTTAGCCTTGCTGATTACGCACTTTGCTCCTGTTGGGTTCGACTGGACCGTAACCGGCCATTGGGACTTGCTCACGATACTTGCACAGCCGGTGATCGAGATGAGTGAGACTACCGCGATTGCTTTTGTTGCAGTTTTAAAAAACATGTTCCCCCCTGGGTGTAATAGACTTCACAAAATGTGGTGACACGCCGCATTAAAATATATTTAGCAATAAACATATACGTTTACCAAGATAGGGACATGGTGCCAAACCTACACGCTTTACAAATTAGAATGCATCGGTTCGGCACCGGCATCACTGTTTGGTGATCCTACGCCCCACCATCCCTCATAATCCTTCGAATCCGCTCCCCGGTGTCCGGGTGGGTGGAGAGATAATTCCGCGCCGGATGCTTTTTGTCGAACGCCTCGCCGGTGCGAGAGTCAAGCTGGGCTTGCAGGCGGGCCAGAATCTCTGCATAGCGGCGCGGCGATACTCCGACTGTCTTCATCCAGGCGATGGCTGCGTCATCTGCCTCACGCTCGAAGGTGCGTGAAAACGAGGCGTCCACCAATGCGGTGGGGAGTGTGGCCGCCAGCGAGGTGATCGACACAAGATCCCCGGTCAGGGTGGCCATGATCAGACCGGTGGCTGAATTTTGAAACACATGGCGCATTGCATGGCGCTGGCGGACATGGCCCAGTTCGTGGGCCAGAATGGCGGCGATCTCGTCGTCGTGGCGGGCCAGAGCGACCAATTGGTCGGTAATGAGCACTATCCCGGAAGGAAGCGCGAAGGCGTTGGCGCCGATGGCCCCGCCGTTGCGGAATTCCAGACGACAGCCGGAAGATGCGCCACTGGCGACCACCACGCGATTAAACATCGTAGTCAGCTCTGCCCGGCGCTCTGCTCCAAGCTTTGAGGGTTTGGTGAACAGACGGTCGAGCACGACCAGCGACTCGCTTCCCATGCGGTTTTCAATAGCCGAAGGGAGGGCAAAGGCCGCTTGACGGGCAAGTACCGGTACGCCGAAGCGCATGAACAGCACCACCACCAGCGCCGTTACACCCAGGGCAACGGCCACCAGCGGCAGGCTCTTCTCCCAGCGGTGCAGCCGTATGGAGCGGGTGCCGCTATTCTGCAAACGCTCCAGTTCTGCCACAAAGGCATTGTCGGTTACTTCGCACATCCCGCCGTCCGGCAGGCGAATCGTGCGGCGGACCGAGCCGATTGCCGACGCCAGCTCCACTCCGTCCAGCGGATATGAATGCTCGATACCGTCCCCCTGAATGCGCAAAGCGGTCGCTTCTATGGTCAGCTGCACCTCGCGGCGGGTCGCCACCACCCCGTCAAAATATCCAGCGACAGCTGATGTCACTCTGCAGTCCCCTTCCGTGCCGTTTTTTCAATCACAGCGAAATATCCACCGACATGCCGAAGACATCACCGATCTCTTCACCGGTGGCGCTGACCCCCTGACCGCTGTCGGCGGCGGCCACGAGACTATCCAGGCCGCCATCTGCCCGCAGGGCCAGCCGGTCGAAACGATAACGTGTCAGTCGTACCGCCGCCCACGGCATCATCAGTCCGAAGCTGAACAGAATTGCTAATGCGTTGGTGACGAACAGTAGCGCCATATCACGGGTGCGCAGTGAACTTTGGAAGCGGCTGCCGGCCAGAGAGGTGCCGTTCCAGCAGATGTTTGCCAGTGCGGTCTGGGCATAGACAATGATGATGAAATAGAGCAGCAGGAATGAGATCATCGGGACTAAGGCCATCCCTTTCATCGAGCCGGGCTTGATAGCGGCGGCGGACAGGCCGCCTCCCGTCAGGGCGATCAGAGCGGCGATCAGGGCCACTACCCCGAAAACGGTTAGTACGATCTTGAGGGCCAGCTTGTAAAACTGTTCAACCTTAGCGGTAAAGACAAAGGGGCTCGCGCCATACGAGCTGTTTTCGATCATGAACTTGCGTTGCCGGTAGAGGGTGTAGGGAGTCAGAATCCCCAATGTCAGCATCGAGATGAGCGGCAGTGCAGCGTAGACCAGATATGCCTGGCTGTAATCGGGACGGAAGGCGAAGCGGATGTTGCGGTGCGATGAATTGCTGGCGTTGAACATGCGCGACCGGACCAGCAGCCAGGGGAATACGGCGAAGATAGCGAGACCGACCGCCAGACTGAGCAGCGGACTGACCCGGGAGCCGAGCGCGTACAATACGAAGGCGACGGCGGCGATCAGCCACCCCTTGAATAGCGCTATCGGGTCGGCCAGGTATTCGAACGGTTGATCGTCCAGGGTCGTGCTGCCGTAGAAAAAGCGGCGTTTACGCACCTTGGCCCAGGCCGAATATATGCCGGCGGTCACAAGTTTGAGCAGGGTATTGACGACCCAGATCCCGAAGTAGTCGCGGGCCGAGCCGGTGAAACTGAAGGCGAGCAGCCGTGGCTTGAAGTCTGCCGGAGTTGGCGGTATTCCAGCTGGTGGCGGTGGCAGGTTGGGCGGTCCGGACACGGGCGGCGGACAATCCGTCAGCGTCTCACTGCCGAGAGCGAACGACTGCCGGCACTTGGGGCAGCTGGCACGCGTCGAGCCCCCGGGAACCAGTGATTTCGGGACATCCTTGCGAAAGCCGCACTCCGGACAGATGATGCTGACGTGTTCAGTCATACCTACTCCCTTTGTTTACTCTTCGTATTCCGAACCGCTAAAGGCGAGCAGTGGGAAAAATGCCATCGGCAGAAGAAAGAGTCCCACGCCGAACAGCTCATTCCTTCCGAATTTTTTGGCCAGGGAGAGCATCGCGATCAGAAGAATCGCCACGCCGACCAACGGTACGAACAGCAGGAACATCCACCACCCGGGCTTACCGGCAATTTTCATCAGGATGAACATATTGTAGAACGGAACCAGGCATTTCCAGCCTGCATATCCGGCTCGTTGGAATACAATCCATTGGCCGGCGAGGATCAGGATGCAGGCGACCAGGAACATCAACAGCAAGGAGAGCGAAAAGCCGGCCTTCTGCTGCGCCGTGGCGCCCTGCTGCGACATGGCGTTCTTTTGCATTTCCAGCGCCTTTTTCATCAACTCGGGATCTTTTTTCATCACGGCTTCGGTCATCATTTTTGCGGCCTCCTGCGCCCTGCGCTGCTGTTCGGCCTTGTCAGGAGCAGCGGCAGGATCGGCAGGCTCTGCAGGGGCCGCTTTCGGCTGTGCAGGCTCTTTAGCCGTGACTGCGGGGGAAGGGACTGACGGAGCGGCAGACTTGGAAACCGGAGTCGCTGCAGACGGGACGTTTTGGACGGCAGGTTTAGGCGCAGGAGTCACGGCGGCCTGGACAGGAATTGGAGCAATCCTGGCGGTTTCAACAGCCTCAGCAGCTTCAGCGGTAGTACTTACGCTGATTTTTCGGCGCTTTTGGTGGGAAGATGAGGCGGGTTTGGGGAAGGTGCGGCGCAGGTTGATTTCGCTCGGAGCAAATTCTGCGACGATATCCCGGTTGACCTTCACGAACACTTTGTTCCCCTGTCGCCAGACCGATTGGGCGTCGATAATGCCGCCATCCATCAGATACACCTGTTTGCCGAGGCAGACCCCCGTCAACATCAACCACATAAATAGGACAAGTACCGTATTTCGCGCATGTGCATTCATCGCCGCCCCTTTTATTGCCGTATTGAATATAGTCATTACCTTGTCTGAAGCGTTTTCTGCGCTGCCATTCTACAAACGACCCTTCCGATTGCTGTCTCAACGACCATTCTGCGTAACGTATTTAAACGCATTACTCAAGTGTAATTTCATTAATTTACATTCTAATAAAGTGTAAAGTTTCTTTACACCTCTCTGAATTCATCAATCATTCCGGCATATTACAAATGTGTAAAGTTTCTTTACACATTGCGTAACCTACCGGTATTACACATCTTTATCTAAACGGAATTTATTTGGGATTTTGTACACGGAAGGACGAAAGAAGCGTTTACATGAGACCAATCAGGTAGGTTTGAAACAAAACCGGCCTGCCAGATGATCTGGCAGGCCGGTGGGTTTGTGCTCAAGCTTTGCCGCCTTACTGCTGCGGCAGGCGCAGATGCACGACCTGCCCTTTCCGACCCAGAGCTCCCAATGACTTGCCAAGAAAGGTGATGTTGACACCGGCGGCATTCCCCACATCGATGACAAAAAATTCCCGGGCGGTGCGGCTCAATTTCTCCCCCGCCTTCAAGGTGATCTGGAAGGGAGGATTGCGGTCCTCGGTTATTTTAAGCCAGGTATCTTCCGTTGCTTCAACAAGCAGGTTAAGGCTGGCATTGTCCGGGGTCTGCGCTGCCTCTTTCGGGACGACCACCGCCGGCGGCGCGGCCTGGGGGACAGTTGGCACGGCTTCTGGAGGCGGCACAGTCACGGCGGGGGCAGGCATGGGAACGGCTTCCTTCGGCTCGACTACAGCCACGCTGCGTTGAACGGCTCCAGGGTTTTCTTTCGCATAAAAGAAGGCATACATACCGGCTGCGGCAACAACCGCCACGACCGGGACGGCGTACAGGAGATAACGCGGAAAGGGTTTGCGGTCGAAAGTGATCCGTGCCTTGACGACAGGGACGTCTTCCGGCACGACCTGCTTTTCATCCAGATAGCGCTGATAATGGGCAAGAATGATCCCCGCATCGATACCGATGGTTTCTGCATACATCCGGATGAACATTTTTGTGGAAACCGGCGCCGGGAGGAGACCATACTCGCCGTTCTCGATGGCATTCAGAATGGCGGAGTTGATCCTCGTCTTGAGGAAGATCTCCTCGGTCGTCAACCCGCTCTCTTCCCTGAGGGTTTTCAGATCAGGCAGCTTCTTCAGAGAGGCGGATTTCACCCCTTCATCGGCGGCAACTGTTTTATTTTCTTCACTCATGTTCATAAAGTCCTAATTACGTTTGATGATAGCCACTGAGGGCTATTTGTGCAGGTAAGCAACCACCGATCTATTCTTGTGGCCCGCATCAATCCTGCGCGTACCACAGTAAACTTGCTCCCCTCCCTACTCCATCTGCACACAACAATCAAGCGCAATTTCAGCAATTTACATCCTTACTAAGTTTAAATTTTCTTTCACTTTGCATATCTTACCGGTATTGCACAGTTTTTTATAAACAGAATTTATTTGGGAATTTTTTAACGGGAGGACGGAAGAAGCATGTTCATAATAACAATCAGGAGGGCTTAAACTACCCCGGCCTGCCGGATGATCCGGCAGACCGGGGTAGTTTCTGTACACGATGTTCTCTTTTTACATCAGCAAAAAACATTCGATGACTCAACCATTCACGCCGTTGCGCCCGTATCCTCCAGCTGCAGCTCCTTGATCGCCATCTCCCGCATCTTGAATTTCTGGATCTTGCCGGAGGCGGTCATCGGGTAGCCGTCGACGAACTTGACGTATTTCGGGATCTTGTAGTTCGCGATCTTGTCGCGGCAGAAGTCCCTGACTTCGTCTTCGCTCATCTCCTGCCCTTTTTTGAGGATGATCGCTGCCATGACCTGCTCGCCGAATTTGCGGTCCGGCACGCCGTAAACCTGGATGTCGGAGACTTTCGGGTGGGTGTAGAGGAACTCCTCGATTTCCCTTGGGTAGATGTTCTCGCCGCCGCGGATAATCATGTTCTTGATGCGGCCGGTGATCTTGCAGTAGCCGTTTTCGTCCATGATCGCCAGGTCGCCGGTGTGCAGCCAGTTGTCAACGTCGATGGCTCTCGCGGTCTCGTCCGGCATCTTGTAGTACCCCTTCATGACGTGGTAGCCGCGGGTGCAGAGTTCCCCCTGCTTGCCGGGGGGGAGGGTTTCGCCGCTCTCGATGTCGACGATCTTGACTTCCACATCGGGAAGCGACCGGCCGACGGTGGCGACGCGCAGCTCAATGGCGTCGTCGGTGCGGGTCTGGGTGATGACCGGCGATGACTCGGTCTGGCCGTAGGCGATGGTGATTTCGGAGGCGTGCATGTCGCTGTTGACCTTCTTCATGACTTCGATCGGGCAGTTGGAGCCGGCCATGATGCCGGTGCGGAGGGTGGTGAGGTCGAAGGTCGCGAAATCGGGATGTTCCAGTTCGGCGATGAACATGGTCGGCACGCCGTGGACGCCGGTGCATTTCTCTTTTTCAATCGTCTGCAGGACTTTCAAGGGATCGAAGATCTCCACCGGCACCATGGTCGTGGCGTGGGTGACGCAGGCCATGACCCCGAGGACGCAGCCGAAGCAGTGGAAGAAGGGGACCGGGATGCAGAGGCGGTCTGATGGCGTCAGCTTCATGCATTCGCCGATGTTGAAGCCGTTGTTGACGATGTTGTAGTGGGTCAGCATGACACCCTTGGGGAAGCCGGTGGTGCCGGAGGTGTACTGCATGTTGATTGTTTCATGGCAGTTCAGCGTCGCTTCGACGGCGGCCAGTTCGGCATCGGGCACCCCTTCCCCCAGCTTGCTGATGCTGTCGAAGTTGACCATGCCGGCGGGGGTTGTCGCTCCGATATAGACGACGTTTTTCAGGAAGGGGAGCTTGGGGCTGACCAGCCTGCCCGGTGCTGAAGCCGCCAGTTCGGGGACGACGCCGCCGAGGGTCTCGACGTAGTTCGTGTCCTTGAAGGAGCCGACCATGAAGAGCGAGGTGGAGTCGGACTGCTCCAGGATGTATTCCAGCTCGGCCGATTTGTAGCTGGTGTTGACCGTGACGAGGACCGCGCCGATCTTGGCGGAGGCGAACTGCAGCAGCACCCACTCCGGGACGTTGTAGGCCCAGATCGCGATATTGTCACCTTTTTTGATCCCCATCCGGAGCAGCCCCTTGGCGATCAGGCGGCAGGCGTCGTTGAACTGTTTGTACGTGTAGCGCAGGTTCCGCTCAGGGTAGACGAGCGCTTCGTTGCCTGGAAAGCGCCGGGCCATGTCGTCCAGAAGGCTTCCGACGGTGTGGGTTAGTTGTTGGGACATAATAAACCTCCAATAGCATTACAGTAATAAGAATTTATAAAGTCATAAGATAATCAAGACGGAACCAATAAAATTTTCACGCGGAGACGCGGGGGCGCGGAGAGAGCCAAAGTAAAAAATATGGTTTAACTCCAAAAACCTTAGGAATTTATTCCGGATTGTTCCGCGTTCTCCGCGTCTCCGCGTGAGACAGGTTTTGTGGAATGTCTTGATACCATATTGTGACGCTTCAAACCATAGGAGATTACGGCAAGGTAAAGAAGAACGTCGCACCGGATTCGACCCCGGCCTCCGCCCAGATCCGGCCGCCATGGCGGAAAATGATGCGCTGGACGGTCGCGAGACCGATGCCTGTGCCCGCAAACTGGCTGGAATCGTGCAGCCTTTTGAAGACGCGGAAAAGCTTATCCACATCCTTCATATTAAAACCGGCGCCATTGTCGCGGACATAATATACCGGTTCTGGACCGGAACGATCGGCGCCGAACTCGATCAGCGCATCGTTCTTGAGTCCACTGTATTTCCAGGCGTTGTCCAGCAGGTTGACCAACACCATTTTCAGCAACCGGGAATCGCCGGCGACAACGACATCCGGTTCGATGCGTGTTGCCACCGAGCGCTCGGGATGCTCCAGAGACAGCTCCCCCAAGGTTGCCTCGGCAATGGCACTCAGGTTGACGCTGCCTGAAACGAGCTCGGCGCGGGTTATCTGGGCAAGCTGCAGCAGGGCGTCAATCATGTCGTTAAGCCATGTTTCGGACTCATAGATTCGAGTGATATATTCCCTGGCTTCCGGATCGAGAGTGCAATCATCCAGCAGCAGCTGGCAGTAACCGGAAATCCGGGTGAGCGGACCGCGCATGTCATGGGAGACCGAATAGTTGAAAGCCTCCAGTTCGTTGTTGGCAGCGGCAAGGTCGATCGCCTTGCGGCTCAGTTCGTCATTGAGCTGGCGAATCTGCTCAAGATACATATGGTCGGTCTCTTCGATGATCTTGCGCTGGGTAATGTCCCGGTCAAAACCGAGGACATACTTTTTGCCGCCGATTTTTATCAGGCCGGCATGGATTTCGAGCGGAAATTGGGTCCCGTCCTTTTTCCGGTGCCACACTTCCGCGGTTACCCACTCACCGGTGGTAATAGTGGATAATAGCCCGCCGGATAGCTTGTTAGTCTCGTCTGTGTTCAGGTCATAGATGCGCAGGGAGAGAAGTTCATCCACCGTATAGCCATGCTGATCGGCAGCGGTCTGGTTGGCCGCCACGATCCGCCCGGCCTCATCCCCCTCCAGACCGATAATGATAATGGCGTCGGGAGCCCGCTCGAACAGCATGCGGTAGCGCTCCTCGCTTTCCCGCAATACTTCATCAGCATTTTCAAGTGAATCGAGCATGCCGTTAATCGAAACCGCCAAGTCTCTCAATTCATCCTGGTTATCTGAAACTGGCAGTCGTGCGGAGAAATTACGTTGAGTCGCAACAGAAAAGACATTTCGTGTGAGAGAAGCCAGGCGGTCCAGTATTGTCCCGCGGATGAAGAACAGCATCACACAGCAGAACACCCCTCCCGCGACGAATAACGAACTGAGGACATACATGATCGAAGCCTTGCCATGTTCATACAGCAGGCGCTCCTCGGAAATCTTGGCAATGAGAGCCGGGCGACCGAAAAAATCCTTGAACAAAGTGTAGCCGGCAACAGTATGCTTGTTGACAACCTGCACCGTGTTCTTTTCGCCGCGGGAAAAGGCCGCGAGGGCAGCATCAATATCAGGTGCGTTGCGCTCATCCGATAGCGGGACCAGATCAATCATAAACTCGGTCAGCGTTGTAATTCTGTTTACCTCTTCCTCATCGAGATAGCGGCCAACCATCAGCAACAGATCCCCCTCCGGAAGCGGGCTCAGCACCAATTGCACGGGATGGCCGTCCAGGACAAGCAGACCGTTGAGTGAATCACCGGAATCAGTTTTGGCAAGCGGGACGAGTGCTCCCAGCCGGGAAAAAACATGCCCGGTCTCATCCGGTAGTTTCCATGCATCAGTGTCTGCAAAGAGAGAGGCCATGACCTGTTTGCCACGGGAAAAACAGATGACAAAATCAACGTGGTGATTCCGGAGTGTGATTATGGGGAGCTTGCCGAGGGACAGATACCCGCGAGAAGCGGTAATTTCACTGAATTCATGTGAGGAGGCGAGGAGTTCTTCGTAAGATTCTTCAATTTCATTTCTGACTTTCTGGATATTGTCGGACACGACGACGCGTTCGAGCGCAGCAAAACTCTTCAGCAGAATAATATCCGATGTTACCGCCAGAATAAAGAGGAGAGCAATGAACGTGCTGACAATAATGAGGATTGTTCGCTGCGACAATGTCATGCGATGCTCCGTTTATTCTCATCCAACGATACAGCAAGACATACGGAGACATATATAGCACAAAACCTGACTCAGACAACATCAGGAATTAACGTCTGTTCAATTCATAGGTGAACAGGTAAAGCAACAAAGACATTAAATTCATCGAAGGTTGTGATATAGTCATTCCAGTTTCACCCAGTTCCCGCATATGGAGTTCATACAGAATGAGCGTGACAACGGACACTTCCTCCCCTCAGTTACCCGACCTGACCGATATAACACGATATTGCCGGATTGAAGATTTTGAACCTTTCCTGCAGCTGGTTTCGGCATCGGTACGAGCGGATCACGGCCGCATTGTCGCCTGGGACGCCAAAAAAGATGAGCTTGCCGGGGAGATCGAACGAGCGCAGGGTCTTCGGCTCAAGCTGATCCATGAGGAGCTCAACCGGATCGAGCTTGAACGCTTCCTGCTGATTCCCTCCGTACATGAGCTGCATCGCTCCTGCACGGAATACCGCGATATCCTGTCGTACCGCGTCATGGAGACCGTATTCGCAGAAATGGATGCTGCCGGGCTGGTTCGACCGCAGGTCCCGTTTGCACTCATCAGCATGGGGAGCGACGGCCGTGAAGAGCAGACCCTTATCACCGACCAGGACAACCTGATCGTCTATGGTGACGGGGGGGGTGAAGCGGCTGATCGTTACTTCGTTGAATTTTCGACCCGTCTGGTCGACCGGCTGGAAGAGGCCGGCTTCATGCGCTGCACGGGCGATATCATGCCGACCAACCAGACCTGGCGCGGTTCGTACAGCCAGTGGCGCAAGCGACTCTTCTCCATTGTCAGGTATGAGGTTGAGGATATCGGCAAGAACGTCATGGATCTGATCGTGATGTCCGATGCCCGCTATGTCGCCGGCGACCGGGAGCTGGCCGCCGCATTGATCGACATGATCAGGTCCATGGAACGGGATTATTTCCAGGTTCTCTGGGGGATGGCCAAGGCCGCGACGGAGATGAAACTTGCCCTCGGCTTTATGAAGCGCATCTGGACGGAGGGGAGCGGCGAACACAAGGGCGAATTCAATATCAAGCTGCTGGCCTGGGCCCCTCTTGTCATGAACGTCCGCATCCTGGCCATCAACCAGAGCATCCCCGCAACCAGCACCCTGAAGCGCATTTCGATGCTGGAGGAAGAGGGGAGCTTCTCCGCATCCTTTGCCCGTGAACTGACCGATGCCTACCACGTCCTCACCAGGCAGCGCATACTGATCCAGATCAAGGCCCTGAAAGGCATCCAGAGCGATTCGTATTACCTCAACCCCTACCAGCTGTCAACGGCCGAGCGTGAACAGATCCGCCACGCCATGCTCAAGATCGAGGAGTTGCAGAAAATCATTCACGCCAATTTCCATATCGTCTAGTCCTTTCCCTCTCATCCCGCTCTCCGCACCGCGCATAAAAAGGGCCGACGAAATAATCCGTCGGCCCTTGGCACTGTTTTTCAGTTGTTAAGCTATTTTTTCTTGGGAGCTTTTTTAGGCTGCATTACCGACTCGCCCTTATCAACATTCCCTTTCTGCGTGCCGGTATCCCAGCGGTTCAGGTCGTGGGCGATGTTGTGGCAATCCGCACACTTGGTGAACCTTGCCAGCATGCGTGCGGGGTGCGGAGTACCATGGCAGCTCTGGCAGGTCGGAATCGTCTTGTGCTTGTCCTTATGGCAGGTTACGCAGTTGACGCCCTTGTGCTTGGTATCGGTCTGGCTGTGCATCTCGAAGGCCTTCTTGTGGCATGAGGCACACATCTTGTTGGCGGTATCGGAAGGATACGTAACAGCGGTCGGCATATGGGCCTGGTGACAGCGCTTGCAGTCCCCTGCAACCATATCGGTGCTGTGCGGCTTGTGGCACTGGGTACAGAGCGGAATCTTGCCGTGCATATTGTGGCAGAAGCTGCAGGAGAGGCTGGAGTGCTTGCTCTTGACCTGTTTCAGCTTGACGATCTGCTGGGTGTGGCAGGTGAGGCACTCGTCGGTGATGTTGTTGGCCAGTTTGATGATTTTAGGGGTATGCGGATTGTTGTGGCAGCGCACACAGCCGGTAAGTTTGTAGTGCGGTTTGTCGCTGTGGCACTGGCTGCAGGCAGGGATTATTTTTTTGACCGTCGGCGGATGGCCGGCGTGACAGTCCTGGCAGCTGACCTGAGTTTTGTGGGCGCCGCCATTGGCGGCAATTGCATCCGGTGCGGCGGTGTGGCATTTGGCACAATCGGCATTGCTCAGCACTGGCTTCGGCTCGGCCGCTCCGGCAGCCAGCACCGTCATCCCCATCAGCAATGCCGATAGAGTGACCATTTTCAACGTAGTTACCAACCTGTTCATCTGTTTCCCCTCCTGCTTCCATGTGATGTGAACCAATCAACTGCGTGAAAGGTCTCTCGTGATATCATCGGATATAAAACGAGCGGCGATACTGCCACCATTCTCATGGATCGTCAACTAAAAATGACCGTGTATACGCTATAAACTGCTGATTTATATATCAAAAAGACCATTGAAGTCTTTTATGTCACCTGCCGACATGCCTGCCATAACCTGCCGTAATACAACAGATTTCATGACAACTTACCTTTCTTTTTCACTCAACCCTGCAGAGCATGGGCAACTATTTGTTCAGATTTTGTTCCAGTTGATAGTAGTCCAGCATTTCTTCCTTGTTCATCCGGTCATCAGCAATCGTCTCAAGCATAGTCAGGCTGATATTTCCCCGTCCAGTGACCCTTCTCCCTTCTCCGGATAACCAGTAGTATGATTAGCACTCCATGGTGCAGTCTGCTAAAAAACAGCAACTGACTCCATCTTTTTAAAGACTATTTTCCAAATAAACACAATATTATCAGTATATTGTACCTTATATTTTTTTTAGCACTCCCTCTTGATTTTTTTGAAATCGACATTATTGTTTTGATGAAAGAAAAAAAAACGAAAGGAGGTAATTCACATGGCAACCTGGGATGTATTCAAAGAACTGGACAATCTGAGAAGGGAAATTGATGAGGCGTTTCGTGGTGCGGGCTATAACAGGCCGGTTGGCTCGACATTCCTTTCGCCGGCAGCTGCCCGTCGTTTTCCGCTGGTCAACTTCAGCGAAGACGAAGGGTGGGTCTACATCGAGGCTCTGGTTCCCGGCGTTGATCCGAAGGATGTCGATCTGTCAGTGCTGCGGAATACGGTCACCATCAGCGGAGAGCGCAAACCGTTTGTCGAAAAAGAGGGCCAGATCATGCATCGCTCCGAACTCGGCTCGGGAAAGTTCTCCCGCACGCTGGAACTGCCGGTCGATATCGACCCTGAGAAGATCTCGGCTCAGTGCAAAGACGGTATCATGCAGATCACGCTGGCCAAGGCCGAACATGCCAAGCCGAAAAAAATCGAAATCAAACTTTCGTGACGCAATATCAACTCATTCGGAAAGGAGGTAATCATCATGGCAGCAAACAGCTTGACGGAAAGAAATGACGAACGGAATGTGCAGGCCCGCGAAGAGACCCGGTCGAACGAAAAATATATCCGCCCGGCGGTGAACATCATCGAAACCGAAGAAGGGCTGGTTTTGACCGCCGACATTCCGGGCGCCGCGAAGGAGGCACTCGATATCAACGTGGAAAAGGGCATTCTGACCATCAGCGCGCCGGCACAACATACCATGCCGGGCACCTCGGCCTACCGGGAATTCGAACTGGCAAATTACTACCGCCAGTTCACGATCCCCGAGAGCCTTGACCACGAAAAGGCCCATGCCGATTATGCGAACGGCATTCTGACCCTGCGGATACCGATGGCGGAAGTTGCCAAGCCAAAGCGGATCGCCGTACAGGTCGGCTGAGAAAGGAGTCTGAACGGGGGTGATCACCATGTCAAACCTGTTGCCCGATAAATTGAGCGAGGCACTGGAACGGGTTTATGAAAATGCCGGCCATTTCCTGGCCAGGCTGGTGCCGTGGAAGAAACCGGAGCATTCACCGCAAGGAATCACGGCCGATACCTTTCCGGCAGTCATGCAGCTGGGTGGTCCGTTGCTCGACATGCATGAGACCCCTGATGAACTTATCATCAGGGCGGAAGTGCCGGGACTGAACAAGGAAGACTTTTCGGTCGAGCTTGTCGGCCGGCGGTTGTCAATACACGGAGAGAAGAGAGTTGTTCGGGAACAGAAAGGAGGCGCTGGGCGCCTTATATCGGAATGCCGGTACGGCAGTTTTACGCGTAGTATTCAATTGCCGTACGAGATAGATGAGAATTTGATTGCGGCGGACCTCAAACAGGGGGTCTTGACTGTCCGGCTCCCCAAGCCGGAAAAGGGACGCCACACCCGCTATCGGGTGCCGGTCTCGTGAACCATCAGTGCTGTACCGAGGGCCGCTCCATGCGGCCCTCGGTCATTCCTTTATCGTTCCGAATAATTTACAAAGCTCCAGTTCCATCAATTATTACCTTTACCGTTTATTTAATCTACCATACCTATCTTACTGTTATTTAACATCAACATTCTTAATACCGTCCGGCCGCCAGCTTGGCGGGATCACATGGTTCCCCGCATTTTCCTTCCCCGGCAGCAGGCTGCCGAAGGTCACGGCCATACTGCCGAAGCGGTCATTGACCTTGTCCATGGCCTGGGTCGCAAACAGCTTCTTCCGCTCATCCTCGAACAGCGGCAGCTGCTCCGCCTGGTGCTTCAGGTTGGAGAGGGTCACCCCCAGGAGCCTGACCGGCTGTTCAAGATCGACCGTGTCGAGGATCGACAGGGCCGCCCGGTAGATATCGTCACTCCGGTTTATATGGTTCTTCAGCGTCGTCTGCTTCCCCCAGCTGGAGAAAAAATCCGCATAGCGGACGTACAGATGGACCGTTTTCCCCGAGACGCTGTATTTCCTCGCCCGACTCCCGACCATTTCCGAGAGCTGCAGCAGGAAGCGCCGGATTTCCGCCGGATCGTCGATATCCCGTTCCAGGGTTCTCGAATGCCCGACCGACTTCACCTGGTCCTCCTCACCGAACCTGACCACCGGAGAAAGATCTATCCCCTGCCCCATCTCTTTAAGCCGGGCACCGACGATGCCGAACTTGCGCGTCAGGCGCCCTTCGTCGCACCGCCCCAGCTCTCCGCAGGTGTAGATCGACATCATGTTGAGATGCCGCTGCATCTTTTTGCCGACCCCGCAGAGGTCCTTGATCGGCAGGTGCTCCAGTATTCGAGCAACATTTTCCGGCGGGATAATAGTCAAACCGTCCGGCTTCTGCATGTCGCTGGCCAGTTTGGCCAGGAGCTTGTTGGGGGCGATGCCGATGGAGCAGGTGATGCCGAAGCTGTGCCTGATACGGGCCTTGATCAGGTAGGCGATCGTCTCGGCACTGCCGAAAATACCGAGGGAATGGGTGACGTCCAGCCAGGATTCATCGATGGAGAACGCCTCGACTTCGGGGGTGTAATTGCGGAAGATCTCGTTGATCTTTCCGGAGGTGTAGGTGTACTTCCGGTTATCGCCGACCACGATGAGCAGTTCCGGGCAGACCCGTTTCCCCTCCCAGACCGCCATGCCGGTCCTGACACCCATGGCCCGGGCCTCGTAGGAGGAGGTCGTGATCACCGTCCGCCCGCCGCCGCCGACCACGGCTATCGGTTTGCCCCGCAGTTCAGGGTTGGCCTGCTGCTCGACGCTGGCGAAAAAGGCGTTCATATCAATATGGAGGATGGTTCTTGCGGCCATGAAGCTTTCCACAGAGGCGCCTGATACGCTCTGACACGCCCTGAAACGGGTAGTACAGGCGCGAAATATTACGTCAATACTCTCCGGAATCGCTTCCGAAAAAGGGAAGGCCGACCATCTGAAGTCGACCTTCCGTTAAAACGTGTCTCCAATGTATCTGTTCTCTAACCCGTAACAGGTTCGGCTCACAATCGTTGGACTAAATTAAATAGCCAATTGTGGCCGTGGAGGCACGCACTGAATTCTCCTTGTCTACAGTTTCATGGTAGTCCTTCGTGACGAAGAATACAACAGAATATCGGCTGGCAGGTACCGGACGTGTGCCATACAAACAGGGCCTGTCCGGCACCGAAACCGTTGCAAAGCCGTTATTTCAAACGGACTGGGTGTACTCGTAGGCGGCAATTGCAATCACCCCGTAGAGGAGGACAGATTTCCAGCCGAAGGCGATTTTCAGATCCTGACGTGACGGCACCGCATTGTAGATCAGAACGAAGGAAACGACGTAAACGCCGGCAGTTGAAAAGAGCGTGGGGGTAAACCACCCCGACCAGTTCCGGAAAAGATAGAACGCCGACGCTACCAATCCCAGGGGCGCCAGACCGACCGGCAGCGCATTGAACGCGTTGAGCCCCCTGAAAGTGACGGAACCGAGCCGCACGCCACCCTCCTGCCGATGCGGGATCAATGAAAAACCGGACGGTTTCGCACAGAGCAGGATCCCGACCAACAGGTGGGCAAGTTCATGCAGGGACACGCCGATCAGGTTCCATAAAAACATGGTAACAATGCCGCCCCGCTTCGATTGGCGGTCAAGAAGCAGCAGTAACGCAACCAGGGCGAGGCCGCAGAGATGCCAGAGGAGCGGGAGGCGGGAGAGTGATTCTATTGAGTGGGTAATCGTAAACATGCCGATCCGCCTTGGCTATTCGGTGTGCTGGCTGTGAACCGTCCAGGACTGATCGGCAGGATCGAACACCAGTTCATAGAGCGCCTCGCCGTCCGTCACCGCATAATGCAGCAGTTGCCGCTCGCCGACCCGGTCCTGCCAGTGGTAGGTTGACTCCGTAATCCGGTGCTGGCGGTGGTTAAGTTCGAACCAGACCGGCCGCGCCCTCTTGCCCGGCTCGAAAAGCACCGCGATGCGAACCCCCTTGCGGGAGCTCATTCACAGTTCCTGACAATCCGCAGCAGTTTTCCGGCGATCACGGTCTCCGCCTCGCCGTCCATGATAATGATCGGCTTCAGCGCGGCGTTTTCCGGTTGCAGCCGAATCCGGCCGGCCTCGCGGTAGAACCGCTTCAGGGTCGCCTCGCCATCGACGATCGCCACGACGATCTCGCCGTTCTCGGCGGTCGGCTGCGGACGGATCAGCGCCAGATCGCCGTTGAGAATATGGGCGTCGATCATGCTGTCACCTTTCACCCGCAGGAAATAGCACCCTTCTCCCCGGAGCCAGGAGGGATCGACGCAGCACTCCCCCTGAAGATCCTCAAGGGCAGGTTCGGGGGCTCCCGCCCTGACCGTGCCGACGATCGGCACCGGCACGGAGGACGGCGGCCGGTTGGCCAGCATGATCCCCCGCGAGCCCCCCCGCCGGTTGATGTACCCTTTCCTCTCAAGCGCGTCCAGATGGGAGATCGCCGTGGCGGTCCCCCTGGTGCCGATGCTGTCGGATATTTCGCGCAGGGTCGGCGGGCAGCCCGCCCCGGCAAGGGAGGCGGCGATAACGTCCAGTACCTGCTGCTGTCGTTCGGTCAGTGGCTGCATGCGGATTCCCTCTCTGTCAGATGACATACTATGCCAAATGATAGCCATATCGAATCCGGACGTCAAGCGGATAAATTCGGGAGGGTATTGTGAAATAATTTGGCAGGGGGGTAGTATCCAAAGCTGGACAAAACGTGTCTCACGCGGAGACGCGGAAAACGCGGATAAAGTCAAAACCAAAAGAGGCATGGTTTTAATCGCCCGTAATATTTAAGAAGTTAATCCTGGTTTATTCCGCGTCTCCGCGCCTCCGCGTGAACTATTTTCTTAGGTCCCGCCTTTCCCGTAGGTGTCCATGATCCAGCGGGAAATGCTCCGCTTGCCGCCCGGCGACACCGGGAGGGCGTCTTCATGAAACCAGTCCGCCTCCACAACTTCCACACCGTCAGGCCTGACCTCCCCCCCGGCATAGTCAGCGAGGAAACCGATCATCTGCTGGCTGGGAAAGGGCCAACACTGGCTCCCCGCATAGCGGATATTGGTCACCTCGATCCCCGCCTCCTCACGCACCTCCCGCTGGACACACTCCTCCAGGGATTCGCCGAAATCGAGAAAGCCGGCCACCAGACTGAAACGCCCCGGGCTCCAGGCGGCATTGCGGATCAGCAGCAGTTCAGGACCGCGCCTGACCAGGACGATGATGCAGGGGTGAATGTGCGGGAAATGTTCATCACCGCACGACAGGCATCGCTTGCCCCACCCCCCCGGAATCCGTGCCAGCTCGCACCCGCAGTGCGAACAGAAGCGGCTGCGGCCTTCCCAATGGAGGATCTGGGCGGCCCGACCGGCGATGGTTGCAAGAGTATTGTCCAGCCGGGAATCCGGCCCCTGGAACGGCAGCGCTTCGTACTCCGGGGGGAACATGCCGCCCGGGGCGATCCGCAGGGCGCGCAGCGGTTTTCCCTGCCAGAGGCCGATCTTCAACGGCCCGGTTTCCGGAACGATCCCTGCCGGCAGCGGCCCATAAGGTAGCAGCTCCTGCTGCGACCCGACGGACAGCAGAAGGGAATACCCCTGCAGAACAGTCCAGAATCCGGGAGTATGGTCCGGCTCCTGTTCAGGCGGAAGCGGCGTGAACTGGCCGCGAATTATGGTTGAATTGAACGGCAATAAATTTGACATGGCACCCATCCCCGTAAAAAAACCCCTGTTTAATTCTTATATATTGTCAACGTTATTCGTCAACAATCTTTACTAATACAGTTTTTTGTGGTAATAAACACAGGATTTTTATCCAGTCAACCAACCAGATTAAAGGGCCTCACAACAACTGGGGCCTGCAGCTATGTGGCGGGCGGTGCGTCACGACCATTTTATTTTTGATTCGGTGGAGGAGTTTCACATGCAATACCGGGACTGCATCGTTCTTGTTCTCGCAACCCTCTGTTTTGCAGCCCCTTCACGAGCAGAGGATGAATATAAAATCTACAAGGATCCGGTCACGAAAGAGCGCTATTTTATCTTCAAGTCAGACAAGGGTCCTGTCCGCTTCAACCATGACCTGCATCAGTCCGTAATGAAAGCCGAGTCCTGCCTCCCCTGCCACAAGTCCAAAACACCGACCAAAGGGCATACGATGACCCGGTTTGACCAGCGGTACGCCCACGCTTTCTGCAAGGGGTGCCACAAGGAAAGAATCCATGGACCTGTGGAGTGCCATGAATGCCACAAAGAAAACAAGTAGCCTGTACCGTGGCAGATAGCCCATGACACCCCGCCTTCGCCCGGTCAGGGTACTCTCTGCGGCACTGCTGGCAGTTCTGCTTTCCGCCTGTGCCGCCCGCCAGCAAACCTACTCACCGCAGGATCAAAGCCATTCAGCCCGAAAAAAACCGGGGCAGAAGCCGTACACAGTTGCCGGCAAGCGCTATGAACCGCTCTCCAGTCATGAAGGCTTCGTGCAGGAGGGGATCGCCAGCAGCTATGGCCGGGATTTTCATGGCCGCAAGACCAGCAGCGGTGAAGCGTTTGATATGAACGCGATGACCGCAGCCCACAAGACGCTGCCGCTCGGCGTTTATGTGAAGGTGCTGCACAAGCGGACCGGCAGGGAGATTATTGTGCGCATAAATGATCGCGGTCCGTTTGTCCGGGAACGGATCATTGACCTGTCGGAGGGTGCGGCGCGCCGACTGGAGATGCTTCAGGAGGGGGTGGCCGCGGTCAGGGTAACCGCCCTTGGGTACAAAACCGCTCAAACGGACGGCGAGACCCGCTACCAGGCCCCGGTCAGCTATGACAGGGGGAGTTTTACGCTCCAGGTTGCCGCACTAAAAATCAGGGCCAACGCCTACCGCTATGCCGAAGAGCTGAAGGGGAAATACGGTACGGCGGACGTACAGGAAGCGACGGTGGGGGGAAGCACGTTCTACCGGGTTCGACTCGGGCTCTATTCCTCTTTGCGGGCGGCGCAGTCGGCCCAGGAGTCATATGAGCGCAAAGGGTTTCCCGGCAACTTTGTCGTGGCTGCCGACTAACCCGGAAACAATCGACTCACCTTTATTGTTTATCCCGATATTATTTCAGCACGTATTGCTGCGTTCATCGGCGGCTAATTGTTTTTTGGATAATTAAGCATTGTCAGTACAATCCTGCTGTAATCCATAACGACCGCTGCAGGTATGAACAGATCAACCTCATTACGGGCGGTCCCGGTCATGGTGCGGACAAGCTCCCGGAACAGGAGCAACTCCCGGTTAAACAGCTCCGTGAAAGCGAAGCGGAGGTCGAGAAGACCCCGCGGGTCCTCCCCGGTAAAGTTCAGCGTACACCACTCATCAAACAGCTCCTCCCCGGAAACATCAAGCAACGGAATCCCGTTCAACCGGCAGGTCATCGGGCGATGGTCATAGACCAGGCACCCCCCGGTATCCGACAGCAGCAGGCAGGGCGTCTCATCCTCTTCAGGCATAAGATCATCCCATTTCTCCTCGGGAATTCCGTTCAGAAGCCATGGTTCGACGAATGCGGGGTTCACCTTCGACAGCTGTTCCAGGCGCCGGGATGCTTCCCGCACCAGGCCGGTTTTGAGCGGTTCGGGAAGCCTGTCGATGCCGCGCTTGAGATAGAAGGCATCCAGCAGGGTAATATCAAAAAGACCGCGACAGCATTCCGAGCAGCCGTTGCGGCATGCAATCAGCTCGGGGTGCCGTTCAAGGCAGCGCCGGAACCAGTCGTCAACTTCACCCAATAATGCTCCATAACGATCCAGCAGCGTGTTCATGGCTTCGGATTCCCTTTCGTCCCGGATTGTGCAATGCGGTCTGTGCGGCTCAGCAGACCGAACCGGTACCCGGCCTGTTTGAGCTGCGGTACAAGATTACGAATCGCTACAAGAGTTTCACCATGGCCGGCCCCGTCATGAAACAGCATGATGATGTGGCGCTTGCCGTTTTTCTGCAGCTGCTGCTTTACCGCCCGCTCGATATAGGTGTGATTTTTGGCGCCGCGTCTGCTGGAATCAAGGCTGTTGATATCCCAGCTGAATATCTGGCCCCCTTCGGCTGCCACTCTGGATGTCAGGGCTTTGGATGAGGCACCGTACGGTATTCTGACCATTTTGCCGTCTCCGCCAAGCTTCTCCAGCATGGCCGCTGTTTTCTCAATCTCATTGACGCCCTGATGGAGGGAGTCGTTCAGCTTCCTCAGATCATGCGACAAGGTGTGATTACCCACACTGTGACCCAATGCAATGGTATCGCGGACAACCTTCTCATGCCCCTTGACATTGTTTCCCAACGCAAAAAAAGTGGCCGGGATCCCCTGGGAATTGAGATAGGCGGCAATCGGGAGCGTGATTCGTGACGGACCGTCATCAAACGTCAGATAGATGGTCGTGCGGCCAGGGTCATTCAGGGGGGCGGTGCCGCTCTCCCGCGCTCTTTTTTTTGCCGGCGGGAGATCGGACGCGACTGAATGAGCAGTGCGGGATGAGGGTGCAGGTGAGATCACGCTTTCGGCCGGGCTCATCAACGGCCAAGCCTCCGGTGTGACAGCGGGTTCGTTCATCGCAGGGTCTGAACTTTTTTTGCAGAAGATTCCGTCCTGCCCGGATGAAGCGGGTGTATCCGGCAGCTGCTGGACGCCCGGTGTCGCACTGCAGACAATCATATCCGCAGCGGAGTCCTGATCTGCCTGATCCCCTTCGAACAGGTCCGGGACATCGAGATCGAAGACAGGATCGGCTGCACCGGCCGCTTCATCAGGCGGCCTGATCGTTTCGTCCCGAACCGCCGGCAGCGTTCCATGCCGCACCCTGCTCAGCACGAGATTGCGATACAGGAGCCGGCTTTTCTGACATGACAGCCGGTAGAGGCGGTCGGCGTCTTCGTGCAGCTCCCTGTTGAAATATCGGTCGGCAAGCGCCAGCGTCTGGCGGATATTGTCAGTTTCTTCGGGAGCGAACTGCCGGCTCCCTGCTGACTGCGCGGAATTAAAACTGTTGAAGGCGTCCTGGCGCCAGCGGGATGCTGCCGGTGCAGCACACCCCGCCAGCAGGGTGGCCGAGAGGAAAAGTAGAAGGAATAATCTCATTTACTGAAGATGCGTTACATGTACACCATGACGGTGATCGAAATCGAGCCATCGGCCGTCTTGAAAGGTATGGTAACCCCTTTGCACTGCACATTGATGCTCGATGATTCGTGCGCATCAGGAGGTTCCGAGATGGCCCGCAGCCGCCCCGACACGACCAGCGGCAGACCAAGTGCGACACTGCCGTACTGTTCGTGATATTTGGTTTTAAAAACCCCGGCAATGTTGTTTGCCAGTTCACCCATGGCATCTCGGATGCACTCTTCATCCGCTTCATCAACCATCAGCAGCTCTTTGGCGACGCGCTGGGCGCTCGCCTTGTCTGTGGCGATGATGATGTACCCGACCCTGTCGCCGGCAATCCCGACGATACCGGTGACGTCCGAATCAACCGGCTCTACTTTCTTTTCAACCTTGCCGGCCAGCAGGTCGATATTCATATAGCTCTTGAACGTGTCCTGTGTGGCAGACATGATGGTAAACATGATCTCTTCAAATGAAATGGCTGCCAACTGCTACCCCCCGAAATTAGTAAACTATCGGTGCATTCTATTTCAGAGTGAGAAGATATTCAACAAGACTTTCAACCTGTTCAGCATTTATTTGACTGCCGAATGACGGCATGCCGTCCGGTCGCCCTTCGGCAATCGATTTGGTAATGTCCAGACGCGCTTTGCCATATTTGTATTTCGAGAGCGTCAGGTCCGGTCCTACGCCCCCTTTGGCATTTTCACCATGGCAGGAAACACACAGAGTGCCGTATAACTTTTTTCCGGCGGCTACGTACTGTTCAATTTTATGTCCGCTCCCTTGATAAACGGCGCCAGTCGCTTCTACAGCCTTGTGTGCAGTCTGTTTTTTTTCAGTGAGAGCTTTTTTGGCTGCATCGGCTTCGGATTGGGAACTCCAGCCGCTGAACAGGTAATAGGCCATGTAGATCACGCCCCAGACGGCCAGAACGGTGAAAAGAATCCGGAAAATACCGGGGGAGCTTTTTTCTTCGCGATATTTGATTCCATCATACTCATGCTGTTCTGACATATATTCGCTCCTTGTATAAGAATTAGTCGTCCTCAAGCATCCTGTGCTTCGGCTCTTCAAGCTTCTGTTTCCGGCCCTTTTTCAGGGTTGCGACCGCAATGGCAACCAGAACCGCCAGTAGAAAACCTGTCAATAGCAGGAAAACGAACCGGGCATCCATCTTCACTTTGCACCCTGTTTGATCAAAGTCACCAGCATCCAGGTTTTTTGCTCATCGAGAGTACCGCTGAATGCCGGCATGCCGTTGGCCTCGATCCCCCTGGAGATGATGGTAAACAGATCCGCATCCGATTTGTCAGAGCCTTTCAGGGCCGGCCCGAGAGTCCCTTCGAGCTTGTCACCGTGGCACGAGGCGCAGTGCTGCTTGTACATCGATTCCGCCTCTGCTTTTACCGCCTTCAGGTCGGTGAACGGATTGTTCTTAGCGGCGGGTGCCTGGACCGGAGTTTCGAGTTTATTTACCGGGATATCGGTCCCCAGCTTGCGCATGTAGGCAATAATGGCATCCATCTCGCTCTTCCCCTTGAGGTCGTCCAGGTCGCCCTGGGTGTAGGGGAAACCGAGCAGCTTCATCTTCCGCTCGGAATAGGTTGTATCAAGCGGTGTGTTCAAAAATGCATAGGCCGGCATGTTTGAGGCCGGGACGACCGACTGCGGATTTTCCATATGCTTGCGATGCCACCCGCCCTTGGGATCCGGAAATTTCAGGCCGATACGCGCCAGATCCGGGCCGGTGCGGCGCGATCCCCACAAAAACGGGCGGTCATAGACGAATTCACCCGATTTCGAGTAGGTTCCGCCATAGCCGTAGCGCTCGACATCGGAAGCGAGTGTGCGCACCGTCTGGGAATGGCAGTTGTTGCACCCTTCCCGCATATAGAGGTCGCGTCCTTCCTGCTGCAGCGGCGTGTATGGTTTGACTTCGGCGATCATGTCCCCCGGACCGTTGATCCATTTGAATGGGGCTATCATGGTAATAATCGTGCCTACCATGATCACGACAAATGCAAGAATGATAAAAATAACGGGATTTTTTTCCAACATGGTATCGTCCTCGTTCGAAGTGAATTTAAATTACGCCTTGGCAGCCTGTATATCCGCACCCTTCTGGTAAGTCTTGTAGATATTGTAGATAAAGAGCGCCAGTCCGGCCAGGTAGATAAAGCCGCTGACCGCGCGGATCTTGTAATAGGGAAAGATGGCGATCATCGTTTCCATGAAACTGTAGTGCAGGGTTCCGTCCGGATTCGTCGCCAGCAGCATGCTTCCCTGCTGCACGCCGGCGATCCACATGGTGACGGAGTAGACCAGCTGGCCGACCAGAACCAGCCAGAAATGGGCATTGGCCAGCTTGACGCTATAGATCTCGGTATCGCTGATAACCGTGACTACATAGTACATGGCCGCAAAAACAACCATCGACACCCAGCCGAGCGCGCCCATGTGAACATGCCCCGGTACCCAGTCGGTGTAGTGGATAAAGGCGGAAAACGAGCGGACCGCCTGCATCGGACCCTGTAGGGTCTGCAACCCGTAGAAGGTGATGCCGACAATCAGGAACTTGACCAGGTAATTGCTCTTCATTTTTTCCCACTGGCCATTCATGGTCAGGTAGCCGTTGAACACCGCCCCCCAGGAGGGTGCAATCAACATGATCGAGAACGCCATCGCCACGGTCTGGATCCAGTCAGGCACCGGCGTCCAGAGCAGGTGATGCGCGCCGGTCCAGAGATACATGAAGATCAGGCTCCAGAAGGATATGATTCCCATGCGATGGCTGTAGATAGGGTTGTCGATGATTTTCGGGAGAAAATAATAAAATATGGCCAGTGGCGGCACGGTCAGGACCATGGCGACGGCGTTATGGCCATACCACCACTGTACATTGGCGTCGTTGGTTCCGGCAAAGGCCGAATAGGATTTGAACAGGTGGAGCGGCACACCGAGGTTGTTGACGACATAAAGCACGGTGACCCCGACCAGGGCCGCCATGATGTACCAGAGCGAGATATACATCTGCTCTTCCCTGCGCTTCAGGATCGTCATGAACACGTTGATCGAGAACAGTACCCAGAGGATCGCCACGACGATGGCCAGAGGCCACTCCAGTTCGGCGTATTCCTTGGTGCGGTTGATTCCGAGCGCCAGAGTCACGGCTGCGGAGGCGATGGCGACATTGAAGATCCAGAGCGTCACCCTTGCCAGTTTCGGGCTCCAGAGCGGGGTTTTGGTGAGCCGCTGGGTGATGTAGAAGAACATGGCGATGAAACTGCCGATGCCCCAGCCGAAGATCCCGGCATTGGTATGGATCGGCCGCAGGCGGCCGTAGGTCAGATAGGGCGCAACATTAAGCTCGGGCCAGGCAAGCTGCAGGGAGATCAGGATTCCGACCAGGACGGCGACCGTTCCCCAGATGATGCTCCAGGTGATGAAACCTTTTACCGAGTCATCCACATATCGCGTTGGTGCATTCATGCTTCTGCTCCTTATGTTGATTTTTTTCATGAAACCTTGTCAGTCAGCTAAAATACTGAAGGCAGTATAACAGACATCTTCCGGACAGCAAGGGGCGGTGGAGTATCATTAACCATATGCCGCAGCCTTTGAACAGGCTAATGTAACCTACAAGATGTTTTTAGTCTTTAATTGAGTGCAAAAGAAAAGTCAATTTAAAAATGCCGGTTCCGACACTTTTTGAATCGACCTTCCGGGAAGCGATGTGATGGGTGCGCGGTTTACGCACCTGGCATGCAAATAGGATCATTCCCACTCAATAGTTGCCGGCGGCTTGCTGGAAATGTCGTAAACGACCCGGTTTATGCCTTTCACCTCGTTGATGATGCGACCGCTGATGCGGGCCAGATCTTCATACGGCATCGGGTACCAGCCTGCGGTCATGAAATCCTTGGTTTCCACCGCCCTCAGCGCGACGACATACTCGTAGGTGCGGCCGTCGCCCATGACGCCGACGCTCTTGACCGGCAGGAACACCGCAAAGGCCTGGCTGATCTTGTCATAGTGCCCGGAGGAGTAGAGTTCCTCGATATAAATGGCATCGGCCCGGCGCAGGATTTCGCAGTACTCCTTTTTCACTTCGCCGAGAATCCGCACACCCAGACCGGGGCCGGGAAAGGGGTGGCGCCAGACCATCTGGCGGGGGAGGCCGAGCTCTTCACCGATGGCCCGCACCTCATCCTTGAACAGCTCCCGGAGCGGCTCGAGCAGCTTGAGTCTCATATAATCCGGCAGTCCGCCGACATTGTGATGACTCTTGATGTTATGGGCCTTGCCGGTTTTTGCCCCGGCGGATTCAATGACATCCGGATAGATGGTTCCCTGGGCCAGCCAGTTGGCATCGGCAATCAGCTTCGACTGCTCCTCGAATATATCGACAAACAGTCCGCCGATGACCTTGCGCTTCTGTTCGGGATCGGAGACACCGGCCAGAGCGCCCAGAAAGCGCTCCTCCGCGTCAACCCGGATCACCTTGACCCCCAGATTCTTGGCAAAAGTCGCCATAACCTGGTCACCCTCCCCCAGCCGCAGCAGTCCGTTATCGACAAATACGCAGGTCAGCTGGTCGCCGATAGCCCGGTGGATCAGGGCAGCGGCAACCGAGGAGTCGACCCCGCCGGAAAGGCCGAGAATGACGGTATCACTTCCTACCTGGGTGCGGATCCGCTCGATGGAATCCTCAATAATCCGGCCGGGAGTCCAGAGTCCGCTGCAGCCGCAGACCCCCCGCACAAACGTGTCGATGAACTGTTCGCCGCGAGGCGTATGGTTGACCTCCGGGTGGAACTGCACTCCGTAGAGATTCCTGCCTATATCCTGGATCGCGCAGACTGGGGCATTGGCGGATTTGGCTACAATTTCGAAGCCGTCCGGTACCCGTGAAACATGGTCGCCATGGCTCATCCAGACCGGACTGGATCCATCGACAAAGAAACCGTCAAACAGCGGCCCCGGAACCCCGGCGGAGAGCAATTCGGCATGGCCGAATTCGCGCTTGCCGGCAGGCACGACCTCGCCGCCGAAATGGCGGCTCATCAGCTGCATGCCATAGCAGATGCCAAGCACCGGCACCCCCAGCTCGAACAGCTCCCCCGCGACGGAGGGAGCGTCCTGGTCATAAACCGAGCAGGGACTTCCGGAAAGAATGATCCCGCTGGGGGCAAAGGAGCGGATCGCCTCCAGACCCATGTCAAACGGGTGCAGTTCGCAGTAGACATGGGCCTCACGAACGCGGCGGGCGATCAGCTGGGTGTACTGGGAACCGAAATCGAGGATCAGGATTTTCTGGCTGTGAATATCAGACATGATAATAACCTTTGATTGAATTATTGTTATGTATCTATTTGAATATAATTGGGAACAGGGCGAACAGCAACTTCGGATAAAGAGACAATATACAATGAGAGATGCCCCGGAGGTACGACCCGGGGCATCTCGATTCAGGGATGTCAGTTGCCGACGCGATAATTCGGCGCTTCCTTCGTAATGGTAACATCATGGACGTGGGATTCCTTGAGCCCGGCACCGGTGATGCGGATAAAGCGCCCCTTGTCCTGGAGCTCCTTGATGGTACCGCAGCCGGTATACCCCATCCCGGAACGGAGCCCGCCGAGCAGCTGGTGGATATTGGCCGACAGCGGTCCGCGTAGCGGGACCATCCCTTCGATCCCCTCCGGAACCAGCTTGACGTCATCTCCGACGTCCGACTGGAAATAACGATCCTTGCTGCCGTCCTTCATGGCGCCGATGGAGCCCATGCCGCGGTAGCTCTTGTAGGTTCGCCCCTGGTACAGAACCGTATCGCCCGGTGACTCCTCGGTGCCGGCAAACAGCGAACCGATCATGATGCAGTCGGCGCCGGCCGTTACCGCCTTGGGGAGATCTCCGGAATATTTGATGCCGCCGTCGGCAATAACCGGAATGTCATATTTGTGGGCCATACGGGCGCACTCATGAATTGCGGTAATCTGGGGGACTCCGACACCGGCCACGATGCGGGTCGTACAGATGGAGCCGGGCCCGATGCCGACCTTAATACCGTCAACACCTGCCTTGATCAAAGCTTCAGCCGCCTCGGCAGTGGCAATATTGCCGGCGATGATTTCCACGCCCGGAAAAGTAGACTTTGCCCGCATGACCGCATCAATCACCCCCTGGGAATGGCCGTGGGCCGTATCGATGACAATAACATCCACTCCGGCCCTGATCAGCGCCTCCATGCGTGCTTCCATTTCAGCGGTGGGCCCGACCGCCGCCCCGACCCGCAGGCGGCCAAGAGTGTCCTTGCAGGCCAGGGGATACTTTTTGACCTTCTCGATATCCTTGATGGTGATCAACCCCTTCAGAAAACGGTCGTCATCAACGACCAGCAGTTTTTCGACACGGGTATGCTTAAGGATCTCCTTGGCCTGCTCCAGCGTTGTTCCGACCGCCACGGTCACCAGGTTGCGTTTGGTCATGCGGGCCGAAATCGGCAGATCGAAATCGGTTTCAAAGCGCAGGTCGCGGTTGGTCAGAATACCTACCAGCTTGCCGTTGGCTTTCGTGACCGGCACGCCGGAGATGCGGTAGCGCTGCATGATGTCCAGCGCTTCGCTGATTTTCTGCGTCGGGCGCATGGTAATCGGATCGACGATCATGCCTGACTCGCTCTTTTTCACCTTGTCGACTTCATATGCCTGGGCTTCAACGGAGAGGTTCTTGTGAATGATGCCGAGGCCGCCTTCGCGAGCCATGCAGATAGCGGTACGCGCCTCGGTAACCGTATCCATGGCCGCACTCACCAGCGGGATGTTCAGGGGTATGTTTCGGGAAATTCTGGTAACGAGACTGGCATCGCGAGGGAGAATCAGTGAATGGGCGGGAACAAGCAGGACATCATCAAAGGTCAGCCCTTCTGTCAGTTTGTCATAATGCATGGACAACTCCTTGCAGATGAAAATTTTAAAGAAGTTAGTACAGCGCACCGGTCAAGTCAAGGGAAATGGTCTTAATGTAACGTATACTTTTAGGTCCGGCAGCGGTACCCCGGTTTTCTATTCGGAGAGGGTGTACATCAAAAGCTGCCCCCCGTACCATGACGCGCTAAAGGGTGGCAGCTTTCTTTTTTTACTGATACTTATACGCTAATAATTCACGTTGTGGTTTTACTCTTGAATACCCGTCGGGACCGCACCATCCATCAGCGCGGGATGAATTCCTCACGGGATTTTATCCGCCCGAGCGTTGCGACAATCAGCCTGGCGGCATCCTCCAGATCGGCCAGCGAAACCGTCTCGACCGGGGTGTGCATGTAGCGGAGCGGGATCTTAACCAGTGCCGTCGCGACGCCGCCGCGCGAAATCTGCATGACGTTGGCATCGGTGCCGGTGGCACGCGGGGTGGCGGTGTGCTGGATCGCTATTTTTTCCTTGCCTGCGGTTGTCGACAGCAGTTCGAACAGGTGCGGGTTGATATTGGCGCCGCGGGCCAGGATCGGACCTTTTCCCAGCGAAACCTCGCCGTTGTGTTTTTTTTCCACATCCGGCTGATCGGTGGCAAAATCGACTTCGACACAGATGCCGACATCCGGGTTGATCGTGTAGCAGCTGGTCGTGCCCCCCCGCAGACCTATCTCCTCCTGGACCGAAGAGACGCCGTACAGGTCAACAGCCAGCTTTTTTCCGGATGCAGCCACCTGGCGCAACACCTCGGCGACGACGAAGCAGCCCGCCTTGTCATCAAAACCCCGTGACGCGACCCGGTCGCCGTGCAGCCGGGTAAAGGCGCTCTCGAAGGTCACCGCATCCCCTACCCTGACCAGCTTCTGCGCCTCCTTCTTATCCCCCGCTCCGATGTCGATATACTGTGATTCCAGCTTGACGACCGTTTCGCGGTCTTTCGTATCCATCAGGTGAATCGGCTTCTTGCCGATCACCCCCGGCAGAGTCCCGGCAGCGGTGTGCACATTTACCCGTTTGCCCGGCGTCAAATGGGCGTCCACCCCGCCGACGGCGGCGAAATACAGGAACCCCTTGTCGTCGATGTACTTGATCTGGAGACCGATCTCGTCGGTATGGCCGACGATCATTACCCGGGGAAGATTCTTCCCCTTGCCCCTGATCTGGCAGAGAACATTGCCCATCACATCGGTTGTCATCTCGTCGCAATACGGAGCGACATAGTCTCTGAAAACACACTGGGCCGGCTGTTCATAACCGGAGGGACTGGGAGCATCAAGGAGCTGTTCGAGAAATTTCAGTGATTCTTTGCGCATCGGTTACACCTCGTCAATGGAGTAGTGAATATCAGAAATAATGGAATATGTGGCCGTTGAATCGCCCCCCTGAACCCTGAGCTCTTCCTTCGCGAGAGAAGCATCCGGAACCACCTCCATCTGGACCCCGCGCCCGGCTTGACACTGCAGATTGCCCCGCTTCATGCCGATTACATCCGACATCCGTGCCGGATGACAGGACACGGTCACCCGCCCGCCGGGCGGTACGACACGGGTGAGGAGGTCCGCATAGAGCCGTGAACGGACCAGCTGCCCCAATGCCGGATGCCAGCACCCCGCCAGCACACTTGCGGTATCAAGCCCGCAATCGGCCTGCAAACCGATCCGGATCACCGGTATGCCCAACCGCATGGCTCGCTGCAGGAGCAGTGTGCAGAGATGCACCCCGCGCTCAAGTGAGAGCGGCATAAAGTCTCCGGTTTCATAGCTCCGTGCCAACCCGGTGCCTTGCAGTACGACCGTCGGATAGATGCGGAGAAAATCGGCACCGGCGACAATGACCTGCTCCAGGGAAAATAATGAGGAGGCGGGGGTATCACCCGGCAGTCCCGGCATCAGCTGGGCTCCGGCGTGGAGGCCGCATTTTTTGATGCAGCGGATCGCGGCGAGTGAATCGGCAGCGGAATGGCCCCGCCCGGACGCCGCCAACACCGCGTCGTCGGCCGACTGCACCCCCACTTCGATTGTGCGGACGCCCCTCTCCGACAGCCACGCGACCCTGACTTCGTCGATATAATCGGGGCGTGTCGATATCCTGACCGAGGCGAGCGTGCCGTCATCCAGAAAAGGCCGCAGGGGAGCAAGCAGTTCCGCCTGGACTTCCTCGGGGAGGGCGGTGAAGGTACCGCCAAAAAAAGCGACTTCCAGAGGGCGTCCCCCCGCTGTCGACCGCCAGAGATGTATTTTGTCGCGAATCAGCTCGGAAGTGGGGAGTACACCGCTTGCTCCGGAAATTGCCCGCTGATCGCAAAAAACGCAGGTGTGCGGACACCCCTGGTGGCTGATGAAAAAGGGAACTGTAACCTGTTTCACACAGGATGCCCGGCAGTCGCCTGAAGTTTGTCCAGCGCCGCAGCGGCAGCGGCCTGCTGGGCAATTTTTTTCGATTTTCCCTGGCCGGTGCCGACGACCTTATCGCCAACCAGAATCTGGAAACTGAACAGGCGGTCGTGCGGTGGTCCGGACTCCTCCACCAGCTGGTATTCAGGCGGGGAGCTGCCATGGGATGACAGGTACTCCTGCAGTTCACTCTTCGAGTCGCGCCCCAGGACGAGAAACTCCGGTGCGGCGGCCGACTCATCAAAGAGCCCGGCAACCAGAATCCGCGCCGCCTGTAGCCCCCCATCCCGGTACAGCGCGGCAATCAGGGCTTCAAGAACATCCGCAAGTATCGAATCCTTTTCCCGTCCGGCGGTCTGCTCTTCGCCTCGCCCGAGCAGGATGAAGCTGCCGATTCCCAGCTTTCTGGCCCGGTCTGCCAGAACATCCTGACCCGCCAGTCGTGAGCGGAGCTGAGAAAGGGCTCCCTCGTCCCAATCCGGATAGCGCTCATACAGCATTTCAGCCAGCAGCAGACCCAACACCGCATCACCGAGAAATTCGAGCCGCTGGTAGTCACCGTCCCGGCACTCGCTGACTTCATGCAGATGGGACGGGTGCGTCAGGGCCATGACAAGGAGGCTCCGATCGCTGAACGAATATTCCAGCAGCTCCTCAATTTGTTGAACATTCGTCGTCATTGAAACACCTCGATACGGTCAAACTATAGCCACCCGATCCAAGTTTGGCAACCGAAAGTCGCAGGTCGATCAGGAAATATGGGGATTTAAGTTGATAAATCAGGGGCTCTCCCCTATAATTCATCTTTTCAATGACAGTACGTTATACTCTGCAGATCCGGGTAATGCGCGTGGGCTATTTCATTACATTTGAAGGCGTTGAAGGGTGCGGCAAAACCACCCAGATCAAACTGCTGGCCGATTTGCTGTCGGCCCGCGGTACCAGTGCGGTTCTGACCCGCGAGCCCGGCGGCTGTCCGATCGCCGACAAAATCCGTACAATCCTCCTGGATGCCGAAAACCGGGCTCTTTCCCCTCTGGCCGAATTGATGCTGTATGCCGCTGCCCGTGCCCAGCATGTCACCGAAGTTATCTCTCCGGCCCTTGGCTCAGGGAAAATTGTCCTCTGTGACCGTTTCTGCGATGCGACGGTGGCCTACCAGAGCTTCGGACGCGGCATCGACCGGGACGTTATCGACACCCTCAACCTTCACGCCTGCCAGGGGATATCGCCCGACCTGACGGTTCTTGTCGATTGTGACCCGCGCATCGGCCTGGAGCGCGCACTTCGCAGGATCGAGGCGACCAGCGGCCCCCGCGAGGAACGTTTTGAACTGGAGGCACTGGCCTTCCACCAGCGGGTCCGCGCCGGTTACCGTCAGCTGGCGGCCGACCAGCCGGACCGCTTTTTGATCATCGACGGTACCGGTAGTATCGAAGAGATTTTTGCCGCAATCTCCGCGCAGGTGCTGCCGCGGCTACCGGAGACGCTCCGTGCCGTTTGCTGACATTCTGGGACATGACCGGATTGTGGAGGTTCTGCGGCGCTCTCTGGCATGCGGCAAAACCGCGCATTCCTACCTGTTTGAGGGCGTTCCCGGTTCCGGCCGGAAAAAGACCGCTCTGACACTGATTCAGGCGCTGTTCTGCACGGCCCAGCCGGATGACGCCTGCGGCGTCTGTCCTTCGTGCCGCAAAATTGACGGCGGCAATCACCCGGACATCCACCTGATCTCGCCATTACCGGACAAACGGGATATCAGCATCGACCAGTTGCGGGAGATGCAGCACATTCTGTCATTGCGCCCCTACGAGGCGCCCCGCAAGGCGTGCATCATCGACCCGGCCGAACGGATGAGCGTGGGCGCCGCCAACTCACTGCTGAAAACGCTGGAAGAGCCTCCCGGCAATGCCTTGATCATCCTGCTTACCGAGAATGCCGGGATGCTGCTGCCGACGGTCCGTTCCCGCTGCCAGCTGATCAGGTTTGCGCCGCTTTCCCCGGAACATGTGCTGTCACTCCTCGAACAGAGCGGGATGGCGCCTGAAGCGGCCGCGCTTGTCGCTCCGATGTCGGGGGGCAGCCTGCAGCGGGCCCTCGAACTCGACAACGAATCGCTGGTCGCGCGACGTGAAGCGGTGCTGTCCAGAGTGGAGCAGCTGAACATTCAAAGGATTTCGACCGTATTTGACGCGGCCGAAGAGCTGTCGGGAAACCGGGACGCGACCCTTGAGCTGCTTGACATGCTCCTCTCCTTCTACCGTGATGCGGTTCATCTGGGCGCTGGGAGCGGAGAAATAGTCAATCGTTCGGTCAGGCCGGCGATCGAATCGATAGCAACCAGAAGGTCATTTCCGCGCAACCTTGAATTACTGGAACGCATCTATGAAACCAGACGCGACGTCCAGCGCAATGCGAATCCCAAGCTGGCTCTTGACCAGCTGTTCATGACCATGGCCGAAGCCGGCAGGTAACTTTACAACTTACCCCCCCGGGGGCCTAAAGGGCTAGGGTTGGTAATAGTTTTACCCACAGATAAAGAGGAGGTCTTTTTGTCACATATAGTTACAATTCAATTTATCACCGCCGGCAAGATGTATGATTTCGATGCCGGATCACTCGAACTTGTCAGGGGAGACCGCGTTGTCGTTGAAACAGAGCGGGGCGTGGGGGTCGGAGAGGTGATCAGACCGCCCGTGGAAAAAGAAGCCGGGCCGGGCGTTACTTTGTCGCTCGTCAAGCGCAAGGCGACGCCCGAAGACCTGGCAACCGTTGAGCGCATTACCCAGAAGGAGCAGGAGGCGTACCGCTTCTGCGTCAACCGGATCAGTGAACGCAACATGCCGATGAAGCTCGTCCGGGTCGAATACCAGTTCGACAGCAGCAAGGCGGTCTTTTTCTTCACCGCCGACGGCCGGGTTGATTTCCGTGACCTGGTTAAAGATCTGGCCCACTCGTTTCATACCCGCATCGAAATGCGCCAGATCGGGGTGCGCGATGAAGCCAAGATGACCGGTGGCATCGGCATCTGCGGCCGCGAACTCTGCTGCAGCTCGTTCCTGCGCGAATTCCAGCCGGTTTCGGTCAAGATGGCCAAAGAACAGAATCTGGCCTTGAATCCCAATAAGATCTCCGGCCAGTGCGGGCGACTGCTCTGCTGCCTTGATTATGAATACGAAACCTACTGCTGCCTGCGCAAAAACTTCCCGAAATCGGGCAAACGGGTCCGCACCGTCAACGCGGTCGGCGTGGTCGACAAGGTCAACATCCTGACCGGCAATATCACGCTCAAGCTCGACGACAACAAGATCATCGTCATCAAGCGCGATGAAATTCTTGGCGACGGCGCTCCCGCCGCAGCACCGGCCGTTGCCGCGGCCCCGGCGGCACCCCGCCCCCCCCAGCGCACCCGCGAACGGCGCCCCGAACAGCGGCGCAAGCAGGAAAAAACGTCCCTCGAATCGTACACGCAGGCCGAAAGCACCGAGAAAGCCGCACCGGCTCCGCCGGCGCAGCGGGAGAGTACGGCGGCGGCTTCGCCGGATGCCGCAAAAACCGGGCAGCCGCGCAAAAAGCACCGCTCCCGCAAGCATGGGCACCGCAAGCCTGCCGGCGGCACTTCGACACCGACACCATCATCAGGAGCCTGATATGAAACCGACCTTTTATGTAACCACTCCGATCTATTACGTGAATGATGTGCCGCATATCGGCCACGCCTATACCACGGTCGCCGGCGATGTGCTGGCCCGCTACAAGCGGCTGATGGGATACGATGTCTATTTCCTGACCGGCAGCGATGAACATGGTCAGAAAGTGGAAAAGGCCGCCATAACAGCCGGAGAAACACCACTGGAACTGGCAGACCGGGTGGTCAAGCGGTTTCAGGCACTCTGGGAGCGGCTGGGTATATCCCACACCGACTTCATCCGTACGACCCAGGAACGCCACAAAAACGGGGTCAGCCGGATCTTCAAGGATATCCTCGACAAGGGGGACATCTACCTCGGCGAGTACGAGGACTGGTACTGCACCCCCTGCGAAACCTTCTGGACCGAGACCCAACTGATCGAGGACCGCTGCCCCGACTGCAACCGTACGGTGGATAAACTGAAAGAAGAATCGTACTTCTTCCGCATGAGCAAATACCAGGATCAGCTGGTGGCACACATCGAGGCCAATCCGGACTTCATCCAGCCGAAGAGCAAGCGCAACGAGATTATCTCCTTTATCAAGGAGGGGCTGCGCGACCTGTCCGTCTCCCGCACCACCTTTTCCTGGGGCATCCCTGTTCCGGGGAACGACCGTCATATCATCTACGTCTGGTTTGACGCCCTGACCAACTACATCACCGCCCTCGGTTATCCGGATGAGGCAGGCAACTACGGGCGCTACTGGCCGGCTGACGTCCACCTGATCGGCAAGGACATCCTCCGCTTCCACGCCGTCTACTGGCCGACCTTTCTGATGGCGGCCGGCCTGCCGCTCCCCAAAAAAGTTTTCGCCCACGGCTGGTGGACGGTCGAAGGGCAGAAGATGAGCAAGAGCCTGCAGAACGTGGTCGAACCGAATATGCTGATCGACAAGTACGGCGTGGACGCGGTCAGGTATTTCCTGCTGCGCGAAGTCCCTTTCGGCCTGGACGGCGATTTTTCCCATACCGCGCTCGTGCAGCGGATCAACTCCGATCTGGCCAACGACATCGGCAACCTCCTCAGCCGCTCAACCGCCATGGCGGTCAAATACTTCGGCGGCATCCTGCCGGCAGCTGACCAGTTGGAGGAATTGGACCACGCCCTGAAACTGAAAACGGAAGAGATGGTGGCGACTGTCGACAAGTTCATTGATGAACTGGCCTTCAGCAAAGCCCTGCAGGCGATCTGGGAAGTCATCTCGGCCGGCAACAAATACATCGATGATACGGCCCCCTGGACCCTGGCCAAAGACCCGGCCAACAGCGGGCGTCTGGCCACGGTCATGCACACCATGCTCGAATCGCAGCGCATCACGCACTGCATCCTGTCGGCCTTCCTGCCGGCAACTACGGAAAAGGCGCTGACATCCCTAGGGTGGCATGATGAGGTTTCAAAAGAGGGATTGGTGTGGGGCGGTTTGAAGGCGGGCTGCACTGTTGTCAAAGCTGAAGCGTTGTTTCCGAGATTTGAAGAGAAGGTGTAAATTCAGTACATTTCTACAGTTTAAACGTGGGGATATAAAAACTCTATTTAGGCTTACTGACACAGTACCTAAAACTCACCCAAGCGCTGCCGGCAGATACATCCGGGGTTATATCTACAATTTTCGCTTTGCTGTGTGTTACGATTTTGATTATTTCATGACAATGAGTGCCGCGCATCTTCAACCTTGGAAGCGATGCATTATTTAACAGGGCTTTTAGTAACTGCGGGAAAGAATTTCCTCTCAGAACATCTGAAACAAAAACTGGCAACAATCTTATCAGAATACCTTTTAATGTATAATTAGGATGACTTGGCAATTGGAATAAGAGGATGCCACCAGGCTTTAATACTCTAATGAACTCAGTAATATATTTGCATGATTTATGGGTATCCATGTGTTGCAATGTAATATTAGAATAAATAAAGCTGAATGAATTGTCATCAAACAAAGACAGATCATTATTGCATATCAGATGAAAGGAACAATTTAATTTATTGTTATACTTATTTGCGTTCTCGATCATGGTACTTGAAATATCAACGGCGTCAATATGAGTAAAATATTTAGCTAGAGCTTGTGACAGCCTGCCTACACCGCACCCTAAATCGAGTGCATTACTATTGAAGTCCAATTCAATCTTCAGCGAAGATAGGTACATCATAATTGCGTCTATCTCGATTACGCCGGATTGGAAAAATTCTTTTACATCCCATTTTCCTCCTATATTATTGTTATTTGTAAGTACAGCCCATAAAGGATCGTTCTTGCCATAATATTCCCAAGATGTCTTGTCGAAATCATTGCAATGAATTTTTTCATTTTCTTTTGTTATCACGGGTTCTCCTGTTTAATTGAAATAAAGAGACCTTCACTACCTCATCCGGCGTTATCTCCACCATACAGCGGGCACCATCAGGACAGGGTGGTGTTGTGCCGAACCTGGCACAGGGAGAACAGATAAGATTTTGATTAAGCACGACATGCTTCTCTCCCACAGGTGCCCACTTTGCTGAATTGCTTGGCCCGAAAAGCGACACCGTAGGAATATCAAGCCCCACTGCAAGGTGCAGCACCCCGGAATCTCCACTGATCACCAAACTGGAACGGGCTAACACTGCAGCGGTCTCGGCCAGTGTCGTCTTGCCGGCCAGATTCAATCCCCCTAATCCCCCTGCCCCGGCAATCACATCCCCGTCTTTCCGATCCTCCCGGCCGCCGACCACTACTATACTATAACCATCTTCTGACAGTCGCTTTGACACCAGACTGAAATTCTCGACGCCCCAGCGCTTCTCTTCAATTGATGCGCCGGGAAAAATCACAACATATGAACTGGAACAGAGCGGCTGCAGCAATTGACTTGTTCCGGACACCAACTGAGGCGGTATCGACAAGCCGAAACATCTTATATTCTTTCGGCAATCCACTCCCAGCGGCTTAAGCAGGGCGAAAAAGTTTTCGGTTTCATTCGCAGTCAGATCATACCGTATGCCATGAGTGAACATACGCCGGCGTTCATTGGTATTAAATCCAATCTTGAGCGGAGATTTTACCAGCCGTGCAACTACTGCCGATAATCGGTACCACTGCTCAGTATCAATCACGGCATCATATTTACCACGCAGTACCTGAAACAACTCGCTGGGGTGGTCGTAGCACAATACCTTGTCAATTCCGGGAATAAGTAAAAATACGCTGGAATTACGCTTCTCAGCCAGGACCGTGATATGGATATGAGGATTGGTATTTTTGAGGATACTTAATGCAGGAGCAAGCAACGCCGCGTCGCCAATCCCGCCTGGTCGGATAACAAGGATACTGTCTACTTCTGAAAACCGGAATTGTTTGGGCTTACTCAACAACCTGACTACAATTGGCCCCAGAATTCGGTCAACTTTAACAAGCAACGTTTTCAATTCACCTAAACCCATTTTTGCTTAAGGTGATCATAGCAAAATAGTCCTGAACGGTTGAGGAGTTTTTTGAATTCAACCGGGGCATACCACATAATCCGATCAAAGAGTGCAAAAACATGGTGATACAGGTGCGGACGATCTGAAATAGCCGCCATTTCTTCCTGATAGCCTGCTACATTCTCCGATAATTGTCCCGGTTGGATACGAAAACCTCCCAGATAGGCCTCAACTATTTTCAGGTCGCACAGTTCCGCAAAGCAATGCCAAAGATAAAAATCACCTGCATAATGAAAATGTGCCAGTTTATCCAAATCTATGCTCTCGTGAAGACGAGCCGCCCAAAAGGTTGATTCCTGTTGCACATGAATAAGAAACCTCCCATACAGGCCCGTTCTAAAAAATTCTCTCCGATAGCGAAACGGCAACTTTACCTGCACAAATTGTGAACGCGAATTATAGTGGACATTGTACCCGGTTAGCCACTGGATGTCTTCTTGTTCAAACAAGTCGAGAACAATGTCAAACGCCTCTGGGCTGTAGAAATCACCAGCATTGATATACGCAACAATATCACCGTGCACCTGAGACAGGCCATACGCCAGGGCCGCATACATACCGCTATCCGGATTTGAATAAACCTTCAGCCCGGGATGACTGTAGCCTAAAAGTATTTCCAGGGTTTGATCTGAAGACGCTCCATCGCAGATCAGATACTCCAACTCAGCACGCCCTGACAAAACTGCAGTCTGATTCAAAACAGAATCAACCGTTTTACGGATGTGGTGCTCTGAGTTTAAGCAGGGAGTTATGATTGATATCCGTTTCATTTAAATAACTGTCAATATTCAAATCGATTCGAACTGAATATTGGTGCTCCTTGGGGCGCAAAATACAGATCAAACTGCCAAAGCGCATGATCTCCAGGTCGATGAATCGGCTGGGCAAGGTCAATACAGAGGAACCCGTTTTTTTTCATAAAGTCGCATAATTCGTAGAAGAGAAGGCTATTGTCCGTCAGATGAAAGTTATAGGCTTCAATGATTATTAGACTGGAATGTTTAAGTGTATGCTTTGCTCCTTCAATAATCGGCACTTCAAAACCATGAGTATCCAACTTAAGCAAATATGGGGGAGGAAGTGCAAACTTCTTCACAGCATCATCAATCGTCACCATAGGAACGGTTATACATTTTTTTCCCACCGGTTCGTGAGCAGCAAGTCCGCCAAACAGATCTTCTGCATCGAAATAGGCGTTTCCCTCAATATCGCCAGCGGCGGCAAGAATAAAGTTGCTGTTCGGTACCTTGCGGAGAAATCGCTCAAGCGATGGGCGATGGCCTTCTTGCGCCTCGATAAGAAGATAGTGGGCTTCAGGGAAAAAACGATGGGCGGTTCTACTCCAGCACCCGTCCGAAGCACCTATATCGATTATCGACGCTGGCGGCTCTTCCCGATTAAGGCTCCGAATCAGGGCGGCATTCAGAGAAACAGTATCGCGCGCTATTCCCAGCATTGAGGCCAAATGACCAAGTAATTTTCTTGTCCATGCCATCAGATTTGAACCTCACATACTTCATTTGCAGATGCGTTCGTAGACTTGAATATAGCGCTGGACTATTTTCTCGATTGCAAATTCGCGCTCAACTTTTAATCGAGCCTCCAAACCAAACGTTACACGCAGACTACTGTCTCCAGCAAGCGAATTAATGGCTTCTGCCAACTCTTCCACAGATCCCGGCGACACTAATATCCCACTTATTCCTGAGTTAACAAGGTCAGGCATGCCACCAATACGGAACGCAACAGTAGGCACCCCACACGATGCTGCTTCCATTACCATATTTGAGAGGTTTTCTTCCAGAGATGGGGAGACAAATATATCTGCGGCAGAGTATGCTATTGCGAGTGATACATCGTCATGAAGATGACCAAGAAAATGCACCGGTATGCCGAGTTCAAGTGACTGTTCCTGGCCAGATAATCCCAGAATCGCAACTTCTACACCAGGTGCAGTTTGCCTCAATGCAGCCATAAGTTGACACATCCCCTTACTCCGGTCCTTCATCAAGGCGATTCCCCCTGCAAGAAGAATCACACAGTCCTGTGGTAAGCCCAACATTGCTCGACATAATTTTTTGTCATGTGGGGCAAAACGTACCGTGTCAATTCCATTGGGAATAACTTCGATCGGAAAATGGCCAAACAATGAACTAGTGCGGGCACAACCGGCCAGCCAATTGCTCGGGGAAACAATTTCTAATTGCAGTTCCCGCCAGGCACGACTCTTTCTACGCCAAGTCCAATGCGACAGATCATTATTTGAACTTGATCCAAGTTGCGGGCATGTGCCGCACCGGGTAAGATAGCGATCACAACTGCCGCTATGATGGCATCCCCCTGTAAAAGGCCACATGTCATGGAGAGTCCAAACAACGGGGCATCTGCAGGATGCAAGAGTCTCAATGCGCAAGAAGCCCTCATTCACCCAGTGGAGATGAACCAGATCCGGTGCAAGGCCGTTTAAAGTCCGGATCAACCCCGAAGGTACAATTGCAGGCGAAAACAGGCCTTGTCGACGTCGGTGATACCATGAAGACAGTACTGCATCGAGCCGTGGACGCAATTTTGCGGCGAGTAGGGCTAGAGGGGTGGCTGGTCCCAGAATGGCAGGGTCATCCGTCCGCCGGTCCTGAACCAGAATTCGGCTTGAGACGTTAGCCACCTTCAACCCTTGGTGCAGCCGCATCGCTGCCCGAGCTGCTCCACCATAAGAATCGTAGGTACTTACTAGCAACGGTTTCACAACTTACCTCACGGGATGAACTGAATAACAAAAATAACGTTATCTAACTACCCAAGCACCAAGTGCACGCACACGATGCCAAGCTGATGCATTAAGAGCAGACCAAAGTTGAGACTGCAGACACCTCTTCCACGAGCAGGACGAGTCGTCAGCGAGGCTCAGGCAGATTGAAAACCAGATTTCAAGGAGTCGTCGAGAAAAACAGTCTGACGGGTACTTGCCAACTGCATTGTTTGCCGATTCAAGCTGCAAAAGCCACTGTTCTGCACGGTCAAGATACTCAGATTCCGGCGTCAGAGAATTGTTCACAATCATCTCATGTAACTGCTGTTCGGACTGAGTCGGCTCAATCCCCAGTTCCAACAACCGATTCAGTCGGATAGGGGCAACAGTTGCCAACTGTTCCTCAGCATGCACGGCACAAATTTGTTCAGGACTGATTCTATAATCCAGTAGCACTTTCTGGATATTGGCAAATTCCATATACTGTATGGCGCGTCCCCATAGCTCATAGTCCTCGACATGCCGGAATGACGGATCATACAAAAGCCCATGATCCGAAAAGAACTGCCGGCGCAGTATGACCGACGGATGGGCAACGCCAACCGTATGAAACTGCCAGCACCGTATTTCTTCCGAGCTTTTTGGAAGTTTCCGAACTTTGTTGTCTGTCGTGGAAATTAATCGCACCCAACTGCCACAGACGCCAACACGGGGGTTCGCATCCATGAAACTGACCTGACACTTCAAACGCTCAGGTCTGCTGATGTCATCAGCATCCATCCGGGCGATATATTCTCCCCGAGCAAGATTAAGCCCCTTGTTCAGGGATGTAACCAGCCCCAGGTTTGTCCCGTTATGCAGCAACCGGATGCGGGGGTCTTGAAACTCCCGGATGACTGCAACACTCTCATCTGTTGAGCCGTCATCAATAATAAGAAACTCAAAATTGGTGAATGTCTGCCGAAGGATGCTTTGAACCGCCTCTGCCAGAAAAGGGGCGGCATTGTATACCGGCATCAGTACCGTGACCCTGGGCAGAATTATCCTGTTCATAGCCGCTGCCACCTGGAAGGGATCAAACCGCTGGTGTCTATGGTAAGGTCATTGAACCAACGATCAGGCGCAATTACCAGTTTATCGGGGCTGGTGGAAAGCCATGCCCCCCACCAACTGAAGGAACTGTTGGCAATTACATGATGCCTGCACAGGCTCATCAGCCGCAGGTCTTCATGGGCCATACTGCCGTTGTGGTTGACGTATCTGACAGGGTGGCGCAGTTTCAAATTTTCCGCTGCCCATTCAGGGTCATCGGAAAATACAAAATAGTGAGGATTTTCAATTGACTTTGCAACCCTGTCCTCAGCTCTCAGGTAGTAATCAAGATCACAAACACCGTGCGCGGCCCTTGTTTTTTCATCCATCACATAATCACCACGACGGACATGCAGGGAAACTGCATTGACTGCCAGAATTTCTTCTGCAAGTTCCAGGTTTTTATCCAGCAGTGGGGATCTCACCGTCAACTCATTCCTGATGATTTCATCAATATCCGAGAAATAGCACTCTGACTGCCAGTACCCTTCCAGATAGACATTGTCGGGCAGAGTTAATACTTGGGGATCAAACTGAAACTGCTTCTCGCGATACCCGGTATTACCGGAGAGCCTCTGAAATATTCGAGCTAGAACCGTTTCTAATACGGTTTTGCTTTTCCCGCTCATGGTACTTATTTCCCATCGGGACGCTTTCTCAGCAGTTATGCAGAAATGATCAAGTTCAAATGTTCGCGAGGTGTTCCCGGCCTGGTCACTTTCAAGAAAAGAGAGATCAAGTTTTAGTGACGTTCCATGCCGCCTGCAAAGGCTTCTGGCAGCCGCATACTGAAACATCTGGTTGCCCAATCCGCCCATCAGCTTCACGAGGATCATGCGGTCAGCCTCACTTCCGCCTCCATTTGAGAGTTTGCATAATCATCTAACATATCTAAAACCTGTTCGTCCAAGTTAGTATCGAATTTCCTGGCAAACAGTTTATTTGAAGACAAAAGAAGATTGAAATCAACTCTTGATAAGACTTTCGGATTACTTTCCCCCTCTGACCAGTCTATGTAACGTAAATTATTATTACATATTCTAGTGATATATTCTGAATTCATAATTATTGTCTGGAAAAATATTTCATCGGGACATAAAGTAAGTCTGAAAAAATCAACAAATTTTCTTTCTTTATCGACAAAATCCAAAATGTATCGAGCACAGTCAGAACTGATAGTCCACCAAGATGAACCTCCGAACGCATTATACCCTTTTGGGATTTTTCTTTTAGGCAATAAGACCGATAAAACATTTTGAATTAACGAACAAACAGGAGTGTTGTTGATTATATCATGTAGCCAGTACCTTTCGAACCTTGTCATGGCTCCTTCCCATCCATTTGGTGAAAGTTCACAGTATTCAATAAATTCATAACCTCTGTTGCTAGATAGGAATTCCAATATAAAAGCATTGTGCTTAATAGGATAATCCTGGCCGCTGATAAAATTAATATAATCAAAGCTTTTGCCAGACCCAATAATAGTTTGTAATCCATTGATAGTAGCTTCGACTTGACTAAATCCACCCCATTTCATGCCAACTCTATCGGAAACAAACATAGTATTATATTTTTCTAAACATTCACTTAGTTTCGCAAAACCTGATGCGTCAACTTTTTTATCAATGTGGATGAAAAAACAGACATCCTTAGTATTTAGCGTAGCAACAAGCCGCTCAAGCTGTTTGAAATTTTTATGTGCATTGATAAGGTAGGCTATCCTCATTTTATACCTCTCAGAACGTTACGCCACCTTAGCTGTTCTCTGATTCAAGCAGTACGTTCCAGCAGACACCTGTAAAGAGCCTCATATTCGTCAGAGATTTTTTCCCAGGTGAATCGTTCCTGCCAGGAACTAAATCCTGTCTGAGCCATTATTTTTCGCCTTGAACCATCCCGTGAAAGAGATTCAAGAAGCAAAGCTGATTTAGATATTTCGGCATGAACCACACAGAAATCCTCAGCGCGCCCCAGTACAATTTTTACCTTTTCTAAAAACCGCTCTATTAACGAACCATGTCGAGGCCAGAAATTTGATGGGGCCGTAGGAAGCAGCACACCGGCTCCACCCGACCATTCAATAATTTCTGCGCTATTACCGGCATCAGTCGCAAGAAAAGGAGTGAGCGAGGCCATGCATTCAAATAGGACGATAGGGGAACATTCAATATTGGAGGGAAACAAAAACAGCTCAGCTGCATGGAATGCTGAAACCGTTTCTGGGCGGGTAAGCGTAGTAACAATTATTCGCTTACCGGCGTCAAGGAACCGGGCAGATGCATTTAACTGGCCTGCCTGTTCCCTGCAGAGTGAACCGCAGCCGTCCGGAGGCTCATTACCTACGATCAGCAGTGTTGCATCACGAATATCGGCTTGACTGAATATTTCAATAGTCTCTTCATGACCCTTAAGACCAGTATGGGAGCCCACATGAAGGACAAGGAAATGGTTCGGAAGAATACCCAGTTGCGAACGAATATCTGTCACCGGTCCAAGAAACTCATCGGCAGAAGCACCATTTGGAATCAGAACAATCTTCTCAATACCATGTTTGCGGGCAAGGCATATATCACGGTAGCAATCTGACAGAAAGACATTCATGTCGTATTGGTGCATTAACTCCGGTAACTGCCTGAAATATTCCCTGTACTTTCGGGAATATAGCCCTGAAAAGCCGGTCGGAACGAACACCTTGCGGCCGGCAACACGCGGCAGCAACGGCAGGGCAATGTCAGTTGCCCACTGCTGGGCCGCAAAATTTACGACAATGTCAAAACGCGAATCAAGCAGAAAGCGTTCGTACCCGGCAACATCCCCTTTTAGCCCATAAACTGAGTTTCCGCTTACCTCAAATGACACGACGTTTACGCCGTTCACCCAAGACTCAGTCCTGGCGGGATGATACCCCGTGGCTACGGTTATCGAGTGGCCCAGTGCTGCCAGGCGCTCGGATAGCTGACGGACCACTTCGGCCATGCCACCCTCTGCAGGCGGGTAACTCTGTACAGTATGAAGAATATTCATGGCTGAATTATGTACTACTTCCCTTCCGGATCAACTGACTTGCCCGCCGAAAAAGCTGATGCACCAGGCCAACATTCGTACTACCTATATTTTCCAGCCTCTCCAGAGCAAACCCACGGAGTTCAGGATATTGACGGGCTCCAGCCCAAGAACAGAAATCAGTCAGCACAGCCCGATATTGCGCGGCTGCATCGCCAGATTCCTTCCGGATGCTTTGAGACGGATCATCATAGTAATACAATTGGGGACTTCCGACCACGCCAAAATCGGAAGAGACAGCCACGCGAAGCCAAAGCGCGTAATCCTCGCCAACCACAAGTTCACGAGACTTAGAAAATCCGCCGGCATTTCTTATCAAATCTGTTTTTACCAGAACGGAACTGCAGATGACCCGATTGACCGTCAGCAAATCAGCAAAAGTCAATCTCTCCTCGGTAAAGCCAATTAACGGCATTGGGGGAGTGTTCTGCCCGGGGAGCAAACGAAATGCGTCGCAACAGACTGCATCACATGACAGTTGTTCGGCTCGAGTAAACTGCTGTGACAATTTGTCAGGCAGCCACCGATCATCGCTATCCAGGAATGCCAGCCACACTCCACTAGCAAGAGCAATACCACGGTTGCGAGGAACCGCCGGAAGCCCGCTATGCTCTCCCGACACCCAGATAACCCGTGGATCATTTATCGAACTGGCGACCTGTTCCGAGTCATCTGTCGAACCATCATCACACACCAGAATCTCCAACGGCGGAAAGGTCTGGGAAAGTGCGCTTCGAATTGCCTGTTCAAGCAATGCCGATCGGTTCCATGTAGGTATGACAACCGATACAGTTGTCACTGCGCCCAGCCCTTTGCGAGCTGCCCGGCAAACGAATCAATCCAGACCGCATGTATCCGCATCTCCTGATCGCTGAAATCAACCAGAAAGTTCCGTAGGTATTTGTCGGCGCGGCTGACAAACAATTCCTTCGTCACGGAACCTTCCGCCCGAGAGGCAATAACCTCAACATTACAGGTTCCGCACCAGGCATTTCTGTTGATCTTGAATATATTAAAGCCAAATGACGACAACATTTCCTTCAGTATCCCCAGCGTGTAGCCTTCGCAATGAACAGCCCAAGTTGCCTCGTGTGACCCGAATAGGTGGCGTTCCGCAACAGCGCGCTTTTTGAATGAACTGAAAGGATTCAGCATGATTCTAGCGGTTCGGGAGAAATCAGGTACTTCGATATGAAGGACAGCGCCGGGCTTGAGCCATGAATACCAGCAGGCCAGCAACCCACACGCAACAGGGCGAGGAAAATGCTCAAACACATGATGCAGGCGTACCTCATCCAAACTTTCAGCGGGATAGCTTAGTGTGATGATGTCAGCACTAAGGTCGGCAACACTGTTTGTCTGAGCAGTGTGTGAAGAAAGGGGGAAATCAATATTTACGTACCCCTTAAGGTACCGTTGGCCGCAGCCGAGGTGAAGCTTCATTATTCTGCCATCCTGCTTTTGTAATCGAAATCAAACTATTGCGACAGTCAATGGTACTACAGTCAAGTAAACGTTATTGCCTAATGTATTTGGATTGCAATTATTCTAATAGAATTCTCCATATTAAATAGTAAGCAACCTGGAACTTTGGCCGGGAAGGGTTATACCTCCTTGCTGAAAATTTTCCAACGGCATCAGATTAAACTGTATACCCCTCAGCTTTCAAACTTCCATCATTTTTTCATAAACTATATCCATATATGCATCAAAATCATATTTTCTTTTTGCCAAATAATAGGCTGCATCGATATACTCACCCCGCTTCGCACTGTATGTCTCAATAACAGATCGAAGTTTGTCAGCGTCCGACGGTACCATGTATATGAATGGCGGTCTGCGAGTTTCAATTGAATCAATATTTGTGATTACTGCCATACCACTCCACAGATAGTTTGCGATTTTACCCGATGACAGGATCAAGTTTTCAAAATTAGTTGATCCATGAATATTTTTATAAAAAACAATACCGATATCATGATTAGATAACATTTCAATATACTGAGCATTGTCATAATATCCTGTATCTATATCAACATTTGGCAGACCTGAAATAATCGTTTTCAAATCATCAAGATAGTACTCCGTCCCCATTGCATGCCCATGAAACGTAAGCGACACATCCATTAAAGCTGAAGACTCTTTGAAAGCTGTGGCAAATTCGTTAAGGCAGGCCCAATCGGCAAGATATCCTGAATAAATTATTCTGGGTTTATCAGTTGCATGTTTTCTCTTTAGACTGGTCGGACGTGATGACACCGGAAGATAGACAAATGTAAGGGATAAACCGAGAGACTTGATTAGATCTTCAGCACGCTCACTGCTCTGTATTATTCTGAGAGAACAACAGCCTAGCAACCGTCTGGACAACTCCACTGGGTAGCGTCTGATATAGTCAGCACTTTCAAGCGAGACATACACAACCCTGGACAGGTCCGCCCCCATTTCATCTACGAGTGCAAGGGCAGCAAAGTCCGCTACAATTATTCTTTCGTAGCCTCTAAGACGTCTCCTGACATACCATTTATATAGCTTTCTACGAGTTGGCTCGGATAATTTTCTTACAAACGGACTCATGAAACCACACGACAGGACTTCGATTATATTTGCACCCGGCATTTTGAAATGCCGTTCTCTGTACAACTGGTCCAGATAAACATCAACCTCTACGCCTTCCTTATCGAAGAGGTATGAGCAAATATTTTTGAGCGTTGGCGAGACTTCAAAGGCGTACTCGTAACAGATCATTGCCGTTTTTCGCAAGGTTGTCACGCTAGCCACGCCCCCCTCCGCAACAGGCTCCCCAGGTATCCATCTCTGCTTCCTTCTCGTAAGCCATTCCTGAGTGAATTAACCACTTCACTGAACCAGATTTTGCATAATATTCATTTACAGATCTCCAGTATAAAATGGCAGTAAATGCCATCTCCCAGTTCAACCTTGTTTCTCAACGCCAATAACGTATAGTTCATTCCTTCCGAAACTATTGTATCCAACACACGGCTTTTGAGCATGGCGGCGTTATATTTCCGTGACGAAGGAACGCCCTTGCAATCGAGGCGTACGTATTCTTTAGCTTCAGAATCACTGTATCCTTTGCCAAAATACTCGGATGTGGAGTATGCACAATAGTGAGTGTGCATGTACAGGGGAAGTATGACTACTTTTCCTCCAGGAACAAGAATGCGGGCGGCTTCGGTGATAAATAGCACATCATCATTTTCAACAAACATTTCGTAAGCACAATGTAGCGATGCCCCTTTTACTGAGGAATCGGCAAAATTTGTCGCAGTTGCGTTTTCGAACCGGTAATAGGATAGGTTTCTATAAGCCTCGCCAACTTCACCTAGATCAATAGAGTAAGACTCTATCCCGTTTCGCACTCTTAACGCGTGCGCCCAAGGAGAACACGCGGCCGCCACATCAACATAGACGTCGCTTGTTCCGTAGTTGGATAGCCCCAACCTCTCTGATGCAATCCAATGTTCAAGCAGCTTTTCATCCCACACTGTGTTTTGCCTGCCGCCAATATATTCACTCGGAAAATAATTCTCGGCCTGAAAAGCTCTGAACGCCTCGGCTGAAGGTGAATAATCTGAAATAATAATTCCGAGGGCACGCAAATCGCGCTCGATTTGATCAAGTTCATCGGGAGTGGGATTATTGTACCTCGGCGCATTCCTTACTCGCCACTCATACCACCCGTTCACGCAATTTGACAGGATTCTCCTTGCGCATCCCACAGCTCTGCAGCATTGAATTTTATGCACTATATTCATGTCATCTCTTAACTTATCGTTATGTAGATAATTTCTAGCATTCTCATCTCACTCCTCGCTGCCCAGGAATGGAAGCCGACAATCAAAATAATCCGGCTTCAGTACCCATGTCAGTAATTCGGATGATTCTCTGACTTGCATTTGGTGATAGGCATAACCAGCTCGATAAGCCTCAGCAAGATTCCGTTGCAAATCAGCTTCCTCGCGTTCAAGAGATCCTTTTCTAATTACATGAAGTGACAGGCACTTGCTAATTTGAGTAACAACCGCAAAAATTCCGGAAAGAGATCTGCTGATTAACAGCTGAGTGAAATTTTGAATGCAGGTTGACTTTTCTTGTTGTAGGTCAATATCTTTGGTATTCCGGATTGCAGTATATGAATCTGAAATCCCTTGATTGTATGACCTGCGGCAGAAATACTCGATTGTCATCCGGGATGCAGGTACCCAGTGATAAACCGAAGCTAGTGGATTGTATAGCGCCTTATAGCCCTTGTTCTGGATGTATTTCGATACACAAGTCTCACCGTCTCCCCGAAAACGGATCAAGTCCTGCGGCATTGAGTCGGGGTGGAATCCACCGGCCTCAAGAAGTACCGAACGCCTTACCGCAAAGTTACAGCCGAAAATTTGATCGGGATTGACGAGTTTGGAATAGTCGCCAAGACCTATCAAGCTTAGATAACCCAGAACACGTTCACCTGCCGCATTTGTCAGCCACATTTCTTTCAGCCAGTCGGGTGGTTCGGCCTCAAACTTGGGCATGCATTTGCCGCCCACCACGACTACCTCTTCATCTTCAAAGGAATCCTGTATGGCTTGCAGCCATGTCGGGAATGCTTCAATATCGTCGTCCGCGTAAACAAGAATATTTGACACTGCTTCAATTAAACCCTTATGACGTCCTGCATGAAGGCCTGGCTGGCGTTCCAGAAAATAGCGGATATTCATTAATCTTGGTTTGAATGAATTTACTACATCAGAAGTATTATCCGTGGAGCCATTATCAACTACAATTACTTCAAAATGTTCGTGTGAAAGCGTTTGGGTAAGGAGTGATTTGAGGGCTCTTTCTAGCAATATAGCACGATTGCGAGTAGGTATAATGACACTTAACATTTATTTTGCCACAGCTTTAACAAAAATACGCTGACAATCCTTTTCGGACGTACAGAAAAATAGATTTTTTTTATACCAGCAATAAATTTTAGAAAGCAGGCGGGGATTATTGAGTATAAACAATCTATTGTTCAATATATTCAACATAATTCCGCGAAGCCAGGTAATCCTCTCAAAAGGGACAACTTCAATTATTTCAAAATAAGGCCTCAGATAATCGCTGACTTTATCAACTGAAAAATGCTGGAAATGTTTATACTCAAGCGGCGTGTTCTCATGAGGAACAGTGAGATACAAAATGCCATCTTTCTTTAGCAGTGCATGCACCGATTCCATAAAATTACCGGCATTCTTTATCGGTATGTGTTCAAATACTTCCATCAGCACAGCAACATCAAATGTTCCAAGGTTATGTTTCTGTGTAATATCAAGCGACTGGAATGTAATATTATCAATGTCCGGATTCATCGCCGAAGCGAGGGCAATAGCCCGCCGGGAATAGTCGATACCGACAACAGTGGAGGATTGATAAACAAGCGATAATTCTCGACTGAATCTCCCGTCACCACATCCAATATCTACAATTCGAGTGCCTTGTCCGGCATCTATTTTTTGCAGAACATATTCGATTGTAGAGGAGTAGTTTATTGACCAGGTGTCCAGAAAATAATGTTTGAATTGGTTATTTCCAAACTGAACAATATAGTGGTAAGGGAATTGGTATTCAGCTTCCTGGCTAAATTGTTCAATAGTAAATTCGTTTCCCTCTGCTGAGGCGATGTTTTGAAATTCATTTTTAAGTTTCATTGTTTTTATGGGTTTACATCCAGTTTGGGAATAGCATGCCGAAATAACTTCTCATCCAAGCTTCCATAAATTCAAGCCTAATGTTTCGATAACTGGTTTTCCATACCTGGCGTTATTAATAATCCGATACGTGGTCGGAAAAATATCTTGTGATTTATGCCAGTGAAAAGAATCGGAAGCCAAGCACTAGCGTCAATTTCTTATCGAATATTGGGAACTTTTTCCGTGGATGGTTTTGCATCAACCCGCCTGCTGACAAAAATAGTCGTAAGAAAATCGTCAATTACTATTCTGAATATTTCTTTAATTCCAAGAACATTTAAGGCAACTTTTAAACGGTCGAGTGAAAGGTTCCTGTATCTGGAACGGATTATACTCAGTTTATTTTTTGTTAATAATATTTTATTTTTTTTCAAAAGAATATCAGATATTTGTCCACGGGTCAGGCAATCCAGAAACAAAGGAATAGTAGTCACTTGACCTAATTCGGCGTTGCGAGGGTCATGAAATTCGTCTGCCCAAGAAAATGATGTAGAAAGCGCGCCGCTTGCTTTTGCTATAGACTCTATTTCCGTCCCAGGCAAAATTATACATGGCTGTAAAGTTGTGCTTATTCCATACTTTTTTTCTATTTTATTGATAAATTTTATTGTTTCCATAGCATCGTCAAAAGTTTCACCAACATGTGAACACATAAAGTATGCTGTTGTTTCGATTCCAATATTTTTTGTATGCCTGAATAACAGCTCAACCTGATCGAGTGTTACACCTTTTTGAATTCGTTCCAAAACGGACGCTGACCCGGTCTCCACACCAACAACAATGAACCTGCAGCCGGCCTGCTGCATCAGACTGACCAAGTCAAGCGGGACATTAGCCCGTGTTTCACACCACCATTGAATTTTTAGTCCTTCATCAATTATCGCCTGGCAGAGATCTTTAGACCGCTGAGGATTTGCAGTGAAAGTTAAATCCAGAAAATTAAATGCAGTGATATCAAATTTTTGAATATAATATTTCAGTTCCTTTATTACATTCTGTGTTGACCTATGCCGATATTTCATTCCTGCTTTGGCGCAGAATACACATTTAAACGGACAACCACGGGAAGTCATGAGACTTACTGCCGGGATAATCTCACTACACCCCATTAAGTGCTCAGGATAATCCATTGGTAATTTAAGATTGTAAATATCTAAATTGTCTAAATCTTCGAATAGATCCGTGTCCGGGTTCTTTCGAATCACTCCCCTGTTATCTTTATATGTGATTCCTTTTATGTTTTCAAATGGTTCTGACATTTGCAAAGCATTTAACAGATCAATGATAGTTTTTTCGCCTTCACCACGCACTACAAAATCCACTTCTGGTATGTTCGTAAGTGTATCTACATCGCAATGCATAAAATGCACTCCACCTACAATTATCTTTTTATCAGGGTGAATTTTTCGTATCGTTTTTATTACAGTTACTGCCTCATGGCGTGTAAATGTAGTTGCTGTAACACCAAAAACGTCAAAATTTAAGGACGAAATCATTTCTTCAACATTAAAGTTATTTGTTGATGCAAAAGACTGTTCTAAGTCAAATATTTCGCATTCGTGTAACTGAGTTTTTTTGATTGCTGAAGATAGGTAGAGGAGCGAAAGTGGTCTGCACAAACTCCAATCTTTCGCAGCAGAAGATTTATCATCAGGTTTTGCAGGTTGAATTAATGCTATTTTCATATATTTATTCCTATTAATACTTCATAGATCATTCGACTTTAAATCTGCCATTTGCCATCTATAATAATTGCACCAAAAGTTCGAGATATTTTCTTTTTGTTAATATTATTATCCTCAACAACATCAATTGAGCATGACATCTCAGGATGATCGTATATCAATCCTAGTTTTGAATTTGAAATCGACGGCGACATCATGATTTTACCAGCGGTAAATGGAACCTGATCGAATTCGAACAAGACAAAAGAACCTTTTTCAGAATTGTGCAGGTTAGTTACATCATTCGACCAGGTTGCTACTGAGGAGACGCGAAATCCATCTGGAGTGTAAAATCCTATTCCAAAATCTACACTTCTTAAATCTGCACTTTCATGAAGTTCAAACTGGATTTTCGCAGTTTTACCCATTACTACCGTATTTGAAGGCTGGCCGTTATGGTCGAACACGGAAATTTTTACAATCACCGGTTCTCCATTGTTATAGGTATTTATTCTGTTGCTTAAGTCAAATGCACCATTTTGACCCGACAATTCTGAGCTGAGTCCTTCAATATATTTATTTGTAACTTCATTCGTATCGCCATAAAAATCAACTGACCCGTTTTTTATAAGCAGTGCTTGGGTACACAGTGAATTAATTGCTGAAATATTATGACTCACAAACAGCACAGTCCGCCCTTCGCTTCCCACATTTTCCATTTTACCCATACACTTCTTCTGAAACTGCGCGTCCCCCACCGCAAGTACTTCATCTACAATAAGGATTTCCGGTTCCAAATGCGCCGCCACGGCAAAAGCCAGCCGCACATACATCCCTGATGAATAACGTTTTACCGGCGTATCCAGAAATTTATCAATTCCGGCAAAGTCTACGATTTCATCAAACTTCCTGCGAATTTCATCTCGATGCATCCCAAGAATAGCACCATTCAGAAATACATTTTCCCGTCCGGTCAATTCAGGATGAAAACCGGTACCCACCTCTAGAAGGCTTGCAACCCTGCCCCTGATTCTGATGCTGCCGACTGTTGGTTCAGTGATACGGGATAGGATCTTCAGCAGGGTGGATTTTCCCGCTCCGTTTTTGCCAATAATACCGATTCGCTCTCCCTGATTGACTTCAAAGGAAACATCTTTAAGCGCCCAGAAGTCTTCGGAATCAGGGATACGGGGCGGGGTTTGAGGGTCTAGAGATTTGCGGAAAGGACGAATCAGTCTTTTACCAAACGTAGCAACACTGTTAGTAAGAGCATCGCGCAGGGAAAAATACTCCTCTCGCTGCTGGTGGGAGATGGTGTACTTTTTACCCAGATTTTTTACGGTGATTACGGTTGACATGTTTCTCTCATGCCCACACGCTCTGATCGCTTAAGACGAAATTGCGTTAAGAAAAGCGAAATACAGTTACTTTTTTTTGGGCAATTTTCAAAAATCATGTTTGTTTACCTTACACTTATTCCGAAAGATCCGGTGTTGAATTCAATTCGACTATATAGGCATTGCGTGATAACGATGGTAATTGTCATATCACATCTGCAAGTATCCGTTCGGTTTTCCTAAAGAACCAGAGTCCTGTTACCAACAGGGCCAGCGACAAGGCTGTTGAAAGCACAAGACCCGGCCAGTACAACTCTACAGTCCCGTTGAGCAAAGCCCATCTGAAACCATCAATCATCCCCACCATTGGGTTAAGAGCATACAGTAGTCGCCACTTTTCAGGGACAATGTTGCTGGCAAACCCCACCGGCGAGATATACAGACCGAACTGCAGCATAAACGGCACCACATACCGAAAATCACGGTACTTGACATTCAAAGCCGAAAACCAGAGGCCTGCACCTGCTACCGGAAGAAAGGCCAATATGAGAAAGAGGGGCAGCGCAGCTATTCGCCAGTCCGGCAGATAGCCGTACCAGATCATGATACCTGCCATAATCAGCAACGAGACGACAAAATCGATCAGACTGACAATGATGCTGCTGATTGGAATAATGATGCGGGGGAAATATACCTTGGTCAGCAGGTTGGCATTACCAATCAGAGAGCCGGAACTTTCTGAAAGAGCGTTGGCCACAAAGTTCCAGGGAAGCATGGCAGCAAAGACCAGCAACGGATATGGTACGCCACCAGACGGCAGCTTGGCCAGCATCCCAAAGACAACCGAAAAAGCAATCATGGTCACGAGGGGCCGAATGACACTCCAGGCGACACCGATCACCGTCTGCTTGTACCGGACCAGAATATCCCTCCAGACAAGAAACCAGAAGAGTTCACGGTATCGCCACACATCACGCCAGTAATGGAGTGCAGGGCGATTTGGCTCGATCAGCAATTCCTGTTGTCCGCTTTCAGCTTTATTCATCATAGCTTCTTTGAGCATCACGCACCCTGAATAGGTCGCAAACGTTTCAGAAAAGGAAATATCTTCATGGCATAATAGCCTGTAAACGCCAGAACTGACCAGAAAAACCCGACATTTGAAGATATTATGCTCAGTGATTCCGCAAAACAGTGTCGGCTGCTCACACCTCCGGGATGGGCATATCCTATGAAATCTGGAGAATATATAAAATTTGCCCCGGTTTTCTTAAGCCGCTGATTGAAATCAAAGTCAGAGTATATCCGGTAGCGGCAGTTGAAAGGGGGAGCAGGATGAAGCGACTTGTTTACCAGGAGCGCCTGATGATGCAGCGAATTGTACAGATTCAGATGAAAATCCGCCCTGGATTTAAAAACTGTTTTCTCACCCATCCAGACGGGGCCGTAAACAACATCATTCTGATGGAAACGGCTCATGCTGTCCGGAAGCGAGATGATCCTGTCACCGGCACCGAGAAACAGAATGAAACTGTTACCCGCAGCCGCTGACCACCCTTTGTTCATCGCATCATAAATACCGCTGTCCGGTTCGCTGACCCAGTATGAAATATTATTGGCATGTTTTTTAATGATATCCGTCGTACCGTCTGTTGAGCCCCCATCTATAACAATGTAGTCAATCTCTTCAGTTGCTTTTTTTTCAATGACGTTGAGTATGGTGTCTTCTATATTGCTGGCGCCATTTTTTACCACAGTGACAACCGATATTCTGCAATTGCCTCTCATAGCTTTATTCGGTGCTCAGGCAGCATGTCATACGACCGGTCAGTACTGCTGCACAACAACCGAAAAATCATCATGGCCCGATCCCATTTCCCCATACAAAGGCGCATCAAAAGCGCACCGACAATAACAAGGAAGACCGACGGCAATGCTGCCGGATAAAATCGCCGGGTAAACAGAAGGCGGTTACGGATATTGTAATAGTCGCTGATATAACTCATTTTTGCCGGGTTGCTGCTGGTGCCGATACTGCCTCCAACTTTGTGATATATTATACTCTCTGGTGCGTAAGCCAGCTTAAAACGACCTTCGGCACGAATCGCCCAGTCAGCCTCTTCAAAGTACAGAAAATAGTCCTCACACAGCAGGCCAACCTCATCAAGAAACTGACGTGATACAAGCATCGAAGCGCCTTCAACGTAGTTCATCCATGCCTCGGCCCGATGCCGGCTGATCTCTCCACCCCACCTGGTATAGCGCCCGTAATGCCACGGAAGCCCGATCCACCGGCAGTAGTGACCGCCACCCAGCGCCTGTATCCGTTGACGATCGTGAAAGAAACGAATAGTCGAACCACATATCCCAACTGTCGGCTGTTGACGCATCCGGGACACCAGGTGCGTCAGAGCATCCGGCTCCACCACCGTATCATTGTTCAACAGCCAGCAATAATCGGCATCACTCCGGGCCATCACGTACCGCAGCCCTACATTGTTGCCCCCGGCAAAGCCAAGGTTTTCATCGTTTCTGACCAGTGTTAACAGGGGATCAGTATCCAGAGTTCCGCCTGCTTCAGCCTCTGCACGCTCGTATTCGACATATGCCAGTTTCTGCTGATCTGCCCATTTTTTTATCCGTGATAGCGAGCCATCACTCGACCCGTTATCACATACAATTATTCTAAAAGACTCGTAGTCGAGTTTCTGCAGACTTTCCAGGCACTCAACGGTATCACGCCAGCCGTTCCAGTTTACAAGAATAATAGAGACGCGGTTCACGGATAGATGCTCCAGACCACCATCAGCACCCACAACACACCCACCACAAAAAGGAGTCGATCTTTTAGCAGTGATTCGGTCGGATCCCCACCCTTTCCTGAACTGACCCGGAACATGTAACGTAACAACCCAAAAAGGCACAGCGGAACACTGTAAATAAGCATCTCTCTGTTCAACGCGTACATGGCGTAGGTGACCAGCACGGCCGCGCCCGTCATATACATTGTGCCATCCAGAAATCCCGGCGGATAGTGTAACAGACTTACGCGGTGCTCTCCTGCAATCTCTCCCAAAGAGTGCGACTCGCTTACGCGTTTCCCGGTACTGAGAAAAACTGCCAGCAAAAAAACGGATAAAAAAAGCCAGGGAGAAATTGGCACTTGAAACAGCTCACCACCCGCCTGAAGACGAATCAAAAAACCGGCTGAAATGCAGAAGAGGTCAACAACCGGCAAGGTTTTAAGTACTATAGAATAAGATATGGTAATGACTGCGTAACCAGTCAGCAACAACAAGAAACGGGAAGATATGGTACCTGCCGACACCATCCCACTAATAAGCAGTAGGGCAGAAAGAATGCCTGCGCCAGTCAAACTGACAGCACCGGACGCAATCGGTCGCAAGCGTTTTCGAGGATGATGAACATCCCTGTTACGGTCGAGGAGATCATTAAAGATATAACCGGCACTGGAGACCAGACAAAAAGCAGCATATGGCACCACGCCCCTGGAAACTATTCCCGGCAACAACATCTGACCCGCCAGAAATGGCGGAAAGAACAGCATCAGGTTCTTCAACCACTGGGTTGGCCTCAGTATGGTCAGGTATGAAGTTATCATTTTCCCGCATCCAGCCTTAAATAATATGTTTTGGCAGCAGCTCTGTAATGAGCATCCACAGGCGCAGCAACATATGCCTTACGGAAAAAATCAGCAGCATCGTTAATGTTTCCGGTGACAAGTGCCAACTGACCACTCCGGTACAGCCAGAACGGGTCAGGGTTCTTAAGGTACAGCAATTCAAGGGTTTCCAACAGATCTTGAGCCAATAGAATTTTTCCCCCTTTATCAAGGGACTCAAGCCTTTTGCCATCCGCTATGTAAAGTAATTCCAGAAAAACGACAGAAGCGGTTTTCTTGTCGCCAAAGAGCTGGAAGAAATAGTCCCGAGCGGCAACAGTATTTCCCTGCGCAACCTTAGTCGCCATAATATTTGATTTAATCTGCATCTTCATCGATGGACGATTATTGAGTCGGTCAGCAACAGCAAATGCTTCAGCCGCTTGATTGTACTGTCTTTCTTGAATGAGCATCCCTCCCAGCTCATTATAAACAGAGCCGAATCCGGGAGACTTGGCAACGGCATCCTGAAAAAAAGCCAGCTTGTCCTTCCAGAGCAAATTCCTCTGATAGCTCACGCCCCCGACAATGCAGACAACTACCACGCACAACGGCACAAGTATATTCACTGTTTTTTTTTGAAGCGAGACAAGCAGACAACTTGTCCCGATGCAAAAAAATGCGGATGGCATATACATATAACGCTCTGCAAAAGGAGTCCAGGCGATCTGCTTTGTCGCTGCCAACAGTGCAGGAAGGATCATCAGGGCAGAAGCCACAAAAAAAAGTGCCGTCAAGCGCCTTACTAAAACCGCTACAATAAGCACGACTAGCGAGAGGATGCCCAACAGTCCATACACCGGACTCACGTCAGTAATGGCAAAATTAAGCGGCAACGGCAGCAGCAGTTTTTTCACATAGAAACCAAACGCAATCACTATATTGCGGCACAACTCACCAATATCAAAATCCCGGTATGAGAAAAACCGCCCAATATTTACAACACCGAATTTCCACATCAAGGCTGCGAGTACAGAAGCAGCGAGTACAGAAGCAACGATAACTGAAGCAGCAATCTTTCTTCTTCTATCGGGTACTGCAGGCCACACAAGGACGATAATTAGAGACACGGGTAAAAAAGCCAAAGCAGTTTCCTTTGTCAATGCCCCCAAGGCGAAGAGAAACAAGGCACAGACAACATAGTGCCATTTTGGATCATCAAGCCAGCGCAGCCAGAAAAAACAGGCAGAAAGGATGAAAGTGGCAGCCAGAGGATCAGTTCGCCCGGAAATCCAGCTGATCGGCTCCACATTCAACGGATGAAGAGCAAACAAGATTGCGGCTAACACGGGAATGAAAGGACTTCGTTCCGGGTAATGGGATGCAATCTTCCGGGATATATAATAAACAAGCAGGGCATTTGCAATATGCAGCAGAATGTTTTCCAGATGCATGACACTGGGTTCCATGCCCCATAATTTACTATCAACAAAGTAGGATAATTCAATCAGTGGGCGGTAGTAATAATTATGGCCAGGCAGCAGAATATTTGACAGAGGTGGGGGAGAGGAAAATAATGCGATAATTCCGGGGTCGTCTATAGAATGAAAACCGTTACTGAACGCCGGGTAATAAACTGCCAGGATGACGGCAGCAAGAATGAGAGGAGCGAAAAACGGATGCGGCAGCCCGTTATCAAGGCGCAACGATTTCAAGGAAGAATGCCTCCATATCTTTACGCCGCGGGGCAATATTCTCAATGGACTGCTGATTCTTGACAGACTGCTGTATAAATGCCTGCAATTCGGTTTTTTCTACAAAAAACTCTTCAGTCTTGCCATCTGGATTCATCACAAGCAGAGTATACCCTTCAACCCCGCGCTGAAGAATTGTCTCAACGTTATCCACAACCAGCAGCTCCCCTTTGTTGATCACACCTACCCGGTCACAGACTTTTTCTACATCATCGGTAATATGAGTGCTGAAGAAGACACACTTGCCCCGTCTCTTCAAATCAAGAATTATATCCTTGACCAGAGCCCTCCCGATCGGGTCCAGACCACTCATCGGCTCGTCCAGGATATACACGTCCGGATCATGAACGAGCGCCTGCGCAAGCCCCACGCGCTGCACCATCCCCTTGCTGTAGCCGCGCATGGGACGCTTGCGGGCATCCCACAAATCAAGCCGCCTCAACACCTCTTCCGATCGCTGCGCAAGAAGTGCCTTCTCCATCTTGAATTGCGACCCGACAAAACCAACATACTCCTCGGCGCTCAGATAATCGTAGAAAGCCGGATTTTCCGGAAGATAACCGACAGAGCGACGCGATTCGGCCCGACCGGCATCCATCCCCATGATCAGTGCCGTACCGGAGGTCGGCCTTAGCAAACCCATTACCAGCTTGATGGTGGTACTTTTCCCGGCGCCATTAGGCCCCAGAAAACCGAACACTTCGCCCTCAGCAATAGCGAGATCAAGCCCCTTCAGGGCATCAACCTTTTTCATACGCTTTCCGGTAAACTGCTTGCACAGTCCGGTTATCTCAATGGCGTTCATCTGACTCTCCCGCTTTATTTTTGCCATTATTCTTCGCTCCGCCAAAGGCGAACTTGCTGGTTGTAGCGACTTTCCCATTCGGTTCAAGATAGAACTGCCCTCCGTATGGATCTTTGAGAGGAGGAACTAAGAAACCTGCGGAAATCAGTTGTTCAACCGTTAACGGCTCAACTCCGCGTGATTCCCGGAAATGGTCACGCGCAGTCTCAATCCGCCGTACTTCCTTAAAGGCGGACAAACGTGTCAGATACGTTTTCTTCATGGCCGGGTTTCTCTCACCTTTTGCCATTGCGGACAGATAAATAATTGCCAGATCGGTCTGCCCGGATTCCTGCATATATCGGCCAGCAAGGCTTTTATGCAGATCCTGCCCGCTTAAATCGCCTGCTTTCCTGTAATATTCAGCAGCCTTTTTGTAGTCATGCAGAAAGTGAGCACTGTTGAAACCGGCAAAGAAGGGGAGATACCAATCCCAGGTGCGATACGTCATACCGAATTCAAGAAGGTCGTTGGCAAGTTTGTACTGTTTCACATCCCAGGTAAGGAATGACTGGGCAAAGTAGTACGCATCCATATTGTAAGGATCAAGCTTCACGGCACCGTGCAGAAGCCGCGACATACTCTTGTAATCAGGCGGTACGGAGAACTGGTTTTCAGATTTTTCAATCAGCCCGCCGAAGTACATCATAACTTTCAGCACAAGTGACGCACCAACCAGCTCTTTCTGGTCTACAGCAAGACTTTTGAGCACGCTTACCGCCGGCACATACCCAAGCTTTTCCTCAAACGGCTTGTTCTTGAGATAGTTTGAAAAGGGAACAATCAACACCGCATACAAAATCAGAAATACAACTCCGCTTGAGGTTGTCCGTATCATGGTTTACCTCATTTCTCGCCGGGCAAAGATCGCTGCCGCAACGGATAACAGAAGCCCGACATACACAACAAAATAGGCGGCGGTAAGAAGTAAACCATTTGCGGGGAGCGGCAGTCCATAGATCGCATTCACTTTGAGATCAAAGGCACTGAAATTAGGTAGAATATAATAAAGAGCTGTGGCAAGCCTTTTCACGAGAGGAGAAAGACTCTTGCCTGCCGGAGAATTGATAAAATCAAATACCTGTTGAGTGACACCTCCTGCCAGAAAAGTGGCAATGGTGCCGAATACCGGAAGAAAAAATGAGGTGCTGACCGTTGAAAACAGGAAGGCAACCGCAATCAGCAGGATATATTTGAGTGCATCAAACAGGATACAGACAGCCATCGTTGACCAGACAATAGGTCTCTCGGAGGGATAGAGGGAATTCGCATACAGCACCACCAAAAAAGCGGCAATACCGAGAACAGCGCCGGACAACAGCACAAATAGTACCGTACCGCCAAAGCGACCCAGCAGATAATTTTGCCTGGAGAGTGGCAACCCCAGAACACTGAACGTGTAACGCCGTTCAATGTCTTTCCAGAGCGACGTGCCTCCTAAAAATACCGCCAGCAGCAACAAAATGAATGAAATCAGGGAAAGGGACAACGTCAGGGAAAGTTCTGTCACCTGACGCATGGAAAGGGAAGCTATCACCGGAATTAACAGGAAGGCACACGTTGTCACCATAATTCCATGGAAAACCCGATCACGGAAAATACCCTTCAGGGTGATAAGAATTATTGACGCCATGCTTAACAATCTCCTTACTTACACATTTCCTGATCAATAGCCCAGAGTGCTAGAATAGTATCCTGAAAAGCCGCTTCACCTTCCCGGCACCACGTACCGGCAAGAGTGTCCACATCGTGATCTGTTCCGTTAAATATTGCCTGTTGCCTCACGAATCAGTCGCAGAGCAAACGTATTCAGGCAGATGACTGCCCAGTGTCGCCAGAGTGCGCCAGTATTTCATAGCCGAAGCTGCAATCCGGATATTATTGGTGGGAACCGGTTTCCAATCTGCTTGTGGGCATTGTACACAAGTGCAAAATAATCCGCACTTAGATTCATCAATTACAAGAAACTCAAGCGGGGTGGATCAAGAAACTGGTCAAGTTCCTTGCGGTTTGCCGTTTCCCGGACGCCACCCTAATAAGCTGAGAGCTACTCACCCAGCACCACAGTATTAACGTCAATGCTTTCAACTTGACGTAACAGTACTACAAAATTTGGCTCATTGCGCTCAAATGCTGCATATACTCTTATAATGATGCAGCAAAAAACGTCAACTTAATAATATCATGGTTAATTTCTTGCCAAGTGACAGGATTCGCGGAGAGCCTTAGCACTACGAGAGAAAAATAAAAATGTTACTGGTGTGCTTCTACAACTCCGCGAGACCTGCCGGAGGCACCAAATAAAAAGCGGGATGTCGAAACATCCCGCTTTTTATACAACAATCAGTGTTATCAGCTATTAGTAAGAAGTCCAACCGAGACCGGCAGCAAAATCAAAAGTAGTCCCTGTCTGATCTTCGGAACCAACATCCGCCGCCAGTCGAGCAGCAGTATCGGTACCGGCACTAACCTGTTTCCAGTACATATTGGTAGCCGTATTTTTTGTACCAAAGTTTTTTGAGCCGGTTGCATGTCGGGCTGCGATTAAATAGCCGTCACTAGTATTGGCTGGAGTTGTGTTTGCTGTGAAGTTTACCAACCCAAAAACACCCGTAGAAAATTTGATCAGCGGAGTCGGAGCAGCAGCTGCAGTAGTAGCATCGGTTCCACCTTTAATAGTCTGAGCACCTGCTGAAGATTTTACTTGTGTAGCAGCAAAAGCCGACCCGGCAAAAGACAGAACAATAATCGTTAAACATAAAGTTTTTTTCATGATATCCTCCGAATTGTGAACTAAGATTTGTAGTTAAATGCTCTACTGGACGACGTAAGCAGCCGGATAGGTCTGGTAATCAGCATTAAATGCTTCCAGGCCGGTTTTCCAGTTCTTCAAGTCGGAGTTGGAGGCGCTGTTATACGCCTTCTCGCGATAAGCAGAGAACTGCGGGATGGCGATAGCTGCCAGGATACCGATGATCGCAACGACGATCAGCAGCTCGATCAGGGTGAAGCCTTTGTTGCTTCTGAACTTGTTTAACATAATGTTTCTCCTTTCGTGGTATGTGCTCTGAAATCAGAGCTTGGTTTGTAAGGTTACTACATTAGAAGCAATATTAAGACCAAAATCACCAAGTGTCTTAACAAACTGATATTACAACAAAAGAAAACCACCAGACATCTGCCGATCACAGCCGGAACCCATAAAGGGCACCCTTGTGTGACAACATTTGTCACTTACATTCGACCATATCTACTCCTCCCCGCTATCCAGCCCGAATTTTGCCAAGCGATAGCGGAACGAGCGGAACGACATGCCCAGCAGCTCGCCCGCCTTCTTTTTCGCCCCGCCGGTCTTCTCCAGCGCCTTGAGCAGGTATTTCTTCTCCAGCTCTTCCAGCAGCGGCTCCAGCATCATCCCCGCCTCCGGGATTATGCAGTCGGCGGCGAGGCAGGGCATTTTGCCGACCAGCAGCTGCTGCGGCAGGCTGCTTTCGGAGATGACCGCCGGATCAAGGATCAGGCTCCGTTCGATACAGTTTTCCAGCTCGCGAATGTTGCCGGGGAACGGATGATTCATCAGCGCCTTGAGGGCGCCGGGGGTGATGGTTGCCGGAGCGGCCTGCCCGCCCGCCTGGTATTTACGGCAGAAAAACTCCGCCAGGAGCGGGATATCCTCGATCCGTTCCCGCAGCGGCGGCATGATCAGCTGGACGACGTTGAGTCGATAAAACAGGTCCTCGCGGAACGACCCGTCCCTGACCTGACTTTCGAGGTCACGGTTCGAGGCGCTGATGATCCGTACATCAGCCTTGCGGGTCACTGCATCCCCTACCCGCTTGAATTCCCGCTCCTGCAGCACCCGCAGCAGCTTGGTCTGCAGCAGCAGCGGCAATTCGCCGATCTCGTCCAGAAAGAGCGTCCCCCCCTCGGCCTGCTCGAAGAGGCCGGGCCGATCCCCCACCGCGCCGGTGAAAGAACCTTTTTTATGCCCGAACAGCTCGCTCTCGATCAGGTTTTCCGGGATCGCGCCGCAGTTGACGGCGACGAACGGTTTTGACTTGCGCGGGCTGCAGGTATGGATCGAACGGGCCGCCAGCTCCTTGCCGGTGCCGCTCTCGCCTAGAATCAGCACGCTGCTCTGGCTGGCGGCAACCTTCTGGATCAGGTCGAAGAGTTCCCGCATCTGCCTGCTCTTGCCGATCATGCCGCAGAAGCTGTCCCGCTCGCTGGCGTCCTTTTTCAGCAGTATGTTTTCCCGCTTGAGCCCCTGCTTTTCCAGGGCGTTTTTAATCAGCTGCTTGATCTCCTCATTCTTGAACGGCTTGCAGACATAGTCATACGCCCCCAGTTTCATCGCCTCCACCGCTTGCTCGGCGGTCGAGAAGGCGGTAAGCATCAGCACCGCCGTTTCGGGGGATTTCTCCTTGATGCGGGCCAGCAGGTCGATGCCGGACAAACCGGGCATGTTCACATCCGACAGCACCAGGTCAAACAACGCCGACTCCATCGAGCGCAGGGCTTCATCAGCGGATCCGGCCACAGCCACGTCGTACCCCTCCCGCTCCAGCAGGATCGAGAGAAACTCCCGCATGCTCAGTTCGTCGTCGACAACAAGTAATCTGATTTTCATAATTGCTCCTTACCCTACCCTGCGCAGACCATCGGCGACCTTTATCCTGACCGCACGCCAGGTCGGAAAAATCCCGGCAACGACCCCCACGATCAGGCAAAAAACCAGGTCCATATAAATTGTTGATCGTTCCACCTGAAACACCGGTAAAAAGGCCCCCATTACTTCGCCGAATTTGTGTGCGACCGGAAAGGTCAGCAGTATGCCGAGACAGCCACCCGTCGCCGTAATGAACAGAGATTCGCCAAAAACCATGCCGGCAATGTGATGCGCCTGAAACCCCATCGCCTTGAAGATCGCGTATTCTCCGATCCTCTCTCGGGCCGTCATCGCCATGGTGTTGGCAACAACGACCATGATAATGATAATTACGACAAAGGAGACGATCCGGATTGCGACGACAATCGCCTCGGTCATGGTAACAAAGCTGAGCTGGAAGGCTTTCTCCGTTTCGGTCAGCGTTTCTGCGAGCGAGTTCCTGAAAGTCGAATCAACCGCGATTGAGACTTCTGCCGCGGCCTGGGGGTTCTTGAGGCCGATGATATATACGCCGGTCTGGTCGGCACGCCGGGCAGCCGTTTTTTTGAGCGATTCGTTCAGGTATTCCCACTGAAAGAAAAATTGAGATTCATCGGTGGATTTATCTGCACCGCTGTAGATGCCGCGAACGACGAACTCCCAATTACCGGGGTAGATTGTCCCCTTGAGCGGTATAGAGTCACCGATCTTCCAGCCGAAGCGCTCCGCCAGCTTCCTCCCGATCACGCACCCTTTCCGGTCCAGCAGGAAAGCCCGTTTTTCCTCCGGCGCCAGGACAAACTCAGGGTAGAGCGCCAGATAACTCTTCGGTTCAATGGCGAAACTGGGAAAGAAGTTCTTTTCCGTGACAAAAACGCCGCCGAACCAGTTGGCGTATGACACGGACGAGACCCCTTCGATGCGCCGGATCCTTTCCTGATAGGCGATCGGCAGGGAAAATATGAGCGATATGGCGTTACGGCTGATCAGCCGGGTGGACGACGAGGCATTGACTCCGGCATACCATGCGCTGACGACCGTCTGCAGCAGGCCGAACGCCAGTATGGCAACGGTAATCCCCAGAATTGTCAGCAAAGTCCGAAGAGGGTGGCGGAAGGCGTTGCGGGAAAATAGCTTAAGGAAAAACATCGTTCAGCAGCCCTTTTTCCAAATAGCGGATGATATGCGCCTTTTCCGCAGCCCGGGGATCATGGGTTACCATGATGATGGTTTTTCCCTGTTCTGCGTTCAGCCGGGACATCAGTCCAAGAATCTCCCCTGCCGAGACCCGGTCCAGATCACCGGTCGGCTCATCGGCCACCAGGATGGTAGGGTCTGTAACAATCGCACGGGCGATAGCAACACGCTGCTGCTGGCCTCCGGAAAGCTGCGAGGGATAATGCTCCAGCCGGTCCGACAGGCTGACGACATCCAGGGCGGTTTCAACGTGCTGGCGGCGTTCACGGCGCGAAAGAGAGGTCAGCAGCAGCGGCAGTTCAACATTCTCAAAAGCGGTCAAAACCGGTATCAGGTTGTAAAACTGGAAGATAAAGCCGACATGGGCCGCCCGCCAGTGCGCCAGTTCGGACTCGTCCAGCGTCGCGATATCGACGCCGTCAATTACGATCGAGCCGCTGTCGACGGTGTCGATGCCGGCGATCAGGTTGAGCAGCGTCGATTTCCCGGAACCTGACGGCCCCATCAGCGCCAGGAACTCACCCCGGGCGATTTCAAACGAGATTCCCTCCAGCACCGGCACCGACTGACTGCCGCGGTGGTAGCCCTTCGAAACAGCGTTGATCGTGACGATGGCCTGTTGGCCGGCTGAAGGTTGCATGACTATTTCTTCTCCGGCAGGGTGATTCTGCTGCCGTCCTTCAAACCGTCAGGCGGTGACAGGGCCACCTTATCGCCCGATTTCACACCCGACACCTCCAGCAGATCACCCATCTTATTGCCTGCTGTCACCGGGGTAAAGCGAACCGTGTCGCCAACAACCAGGTACACGCCGCTGCTGCCGTTCCGGGTTACAACGGCGGCGGGATTGACCACGACCCGCGCTCTGTTGTCCTCCGCCTTCGCTTCACGCTCCAGGAACGCCACCTTGGCGCTCATTTCGGGGAAAATGCGTACATCCTTCTCCAGAAAGCGGATTTTGACCATGATGGAAGCTTTGCTGCGATCTGCGGTCGGCACGATCGTATGTATAACCCCACGGAAGCGGCTCCCCGGAAGTGCGTCCAGGGTAATTTCGCACGGCTGTCCCTGGCGTATCTGCGCCAGATTGGACTCCGAAACGTCGGCCTCCACTTGGAGCGAGGCGAGATCGGCAATCGTGACAACCGCCGCTTTTGCGTTTGCCGCGGCTCCCAGCGGAGTGATAATATCTCCTATATCGGCATTCTTGGTTAGCACCACCGCGTCGAACGGCGCCCGGATCAGGCTGTATTCAAGGTTGACGGAGGCGCCCTGAAGCGCCGCCGCAGCGATCGCTATCCCTGCCTCGGCAGCGGCGGTTGCTGCGCCGGCGCGCTTGAATCGGGCGTCCGCTGTGTCATACTCGGACTGCGAAACGATTCCCGCCGCCAGCAGTTCCTTGTGGCGACCGAACGATTTTCCGGCATCTGCCAGCTCCGCCCGGGCCTGTTCACGAACGGCCCTTGAATTCTGAAGCGCCGCTTCCGCCTGGCGGACAGAGGCTTCAAGATCTTTATTCTCAAGACGGGCTATGATCTGACCGGCGACAACTTTACTCCCCTCCTCCACACCGATCCATTCCATCCTGCCGGTCGTTTTGGAAGCCACCGCCGACTTGCGCTGGGCAACAACATAACCGCTGGAATTGAGCAGCGTGAAAGACTGGGTCGGATAAAACAGGGAAACACTCGTCGTTTCGATCGTTACAGCACGATGGCGAACCATCGCAACCGCAGCAGCAACGGCTGCAAGCACCACAACCAGGACGACAGCCAGACGGGTGCGGGAATTTCTCTTTCTCCGGGGAGCGGTCTGGCGCGATTTATCAATCGTGAGTGAATCAAGCGAGTCAGCTGACATGGCAACCTTCGTTCAGAAAAGGGTTCGGCAACAGAGTGCCGTTTTTTGTCATACCACGTTTGCACAAAATTGTGAAGCACTGTTGACAGGTGCATATTCGGATTTGTGTAGCGCGCGTCCTCGAGGCTGTTCTTTTCCGTTTTTTGTGCTATACAGGACAAGTTTGCCGGAGAGAACCTTCTCCGATCACTTTATACCAAGCAAGGGGGCTGTACATGAGTGAGATCGTTGATGTCTATGCCAGAGAAATCCTGGATTCCCGGGGAAATCCGACTCTGGAAGTTGAAGTTTTTCTTGAATCGGGTGCTTTCGGGCGGGCAGCCGTGCCGTCAGGCGCTTCAACCGGCGAGCGCGAAGCGATGGAGCTGCGTGACGGTGACAAGTCGCGCTATCTCGGCAAGGGTGTTCTCCAGGCGATAGACAACGTCAACAACGTCATCGCCGAGGAGATAATCGGTATGGAAGGTGACGACCAGGTCGGCATCGACACGAAAATGATCGAACTGGACGGCACCGAATACAAGACAAACCTCGGCGCCAACGCGATTCTGGGTGTATCTCTGGCGGTTGCCAAGGCTGCTGCCGAAGAGGCTGGACAGCCGCTCTATAAATATATCGGGGGGGTCAATGCCCGCGAGCTGCCGCTGCCGATGATGAATATCATCAATGGCGGCGCCCACGCCGACAACAACGTCGACATCCAGGAATTCATGATCATGCCGGCCGGCGCATCGTGCTTCAAGGAAGCGCTCCGGATGGGTGCGGAGATTTTCCACGCCCTGAAGACGGTTCTGAAAAGCAAAGGGTACAATACCGCTGTCGGCGACGAAGGGGGCTTTGCGCCCAACCTGAAATCCAACGAGGAAGCGCTGGAAGTCATCATGAAAGCGATCGTCTTGGCCGGCTACAAGCCGGGCGAAGACGTGCTCCTGGCACTGGACGTCGCCTCCTCAGAACTGTTCAAGGACGGTAAATATACGCTGGAAAACGAAACGCAGAAGGTGAAGACACCGGTCGAATTGGTCGACTTCTACGAAAACCTGGTCAACAAGTACCCGATCATCTCCATCGAGGATGGCATGGCGGAAAACGACTGGGACGGCTGGAAACTGCTGACCGACCGCCTCGGCAAGCGGATCCAGATCGTCGGCGACGACCTGTTCGTCACCAATCCGAAGATCCTGAAAGAGGGGATCCAGAAGGGGATCGCCAATTCGATCCTGATCAAGCTGAACCAGATCGGCACCCTGACCGAAACCCTGGAGGCGATCGAAATGGCCAAACGGGCCGGCTACACGACCGTTATTTCGCACCGTTCCGGTGAAACCGAAGACACCACCCTGGCCGACCTGGCCGTGGCGGTCAACTCCGGCCAGATAAAGACCGGCTCGCTCTGCCGTACCGACCGCGTCGCCAAGTACAACCAGCTGCTCCGGATCGAGGACGAGCTCGACAGCACCTCCCTGTTCAAGGGCCACGACGTGTTCTACAACATCAAAAAGTAGCTTGATCATACCCTGACACAAAAGGCGGAGAATTCTCCGCCTTTTGCATATCTGCCGCATGGGAGAGACTATGGAAACAGGCACCCACCTTTGGAACCGCTACCGGAAACACCTCTGCAGCTGCCCTGGAATCGGTCTTACGCTTGATATAAGCAGAATGAAGTTTGCCGACAGTTTTTTTGCAGAGATGGAACCGGCACTGCAGGACGCGGTCTCCGAAATGAAAGAGCTGGAGGGGGGGGTGATTGCCAACCGTGATGAGGGTCGCGCGGTCGGGCATTACTGGCTGAGGAACCCGCCGCTCTCCCCTTCACGCGACATTCAGGGAGAAATCGAAGCCGCCGTCGAAAAGATCCTGTCATTCAGTTCCAAACTCCATAGCGGCGCCATACCCGCTCAAATCGGCGAACCTTTCAAAAACGTTCTTATCATCGGTATCGGCGGTTCCGCACTGGGGCCGCAGTTTGTGGCCGACGCGCTTGCCTCCCCGTCCGACCGGATGAGGGCTTATTTTCTCGACAACACCGACCCGGACGGATTTGACAAGGTGTTCGCGGAGCTTGGGGCGTCCGTTTCACAGACAGTGACGGTCGTCATATCCAAAAGCGGCTCTACCAAGGAGACCCGTAACGGGATGCTGGAGGCAAAGAGGGCCTATCAGCGCGCCGGACTCGATTTTTCACAGCATGCCGTGGCGGTAACGGGAGCCGGAAGCGAGCTGGACAGGCTGGCACGGGCCGAAGGATGGCTGGAGCGCTTCCCGATGTGGGACTGGGTCGGAGGGCGAACCTCCGTCACCTCGGCGGTCGGCCTCCTGCCGGCGGCTCTGCAGGGGATCGACATCAAGGCGCTGCTGGAAGGCGCAAAGAGCTGCGACATCGTCACCCGCAGTGCGGATACGACCCGCAATCCGGCGGCGGTCATGGCGCTGATGTGGCACTACGCCACCGGCGGACGAGGCACGAAGGACATGGTCGTACTCCCCTACAAGGACCGCCTGCTGCTCTTCTCCCGCTACCTGCAGCAACTGATCATGGAGTCTATCGGCAAAGAGCTGGACCGTGACGGCGCCGTGGTCAACCAGGGACTGACGGTGTACGGCAACAAAGGTTCGACCGATCAGCACGCCTATGTACAGCAGCTTCGGGAAGGGGTGGCAAACTTCTTCGTCACGTTTATCGAGGTGTTGAAGGATCGGGAAGGGAGTTCTCTCCAGGTAGAGGATGGGATTACCAGCGGTGATTTCCTGTTCGGATTTTTCCAGGGGACTCGTACGGCTCTCTACGAGAATGGGCGGGAATCGATGACCATCACCATCGACCGGATCGATGCACATGCGGTCGGCGTCCTGATTGCCCTGTTCGAACGGACTGTCGGTCTCTACGCCAGCCTGATCAACATCAATGCCTACCACCAGCCCGGTGTGGAAGCGGGCAAAAAGGCGGCCGGCACCGTGATCGACCTGCAGAAATCAGCCATGGAACTGCTACAACGGGAACAGCGGTGCATGACGGCGGAGGAAATCGCCGGGATGCTGGGAAAACCGGAAGAGGCGGAGATGATTTTCGCCATCCTGCGCCATCTGGCGGCCAACCCGGATCGGGGGATCATGCAGGAGAGCAGCGAGAGCACGGAGACAACTTACCGGATCGCCGGATAACGGCCATTCTCACGATGCCTGCAGCAAGTACTGCCTGGAACGGGGCGATCATTCGGTCGGCCCGTTTTTTTTGGCACCGGACTTGCTTTAATGAAGACCTTATCCCGGTAACACAGGAGAATCGCATGCTGAAGATAGTCACCGTTTTTATTCTCTGTACCGCCCTGGCCGTCCCGCTCCTGGCCGATGAAATCCCGCTCGGCAGGGCTTCACTGACAGGGTTCCCCCACAAGCAGCATCAGAAGAACCTTGGGGGATGCACGGAATGCCACGGGACAAAAGATCCCGGCCCCATCGCCCAATTCGGCGAAAAATGGGCTCATACGACCTGCATGGGGTGCCACAGCGAAAACAAGTCCGGCCCGGTCGAGTGCAGCGGCTGCCACACCCAGTACTGATTACTTCGGCTTCACCCTGCGGGTCGGAGCCGCACTCCAGGGGTCGTCAGGCCAGGGGTGCCGGGGGTAGCGCCCCTTGAGCTCCTTTTTTACCTGCTGATACGAGCCATCCCAGAACCCCTTCAGATCCCGGGTCACCTGAATCGGCCTTCCGGCTGGCGACAGCAGATGCAGCAGTACCGGTATCCTGCCGCCGCACACGGCCGGCCCGACCGCCAGACCGAACAGCTCCTGCAGTTTCACCGCCAGCACCGGCATTTCTCCCGAATAATCGATCCTGATCTTAGAGCCGCTCGGAACGGTCAGATGTGTCGGCGCCAGTTCATCCAGTTCCCGCAGCCGCCGGTAATCGAGACTCCTCCTCAAGATCTCCGCAATATCAAGCTGTGCGGCTCTCTTCGCGGAGGCCACCCCGCCGAGATGCGGCGCCAGCCACTCTTCCAGCGTTTCCAGCAGCACCGCATCCGAAATATCCGGCCACTCCCGTTCCGGAAAGGCGGCGCGGAGCAACAGCAACCGACCCTGCAGCTGGCGTACCGCGTCATCCATCGGCAGCAGGCTCAATCCTGACGCCCGCACCGCGCCGACCATGGCCTGCACCGTCTGCACAGCCGTCGGAACTACCGTCGCGGCGGCAAGCTGTATACATTCCAGCCGTTCCAGCCGCCGGGCGGTGACGCGCCCCTCCCGCTCATCCCAGCTCACGACCGTCTCAGAGCGAATATGTCCGGAGCGCTCCTCGCGGATAACTGACTCCGGTATTTCGGCGGCGAGATGGACAACCGCTTCGGCCTGACTGCCGGCATCCAGCGCCAGCGCCACGATATACTCGGCCGCCCGTACCCCGCTCCGCTCCGATATGCGGGCGCCCCTCCCGCCCGCGAGGAGGTAACCGCCCCCCTCGCCGACCCTGCGCCGTGCAAGGCGGTCGGGATACGCCGCCAACAGTAACCGGGACATCAGGTTACCATCGCAAGTTTCTTCCAGCGAGTCGGGTACGGCCATGAACCGGCGCAGCTGGCGGGCCACCCGTTCGACATTTTTCACTGCCGAAAGATCCATCCTGCGATCGCTGCGCCCTGATGCAAGCCAGATGTCAAGTGCTTCCAGGCGGTCGCCGATGTCGGAGGAACAGAGATGCGGCGTGACTCCACCGGGGGTGATGCGGAACAGGTCCCGTTCCGAGAGCAGTGCCGCAACCCGGCACCCCAGAACGGGGCAGCCCAGTTCCCGCGAACGGAGCAGCAGCCTGCCGAGGCGGGGATGAAGCGGCATCCGCACGACTTCACGGCCGCGAGCCGTGATCCGGCCGGAGTCATCAAACAGGTCCAGCTCGACAAGCAGGCGGCGGGCCGACTCCAGCGCCGGAGCGGGAGGCGCATCCAGCCACCCGAGTTGCAGCGGGTCGGTGATCCCCCAGGCCGCCAGCTCCAGCAGGAGCTGCGACAGGTCGGTAACGCAGATTTCGGGTGGCGAGTGCGGCGCCATGGCGTGCAGCGTGTGTTGTGAATAGAGGCGGTAGCAGACCCCGGGGGCGGTCCGTCCCGCCCTCCCGGCGCGCTGTTCGGCCGAGGCGCGCGACTCGCGCACGGTGACCAGACGATTCAGACCGTTGCCCGGATCATACTGAAGCCGCCTCGATACGCCGCCATCGATGACGGTCCGGACACCTTCTATCGTCAGGCTGGTTTCGGCGATGCTGGTGGCCAGGACTATCTTACGCTGGAGACCGGCCTGGATGACCCTTTGCTGCTCGGCGATCGGCAAATCGCCGTACAGCTGGCAGACGGTAATATCTCGCTGAACGGCTCCCGACTCTGCCAGCAGTGCGGCGCAGGCGCGGATTTCGCCGGAGCCGGGCAGAAACGCCAGTATGTCCCCTTCCGTTTCCTTCAGCGCCCTGGCAGCCGCCGCGGCCACCCGTTGTGCAAGGCGCGTATGGCCCGTATCGTCGAGGTATTTCAGGTCAACGGGGAACATACGACCCTCCGAACCGATCACCGGGGCGTTGTCGAGCAGTCGGGAGAGCGGCCCCAGGTCGAGCGTAGCGGACATGACGATGATCTTGAGGTCCGGGCGGAACTGCTGTACCTCGCGGGACAGGGCCAGCCCTAGATCGGCATGGATGCTCCGTTCATGAAACTCGTCAAATATGAGCAGCGCCACGCCGTCAAGACCGGGATCACCCTGAATCCGGCGGGTCAGGATCCCTTCCGTCACCACCTCGATCCGGGTGGCTTTGGAAACGCAGCTTTCAAAACGGATCGAGTAGCCGACCATCCCCCCGACCTCCTCGCCGAGAATGCCCGCCATCCAGCGAGCAGCGGACACCGCCGCGATCCGTCGCGGCTCCAGCATGAGTATCCGGCCGGCCCCGGGAGGAATTATGTCAAGCAGGGCCAGCGGAACACGCGTGGTTTTTCCCGCACCAGGCGGGGCATGCAGGATGACGCTCTGGTGAGTGCGTACGGAGTCGAGTAGCGCGGGAAGGATGTCGTCGATCGGGAGTCTGGTCATAGGTGGGTGTACCTGGGGATGCGTCACATAATCAGAGCAGCTTACAGCAGCCGGTTAAGGAAACCCCTGATCCGTTCGTTGTCGTGCGCCGTGCTGAAGAGTTCCTCCGGCGCCCCCTCGGCCAGGAAATTTCCCCCGTCCATGAAGATGACCCGGTCCGCCAGCTCCCGTGCAAAGCCCATGTGATGGGTGACGATGATCATCGTCATCCCCTCGTCGGCCAGGGTGTGGATCGTATCGAACACTTCTCCGACCAGTTCCGGGTCCAGGGCCGAGGTCGGCTCGTCGAACAGCATCAGTTTGGGGCGCATGGCCAGGGCGCGGGCGATGGCCACCCGCTGCTTCTGCCCCCCCGACAGGGTGGCAGGAAACACGTCGCGCTTGTCTGACAATCCCACCTTGGCCAGCATGCCGGTCGCGATGGAGCGGGCTTCGGCGACCGGCTTCCGCTGTACGGTCTGCGGCCCCTCCATCACGTTCCCCAGTACGGTCATGTGCGGGAAGAGATGAAAATGCTGGAAGACCATGCCGATATCGGCCCGCAGTGCGCTGATCGCCTGGGGGCGGTCCGGATGCCGTTTGCCGTGGCGCATCACATACCCGACTTCGCGCCCTTCGAAGCGGATGGTCCCCTCGTCGATCTGCTCCAGCATGTTGATCGACCGGAGCAGGGTGGATTTGCCCGAACCGGAGGGGCCGATGATGACAAGTTTCTCGCCGGGAGCAACATCAAGATTGACGCCGTTGACCGCCGTCAGATCCTTGAAGCGTTTGGTGATGTTCTCCAGCGACAGAAGCGGCTGATTAGCGCTGTTCATAGATTCCTGCCCGATATTCGATCTTTTCGAAGATGAAGGTAAATATTGTCGTCAGCACCAGGTAGATACATGCCGCCAGCGCCAGTGCCGTGATGTTGAAATAGGTGTTGAAGAGCTGGTCGGCCGCGCGCATCAGCTCGACCATGGCGATGGTGGAGACGAGGGCGGTATCCTTGATCAGGGCGATGAACTCGTTGCCGACCGGAGGCATCAGACGCTTGTAGGTCTGGGGAATGATGATCCGCCGCATCGCCTGGCCGTAGCTCATGCCGATCGCCTTGGCCGCCTCCATCTGGCCGTGATCGATGCTCTGGATTGCCCCGCGGATGATCTCGCCAAGATAGGCGGAATAATTCAGGCCGAGGCCGATAACCGCCGCCGACAACGGCGGCAGGGTGATGCCGAGCGAGGGGAGACCATAATAGATGAAGAACAGCTGCAGCAACAGCGGCGTGCCGCGGAAAAACCAGATGATGAACCAGCAGAGTCCCGACACCGGCCGCAGTCTGCTGAGTCGCCCCAGCGCGATCAGCAACCCTCCCAGTGGGGAGACCAGCATCGTGCAAAGCACCAGCAGCAGCGTCATCAGCGCACCCCTTCCCAAGGCTGGCAGGAAGCGGATCGTATCGGAGAGCACCGTGTGCCACCCCGGCTTGAGCTGCTCCTGCAATGCCGCGACGAAGTTGCGCGCTTCGCTGTTGTCGGGAAAGAGTATCAGCACCTCCCGGCAGGCGGCAATCGCCTTGTCCGTGGCATCCCGCGAGGCGTGAATGCGGGCGGCCTGCATGCGGCTAGAAACAAAGGCGTCGGCCTCTTCACCGGGCGCTGGAGTCGGAACCTGCCTGAGCAGCGTCAATGCGCCGTCGAGATCACCTTCGGCCATCAGGTCGCTGGACTGGCGAAAAAGCTGGTCGTATTCACCCCCCCCCAGGCAGGTTCCTGACAGTGCCCACAAAAAAAGCAGGGCCACAAAGACCCTGCTGATGCAATATTTCATTGAAACCTTCACTGACTAGAATTTCTTGGGATTGGTAATGTCTGCTGCAAACCATTTGCGCGAGATCTTGGCCATGGCGCCGTCCTTCACCATCTTGTCCAGCGTCTGCTGAACTTTTTCGCGCAGGTCGATGTCCCCCGTGCGGAAGGCCACGCCAAAAGGCTCTTTGCTGATCATGCCCGGAATGATCTTGAACTTGCCGGGACGCTTGGCAATCATGTCGCGGCCGGTGACATTGTCAACGACAACAACGTCGATGCGGCCGGCTTCAAGGTCGAGCAACGCCTTGGGATAATCCTCGTATTCCTTCAGTTCGGTCGGTGCAACGGCCAGTTTCTTGACGGCCTGGATGCCGGAGGAACCTTTCTGGGTGCCGGCTTTGAAATTCTTGAGGTCCTTGAGAGCCTTGAAACGCTTTTCCTTGAAATTGATGATGGCGATCTGGCCGTCCATGATATACGGCTTGCTAAAGGCAACCTGCTTGGCGCGTTCCTCGGTGATCGTCATGCCGTTCCAGATGCAGTCGAATTTCTTCGCATCCAGGGAGTGTATCACGCCGTCCCAGGCGGTCGGCTGCCAGTCGATCTTGATGCCGAGACGTTTGCCGACCTCTTCGGCGGCATCAACATCGAAACCGACCAGTTTGCCGTCGGCCAGGCGGTACCCCATCGGCGGGAACGAATCATCAAGACCGATCACAAGCCGGCCATCCTTCTTCACCTTGTCCCAGGAGCCGTCACCGGCAAAGGCGGACACGGCAAACAGTGACAGTACCAAACACGACAACAGCAGCAGCATTTTTTTCATGATATTGATCTCCCCAAACAAAGATTTGACAAAAGCGGCTGGATTATTCCAGAAAAGGTCTGACCAGTCAAGGGGTCATTGCCGGAAAGGGTAATCAGGATGCTTCCTCATTCATGGCCCCGGTTCGGTACCCCTGCAGATCAAGCGCCACATAGGTAAATCCGGCGGCTTTCACGAGTCTGACGACTTCGTCCCGGTGGATTCCGGTCGCGAGTTCAAATTCACCCTCACCCAGCTCAATCCTGGCAACGCTCCCATGGTAGCGAACCCGCAACGTCCGGAACCCCAGCCCCCGCAGCGACTCTTCGGCCAGCCCGACCTGTCCGACACGCTCGGCGGTAATGACCGTGCCGTAGGGAAAACGGCTGGAAAGGCAGGCAAAAGCCGGTTTGTCCCAAGTCGGCAGCCCCAGGGTGCGGGATAGGTCGCGAATATCCTGCTTCGTGAAACCGGCTTCCTCCAGCGGGCTGCGCACCCCGATTTCCGCCGCGGCGGTCCGCCCCGGGCGGTGGTCACCGGCGTCATCGACGTTAGTGCCGTCCAGCACGCACTCCAGCCCTTCCCTGTCAGCGATCTCCCTCAGCTTGCCGAACAACTCCTTCTTGCAGTAATAACAGCGGTTGCGGGGATTGTCCCGAAACTCCGGGATGTCCAGTTCCTCCGACACGACCACCAGGTGCCGGCCACCGATGCGATCGGCCAGCTCACGCGCTTCATTCAGTTCTCGCTCCGGGTAGGTCTGGGACGTGGCGGTAACCGCCAGAGCCCGGACACCAAGGAGTTCCGCCGCCACCGCAAAGAGCAGCGTCGAATCGACCCCGCCAGAAAAGCCGATCACGCACCCCTCCATGCCGGCCAGGATCGCGTTGAGTTTGTCTGTCTTGCCGTTGAGTACTGTGTTCATTCGAGTGGCATCCTCTTGGTCTCTTACGATTTGCATCGCTTCAAAATGTATTCTGCACATAAAACCGTCTCACGCGGAGTTGCGGAGAACGCGGAGAAAGCCAAGAAAAAGATTCATGGTTTAATCCGGTTCTATTGGTTTTAACCAGGTTTTTCCGCGTCTCCGCGCCTCCGCGTGAAATATTTTTTGTATTCCGCCCGGTCCCGAATCTACAGCATGTAATCCGTCGAAAGAAAATGTGATTTCCTCTCCCGCACGATGCTCGTGATGATCTCCCGGTTTGCCTCGGTTTCCCGCGCCGCCACGACGATCCGGATGGAAAAGATCCGCAGGGCATCGGCGACCGACTGGGTACCGTCGGCGGAGTTCTTGCGCCCGTTGAAAGGGAAACTATCGGGGCTCCGCTGGCACTGGCTGTTGATGTTGATGCGGCAGACCTGGTTGACCAGGGCATCGACCAGCGTGGCGAGCAGGTCGGTGTTCTGCCCGAAGATGCTGGCCTGCTGGCCGTAATTCGAGGCGACGACATACTCGATCGGCTCTCTGACGTCGTCGAACGGGACGACCGGGATGACCGGCCCGAACTGCTCCTCGTCGTAGACCCGCATATCGGGGGTCACCGGGTAGAGCAGCGCCGGGTAGAAGAACGAGTTGACTACGGTACCGCCGCCCTGGTTCACGACCCGGGCGCCGAGAGCCAGGGAATCCTCCACCAGCCCCTCCAGATAGGCAGGTTTTTCCGGCTCCGGCAGCGGTGTGATCGTGACCCCCTCCTCCCATGGCATGCCGCACTTCAAGGCGCTGATCCCTGCGGACATCCGCTCCAGGAATTTGTCAACGATCGAGCGGTGCACGAACATGATCTTCAGTGCGGTGCAACGCTGGCCGTTGTAGGTCAGACTCCCCTGGATGCATTCGGCCACCGCCAGCTCCAGGTCGGCGTCCGGAAGAACCACCGCCGGATTCTTGGCGTCGAGCCCCAGCACGCAGCGAAGCCGGTGCGGACGCGGGTGAACCGCACGGAGCGCATCGGCCACCCGGTGGGTGCCGATAAAGGCGAGCACATCCACCTGGCCGGAGGCCATCAGCGGGGGGACCACAACCTCTCCCTCGCCGTAGACAGTGTTGACGACGCCGGCCGGAAAAGAATCGCGCAACGCCTCCAGCAGCGGGCCGAAGAGCAGGATGCCGAAGCGGGGAGGTTTCAGCAGGATCGTGTTCCCCATCACCAGCGCCGGGATCAGGGTCGTAAAGGTTTCGTAGAGCGGGAAGTTGTAGGGCCCCATACAGAGCACCACCCCCAGGGGGGCGCGGCGGATCTGGCCGATGATCCCCTGCTGGATGACGAACCGGGACGCCGCCCGGTCGAGCTCTTTGAGCGCTTCGAGCGTATCGCGGATATAGGTGGTCGTCCGGTCGAACTCGCGCTCCGCCTCCTGCCGCGACTTGCCGATCTCCCACTGCAGCAGGATCACGATCTCCCCCCGCTTCCCCAGCATGGCGGCGGTGAAGCGCTGCACGCACTTGATCCGCTCGCCGACCGACATCGTCGGCCAGACGCCGCGACCGTTTGAATAGGCCCGCACTGCGGCAGCCAGCGCTTCGAGCGCCGCCGCCCCGTCCAGTTGCGGGGCCTCGCCGACCAGTTTACTCCGGAATCCAGCGGCAGTTCGCACCCGTACCGGCGAATGAACCTCCTGCAGCGGACCATCCCAAAGGCGCAGCTCACCGTCGATCAGGTAACGCTCCTGTCTGATCGGCCGCCCGATGCGGTACAGTTCGGGAATCTGTTCTTCTTCGGGAAACAGCGCGTTGAGAGTATTTGTCATGGTTGAATCTTTCGATGCGATATTGAAAAGCAGCGGCAGAGCCGAAACGGCAGCGGCCTGCGAAAATATCGCAAGCCACTGTTTTTAACGGGTGCGAAGCCGGGGGAAACCGAATACGTGCCATGGTTCAGCATCTCATGCTGGCGGGTGAATATAGCGGTACCCGTCCATGACGGTCAACAAAAAAACTGTCGCCGGTTATCTGCCTGCCTGTATTTCCTTATCCGCAGCCCGCTGCAGAAAAGCGGGAGCGGCCGACTTTGAAACCCTTGACAGCTGCTGCATCAGCTCGAATGGTACCCGGGTTAGCTTATACGCCTCTTTAAGGTCGTTCACCATGCTGATCCAGAGATGCCCTGTCATTTCGGCGTCCGCAAGTGCGCGGTGATGCACACCGTCGGTCGCAAGGTCCCGGTAGCGGACGAGCTTTTCCAGGCTGTGCCCCGGGGATTCCGGGTAGACCCGCCTTGAAACCAGCAGGGAACAGGCGAACTCCTGGCTCCGCTGCCGACTGATCCGCCGCAGTTCGGCGTCGAGAAAACGGCTGTCGAACCCCGCATTGTGGGCAACCAGGGGGTGCCGGTCCATGAAAGAGGCAAATCTTTCCATAGCCTCGGCGACGGAAGGGGCACTCTCTACCATCTTGTTGGTGATGCCGGTATAATCCTCGATGAAGCGGCTGATCCTCATCCCGGGGTTCATCAGGCTTTGGAACCGGTCCACGATCCGGTTGTTCTCGATGAGAACAGCCCCGATCTCGATCGCCCTGTCGCCGTAATCCGGCGAGAGGCCGGTGGTCTCAAAGTCGAGCACAACTACACTGTAATTACCCACGGTTGTACCTTTGCACTCAATAGAATCACTCCGGCGGCAGCACTATCATGCCGTCGGAATGGGGAATCACGGTTTACACGGGACGGGACTTATTGTCATTTCTTTACATCTTTAGCCGCATCCTTGATTTTCGCACCAGCATCTTCGAGCTTCTCACCGACCTTGTCGGCCGCCTTTTCAAGCTGCCGGCCGGTTTTTTCCGCCGCCTTGTCCATTTCTCTGCCGACGCGCTCAGCCGGGCCCTCTTTTTTCTGACAGCCTGCCAGCGCAACAAACAGGGTGCCCAGCACCAGCGCTGGGACAAAGCTTCTGCAGATTCTCGTCACGGTGTAGCTCCTTTTTCCTCATTTGATCCTTCGCAATCGGACCATCATCTTACCTCGATTAATTTCGCCATAATACTAGATGCATCGTTGGTATTCAATGTAACCGGAGAGAACACAATAGTCTCAACGGGGCGGTTTCCCCCTGCGGTCACGGTCACAGCACCCCCATGACCATCCTGCGGAAATTGATGCTGACCCTCTCCCGCTCTTCCTGCAGCACAAATCCCCGCTTCAGAATCTCCGCTTCTAGCTCCTTCATGTGCAGTGCCCCCCAGGGGATCACAACGGTATCGTAGCGGCTGAAGGCCCTGTCCAGGAGACGGAGTACTCCCATGTTCCTCCGGTGCAGGATGTCGTCCATGATGATTTCGGACATTTCCGGGGTAATATTCTTCTCTCCCCACGAGTTGATCGCACTGACCCCCTCCACGAAGGAGGAACTCTCCTGCAATTGCTTCCCGACGGCGTTCAGAAGAAGGAGAGTCGGCGGACGGAAGTCGGCGACATCCACATCGGCCCTGAGGATATCGACCGCCTCCGCACCCCGGGGGATCGGCCGGGGAGATTCGAGCTCTTCCGCCTCGATGATCCTGCCCCGGAACTGCACCTCATGCTGGGATGTCAGCCCAAGAAAGCCGGCCATTCTGCCGTAGTCGATGCCGCTCTGCAGCAGGCGATTTTCGTCACTGATACCTTCGGCCAGGACGATGGTACGGCCGGGATGGTCCGATCCGGTTACCCCGTCATAATACCCCCTGTCACCCACGTGAATCATCGCGGCCAGCCGGACCGTGCGGTTATTCCGCGTGTAGACCCGCTCGGTCATTCGGAGTCCCCCCGGCGCAAGATGCATGAAGCCCGAGGTATATTCGGCCATGTAAGCATCCGCAACAGAGAGGACTAACATCGCCAGGGCGAGCGGGATAACGACCACGGATGCCGCGCCGAAGACCAGGCTGTTCCTGAGACCGAAAAACGGAGTCGTGAACATCTCCGGCGGCATAGTCAGGGAGCGGGCATCCCCTTTGCGGAAAAAACAGAGCGGCAGCATACCGAGTACGACCTGCCCGGCTGACAGCAGGAACCCGTAGATCCGGATCCCGGCAATGGTCGGGAAAAGCCAGGTGGATATGAGTGAGAAAAAGACGAAGAGGATCAGCGGGAGAAAGACCCGCTTGGGGAGCCGCCGGTCGATGCCGAGGCAGAAGTAGAGTGGAACACTCATGACGATGACGGTGCCGGCCAGAAGGGCCCGCAGCGCGGAAAAGGGTGCCAGCGGGGTCAGCAGCGGCACCAACTCGTCGACCAGGGAGAAACCGCCGTCGGCAAGGAACAGGATCAGGAACAGGTTGGCAAAAGCTCTCATCTGCAGCTTCCCGGCATTATGGCAGTTTCCTGACGCATCATACGGCAGACTCGGAGGCTACCGCGGCCAGCATGGCGACCATCTCGTCATGGATCAGGCCATTGCTGGCCACAATCCGGTTATTGAAAATATCGTAGGGAGAGCCGTCGAAAGTCGTCACCCTGCCCCCCGCTTCACGCACCAAGAGGACTCCGGCTGCCACATCCCACGCCTTCAGTTTCAGTTCCCAGAAGCCGTCCAACCGTCCGGCGGCCACGTAAGCCAAGTCAAGCGCCGCAGCTCCGGCCCGTCGAATTCCCCGGGCACTCTTCTGAAAGGCGAAGAAACTGGCAAAGTTGTTGGCCGGGTCAGTCGCGCAGTCATAGGGGAAACCGGTGCCGAGCAGCGAATTTTCCAGCGGAGTGCGGACGGATACCGTCAGGGGAGCGCCGTTCAAATGTGCGCCGCCCCCTTTGGTAGCCGTGAAAAGTTCGTCATATACCGGGTTATAAATCACGCCGGCGACCAGCTCGCCCTCCACCTCAAGCCCGATCGAGGAGCAGAACCATGGATAGCCGTGGGCGTAGTTGGTCGTGCCGTCCACCGGATCGATTATCCAGCGGCAGGGAGAGCCGGCCTGCGGGTAGTTACCCTCCTCGGCAACTATATCATGGCCCGGGAAGCGCTTAAGCAAATGCGCCACGATAAGCCGCTCCGATTCCCGGTCAACTTCGGTCACCAGGTCCTTGTCCCCTTTCATCTGGATATTCAGGGATGAAGCGAAGCGGGATTTCTGATACCGCCCGGCGATCCTGGCTGCAGCAATGGCTTCCTGCAGATAATGACCGTATGTATTCATGTCATCTCCATGCTTAATTTCTGTCAACGTTCAGTCAAATGCATGCGCAAAATTACTTTAAGTGCCTGCTATATCAGAGCAGTCGGACCAGCAGAAACAGGCCGATCATGGCGATGCCGAGCGCGAGTTTGCCCGCAACTCCAATGGCCAGTCCCACCACGGTACCAATACCTGCCCGGCTTGCCTGGTTCAGGCTGCGCTGCAGCGACAGTTCTCCGATTACCGCACCCACAAACGGTCCAAGCAGGATTCCCGGAATCCCAAGAAAAATCCCCACAATCCCGCCAAGAACGGCACCAGTCATGGCACGCCGTGAGCCGCCGAACCTCCTGACCCCCAGCATGGAGGCGGCTAACTCCACCACGTAAGTCAGCGCGGCCATTCCTGCCAGAGCCAGAAGGGTCCGGACACCTATATAGCGGAACTCCTCCGCCCACGCCCCTAGGAGCAGCCCCAGAAACAGGACCGGCGCACCCGGCACAACCGGCAGCAGCAGCCCTGCCAGACCGGTGGCAGTAAAAATAGCGCCGATGATCCAGAGTATAAGTGATTGATCAGACATATTTCTCCGCGTTTCAATTATTCGTCTTGAAGTTACCGAGGAATATTTAGCCGGTCTGAGAATGCAAGGGGATTAGATAATGGCGATTGCGAAGGATTCAGAGGTGTATTTTGTCTGGTATCAATGGGTGCCCACTTTCTACGTTCCTACGGAAAGGAACCACGCCCGGAGTTTTCGAGCCAGAAACCCTGTTCTTCCCCGCTGTTCGTCTGCCCGCAGAGAGCATATGCCGGATGAATCCGGGCACTCATGGGCGATGAACTCCATATATTACTTGCCACCTTTCAGCGCATTCAGCCGCTCCTGGGCAATCTTTGCGTTTGGCGTTCCCGCGTGCCTGAGGACCACCTCTTCGTAAAGCTTCACAGCATGCTCTCTGTTGTTCTGTTTCTCTTCAAACTGAGCTGTTTCAAGCTGCTGCTTTCCCTGATCGCTGGAACAGGCGGCCAGGGCCATGCAGCAGACAGCCAGCAAAATAAAGATGTATTTATTCATAAAATCCCCTTTTCAAGTATGCTTTATCTACCGGCCCTAATGCGTGGCTTTGCTTTCCTGACACCGCAATTATACCCATGAAAACAAAATGCCCCCTGAAAGCTTCGATGGATAAAAAAACAGAAGCAACAGCCCGCTTTTCCCAAGTCATAAGCTTTTTTAATCACTTATTTCTGGTACTTGGTCTTTGTGTTGCTTCCTGATTCCAGTATACCCCTCTCACGAATTACTGCAACAAGATTACTATGCACAAGTTGCAGTTACTGTCATGATTCATGCGTCAATATCAGCGCCAACGAAACTACAAACTAAGACAGGGCCATGCTAGTTGCATGACCCTGGTTAGTTTATTCAATATTATCAGGTAGTTGGTGGTGCCCGAAGCCGGAATCGAACCGGCACAGCATTTCTGCCGAGGAATTTTAAGTCCCTTGTGTCTACCAGTTCCACCATTCGGGCGTTATAGCCGGCAGACGGCTTATCAGCAGTTAACCCGTTCTTTAAGATCTTTGCCAGTTTTGAAGAATGGCGTTTTTTTCGACGGAATGCGTACAATCTCGCCGCTTTTCGGATTTCTCGCTTCTCGGCCGAGGCGCTCGCGAATGGTGAAGCTGCCGAAACCGCGGATCTCCACCTTGTCGCCGGACTTCAGGGCCTCTTCAATCGAGTCGAATACGGTGTTGACGACGATTTCAGAAACCTTGACGTTCAACATCCCGTGCGACTGAACAACTTTTTCAATGAGTTCACTCTTGGTCATACGTCCCTCTGGCATTTCATAAAATTAGTTGGTTCTGTTGTTCAAGCCTTGCTTCAGCAGATCACCGAATGTTGATGTTGATTCGCCCTGTGACCCCATATACTGCTCGAATTCGGCTTTTTCCGTCGCGACATGCATCGATTTAATCGACAGGGATATGCGGCGCTCTTTAGAGTCACAGCTGAGTACAACAGCTTCGAGTGTGTCGCCGATGGCCGCAAATTCCTTCGCGGAGGCAACTTTTTCGCGTGACAGCTCGGATACGTGGATCAGGCCTTCGATCCCCTCTTCCAGTTCGACGAAAACACCGAAGTCGGTCAATGAAGTAACTTTACCGCTGACCAGTGCTCCCGCACGGTACTTGCCGGGGGCAAGGCTCCAAGGATCGGGCTCAAGCTGCTTGATGCCGAGGGAGAGACGCTCATTTTCCACGTCGACCTTGAGAACGACCGCCTGAACCAGGCTTCCCTTCTCGTAGACATCGCCGGGGTGCTTGATGCGTTTCGTCCAGGACATGTCCGAGACATGCACCAGACCGTCGATGCCGTCTTCGATGCCGATAAACATGCCGAAATCGGTCATGTTTTTGATCTGCCCTTCGATTCTGGTGCCGGCAGGATATTTTTCCGCGATCGTCGTCCAGGGATTTTCGGAAACCTGCTTGAGCCCCAGTGAAATTTTGCGGTTCCCCATGTCGATGCCGAGGATAACCGTTTCAACCTCATCACCGATGTTGAGGATATCGGCAGCGCGGCGGACCCGCTTGGTCCAGGACATCTCCGAAACGTGGATCAGGCCTTCAATGCCCGGTTCCAGTTCGACGAATGCACCGTATTCCATCAGGCTGACAACCTTGCCGTGAACCCGGTTGCCGATCGGGAACTTGGCGGGTACGTCAATCCAGGGGTCCGTCAGGGTCTGCTTGATCCCGAGGGAGATTTTCCCTTTGGCGCGGTCGAATTTGAGAACCTTGGCGGTGATCTGCTGGCCCGGCTTGAGAACTTCTGTCGGTTTGCCGACTCGGCCCCAGGAAAGGTCGGACACGTGGAGCAGGCCGTCAACACCGCCCAGGTCCACAAAGGCGCCGTAATCGGTAACATTCTTGATAGTGCCCTGCACGATCTGCCCTTCTTCGAGTTTTTCGAGAGTGATGTCACGGATGGCGGCACGCTCTTCCTCGAGGACGGAGCGACGGGAGAGCACGATATTGTCGCGGCGCTGGTTAACCTTGATGACCTTGAATCGCCCTGTAACCCCGATATAGCTGTCCGAGTCGGATGAAGGACGGATATCAACCTGTGACGAGGGAAGGAACGCCTGAAGTCCGCCGATGTCGACGGTAAAGCCGCCGTTTACCTTGCCGGTAATGGTGCCTTCGATGATGCCGCCTTCCTGGCAGGCGTCGCCGATCTTGTCCCAGGCGGAAAGATAGTCCGCCTTTTTCTTGGAGAGGACATACCCTTTTTTTCCGTCCTGACGGGTCATCAGTACGCGGATCTTGTCGCCGACCTGCACTGATACTTCGCCGTCAGCATTGGTAAACTCGGTCAATGGAACATGCCCTTCCGACTTCAACCCGATATCAACAAGGACCGTATCAACATCCACACGCACTACAGTTCCCTCTATGATTTTATCCCGTTCGGGACGATCTTTTAAACTCTCAGTGAAAAGCGCTGCAAATTCACTGCTTTGCTGATCGCCGTCGAATTCTTCATTCTCATCTCCGGCAGCGTCAAGCCTTTTAAAATCAACCATTACACCATACCCCCTGAACGTTTATCGTTCTTCTGTTTTTATTGAGCTTCATAATGTAGCAATAAGAGCCCAATATTTCAATCGCTTTTATTCAATTCTTCAACTTTGTTCACAACTTCATCGATAATCCACTTGGGAGTCGAGGCGCCGGCGGTGACCCCGACTTTCTCGGCGCCTTCAAACCACGCCTCGTTAATCTCCGCCGCTGTTTCAATATGATAGGTGCGCGGCTGAAGTTCGGCACAGACTTCAAGCAGCCTCCTGGTGTTGGCGCTGTTGAAACCGCCGATAACCAGCATGCAGTCGACCTGGCTTGCCAGCTCTTTCGCCTCTTCCTGGCGGACCGCGGTCGCGTCGCAGATCGTGTTGAAGACGCGGATCTCGCCTCCCCGCAGCAGACATTCTCCCACGACGTTCTTCAGGTTTTCGAAAGATTGGGTCGTCTGGGCCACCACCCCGATTTTCTTCATCTTCGGAAGTTTTTTGACCTCATCGCCCGACGCGACGACATAAACCTTCTCGCCGCCGTAGGAAACGATCGACTGGACCTCGGGATGGTCCGCATCCCCGACGACTACCACTCCGTAACCTTCCTCCGACAGGCTCTTCACGTGATCCTGGGCCTTCTTGACGAACGGACAGGTCGCATCGACTATGGTGAGGTTCTTCCTCTGTGCCTCGGTGATATCCTTCTGTTCGACTCCGTGGGAGCGGATGATGATAGTCCCGCACTCCATGTCATCGAGGGAATTGAGGGCGCGAATCCCGAGAGTTTCAAGCTTTCCGACGACCTGGGGGGAATGGATGATCGGCCCGAGCGTGTAGGTTTTCTGATCCTTGCCCGCCGCTTCAAACGCCAGTTGCGTTGCACGTTTGACCCCGAAACAGAATCCGGCCTGCTTTGCAAGGATAACTTTCATGGGGAAGATTCCCTGCCCTCTGTTTTAGTGCGGCAGATTTCAATCATACCGGTCAGCACCTCGTCAATGGAGAGCCGGGACGAATCGATCAGGACCGCGTCATCAGCCTGCCTGAGCGGCGCTATATCACGTTCCGAATCCTGCCGGTCCCGCCTGGCGACGTCGGCGATAGTATCGGTGAGTGTAACCGGTTCTCCTTTGGCGGTCAATTCTTCACACCGTCTTCTGGCGCGCTCTTCAACCGACGCGACCAGAAAGAATTTAACTTCGGCATCGGGGAACACGACCGTACCGATATCGCGTCCTTCGAGAACCACGCCCCCCCTGCTTCCCATCTGCTGCTGGGATTTAAGCAGCGCATCCCGCACCGGCTTGAGAGCCGAGGTCCGGGAGGTCAGGAGCGACATCTCCGGGGTGCGGATCCGGTCCGTTACATCCAGACCGTTGGCGCGTACGGTCTGCCGTCCCGAAACCTGTTCAAGCCGTATGTCAAGATCACGACAGAACCGCTTGACTGCGGCAAGATCGCCGAGATCAATGCCGGCACGGTCAAGCATGAGTGCGGCTGCCCGGTACATGGCCCCGGTATCGATCTGGAGATAGCCGAGGCGCTCAGCCAGCAGGCGGGCGATGGTGCTTTTTCCCGCGCCGGAAGGCCCGTCTATCGCGATGATGATGCCGTCAGGTCTTGAAGGCATCGGTTATTTCGAGGCAACTTTTTCCAGCAGCGGGAAAAAGGTGGGGAATGATGTGGCGACACAGGCGATGTCGGTTACGGTGATCGGGCCGGAGGCGACCAGAGCGGCAACCGACATGGACATGGCTATGCGGTGGTCCCCGGAGCTGTCTACGCTTCCTCCGAGAATTTGGTCCGAACCGGTGATGTCCATGCCGTCTTCAGTTTCAACCACCGTGACTCCGAGCTTCCCGAGATTGACGGCCATGGCGGTTATCCGGTCGGTCTCCTTGACCCGCAGCTCCCTGGCGTCCCTGACCGTGGTGGTCCCTTCGGCGCGGGCCGCGGCGATGCAGACCGCCGGGAATTCGTCGATGGCACGGGGCACGACACCTCCGGCAATCGCGATCCCCTTGAGTCGCGAGGAGCGCACGAGAATATCGGCGACCGGCTCACCGGAAACATCCCGCTGGCCCAGCAGCTGGATATCCCCTCCCATGGCCTGCAGGATATCGATCACGCCGGTGCGGGAAGGGTTGACGCCGACATTTTTTATCAGCAGTTCGGAGTGAGGCGTGATCAGGGCGGCCACGATGAAAAAGGCGGCAGACGAGATGTCTCCCGGCACGGTCACGTCCCGGGCAGTCAGTTCGAACCCACCCCGGACCGTCACTCCGTTGTCGTGTCTGACCAGCGTCGCGCCGAACAGAGCGAACATCCGCTCCGAGTGGTCACGCGACAGGCTCGGTTCGCTGACGGTAGTTTCGCCGTCGGCGTAGAGGCCGGCCAGCATGAGCGACGACTTGATCTGGGCGCTTGATACCGGGGACTGGTAGCTTATCCCCTTCAGCCCGCCGCCGCTGATGGCCAGGGGAGCCAGGGTGCCGCCGCTGCGGCCGGCAATGCGCGCTCCCATGCGGGTTAGCGGCTCGACGACGCGCTTCATGGGGCGCCTGCGCAGGTACCGGTCGCCGGTCACGACCGAAAAGAAAGACTGGCCTGACAGGAGGCCTGTTATCAGCCTGATAGTCGTGCCGGAGTTGCCGCAGTCAAGGACATCGTCCGGCTCCAGCAGCCCGTGCAGGCCGCGGCCGGTGATCCGGACCGTTTCGCCGTCATCGTCGATGGCAACTCCCATGGAGCGAAAGGCATGCATGGTGGAGAGGTTGTCCTCGCCGCGAAGAAAGCCGCGGACCGTCGTGACGCCGTTGGCAATCGCACCGAGCATGATCGAGCGGTGGGAAATGGATTTGTCGCCCGGAACGGTTATTTCACCTCTTACTGCTGCTGCCGGTTGTATGATTATGGAATTCACGTGGGTTCTCCGGTTGATGATCGTAATCAGACGATGCCGTCGCGAAACTGTTTTGCGGTGGTGAAAAACTCCGTCAATCCGGCCTGGTCGCCGCCGTCAATCCGCCGGCGCAGTTCGGCGAGGCTGGTGGAAAATCCGTCGATGCTGTGCAGGAGCGCCTCCCTGTTCATCAAGGCGATGTCGCGCCACATGGCCGGGTCGGAAGAGGCGATGCGGGTAAAGTCGCGGAAGCCGCCGGCGGTGTAGGAGAGAACATTTTCTCCCTCCACATCGGCCGTTCCGACGGCATGCACCAGGGCATAGGCCGCCATATGAGGCAGGTGCGAAATTTCGGCGAAGATCCGGTCGTGATGCCCAGGCTCCATGAAACAGACATCTGCCCCGGCAAGCCTCCACAGGCCGGCGACCAGGTCCAGGGACCCGGCATCGGTTCGTTCCGTCGGCGTCAGGATGCAGCGTCTGCCACGGTAGAGGGTGGCGAAGGAGGCGGCAGCGCCGGTGTGCTCTGTGCCGGCAATCGGGTGACCGCCAACGAAGAAACTTCCGGATGGCATAAGCGCTTCGCACTCGCCGACAATCGCAGCCTTGACGCTGCCGCCGTCGGTAACGATGCAGCCGGGAGCCAAAACCGGGGCTATCTCCGCAACAATGCCGGGGATGGCACAGACCGGGACGGAAATGAACACCAGATCAGCACCCCGCACCCCACTGGCCGGGTCCTGGGTAATCTCGTCGCAAATCCCAAGTGAGAGCGCCTCCTCCAGGTTCAGACGGGACCTGTCGATGCCGACGACACTCCTCACGGCCCCGGCCTCGCGCAAGGCACGCGCAAACGAGCCGCCGATCAGCCCTACGCCGATAATGGCCAGACGTTCAATCATCAAGCTCATCCGACCCCCTCTTACACCGACCGCGGATAGGAGCCGAGTACCTTGAGGAACTGGCAGCATCCCTTGAGTTCCTCCAGTGCTTCGGAAACATCGGGATCGGAGGCATGGCCGAATAGATCAAGGAAGAAGATGTACTCCCACGCCTTGCTCTTGTACGGGCGTGATTCGATCTTTGTGAGGTTGATGCCCCGCTTGGCAAAGGGCTCCAGCATGCGGCAGAGGATGCCCGGCTCATCCTTGACCGAAAAGAGCACCGAGGTTTTGTCATTCCCGGAACGGCCGCACCCTTTGCGGGAGACCACAAGAAAACGGGTAAAATTGTTAACCTGGTCCTCGATCCTGCTCCTGACAACCTTGAGGTCGTAGAGCGAGGCAGCCAGCTCGCTGGCTATGGCAGCCGCGGTATAATCCTCACTGACGATCTGGGCCGCCACTGCGGTGGAGGCCACATCTACCATGGGAATGCCGGGCAGGTTTTCATCGAGCCACTGACGGCACTGGGCAATCGGTTGTGCATGGGAGTAGACCTTCTTGATGTCTTCCACTCTGCCGGTACGGGACAACAGGTCGTGATGCACCTCCAGAAGTATTTCGGCGGTGATTTGCAGCTTGCTTTCCACAAACATGTCAAGAGTGTGTGAAATGACCCCCTCCGTGGAATTTTCAACCGGCACGACGCCGTACAGCGCCCTCCCCTTTTCGACCTCTTCAAAAACCGAAGGTATCGACTTCATCGGAACCAGTTCGGCCGAAAGCCCGAACTGCTGCATCGTCGCCAGGTGACTGAACGTCGCCTTGGGCCCCAGAAACGCGACCTTCATCGGAGATTCCAAAGCCAGACAGGCCGATATTATTTCGCGGTAGATGCTTTTCAGGGCATCATTCGGGAACGGCCCCGGATTCCGGCTGAGCAGCCGTTCATAAATCTGGCGCTCGCGCCCCGGAACGTGGAAATCAAGATTGTTGCCCGACTTCAGCCTTCCAACATCAAGAACGACCTGCGACCGCTCGTTCAGCAGGGCTAGTATGGCATCGTCGATGCTGTCGATACGGGACCGAAGGTCCTGAATGGTTAACGCGTTATTCTGCAAGGAAAACCGCCTGGTGGGTAGTCGTGATAAGAAGCTGAAAAGGATGGATAATGTAAATCAAGGTCCGGCAAAAAGCAACCGGTTTTAGTCTTTTAGCCGTGAGTCGTGACAACATGCGAGAGAAAACAACATGTACGGCATGTCTCACGCAACGACGCGACGATGCAACGCGAAAACCATGAATCAACGCTTTGTTTTAAATGCCTTTCGTTGCGCCGTTGCGTCGTCGCGCGACATCAGTTTTTCTGCACCGGTTCAATTTGTTCAGGGTCAAACCTCGCCAGCCAGGCGTCAAATACAGCAACTTTTTCTTCACCGAACCGGAGCAGTTTTTTTCTCACTTGCGCTGCGGTTTTGCGCTGGTCCAGCTTCCCCGGGTTTTTTGAGTAGAACAGATCGGCAAAACAGATGATCTGCTCGGGAAGAGACACCGGACACATAGCTCGATGCGGAAGCGGCAGATTCTGCCGGACTATGTCATCGCAGGTCAAACCGACGCCGGTATGGCGTTCACATACCAGACCGTGAAGCGGGTAGCCTTCCTTCTCCAGAATGTCGCGCCCGAGAACGCCGTGCATGATATAGGTGTTCCCGCCATGCAGCCCGAGTTCGGGCGCATCCACCCGGCAAACGCCGATATCGTGAAGCAGAGAGGCTTCTTCAATAAAGATCCGGTCATTCCCTGATACCGCCAGACGGTCTGCGACCTCCAGAGCAAGGTCTGCGACGTGCCGGCTGTGCTCGACTACGATTCTGAACGGCTCACCCTCAAGATAACGTGCCAGTAAATCGATTTCCCACATGCAGCTGACTCCAGTCAAAATTTTGAATAGTCCCGCTCCCCGCCAGTGCAGTATTGCGTCAAATATACGACATCACGCTATAACTATATGTTATTATTATATCTAACAGATTGGCACTGATTATGCTTACGGATACACATAGCGGCAGGAGCTGCAGCATATAATGGTCTGTTTTCAGGAGTCCGTCATGTACGCAAAATTTCCATTTTACTCAGTGGCCCAGATGTATGCACTGTCCCTGAACACTCCCGTTGCCATCATGCTCGGATCTGACCACCTCTATTGGGTAGTAGACCGGGGCAACGAGCTGAAGTTTGCCCAGGAGGGGTGTTCACTGCTGTCGCATGCCGTCTAGAACTAAACTGACGGAGATGGGCGTTCGATGAACTAATCATCTTCCTGATGGATAATCGAGCTTCTCCAGTTGAAGGCTTCAAGCTGCGCAGTCAGCAATTGATCGAGCGAAACCCCGCATTCAACCAGCAGAACAGTCACCGCATCAAAATCAGTCACCTCAAGTTTTTCAGTCAGCATCAACATCCTGCCAAGCCTACCCTCCCTCTTTAACAGGGCCGAACTGACATCATCATTAAGGTTCAGATTGGCAATTATCTCTTCCATCGGCGTTTCAAACAGGACATCCAGCAATGACAGGATACCCACCATGAAGGCGGCTTCCGCCTGCTCATCACTGGCAGCACGGCAGGACATCTGAATCAGCATAATCTCCATCAGCCGTCCGCGGACGGCGGCCATCTCGAGAAGCGGATGGTTCATGCTTCGCGAATCATGGCCGGCAAACAGCGAAAGCTGTGTCCAGCGGCGCAGATGATTCATTCCCAGCAGGAGAATCGCATGCCGGAGCGTCTTGATTTTTTCCCGCATCCCGAGAGCCACCGAGTTAACTAGTTTTAACAGATTATAGGAAAGCCCTGGATTCTCCTTGAAAGTCGTTTCTATGGCCTCGACAGTGGCATTCATTGTCAGCTGCTGCAGCAGCTTCAGCAGTGCCAGCCCGGAGACATCTATCTTTTTGCGGTTGAGCACGACAGGCCGCGCAAAAAAATACCCCTGGAACTGGTCAAAACCGAGGTCGTAGCAGACCTGGAACTGCTCCACGGTTTCCACTTTTTCAGCCAAAAGTTTGACAGGAAATTTGCGCAGCTTTCTGACTATTTCCGGGAGCGCTTCCAACCCCGTCAGGAGAATGTCGATTTTGACAATGTCCACAACATAGTATATCTCGCTGTTGGCGGCATCGAACTCATGATCATCAAGAGCAAGAAGGAAACCGAGCTCCTTCAGTTCACGACAGCGGTCTAGCACCTGGTCATCAAGGCGGATCACCTCCAGCAGTTCCAGTACCGTCTGGCCAATCGGCAGGAGCTCAAGCATTTCCGACAGCAACAGACTGAGGTGGACATTTATGAAGCCGAACTTCCCCCCCAGTACCTCATGCATTCCGAACGATGCAAGCGCATGGGTTATGACATTCGAGCTGGCGTGGGAATAGCTTTCAAAGACTGCATGGTCCATATCTGCCGAACGGAACAGCAATTCATAGCCGACAATCTCCTGATTGCGGTCTAGAATCGGCTGACGCCCCAGAAAGAATTTTTCAGATGGTGCGCTCATAGTAAACCGGTGCTGCATTGTATGTGGCAGCGTCTAGAGAATAATTAATCGCTGGATATTAGCAGAAGTTCGACAGAATTCAAGTGTCTTAATTTTGACTTCCGGCTTTACATTACCGCGTACGGCATGCTAGCCTTGCAGAAAATCGGTCCTGTGACGGTCACCGTCTCTTCCAGATGTCACGTCATGGAGCCCCAGGAGCTCTTTATGAAACGAAAAGCAATCGCCCTCCTCTCCGGAGGACTCGACTCAACTCTTGCGGTCAAGATGATGCTCGATCTTGGCATCGAAGTCGAAGCCCTCAATTTCACCTCCCCATTCTGCACCTGTACCGGTAAAAGCTCCGGCTGCAAATCTGAAGCGGTCCGCGTCGCCCAGGAATACAACATTCCGATCAAAGTCGTGCACAAGGGACTTGATTACCTCGAAATAGTCCGCAATCCCGTTTACGGCTACGGGAAAGGCGTCAATCCCTGTGTGGACTGCCGGATATATCTGCTCAGGAAGGCAAAGGAATACATGCTCGAAAGCGGTGCCGACTTCGTGTTTACCGGAGAGGTGCTCGGCCAGCGGCCGATGAGCCAGCGACGGGACACCCTGCGGGTCATTGAACGGGAAAGCGGTCTGGAAGGGCTGTTGCTGCGCCCGCTTTCCGCCCGGCATTTTGAGCCGACCATTCCCGAAAAAGAAGGGTGGGTGGACCGGGAGAAGCTGCTGGCTATAGAAGGGCGCTCCCGCTCGGTGCAGATGAAGCTTGCTGAAGAGCTGGATGTCAAAAACTACCCCTGCCCGGCGGGAGGCTGCCTGTTGACCGAACTGTCATTTGTCCCCAAGCTGCGCGACGTGTTCGATCATTCAGGCGAACTCAACCTGCGCGATTTCCGCCTGCTCAAAACAGGCCGGCATTTCCGGCTGGACCCGTTAGCCAAAGCGATCATGGGGCGGAGCGAAGGCGACAACAACCAGCTCGAGACCGCCCGCCAGCCTGGAGAAGCCGCCATTACCTGGCTGGACGGCAACACCCCTGTGGCCATCATCGTCGGCAGCCAGAATGATGTTTTCCACAAACTGAGCGCCAGGATACTGCTCCGCTATACCAAGGCCGAGCCGGGTGCCGAATGCCGCATGGAAATGCGGCTCGCTGATGCTAAACATGTTTTTTCGGTGATTAATGACATGGGGCCGGAAGCTGTGGAGAAATATCTGGTGGCATAGCCGTGCCCCTTGCGGAATTGCCCGGAGGAAACCGGAAATACGAAGGCATTACAGGACGACGGTATGATACTTGTCACCGGTGCAAACGGCTTTATCGGGAGAAAACTGACCGCGTCCCTTCTCGCGCACGGGGTAACGGTCCGAGGCTTGGTGCGGGACCCCGAATCCGCCGCTCTCCCAGAGGGCGTTGACGTCGTCAGGGGAGACCTGCTGAAGCCAGCCACCCTGCCGCCCGTCATGGCAGGTGTCGACACCGCCTATTATCTCGTCCATTCCTTGGCCGGAGGTCGCGCCGGGTTTGAGCGGCGCGACCGGGAGGCTGCCAGATTTTTTGCCGCAGCTGCGGAGAAGGCGGGGGTCCGGCGGGTGGTCTACCTGGGAGGATTGGGGGAAACCGGAGACGGGCTTTCCGAACACCTACGCAGTCGACTTGAGGTTGCCGAGATACTCCGATCCGGCTCTTTTGCAACAACGTTCCTGAGGGCAGCGGTCATCATCGGCGCCGGGGGGGCTTCATTCGAGCTGGTGCGCAGCCTGGTCAAGCACCTGCCGGTCATGATCACCCCTCGCTGGGTGCATACAAAATCACAACCCATAGCAGTTGATGACGTTATCGCGTATCTCGCGGGATGCCTTCATGACGAGAGGACAACCGGAAGAACGTTCGACATCGGCGGGCCCGACATCCTCTCGTACCGGGAAATGATGGAACGGTTTGCCGCCGTCCAGGGTAAACGCCTCTGGATTATCCCGGTGCCGGTACTGACCCCCAAGCTCTCCTCCTATTGGGTCGCGCTGTTCAGCCCGGTACCCCCCTCGGTCTCAATGCCTCTCATAGAGGGCTTGGCCAATGAAGTCATCTGCAGGGAAAGCAGCATCCGCGAATTGATCCCCATCCGCCTGACACCCTACGACGAAGCGATCAGAAGTGCTCTCAGGGAAGTGGAGGCTGGCTGACTCTCCAAGCAGAACCGAACACACCGTTCATCCCAGATTCAGCTCATCCAGCGATAACCGGTATCCGGGGAGAAGTTTTTCCAGAAAGTAGACAACCTCGGGTAGCGTGCTGGCAGAGAGCTGTTCGAAATGTTCCGCTTCCGCCCGGCGGAACTCCCGGTTGCCGCTCTTTCCCTCTTCGATGCATTTCGTCAGCGCCGCGATCCTGTCGGCAGCCTTGACCAGCCGGGCATACTCTTCCTGATCGTCAAAAAAGAACAACGGCTCGTATTCTCTGGACAGTTCAGGCGGCAGCATCGCCAGCAGCTTCCTGCGCGCCCTGTCCTCCAGCTGATGGAACGACCGTTTGAAATTGGGATTAAAATGCTTGACCGGCGTCGGCATGTCGCCGGTGAATATCTCGCTGGCATCATGGAAGATCCCGTACAGCGCCGCACGGGAAGGATCAAGGGTGCCGTCAAAATAGGTATTGCGGATTATCGCCAAGGCATGGGCGATAACCGCCACATCGAGGCTGTGCTCCTGGATGTTTTCCGGGACGGTATTGCGCATCAGCCCCCAGCGGCTGATATAGCGCATGCGGGAGAGAAAGGCGAAGAAGTCGTACTGTTCCGGCTTGGAAGCGTCTTTCATTGCTACACTCTTTCATACGGCTCGAAGAGCCGTTTGTATTCATCCAGCGCAAACCGGTCGGTCATTCCGGCAATATAGTCACAAACCACCCTCTGGAGCCCAAACCGCTCCAGGCGCGACCGGTATTTCGGCGGCAGCAGGTTGGGGAAACGGATGTATGTTTCAAAAAGGCGGGTGATGAAAATTTCGGATTTTACCCGCATCTTGTCTACCTTGTAGTGCCGATAGAGGCTATGGAACAGGAAGCGCTTGAGCTCCAGGTTACGGGCGGTTATGTCGTCGTTGAAATGAACGACCGGGCGGTTTACACGGCGCAGGTCTTCGAGACTCGCTATACCCAAGTCTGCAATATTGGACGAAGTGGTCGAGCAGATATCGCTGATGAGCAGACCGATCAAACCGCTGATCGTCTGGTATACGAGGCGCTTATCGTCGATCGCCGGGTATTTTTGCCGCACTCCGGAACAGACGGTGTGCCACAGGTCCACCTGTTCCAGCATCTCCAGAGAGATATAACCCGATTTCAGGCCGTCATCGATATCGTGGTTATTGTACGCTATCTCGTCGGCATAATTGATGATCTGCCCTTCAATGGACGGGACGGTCCCCGGCAGGAATTCCGCCAGTATTTCGCTGGCGGCGTCATAGGGGGTCGAGTGCTTGATGATCCCCTCCCTCACCTCCCAGGTCAGATTCAATCCGTTGAATCCGGGATATCTCTCCTCCAGCTCGTCCACAACACGAAAAGACTGCATGTTATGTTCAAAACCGCCGTACCCCTGCATCAGCCGGTTGAGAACATCCTCCCCGGTATGCCCGAACGGGGTATGTCCCAGATCATGGGAGAGCGCCAGGGCTTCCGTCAGCTCCTCATTCAGATGGAGCTTGCGGGCGATAGCCCTGCCGATCTGGGCCACCTCGAGCGAGTGGGTCAGGCGGGTGCGGTAATAATCCCCCTCATGGTTGACAAAAACCTGCGTCTTGTACTCAAGACGCCTGAAAGCGGCGCAATGGATAATGCGGTCCCGGTCGCGCTCGAAGGCCGGTCGATTATCACGAAGCTCTTCGGGGTGTTTGCGGCCACGCGACCCTCCGCTGGTACAGGCATAACCTGCAAGGTCGCTCCGCTCGGTTGATTCATTCATCGGTGTTCCTCGGATGCAATATTATCAAGATTCCTGTAGCATTACTGGTGGTACGAAGAGTTTTTTCTGCTGAGCCGCTTCACACCGCTCCCTTTTTTCCCCGTCACCCCTGCGATCGACAATACATCCGCCAGCTGCATCTTCCAGACCCCTTCCTGGTGAGTCATCTTAAATTCGCGGGTCGCCGACTCCGCACCGCCGGGAGCGCCTTCAAGCCCGATTTTAGCATATACCGTGGCCTCAGTGCGCTTTTCGTTCAACACCCTGAAATGTTCCATTTTCTGCCAGCAGCAGACCGGGCGGGTTGTCGATTCCCGCATTTTTTTGACAAATGTTTCGCGAGAGGTTTTGCCCCGATGCGCCAATTGCTCGAATAGCTGTTCATAGCGCCCTTCACGCCAGGTATCAAGGGTATCGGACATGCTTTTTTCGAGTGGAGACTCCGTCTCCGCCGCGCCCTCCGTTCCCGCACCTGCCAGCAAAACTACCATGACGACAGCGGCAGCATACCAATACCTTATTTTCATTGTTCACCCCCGTGAAAAATTAGAACATCGTAGAGTAAATGCCGCCGGCGTGCAACTTCAAAAACAATGGACGAACACCCAATTCCCTGCTGTTTGATAATCGGCTGCAAATGAGGTAGTATGTTTATCAGCGTTGCCAAAGGAGGATATTATGGGGTACCAGGAAGAAAAACTTCGTAAGATCATCGATCTTGGATTTGAGATTTCGCAGATCAAAGACATTGATCTGCTCTTGGAGAAGATTCTTCGCGAGGCACGCGGCTTTACCAACTGCGATGCCGGCTCGATCTATGTCCGTGAGGGTGACAACCTGATCTTTCGCTACGCCCAGAACGACACGATGCAGAAGCAACTGCCGCCGGGCAGAAAACTCCCGTATTCCTCCTTCAGCGTACCGATCAGCAACGGTTCAATTGCCGGCTATGTCGCCGCCGACGGTTCAATATTGAACATTCCGGACGTCTATGAAATCGGCGGCTGTTACCCGTTTTCCTTTAACCGGTCATATGATGATCGCACCGGATACCGCACCCGCTCCATGCTGACCATCCCGCTGAAAAACTTTCGCGGCGACGTTATCGGCATTCTTCAGCTGATCAACGCGATGGACAGCCGGGGAGAAACCGTTCCCTTTTCCCATGATGACGAAGAAATCATTATGTACTTTGCCAACAACGCCGCAAATGCCATTGAACGTGCCAAAATGACCCGTGAAATCATTCTCCGGATGAACAAAATGGCCGAACTGCGCGATCCCAAAGAAACCGGACCGCACGTCAATCGGGTTGCAGCCTACGCAGTTGTCCTGTACGAAGCATGGGCCTTCAAAAACAAGATACCGCAGCCGGAAATAGACCGGAACCGCGATGTGCTCCGCATGTCAGCCATGCTGCACGATGTGGGAAAAGTTGCCATTTCGGACAACATCCTCAAGAAGCCGGGACGCTTTACCCAGGAGGAATTCCAGGTCATGAAGCTTCATACCCTGTTCGGCGCCGATCTGTTTGCCGACATCTATTCCGATTTCGATGAATCAGCCGGCATTGTTGCGATCAGCCATCACGAACGCTGGGACGGCAATGGCTACCCCGGCCATATCGATCCGCTGACCCAGAAGGCGCTGCCGGGCTTTGAAAAAGAGGATGGTACGGCGACCGGAAAGCGCGGAGAGGAGATTCCGTTTTTCGGAAGGATCGTCGCGCTGGCCGACGTTTATGACGCTCTTTCCTGCAGGAGGTGCTACAAGGAGGCCTGGGATGAAAATGATGTCGTGGAAAACATCCGCGATGAGGCGGGAAAACAGTTCGATCCGGAACTGGTAGAGGTTTTTCTGGATAATATCGACACGTTCCGCCAGATAGAAAAGCTCTATCCCGACCATGCCGAATAACATTCAAATAGAATTCGAAAACAGCAGGACATACCACCCCTCCTAGCTTTAATGGGGGAAGTAATCCTCCTCCCCTTATAAGTACAAGGGGAGGTCGGGAGGGGTTATGCTTAAAGAGTCCTTCCATCCGCTTCAGCAAACAGCCGCAACTTCTGCATCATTGCCTCGAATGTAGACGGCTTCAGCGACTGGGCACCATCAGACGATGCGTGTTCCGGGTCCGGGTGCACCTCCACGATCAGTCCGTCGGCCCCGGCGGCCACAGCTGCATAGCTCATCGGCGCGACATAATGGTGATCGCCGGTACCGTGCGATGGATCAATGACAACCGGCAGGTGGGTTTTTCTTTTCAGAACCGGGATTGCTGATAAATCGAGGGTGTTGCGAGTGGCCGTCTCAAAGGTGCGGATACCCCGCTCGCAGAGGATTACGGACTGGTTCCCCTCGCTCATGATGTATTCGGCGCTCATCAGGAGTTCCTGAATCGTCATCGCCATGCCCCTTTTCAGCAGTACCGGTTTGCCAAGCTGACCGACTTTTTTGAGCAGCGCGAAATTCTGTGAATTGCGGGCACCGATCTGCAGGATATCGGCATATGATGCTACCATATCGGCTGTTTCCGGATTAATGACTTCGGTTACAAAGGGAAGCCCGGTCAGGTCACGCGCTTTGGCCAGCAGCTTCAGCCCCTCCTCTTCAAGTCCCTGGAAAGAATAGGGGGATGTACGCGGCTTGAATGCACCGCCGCGCAGAATGTGGGCCCCGGCTTTTTTGACGGCTTGGGCGGTTTCAATAATCTGTTCTTCACTCTCTACCGCACACGGTCCAGCCATGATGACAATCTGCGGACCGCCGATTACAACATTTTCACTGATCCGTACCAAGCTGGACTCCTTCTTGACTTCAAGTGAAGCAAGTTTATAAGGCTGCAGGATAGGGACAACATTCTCCACTCCGTGCAGCGATTCAAGAGCCTGCAAAGCCGACTTGCTCCGTTCGTCACCGATCGCACCAATTACATCGCGCGTCGTACCATGAATGACATGTGGCGTGTATCCCAGCTCCTTGATGCGACGGAGCACTTCATCCTTGTCTTTTTTTGCAGCCCCCGCCTTCATTACGATAATCATCCCCTGATCCTTTCCCACAAACAGCCAGGGCCGGAAGTTCCCCCCCGGCCCTGGCTGAACTGAATACACAGACAGCAATAAACCGGGGAGACTTTCGTCTGCCCCGGTTTGTGGTTTTGTGTGATAGCTTCTTCGCTTACACCTCTACCCGGGCAGACGGCCTGAAATAAAAGCCGAACCAGAAGTAAAAGCTGAAAGCGATGTAGAAGCGGTTAGAGTTCATGTTATGCACTAAATCATAGAGACATGTCAGTTGTCAAGCGTGAATCACGCCGTCAGTTCATCAACAACATCGACCAGTTTCGGCAAATCGGGTTTTGTCAGAATGCAGTTGGCACCCAGCCCGATCCATTTGCGTTTGTTGTCCTCCGAAGCAAGTGAGGAAAATATCGCCACCGGAAATCCCTTCAGGGATTCCTCCCTGCGCACTAGCGAGGTGAGATGCAGGCCGTCCATCTGCGGCATTTCAACGTCGGTTATCAGCATCCGGATATGGTCCCTGAACTGGTTTCCCTCGGCAGAGGCCTTCTGCATGGTCTGCTGCACTATATTCCACGCCACGGCACCATTTTCCGCCTCGACAACCGTATACCCGGCCGAACGGAGACTGTTGCAGAGGGTCTTGCGTATAAAGACCGAATCATCGGCGACCAGTATCGTTTTTTCGGCACGTTCCGGATTCGATACGGACCGGGATAACAGCAGGCTGTCGAGAGGCTTCAGGGCGCTTTCAGAACAGAGCTCGGCGACAATCTTTTCAAAATCGAGCACCAGGATAATCCGGTCATCCATTTTGACGAGACCGGTTACCTCATCGCTGTGAACAGCCGCAGCAGGAGGTTCCACGTTTTTCCATGAGATCCGATAAATCCGTGAAACCGAATGGACCAGTACTCCGACCATCAGGTTGTTGAACTCAAGGACGACGACCCGGTCCGCCACCAGGTCACCGGTCGCTTTATTTAGCACCGTTGCGAGGTTTATGATGGTGATGACCTTGTCACGCAGTTTGATCATCCCTTCGACACCAGGCCTGGCATTGACCACCCGCGACATCTGCGGAAGACGGATTATCTCACGGACCTTGGCAACGTTGACTCCGTAGTAGCAGGGAACTACGGTGCCGTGGCAGTCCATCTCGTCGATTCTGAATTCGACGATCTCCAGTTCATTGGTGTCGCTTTCCAACAGGATATTGGACTGTTTCATAAAAAATCCCCTAGAAATATATTTGCCGGACAATAGCATGAAACTGGTAAATTCAAACGGCAAAAATGCCGAGAGATGAAACCCGCCCTGCTTGACTCTTCAGTGGCACCTGTGCTAGTTTTTTTAATCCAACCGCGGCATAGTAACGGAGTTGACAGATGTATTTCCCCGATTTGGCAGCATTTCAGAAACTGGCGCACCAGGGCAACCTGATTCCGGTCTACCGCGAGATCATGGCCGACATGGACACGCCGGTAACCGCATTCAAGAAAATCGACGACGGCCGGTTTTCCTTTCTGCTGGAGAGCATCGAGGGTGGTGAAAAGTGGGGGCGCTACAGCTTTCTCGGCTCCAGCCCTTCGCGGGTCATCCGTTCAAAGGGAAACAGAGTCGAGATCATTGCAGACGGAGTTTCAACCTCGGTAACCACCGAGGACCCACTTGACTGCGTCCGCACGATTCTGGCGCGCTACATCCCGGTTGAGGTGGAAGGACTTCCCCGCTTTTTCGGCGGTGCGGTCGGGTATCTCGGCTATGACATGGTGAGGCACTTTGAAAACCTTCCCAGCGTCAAACCGGCCACGCTTGACGCCTACGATTCCTATTTCCTTATTACCGATACTATCGTGATTTTCGACAATGTCAGCCAAAAGATCAAGGTCGTGTCCAATGCCCACCTGGATGGAGACAAAACGGCTGAGCAGGCATACCGCGAAGCGGCAGAAAACATCGAAACGATCATTAAGCGGCTGCGCATGCCGCTTCCGACCGGGGTCGCTCCCGCATCCGGAAAGATGGTCGAACTCCGTTCGAACGTGAGCAGGGAAGAGTTCGAGGCATCCGTCGAAAGGGCCAAGGAATATGTCCGTTCCGGCGACATCATCCAGGTCGTGCTCTCGCAGCGCTTCAGCGGCAATCTTTCCGCCGACCCGCTCGACATCTACCGCGTACTGCGCACCCTCAATCCTTCGCCCTACATGTTTTTCCTGCGCCTCGACGACACCGTCATTGCCGGTGCATCCCCGGAGGTCATGGTCCGCAAGGAGGGCCGCCGCGTCGAACTGCGCCCGATCGCCGGCACCCGTCCCCGTGGAACTACGCCAGAGTCGGATGTGCTCCTTGCCGAGGAACTGCTGGCCGACCCCAAGGAGCGGGCCGAACATGTCATGCTGGTAGACCTGGGGCGCAACGACCTCGGCCGGGTCTGCACAACCGGATCGGTAACGGTTTCAGAACTGATGGTCGTAGAGCGCTATTCCCACGTCATGCACATCGTTTCCAATGTACAGGGTGAACTTGAAACGGGGCGCGATGCCTTCGACCTGGTACGGGCCACCTTTCCGGCCGGAACCCTCTCCGGCGCCCCAAAGGTCAGGGCCATGCAGATCATCGACGAACTGGAACCGGTCCGGCGTGAAATCTACGGTGGAGCTGTCGGCTACTTTTCGTTCGCCGGCAATATGGATCTGGCTATCACCATACGCACATTGGTCATCAAGGACGGCAGGGTCCATCTCCAGGCGGGTGCCGGCATCGTGGCCGATTCCGATCCGGCCGCAGAATGGCAGGAGACGGTCAACAAGGGCATGGCGGTTATGAAAGCCATCGAACTGGCCGAAGGAGGGCTGGAATAATGCTGTTGATGATCGACAACTATGACTCCTTCACCTACAATATCGTCCAGTATTTCAGCCAACTCGGTGAAGAGGTGCAGGTTCACCGCAACGACAGGATCACCCTGGCGGAAATAGAGATCCTCCACCCCGCCCGCATCGTCGTCTCCCCCGGACCCTGCTCACCGGAAGAGGCGGGTATATCAGTCGCGGCGATCACGCACTTTGCCGGAAAGATCCCCATCCTCGGCGTCTGCCTTGGGCACCAGTCCATTGGAGCGGCCTTCGGCGGCCGGGTGGTGCGCAGCGCATCCCTCATGCATGGCAAGACATCACCCATTCACCATGACGGCACAGAGCTGTTCAAGGGGCTGCCCAACCCGTTTCAGGCCACCCGCTACCACTCGCTGATCGTCGACCGTCCTACGCTTCCGGACTGCCTGGAGACCACCGCATGGGTTGAAAATGGGGAAATAATGGGGCTGCGGCACAGAACGCTGCCGGTCTGGGGATTACAGTTCCACCCCGAATCGATCCTGACCGAATGCGGAATCAGTCTTCTCAGGAATTTCCTGACGGTTAGCGGCGGCTGATACTCGTCTCCACCATCTCAAACCGTCCGGTTTCCCGTCATTTTTCCGTTGACTTTTCTCGGCAAGAATTGCTAAAGTAACCTTTCAGTCAGTACAAATTCAGGAGGAAGAAGTATGAAGTGTCAGACCGTACTTGCAGGTACCGAGTGTACCTTTTGGGGAAAACAAGGGTGTATATTTCCTGGTGGATCCTGCCAGGTTATCGCAGAAAACTGTGAAGGGTGTGATCGCGTTGTAACCGGGAGCATTGGCCAGGTCTGCAGTGCATATCCTGCACCGGTGAAGAAATGGACCGGGGGAATCTGCAATTTTGCATCCCACGTAAAAGTCGATCTCTCGATAGCCGATCTGAAGGTCAACCCGCTCAAGGCTTCCAAAAAAGCTGCCGGTGCCAAGAAGAAGAAATAGTTTCCGGCTTCTATAATGTCAGCATCAAGGGGGGAATTTCGATTCCCCCCTTTTTATTTACCGGAGGCATAATCATGTCGTTTTCCACCCTCACCTGCCCTTCCTGCGGCTCCGATGTAAAACAGTATCGTAACCCATTCCCGACGGTAGACATCATTATAGAGTTGGAGAACGGCATAGTCCTGATTGACCGGCGCAACGAACCAATGGGGTGGGCCCTGCCGGGGGGATTTGTAGACTACGGGGAATCTCTCGAGTCTGCTGCTGTTCGTGAAGCGCGCGAAGAAACTTCGCTGGAGATCTCGAACCTACGGCTGCTGGGATGTTATTCCGATCCTGCCCGTGACGAGAGGTTGCATACGATTTCAACGGTATACATCGCTGCTGGTCGTGGCGTACCCCGAGCTGCGGATGACGCACTGGACCTGGCAGTCTTCAGTCTCGATTCACTTCCGGAGCGGCTCTGCTTCGACCATGCCCGCATTCTTGCCGATTATGTCGCAGCACATGCCGTGCTCCCTACCCTTCCCGACCGGTGAAGAAGATATCAACCCTGCCCCGTATGTTTCGTGTCGATAATATTCTGCCTCAGCACCTTGGCAAACTCCTCCGACGGGAGCGGCCGACTGAAGAGAAATCCCTGTACCTGATCACAATTGTTTTCCTTTAGAAAATCGTACTCAGCCTGAGTCTCTACACCCTCCGCAATTACATTCAGATTCAGGCTGTTCCCCATGGCGATGATTGCAGTTGCAATTGCTGCATCGGTGCTGTTCAAATTAACATCCCGGACAAACGACTTGTCTATCTTCAGCGTATTAACTGAAAAACGCTTCAGATGTGCCAATGATGAGTAGCCGGTTCCGAAATCATCGATTGATATATGGATGCCCAGATCCGTGATCGACGAAAGAATATTCACTGCAAAATCCGGATTCTGCATGATTACGCTTTCGGTGATCTCAAATTCAAGATTGTCAGGATTTATGCCGGTTTCATCGATGGTATTTCTGATGGTTGCCAAAAGGGACTTGTGCTGCAGTTGGTATCCGGAAAGATTAACCGCCACCCGGAGATCTGTAATTCCTTCATTGTGCCACTGCACATTCTGACGGCAGGCTTCCCTGAGTACCCACCCGCCAAGCGGTACTATCAAGCCGTTTTCCTCGGCGAGCTGAATAAATTCGAGCGGCGACAGAATACCGAGTTCAGGGTGATCCCACCGCACCAGCGCCTCCATTGCAACGATGCGCCCCGAAGTAACGTCAACCTTGGGCTGATAATACAGCCGGAATTCCTGACGTTCCAATCCCTTGCGGAGACTGTTTGAAATAATGAAGCGGCGGGATGCATTCTGGTCCATCAGGTTATCGTAGAACTGGAAGTTGTTCCTTCCCAGCGCCTTGGCGTGGTACATGGCAATATCGGCTTTTTTCATCATCGACTCGGTATCACGATCATCCTCGGGGTACATGCACCCCCCGAGACTGGTTGTCACGAAAAGTTCATGGTCCCTCAGATGAAAGGGAAGCGCCAGTGACGTCATGATCTTTTCGGCAAGAAGCGATACATCCTCCCTGTTGTCGGTGTTCGCCAGCACGACAACAAACTCGTCCCCCCCGATTCTGGCAACCGTGTCAGTTTCTCTCAGAGTCCGCTGCAGACGCGCAGCGACCAGGCGCAGCAACTCATCGCCAATTGAATGCCCCAACGTGTCGTTGATAATCTTGAACCGGTCCAGATCAAGAAACAGTACGGCAAACCCGGATTGCTGGCGGTTCGCAAACGCCTTTGCCTGTACGAGGCGGTCTTCAAGCAGAGCCCGGTTGGGAAGTCCGGTCAGAATATCGTGATGGGCGAGAATATGGAGCGCCGACTGAGCCCGTTTCCGTTCGGTTATGTCACGGCAGACACACCAGACCGCCGGCGAATTGCCGTTTCGCATTCCTGCTGTCAGGCTCATTTCAACATCGACAGTACCAGGTTCAGACGTGATGAATGAAACATCAATATGAGCCGGCAGCGAACTCTGCAGGACTTTTGCGACAAGTTCCAGAAGTCGTGAGCGAGCCTCGCTGTTAACTAATTCATAGAGGTTAAGGGACTTGATGCTCTCAGGATTTTCACCTGAGAGCAGTTCTGTAAAAGTGTGGTTTGCGTACAGAATTGCCCCGTTTCTGTCTACACAGAAAATCAGGTCATTGGCAGAGGTGATAAAACCCAATAACGCATCTTCACTCTCTTTGACCCGGACTTTATCTTTACGGATTATGCCCATCAGAAAAGCGGCAATATACGCAACCGTCGCATTCATTCCGGCCACCCAAAACCACATCAGCATCTGGAACAGAAACACATCGTGCTTGGAGGAGTCGACAAAAGGCATCGGCACTGCCGGAATCAGACGAACACTCTCTGCAGCAAGCAAAGCTCCGTAAAAAGCGGCCCCGAGAGCACCGATCAGCCAGACATCGCGTCTGTCCTCAAAAAGAAAGGCCGACTCAAGGGTGACAAGAATATATACCGGCCAGAACCAGCTGAATACTCCACCGGTAAAGTGGATAAGTACCGTAACAAAAAAAAGATCGAGCCCGATCTGCAGGTGAATTAGATATGGAAGCCGGGAAATGGAGGAACAGTTTGAACTGAGCAGATAATTATAGATAAAAACAGAGATGACGGTAAGCGACAGAAACGTCACCTGGTGAGCGGTAAAACTAAATCCGATCGCACTGAATGAAAAAAAGAGTGCAGCGAACAGGGCATACAATACCACGGCGGCAAGCATGATCCAGCGTGTACGTGAAACGATGTGGGCCCGGACACAGCGGTCGTCAAGTCGCTCATCAGGGGTGTGCGGGCCGCCCGTTTTGCGAACGATCCCGGACAGTATGTTGATCCACGAACTGTTACCCTGCTGGTTTAACTTCATACGACCACCATACGTCAGATTTGTGAAGAGCAGAAATGCAGCTGCGGGACAGCTGTTATCAAGCCGCACTCAAAGCATTTAGCATAATAGAGCAGCAGACCGGCCTGTTCACGTTCGTCAAGCTGGTATGAGATGTTATCCCTCCAATACGCCAGCAACCGGCTTGACCCCATCCAGACCGCTTCTTTCGCACACATTGCCAGCTGTTCCAGGCTCCCGGGGACTCGTTCCTTGGCCAGGAGCAACTGCCGGGCAAGTTCCCGGAGTTCAATCCCGTCAGCAACTTCGATTCGACAGAGCCAGAGGGCAAACACAAACGGATAACCGGTCCATGCGTACCACAATGCACCAAGATCATACACGAACAGGTCTGTTTTTTTCAGTGACTTTCGCAGCGCTGAGTCACCGATAAGCAGCAGGGCGGACGATTCATCGTCCGAATGGGGGGCGGCCGGTTGAGCGACTTCGTAGGTACATGCACAGCCGAATCGCTGGCCGAGCAGGATTTTCAGCAGATTTACGGACGTTGCGGATTCGGAACTCAGCAGGACTTTACGGCCGTCCAGCTTCTCAACTGGCAAGCTGGAAAAGAGCAGCACACTTGCTACAGCTCCGCTACTTGAAATCGACAGATGCGGCAGGATTGCATAGCGCTCGGGATGATACGCATACTCGATGGAGGACGAAGGACATACATCTATCTCACCCGCAAGCAGCATCCTGTTCAGCTCTGCCGGAACTCCCGCAACAAATTCATATCCTGAACAGGAAAATTGCTCCTGCAGCACATGAAAAAGCGGGGTGCAGTTTGCATACTCTATCCGGCCGATTCTAAGCATCAACGGGTTGAGGTGTACAGTTTATCGGCATCGCCCTCTACCACGCGGATTCCTTGCTTCTCCAGCAGTTCTCCGGTCACCTGCCAATAGAAGGTAAGAGCATTCGCATACCCGACAACAGCATTTATCTGGTTGTTCTTGGCAGCAGCAAGATCATTTTCAACGTCCAGAACATCCTTTGTAGTTGCCAGACCCACCTCGTTTTTTCGCATGAACGCCCGCAACCGCTCCTCGGCGTACTTTGCACCCCGGTCTGCCACCTCAATCTGCTTGTAGCCGGCCGCAATACCGCGAATTGCCGCTTTGACCTCTTTCGCCGAGTTTTCTTCCAGACTGCGCAGCTGCAGCGAAGTCTGCTCCGTTTTCAATCTGCTCTTTCGATAATCGTTTTCTGCAGCGCCGTTTCCCAGCGGATAACTGAAATTGAGACCGACACTCCAGACCGGGTAATCAAAGGTGACAACCTTGTCCAGATTCCGCTGATAAGCGCTGTCGAGTCCGGTTAATTGGGCAGAAGCCGATAATGTCAGGTCGGGACGGTTCTTTTGGCTCAGGTTTCTTGTTTGAAGTTCATACAGCTCCAGATTACGTTTCTGCTCCCGTATGTCGGGCCGATTCAGCGCTTTCTGGATAGCCTCGTCCTCTGTTGCGTCGAAGCGTTCGCGCGGCGGCAGATCTACAGTCAGCAGGTCACCCGACTTTGCATCCATCTGCAGGAGCAGACGCATAACGTCAACCTGGTTACTCACTGCCAGTTCGGCGTCAATAAGCTCTTTTTCGCGGGTAACCGCACCAAATTCTGCATTAAGAATTTCCATGGCGGGGAGAACACCGGCCCGGACGCGCGCCTCCGTTTCGGAAAGGATTTTTTTCGCCAGTTCCAGCGAGACTTTTTTCACTTCCCTCCCTTCGCGCAGGCTGTAGAGCTTGAAGTATTCCGTGCGGACCTGGGCAACGGTTGTCAGCAGCCGTGAATTGAATCGTTCCAGCGAGGCAAATTTAGAGTACCGCGAACTATTGATGGCTATCTCGGTTGCTTCACGACCAACATTTTTCAAAAGAGGCTGGCTGATGCTGACGCCCAGTCCGGTCTGCCAGCTGCTTATGGAAGGTGTAAAGGCACTGCCGGTGGTGTTTGTATGGGAATTATTAAAAGTGAGAGCGGCCGTACCTCCGGTCCATAAAAGCTGACTGAGAGAGGAATTGAGAACCAGCGCCTGGGACTCGACGGCCTTTCCGCCTGAACTGACCGTCGCAATAGTCGAATCGGTATAGTTGGTCTGAAGATTTACAAGAGGGTCATATATTGAACGGTAACGGTTGATATCTGCCTCAAACTGGGCCGGGTTGTACAGTTCGGCCCGTACATCCAGATTTTTCTCGACAGCCATCCGGATAGCTTCGTTCAGAGACAGTGAAAGAGGAGCCTCGGCAGAGTATACAACCGCCGGAAAAATCAATATCAAAAGTATCAACAGAATCGGCTTGCGCACGTCAAGGTTCCTTTCAAACAAAACAGGGCGAGATCACTGCATGATCCCGCCCTTATACCATAGTTTATGTCAAAAACTAATCCCTGTTTTCAATGTAGTCGGCATAATCATCGGCTGACAGGAGGTTTTTCAGCTCTTCAGGATCGTCAAGCGAGACTTCAACCAGCCAGGCGCCGTCGTACGGGTCGTCGTTGAGCAGTTCCGGGTTGTCCAGCGCCTCATGATTAACGCTCCGAACGGTTCCGCTGAAAGGCGCATAGATGGAAGCTACCGTCTTCTGGGCTTCAATCGATCCAATCGAATCATCCTGCTCTATCTCATCTCCTTCATCAGGAAGTTCCACTCCCCTGACAGTACCCAGCTCCTCCTGGGCAAAGTCAGTGATACCGATTACCGCAGAATTGTTTTCAATTCTGACCCAGATATGCTCCTTCGAATATTTCAGTTCATCGGGAAAGTCCATGGGATCTACTCCAGCACGATTCGTTCAAGAAAAGAGGTGTCAATATCGCCGTCGATAAAATCCTTATGTGCCATGATGCGCTTGTGAAAGAAAATGGTCGTCTTGATCCCCTCGATCCGGAATTCGTCAAGCGCACGAGCCATGCGCTTGATCGCCTCCTCACGGGTGTCGGCATGAACGATCAGCTTCCCGATCAGTGAATCATAATTCGGCACAACGGTATACTGGTCGTACACGAATGAATCAACGCGGACACCGAACCCTCCCGGCGGGTGGTATGCGGTGATTTTACCGGGACAGGGGGTGAATTTGAACGGATCTTCTGCATTGATGCGGCACTCAATTGCGTGCCCGCTGATCTTGATGTCTTCCTGTTTGAAGCGGAGCGGAATTCCGGCGGCTGAACGGATCTGCTCCCGCACCAGGTCCACTCCGGTAACCATTTCAGTCACCGGATGTTCAACCTGGATGCGGGTATTCATCTCCATGAAATAAAAATTATTCTGTTTATCCACCAGGAACTCAACGGTGCCGGCGCTGTTGTACCCGACGGCGGCGGCGGCCCTGACGGCGGCATCACCCATGGCCTTACGGATTTCAGGCGTGACAACGGTAGAGGGGGCCTCTTCGATCAGTTTCTGGTGGCGACGCTGGATTGAGCAGTCTCGCTCACCCAGATGAATAACATTGCCATGCTTGTCACCCAGAATCTGGATCTCGACGTGACGGGGCTTTTCGCAATATCGTTCAATATAGACTTCGGGGTTGCCGAATCCGGATTGTGCCTCTGCTCGGGCAGTTGCAAAGGCATTCGGCAAGGCTGCCTGTGAATGGACTATTTTCATGCCACGCCCGCCGCCGCCGGCAGTGGCCTTGATGATAACCGGAAAGCCGATTTCCTTCGCGACTTTGACAGCATCCTCAACTGTTTTCACACCCTCTTTGGTGCCGGGCAGAATCGGTACCCCCTGCTTGATAACCGCCTGCCGGGCACTGATTTTGTCGCCCATGATACGCATACTTTCGGCGGTCGGACCGATAAAGGTGATGCCGCATTTTTCGCACACTTCGGCAAATTTGGCGTTTTCAGACAGAAAACCGTAGCCGGGATGGATCGCCTCGGCATCCGTCAATTCCGCCGCGCTGATGATGGCGTTGATATTGAGATAACTCAGGGCGCTGGGAGCGGGTCCGATGCAGACACTTTCGTCGGCCAGCTTGACATGGAGTGAGTGGATATCGGCCTGGGAGTAGACCGCCACCGTCTTGATGCCCAGCTCCTTGCAGGCCCTGATAATCCTGACGGCTATTTCACCGCGATTGGCAATAAGTACTTTATGAAACATGAAGGCGAACCCCGCTTTAGAAAATTAAAGTTTTTGGATTACAAACAATGTGTCTCCGAATTCTACCGCCTGGGCGTTGTCTTTGCAAATCTTTAGGATCTTGCATTTGCACTCGGCCTCAATTTCATTCATCAGTTTCATCGCCTCTACGATACAGAGTACCTGCCCCTTTTCTACAACCTGGCCAACGGTAACGTAAGGAGCAGCCTCGGGGCCTGGCGCGGCATAAAACGTTCCGACAATCGGCGAAGTGACCGTATCCCCTGCTTCGGCGGCTGGAGCAGCCGGGGCAGCTGCGGGTGCGACTGCCGGAGCCGGCTGATACCCTGCAGGAGCATACTGCTGGACGGCAGGTGCGGCAACCGTAACATATTCAGGCTTGTGGCCGCGCTTGATAATAATCTTCTCGTCAGAATTATCCATTTCAAACTCGGTGATGTCCGTTTCTGTTACAAGTTTTATCAGCAGCTTCAGGTCTTTGATATCCATTTCAGTTCATCTCCTTTTACCGTCAGTCATGATAGTGGTGCATCTAATTATGTTGAACGTCACTCAAGCATTTACAGAACCAGCAATTTTTTATCGGCACCGGTAATAACATGACAGCCGTTACCGGTTACTACTACGGTGTCTTCAATCCTGACCCCTCCGAATCCGGGAATATAGATACCGGGCTCAATCGTAATGACCATACCCTCTTCCAGCACCGCAGTGCTGCGTGGAGAAAGCGTCGGCATTTCGTGGATTTCCAGACCGACTCCATGCCCCAGACCGTGCCCGAAATAGTCGCCGAAACCCTTATCGCGAATATATGCGCGTGCGATCTCATCCAAATCTTTGCAGCTGACCCCCGGCCTGACCCCCTCAACCGCGAGATCATGGGCCGTCCTGACAACCGAGTGAATCTCCTGCTCACGGATTCCCGGCTTTCCACAGGCAACAGTGACCGTTTCATCTGAATGATAGCCGTCTTTCAGCGCGCCAAAATCAATCGTGACCAGTTCGCCCGACCGGATAATTTTGTCGCTGGCCCTGCCATGCGGCATGGCGCCTCGCACACCGGAAGCAACAATAAAATCAAACGCCTTGCCTTCGGCACCCCGGCGCCGCATTTCAAATTCTAGTGACAGGGCGATGTCGGCTTCCCGTACGCCCGGCTTGATTGTCGCCAGTACTTCGGCAAGAGCCTGGGATGAGAGCATGGCTACCGAACTGAGGAGTTCGATTTCGGCACGGTCCTTACAGATGCGGATCTCATCGAGACCGGCACCGAGCTCAACCAGTTCAATCCCGGACAACTTCTCCGACATCCTCCGAAAGGCGCTGACATTCGTATGGGCCGCCTCAAAACCGATCCGTTCAAGATCGAACTGATCAGCTAAAGCGGCTACCGTATCAATACGAACCGGGGCGCATTCCATAATTTCGGCGCCTTGTACTTCCTCAGCGGCCTGTGCGGTGTAGCGGGAATCGCACAAAAACCATGCCGAATCCTGCGCTATCAGCAACGCCCCTTCGGTGCCGCTGAAGCCGCACAGATAACGGATGTTCCTGAGATCGGTGAACAACACGGCCTTCAGGGAATATTCTTCAAAGAACCGCTTCAGACGAGATCGCCTGTTTTTTAGCATAAATGAAACCCTGACTACAAACTGTTTTTACGAAACAGTTAAGAACAGTTGAGATGGATGAGCAATTTCATACAATTATATTTGTTTATTTTTAACGTAATTAAATAATGCCCGCAACCCAAGCAGGTAGCTGTCAGGGCCGAATCCGCAGATCTGGCCGATTGAAACCGGGGCGATCATGCTGGTATGGCGAAACGTTTCCCGGCTGTGGATGTTGGAGAGGTGCACTTCTACGCAGGGAACCCCCACAGCCGACAGGGCGTCGCGTATTGCGATGCTGGTGTGGGTATATGCGGCCGGATTGATCAAAATCCCCTGGCAGCCATGTGCAGCACTCTGGATCGCATCGACCAGGTCGCCTTCACTATTTGACTGAAGAAAGGAAAGCTCGGACCCCATCTCCGCAGATAGCTTCTCAAGTGAGGCATTAATATCCGCAAGGGTACGACTGCCGTAGACCCCGGGCTCACGGGTTCCAAGTAGGTTAAGATTAGGGCCGTGGAGTACCAGAAATTTCATAGTTATGAAAGCTCCCGCAGCATTTCAAAAGATTTGAGCTTGAGCAGATAGCGACCCTTGCCAATATTACCGTCACGGTTCAGGATAAGGGCGGCAAAAAGATCATCGTTCAACACCCTGACAACGACACAGGTACGCGAGGTTGAAATCGAAACCTCCTCAAGGTCGCCCATTTTAATGACATCAACAGCACGCTTGATTTCTTTGAGCACAGTTGCGTACTCAACCGACAGGAGCTGCATATCGAACTCCGACTGCTCAACAGTGACCTCATCAATCGGAATGCCGTCATAGGCCATGACAACCGCGGCCAGGGATCCGTCAACGCTCTGGACAATAGCCTTCAAAGACTCTCTTAGCGGCATGCCTTAATCCTCCTGATATTTTCGAGCCACCCGTCAAGCTCAGTGAGCGCATTATCCGCAACCCCCTCGGAATGCAACGGGGAAGCATCTCTGCCGAATCCCGGAACGGCTGCCGAGGCCTGCTGCAGTTCGAATCCAGGGACATCGCCGGACTCCGGCATCGCCTCAGCCTCGATCCGCTGATTAAACGCGTCTGACGGCATACTGAAGACAGTCTCTTCCTCGGCTTCGACCTCAAAGGCGTCGTCAAGTTCTGCAGCAGGTTCTGAAACCGCGGATTCCAGCGCCTCAAGCTCGACGACCCGTTCCCCGATGAGCTGATCCGCCGGATTATCGGCCAGAATGGCACGATATATTTCAAGCGCCTTATGAATAAAGCCCTGCTTGACGTACAATTCAGCCAGGGTGCCGGTTGAAAGAGGATCGTGGTGCGGAGCCGCTACGGTATCGGGCGCCGGTGGCACGTCGTGGGAAAGGAACTCCGATTCCAGTTGCTCATCTTCCAGCACTTCTATCTCTTCCAGCATCTCCAGGTCTTCAATTACCGCTTCATCAAATTCAACAGTCTCCCGGACGGAAGCCGTTTCTCCAGCTGAACCCTCAAGCGATTCCAGCTCGATCCGGCTTTCGATATCTTCAGGCGCAAACTCCAGCGCCGTTCGGAATGCCCGGCAGGCAGCATCCCGGTCGCCCGCCTCGGCGGAGAGACGCCCTAACAACTTCTGGGAGGATATATCCTCGGGCAACGCCTCGGCTACCAGCTTTAAAGCAGCCAGTGCCTCATCGTTCAGCCCCTTGGCATGGCATGCAAGAGAAAGGGCTCTTTGTCCGGACAGATATTTTGGGTGCTTCATAACACCCAGGCGCGCTGCATGAAGAGCATCGTCGATCAGACCCACCTTGAGGTACACTTCCGACAGCCGGGCGAAGCAAAGCGAGTCCGGATCTTTGGCAAGCAGTTCCTCAAGATTTTTGATATCCGTCCAGAATGTTGCTGAATCCTGCATGGTCACGCCTCCAGCCCGCTCAGCTTGAGCAGCTCTTCAGGAGTATGGTTCGACATGGCGTACATGCCGATGCCCTTGTTGCAAATAAAGGAGATGCTGCCTCCCTTGGACTTTTTGTCGGCGGCAACAATTTTCAACAGCTGCTGCCGGTCAAAATGCGGAATTTCAACCGGCAGTCCGCACCGGGCAATAAGAGCGGAAATTCTGGAAAGCTCCTCTCGGCCGCAGAAACCTTCGGCAAGCGAAACCCTGGCAGCCAGCACCATCCCGATTGCTACGGCCTCACCATGAACCAGACCACGATAACCGGAGAGAGATTCAAAGGCATGCCCGAGTGTGTGGCCGTAATTCAGGACGGCCCGCAGTCCGGCTTCCTTTTCGTCGAGTTCCACCACCTGCGCCTTTAACCGGCAGGACCGGTGGATAATCTCTATCAGGACATCCGGATCCATTGCCAGAATTTCAGCACAATGTGACTCTATGAATTCAAAAAATGGGCGGTCAACAGCGACCCCGTACTTTATGACCTCTGCGATTCCGGCACGGAACTGGCGTTGATCGAGGGTAGCGAGAGTATCGACATCAATCAGCACCAGGCGGGGCTGATAAAAGGCGCCGATCAGGTTTTTCCCCTTGGGATGATCAATGCCGGTCTTGCCGCCGACACTGCTGTCCACCTGGGCCAACAGCGTGGTCGGCACCTGAACGAAAGGGATACCCCTCAACCATGTTGCGGCCGCATACCCGGCCACATCCCCGACGACTCCTCCGCCAAGCGCGACTATGAATGAACTTCGGTCTATCCCGGCCGCAAGAAGATCATCGTAGAGCTGATTCAGAGTTGCGCTGTTCTTGTACTCTTCACCATCCGGAATTTCTACCGTCGCGACAGTAAATCCGGCGGCCTCCAGAGATTCTCGAACAGCCGGGCCATACAGGGCGGCAACAGTCGGGTTTGAAACGACTGCGGCACCGCCACCCATTCCGACGGCACGGCACCGCCGGCCAAGCGAGGCAAGGGCGCCGCGTTCAATGACAATTTCATAGCTGTTCTCGGCAAGATTAACGGACAGTACGCTCACTCAAAAACCCCTTCAAACAGCACAGAATCTCTGCCGCGACATCTTCCACGGATTTTCCATCCGTGTCAATTCTAATATCTGCGTCGGCATAAAATTGTTCGCGCTCATCCATCAGCATTTTTGCGCGCTCTGCGGCATCCTCTCCAGCCAGAAGAGGCCGATCGCAGCTCCCTTTCAGCCGGGCCATTACCTGTTCAAGCGTGACGTTCAGATTGATGATCACCCCCCGGCTCCGCATCTTCGCGCGGTTCGACGCCGTGATAACCGCTCCGCCGCCGGTGGCAACGACACACCCCTTCCCGGCTGAGAGAGTCTGCTCAAGACAGGAGCTTTCCAGCTGACGGAACGCCAGTTCACCATCGCGGGCAAAGATTTCGTTAATCGAGCATCCCGAGGCAGAGACGATTTCGGCATCCAGATCCACAAACCGCAATCCAAGGCGCTCCGCCACAATTTTGCCGACGGAACTTTTACCGCTTCCCATAAAACCGGTCAGTATCAGCACCCTCTCAGGCATTGCGGATCTGCTCCCGATATCCTTCAAGATTGCGACGAATTTCAACGACCGAATCACCGCCGAATTTTTCCAGCAGGGCATTGGCGATTTCGATCGCCACAACCGCTTCCGCCACCACCAGGGCTGCCGGCACGGCGCAGGTATCCGAGCGCTCGACCGTCGCTTCAAACGGCTCGTGCGTACGCATATCAACCGAACGAAGCGGCGAATAGAGCGTGGGTATCGGCTTCATGGCGGCCCGCACGACAATCGGCTCGCCGTTTGACATCCCCCCTTCGATACCGCCGGCATTATTGCTGTCGCGGCGATAACCATCCTTGTAGAATAATTCGTCGTGTACGCGGGAACCGGGCCTGCGTGCCGCATCAAAGCCGATTCCGACCTCAACCCCCTTGATGGCCTGGATGCTCATCAGCGCCATGGCAAGTCGCGCATCCAGCTTGCGATCCCACTGCACATAGCTTCCGAGCCCTGGGGGAACGCCGGTCACCTGTACTTCGACAACCCCTCCGAGCGTATCACCGCCGAACTTGGCGGCGTCTATGGCCCGCTTCATTTCGACTTCCGCCGACGGGTCACAGCAAAAGGTTTCCGAGGTTTCCGCCCGCTGCCACAGAGTTTCGAGCGGTTCCTGCGGGGTGTCGGCGCATACTCCGCCCAGTTCCGTCACAAAACCGCCCACCATGATGCCGAACTCGGCCAGCAGCGCCTTCGCAACGCCGCCGACAGCGACACGCACCGCGGTTTCCCGGGCACTGGAGCGCTCAAGCACGTTACGCACATCGCTTAAGTGATACTTCAGCACACCTGAAAGATCAGCATGGCCGGGGCGCGGACGGGTCACGGCACTGGAGTCATCGCGATGTTCCGGCAACGGCGACATCTTCTCCGACCAGTTCTCCCAATCGCGGTTCTCCACCACAACCGTCACGGGAGACCCGATCGTCTCACCCCAGCGAACGCCGGAGAGCAATTGCGCGGTGTCCTTCTCGATTTTCATCCGGCCGCCGCGGCCATACCCCTGCTGCCGCCGGGCCAGATCATGATTAAGCGTTTCAACGGAGAGATTGATCCCGGCCGGAAGCCCTTCAATAATTGCACTCAGCTGAGGCCCGTGCGACTCGCCGGCCGTCAGGTAACGAAATATGCTCACAAAAAAACCTCCGCAGATGATTCCAAGCGGAGGCAAAATAGCATTTATGATGTGATAACGGCAAGATAAAAGAGGCTGGACAGGATGTCTGGAAAATGATACCCCGCCGTTAGCAGCGGGGTATCCGGCCTTTCCGACAAACGACCTCAGCCGTACTCATTTCACCTCTTAATTACCCTGATAATGTCCACCCCCTCAAACAGCGACGCCCCGACTTTTCCCGTCACATGTACCGGCACATGCTCTCCTTCCGGAAGCACCGCAATGACGCTGTCCCGCCGGAACTTGACCGTCAGTTCATCCGCCTCTCCCCCATGATTAATGGAAATGGGCGAGGCTTCCGCCTGTACCGTTCCTTCAAGACGGATCGATGCGATATCTATATCGGCAGCTTTATATCCGCGAGGAAGCTCTATCTCGACCTTTACCCATTTCCCTTCGCTCTTTTTGTTGAGAGTCTCCGGTTCGAATTCGATCTCAGCCTTGATATTCGTCACCGCAACATGAGTCTTGAAGGTCGCCATGTCCATCCATTGACCATAACTATCGCCGTCAAAGGCCCTGGCCCGCCATGAGTATGCCGTATTGTCGGCCAGTGCGCTGCCGAGGGTTATGGCGGTTTTACCCGATATTCCCCCAGGTACGCCGCTGACCGAAGCTGTCAGCAGGTTGTTGCTGTACACCTCGTAATCATAGGTCAGTCTTGCGCTATCGGGATCAAAGGCATTCACAACCTCAAGCACGGGCGTCAGGGTTGAAAGCGTTGTTCCCTCGGCTGGAGCCGAGAGTTGCGGAACCCCCGGCGCATCGTTGGCGCTGTTCACCATGAACGATGACGTCGGCGTCCAGCCGCTGTACAGCGAACCGTCACCGGCACGGGCGCGCCAGAAGTAGGTCTGATTTTCCGCAAGCGTTACCGGCACTGTCCACCCTGTTACCGAAGCAGTCTCGGCAACCGGACCCGATTGGGAGACAAGGTTGGTCAGCGCAGCATCAGTGTAGATCTCGAACTCATAAGTGAGGATATCCTTGTCGAGATCCGTCGCGTTATGAACCGACAATGTCGGCATAAACAGGCTCACCCCTGCCCCATTTGACGGATTGGCGAGCGCAGGTGTCGTGGGAGGATCATTGACCGTGTTGGCAAAGAACCCGGATACCGCCGACCACGGGCTGTCGGCACTGCCGTCGCTTGTTTTGGCGCGGAGGTAGTAGCGCGTGTTGTCTGCAAGCCCGCTCAGATGCCAGAGCGTTGTCCCTTGTCCTTCAGTTACGCCGCCTGAGCGGATGATGCCGGTGGAATCGAAGGTTGGCACCGTGTCAACCTCGAAATAATACAGGAGCGACGCGGAATCGGGGTCGCTGCTGTTGGTGACGGCGACATCGGTTGTCAGCGCAGTGACCGTAATACCGTTCACAGGCGTAATGACCATCGGCGCTGTCGGAGCATCATTCGCGGTATTTACGAGGAATCGTGCCGTGGCGGACCATGGCCCTTCCATCAGCCAATCATCGGCCTGTGACCGCCAGTAATACCAGCCGTTCTCCTGGAGATTCGCGGGCACCGTCCATGATGTTGTACCTTGACCGCCAGCAACCCCTGTGGTGGAAGCAACTATCTGGGTGAAGTCGGGATCTAGCGCCACATCGAAGTTATAGGTAAAGTTGGTGCTGTCCGGGTCTGAAGCGTTGCCGACCGTCAGCGCCGGAATCAGCGAGGCGACTGACGTCCCTTCGGCAGGGCTGGAAACGGTCGGCGCGGTGGGTGGATCGTTGACCGTATTGACCCGGAAGGTGGCAGGAGTCATCCAGGGGCCGTAGAGACGGCCGTCATAGGCACGTGTTCGCCAGGAATAGCTGTGGTTTTCCGTCAGCGGCGCCGCTACGGTCCATGATGTGGCTGCGGTTGTTTCGGGGATTGTACCAGAGGTAACAAGATTCGTCAGTCCGCTGTCGGAGTAGAGTTCGAATTCATAGCTCAGTTTGTCGTCGTTGGGGTCGGCGGAGTTGCTGACCGTCAGAACCGGGGTAAGGGTATCGACATCGGAGCTGTTGACCGGACCGATCAGCGCCGGTGCGGAGGGTGCGCCTTCAACCCGGAAGTAGGTACCGGCAAGAGTTTCTTCCACGCCGCCGATTGTGGCCCGAAGGACAACGAGGTAATCCTTGGCGCTGTAGGTGCGAGTGTCAATCAGGCCGTTCTTCGTGGCGGTGGCTCCCATGGCGAGAGTTGCCTGATCCGTGATGGTGTTGTAAACCATCTGTTCGGTCATGTTGACCGTCCGGATTGAGAGCGGAATATTGGCAAGATCAACATTGCCCGTGTTGGTGACACTGTACGAAACGGTAACGGGCTCGCCGGTCAGGATGCTCTGTTTGTCGAGCGAAATCTTTCCGTTGAGGAGCGCGGCGGGATTGGTAGTGCTGTTGATCGCGAGGTTACAGGTGGTTTTGGCGATAACCGAGCCCACCGGGTCGAGAACCTGAAGGGTAACGAGGTAACTGCCCGCGGGAGACGTGCCACTGTTCCAGTAATTCCTGTTCGTGACGATTTGACCCTGAATGAGGGATGGAATTGCGACGGTTGCCGAGTACACGGCCTGCCCCTGGCTGTTTGTCACGGTAATCAGGGTGGAGAGGTTTTCCCGCGCAGAAGCGGAAGATAGAGTGGTGGTCAGAGTTACCTGCTCGTTCGGATTATAGGAAGCCTTGTCAGTGACGATTTTTGCGCTGACGCTGCTGTCGGTGGCTAAGACGCTATACGCAACCTTCTTCGTCAATGTCTGGATCAGGTCGCCGCTCATGACAGCCGAGTAGGTCGTCGCGCCGCTAATTTGCCGGGTATATTGCAGTATCCGTGACTCCCCGGCAGGCAGTGTGACAATCTGATCGCCGATAACGGTGCCGTTGTCATCCACGACATGGACGTTGGTCGTCGCTCTCAACCTGCCTCTATTGGTGAGCGATATAGTAATGGTGAATGGTGCATTTGCCACTGTGTCCGGCGCAGTAAGGGTTGCGGTCAAGGCGGGACTTGCAACTTCGTACTTGTCGGCGATATCGGCCAGCGGGGTCGAATTCTGAGATACTGAGCCGGTGAGCTGGTAGATGCCATCGCCCCCCGCCGTGGTGGTTAAACTGAATGGATGGGAACTGTTGGCGGGGAGTTCGAAAGTCCCGGTGTAGGGAGTCACGACGCCTGTTCCCTGGACCCGTACGGTAAGTCCGGATGCGGCAATGCTTGACAGGTTCTTGACTTCGCCGCTTATGGTTACGGTTTCGCCTGGGCGGTAGATCTTTTTATCCGTGGCGAGGGATATTTGAATGTTGCCCTGCTCCACGTAAAAGGGATATTCGGCAGTCGCAATGGTTTGGCCGGTGTTGGATGTCAGTGTTCCTTCAAGGTAGAACTTGCCGGTCATGCCGAGGGTGCCGATGGCTTTGTTTACATCGTTTACTGCGCCTTGTGCCAGAGAGGCCGGCATGTCGGCTTGCCAGAGGATTTCGCCTGGGTTGCTCTCAAAGGTTACGGAGACGTCGTGGAGTAACGGCGTGACGTTGGCATCGATGGTGGCAAGAGTGGACTCGATTTCAATCCACCGAGCAGCCGGGCTGGATACTGGAGAACCGCTGGAGGTCAGATAATCGCTCCAGGTGGCGGTGGCAAGGCCGGCTTCGGTTTCAGCCGTGCGGGTGCGGAATTTGATAGAGGTTCCGGCAGGTTGGGTGGTAGAGTGGAGGAGTTTGCCCCATTTGTTGTTCTGCGAGCCTGAGTCATATTTAAGGTTGAGTCCCCCTGATGCTGAGTAGATATGTGTAGTGACAGTGAAGTTATTGTAAATTACTTCTAATTTATTTGATCCGGGCTCGGTCCAAGCATTTAATGATATAGTCACTGGCAAATTGGGTAAACCTATGTTGCTCACCACCTTGGTCCAACCTGTACCATTCCAATAATATGAGTTATATGTATTGCCTATGCGACTTATCCTGAATTTTCCCTGTGGTGAAGCATTCCCGCCAATAATTGTCTTTCCGTTAACGTCCCACGACGCATACTTCGAAGCAAACCAAGGTGACCGCCAAAATAAAATACTTACGCTGCCTCCGCCACCTTGCGAAATAGCTTCTAATGAATTTGATTGATTATCAGTAGGTAGCCATGGGCTTGTTACAGTATAATCAACCGTTGCATCAAAATTTCCTTTGACGGTTGCACTGTTCCTCACAAACTGCCCTGTCCAAATAGGATTATATTCTGGAACAAATAACCTCAAGGAGCTGCTATTCTCTACCACAGGCAACACTCTTGGAGAACCAGTGTTATACCACCTATCAGAATTAAATAAGCTATCATCAAAATTATCATTCAGCGGCAGCAGCCGTACCGAATCCACAGTCTGGTTTTCGGTTTTGATCCGGCCGGAGTTGACTTTGAAGTTGTCAAACTTAACATGCAACTGCTCCGTACCCAGATAGGAAGTTGCATAAAGTTGGATTCTTACAGGCGTAGTTGCAACCGTCCAAGTATAATGATTAATCCACTGCGCCCCGTTCCAGTACCAGGCTTTTGCAACATTTCCTGTTCTTGTCAACCTAAGCTTACCTTTAGTATCGGAACTAAACGTGGTCTGATTGACCTCCGGCAATACTTTATAAGTATAAGATTGATAGTTATTTCCCTGCCTGCCCACTCTGAAATAGCTACCGTCATCAAAATAAGCGATAAATAATGCATGCGAATTTATATTCGTAAAAGGATTAATCTCAAAATCAACCTGGGTATCAAAATCACCGTCAAGTTGGAAGTTGGAAATTACACCTGAAGAGCTGTTTATTACGCCCGATGTATCCAATTGAAGTTGTTCTCCGGTATTGCTGGGGAGCACAGCGCCATTATTTGAATAACTTTTCCATCGCTCTCCATTAACAGTCATCCCACTAAAATCATCATCCGGAATAATCCAGTCATTCACCCCGTAGGTATCCACCCCACTGCGCACGCCGGTCTGGAACTCAGCCTGGGTCGTCCAGGTCTTGGTTTTCTGCGCGCCAAGTCCGGTCGTAACCTGCAAATGCAGATTGCCGCCGGTCAGCGGAGTACCGCTGCTGGTCATGGAGCTAAGGCCTGTGATGCTCTCGGTCTGGAGATAATTCTGCTTGTCTGTCTGTACCTGAAGCGACCCTTTCACTCCGCTTATGGTGATTGAATTCGGAGCTATCCCCTCTTTTCCGGTATTGATGTCTTTGTAGTTGATTACCAGATTGTAGCTGCCATCCACGGCCCCGGAAGGGATAGCAAGGCTGAGAGATAGCGAGGAACCGGCGAGAACGATCCCGGTATTGGTATTCTCGGCAATCAGCGCGGCTTTCGCGTCAAACAGGCTCAAGCGGTACTGAACCGCTGTATCCACGCCGCCACTGTTGGCAATAACCGGATGGATGGTTTCACCAGCGGTGAAAGTGGTTTGGAGGGGCGACAGGGAGAGAGACGATTCCATGATTGCCAGTTGCGCCGCCTGTGCGGTTGTCGATCCCGACGGCAGGGTGACGGTTATGCGGGTGCCATGCTGTCCGGCTGTCATGGATTCCGGAATGGTGAACTGGTAGAGCAGCGCGCTGCTGTTGCCCATGGTCAAAGCCGTCAGGGCCTTTGTCTCGCTGTACGTTGCGTCCGGCACGGCTGCCATTACTGAAGCGCTCCCAAGATTGAAGCGACCCGTGTTGCGTAACGTGACGGTCAGATTCGCCGCCCCCCTGATCCGGTGCGAGGCGTCATCGTAGAGAGCAGATACTGACGCTGTATTCGGCAGTGTAATGTCCGTTGCCTGCCCAGGTATCGTTTCGTCGCTCTGCAGATAGGTCAGCGTGTAGGTGCCGAACTTGAGTGGTGGAATTGAGAGCGATATGGAGATGGTTTTGTTCTCTCCCAAAGCAAGGCTGAAGTTCTGCGTTGCGCTGGAGACGACCAGCCCGTCAGGGTCCTTCAGGGCCACGGCAAAGGTTCCGGCTGATACCGGAAGAGTTCCGCTGTTGACGAGGTTGAACACCAGAGCGTTGTCCCCGGCGGTAAAGGCTGCGGGAAGCACGGGCGTTACCGCAATCTGGCTGACGGTGACGTCAAAGTATTTATACGAATTACCGAGCAGCGCACCAGCGGCGTCAAACACCTCGGTCAAGACAATATAACGCCCACTCTTGGCGGTGGTCGGCAAAAGAAAGCTCTGGGGCTGATCGGTTGCACCATCGGCATCAATGGTCACATTCGCGCTTGTCTCAAAGGCATTCGCGCCGGACGGATCGGTTATCAACACATGCAGTGCCGCACCGATTGCCTCTGCTTGCCTGTTGCGGAGATTGACGGCGATGTCAACAGAGTCGCCAACCCCATACACCGCTTTGTCAGTCTTGACGGTAAGGTCGAATGTGCCGGACAGCATCATTGACAAGGCAGGATTGAAAACCAGTATTCCCCCCGGTTCGAGAATGCCGGCAAAACGGGCGTTGGTGAAAGCAGGATTGCTCAACGCGTTTGCCGTGACGGTTACGGTTCCCGGAGGAACCGTGTCAAGTGTGTAGGTGCCGTCCGCCGCCGTAACGGTCTGTAGCGGGGCATTTCCGGTTGTCCGGATGGTCACACCGGCAAAAGGAGCATCGGCGCCCACTTTTTGCGCTGTTCCCTGAATAGTTGCGGGAAGCTCGGTCACGCCAAGGGGAAGCTTACCGACATTGCCGACGACGCCGACACGTATCGTCGTGCTCAGGGTGCGCGAGGTGTAGCCGCCGAGGGCAAGGTTAAACCGCTGGAGGCCTGGAGGAATAGAGTTAAGAGTGAAGGCGCCGCTGCTGTCCGTAGTAGCTGTTATGCTGGAGTCGCTGGTCAGAGTCACGGCGACACCTGCCAGCGGCAAGCTGGTGGCAGCATCGATCACCGTACCGGTGAGGCTTCCCGTGGTTACCCGTTGTGACAAAGAGATATCCATGGTCTGAAGCCACGCAGATGAGCCCATAGTAAATGACTTACCAACGTAACCGTCAGCAGTGAATTTGATAGTGAATTGCTCATGAGAAGGGATATCGGCAATAGCATAAGTTCCGGATGCATCTGTCCGCCCGCTGAAATCTTTCCCCTGAAATGTCACTTCCGCTCCCGGTATCGGAGCACCGGTTGAAGCATCGGTGATTTTACCGGTCAGGGTCATCACTATGGACATATCCAGACGAATCGTTCCCAGATCGGTGATGCTACCGGGAGTTATCACTACCCGGAAGGTTTGGAAGTTGAACATGCCGACGATTACCTGGTAGGTGCCGGGGGCAAGGTTGGGGATGGAGAAGTAGCCGCCCCCTTCGGGTTCAACAGGAACCTCGCCTATTCCCGGCACGATTACCCGTACCCCTTTCTCCTCCGGCAGATGCCCCATCGGTACGCCCCAGTAGCTGTCAACGACCCGGCCAACCAGGGTGCCGGTGGTGACCTGCGACGCTGTGGTGCCCATCCGGGGGGAGAAGGTGAGCGTTGTTCTGGCGTAGACGGTGCCGTTTGCAGTGACGGTCTGGAAGCCGGTTTTTGCGGCGCTGATGGTCACAGTGCCGGGGGTGACGTAGGTGAAAGAGTACGTTCCGTCAGCACCGGTGGTGGCGCTGCCGCTCCAGGCGCCGGTGACGGTTATGGCGACATCGGACAGAGGTTTGCCGGTGGAGTCCATGATTGTTCCGGCGATGGCGCCGGTAGTATAACTGGAGGTCATCGGCACGTTGCCGAGACTGGCGGTCGTATCGACCACGACGGTGGCGGTTGCATTGGTTGCGGCATAGCCGGACAGGGAGAAGTTGACCTTCTGTGCGCCTGCCGGGATGTCGGACAGGGTGAAGTTGCCGGATGAATCGGTGGTGGTGTTGATCAGTTGGTTGCTGTCAAGGACGACGGCTACTCCAGCCACTTTCTGTCCGGTTACTTTGTCGATAACCGTGCCGGTGATCTTGCCTCCCGCAGGTGGGGGCGGTGGAGGGGATGGTCTGTTTTCCGAGAGGTAGAGGGCTTTCAGAGCCAGTGCAGTTAAATATGGATCGTCGTTCCATGAGCCGTTGCCGGATTGGGTTGTGGTGAGGTAATTTATCGCGCTTCCCAACGCCGCGTAGTCTGTGGATACCGCCACGAGGGCCGAATATGCCAAAGCGGTTTCGTAGACACTCCCGAATCCGTCGTTCTCCGGGTTCTGATGGGCGAGGAGGTAGCTTGTGGCTTTGTTTACTGCAGTGGCGATGGTGGTCATCTGGGGGAACTGCTGGAGCGTGGCGGAGACGATGGCGGTCATGTAGACATTGCTGTCATCTCCGGAACTGAAACCCCAGCCGCCGTCAGGATTCTGGCTTCCGGTCATATATGCGAGAGCGGGGTTGATGGTTGTGAGGTCGTTGAAGTTAGCTGCTTTGAGGGCCTGGAGGGCAGAGGCGGTGTCGAGGGGATTCGTCTCGTACCCGGCGTCACCACCCCAACCGCCCTTGGTCAAATCCGCAGAAGTTATCAACAAGCTTACATTGGCAAGATTGAGAGCATGAAGTCTTTGGGCGATATAGTCAACGGATAGAGGCGTCTGCGACTGCAACCAGGAAACGCCGGAGGTGTAAGATGTCCCGGCGGTCTGATTCAGTAGCTTCAGGGTTTCCAGAACGGAAACAGTAGCGGCAGTTGTCTCAACTTGTGAAGTGCTGGTATTCCAAGTGCCATCTGGGTTTTGGGATGAGGTTAGGTAGCTGAGGCCAGTGGATATCTGGGGGAGTTGGGCCTGAGCAATCGCAGCAAAAACTAGAAAGTACATTGCTGCGCTAATGATGATCAAATTACGTTTGAACATATCCCCTCCGGATTACAATAAATAAAAAAATCGTTGCCATTTATGGGTGGCAGCCGGACAATTATTAACGTCTCAACAAGAGACCGCCTGATTTACTTGTTTTGTAACTTGCTATTAATTATTTCGATTATTTGCAGGTTTGTTTTATTTTCTAGCGGATGCCAAAAACTGAAATCACCTCTACAGGTTCGAATAAGTAGAGGTCCATTTTTGTTATCAAGCAGCTTGACATCAATTATATCGTGCCACTTGAGATCATCTTCTGTTTTCCTGATATTGAATATATTTATTATGTTCGGTAGGCTGAGTTTAATGCCATCATCTGAAACAACTAAAACCTGTTGTAGTTTAATCGAATAGAATTTGCCCATATACACATTCCCTACGATAGCTAATATCATTAATGAAAATAGCCAATATTGTTTATGTTCTGCGAAATAAAAACCTAAACTGACAGCTATAACGTAAATACATATTATTAAGGCAAGTACCTTTAAGTATGTTTTGTGTTGTATCGTAAAGTTAGTCGTCATTATTAAGCAACCTCCTGTTCTCTCGAGAATATCTTGTTTTCAGAATACAATGCAGAAATTGAAAGAGCAAATACAGTCAATAATACGGCTGTGATTATAACTGCGGCTGGTATTAAACCTATTGGTGAGAACATGAAACCAGAAAGTATTGGTAACGACAAGACAGCGCCTGCACCCATTCCAGCAAAAACCCCTAAGAATTCTTTTGCAGGGTTTATGTCGACAGAACCTTTTTGAATTAAGCTCTGTAAAGCACTATTAGTAATATTGAATACTGACAATATTAATCCTACGAAAAAAGCCCCACCCATTAGGCCACTAAAGAAGGCTGCAAAGAACAGAATCCCCCATAATGCACCAAATGCAACATCAATTAACTGTGCCCCACTCAACCCTGAACTGATCATATATGCTCCAGCTCCGGTCTCTGGATTGATAATAATGTATCCACAACCATTCCAACCCTTAAAGTTGATGTTTGTTTTCGAGACGGTGACTATCTTTCCGGCATTGACAGCATTCAGGATGTCTGTTTTCACTTCCTGGCTGACTTGGAGTTGCGGCAGCGTTGTATTCATATTGGTTTGATTGATGGTGTAAATCGGAATGCCTTGATCGTTAGCAATCTTGAGCGCTTTGACTGTGCTAATGCCTTCTACCGGATTATCTGCTGTTGAGAAAAGTTGTTCCGGGACTTTATGCTCCAAAGCCGACGACGTCATTCCGCTGCTGAGCATGTACTGCTTTACGGTTTCGTTGTTACCATCCTTTGCCTTCACCACTTGCATCAAATAATCCGCATCCATGTTAAGCCCGCCAGCTTGTATTAATCTAGGTATGCCCCACAGGGTAAGCACTCTTAGCTTGGTAGCAAAGATAGTCTCCGACGGCAGAGTGATCGCATTGACGTTCATGGTTTTTGCAGTAATGTAGTTCATGATGCCAAGCTCGGCATGGTAGACGAGAGCCGTTGTGTTGAGCAGATCGCCAATAAGATCGTCCTTGGTGAGCCCAGCAAAGTCGTTGTTCTGAAGCTTTGCTTTTGTCGCCTCCAGCTTGGCTTTCAATGCAGTCAACTGCTCCTGGCTGATCCTCCCCAGATTAAGCCCGATTGCCTGGTACACGCCGGCGTCGATGTAGTTGGTTACCTGACTCGTGCCGTACGACGGGTCGGAGAAGGTCATGGTGAAAATATTTGTTCCGCCCAATCCCACCGGCGCACCGGTGGCTACTACCTGCCCGTCGATGCGCAATTCCGGTTTTACGTTGATGAGATAGGCTGGGAGTTGGGACGGCAGTTCACTTGGTTGAATCGGCGTGCCGTCCGCGTGGGGCGTGGGAAGATAGGCATTGATAATCGCTTCGTCCTGTGCTGTTGCCGGGGAGTAACTGAGTGTTATCTTCTTGCCCGCCAGTTCTGCCAAGCTTTTGCTGATGCTCAGAGAATTGTCCACTGCAACAGGGGCGTCGGGATCAAAGAAAGAGAGATCAACGGTTTCATTTTTGACGTTGAAAGAGAGTTTGTGTCGAAGAGAATCGGGAATGGTGGCAAAGGTAGCTCCCTTGACGGCGGTCTGGTACGGCAGGGTGCCGAGCAGATGGGGGTATTCTTTTTTGACGATCTCCTTTTTGCCGAGAACATCGCCAACCGTGGCGTTGGGGTAATTCTGCTGAATGTAGCTCTGCACCCGCGTCTGGTAGTCCTGCATGGTCTGCTGGGTGAGGAGAGAGTTGACGCCGGTGACGTACCCTTGGGCCTCGTTGACAGTGGCGGTGGACTGTATCTGTGTCAGAAATGATTGGGCGTCAAAAGGAACGGCACTTTTGATGTCGATGCCCTGGGTAAAGGTGTTCTGCTTGTAGCTGGGATCGAGACTGATCCAGGTGTCACCTTTTCCCTGCTTGTGCTTTGCTCCACGCGAGGGGATGTAATCAATGAAAGCTTCAACCCAGACATGCTCAAGGCGTGCATGAGTAACCTTGCCCCCTTCGGTCAGGGCTTTGGTCGGAATGCCGCCGCTGGACAAGAAGTCCAGGGCCGACATGGGATCGGTAAAGTCGCCGGCCCAGTTCATGACCTTGTCGATAGGTAGTACGATGGTTCCAGTTACGTAGTGAGCGTGGATACCGGCAGCACGCAGCAGCGCAATCAGCAACGAGGCGGTGTCGAATGCATTCCCTTGCTTGGTGAGCAGCGTCATCTGCGCGCCCTGGATGCTGCCCCAGGTGGGGACGAACTCGATGTTGTTTCTGACCCATTCGTAAATCTTGACCGGATTATTGCCCAGCTCCAGTGCCTTGGCCCTGATCTCCGGGGTGAACTGAACTTCTACCGTTTCTGCCAGATCATCGGCGACAGGAGATACTGCGTTGATGCTGCTGGAGGCGAGCAGACCGGCCAGCGATCCGGCAGAGGCCACCTGAATCCTCTTTGCGCTTTTCCAGGCATGTTTGTCCTTCTTGATATCCTTTTCAAACTCTTCCTTCTTCATCCTCGGTTCACGCTTCTGCGCTTTCGGTTGCCGGTGGGGGAGATTGTTCGGATCGAGTTTCTGGTGGCGTGACGGTGCCTTCACTCGTTTCAGGTGCTTGCCGACTTTCTCAATTTCTACCTCTGCATCCTTGTTGTCCTTCGCCTTCTCAACCCGCTCGATATTCCCCTTCAGCTCGGCCAGGTTGTCGTCGTAATGTTTGACGAACTTACGATGCCGCTCCATGATCTCAGGTGAAAGTTTGGCGCCTTTAAGCTTCTTCTCCGTCTCGGCGAACTGCTTGCGGATATCGACATCGAGCGCTTCTATCTCGGCCTTGCCAGCCTTCAGCCGCTGCCGCTTCTTGTCAACATCGCCCTTCGGATCGGCAAGGGTTTCTTCCAGATCACCGGTCAGCTTGGCAAAGCGTTCTTCCGGCCCGTCGGCCTGTTTCTTAGCTGCTTCTGCAACTTTCCCCTTCTTCGCGGAATCAACCGCCGCATGGGCGATGCTGAATACGCCGCCGGAGGTCCAGGTGAAGAAGAACAATACAACCGCCGCTACTATTTTTGAGTGTTTGTGAAACATCTACCCCTCCGAATTGTTAATCTGAGATTACAATTAGTCTTTATCTTTACTTTGGACAAAAAAATACCCGCCACAATCAAAAGATACGAAATGGCGGGTTAATTTACATTTGCCATTTCGACAGCCCCTCTATCCTTGCAGGACAGGTAGCTTTGCGTCACACGGTTACCCGGGCTTTGCCTATTCGATGGAAATTATTTGCAACTACTTTCTAGAGCACACACAGTGCCAAAACTACAACCTACCCAGTATTTGCATTTTGCTACATACAATCAGTTAGTTACACATGTCTACAGTTCCAGCTGCATACAAAAGCACACCAACGGTATTCAATGACATGTGTAAACTTTTTTACACCTCCACTGAGTACCTGCCTGCAAATGCCCTTTTGATGCAGGTTTACATAAAAGTGTAAACTTTTTTACACATTGTAAAAAACTTTACACTTTATTAGGACGCAAGAACCTTGAAGGGGCACGACACAGCCAGCTGCAGCGTAAAAATCAGAAGGAGAAGTTTTTTGAATTTACGAGGTTATTTTGGATGATTCACAGGATAAATCACTTTTTTCACTAATCCCCGAAGCAGCTGCACCGGCCAATCAGGTGCACTCCCCCCTAGTAATACTCCTCCTGATATGAAGGTACCTCATCCAGAAAACCGTCCCGCAGTCCGGCGTGTTTGAGCGCCAGATCCACATCGGCAACCAGCCGGACGCGGTCCCTGGGATAGCTGCCGGCCAGGTCGAGGAAATTGGAGACATGATTCGAACGGAGGATGGTTTTGGCGGGGTGCAGATGCTGCAGCATTTCTCGCGCTTCCAGCATCAGTTCCCGACGGGTGCATTGCTGGAGCGTACGGATAAAATCATCATTATGGCGGTGAAACATCGTCAGCAGTGAGAAATATTCAGGGTTTACCCGGTTGACCCATTCTGCGGTCGCCCGGGCGTGCTGCAGGCTGCGCTCACGCCCCGCCAAACCGAGGATTGCGGTTACCGACAGTTTCATGCCGGCATCGCGGGCCGCCAGCGCGAGCTCTGCCATCTTCTCTGAGTCGAACCCTTTATTGACTGCCAGCAGAGTAACATCGTCTCCCGACTCCAGACCAAAGTAGAGAATCTTCAACCGCCTGGCGCGCAGTTCGGCCAACTGTGCTGCACTCTTGGTTGTCAGGCTGTTTGGCGAGGCATAGGAAGAAACGCGCGTCAGGCCGGGAAACGTTGCTGACAGGGCATCAAGAACCGTGCAGAGATCAGCGAACGGGTAGACCAGCGCATCGCCGTCGGCCAGAAAGACCCTGTCGACACGGGGGCGATACTGAACCGGGATTTCGGCGATTTCCGCCAGGATCTCCTGCAGCGGGCGGACAGCAAAGATTTTCCCCTTGTACATTCCGCAAAAACGGCACTGATTCTGGGAACAGCCGATCGTGATCTGAAATATCAGGCTGCGTGCCTCACTGGGGGGGCGGAAGAGAGGTTCGATGTAGCGCGGCATGGTCGCATATCCTTAAATTCAGAATTTGATATCCAGCCCGATGCCGAGGGATTGCGGAGGTGTCCTGGGGTCGCCCCGTTGCTGCTCCGGCGATACCGTGAGATATTTGTAGTCGAGCTTAAGTGTTGAATTTTCACCGAGGAGATAGCTGAAACCGAACTGGGCAGCAACCCCCGTTCTGAGCCTTGTAATATCACCCGTCTTCATGTCCGGCTGATACGTGTAGGCCAGCCCGGTTCCCATGTACGGCATGAAATCCTTCGCAATTTTAAAGCCGTATTTAGCCGTTATAACGCCCGGTTCCGGGGCCTTGGCATCAGATGGGGCCGTGGTCAGACGCCCCCCTCCAAGCGAGAATTGCCGATACAGCTCTTCAGCAGAGGCCGCTGATGCATGCAGGAACATGGCGAAACAAAGAATCAGGAACGCTGAGACATGTGCGTGCAGATGCTTCATTTCGTGAGCGCCGTCATCATAAAAGTCAATTCAGGATGCTTGGGACGTTCTGGCGAGGGTGCGTTCGTGCAAGATCCGTGCATAGTCTATTTCGCGCATGACTCCCTTGATATCGGCCGGAATATCGCTCTGCACAAAGAGTCCGGTCAGTTCGGAAGTCGCTTTAAGCTTGCCGCTTGCATACAGTTTCCAGATTTCCCTGCCATAATCGGTAGAAAGAAGTTCGGGGGCAAAACGGCCAAAATAGGCGGTAATGTTTTCGACATCACGCTCGAGCATGGTGCGGGCGTTGTTATTTCCGGAGGCGTTGACCGCCTGCGGCAGATCTATGATTACCAGACCGTCACGACCGACCAGGACATTGTACTCGGACAAGTCGCCATGGATAATCCCGGCACAGAGCATGAGAACGATATTTTTTATCAACTCGCGATGATATTCACGAGCCTTCTCGCCCGTCAGGCGGATGTCATTAAGCCGGGGAGCGGCATTCCCGCCGGCATCGGCAACGAACTCCATCAGCAGCACGCCGTCAGCGTAATCATACACCTGCGGAACCCGGACACCAGCCTCCGACAGCGTCCTCAGGGCGTCAACCTCGGCATTTTTCCAGGCTTCCTCGGTTTCCTTGCGCCCAAACCTGGTATTCTTCTGCATGGCCCGCGCCTGGCGACTGTTGCGCCCTTTACGCCCTTCCTGGTACTGGGCCATCTGGCTGAAACTCCGGGTACGGACATCTTTGTACACTTTGGCGCAGCAAAGCTCTCCCTTTGATTGGACGACATACACGTCCGCTTCTTTGCCGCTCATCAGCCGGGATACGACCTCATCAACCAGACCGTTACGGACCAGTGTTTCAAAGCATTCGGGAATTTTCATATATGAACGGCTGTAACTGCGTTGAATTCTAACTGAGACATTTACGATTCCTTTATTTGGCCGTTCCGCACGATACGAGAATTTAACTGCACTACCAATCCCTATCCTATCACTTCTATGCTGATGTCGGCAAGTACGATGAATATAAAATCAAGTTGCCACATAACACGAAAGGCCCGATGTCGTTCACCGGGCCTTTCGTGTTACCGTTTATTTCGTATCAATTTCAGGCGCTGGCTGCCAGTGCCTTTTCATATCCCATACTGAATGCTTTCCTGTTGAGTTCGATGAAAGCCTCCGGAACACTGGAGAGAACCGCTTTTTCAGCATTTTCTCTGGAGACCTGTCCGGTCAGCGCCACCATGGCGCCAAGGGCAACGATATTGGCGACGATTTCACGGCCGACATCGTTTTTGGCGGTATTGATGATCGGGAATGCTACAATTTTGAAATTGCCGGCCGGTATTTTCGTAACCAGGTCGGAATCAATCAACAGCACGCCACCCTCTTTAAGATCGTGGGAATACTTGTTTGCCGCTTCCTGGGTCATGGCCAGCAGCGCGTCGCACTGGGTAACCTTCGGATAGTCAATCGGGCCGTCGGAAATGATGACTTCCGACTTTGAGGCGCCGCCACGCGCTTCCGGTCCGTAACTTTGCGACTGGACGGCCTGCTTCCCTTCGTAGATCGAAGCGGCTTTGGCCATGATGATCCCGGCGGTGATCAGTCCCTGCCCACCCGCACCGGAAAACCTGAGTTCATATCTTGACATGAATATATCGCTCCTTTTCCTGTAATTATTACTTGGCAGCCTTGGCACGCTCGATAACTTTAGCGTACTCTTCGGTGTACTCCGGTTTCACTTCCTTGTAGAGAACACCGGTCAGAACCTTGCCCTGCAGCTGTTCGGCGGTCATCTTCTCGGCAGCCTTTACCGGCACGGCAACCTCTTTCAGGCGGTTCATCATTTCAATGACCGACTTGTACTTGTTGCGACGGCCGTACGTGGTCGGACAGTCATCCAGGATCTCAACTACAGAAAACCCCTTGTGCTGGATCGCTTCCACAATCAGCTTATCTATCTGGTTGGCGTGGAAAGCGGTACCGCGGGCTACAAAGGTAGCTCCGGCGCCGATTGCCAGTTTGGCAATATCAAAACCGGGATCGGGGTTGCCGTACGGAGTCGTGGACGCCTTGTGACCTGTTGGGGTGCAGGGAGAGAACTGGCCGCCGGTCATGCCGTAGATATAGTTATTCATGATGATGTAGGTCATATCGATGTTGCGTCTGCAGGCATGGATGAAGTGGTTGCCGCCGATTGCGGTGCCGTCTCCGTCGCCGCCGACCAGAATGACATTCATTTCCGGCTTGGCCATTTTGACTCCGGTTGCAAAGGCAGCGGCACGCCCGTGTGCCGTGTGCAGTGTACAGCAATCGATATAACCGGGAAGTCGCGAAGCGCATCCGATGCCGGAAACAACGGCGGTCTCCTCTTTTTTAAGCTTGAGCGTTTCCATGGCACGGATCAACCCCTTCATGACAATGCCGTGGCCGCAGCCTGGACACCAGATGTGGGGTAATTTGCCGGGACGTATCCATTTATCATAATCAAAAGCCATGTTTATTTAACCTCCTTGATTTTATCGAGGATCTGCTCGGGATTGATCGGCTCACCATCGACACGGAATATTCCGAGTACCGGAACCTTACCTTGCGCGCAACGCTCCAATTCAAGCGAGCACATCCCCAGATTCATCTCAGGAATGACAATGCCTTTGACCTTGCCGGCCAACGCCTTGATCTGCTTATCAGGGAACGGCCAGAATGTTTTGATGCGGAACATGCCGGCCTTTATGCCCTGTTCGCGTGCGATATTGACCGCATAACGAGCCGAACGGGAGGTTGAGCCGTAGGCAACGACAACCACTTCCGCATCATCCAGCATGTACTCTTCAAAAGTGACGATATCGTCAACATTGGCGTCGACTTTACGAACCTGACGCTCTTCCTCGGCCTGTACAATTTCAGCCTTGGTGGTAGGGAATCCGTCCTGCATCTTGTTGAGTCCGGTTACATGGAATTTGTAGCCGGAGCCAAAAGCGGCCAGCGGAGGAACATCGCCAAAACTTACGTCATATGGTTTGTACTCAGCCGGAGGAACTGACGGAGCCGTACGTTCAATAATTTTAATTTCGCCAGGCTCACGGAACTCGATCCGCTCGCGCATATGGGCGACGATCTCGTCCGGCATGACATGCACAGGCATACGGTACTTCTCCGACAGGTTGAATGCTTCTGCCGTCATGTCATAGCACTCCTGCACGGAAGCCGGCATCAGCGCAATAGTGGCGTGATCACCATGGGTTCCCCACCTGGCGCTCATAACGTCCGACTGCGAAGGGCCGGTTGGCATGCCGGTGGAAGGCCCGCCGCGCATGACGTTGAAAACGACGCAGGGGATCTCGGCGATGCAGCCGTAACCGATCAGTTCCTGCTTCAGGGACAGGCCTGGGCCTGACGTGGAGGTAAGCACCTTGGATCCTGCCAGAGATGCCCCCAGAATGGCAGCCATGGCGCCGATCTCATCTTCCATCTGAATGAATTTCCCGCCAACTTTGGGAAGTTCGACCGACATAACCTCGGCAACTTCGGTCGAGGGGGTGATCGGGTAGCCACCGAAAAAATTACAGCCGGCGTAGAGCGCGCCATGAGCTGCAGCTTCGTTACCCTGTAAAAACGCTACTTTTTTGGACACTGTTCATTTCCTCCCGTAGAATTATTCGGTTATGACTTTGATAGCGAAGTCGGGGCAACGTAATTCGCACTGCATACACTTGATACATGCTTCGAGGTTTTTGACGGAAGCGTAAAAACCCTTCATTTCAAGAACTTTGGTGGGGCAAAATTCCACACAGATATGGCACCCCTTGCAGTACTTCTCGATAATCTCAATTTTTGGCAATGTTTTTTCCATCTAACAAGACTCCTTTATTCCGTAATAAAAGCTAGATAAATACAGGCTCCAGAATGTAGCAAAAGAAGGGCGGAAAACTCCGCCCTTCCTTTGGCGACTTCCAGAGACCTGGAATCAGGCGTTACTTCATGCTGCCAACCAGTTCCTTAACCGCGGCAACCGATTTGTCCATCATTGCCTGCTCTGCGGCATCGAGCTTGAACTGGATGATGCTTTCAACGCCTTTCTCACCGAGTACAGCCGGTACGCCGACGTAGAAACCGTTGACGCCGAACTCACCCTGCAGGAAGCAGCAGGTTGGCAGTACGCGCTTCTGGTCTTTGAGAATCGACTCCGCCATGGCAATAGCAGAAGAAGCGGGTGAATAAAAGGCGGAGCCGGTTTTCAGCAGGGCGACAACTTCACCGCCCGCACCACGGGTACGCTTGACCATCGCTTCCATGACTTCTTTGCCCTTCTCGGCACCGTATTTCTGCTCGAGGAGTTCAGTAACAGGGATACCGTTAACACTGGCATACCGAACCAGAGGCACCATATCGTCGCCGTGGCCACCGAGTGTCATGGCGGTCACGTCCTTGACGGACACACCCAGTTCCCAGGCGATAAAGCTGGCGAAACGGGCGGAATCGAGTACACCGGCCTGGCCGATAACGCGGTGGTAAGGGAAACCGGTAATTTTCTGGCAGAGAGTAACCATGGCGTCAAGAGGATTGGAGATGACGATGATGATCGAGTCGGGAGCGTAGGCTTTGATCCCTTCAGCAACCGAAGTCATGATCTTGGAGTTGACTTCGATCAGGTCATCACGGCTCATGCCCGGCTTGCGCGGCAGACCGGCAGTAACGATGACGACATCGGAACCTTTGATGTCTTCGTAGCTGTTGGTGCCTTTCAGGTTTACGTCGTAGCGGTCAACAGGACCGACTTCGGCAATGTCGAGCATCTTGCCCTGGGGAAGACCTTCAACAATGTCAAAAAGGACAACATCACCGAGTTCACGCATTGCACAAAGCTGAGCGAGAACGCCACCGATCTGTCCGCCACCGATAAGTGAAATCTTTTTACGAGCCATACTTCTTACCTCCTATTTTTTTTGTAAAATAAGGCAGGGAGTTGCATCCCAGCCCCTGCTGACTGCCACCTATCTACATATTTTCAATCAGAGCGTCGGCAAATCCTGAGCAGGAAAGCAATGTAGCGCCCTGCATCATCCGTTCAAAATCGTACGTTACACGTTTCTGGCCGATAGTCTTTTCGAGCGTTTTGACGATCAGATCGGCAGCTTCCTGCCATCCCAGATATGCAAGCATCATCACACCTGACAAAATGACGGAGCCTGGATTGACTTTGTCCAGATTGGCATACTTTGGCGCGGTGCCGTGAGTCGCCTCGAAGATGGCATGCCCGGTCACATAATTGATGTTGGCACCCGGTGCTATGCCGATACCGCCAACCTGGGCAGCCAGGGCATCGGAGAGATAATCTCCTTCCAGATTCATCGTGGCGACTACATCAAACTCCTTGGCACGGGTCAGAACCTGCTGCAGGGTAATATCGGCGATGGTGTCCCTGATCATCAACAGTTTTTTAAGCTGGCCGTTTCCGTGTGTCGGCAACAGCGTAATGGCGGCTTCGACTTCGCTACGTATGCCTTCCTGCTGCTGCGGCGACATCATATCATAACCGGGGTCGATCATCCTTGCATTTTCTTCGACCGAAAGGAATGGATTGCGGTCCTGATTGTTAATAATCAATGACTCCCGTTCGGTAACAATCCGGGAGCGGAACTCGGAAGTGGCCAGCGCATAGCCCCAATCCTTGAACGCGCCATCGGTGAACTTCATGATATTGCCCTTGTGAACAATCGTCACGGACTTGCGCTTATGATCGAGGGCATACTGAATGGCGGCGCGAATCAGCCGCTCTGAGCCGTCTCGAGAGATCGGCTTGATCCCGATGGAGGAGCTGTCGGGGAAACGAATCTTGCCGACTCCCATCTCCTCTATCAGAAAGCGTATAACCTTGTCACATTCAGCGGTGCCGGTCATCCATTCGATGCCGGCATAAATATCTTCGCAGTTCTCGCGGAAGATCACCATGTCGACATCTTCCGGCTTTTTCACCGGAGTCGGAACACCCTGGAAATAGCGGATCGGGCGGAGACAGGTGTACAGGTCAAGCATCTGGCGGAGAGCAACATTCAGCGAGCGAATGCCGCCGCCAATCGGTGTCGTCAGCGGGCCTTTGATACCGACCAGAAATTCCCTGAAAGCCTGAACAGTTTCATCCGGCAGCCAGGCTTTGTCACCCATCTCGGCACGGAACCGGTTAAAGGGTTTTTCACCGGCGTACACTTCCATCCAGCTGATTTTCTTCGAGCCGCCGTAGGCTTTTCCCACGGCGGCATCGAAAACACGCACCGAGGCTTTCCAGATATCAACACCGGTACCGTCGCCTTCGATATAGGGAATGATCGGGTTGTCCGGCACCTTCAGCATGCCGTCACTCCCCATGGTGATCTTTTCCCCCAAGGGGACTGTAACGTATGTATATTCCATCTAGCTCACTTTGCGCGGCTGATCAAGTTATAAAAGAGCTTTGAAGCGCAAACGCTGTTAAGCGATGGCGTCGATAATCGCGTTTAAAGTTGCGCTCGGACGCATTGCTTTTTCAGTCTTGGCCGGATCCGGCTGATAATAACCGCCGATATCCTGAGGCTTGCCCTGTGCCCCGATCAACTCTTCATTAATCTTAGCCTCATTTTCCTGAAGCTGCTTGGCCACTTTGGCAAACCGTGTCTGCAGATCCTTGTCTTTGGTCTGCTCGGCCAAAGCTTCAGCCCAGTACATTGCAAGATAGAAATGGCTGCCCCTGTTGTCGATCTGGCCGACTTTCCGGGCCGGGTTCCTGTTGTTATCAAGGAATTTGGCGTTTGCCTTGTCAAGGGTATCAGCCAACAGCTGGGCTTTTTCATTCTTGAAGGTAGCAGCCAGGTGCTCCAGCGATACTGCCAGCGCCAGGAACTCGCCGAGAGAATCCCAACGCAAGTACCCTTCCTGCACAAACTGCTGAACATGTTTTGGCGCTGAACCACCTGCACCGGTCTCGAACAGTCCGCCACCGGCCAGGAGCGGCACGATCGACAACATTTTTGAACTGGTACCCAGCTCAAGGATCGGGAACAGGTCGGTCAGATAATCTCTCAGCGCATTCCCGGATACGGTAATCGTATCTTTACCATCTTTTGCCCGTTGCATGGCGAATCGCACCGCTTCAACAGGAGGCATGATTTGTATATCCAAGCCTTTGGTGTCGTAATCTTTCAGGTACAGATTAACTTTTTCGATCATCTGGGCATCGTGCGCCCTGTTCTTATCCAGCCAGAAGATAGCCGGCGCTCCGGTTGCCCGTGCCCTGCGCACCGCCAGTTTAACCCAATCCTGAATCGGCAGGTCTTTTGTCTGGCAACCGCGCCAGATATCGCCAGCTTCCACTTCGTGCTGGAATAACACCTTTCCCGAGGAATCTACAACGCGCATTGTCCCATCGGCTGGAACCTTGAATGTCTTGTCGTGTGACCCGTATTCCTCTGCTTTTTGAGCCATCAGACCGACGTTTGACACACAGCCCATCGTCGTTGGATCGAACTGGCCGTTTTTCTTACAGAAATCTATACACTCCTGATACCATTCCGAATAACTGGTATCCGGTATAACGCACTTGACATCATGAAGTTTTCCATCCGGTCCCCACATCCCGCCGGAGTCACGGATAACAACCGGCATCGATGCATCTATAATGATGTCGTTACTTGCATGAAGATTGGTGATTCCTTTATCTGAATCAACCATCGCAAGCTCGGGCCTCTTCTTGTAAACTGCCTGGATGTCCGCTTCTATTTCGGCCTGCTTGGCTTCCGGCAACTTTTTGATTTTTATATACAGGTCGCCCATGCCGAGATCAGGATTGCCGCCCAGTTCCTTGAATGTGGCTGCATGCTTTTCGAATACATCCTTGTAGAATACTGAAACAAAATGACCGAACATGATCGGGTCGGATATCTTCATCATGGTTGCTTTGAGGTGCACGGAGAACAGGACACCCTTATTCTTTGCATCTTCTATCTGTTCTTCGATGAATTTTCGCAGAGCGCGACAACTCATGAATGCACCGTCAAGGACTTCGCCTTGCTGAAGCGGCAATTTCTCCTTCATAACCGTAACTTTTCCGGCCTTATCGACAAACTCGATCTTTACATTATCAGCCTTATCCATCGTAACTGACTTTTCACTATGGTAAAAATCACCCGCACCCATATGCGAAACATGGGTCTTCGAATCCGGACTCCAGGCACCCATTTTAACCGGATGCTTCCGTGCATACTGCTTTACCGCAGCTGCCGACCTTCTGTCCGAGTTTCCTTCACGCAACACCGGGTTTACGGCACTACCCAAACACTTGGCGTACTGTGCGTTGATTGCTTTTTCAGCATCGGTTTTCGGCTCTTCGGGATAATCCGGGATATTGTAACCTTTTTCCTGTAATTCCTTGATAGCAGCCTTCAACTGGGGAATAGAAGCGCTGACATTGGGCAGCTTGATGATATTGGCTTCCAGCTTCTGCGTCAGGTCGCCCAGTTCGGCCAGATAGTCCGGCATCCTCTGTTCTTCCGTCAGACAGTCGGAAAAGTTGGCAATGATTCTTCCGGCAACAGAAATGTCCCTTGTTTCAACAACAACGCCTGCTGCCTTTGTGAAGGCATTAACGATTGGGAGCAATGAATATGTTGCCAGTGCGGGTGCTTCATCGATTTTTGACCAGATGATCTTTTGCGTTGTCATGTGTCTCTCCTTTGTTTTTATACCAGAAAGCCAGAGGCTCTATGAAAGCAGTGATATTACCTGCAAACGGGTTACCCGAAATGGATGTATTCCTGCTCTGCGGTACTTGACTTGTGAAGGGTGAAAGTACAAAAAAATGTACGGTAATTTTTGATAAAACTATATGTTATCACGAGACTTTATAGCCACAGTAAAAATCTTGTATACAGTATACAAATCCTGCTTGGGTGTCAAGAAAAAATCGGTTCATGCCAGAGGGTTACGGCGGTCGCCGACGGTCCGGATCATTTGTTATTCTTATTGGAATAGCGGCGCGCCTCTACCGCTTCGGTTCGGCTGAAATTGCGCGGAATTACAAAGACCTGGCCGGGCCAGAGCCGTTTCGGATCACGGATCTGGTCGCGGTTGGCCCGGTAGATGATCGGCCAGAGTGTTGAATCGTTATAAATTTCAGTCCGGGCGGATATCTGCGGCAGGGTCTCGCCACGACGTACAGTATACGAGGTCGGCAAAGGTGGAGGAGGAGGGTCTTTGGGCTTCTTTTGAGACGCCGTGGCGGCTTCAGCCGCACTGGCAAGCTGCTGGGCTCGCAGCCGTAATTCAGCCTCTGCAGCGTCACGCATCAGCTGCTCTTCCCGGGCTTTCGCAGCCAGTTCCGCCAGTCGCAGCCGTCTCTCGTCGGCAAGCCGCTTCTTTGCCTGCTGAATCTCGGCCTGCAGCGTTTCAGCTTTTTGTAATGCCAGCTGATAATACCGGTCAGCGCCCTTGTCATCTTCGCGAACGTGATAAAGCGCTTCGCCATGTTCAAACGTTTCCAGCAGACTCCGGTACTCCTGCGGGAACATCGTCGGAGCATCCCGGCGGCCGAGCTCTTCAATCAGAGGTGCTATTTTGTTTCGCCAGGTGGGGACAGGTGTCGAACAGGCCGCCAGGAGTGCACAGAGCAACAGTATGCAAAGAGCCTGGCGGCCTTTATTCAACATGATCAAGCCTGCTTTTCGGCCAGACGGATACCCAGTTCGCGGAGTTGTTTCGAATCAACCAGCGAGGGAGCCTCCGACATCATGCAGGTTCCTTTCTGGGTCTTGGGGAAAGCGATAACATCGCGGATCGAGTCGCTTCCGGTCAGCAGCATGATCAACCGATCCATGCCAAAGGCGATCCCTCCGTGCGGTGGTGTACCGAACTCGAGAGCGTCCAGCAGGAAGCCGAACTTGCTGCGGGCATCCTCGACGGACATTCCAAGCAGTTTGAACATCAACGACTGGACCTGTTCCTGATGAATCCTGATGGAACCGCCGCCGATCTCGCTGCCGTTCAGCACGAGGTCATACGCCTTGGCACGACAGCGGCCAGGGTCGGACTCGACAAAATCCAGGTCCTCATCCATCGGTGCGGTGAAGGGGTGGTGGACCGCACACCAGCGCTTATCGTCCTCATCCCACTCCAGCAGCGGAAATTCGGTTATCCAGACAAAGCGGAAATCTTCCTTGCTGGTCAGTTTAAGTAGGTTAGCCAGATGGTTGCGCAGTCTGCCGAGCGAATCGTTGACAACCTTTGGCTTGTCAGCCACGAAGAAGAGGAGATCACCTTCTTCGGCACCAAAGGAGCTGTTCATCGTGGCGATCTCTGCCGCAGTGAAGAACTTGGCGATCGGCGAATGCCACTCGCCGTTCTCGATCTTGACATAGGCAAGCCCCTTGGCGCCGTAGATCTTGACGAACTCCGTCAGGTCATCGATATCCTTGCGGGAGAACTTCGCGCACCCCTTGGCATTGATGCCCTTGATGATGCCCCCTTTGGAGGCGACATCGGCAAAGACTTTAAAGCCGGATGTTTTGACAAGGTCGGTCAGATCGCAGAGTTCCATGCCGAAACGGAGGTCGGGATTGTCGACACCGAAGCGCCGGATCGCCTCGGCATAGGTGAGGCGTTCCACCGGCAGCTGTACCGTTACCCCTTTTGCTTCGGTGAAGATCCTCGCAATCAGACCCTCCATGACCGTGATGATATCCTCCTGGTCGATGAAAGACATTTCGCAGTCGATCTGGGTGAATTCCGGTTGACGATCGGCACGCAGGTCTTCATCACGGAAACAGCGCACGACCTGAAAATACCGGTCAAAACCGGAAATCATCAGGATCTGTTTGAAGATCTGGGGAGACTGGGGCAACGCATAAAACTGCCCCTGATTAATCCGGGACGGCACCAGGAAGTCACGCGCCCCTTCCGGGGTGGATTTGGTAAGGAACGGTGTTTCAAGTTCGATAAAACCGTTATCGGTCAGGTAAGAACGGGTCAACTGGGCGACCTTCGAACGGAGGATCAGGTTATACTGAAGCTGGGGGCGACGAAGATCAAGATAGCGGTACTTCAGGCGGATGTTTTCATTGATTTCACTATGCTCATCCAGCATGAACGGGAGCGGCTTGGAGCGGTTGAGCAGCTTGCACTCCAGCACCTGTATTTCTACTTCGCCGGTCTTCATGTTCGGGTTGACGGTCCCTTCCGGGCGCGGAATGACGGTCCCCCTGACAGCCAGTACAAACTCGCTGCGAACAGATTCGGCAACGGCATGACCGGACGGGTTGACTTCCGGATCAAAGACGATCTGGGCTATCCCCTCGCGGTCGCGCAGGTCGATAAAAATTAGACCGCCATGGTCGCGGCGCCGCAGCGCCCACCCCATCAGTATGACTTCGCTGCCGATATCGGAGCCACTCAGATCACCGCAGTAATGTGTCCGTTTCCAGTTCCCGAGAAAATCCATAACCACCTCCAGTTCTTTCTGTTTATATTAATTGATTGGTCGTCCGATGTTGCCGAACCGCGGCCTGAATTTTTCACGATCCCACGACCAGTACTTGATGAATGCCAGCCCCTTGATCTGGTCACGCCGGACAAACTTCCAGAAACGGCTGTCGTAAGAGCGGTCCCGATTGTCCCCCATGACGAAGTAAGATCCGGCAGGCACGGTAACCGGGCCGAAAGTGTCGCGCGGGTTCATTTCCTTCGGAATGATATCCTTTTCCTTATGAACTTCATGAGGGTTTTCATACAGCTTGCCATTGACGTAGACCTTCTTCTCTTTCCCCTCTACCACATCTCCCGGGACACCTACCACCCGCTTGATAAAATCCTTGCTGGGATCTTCCGGATATTCGAATACGATCACATCCCCTTGGTGCGGATCACGTAACTTCAGAATCCGCTTGTCGACAAAAGGTATCTTGGTGCCGTACATAAACTTGCTGACCAGCAGGTGGTCGCCGATCGCCAGTGTATCCTCCATCGATCCGGACGGAATCTTGAACGCCTGGACCAGATAGGTGCGGATTACCAGAGCCAGCAGCACCGCTATGGCAATCGATTCGGCATACTCGCGGAGCAGACCTTTTCTTTTAACCGGCTCGGGCTGAACCGGGGCGGGGGCAGCCTGATGGTTTTTCTGTTCTTCTTCCATGCGGATTCCTTTGTAACCTGTAGTCTGTCAGTCAACCTTCAGAATTGCCAGGAACGCTTCCTGCGGCAACTCGATATTGCCGACATTCTTCATCCTTTTTTTGCCCTCTTTCTGTTTCTCCAGCAGCTTCCGCTTGCGGGTGATATCCCCCCCGTAGCATTTCGCCAGAACATCCTTGCGCATCGCCTTGACCGTTTCCCGGGCGATGATCCTGTTGCCGATGGCCGCCTGAATGGCCACTTCGAACATCTGCCGTGAAATCAGCTCCTTCATCTTGGAAACCAGATCGCGGCCGCGGAAATATGCCTTATCGCGGTGCAGGATCAACGACAGCGCATCGACTACTTCGCCGTTGATCATGACGTTCATGCGCACCAGATCACTCTGCCGGTACTCCAGATGTTCATAATCAAGCGAAGCATATCCCTTCGTAATCGACTTGAGGCGGTCGTAAAAATCGAGGACGATCTCGTTCAACGGCAGTTCATAGATGATCATGACGCGCGTCGGTGTGAGGTACTTGATCTCGCGCTGGACGCCGCGCTTGTCCTCGCAGAGCGCCAGCACGCCGCCGACGAATTCATTCGGCACATGGATGTGGGCCAGGATGAACGGCTCTTCAAGAAACTCGGTATTCTGAAGTTCCGGCATCTGGTTGGCGCTCTGGATCGAGTACACTTCGCCGTTCATTTTGTGGACCCGATAGACAACCGTCGGAGCGGTCGTAATCAGATCGAGCGAGAATTCACGCTCAAGTCGCTCCTGGATGATTTCCATATGCAGCAGGCCGAGGAAGCCGCAGCGGAACCCGAAGCCGAGCGCCAGGGACGTTTCCGGTTCGAAAGAGAACGAGGAATCGTTCAGTTTCAACTTGGCCAGTGCGTCCCGCAGCTGTTCATACTGGACGGTGTCGATCGGGTACAGGCCGGAGAACACCATCGGCTTGACCTCCTTGAAACCCTCCAGCGCCTTCTCGCACTGACGATGCAGCAGGGTCACCGTATCACCGACCTTGGCATCGGCAACGTCCTTGATGCCGGCGATAATGAAACCGACCTCCCCCGCCGCCAGCTCCGACACCTCAACCATCGCCGGCGCAAAAACCCCGACCTTGAGCGCTTCAAAATTGCTGTTGGTCGCCATCAGCTGGATCTTGTCGCCCTTTTTGAGCGTGCCGTCAAAGATGCGCACGAGGATGATGACCCCTTGATACTGGTCATACCAGGAGTCGAACAGCAGCGCTTTGAGCGGAGCATCAGGGTTCCCGACCGGTGGCGGAATCTTCTTGACGATCTCCTCAAGAATCTCGTGCGTGCCGATTCCCTCCTTGGCGCTGGCCAGCACGGCATCATGGGCATCGATGCCGATGATGTCCTCTATCTCCTGTTTGACCCGTTCCGGGTCGGCTGCAGGGAGATCGATCTTGTTCAATACCGGAAAAACCTCGAGGTTGATATCAAGAGCGAGATAGACGTTGGCCAGAGTCTGGGCTTCGACCCCCTGGGAGGCGTCAACCACCAGCAGGCCGCCTTCACAGGCAGCCAGTGAGCGGGACACCTCATAGGTGAAGTCAACATGGCCGGGGGTGTCGATAAGATTGAGAACATAGTCGATGCCGGCGTCAGAACGGTAATTCAGTCGGACGGTCTGGGCCTTGATCGTAATGCCCCGCTCCCGTTCCAGATCCATTTTATCAAGGAACTGGTTCTGCTTGTCCCGGTCTGAAACCGTTCCGGTGTACTCAAGGAGACGGTCCGCCAGGGTCGATTTGCCGTGGTCGATGTGAGCGATGATGGAGAAGTTGCGGATTCTGCTGATTTCCATGAATTCCTTCGTGCTCTTGAAAATTAGGACTGTGAAGAATAAATAAAGATGGCGGGAAAGTAAAGGGGAAAAGGGTACATGCTCCCACGCCTCCACGATATTCAGGCTTGACAAGTCGGTACCGAATGAGGCTTATTTCAAACAATTCGAACAGATGGTGCCGGCTGATCAGATCCGCCCATCACCACCAGAGGAGTTTCGACCATTACACTCACCCCACCCACTATCAAACCCGCCCCGCCCCGCAGCCACGAACAGTGGATGAAACGCGCGATTGCGGAAGCCGGCAAGGCACGGGCCAAGGATGAGGTGCCGATCGGCTGCGTTATCGTGCGGGACGGCAGAATCATCGCCCGTGGCCATAACCTGCGGGAAACGTCGCAGGACCCCGCGGGACATGCCGAGCTGATCGCCATCAGGAAAGCCGCCAAGAAACTAAAGTCCTGGCGGCTCCTTGATACTGTTCTGTATGTCACTCTCGAACCCTGCACGATGTGCATGGGGGCCATCATCCTGGCCCGCATCCCCACGGTCGTCTTCGGCTGCTATGATCCCAAAGGGGGAGCGGCCGGTTCGCTGTTCGACCTCTCCAGCGACCCCCGCCTCAATCACCGTGTCGAGTTAATGCCGCGTGTCCTCGAAAAGGAATGTTCCGGATTGCTCAGCGACTTCTTTGCCGATTTGCGGGGGCGCAGACGCAAGGAACGCGCTACCTGACAATCCCGATTTCTCGTACTCTTCGGGAGTATTCACGTTCATAAATGACGATCCCGGACGGCCGAAAAAAGGGGAGAACAGCGACTGTTCTCCCCCGGATGAAGCAGGTCCTTCCCTTTGATTGCGATCAGTTGGCCAAACCGAAGGTTTCGTGCATGACGCGTACGGCCAGTTCGGTATATTTTTCGTCGATCACGACCGATATTTTTATTTCCGATGTGGAAATCATCTGGATGTTGATGCCGTTCTGGGAGAGCGCACTGAACATCTGCGTCGCGACACCGGCATGGCTCCGCATCCCGAGTCCCACGATCGATATCTTGCTGATATTTTCGTCGGAAAGTACCTCTTTGGCCTGAACTTCCTTGGCGACTTTGTTCGTGATCAGCAGGGCCTGTTTCAGATCGGCCTTCGTCACGGTGAAGGTGAAGTCGGTCAAGCCGTTGTCGCTGACATTCTGCACGATCATATCCACCGAAATGGCGGCATCGGAAAGCGGCGTAAGAATCTTGGCAGCGATGCCCGGTTTGTCAGGCACCCCCTTGACGGCAATCTTGGCCTCATTCTTGTCGTACGCCACCCCAGAAACGAGTATTCCTTCCATATCCTTGTCCTCCCTGGTAACCATCGTACCGGTATTTTCATTAAGACTTGAACGTACGTGAACGTCCACATTATATTTCTTGGCAAATTCAACCGAACGGATCTGGAGAACTTTGGCTCCCAGGCTTGCCAGTTCCAGCATCTCGTCATAGGAGATCTTTTCGATCTTGCGGGCTTCCTTACAGACATTCGGATCGGTTGTGTATACGCCGTCAACATCGGTGTATATCTCGCAAACATCAGCCTTGAGGGCGGCAGCAATGGCGACGGCAGACGTATCGGATCCTCCGCGGCCAAGCGTAGTCACATTGCCGGCAGCATCAACACCCTGAAAACCTGCCAGTACAATAATGGTGCCCTCCTTGAGATCGGCGCGCATGTTCGTATCGCCGATACTCTCTATCCGGGCTTTTGTAGCGGTCATGTCGGTTACGATGGGGACCTGCCACCCTTGATAGGATTTCGCCTTGTATCCCTGTGACTTGAGATACATTGAGAGAAGCCCGATGGTGACCTGTTCGCCGGTTGCAACCAGGACGTCATATTCGCGGCCGTCCGGTATTTCGCACATTTCATTGGCAAGTGCGACCAGCTTGTTGGTTTCGCCCGACATGGCGGAAACAACAACAATCACGTCATTTCCGGCGTCATAGGTTTTGATGATGCGTTTGGCAACGTTTTTGATGCGATCGGGTGAGCCGACCGAGGTGCCACCGTACTTTTGTACTACAAGCGCCATACTGCTCTCCTTGTTGGAAAATGTTTACAGAGATAAAACGGACCTGACAAGCAGGATAACTGCGTTAACGCAGCTTATTTCCGCCGGCCCCGGTAATAGGGTTTCGGCTGAAAGCAACTTCTAACGTACTAAAGATTCAGCTCTATAACAGATATCCTGCTGTCTGGTCAAAGATTTTCTTGCTGCTGGAACTTCTCAGCAATCTGCTTGAGCACAATATTTGAGTTTTGTCCGGAACCGGTAATGGTAATCAAGCGCCGCTCGTCCCCGGCGTACTCGAACAGGAGTGTCAGCACGTCCGGCGGCAGCAGCCCGGAGAGACGCTCGGACCATTCAACTACGCACACGCCGTCGCCGTAAAAATACTCTTCAAATCCGAGTTCGGCAATGTCATCTTCAGACGTCAGTCGGTAGAAATCAAAATGATAGACCGGAGTACTGCCGGGATAACAGTTCATGATTGCGTACGTCGGACTTGCCACCAAACCGCTGCTTTGAGGGGCCAGCGACGCAACGACGCCCCGTGCCAGACAGGTCTTCCCGCCGCCGAGGTCACCACGGAGAGCCAGAAACGAACCGGGCTGAAGCAGCGCTCCGATAGCGGCGCCCAGCCGTTCCGTTTCGCCGGGAGATCCGGATGTAATCTGCAGCCAGGGCATTACCGGTTCATTGAGCGGATGATATCGATTCGCGACACCATCCCGACCAGTTTTTTCCCTACAACAACGGGAAGTGCGTGCAGTTTTTTGCTGCTCATGATTTCGGCCGCGGTGCTGACCGGATCGGCAGGGCTGACAGTGGCGACATCGGTTGACGCCAGCTCTGCAGCGGTCTGTGCGGTAATCTTGTCCAGGTCCCGCTGCAGGGTGCCTTCCCCCCCCAGCGGTATGATCCAGTCAAAAAGAGAGATAACCGTCGGGATGTGGAGGGGGCGATCCTGTTCGACCAGATCGGAGGCGGAAACGATTCCGGTCAGGTTCCCCGCCTCATCGACTATCGGCAGCGAACCGAAGCGCATGGTGTCGAAAATGGCGGCCATTTCGCGAACGGTTGTGGTCCCTTTGATTGAAACAACATTAGTGGTCATGATATCGGCTACGGTCAGCATGGGGTTTCTCCTTTTTTTAGAGCTCACCGAACATCTTCAGGTTCGACAGCAGGGTGTTTTTTAACAGCTTGTTATACGCGTACGGCAACTTTCCAAGGACATCCGAAGCATTTATGCCAATTTCACCCTTCTCCTCGGCAACCATGTCTGCGGCAAAACCGTGAAGGAACACCCCCAGGCGGCAGGCGTCCCAGGCGGCATAACCTTGACCCAGAAGAGAGACAATGATGCCGGTCAACACATCACCCATGCCGCCGGTAGCCATCCCGGGATTGCCGCTGCCGTTGATGGCGGCAGCCCCTGATGGTGAGGCAATGATGGTGCGTGCCCCTTTGAGCACCAGGAAGACGCCGTAGTTGCGGGCAAATTCCTGGGCAACTGAAATGCGGATCGCCTCCACATCAGGAATTGAAGTCCCCAGCAGGCGGGACATTTCTCCCGGGTGCGGAGTCAGGATCACCTGTATCGATTTTTTCCGTTTTAATACGGTCATGTCTTCCGCCAGGGCATTCAGGCCGTCGGCATCGATGACCAGCGGCAAGACCACCGACTCCACCAGGTTCTGCACCAGTGCATATGTACCGGGGCGACGGTCGAGACCGGGACCGACCGCAACCGCATCCTTGCCGGCCAGCAGCTTTTCTATCGCCGGGAATGAGCTGTTTGTCAGGTGGCCGCTGCCGGAATCGGGGAGAGGCTCAGTCATCACCTCCGTCGTTTTCATCTCGAGAATGGAGTGGATGCTTTCAGCCACCGCCAGGGTCACCAGTCCGGAACCGGCTCGTACGGCACTGTTCGCTGTCAGCGCCGCTGCACCGGTTTTGCCCGTAGACCCGGCAATGATCAGGCAATGGCCGAAGTGCCCCTTGTGAGCCTGTCGGTCTCTTCGATGCAACATGGGGCGCATTGTCTCTTCATTCAGAAAATCATAGCCGGATACGGTTTCCATCAACTCAGGCGGAATTCCGACATCGGCTACCACCAGCCGGCCGCTGTGCTCGGCTCCCGGGTAGAGCACGTGCCCCAGCTTGGCAAAGGCAAAGGTAACGGTTATATATGCCCTGACAGCGTCCCCCAGCACCCGTCCGGTAGTGCCGTGGATCCCGGACGGAATGTCGACGGACACGACAGGGCGGCCGGACGCATTCATCAAGCCGATCGCTTCAAGGTAAACGCCGCTGACATCGCTGCGCAATCCGGTGCCGAGCAGGGCATCGACGATCACGTCGGCCTGAAAAATCTCTTCCATATGCAGGGCGGACAGTTGGCCCGCATGGGTACAGTAATTGATGACCGCATCGGGGAGTTTTTCCAGGTTGGTCGCCGCATCTCCGGTGATCTGATCACGGTCAGCCAGAATGATGACTTTAACACTCCACCCTTTCTGAACCAGCAGTCGGGCGATCACATACCCGTCTCCCCCGTTGTTGCCTTTGCCGGCCATGACAACAGAGCGCCCCTTCAGCCCGAATTCGGCGTTGATCTCTTCAACACAGCAGCGGCCGGCATTTTCCATCAGTTGCAGCCCAGGTATACCGAACTCGGTGATGGCCTGCTTGTCGATCTCCTGCATGGTATGTGCGGTCACTACTCTCATGCGGTCTCCAGAACAACCATCGCAACGGCATTGCCGCCGTCGTGGGACAGGGACAGATGTACCCCCGTCACTCCGTTAGCCTGAACCCGCTCTGCCGCTTTTCCGGAAAGTGTCAGTCCCGGTTTACCGAGAGCATTGTTCGACACTTCCATATCCTGCCATGAAATGCCATCCCGCAAACCGGTACCGAGCGCCTTCAGAAAGGCTTCCTTCGCGGCAAACCGTGCCGCCAGACAGGAAGGTGCATCTTTTCTCTTTCCGCAGAAGGAACGTTCGTGCGGTGTGAAGAGTCGCCCCATTACCGCCGAGTTGCCGGCATCTATAAATCGCTGGAAACGCACCGTTGCAACGATATCAACCCCGATTCCGTAAATCATGCGTACTTGAGCAGCTCGACCATGTCGCGTACCGCCCGGTCCAGTCCGACCAGCATAGCGCGGGCAATAATGGAGTGCCCGATGTTGTATTCCTCGATCCCCCCCAGAGCGGTGATCGCCTTGATATTGGCATAATTGAGTCCGTGACCGGCGTTGACACCCAGTCCGACCTTGCGTGCCAGCTTGATGGCCGTATCGATGCTCTCAAGTTCATGCTGCAGCTCGTTCCAGGTGACCGCTTCAGCATAGGAGCCGGTATGGATCTCGATATAATCGGTACCACTCTTTTTGGCCGCCTTGATCTGTTCCTGGTTGGGGTCAACGAACAGGCTGACGACTATGCCGCCGTCTTTCAGTCGTTTGACCGTATCGGAGATCTGCTTGGCGTTGATAATGACATCAAGCCCCCCTTCCGTGGTCAGCTCCCGGCGTTTTTCCGGAACCAGCGTCACCTGTTCCGGTTTGATCGTCAGGGCTATCCGCACCATTTCCTGGGTAGCGGCCATCTCAAGGTTGAGCTTGCTCTTTACGGTGCGCCGCAGAATTTCCAGGTCGCGGTCCTGGATGTGCCGCCGGTCCTCGCGCAGATGAATGGTTATTCCTTCGGCCCCGGCCATCTCTCCTATGGCGGCCGCTGTCACCGGATCCGGCTCAATTCCGCCGCGCGCCTGACGGACCGTGGCTATATGATCGACGTTAAGTCCCAGTTTCGCCATTATCGCTCTCCATTATGCTTCTTCACCAGTTCACAGATTTCGTTGGCCCAGGTCGTGATTTCGTACTTGTCCTGACCTTCGATCATGACCCTGAGCAGCGGTTCTGTGCCGGAATAACGGATCAGCACCCTCCCCTGGTCGCCCAGTTTTCCCTCCACATTCTTGATCAGTGCCGCCACATCCGCCAGGGAGTAGATGTCAACCCTCTCCCTGACGCGCGTATTGCAGAGCACCTGCGGCAGGGGAATCATGATCTCGGCCAGTTCGGAGAGGGTCTTTTCCTCCCGACGCATTACCGCCAGCAGCTGCAGCGCCGAAAGTATCCCGTCGCCGGTCGTATTGTAGTCCAGGAAGATCATATGCCCCGACTGTTCCCCCCCGAGGTTATACCCACCCGAACGCATCGCTTCAACAACGTACCGGTCACCGACATCGGTCTTGACGATTTTACCGCCGCATTTGCGCAGCGCAATATCGAGCCCCATATTGCTCATGACGGTCGCCACAAGTGTTTTCTTTTTCAGCAGTTTGCGCTTCAGCATGTCGCTGGCGCAGATTGCCATGATGTGGTCGCCATCGACTTCATTGCCGAATTCGTCGCATACGATCACGCGGTCGGCATCGCCGTCCAGAGCGATGCCGATATCGGCGCGATGCAGCTTGACCGCTTCGCTGATGACGGACGGACAGGTTGAACCGCACCCCGCATTGATATTGGTGCCGTTTGGTGAAACCCCGTACGGAATCACTTCCGCCCCCAGTTCTTCAAACACGGACGGAGCAACCTTGTATGCCGCGCCGTTGGCGCAGTCGAGCACGATCTTCAGGCCGGAGAGGTCCATCTCCTGGGGAAAGGTGTTCTTGAGAAAAACGATATAGCGTCCCGCCGCGTCCTCGATACGATACGCCTTGCCGACCTCGGTCGCGGTCGGGCGGAGGGCATCTATTTTTTTAGATTCGATCAGTTTTTCAATTTTCAGTTCCAGTTCATCCGGCAGCTTGAAACCGTCGGCCGAGAAAAACTTTATGCCGTTGTCCTGAAACGCATTGTGCGATGCGGAGATCACAACTCCGGCATCGGCGCGCATGGATGACGTGATGTTGGCGATACCGGGAGTCGGCAGCGGCCCCACCTGCAGGACATCGACCCCCATGGAGCAGATACCCGCTACCAGAGCATTTTCCAGCATATAACCGGAGAGGCGGGTGTCCTTGCCGATCACGATGCGATGGCGGCGCTTCCTCCCCCCCTTGAAGATATAAGCAGCGGCCCGTCCCAACTGCATCGCCATCTCGGTCGTCATCGGATACACATTGGCAACGCCGCGGACGCCGTCAGTGCCGAACAGTTTTTTCATCGTCATATGTCTCCTCGCCCTGATTAACAGGATGGGTGTGTTAACAAACTTGTTTTCTGCCGGCAAATCTCAGCAATCAGCTTCTAATTTGCCACAGTAACGTCAGTGATCCGGAGGTGCAGACGCTCTGGTTGCGCGCCGCCCTTCAATCGCCTTGCGCGAAAGGCGGCGAATTTCCGCCGGATCGGCATCATAGGTAATCTTTCCTTCATGAACTATCGAGATCTTGCCGGTCTCCTCAGAGACGACCAGCACCAGGACGTCGGTCTGTTCCGATATGCCGAGCGCCGCCCGATGCCGGGTTCCAAAGCTTTTTGCGATATCCGGATTAAGGGAAAGCGGCAGGAAGCAGCCGGCCGAGGTGATCTTGTCCCTCTGGATGATTACCGCTCCGTCGTGAATCGGTGAATAGGGGAGAAAGATCGAGTTGAGCAGCTCGCTGGTCACCTTGGCGTCGATCTCGGTGCCGACCTGGACGAGGTGATCGATCGACATCTGGCGGATGATAACGATCAATGCGCCGATCCTGCGATCGGCCAGTTCGTGAAGACCCTTGGACAGTTCATCGACGGTCGTGGTCACATTGTGGTTACCATCTTCACCGGAAGAGCGACGTTTCCAGAATGAAAAAAGGGCGCGTTTTAAATCACTCTGGAAGATGATCGCCAGAATGACCGGCGCAGAGGAGAGCAGCAGATTGAAAAAGGAGGCGGTTGCGGTGAGTCCGAGGGCACGCGAACCGAACGCGGCGAAAAGCAGGGCGGCCAGAACGGCAATAATACGAAAGGCGGCCTCTCTTTTTAGGATCAGTGTGCAGCCGTACACCAGACCGGCAACAAGAAGCTTGTCGAATAGGCCAGGCAGGGTGACGCTGTCGAAGATTGGTGCCATACTTCCCCAAAGAAAAGGCGTTCAGGAGCATTCAGCCCAGCATGACGGCATGCGTCATGTCGGCAACGTCACGCATTGCCCGGACATCATGCACACGCAGGATTGATGCACCGTGAGATACCGAGAGAGCGACGGCGGCGGCGGTGCCGAACAGGCGGTCATCCGTGTTCTCCCGCCCCAGGACCGAACCGATGAACGATTTGCGCGACGGCCCGGTCAGAAGCGGCAGGCCGAAACCGGATAATTCAGCAAGCCGCCGTATCACTTCCATGTTGGCTGCGGCACCCTTTCCGAAGCCGATGCCTGGGTCTAACGCTATACAGGCGTCGGACACTCCGGCTTCACGGGCGAGTGCCAGAGAGTCTCGCAGGCCGGCGGTGATTTCCGCCATCAGGTCATGATAGACGGTATTCTGCTGCATGCTCTCCGGGGTTCCCCTGGTATGCATCAGCACGACGCCAGCTCCGCTCGCGGCGGCCAACCCGGCCATCTGCGGATCAAAGGTGAACCCGCTGATGTCGTTGATAATTTCTGCGCCTGCCGAGAGGGCCCTGCCGGCTACGACGCTTTTCCAGGTATCGACCGAGATGGCGCATTTCAGCCTGCCGGCAAGACTGTCGATAACCGGGATGATCCGGGCCGACTCCTCGTCGGTCGAGACAGGCGCTGCCCCGGGGCGGGTGCTTTCGCCGCCGATGTCAATGATATCAGCGCCTTCCGCCTCCATTTGCAGGGCTCTTTCAATCGCCAGACCGGGATCAAGACAGCGTCCGCCATCGGAGAAGGAGTCGGGAGTAAGATTGAGGATTCCCATAATCAGCGGACGCCGGAGCGACAACGTACGCTGTGACGTTTTCCACCCGGCCGGGACCGCGTCGATTCTCGCCAGCAGCGACTCCAGTTCTCCCCCCAGTTCCGGCAGGGCGAACGGCTGGCTTTTGAGTTTCCTGCAGAGCCGGCCAAGTTGCTTGGCCGTGCCGATCAGTACGCAGTCGGTGCCGGGTATGCTGCAGGCCACCGTACCCCGGGCAACGGCGGCATCTCCACCCAGTGACAGCATCTCCTGTTTAAGGATATTTGCCTGTCGGCATTCCAAAGCGGCGAACAAAATGCAGAGCGTCCGCATTTTCGGAACCATTTCAACGATACCGTAGTAGTCAACCCTGATCCGCTGCAGTTCATGTTCAGCATGTCCGGGGGTCGGCAGCACCAGCAATCGGGGTGCAAAGCTGGCCATGCTACGCTTCTAAGTCGGTGTGTACGGCTGCCGGATCAACCGGCAGCGCCTGGGCCTGTGCCGGTGTAGACTCCGGAGTGACCAATGTTCCGGTTGCGATGATTTCATCAACCTGGTCGCCGGTAAGGTTTTCCTTTTCAATCAGGCAGGCGGAAAGGTCATGAAGCGTCTGGATGTTGTTGCGAAGCAGGTCGACTGCACGTTCGTAGGACTCATCGACGATCCGTTTGATCTCGTCATCGATATGTTCGGCTGTCTTTTCGCTGAAGTTCTTGTGCATCGCCATCTCGCGACCGAGGAATATCGATTCATCCTTCTTGCCGAAGGAAAGCGGCCCCATCTTGTCGCTCATGCCCCACTCGCAGACCATCTTGCGGGCCATATCGGTGGCACGCTCTATGTCGTTGCCGGCGCCGGTGGTGAAGGTGTTGAAGATCAGATCTTCGGCAGCGCGTCCCCCCATCAGGACGGCGATACGTGCCAGCAGTGATTCCTTGGAATAGCTGTGTTTGTCTTCGATCGGGAGCTGCATGGTGACGCCCAGCGCCCGTCCGCGAGGGATGATCGAAACTTTGTGGATAGGATCGGTGCCGGGGATCAGCTTGGCAACCATGGTGTGACCGGCTTCGTGGTAGGCGGTGCTCTTTTTCTCTTCGTCGGAGATCACCATGCTGCGGCGCTCGACACCCATCAGTACCTTGTCCTTGGCGCTATCGAAATCACTCGGCTCGGCAACGGTCTTGTTCAATCGGGCAGCGAGCAGGGCCGCCTCGTTGACCAGGTTGGCCAGGTCGGCGCCGGAGAAACCGGGTGTGCCGCGGGCGATAAGCGCAAGATCGACTTCAGGAGAGAGCGGCACCTTTTTGGAGTGCACCTTGAGGATCATTTCGCGCCCCTTGACATCCGGGCGGGGCACAACGACCTGGCGGTCGAAACGGCCGGGACGGAGCAGGGCCGGGTCAAGGACGTCGGGACGGTTGGTGGCGGCGATCAGGATGACCCCTTCATTGGATTCGAACCCGTCCATCTCCACCAGCAGCTGGTTGAGGGTCTGTTCACGCTCGTCGTGTCCTCCCCCCATGCCGGCTCCGCGGTGACGGCCGACCGCATCAATCTCATCGATGAAGATAATGCAGGGAGCGCTCTTTTTCCCCTGCAGGAACAGGTCGCGTACGCGGCTGGCACCTACGCCGACGAACATCTCCACAAAATCCGATCCTGAAATGGAAAAGAACGGAACGCCCGCCTCACCTGCGACTGCGCGGGCCAGCAGGGTCTTGCCGGTTCCCGGAGGGCCTACCAGCAGCACCCCCTTGGGGATTTTACCACCCAGCGCGGTGAACTTCTTCGGCTCTTTCAGAAAGGCGATAATCTCTTCCAGTTCTTCCTTGGCCTCTTCAATGCCGGCGACATCTTCAAAAGTGATCTTGCCCTGGGACTCGGTCAGCAGCTTGGCGCGGCTCTTGCCGAACGACATGGCCTTCCCTCCCCCCATCTGCATCTGGCGCATGAAGAAAATCCAGACCCCCACCAGCAGGATCAGCGGGAACCAGGAGATAAAGATCGAAAACCAGGAGAATTTCTCCTCCTCCGGTTTCGCATTTATCGTAACCTTCTTCTCCAGCAGCTTCTTGGTCAGGTCTGCATCGGAATACGGTTTATAGGTGTGAAATTCCTTGCCGTCCTTACCTTCGAACTTGCCGGAAATCTCGTTCCCCTGAATAACGACGGAGGTGATTTTTCCGGTTTCGATCTGGGTCATGAAGTCGCTGAAGTTGAGCTTTTCGGCGGTAGGACGCGGCTTGTTGAACATGTTGAAAAGCAGGATCATCATCAGACTGATGACCAGCCAGAGTGAGAGATTCTTGTAAAACTGGTTCAAAGTAAACCTCCGAATGAATGTGCGTATCTAGAGCCGTTGAAAATTTTGTAAAGCTAGCATACCGGGGGGATGTTGACAAGCTGAATTGCGGGTTGGTGGCGTTGAAGGTTGTGTTTTCAGACGATCCGGCTGCGGCCGACCGGGGGGGGGCTCTGCCGGGCGTTGTTGCCGGACAGGGGGTTCAGGTGAAGGGGGAAGGTGAAGGCAGGGACGTAGCATGCTAAGTCTCTACGTCTCTACAGCGCGTCCAATTGGTACCTCAACTCCTCGATACCCAGTCTGGCCCCCAGACTCGCGTCGGGATCTATGTACAGCGTTGAAAGGAGCGGTAAAACCTCGACGTAGGCCAATCGCCTGTTGGCATACAGCCAGGCCGCCCCATAGGCGATATACGAGTCGTTCAGCTCGTAATGAGGAACGCTCCGGTAGTTGACGATATAATCCCTGATGCTGACGCCGTTATATGATGCCACATTGAATGCCGCCAGGTAGTAGGCCAGCGAGTGATCAAGAACCGGAGCGGCTGCAGCCAGCACCTGCTGCAGTGAGGCTGCGCCGGCGGCCATGCCGGCGCTCCGTGACGTCTGGAGACCGGCGATGGCAAAGGAGACCGAGTCGTAGTCCGGTTCGCCGACCATATCCACCCAGCGCTGGCTGACCGCTTTGAAGCGGGTGTTCCACGCAATATTGTCAACCCCGCCCGGGCAGACAACGCCGTACGAAACCGGGCCGGCATCCGTGCGGCAGTCGATCCAGCTCTGGGCATCGTAGCAGGGGGTCAAGGCATCATCCAGGTCATTCGGAGAGGTATAATCCTGCCGCGCCAGTGCCGCGTCGCAGGCAGCACCGAGAAGTGCGAGCGGTGTGGTCACGGTGCCGTCCGCGGTGATTGAGGTGACACGAGCATTCAGATACAGCAGATTGTTGGCAAGGAACTTTTCAGTTGTCGTGGGGGCTGCCGCCTGGATCATCGTGGTCGGAAGCGGCGCAGTCAGCGCCGCCATGACCGATGCCGAGGCGGTGCCGATTGAATAGACGTTGGCACTGTTTGCCGTGAACAGATCCTGCGACCCCGGACCCCGGTGGATCAGTCCGACGATCCGCCCGGAGTCGTCAAGCACCGGAGAGCCGCTGTCGCCGGGAAGAATGAACGCCGTAGCCTGAAACCACTTGCCCGAGGCGGTGGCCACAACCCCGTCGGTCCATTTTTTGAGGTTGCCTCCCGGATGGCCGACAATCGTCACATGCGTACCGATCAGGGAGGAGGAAGTTCTGGAGTTGAATGGGAGGTAATCGGGAGTATCTAGGTTAGCGCCTCCCTTGTCGACGTACAGCTGGACGACGGCCATGTCGAGCCCCACATCCACAGCATTCGGCACGGCAAACACGACTTCCGGGTCCAGCTGCACCTCACCACGCTGGTGCATCCGGGTGATCTCGATGTAACACCCTTCTTTCGGGCAGACCGAATCGCCAAGCACATGATCGTTCGTGAGAAGCTGGCCTGTCGGCGAGATAAACGAACCGGTGGCGATACTTCCGGCGGTGCCGATCCGCACGACCGCCCTGGCAGCCGTCTGGATTGGCACCGGCGCGGTGACGATATCACTGAATCCGGGCAGGTCGGCATTGTTGATATTGTTGACTACCGTGGTCGAGTCGCCGCAACCGGTGAGGCAGGCTAGCAGTGCAGTGATCAATGTCAGCTGGGCGCATGTTCGGTGGAAGGTCATGGGATGTCACTCCGGGCAGTCGTTATTTCGATATGGTTCACAGATCAACATATACCGTCAGGTACACCTGGCTTTCTCCCCCCGGGCTGAAACCGCGGGCAATGCCAAGGGCGGGAGTCACTTTCAGCCAGTACCCCAGCGTCACGTCCATGCGCAGCTCAACCCCGGCGCCGACTTTGACGTTGCCGCCGCTGAAGGAGGTGCGATCATCCCACACCTCCCCGGCGTCGACAAAGAGCGCGCTGTGCACCTTTTCCGCGAAGAAGGGCGCGGTGCCGGGGCCGTGCATCGGGAAGAAAAGAGGTGCCCGGTATTCAAGCGTTCCCGTGGCGATGTATTTGCCGGTCACCGAGCGAGCCGGATAACCGCGCAGCGGGTACGGATTGAGATCGGAGGGAATTCCGCCGATCTGGAACGCCTGCTGGCTGAACGCCGTATTGCCGTCGGCCAGGGCCCCGGCGAGACGGAGGTAGAGCACCTGGCGACTCAACGCAGCGGTCGGCAGGCGGAGAAATTCCTGATACTGTGCGCTGTATTCCGAGAGTTCCAGATCGCTGCCGAGCCCGCGGTCAAAGCGGCGGTACTGCAGGGAGATCCGCCGTCCCTCCTCGGAGCTGACGGAATACGGGTACCTGAGTACGCTGTCAAAACTTACGCCGGCAAACAGGTTGTCCTGCCGACCCTGGAAGACGGATATGCCGTTGAACCTGCCGCTGCCGTCCAGGGAACTGAGCGCTTTCAACTCCAGCAGCTGGTATCCAGCGCTGAAGCGGTAGCGGGACTCCAGAGAGGTGATCGGAACGGTTGCGCCGACGGTAACTCCCTGGTTCAATTCGTAGTAGTCCCCCCTCTGCAGCAGGTTTGAGTAGACAAGCGGTGCCGCATGGGCCTTCAGGAAGAGGGTCGGATAGAAGGAGTCGTTCTGCCAGGTGAGGTCAAAATAGCCGCGCTTCCTTCCCGGTCCGTAATCGGCGGTGAGTGCGTAGCTGTTGTAGCCGAGCACATCCGCACCCGCGGTGAACAGCCCGAAAACCGTTTCGCCCGAACCGTCGCCGGAGAGCCTCGGCAGCCAGAAGTGAGGGAGGAGAGTGCGGAGGGAACTGTAGGGAGAAGCCGTCCCCTGCGCCCCGCCCTCGCCTGCTGCTTCCCCCTTGTCGCCGCTGCCGGACGTCACAACTGCCGGCGCCCCTCTTTGGCGTTCCGGTGCCGGCGACGGCCCCCGCTCTGCCGGCCATGCGCCCCGGTCGAGCGGCATCTGCGCGATGCTGAAACCGTGGGAATCATAGCTGGAGAAAATGATCGACCTGCCGTCGGGAGAGAGGTCCGGCTGCAGGGCGCCCCCGAGAAGGTGGCTCACCTGGCGGCTTTTCTCCTCTTTCAGGTCGTAGGCAAACAGGTTGAAGACCCCGGTCTCGTCCGAGACGTAGACCAGATAAGAGCCGTCCCGGGACCATACCGGGTAGGCCGCGGTATGGTTCACGCTGAACAGCGTGCTGTCCCTCCCCGTCGCGACATCGTAGAGGCGGATCGCGGTTCGGCCGGCATTGTCCGTGACCGCATAGGAAATCTTCAATCCATCCGGCGACCAGCGCGGCGAGGAGACCCGCTGCAGGGCGTAGTCGGTAACCGGCCTGGGTGCCGCCGCCTCGCTCCCCAGAGGTCCCAGTTCGAGCAGGGCCAGATTCTGGCTCCCCCCCCCGCTGACGACGGCGGCGAACCGCCTGCCGTCGGGGGAGAGGTCCGCGTCGCCCAGCCGCTGACCGTGGGTCAGGCGGGAAACCGCGTCTCGCGCAACGTCATAGACATAGAGATCCTGGTAGACGTTGAAGCCGTTGTTGATCTCCGCCTGGGTGAAGTAGAGGCTCCCCCCGTCCGGAGACCAGCTGCTGCTCCCGTCCGAGATGCGGCGCCGGAATTCGGCCAGGACTGTGCCCCCGCTCCGGTCCGTAATGACGGTCGTCGCGTGATCGTGCGGGTCACGCCTGGTGATGGCGATACGGCTGCCGTCCGGGGAAAACCTCGGATTGGTCAGGATTTCACCCCGGTTCGAGACCGTGCTCATCCGGGTGAAAGGGATCGCGGAGAGGGCCGCGATGCGCTGCGACTCCTCGCTTTTAAGCGCATCTATCATGTCGTTGTAGAGGTCGCGATAGCTCTTGCCGCCGAACAGCTCCTGCGGCGGCGCGCTGATGAGGTACGGAAAGCGCCCGGAATGGGCGATGTTCAGCTTCCCGAGGGATTCCTTCCCGTAGGTGTCCGCGATGTATTTCTGCAGCCGGTAGCCGAATATGTAGGGAACGCTGCCGGCGGGCCAGTCGGGGATATCGCCGTTCATCTGGGCGATCGTGGGGAAATTGTCCCCGGCGACCGCCATGCGGAAGATCATGTCGAAGTAGCTGCTCCTGCCGCGCCCCACCCCCGTGTATTCGGTTTCCGCCCACGTGGCCATTCCTTCGTGCCACCAGCGCGGCAGAAAGGAGTTCGGCGGCGCCGTCACCAGGAAGAGCAGTTGTGAGAGCGGGTCCATCCCGGGGAGCGGCTTGCCGAAGATCGACCGCACGCCCTTCCAATACCCCCGCGCAGGGTCCAGCGTGACGATGTGGGCGTACTCGTGCGTGATCACGACCTTCAGCCAGTCGTCATACTCGCCGAGAGCCGACGCAACGCCCGGCGGGACCACCTGGATGTAGATGGTATTGTACGGCAATGCCGTCGCAAAGCCGTTCATGAAGTCGCTGTCGTCGATCAGCACCAACTCGGTTTTTTCGCCCGGCTGCCAGGCGAATTCCCTGGTCAGATTGACGTGCGCCTCTTCGGCGAACACCGCGGCCTTGCGGGCGACCGCCTCCAGTCCCTGGTGAAAATGGATGGAGAAGTGGGGGGTTTCGATGGTGGAAAAGGTAAACGAGGTGTCGAGCCGTGCCGCGTGGGAAAAGGTGGCGATGCAGAGCAGCAGGACAACGGAATAAAAGGTCGATTTCATCAGGTTCCTTAATTACGGTAGACAGGTAAGCGTTGCGTTAAAGGCCTCGTTTTCTGCACGACGTGGCCTGCTCACCGGCGATGCCCCAGTTGTCTGCAGGCACCTCGTCAATGAAGACGAAGGACACACGCCATTCTTCAACCCTTTGTCTTGACCATGACCTGGGCATAATAAGGAGTGATTACATTATCCTTTACCGGCGTGGATAATTGCAGTTCGTTGAACGGCTGCCACCCATCTGACAGCAACTCTTTGACTTTGGCTTCCAGCACCCAGATCTCATGTCCGTGCACTACTTGATAATCAGTAATCATTTTCTGACTCCTTTCGAGGTAATGTGGGGTTATTTTACTAGCCTGGAATCATTGACGCTTCAGTTCACACTTCAATGATGAACGCCGCCCCGCCGTCAACATTCCGGGCGGTAAGGCTCCCCCCGATATTCTGCTCGATGATGACTTTTGACATATACAGGCCGATGCCGGTGCCCTGCTGCTTTTCCTTGGTTGTGAAATAGGGATCGAATATCTTGGGCATGACATCCTCGCTGATGCCGCCGCCATTGTCGGTGATCGTAACGACGGAACGGTCATCTGTCCGGGTGATGCGAATTTCGATGCGCGGCTCCGCCACGTTCTTCTCCACCAGCACATCCTTTGCATTGCTGAGTACATTGAGCAGTACCTGGGCATATTCATTGCTGTATCCAAAAATATCCACCTCGTGCTGCTCAACTATAGAAATGCCGATCCCCATGTCGTTCAGGCTGGGGGTGATGAATTCCACCGCTTTTGCCACTGACTGATTGGCGGAAAACCTGATCTTTTCCTTGTCCTGGCGGAAAAAGAAGCGAAAATCATCGATGGTCTGGGACATGTACATTACCACGTTCATGATCCGCTCCACCTCGTGGTCCAGCTCTTCCTGCGACAGGTCCTTGCACTCGGGCAGCCCTTGTATGATGAGGCCGATCAGGTTAAGCGGCTGGCGCCACTGATGGGCTATGTTGTTGATCATTTCACCCATGGCCGCCAGACGGCTCTGCTGAATGAGGGACTGGTCCTTCCGGCGCAGCTCTTTCACCGCTGCTTCAATACGTTCTTCAAGGGTATGGTTCAGGGATTCGAGCATCCGCTGCTTGTCAGCCAGATCCTCCTGTACGACCTGTCGCTCGGCAATTTCCTCTTCCAGCAGCAGCGCCTTTTCATGCAGCATCCGGTGCGAATGGTTAAGTTCCGCAATGTTCTCTTCCAGAGTGCGCGCCATCTCATCAAAAGCTCCACCCAGCTCGCCCAACTCCCCGCCCACCACCTGGGTTCCGACCCGTGTACTCAGATCGCCACGGGCCAGGCGCTGCGAGGCACTCTGCAGTTTTTTAACCCGGTCCACGATGGAACGTTTACCGATAAATAAGGCCAGAATCAGGGCAAGTACGACAAACGGCACCAGCATGCCGATATTGTGCAATAGTTGCCGATTTGCCTTCGCGACAGCTTCCTTGATCGATATACCCGCCCGTACGTACATGTAGGGTGTCTGCTCGCCAGGCAGGCGCAGCTTGCGGTAGGTGGTAATGCGTTTATCGCCGTCAACACGTACGAATTCAATGGTGTCCCGGTCCGGTCCCGCCACCATCTTTTTCAGTTCTGTCGTCAGCATCGGTTCGCCCACATTTGCGCCGTTTTCGCTGCCCCGACTCAGTATGATCCCTTTGTGGTCGACCAGAATATAGTTGGAATTGACCGGAAGCTGGGAGCGTTTGAGGATGGATTTCAATACATCCAGGTCAAAACTGATCATCACAACACCACGGAAAACGCCGTGATCGATGAGGGGGTAGGCCATGGAGATGGTCGGCTTATTTGTAATCATGCCGACGATGTACTCGCCGGACGAAAAGCGTCCTGTTGCCCGGGCGTTCTTGAAATAACGCCTCTCGGCTACTGACATCGGGGGGGTGTAGGGGAGGCCCGAGACCCAGACCGAGCCGTTGTCGTCGGTGATGAGGATGTTGAGATACTGGGGGTTCTTCTTGAGGGTGTTGCTGATGATGGACTGCACCTTGTCACGGTTGCGATTGGCCACATCCGGCAGTTCGGACAGGAAACCGCCCAACTGTCGGGCTCCATGTACGAGGCTTTCCTGCTCCGCGGCAAGATGGTCGGCAAGTTTCTGGGATTCGATGACGGCCTTGCGATAGTCATTGTCGCGCCCTTTAACGCCTGAATAGACGATTATTCCGAGGGCCGGCAGAGTAAGCAGGACCGCCAGAACAATCAGTTGCAGGCGAATCGGCAGATTTGAAAATACAAACTTCGGCATCGGGATCCTTTGCGGTCAGTCCGGATTGAACATCTCAGGCTTTACATACTAGTACACATACGCAATCGCGACAATCCCAAATCAAAGGGACGTTCAGGCCAGGGGAAACGCGGGGCGTCCGTGACCTGCCTCCCATGCCGCTGAAGGCGACAGCAAGCGAACATGGAGAGCAAGAACGGAAACCGGTCACGAGTCGCAGCATGACGCAACGGAAAAAATCTGATATCCTCTTTAACAGGAAGTGTAAAAGGAGGTGCATCATGGCCAGGCTTAACAGAAACTTCATCGCCGGTATATGGTCTGATGCCGTCGATGGCCGGCGCTTTGCCAGCCGCAACCCGGCCGACAGTCGCGATCTGGTCGCCGAGGCGCCGCTCTCGGGACGAGCGGATGTGGACCGGGCAGTGGTGGCGGCCAGGGGAGCTTTTCCGGAGTGGCGCCTGATGCCGGCTCCCCGGAGGGGAGAAATTCTGTTCCGGGCCGGCGAACTGCTGCGCCATAACAAACAGCGGCTCGGCGAACTGGTCACGCGGGAGATGGGCAAGGTGATCGCAGAGGGGCTTGGCGATGTGCAGGAGGCGATCGACATCGCCTATTACATGGCCGGAGAAGGTCGCAGACTGCAGGGAGAAACTGTCCCCTCGGAGCTGCCTGACAAGGATTGCAGGAGCGTGCGCGAGTCGCTGGGGGTAGTGGCCCTGGTCACCCCCTGGAACTTCCCGATCGCCATCCCGGCCTGGAAGCTTTTCGCCGCCCTGATCTGCGGCAACAGCGTCATACTCAAGCCCTCTTCCGAGACACCGGCCTGCGCAGCGGCCCTGGTGGCCATTCTGGAAGAGGCGGGAATCCCCCCCGGCGTGGTCAATCTCGTCAGCGGACCGGGGGAGGAGGTGGGCGAGTACCTGCTCACCCATCCAGGCGTCGACGCCGCCTCCTTTACCGGCTCCTGCTCAGCCGGGGAACATCTGGAGCGGCTGCTGGCCCCCCTGCACCGCCCCCTGGCCCTGGAGATGGGGGGAAAGAACGCCATCATAGTCATGGACGACGCCGACCTGGAACTGGCCCTGGAAGGAGCGCTCTGGGGGGGCTTCGGCACCAGCGGCCAGCGCTGCACCGCCGCCAGCCGGCTGATCGTTCATGAGCGGGTATACGACCGATTTACAGCGCTTCTGGCCAAACGGGCCGAACGGCTGCGGCTCGGCAACGGCCTGGAGGTAGAAACCCAAGTGGGACCGCTGATCAATGAGACCCAGGGGCTGAAGGTCCTCGACTACATCGCCATCGGCCAACAGGAAGGGGCGCGTCTGATGACCGGCGGCATCAGGCTCGAAAACGGCCGGCTGGCCCACGGCTTCTTCATCGCCCCCACGGTCTTCTGCAGCGTCACGCCGGCCATGCGCATCGCCCGGGAAGAGATATTCGGGCCGGTGGTAAGCGTGCTCTCCTGCGCATCGCTGGATGAAGCGATCGCCATCGCCAACGGCGTCCCCTTCGGTCTCTCCACGTCGATCTACAGCCGCGACGTCAACAGTACCGCCCGGGCCGAGCGCGACCTGGCCAGCGGCATCGTCTATATCAACGCCTCAACCATAGGGGCCGAGGTCCAGCTCCCCTTCGGCGGCTGGCGGCACTCGGGTTCAGGCCACCCCGAGGCGGGCGGCCGGGGTGGCGCGATCGACTTTTTCAGCCGGGTCAAGGTAATCTACCGGGACTATAGCGGCAGGCTGCAAAAAGCCCAGATCGACAAGTAAGCGGAGGAGTGACCATGTTCAAAGGGATCGACTACTACGACATCGAATCGGAGCTGACCCCGGAAGCCCGCCTGGTCCGCGACACGGCCCGCGCCTTCGTAGAACGGGAATTCCTCCCCACCGTCCGCGAACACTACCGGGCCGGCACCTTTCCGCTGGAGCTGGTGCCGCGCATGGGGGCGCTGGGGATGTTCGGCGCCAACCTCTCCGGCTACGGCCTCCCCGCCATCGACAACATTTCCTACGGACTCCTGATGCAGGAGCTGGAGCGAGGAGACTCCGGCCTTAGAAGTTTCGCCTCGGTCCAGGGGGCCCTGGTCATGTACCCGATTCTCACCTTCGGCAGCGAGACCCAGAAGGAGCACTGGCTGCCGCTATTGGCCTGCGGCCGGGCCATCGGCTGCTTCGGACTGACCGAGCCGGACCACGGCTCTGACCCGGCCGGGATGACCACCCGGGCGGTGAAGCGGGGGAACGGCTATTCTCTCTCCGGGGTCAAGATGTGGATCACCAACGGCGCCGGCGCCGACGTTGCCCTGATCTGGGCCAAACTGGACGGGGAGATCCGCGGCTTCCTGGTGGAGCGGGGCACGCCCGGCTTCAGCGCCAACGAGATTGTCGGCAAGCTGTCGCTGCGCGCCTCGATCACCGCCGAACTGGTGCTGGACGAGGCTTTCGTTCCCGAAGAAAACCTCCTGCCGGCCGCCGTCGGGCTGAAGAGCGCCCTGAAATGCCTCAACCAGGCCCGCTACGGCATCGCCTGGGGGGCGCTCGGCGCGGCCATGGCCTGCTTCGACGAGGTCCTCGTTCACACTGCGGAACGGCGGCTCTTCGGCCGTCCGCTCGCCTCGTTCCAGCTGACCCAGGCCAAGCTGGCCGACATGTTGACCGAGATCACGAAGGGGCAGCTCCTGGCGCTGCAGCTGGGGCGACTCAAGGATGGGGGGCGGATGCGCCCCGAGCAGGTGAGCCTCGCCAAACGGAACAACGTGCGCATGGCCCTGGAGGTGGCCCGGACCGCCCGAGGCATACTGGGAGCCAGCGGCATCACCGACGATTACCAGAGCATGCGGCATATGTGCAACCTGGAGTCGGTCGATACCTACGAGGGAACCTACGAGATCCACACCCTGTCCCTAGGGAGGGATCTGACCGGCATCGACGCCATCTCCTGAAGGGGTATGACCGCCTGAATCAGAATACGGGGAATTATTTATGAACAGCGAAATCATCGAACGGAGCAACCGGGTCTTCACCCCCGCCTTCCACTTCTACCACACGATCGCGATCGAACGGGGCCAGGGATGCCGCATTACCGACGTGGAGGGGAACAGCTACCTGGACTGCGCCTCGGGGCTCGGCGCCCTGAATATCGGCCACAACCATCCGCGGGTCATGGCAGCGGTATCGCAGCAGCTGACCCGCTTCGGCCACACCGGCGGGGTCTACAACAACGAGACCACCGTCGCGGCAGCGGAGCTTTTGACCTCGATCACCCCGCCGGGACTTGACCGGCTCTTCTTCAGCAACTCCGGGGCCGAGGCGGTAGAAGGGGCCATCAAGCTGGCCCGCTACGTCACCGGCCGCCAGGGGATCATCGCCTTCGGCGGCGCCTTCCATGGCCGCACCCTGGGCGCCCTGTCGCTGACCTCCAGCAACGCCCGCTACCGTGAACGGTATGCCCCGCTGCTGCCGTCGGTCTACCACGCCCCCTATCCCGACTGTCGTCACTGCCCGTTCGGCTGCAAGGGGTCCGGCTGCAACCTGGCCTGCCTGGGCTACCTGGAGGAGATGCTGCGCCGTTATGTCTCGCCTCGCGAAGTGGCGGCGATCATCATAGAGCCGGTACTTGGTGAAGGCGGCTACGTCCCGGCCCCGGCAGAGTTTCTAAAAGGACTGCGCCGACTGTGCGACGAGCATGGCATTCTGCTGATCTTCGACGAGGTCCAGTCGGGGATGGGACGTTGCGGCGACTGGTTCGCGTCACAGGTCTACAACATTACCCCCGACATACTGACCGTGGCCAAAGGGGTCGCCTCTGGCTTTCCGCTCTCGGCGGTCGTTTCCCGCGGCGAACTGATGGATCAGTGGCCGACCTGGGCACACGGCACGACCTTCGGCGGCAACGCGGTCTCCTGCGCGGCAGCCATCGCCACAATCGAGGTGATCCGCGAGGACGGCCTGCTGGCACGCTGCCGGGAGCTGGGGGCGGCAGCAAAGGACCGGCTGCGGGCTATTCAAGAAGAACACCCGCTGGTGGGCGACGTGCGCGGCATGGGGCTGATGATCGGGGTGGAGCTGACGGGACCGGATGGCACTCCGGACGGTGCGGCCTGCGGGGAGGTGCTGGAAGACTGCCTGAAACAAGGGCTGATAGTCATCAACTGCGGCCCGGAGCGCAACATCATCCGCCTGATTCCGCCGCTCACCATCAGCGACGAGGAACTGGGAGAGGCACTGGATATTCTGGAGCAGACGATCGGAACGGTCGGAAAGAGAAACAGGAAACAATAGTGATACCGGAATTTTAATCATAGTTTTTTTGCGAGGCACGACCCCATGTCCCCAACCTTCTGGAAACAGATGCTGATCATCATGCTGTTCATGCTTTTGTTCAACGCCTACTACGCCTACCTTGCGCAGCAGGGCTCGCAGTCGGCGGCAATCAGTTACAGCCGCTTCCGCAGCGAGCTGGCGGCTGACAACATCAAAAGCATCAGGCTCAAGGGGCCGAACATCGGGGGCGAGTTCCGGGCGAAGATCAAGGTAAGCGAACAGGTCCAGGGAAAGGCAGCGGTTCGGGAGGCCAGCTCCTTCAGTACCGTCATGCCGGCCATTAGCGACCCGACCCTGATGACCGACCTGACGGCGCGCAATGTGGAGGTTACGGCGATATCCACGGAGGCTTCTTTCCTCGTCACTGTTCTGATCAGCCTGGCCCCCTGGCTGATTATTATCGGAATATGGTGGATGGGGATGCGCGCCATGCGCAGCCAGGGGCCGGGAGGGATGCTGGGCGGTTTCGCCAAGTCCGGGGCCCGCACGCACACGACGCAGGAGAAGGTCACCGTGACCTTCGAGGATGTGGCCGGCATGGAGAACAGCAAGCAGGAACTCAAAGAGATCGTAGACTACCTGCGCAACCCCAAACAGTTCGAACGGGTCGGCGGCAAGGTCCCCAAGGGGGTGCTGCTGGTCGGCCCGCCGGGAACCGGCAAGACCCTCCTGGCCCGGGCGGTGGCGGGAGAGGCCGGGGTGACGTTCTTCAGCATCTCCGCCTCCCAGTTCATCGAGATGTTCGTCGGCGTCGGCGCCAGCCGGGTGCGGGACCTGTTCACCAACGCCAAGAAGGCCGCCCCCAGCATCATCTTCATCGACGAACTGGATGCGGTGGGGCGCAGCCGGGGCGCAGGCTTCGGCGGCGGCCACGACGAACGGGAACAGACCCTGAACCAGCTCCTCTCTGAGATGGACGGCTTCGATCAGCACCAGGAGGTGATCGTGCTGGCCGCCACCAACCGCCCCGACGTGCTCGACCCGGCCCTGCTCCGCCCCGGTCGCTTCGACCGGCATGTGGTGATCGAGCGTCCCGACTGGCGCGACCGCGAAAAGATCCTCCAGGTCCATGTCCGCAAGATCGCCCTGGCCGAGGGGATCGACCTGAGTGTCGTTGCCCGCGGCACGCCGGGGATGACCGGCGCCGACCTGGAAAACCTGGTGAACGAGGCGGCCATCCTCGCCTCGCGGGAGAGTGCCGCGACGGTCACGATGGTGCACCTGGAAAAAGCCAAGGACAAGATCCTGATGGGGGGTGAGCGGAAGATGTTCATCTCCCCCGAGGAGAAGCGCATCACCGCTTACCACGAAGCGGGGCATACCCTGGTGGCCAGGCTGCTCCCCGGCACCGACCCGATCCACAAGGTGACCATCATCCCCCGCGGCATGGCTCTCGGCGTAACCCAGCAGCTCCCCGAGGACGACCGTTACCACTACCCGCAGAGCTATCTGGAAAACCGGCTGGCGGTGGCCATGGGTGGTCGGGTGGCGGAACGTCTGGTGTTCGGCGAGGTTTCCACCGGCGCCCAGAGCGACCTGAAGATGGTCACCGAACTGGCGGAGAAGATGGTCTGCCAGTGGGGGATGAGCGAGAAGGTAGGGGCGATGACCTTCAGGCGGGGGGAGGAGCACCCCTTCCTGGGGATGAAGCTGGCCGAGGAGAAGACCTTCTCCGAGGCCATGGCCTGGCGCATCGACCAGGAGATCGCCGCCTTTATTCGCAGGGCGGAACAGCAGGCCGAGGAGCTTTTGAGCGCCAACCGCGCCACGCTGGATCTGCTGGCCGAGGCGCTGCAGGCGGAGGAGACGCTGGACGGGGTGCGGGTGGACGAGATTATCGCCCGGGAAGCCTGAACTTTAAAAAAGGAAGGGAGGAAGTACCATGATGAAGCGTTGGTTTTTTCGGGTCGTACTGATAGCGGCCATGGCTGCCCTGGGGGCCGGCATGGCCGCGGCCGGTGATGCAGCAGCACCGCGGATCGGCAAGGAAGATGTCAAGGCCGGGCTCGGGGCCGCAGATACGTCGATCATCGACGTGCGCGCGGTCAGCGATTGGAAGGAGAGCAAGCTGAAGATCAAGGGGGCTGTCAGGGAAGACCCCAATAATGTCGACGGCTGGGCTTCCCGCTATCCCAAGGACCGGGCCCTGATCCTCTACTGCGCCTGAACGGATGAGGGAACCAGCGCCCGTGTGGCGTTGCAGCTGATCAAGATGGGATACGCCAAAGTATTCGCCCTCAAGGGGGGATGGAACGAGTGGGAGAAAGCGGGTTATCCCACCGAGAAGAAGTGAAACTTCGTTCTTCTGTCGAAGCGGGAAAATTCACCATGAGGCAAAAGCGATAAAACCGGCATTCGTGTCGGTTTTATCATTTCACCCCGGTCCTCCCCAGCTTGCGTTTCAGAATCTCCATGATCTTGATCTGTTTCTCCCTGCCCGGCGCAGTGACAATCAATCGAAAATCTATCTCACGCGACGACGCAACGGCGCGACGAAATTCAAAAACAAAGATTTTGGTTTAACCTCTAAGATTTAAGTTATTAATCTTGGTTTCCTTTGCGTTCCTTGCGCCTTTGCGAAAGTATGTTTTTGAACGGCTTTGATTGGAATTCTGCGTGTTTTTCGTTGCGTCGTCGCGTTCGTCGCGTGAAAAACGCCTTTCAGGATTCAACCACCAGCAACGCCATGAACTCGTCAACCGTCATGGCCCCCAGTTTTTCACGGTCGAGACAGAGCCCGATCAGCGCCTCGGTCAGTTCGGCCGGGAGACGAGAGGTCATATTTGCCCTGGCCTTCTCCACCAGGAGCGGCAGCGCCTCGCTCCGCCGTCTCCGGTGGCCGAGCGGGTACTCCACCTCGACGCGCTCCGTGGCGCTCCCGTCCCTGAAGAACACCTGCAGCGCGTTGGCGATCGAGCGCTTCTCCGGATCGAGGTAGTCCCGCGAGTAGCGCGGCTCCTCCCGCACCTCCATCCGCTCCCTTAAGCTGTCGATGCGCGGGTCGGCCGCCACACCGTCGCCGTAATCGTCGGCGGTCAGCCGGCCGAAGATCAGTCCGACCGCGGTCATGTACTGCAGGCAGTGGTCCCGGTCGGCCGGGTTGTGGAGCGGGCCGCTCTTGCTGATAATCCGGACCGCCGACTCCTGGGTGCATATCTCGATCCGCTCGATCTGGTCCAGCCGCTCCCGCACCTCGGGATGGAGCTTGAGGGCGCACTCCACCGCGGTCTGGGCGTGGAACTCGGCCGGGAAGGCCACCTTGAAGAGGATGTTCTCCATCACGTAGGAGCCGTAGGGGCGAGGGAACTTGAAGCGCTCCCCCCTGTAGGAGACGTCGTAGAAGCCCCACCCCCTGGCGGAGAGGCAGGACGGGTAGCCCGGCTCCCCCTGCATTGTCAGCAGCGCCAGCCTGACCCCCCGGCTGGTGGCGTCGCCGGCGGCCCACGACTTGCGCGGCCCGGCGTTGGGGGCCTGGCGATAGCTGCGCAGGCTCTGGCCGTCCACCCAGACCTGGGACAGGGCATTGACGATCCGGTCCCTCCCGCCCCCCAGCAGCCGGGCCGCCACTGCGGCACTGGCCAGTTTCACCAGAAGGACATGATCGAGACCGACCCGGTTGAAACCGTTTTCCAGCGCCATCACCCCCTGGATCTCGTGGGCCTTGATCATGGACTCTAGCACTTTCCCCATGCCGAGCGGCGCCTTCCCCTGCGACTTATTGCGAAGGCTGACGAAATCGGCCACGGCCAGGATCCCCCCCAGGTTATCGGAGGGGTGCCCCCACTCGGCGGCCAGCCAGGTATCGTTGTAATCGAGCCAGCGGATCAGCGTGCCGATGTCGAAGGCCCCCTTGACCGGATCGAGGACATGGCTGGTACCGGGAACCCTCACCCCGTTGGGGACAACCGTTCCCGGCACGACCGGCCCGAGCAGACGGGTGCATTCCGGGAAACGCAGCGCCAGCAGCGCGCAGCCGAGCGCGTCCAGCAGCACGTAGCCGGCGGTGTCGAGCGCCTCCTCGCTGTCGATGACGTAATCGGCCACGTAGTCGGCGATTTCCTGCATCTCCCGGTCGAATTCGGGGCGGATATTCACGTCGGCCTGCGTTGTCATGGCCGATCCTCCAGCGGTACATACTTCCTCGGCTCCGGCCCTACGTAGTCGGCAATAGGGCGGAAGATCCGGTTGGCGGAACGCTGCTCGATGATGTGGGCCGACCAGCCGGCGATGCGGGCGAAGACGAAGACCGGCGTGAACATGGGGGTCGGGATGCCGCAGAGGTGATAGGCGGAGGCGCTGTAGAAGTCCAGGTTCGGGTAGAGCCCCTTCTCCTCCCGCACCAGCCGCTCGATCCGTTCCGATACCCGGTAGAAGGTCGTGTCGCCGCTCGCTTCGGCCAACCGCTGCGACCACATCTGGATGATCGGGGAGCGGGGGTCGAGCTGCTTCTTGTAGATCCGGTGGCCGAACCCCATGATTTTCTCTCCGGCCAACAGCATGGCGCGAATGGCGGTTTCGGCCTCCTCCGGCGTGGCGAAGCGGCTGATCAGGCGCATGGCCTCCTCGTTGGCGCCGCCGTGCAGCGGTCCCCGCAGGGTGCCGATGGCCGAGGTGACCGCCGCGTAAAAATCGGTGAGGGTCGAGGTGGTCACCCGGGCCGAGAAGGTCGAGGCGTTGAACTCGTGCTCGGCGTAGAGGATCAGGGAGGCGTCCATCGCCCGGCGCTGCAGGTCGGGCGCCGGCTGGCCGAGCAGCAGGTGGAGAAAGTGGCCGGCCAGGCTCTGCTCGGAGCTTTTGGTCGAGATCCGCTCGCCGCAGGTGTGGTAGTGGTGCCAGTAGAGCAGCATGGAGGGGAAGCTGGCCAGCAGCCGCTCCGCCACCCGGTACTGGTCGTTGTCTTTCGATTCCGGCTCGATCGCGCCGAGGGCCGAGCAGCCGGTGCGGAGCACATCCATCGGGTGGGCCGCCGCCGGCAACTGCTCCAGGACCGTCTTCAAGCCGGGCGGCAGGCAGCGCCTGGTGATCAGGCGGGTGCGGAAGGCATCCAGCTCCCCGCCGCTCGGGAGGTGTCCGTAAAGCAGAAGGTGGGCCACCTCCTCGAAGGTGGACTTTTCCGCCAGGTCGTTGATCGAGTAGCCGCGGTAGGCCAGTCCGACATGCTCCTTCCCCACCGTGCTGATGGCAGTTTGTCCGGCCACGATCCCTTCAAGGCCGGGACTGTAAGTTGATAATCTCATGGCTTGGACTCCTTTTTAGTAATAATCAGGCTGAAGGCTGAAGGTTAAAGCCTAAAGTCTTCAGTCTTCAGTCTTCAGCCTGTTTCCAAACAGTTCGTCCAGTTTGTGCTCAAAGGCATGGTAGCCTAATACCTCGTACAGCTCGTCCCGCGTCTGCATTTCATCCAGCGCCGCCCGCTGGCTGCCGTCCCGGCGGATGGTCCGGTAGACCTTGAGGGCCGCAGCCGACATGGCCCGGAAGGCGGAGAGCGGATAGAGGGCCACCCCGACCCCTGCCGATGCCAGCTCCTCCAGGGTGAAGAGCGGGGTGAGGCCGAATTCGGTCATATTGGCCAGGACCGGGATGCCGAGGGCCCCGGCGAAGCGCCGGTACTGCTCCAGTCCGGTCAGCGCCTCGGGGAAGATCATGTCGGCGCCGGCCTCCCGGTAACGGCAGGCGCGCTCGACGGCCCTATCTAGCCCCTCAACAGCCGCGGCATCGGTGCGGGCCATGATGACGAAGGCCGGGTCGCGGCGGGCATCCACTGCCGCCCTGATCCGGTCAACCATCTCGGCGGTCGTAACCAGGGCCTTGCCCGGCCGGTGGCCGCAACGCTTGGCCGCCACCTGGTCCTCGATGTGAATGCCGGCCGCGCCGGCCCTGATCATCTCCCGCACGGTACGGGCGATCATGAAGGCGTGTCCCCAGCCGGTATCCACGTCCACCAGCAGCGGCAGCCTGCTGGCGGCGGTGATCCTCCGCACGTCCTCCAGGACATCGGTCAGGGTAGTCATCCCCAGGTCAGGCAGGCCGAAAGAGGCGTTGGCCACCCCGGCCCCTGAAAGGTAGACGGCGCGAAAACCGCACTGCCCGGCCAGCAGTGCGGCATAGGCATTAACCGTTCCCACAAGCTGGAGAGGCTTTTCTTCCGTCACTGCCTTGCGCAGCAGCGCACCCGGGGTTAGTAAAGTGGACACGATCATCCTCCCGACTTCCATTCAACTATTCATGTTTTCATTATAGACCTGATTATGATTTTTTGAATACAAACCGATACGATATGTTCCATTACAGCGCCGCCGTCAGGTGCGGACTTGTCCCAGCCGGGAGCCAAGGTTTTAAAATCATCCTGGCGGATAAACCATAGTCAAGAAAGGGACATTGGGGAGGAATCAATTCCAGTGGGCGGTAGCGTAATTTTTTGGAGGGACAGATCCAGCAGAGAGAAAGCTGCCGGATGAGTATGGAGTTGTCAACCGACTCGTCCGGGGTGAGTAAAGCCGCTAACGGAATTAACTCCGTGCATGCCACGTCACCCGGACCGCAGCGGAAGGCGGTGTAACAATCCGGCATGATTCGGACAGGCAGACTCCCGCGATCCAGATCAGTTCGTCGCCGCAATACAGGAGCGGAATACGCTTCCGTTGGGAGGACGGGATCTTCCGGTCAATGAAAATGTCCTTCACCTTTTTTCTGCCGCTCATGCCGAACGGCGTCATGCGGTCGCCGGGCCGAAAGGTGCGGACCAGCCAGGGGAACGGGATTCTGTCCGGGTCGAGGCAAACGCTGCCGGGATCAGTCGAAAAGGGCGCCGTAGCGGCTGTTTCCACTGAGAGAGAACCGCCGCTCGGGAGAATATGGAGACCCGGTCCCGCTATCTGCAGCTCGAAGCAGGCGACAGGAGCACACCGGTCCGTCCGCAACAGCAGCAGGTCATATTCCCTCACCGCCGCTATTCCCTGCGGGAGATAAAGCCGGGAGTTGGGGCGGCCGGAAGCGATCTGGTCGCAGAGCGCATCGATGTGTCGCAGACTTATCCCCGCCAGGTCTCCGGTCAGCTGAAGGCAGGCATGGCGCAGCACTCTGCGCCGCAGGGCTGTTTTGAGCGTACTGAGCTGCCCGATGCTGCAGACAACCCGCCCCTCCTCCATCCGGCACGAAGCGGCAAAGCCCTGTTCTGCCAGTTCACCCAGCAGGGCCTCATCGTCACCCAAAATTGAAGCCGTTGCGGCAAGACTGGCACGGATGGCGGGATTGTACTCTTCCAGCAGCGGCAGCAGCTGATGGCGAATGCGGTTACGCAGGTAGGCTGTATCATTGTTGCTGGCATCCTCGCGCCACTCCAGGCCGCGGGCGATGAGGTACCGTTCAATATCGGAACGGGATATCTCCAGCAGCGGGCGCAAGTAGCCGCGGCGGTTCCGGTACGCCATCCCCGACAACCCGCTCGTTCCGGAGCCGCGCAGGAGACGCATCAGCACGGTTTCCGCCTGGTCGTCGGCGTGATGGGCAAGGACCACAGCCGCCGCCCCGTACGTACTCCGCACTTCATCGAGAAACCCGATCCGGGCCCGCCGTCCGGTGTCTTCAAGGTTCAACCGGAGGTCGGCCGCCATCCTCACGACATCGACGCGCCTGGATTCGAACGGGATGGCGTAGCGGGTCGCCAAACTCCGGCAGAATTCCTCGTCGGCGTCTGATTCGGCACCGCGCAGGGTGTGGTTCAGATGGGCGGCAACAAGGTGGAGATTGTAGTCGGGAAACCTGGAGAGCAGGTCCAGCAGGAGGGTGGAGTCCGCCCCCCCGGAGAGGGCTACGACAAGGGTGTCCCCCTGCCGGAAAAGCCGCTGCCGGCGTACCGTACGCTCTACCATGGCTGCGAGGGCGACGTCGGGGGAGATCATGGAAAACTCGGTGTGGTGCTGCCTTGGGGAATGATGTTGCGACTGAATGTGGTCACCTCTTTGTTGTCCCGAACAGCATATTCAGTACAAAACTGAACAGGCTGAAGAGAAGCGCGGCGATAAATGCGGTGCCGAAACCGGTGACATGGAGTCCCGGCACCAGGTTTGCCGCCAGATAGAAGATCAGCGCATTGATTACAAAGGTAAATAGGCCGAGGGTCATTATGGTGACCGGGAGCGTCAGAAGGACGATGATCGGCTTCAGAAATACGTTCAGCAGGCCTATGACCAGCGTCGCCAGCAGCAGGTCCTGAAAACGGTCGATCCGGATGCCTGGGATCAGCTTCATTACGAAAAAAAGGGCGAACGAATTTAGTGCCCATCTGAGGACAAGTCTTGTCATAAATACTCCTAAAGCCAACGTTTCTTTCTGAAGTATGCCACCATCAGCAGCGCCATCGTGACCATCATTCCCCAGAGGATGAAATAACCGCTCTTCCACTCCAGCTCCGGCAAGTATTTGAAGTTCATGCCGTAGACCCCGACGAGAAAGGTCAACGGCATGAAAATCGTGCCGATCACGGTCAGAAACTTCATCACCTCGTTGGTGCGGTTGCTGATGCTGGAAAGGTAGAGGTCGAGCATGCCGGAGAGCAGGTCGCGGTAGGTCTCGACCGTATCGATGACCTGAACGGTATGATCGTAGACATCGCGGAAATAAATGCGGGTGGCATCCTGCAGCAGATGGCTGTCGCCCCTCTCCAGGAAGGAGATCGCCTCGCGCAGCGGCCATACGGTCTTGCGCAGGTAGATGATCTCCTTCTTCATGCCGTTGATACGGTGGAGCGACATCTGGTCCGGTGCCAGGGCCAATTCCTCCTCGACATCGACGATCCGCTCGCCGAACCCTTCAAGAATGCTGAAATAGCCGTCGACAATGGCATCGATCAGGGAGTAGGCCAGATAATCGGCCCCCATGCTGCGGATCTTCCCCTTGCCGCCACGGATACGGTCACGGACCGAGTCGAATGCATCCCCCTTGATCCCCTCCTGGAAGGTGAACAGGTAGTCCGGTCCGAGAATGATGCTGAGCTGTTCCGAACTGAAATCCCCCTCCTCCGTCGGGTGGAGCATCTTCAGCACGATGAAGAGGTATTCGTCGTAATCCTCGATTTTCGGACGTTGCACGGTATTGACGATATCTTCCAGTACCAGCGGGTGAAAGGAGTGCTTTTCGCCAATGGCACGGATCAGTTCGACATCATGCACCCCTTCGACATCAACCCATACAACGGCGCCGGCGCAGGGATTCCCCAGGTATTCGTCAACCTGTTCGAAATGGCGCTCCTCGATTCCGTCCGGAGAATAGCTGATGACGGAAATCCGGACCGACCGGTCCGATTTGTCGCCGATATGTACCAGGGTACCGGGGGGAAGGCCGCTCTTGACTGAGCGTTTCTTATGAAATCGTGTGCCGGTTAGCATGGCAGAGTCTTTCTTGTTCATTAATCGTCCTGTAACACTCGTTTCTTCGAAATCCGGTGTACGGGGCTGAGGCTTACGGTCGTGACAAAGCGGAGACCCGTGGCACCGCTGTTGGAAATTGATTCAGCTATGAACATGGGTCGTGTCCGGAAAAACTTTCACTGCTCAGGTGCGACACCCTGAAGTGTCTACTTGTTTAAGCTGCCAACTCTTGCAATACTTCCGGATGCCGCGTAGCCACTTTCAATAACGTAGCTGCTGCCCCAGATGGCATTTTCCTCCCTTGCTCCCATTCTTGAAGAGTACGCACCGAGACGCCCAGAAGTCTGGCAAATGGTACTTGAGCCAAGCCAGTCGCTGCTCTTGCTGCTGCAACTTGAGCTTTTTCAGCTGGGATGACTTCGTCTTTTTCTATTGTACCGTCACGCCTCAAAATCACTCGACGAATTGATCCGTCTTGTTGTGGCGTGAATTCTGTTTTTCTGGCCCATTCGCCGCGTTTCATATCTTTCAAAGCCTGCAATTGCTCGGCATTCAAATCACGCCTGTTTTCCCATTCAGCCAGTTCATTTCCGGATAGTCTAGCCATTTTCAAAAACCTCCATGAGGCGTTTTAACAGGTCGGGATCAAGGTTTCCTATACTTTCTTTGCAAACATAGCAACCTGCACGATCTATCCTGAACAGAGAGGCAGGAAACAAATGATACTTACACCACCTCTTTTTCCTCGTCCCATAATTGCCCATTGCAGCTTCGGCACTGGAGCAGTGTACGTCTCAAGCGTATAATGGTCAAGTGGAATGTGTTATGGCTTAGCTACATGGCTACAGCATTGCGTAGAATATATCCAACCTCTCTGAAGTAAAACCCAGGCTTTTTAAGGGCGACTAAATGATACAAAACACTCTGCTGACACAGGCGTAATAAAGCAAAAAGACCGCATACTCTTATCGGAAAGAGTTTGCGGTCATTTTTTGAATCTGGATTTCTATTTGTTAGTTTTGCCAGGCGTTTAGATTTTGTTATATCTGAAAGGCACTGCCACTGTATTAAAAGTTGAAACGAAGGCCGGCCAACAGGTTATGGCTACCGTAGGTTACATCAACTCCTTGAATGTCCGCATCTGTTGTACCCATATAACGATAACCAACATCAAGGGTTACTTTTTTGTTGAGAGCAAAGCCACAGCCAACACCAACCTGATAGGCAATAACGGTGTCATCATCGTCTACGTCTAAGTCAGCTGAGTCAATTGATAAACTTGCTATGCCTAAACCAGCCATTACATATGGCGTTATCATGGGATTGGCGGCAAAATCAATGTAACCATTACCCATAAGGCTAAGCACGCTTGCGTCACCATTTACTGTGGCCGAACCAAAACCTGGTACGGAAACTGAGTCTAAATCAGAAGTTTTATATCCAAGTTCAGCTTCAAGTCTACCCATGCCAATTTTTTGCCCTACTGTGGCGCTAATTGCCATGCCTGTATCAAAAGTCAATTCAGCATCAGAAAAACCCGGCTCGCTCAAATCACTGTCACTTGGCATTGTAAACCCGATGTTAAAGCCTAAATACGGTGCGTCAGCCGACATTGCCGGTGTTGAAAGACAGAGACAAAGACCGACAAATAACGCTACTTTTCTAAACATAATTACCCCTTTTTTCTGCGTAAATTTGATTACCATTTATACGCTTTATAAAAGCTTTTTTCAATATGAAATGAATATATTTTTGCATACTGTATACAGCTGGTCATGATTCAGTGCCAGTGCTGATATTTTTTAGCATTGAGGCTGTACGAATCACACCCGATACCCCTTCGGCCCTTCCTTCACCACGTTCAGCTCCGCCAGATCCCGCTCGAAAACATCCCACAGGCTGATTGTCAGCCCCGGAAGCGACACAAGAGGCATTTCCTCATGCCACGGGAAAATATCCGCCCGGCCGTATTTCCCCTCCACCAGACGATAGCGTTCTACCAAATCGCCCACCGGGTCCACCAGCAGATATTCCGGCACGCCGAAGCGCTCGTACAGCTCAAGCTTCAGCTTTTTGTCCATGAAAGAATTGGATGGTGAGATTACTTCGATGACCAGGTCAGGTGCGCCCTGGATGTTGGCATCGGTGATCTTGCTCTTGTTACAGACTACAAGCACATCAGGCTGAACTACGTTGTAGTCGTCAAAGACGACATCGGTGGGGGCAATGAAGGGAATGCAGGGTTTACCGGCAAGCGCGTTCCCAATGATGCGGTAGAAATTGCCGGTAACCTTCTGATGCCTGATGTTTGGAGCGGCTGTCATAGCATAGGCATGGCCGTCGATGATCTGCCAGCGTTCATCCTCCGGCCACTCCTTGTATTCGTTCCACGAAAACATCTGCGATGTTTTTTCTGCGGTAAATGTCATGACATGAGCCTCCTTCTTAAGGCTATTGCTCTTGTGATTCCATCATATACCAAGAATCTCCGACATATGCAGCAGGTCTTCGTTCAGTTTCTTCTGGCCACCGTTTACCACCATGCCCAGCAGCGTGGTGGTGAGAGAGCTTGCCGACAGTCCAACCATGACACCCTTGGTGCCGGAGAGCAGGAGCTCCACCGATTTTATGCCGAAGCGGCTCCCGAGCAGGCGGTCAAAAACCGACGGCGCCCCCCCCCGCTGATAGTGACCCAGCACGGTCACGCGGGTCTCGAAGCCGATGGCGTTCTTGATGCCGTCGGCAACTTCCTGTGCATGCCCGGCCCCCTCGGCCATGATGATCAGGGCGTTGGTCCGCCCCTCGTCATAGCGCTGGCGCAGCTGGTGGCACATCTCATTCAGGTCGAGTTCGACCTCGGGAACGATGGCGAATTCGGCTCCGGAAGCTATCGCGGCGGTCGAAGCAAGATAACCGGAATTGCGCCCCATGACTTCGACGATAAAGGCGCGGTCGTGGGAACTGGCGGTGTCCTTGATGCAGTCCACGGCATAAATGATGTTGTTGAGCGCGGTATCGACCCCCAGCGCCATGTCGGTATAGGCGATGTCGTTGTCGATGCTGGCCGGGATGCCGATCACCGGGAAGCCCATCTTGTCCAGCGCCAGGGCGCCGCTCAACGAGCCGTCGCCGCCGATCACGATCAAACCCTCGACCTTCTCGCTGAGCAGGTTTTCCAGCGCCTTCTGCCGCCCCTCTTCGGTGCGGAATTCCGGCGAGCGCGCCGACTGCAGGAAGGTCCCGCCCCGCTGCATCGTTCCGGAGACTGCCTGGGTGTTGAGGACGATGAAATCGTTCTTGAGAAGGCCGGCGTACCCCTTGCGATACCCGATCATTTCGATGTCGTTGGCGATGGCGGTCCGGGCGGCGGCGCGGATGGTGGCATTCATGCCGGAGCAGTCACCGCCGCTGGTCAGGATTGCAAGTCGTTTCAAGGAAAAACCTCCAGATGTATAGAATATATCATTTTTTCGGAAAGAGTTCCGTCAGTGCCCTGCTGCGGTAGTCAAAAATACTCGCCAGGCGGGGCGCCACGAACAGCCGGTTGATCAGGCCGGCCAGCTGGTCGTGGTGAAGCAGGTAATGAACGAGGTCATGCATCTCGACTCCACCATCCACCTCGCGAAAGCGGTGCTGGTGGTGCCAGAAACGATACGGGCCAAAACGCTGCTCGTCAACAAAGAAATCGGGGCTCTCCACGTGGGTGATCTCGGTCGTCCAGTTGACGGACATCCGCAGCAGCGGGCGCAGGGTATAGGTGATGATCTGGCCGGCGTACACGTCTCCCTGGTGCGGCGACGTGATGCGGAAATCCATGTCCGGCGGGGTGATCCTGCCCAGGTTGGCCGGGTTGGAAAAGAACTTCCAGGCCGCTGCGCGTGTGATCGGCAGGATCTGGGTGCGCTCGAGGGTAAACGGTTTCATGACGCCCCCCCCTTCCTGTTTTTCAGCCACTCCATCCGCTCCAGGATGCTCTTTTCATAGCCGTGCCCCGTCGGCTCGTAAAACTTCCGCCCGGCCAGCGCCTCCGGCAGGCATTCCTGCCCGGAGTAGCCGTCTTCATAATCGTGGGCATACTGGTACCCTTTGCCGTACCCCTGCTCCTTCATCAGTTTCGTCGGGGCGTTGCGGATGTGCATCGGCACCGGCAGCGCGCCGCTTTTGCGGACCTCGGCCAGAGCGGAGTTGATGCCGACGTACGAGGCGTTCGATTTCGGGGCGGTGGCCAGGTAGGTGACCGCCTGCCCCAGGATGATGCGCCCCTCCGGCATGCCGATAACCTGGAACGCCTGCAGGGCGGAAACCGCGACCTGGAGAGCACGCGGGTCGGCGTTGCCTATATCCTCGGAGGCCATGACCATCATCCGCCGGAGGATGAAGATCGGGTCCTCCCCCGCTTCCAGCATGCGCGCCAGCCAGTACAGGGCCGCATCCGGGTCGCTCCCCCTGAGCGACTTAATGAAGGCGGAGATGACGTTGTAATGTTCCTCCCCCCCCTTGTCGTACAGCAGCGCCTTTTTCTGCTGCGCCTCCTGGGCGGTTTCGAGGGTTATCGCGCCGTCCAGCGCCAGGTCCGCCGCGACTTCCAACGTGTTCAGGGCGGAGCGGGCATCCCCGTCCGCCTGGGAAGCGAGAAAATCCAGCGCCTCGGCGGCTGCCGAGAGGCCGCGGCTTCCGAGGCCGCGTTCAACGTCTGCCAACGCCTGCTCCAGCAGCCCCCGCACGGCGGCCGGTTCGAGCTGCTGCAGCGTCAGGACGCGGCAGCGGGAGAGCAGCGGCGCGATGACTTCGAAGGAGGGGTTCTCGGTCGTGGCGCCGATGATCGTGACGACCCCTTTTTCGATATAGGGAAGAAAGGCGTCCTGCTGGGATTTGTTGAAGCGGTGGATCTCGTCGATGAACAGCACCGTGCGGACGCCTCGGGACGCATAGCGCTCGGCTTCCCGGAAGGTTTCCCTGATCTCCTTGACCCCGGAGAGGATGGCGGAAAAGAAGATGAAGTGGGATTTCGTTTCGGCGGCGATGATATGGGCCAGCGTCGTCTTGCCGCAGCCGGGGGGGCCCCAGAGGATCAGTGACGCGAGAGAATCGTTCTCGATCATGCGCCGCAGGATACGCCCTTCGCCGACCAGGTGCTCCTGCCCGGTAAATTCGGCTACGGTGCGTGGCCGCATCCGTTCGGCAAGCGGCGCGTGCGGGGACGCTTCCAATGCGCTGTTTTTTCCGGAGTTCTGCCCCCAGAGATCAGGCGTGTCCATGGCCGGCGCGTCCCTACCGGAGATCCCGCCGGCTGTGGCGGCTGACGGTTTCCGGCTTGATGTCCCAGATGTCACGGGCGTATTCGGCGATCGTGCGGTCGCTGGAAAACTTGCCCATCGCGGCGGTGTTGAGGATCGAGGTGCGCGCCCAATCGTGCGGCTGCAGGTACAACTTGTCGACCTCGTCCTGGCAGGCGATGTAGGATGAATAGTCGGCCAGCAGCAGGTAGTGGTCGAGCCCCAGCAGCATATCGACGATCGGCTTGAACATGGCTGGATCCAAGGGCGAAAAGCTGCCGTTGCCGATCATGTCGATTGCCTGCTTCAGTTCAGGATTGCGGGAATAATACTCATGCGGCTGGTAGCCGGCTTTTTTCAGTCCGGTGACCTGCGGGGCTGTCAGGCCGAAGATGAAGATGTTGTCCCGGCCGACCTCCTCCATGATCTCGATGTTGGCACCGTCCAGCGTACCAACCGTCAGCGCCCCATTCAGTGAGTACTTCATGTTTCCGGTACCGGACGCCTCGGTGCCGGCGGTGGATATCTGCTCGGAAAGATCGGAGGCCGGGAAAACCATTTCGGCCAGGGAAACGTTGTAGTTGCCGAGGAACACGACTTTCAGCAGGTTATTGACCTCCGGGTCGCTGTTGACGACGGCGCCGACGGCGTTGATCAGCCTGATGATCAGTTTGGCCATTGTATAGGAGGGGGCCGCCTTGCCGCCGAAGATCACGGTCCGCGGCGCAAAATTCCCCCCGGGGTTGGCCTTGATGCGGTTATAGCGGGTGATGACGTGCAGCACGTTCAGCAGCTGGCGCTTATACTCGTGGATCCGCTTTGTCTGGCAGTCGAACATCGAATCGGGCGACACGTCGATGCAGTTGTGGGCACGGATATAGTCGGCCAGCCGCACCTTGTTGGCACGCTTGACCTCGATCCACTGCTGCCGGAATTCAGGATCTTCAGCCAGGGGGATCAATTGTTTCAGTTCGTCCAGATCGGTGACCCAGCCGTCGCCGATCCTTGAAGAGATCAGGTCGGACAGCCAGCGGTTGCAGTATTTCAGCCAGCGCCGCTGGGTGATGCCGTTGGTCTTGTTGTTGAAGCGCTCCGGCCAAAGCTCGTAAAAGTCGTGGAACAGGTCGTCTTTCAGTATGTCGCTATGCAGCGCCGAGACGCCGTTGACCGAGTGGCTGCCGACAATCGCCAGATGCGCCATGCGTACGCTCCGCTCGCCCTCCTCGCCGATGATCGACATCCGCTTCAGGCGGTCGTTGTCGCCCGGAAATCGGGCGATGATCTGCTGGATGAATAGTTCGTTGATGCGGTAGATGATCTGCAGATGGCGCGGCAGGATCCTCTCCATCATCCCCACCGACCACTTTTCAAGCGCTTCAGGAAGCACCGTATGGTTGGTGTAGGCAAAGGTATTCAGCGCGATCTTCCAGGCTTCATCCCAGCCGAGCCGCTTCTCGTCGAGCAGGATCCGCAGCAGTTCAGGGATCGCCAGGGTCGGGTGGGTGTCGTTCAGCTGGATCGCCACCTTTTCCGGCAGCATCGCCAGGTTGTCATGCTTTTTTGCGAAGCGGTAGAAAATATCCTGCACCGTGGCGGAGGAGAGGAAATACTCCTGGCGGAGGCGCAGCTCCTTCCCCTCCGCCATATGGTCGGCCGGATAGAGGACTTTGGAAATGTTTTCGGTGCGCATCTTGGATTCGACCGCGCCGATGTAGTTCCCCTGGTTGAACGAGCCCAGTTCGAAATCACGGGTCGATTTGGCGCTCCAGAGCCGCATCGTATTGACGGTCTCATTGCCGTACCCCGGAACCGGGAAATCGTAGGCCAGCGCCATGACGTCGGAGGTGTCGACCCAGGAGTAGTGCCTTTCACCCTTCTCGTCGGCGTAGCTGTCAACCCGGCCGTGGAACTTGACCTGGTGCAGGTGTTCCTGGCGGTCGAACTCCCACGGGTTGCCGTAGCGGAGCCAGTTGTCGGGATACTCGGCCTGGCTGCCGTTGACGATCTTCTGGTAGAACATCCCGTATTCGTAGCGGATGCCGTACCCGTAGGCCGGCAGGCTCATCGTCGCCATCGAATCGAGGAAGCAGGCCGCCAGGCGCCCCAGGCCGCCATTGCCCAGGCCGGCATCCCATTCCTCCTCCTGCAGGTCCTCGACATCGATGCCCATCTGCTTGAGGGCGGTCTGCCACTCCTCCATGATCCCCAGGTTGATCAGGCTGTTGCCGAGGGTGCGCCCCATCAGGAACTCCATCGACATGTAGTAGACCCGTTTGGCGTCATTGATATAGTAGGACTGCTGGGTATCGAGCCAGCGGTCGACCAGCACGTCGCGCACGGCGTACGCCAGCGCATGGTACAGATCGGCCTTGGTAGCGGAGTATTTGTCCTTGACCAGGGTATACTGCAGGTGGCGGAGAAAAGAGCGCTGCAGATCGGCTGTGGTCGGTTTTGTATCGCAGTCGGGGAGCGGATCTTTTCTGGTCATGGCGTCCATCCTTTTAGCATTTATGCAGAAGATTAATTGCGTTGGCGCACGTATCCCGATTTATCGTGACTGGTAACGGTAATGAACGAGGAACTATATAGATTTCTAACTCTTAATGCAAGGATGACCGTTTCATTTTGGCGCGATCTCTGCTATGATGGAAATATGGGTGAGAAACTGATCTGCAATAACAAAAAGGCGTACCACGATTATTTTATCGAGGAGAAGTTCGAGGCCGGTCTGGTGCTGCAGGGGACGGAAGTCAAGTCGCTGCGTGCCGGCAAGGCAAACCTGAACGATTCGTTCATGCTGGTACGGGAAGGTGAGGCGTATCTGCACAACCTGAGCATTTCTGCCTACGAGTTCGGTAATCGCCAGAATCATCAGCCGGATCGTAATCGCAAACTGTTGCTGCATCGCAATCAGATCGACCACCTTTACAGCAAGATTCGCGAGAAGGGTCTTTCAGTCGTCCCTCTCAAGCTCTATTTCAAGGACGGTCTGGTAAAGGTGGAGATAGGTCTTGCCAAAGGCAAGAAACTGTATGATAAACGTGAGGACCTGAAAACGAAGGACAGTCAGCGCGAGATGTCGCAGGCGCTGAAGGCACGGAACCGGGATTAAACCGGTTTATATTCAGAATTCAACAATGATTTCAAAATGGGGGTGTAAAGGTTTCGACAGGCGAAGATAGATACTGATTGCGCTGGGAGGATAGTGGTTGGCCTCTAGAATAATCCACTAAACAATGAATGCAAACAATACAACTGCTGCAGACAATTACGCCTTCGCAGGTGCAATTGCTGCTTAGTACCAGCCTTGGAATCTTCGGAATCCAAGCGAGCTAGAGGGTAGACTTAACTCCCTGTGTAACCCTTCGGCTGTCAAAAAGAAGTAATTGTAATGGGACGGTGAGGATGGTCCGATAGTCACCGTATTTTAGGAATCGGTTCTTGGTGCCGTGAGTGATGGCTTACCTTGAACTTAAACCCATAGTCAATCTATCAGCGTAGACGTTAGCATCGAAGAGCGTTTGGACGTGGGTTCGACTCCCACCACCTCCACCATCTAACAGTCCGGCACCATCCGGACAAATACGAAAGCCCTTGAGAAATCAAGGGCTTTCGTATTTGTCAGGTTGGATGGGGTCACACCTTGGCGGGTGCTGATGGTGCCGGTTTCTCCAGGTCGATTTCACTGCAGAGTTTGCTGCCTTTTATTTCGACGGTCTTTGCCATGATTGGCCCTCTCTTTTCCATAACTTTTTCATCACATTTCAGATTCTTTTGAGGTATAATCAGCCCTATGAAAAAGTCACTTCTTGAAACCAATCTCTACCTGAAAGACCCTGCAGCGCGGAGCAAGGCGCTTTCCCGTAATGTAACATCCTCTTCCGCCATCGAAGGAATACGTGTCAGGAGAGATGCAGGGAGCGGTCTATTTGTTTCACAGCCTAATGATAAAGACCTCAAGGTTCCTGCGAAATCTGCAAAGAGTTCTCGATAATATCGTCAAACAAGCTCTTCATAGGCAGATAATCCCTGTCCAATCCCGACCGCACCGCAGCAAAGTATTCTTCCCGCCGCGCACCATCCAACTCGCTGAAGTCAAGCACCGGCAGACCAGCCTGTAATGCCATCAGCGTTGCCAATATGCGTCCCAAACGACCATTACCTTCCCTGAAAGGATGTATCAGCATTAACTCCACGTGCACCTCCGCCAAGGCATTAGCCACTTCAGAACGGGTTTCAAATAGACATGGAGTGTATGTGCGCAACTGCTTACGCTCAAACTCATCCAACAAGGTTGGAACAAAGCGGGCCTGAGCATAGATACTCTCTCCGGATTTTGTTTACTATGCAGCCGCCTTTAGCTCAATCTCTTCCAGCAGATGAATAATCTTCGTCGCTCCGGCATCCCCAAAAACCCCATCCAGCCCTTCATTGTGGATGTCCGTGAAGGGTGGTTCGTACAGCAGGCCGGGGTCCATGGTGCCGTTCCGGGTCAGGTAGCTGACCACCTGATCGATGAACCTGATCTGGGCCGCCGAATAGTTCGTATTGTGCAGGAACTCGCCGAAGGCTTCGCTGGCCGCCTCGCGATCCAGCCCAACCAGCTTGCGGATAAACGTGCCGAGACTCTGCTGGTGCCCGAAGACTTTCTCGAAACGTTCCCGATTGCCCACCTCTTCAGCCGTGAACAGCAGTCGCTCCAGCTCTTCCAGATCCATCCTGGTAATCTGACGGTTCATGCGCAGCTTGTTAATGGTGATGTGATTGGCATTGTCGCGGATGAACCGCTCCACCTTCAGCCGGTACTGCCGCATTTCCTCGGCGCTGGCATAGCCGGCCACAAATATTTCGGACTGTTCGCCGATAGTATCCTCAAAGTCGGTATAGACGATAACCGCCTCGCCCTTATCCAGGAATTTGATCAGCTCTCTCAGGCGGAGTCGTACCTCTTCCAGCAGCGGCAGGGTGATGCCTGCCCACCAGCTCTCGGTCTGCAGGTCCAGAATCTGTTCCATCTGCTGCGCCACCATCGGGATGGTCCCCTTCCCTTCCAGCCGGGCGGCGATCTCCATGACCTTGTCCCTGTTGCGGGCAAAGGAGCCGGATTTCTCCAGAAGCGCCAGCTGCAGGTTCAGCAGCAGCAGGTCGAAGCGTTTGGCGGTCTCGTCCTCCTGTGGCAGCTCCGCCGGCAATCCCGCCAAATGGAGTCTCACTTCCAATTCATCTTCGGCGCTCAGTCTGCCCCATTGATCCCTGATAGTGAATTTTTCCAGGTGACGACGATGGGGGCGGACGATGAAGTTATACGGGTTCATCAGCGTTACTTCACTGTGCAGGACATCCTCAAGGCTCCCGCGCAGGCGCTGTAAGCCGTCACCTTTCGGGATGTCCGGCTGTTGCAGCAGTAGCAGCAGATTCAGCCGCTGCTTGAAGATCTTTTTACCCAGCGATTCCTGGCTGGCGCCTTCAATCCCTTCCGGGTTTTCGGCAAAGAACTCGAAGTTCTGGCAGTAGTCGAAGACGTAGAAGTTCTCCTTGTCCTGTCCCGGCCCGAACAGATCTTTGCAGAGCCGGGTGCCGCGCCCCATCATCTGGTGGAACTTGGTCTTGGAGCGGACCAGCTTGAAGAAGACCAGGTTGACGATCTCCGGCACGTCGATGCCGGTATCCAGCATATCCACCGAGATGGCGATGATCGGATCGCTCTCCTTCTGGGAGAAGTCTTCAATCAGGGTCTGGGCGTAGGTCTCGTAGTTGTCGATCACCCGGCAGAATTTCCCCTTCAGGTGGGGATAGCTCTTGTCAAAGCGCTCCTGGATGAAGAGGGCGTGGTTGTGGTTCTTGGCAAAGATGATGGTCTTGCCCAGCCGGTCGCCTCCCGCCACCTTGACACCGTAGCGCATCAGGTGCTCCAGCACCTTGTCCACCGTGTCGATGTTGAACAGCCAGTTGTTCAGCGCCGATGATTCTATCTTCTCCGGCATGCCGCCGTTTTCCTCGTCCCAGAACTTCTCTTCATATTCGGCCTGTTCCTCCGGAGAGAGTTCGTTGTACCTGACCCCTTCGCGCTGGAACTTGAGCGGCACCGAATGCGCCCTGGGTGGCACCAGGAAGCCGTCCGCCACCGCCTTTTCCAGTTCGTAGTAAAAGGTCGGAACACCCTTTTCCAGCTCGAAGAGCGAGTAGGTGTTGCGGTCCACCTCGGAGCGTGGCGTGGCGGTCAGCCCCAGCAGCAGGGCATCGAAATACTCGAAGATGGCGCGGAACTTCTGGTAGACCGAGCGATGGGCCTCATCGATCACAATCAGGTCGAAATGGCCGGGGCTGAAACGTTTGTTGCCTCCCTTGGCGTCGTCGATGCAGTTCATCATGGTCGGATAGGTGGAGAGCACGATCCGGCTGGTGGTGTCGTCCTTGATCTTGGTGATGTTGACCGGGCTGGAGTGTGGCAGATGCTCCTTGAAGGCGTTGCCGGCCTGGGTCAAGAGCGCCGTCCGGTCGGCCAGGAACAGCACCCGCTTGATCCAGTTGCACTTCTGCAGCAGTTCGATCAGGGCGATCACGGTGCGGGTTTTGCCGGTGCCGGTGGCCATGACCAGCAGCGCCTTGCGCAGCTTGCGGCGCTGGAAGTCCTCAGCCGTGCGGCGGATGGCCTCATGCTGGTAGTAGCGCTCCACGATGGCCTTGTTGATGGTGGCGCCCGTGATCTCCCGGATGCTGGTGCGGCGGTTGATAAGCAGTTGCAGTTCGTCCTTCTTGTAGAAGCCCTGCACACGGCGGGGTGGATAGTTCAGGTCATCCCAGAGCCAGGTTTCGTAACCGTTGGTAAAGAAGATGATCGGGCGCTGTCCTTTCATCTGTTCCAGGCAGTCGGCGTATAACTTGGCCTGCTGCTGGCCGATGCGCGAGTCCTTCCTGGTGCGCTTGGCCTCCACCACTGCCAGCGGCAGGCCGTCGTCTCCCCACAGCACATAATCGACAAAACCTTCGCCCTTGTCGTTGGGCATGCCGGTCACCGGGTATTCCAGCACATCCGGTGCCTTCAGATCCCAGCCCGACTCCTTCAGCAGCAGGTCGATGAAGTAATCCCTGGTTTCCGCCTCGGAATAGTCGTGGTCGTCGGGTGTCTGGCTGTTGCGTTCCTTGTATTCCTGAATTTTTGCCTTGAGGGCGGCGATCTCTTCGATCGTCCTGGCCAGTTCCGCTTCCCTGGCGGCCAGACGGGCGTCCTTATCCGATTGCTCAGACTGCAGCTTGGCCAGCTGTTCGGCGTTGCGGTCGGCAACGGCGCTGTCTTTTTGCGGGATGCGGGTGATGTCGAAGAGCGGTTTGCCTATGGCCGCCGCTGATGGGGAATAGCTGCGGGCCAGCCAGTAGAGGACGTGAAAGAGTTCTTTGAGGGTGTGCAGGGAATCGCTGCTGCTGATCGGTTTATCGCTATGGACGGCCAGGTTGCCGATTTTCTGGATGGTGAGGATCTTGGGGAAGAGGCAGGGTTCCAGGTTCTCCCGGAAGGTCGGCTCAAAGATCAGGGCGGCCAGGTTGTCGGCGTAAGGTTGCTTGAGGTAGGAGTCATTGGCATAGAGCCACTTCACCGCCCGCTCCAGCGAGCGCCGGGCATAGAAACAGCTGGTCCGCGGGGCGCTGTTGACGTTCTTCTCGGCTTCGCGGGCGGTTTCGTAGAGTTCGGGCCAGTCGGTTTTCAGGAAGGTGAAGTTGGACATTTGCGACTCCGTCGCATCAGGTTAGTGTCAAATCTGTTGCGCATTATACGCACTATAAACAGCATTCAGTCGCTTTGTGTAACTTCTGTCTGTCCATCCCTTACCCATATTCCAGCGACATGGGAAATTAATTCGTTCTTTTACCCATATGTCGCTAGTTCCGACATATAACAAAAACATGTCGGTTATTCTCTGCTTTTCCGACATATACAAAAAAATTAGCGATGCACCCGCTAAGTTAGCACTTCCCATTGTCCTGTCTTGGTCGCGCCAACATGGCGGATAAGCCCGGCATGTTTTAGATTATTAATATGATACTGAACGCCAGGTGAACTTAATCCGCACAATTCGGCCAACTCTTTAATGCTGCTTGTTGGCTTTTCTTTGATAGCAAGAAGAATAATTTCTTTGGTAGTTTTTGGCTTTTCTTTGATAGTTTCTTTGATAGTTTTTTGGTGTTTATTTGGCGTTTCTTTGGCGTTTTCTTCCGTAGTACCCCCAGCTTCTTCTTCCGTCACGAACGAAGGCCGGTCAAAGCTGGCGATAAAGATATGGGAAATTTCACGGAAGTCGACGTTCGGGGCATTCTTCAGGATAAGCGGCATGCCGCGTCCCCATGCCTCTACCATCTGAATACGCCGCAACAAATTGGCGATGAGCGGATTGCGGCGTTTGGAAACATTTCCGTGCATCATTTTTTCGATGGTCATGTCGTCATACAACCCGCCGGGGCTGCGGATTTCGACACGATTTTTGAAAACGGCTATCTGCACATAGTCCGGGTCGCGATAGTCACGGTGGCAGAAGGCGTTGATGATGGCCTCGCGCATGGCTTCGCTGGATATTTCCGGGACATCTTCACGGTAGAGCCCTTTCAGACGCATGCCGATGTGGATGTTTTTGAGGATGTATTTCTGGGCTTCCTCGATCAGTTCAAGGATATCGCCGTCGAAGTCGTGGCGGTCGATGATGGTGGCGCTATCAGTAGTGGCAAAAACGGCGCAGCGCAGCTGCATGGGTGCGGTTCTGGCAAAAAACAACGGTGCAGCATTAAGTAGCCGCCCCTCTTTTATCAGACCAAGTTTTTCCAGCGCATTCGCCGGAGTATCCCAAGTGAGCCCGGCACGTTCAACAAAGCGTTTGAGTTTGGCGTCGTCCAGATCGTCAAACCCGGCTGTAACGGTTTCGCTGTCCCAGTGGAGCAGATCACGGTTCTTAGCAAGGATCAGGTTTTCAAGCTCTTTGGCGCTGATCTGCCGGTCTTCATCGGCAACACGCATATAGGCTCTGCCGTAGGCAAAATAGGGGGCTTCCTTGCCCTTGAAGGTGACCTTTATGCAGGCCGCTCCGTCGCGGCTGGCGATTTCAACAGTAGGGTAGATTCGGGGTTCGATGTGTGCGGCAATGGATTGGGAAATGTCTCGCAGGGTCTTTTCGTTGGCCTCAACGCCGACCGCCTTGCCATCGTTGCGAATGCCGAACCAGAGCTCGCCATGCTTGTGCTTGTTCAGTATGGCTACAATGGAAATAAGCCCTTCTTTCAGCTCGGCAAGGCTTTTTTTGTATTCGATTGTTTCGGTTTCGGTTTTGGTCATGGGTGCTGTGATCCAATTTGATGTTCAATTCTGCGAACAACTGATAGCTTTACCGTTGGCTGAGCGGAGTCGAAGCTAGGTTTTGCTTGGCTTAACGAGCGGTTTCGTAGAGTTCGGGCTATTTGCTTTCATCATTTGAAGTGTTAAAGTCGAGACTATACTGCACTTGCTCGATTTCTAGTAAATGTAGCTTGGGTTTTTTGTACATTGAATTTCTTTCAACGATTGCAGTAACCCTAACCTTCTCTTTGTAGAACCTTACATAGTTTTTTGTATTTTTTCCATTCGGAGGGAATAGATCAAGATTGTAAACTGTGCCTGAGTCAATGTACTGGAAAGTCAGGCTATCACCCCGAGTGCTTTTCAGGCTGGTAATCTCACCCTCAAGTACAACTTCCAGCCCGTTAACAAAATCAGGTAAAATCTCGTTGTCCGCTGTCAGGTAGTCTTCAAAATTGGCCTCATTTATCTTTGCACTTTCACCCCGAAAACTTCTTTCAGGACTAATCTCAATTTCTACGGCAGTTTCGTTAACGATCGGTGAAATAAGCCCTTTAAAGCCATTTCTTTTTATGAGGCCGTACAACTCCTTAGCTATTCTGGTCGGCAATTCGTTGTCTTCTGGGAGTGGGCTGTGTTTTTGCTCCTTAGCTTTTTTAATAAGATACGCAATAACACCTGAAAGGATGGCAAAATCTACTGGGTATTTTGAAAAGTATGAGTTCAATCCGTCTCTCATATTACTGAGATCGTTGAAATATGCTGTCGCCTTCTGCAAACTATTATCACCAGCAATCTTTAAAAACTGAATCAAGTATTCTGGTGAGTCAAAAGGAAGCTGCCCAATTGTTCCATTAATATGGATAATGGTGTCTACAATGTGTGACCCTTCTCTTGAAGCTGTTGCCGTGACTACAACATCACCGTTTATGCGGCATATTTTAACGAGATCGCCGACAAGTCTTTCAAAAGATACGAGAGATTTGCCAAGGTCTGAAAGAGGGATTTCAGAATCATTTTCCGTGTAAGAGCCCATGTACTTCAAAAAGATTTCGGTTTTCATCTTTACCCTCCCATCCCAAACTGTGATGTCAAACCTATAAACATAGCGCGACAAAGCATTTCTACAACTTCCCAGTGAAAGCGCGTTGCAGCAAGGAGTTGAAGAGGCGATCTTGTTCTGCCAAGGCAGAGCGATTCGTGATCCTCAGTTTCTCAATTGCTGCAATAGAACAAGCAAATTTATGCTGGAGTTTAAGAGGGGGTATAGGAATTGGCATATCCTTGATGATGCCCATATTCAAACCGTCCATTATTGCACCTTTGGCTGTTTTGTCCAGATATCGTCGGGCAATGCGATGTTGCAGAAAATATGCATGAACAAATGCCGGCAGGAACTTTGTCTGATCGAGCGTGATGCAACAAAGATGTTTCGTGTTGATGGCAACTGGTATGTTGTCCGGTACAACTGCACATCGACCGCATGTTCCCATAATCGTAATAATTACGTCACCCGGCTTTACGGTATAACGTGAGAGTTCACGATACTTAGCCTTAGAGATAAAGCGGCGTTCGCTCCAACGAAATTCGTTTGCTACTGCGTTATCAATTCCGAGAACAGCTATGCCTTCATCGACGAACTCGCTGTGCAATAATTGACTACCGAATGGTCCGGTCCGTATGGCACCACTTTCTGGTTTTGCAATCCCGGCAATGGTGGTCATCGGCCAGTTATTACTTTCCGGATCACCAAACATCTCCAGAAACACCGAGCGCAGCAGTTCCTCAGTCAATCGGACCGCCTCCTGCCGCTTGCGCCGGTTAGAATCGGCCTTGTCGAGGATGGCAGCGATGCGCTTTTGTTCGGGGAGTGGGGGGAGAGGGATTGTAAAGTCTTTGAGAAAGCTTGAAGGAACACGCTTTTGCCCTGCAGTTCCGGTCATGTTACGCCCTGCAACTTTGCGGAACAACGGATTCCAAATCATGTAGAAAAGGTACTTGCCATCGATCTCGGAACCGGGCCGTAACACATGAAACTCTGTAGAACCAAAACCTGCTGAATGCTTCAACTTGTTAACAAAGGTAGCTTTTCCGTTTTCCATGCAAGGTGTGATTTTTGCCATAAGGACATCGCCTTCGGCGAAGTAGGTATACCCTTTTGAAACCTCAGAAAATGGGCGTTCATCTTGAACAAAAATTATTCCAGTTTCAGAGACGGCTGCCATTGGCAGGAAACTGACCAGTGATTCCGGTGCAAGGTTTGAGGCCCTAGGAAAACTGGGGTTTACTTCCGCGACCTCGCTTATAGCAACCATTCTAATCAATCTACTATCCCCTCTGTGCTCGTTTCGACTCCGCTCAACGAGCGGGCAACATTATCCGTTTCGGCGGTGTTCCCTTCGATTTTGCTCAGGGAACGGGGAAGGTCATCTGTTAGTTCAGCAGTGACAGAGCCCGTTGGCTGAGCGGAGTCGAAGCCAACATTCGCACAATGCGTCTCATTCTTGCACACCGCCAACAGACGAATTTGGTTGTAATCACTCGCCATCAAAGCCTCTTTCTTCTTACGACTCCATCCCTGAACCTGTTTTTCCCGATAGAACGCGTCGTCGATGCGGTCGCATTCCTCACAGTAGACGAGCTTTACGGGCAGTCTCTTGGCCGTGTGGTTGGCACCCAGCCCGTTCTGATGTTCCCACAGGCGACGTTCAAGATCCTTGGTGCTTCCCGTGTAGTAGCTCCCGTCGGCGCATTCGAGGATGTACATGTAAGGCATAAGGATGGTCCCCCTAAAACCTGGCTTCGACTCCGCTCAGCCAACGAACACCTCCCCGTCGGCCAGCAATGTCAATCGGTCCCTGAGCGACTTGTGCTGAGCGGAGTCGAAGCAAGTCGAAGGGCCAACTCCGCCAACTCCTCGGCAATCTCCCGCTCCAACGCCTCTAACCGGGCAATGATAACCTGAGGCGGTTCGTAGGCCACCTCCTCATGATCCACCTTCTTGTAACGGTTGATGGAAAGGTCGTACTTGTTGTAGCGAATCTCCTGCACCGGGACGAGGAATGATTTAGCGGTGCGGTCATCGAAAACCTTACCACCCCCAGCCCCTCCTAAAACAGGAGGGGGGCTTAAAGCTGAGTCACTTAAAGCCCCCTCCTTCCTGTCAAGGAGGGGGTTGGGGGTGATGGCTCCCCCTCCTTCCGATGAATAAGGAGGGGGCTGGGGGGTGGTTAATGCATGCCATTTCTCCAGCACATCGGGGATATCGTTCTGCTCCACCGGATTGCGCTTGTCATCCAGAGAGAAACCATCGGTCTGCATGTCGTAGAACCAGACGTGATCCGTGCCGCCGGAGTTGGTCTTGGTGAAGATCAGTATCCCGGTGGAAACGCCCGCATAGGGACGGAACACGCCCGAGGGCATGGAGATCATCGCCTCCAGCTTGTGACCGTCCACCAGGATTTTGCGCAAGTCCAGGTGCGCCTTGCTTGAGCCGAACAGCACCCCGTCCGGCACGATCACCGCGCAGCGCCCACCCGGCTTCAACAGCCGCAGCATCAGGGCGATGAACAGCAGCTCGGTCTTCTTGGTCTTGACCGTGCGCAGCAGGTCCTTGGCCACGGTCTCCTCATCCAGCGATCCCTTGAAGGGGGGATTGGCCAGGATCAGGGTAAAGGCATCCGTAATGTCGCCGGCGCTGTTGGAGAGGGCGTCACGCGCCTCAATGGCCGGGTTCTCGACGCCGTGCAGCATCATGTTCATGCTGGCGATGCGCAGCATGGTGGAGTCGAAATCGAAACCATTGAAGAGCTTGCCGTTGAAGTGGCGCTTCAGCTCTTCATTGTGGAACAGATCGGCATGGTTTTCTCTCAGGTATTCACCGGCCGCCACCAGGAAACCGGCCGTACCGCAGGCCGGGTCGCAGATGATGTCGTCGGGGCGGGGCTGCATCAACTCCACCATCATCCTGATGATATGGCGGGGGGTGCGGAACTGGCCGTTTCTGCCGGCGGTGGTCAGCTTGGAGAGCATGTACTCGTACAGGTCGCCCTTGGTGTCCCGGTCTTCCATAGGCACCTGGCTGATCTGCTCCACCACCCGCTCCAGCAGGCTGGGGGTGGGGATCATGAAGATGGCGTCCTTCATGTGCCGGGCGTAGGCCGTATCCAGGCCGCCGTGCAGGTTCTTGATGAAGGGGAAGACCTCCTGGCTGACCACGCGGAACATCTCCTCGGCCTCGAACTCCCGAAAGCGCGACCAGCGCAGATGATCCTGGCCAACTCCGAAGATCGGCTCCTTGATCGGCTTGTTCAATCGATTAGCCTGTTTCTCCCTGCCCGTATGGATGTCATCCAGCCGCTTGATGAACAGGAGGAAGGAGATCTGCTCGATCACCCGCAGTGGGTCGGAAATCCCGCCGGACCAGAATGCATACCATATCTTGTCTATCTTTGATTTGTTTTCACCGGTCAGCACGTGGATCATTCTCCTTCAGCAGGATGCTCTTAATCACGTATACATAGCAGAAAGCAGTACAAGATGACACTGGAATGAAGGTCTTAACCAAAAAGTAATTATGGATGAAAAACATTTGTTACGGCCTGTCTCTAAATGTTAATCAGTATTGCAGACTTGATGTGAAGTGTTTTTACCCAGGAGGAACCCAAAATGACAACAGCAGAACTTCGAGTAACAACAGGCAGGCGAACACAGTTCGTCTCCATTACCTCCAAAATTGCCGATGTCATTGCCAGCAACGGCTGGCAAGACGGAGTACTAACTATCTTCGTGCCGCATACAACTGCGGGGGTGACCATAAACGAGAATGCCGACCCGGATGTGGCACGGGACATGGAAATATTCAGTGACGTACTGGTGCCACAGAGCAAGCGTTTCCGCCACAGCGAAGGAAATTCGGATGCACATATCAAAGCCAGCTTTTATGGATCATCGGTACAGGTAATAATTCAAAAAGGCAAAATGTGGTTAGGGACCTGGCAGGGGATTTACTTTTGTGAATTTGACGGGCCACGTGAGCGGAAAGTTTTTATGGCATTCTCAGCCTGAAGAAGGTTGGGACAAAGAACCTTCTCCAACAAAATATTGAGGATCAAACGCTATACACAAAATATTTTGGGGGTATTTTTGGGGGTACTCCTGTTTTTTAAACCTGACAATGATGTAACTTAACAGATAGTTATACAATCAGTTACATGGACACCACCCCATCCGGACAAACCCAAAGCCCTTGAAAAATCAAGGGCTTTTTCTTTTACCTTGAGTTTAATTCTGGGTCTCAAAATTACGGTGTGGAAAGCTAACTAAATCTTACCTGACTTTATGAAGTCCACTAAAGTGGAGCTATAAAAGTATCATATACAAAACAATACAGCATTGACACGTACATATGTTTCATATAGGATACATATATGCTATTCGGAATAGGTGAAAATATCCGTAAAGAACGGAAACGCCAGAAAATCTCTCAGGGCAACTTGGCGAAGACTTTAGGAATGAGTCGTTCTACCATCAGCCAGATAGAATCCGGGATAGTACAAGATATTGGAATCCGCAAGCTGATCAGGATATTAGACCACCTCGGCCTGGAGCTCCGGGTAAGGCCCGCAGGTGCGCCCCCGACTCTTGACGAACTAAGGGAACAATAGTCCTATGGAAGTAAACCTCCAACAATCACTCGCGGTCTGGGCCGCAGAGCATCGTGCCGGTCTTTTGAGTAGATCGACCGACCAGCGCCAGTATATCTTCGCCTACGATCCATCCGCTATGCGACCTGATTCCCAAGTGTCTCTGACAATGCCGGTACGTCTGGAAAGTTGGAGCAGTAGAGACGTACACCCCATATTCCAAATGAACCTGCCCGAAGGAGCGCTGCTCGAAGCAATCAGGCGAGCTATATCGAAGATCACTGGTGAAGATGACCTGACACTCCTCAGAGTAACGGGTGGGAATCAAATCGGCAGAAACCGGTTTTCTCTTCCGACAGATAAAACTCCCGGTATTGTAGAAACAAGGGAATCTCTTGACGACATACTGTCATACCCGGACACGGAAGAACTGTTCCATGAACTTGTGTCTAAATATGCGCTCCGTTCAGGTATTTCCGGGGTTCAGCCCAAAGTTATATTGGCCGCGACCGAAAGAGGGACTGCTGCTATAGGCGGCTATATTGTCAAATCTTGGGGTAGCGAATATCCGCAGTTGGCTGCCAACGAATATTTCTGTATGACAGCAGCAAAACGAGCTGGTTTATCAGTGCCGGAATTCCATATGTCAGACAACGGTGGCCTGTTCGTTATGAAGAGGTTCGATGCTACCCCGGATGGATTGCCAATCGGGTTTGAAGATATGTGCTCTCTTCAGGCTTTAAACACATCTCAGAAGTATAATAGCTCGTATGAAAGAGTAGCCCGGAGCATTAAGGATTTTGTGTCCCATGAATACTTGCAAAAGGCTCGGGAAGAATTCTTTGTTTCCCTGGTACTGTCCACTATGGTGCGAAACGGTGACGGGCATCTGAAAAACTTCGGGGTCTTATACGAACAACCTGGATCTCCGGTTACTCTCGCTCCAACGTATGACATAGTAACAACGGTTGCGTATCTCGACAAAGACGTGCCAGCGTTGACGCTCTCCGGCACAAAGAAATGGTGGCCTCGCAAAATGATGGAGAAGTTCGCGGTAGCGCACCTTTCATTGCCGATCGGGAGAGTGGGGCAGATATTCGAGGAGGTTGCAGAGGCCGTAACCAGAACCAGAGAGCTTCTTTCAGCATACACAATCGAACATCCGGAGTTCAGCCAAATTGGAGAAAAAATGCTGAGAGCATGGAATACTGGTGTTTCCAATTTAACAGTGAAAAATTCCTGACATCGTCCACACTGTAATTCAGTCAGGAAAAAACTTGTCACCTTGTCAGTTTCCACACCCAAATTAAGAGACCCTAAATTTCAATAGGACCGATGACCTTTCCCCTTTAGTACGTCCGCCGGTATGTTGGCTACAAATCGACCGCACATTTTATTCTCTCACTTGTCAGTCCCTTTAGACGTTACCTCAGCTCTATCTCCAGTGGCAGCCGGTGTCTCAACTGCCTTACTCTTCGATTCCACCTGAGTCGGAGCCGATGCTGGAGTTACAGGTGATGCTGGTGTCTCTGCCGGGGCTGCGCCTGTTGCTGCAACTTCCGCTGCAGCTCCAGTTCCAGCACCTGTATCGCCTTCTGACTTGGTAGACTCTGCTTTTGTGCCGTAGCCGTCACCGTACCAGCCGGCACCTTTAAGGCTGAATGAGACTGCAGACACCATCTTGCTGACGTTCCCGCCACATTTCGGGCATCGGTCTGCGGGCGAGTCCGAGAACTTCTGGCGAAGCTCAAATTGAATGTTACAGGCATTACAGCGATATTCGTAAACTGGCATTTTCTCATCCTTACATAGGTAGTTACTTGAGTCAGGCTAATAGGTACTTGAGATCTTTACAGGCAGTAAACATCATCTGTATCACCTTGACGCAGATGGTGAATTTCCACAAGGCTTTCGTAAAAATCGAATAATCTGTCACTAATTTTATTTATTTATTGACAAATAAATAAACCGGCGTATTTTCCCATTCAGGGAGAATCTGTCATGACAGGGATGGAGCGTTTTGAGTTTGTCGTCGGTGTGTTCCAGGTAGCAGTTGGTGCCGAACCGTTTGCTGCAGCCCGGAATCAGCGGTAAGCGTTCCATGCCAGACCAACCAGAAAAGAAATCACGCGGGCGGCAAGTAGGGTGGCGTAAGGAAAATTCCATGCCGACCCGGATTCCTGCCATGCGGATACCGGTGCAGCTTGAGGAGTGGCTATTGGCTGAAGCAGACAAACGGGGCCTGAAGATCGTGGACATGGCCCGTATGCTCCTGCTGGACGCCATGAGGAGGGAAGATGGCTCAGAACGCACGCGTTGATAAAAACAGTGATTTCCAGCAAATTGCTTTACCGCTTGACCTTGCCATTGGGGAACATATCCTGCAGCGCATCCGCCTGGAAGCCGACAGCCAACTGGGTGCCTGGTACGAACTGTACCTGGTAGTGACCCCGCATGGCTTCCTTATCGAAAAGCACTCAGGTTCGCCACTGGGGCAGAGCAGATTGAAAGAAACCTGGTTCCGCCAAACCATACCAGAGGCAAAACGAAAATATTCCCAGATCCTTAATAGCAAGCTGCAACACAAACGGCGAAATCCCGGACAAAGCAAGGGTGTGAACGATGAAAAAGAAGGTCAACAGAAACTATTCGACTGAACCGATGAACGTTCTGGAAGCGGAGATCGCAATAACCGCTCTGCACTCGACCGGTGAATTTACGGTGCTCCGCAAGCTGGACCTGGAGCGCGACCCGCGCTTCAGGCTGAAATCCGTGCAGGGATCAAAGATCGGTCTCTGCATCGACACCGAGACGACCGGCTTGAACTACGCCGAGGACAAGATCATCGAACTGGGCATAGTCGCCTTTGAATACAACCCGGTGACGGCGGAGATCATCAGGATCAGTGACCGTTACAACGGTTTCGAAGATCCGGGACGCCCGCTTCCACAGGAGATTATCGAGATCACCGGGATCACCGATGAGATGGTTACGGGGCAGTCGTTTGACAACGGACGCGTCGAAGCGCTTGCGGAAAAGGCCGCTCTGGTTATTGCCCACAATTCCGCCTTCGACCGAAAGTTTGTTGAGGCGCGGTACCCGCTCTTTGCCGCACTGCCCTGGGCCTGCACCGTATCGCAGATCGATTGGGCCAAAGAGAGGATCAGCTCCCGTACGCTGGAATACGTGCTGTACAAGTGCGGTGGTTATTTCATCAATGCCCACCGCGCACTGGATGACGCCGAGGGGGTGCTTGGTCTGCTTCTGGGGAATTTACCCGTTTCAGGTACGCCGATCTTCACGGCGCTGCTGGAAAAGTCCGGTGCGATGACTGCAAAGATATGTGCGGTCGGTGCGCCATTCGATAAGAAGGACGATCTAAAACAACGCGGGTATCGCTGGAGCGATGGTTCGAATAACGGATGTAAGGGATGGTGGACTGATGTCCCGCACAATCAGGAACAAGATGAATTGATCTACCTCGCCAAGGAGATCTACCCGGACGGGAATACCGGAAGCGTCACCATCAGCAGGATTGACGCCTATGCACGGTTTTCCGTGCGGGAGCCATAACGGTCGCGCGGCCTGCGAAGGCCGCGCAACGGTATTACGTCAGGATAATGCTGGACGTCAGAAAACCGGAAAGTCATGTACACAATCCGGTTGACCGGCCCGATGATTATTTTTTCGCTTTGGCTGACGGCTTCAGAGCAGCAGCTTTCTTCATCTTTGCAGGGGGTGAAGCAGCTTTTATCTTTGCCGGAAGCGCCGCTTTTACTCTTTTTACCGGTACGGGTGCTTTAATCTTTACTGCCGGTACTGGAGCCTTGGATTTCACAACGGGTAAACCCGCATTCTTAGCCGCTCTCGCTGCTCTCGCTTTGGCAAGCACATCCCCCTGGCCCCGTTCCAGTGCCTCTTTCTTTCTCTGATCCGAATAGTTCTTCGCGACGAGAGCCTGTGAGGATGGTATGTTAAACTGTTTTCGGTACTGGCCCGGCTTCATGTCATGAGCCACCTGCAGGTGGCGTTTGAGGATTTTCAAACCACTCTTGCCGCAAATCATGCAGACGACTTCATCCTTCTTGAATGCCTGCTTGATTGTCAACGCCGGGACTTCTGCGGGAACTGTTTCCGCCGTGGGCGCAGCACCCCCCTCTTCCAGTGCCTTTAGCGTACTGTAGACAGCGTGGATGTTCTTGATTAACTCTTCTGAAGTAAGTGATGATCCCGATGCGTGCGCTGATACTATTTCTGCTGTTAATTCGGTGAGTGTTGCCATGATGATCTCCTTTAGTTTTTGTATTCTGCCAATCAGCTAACGATATCTTTCAATGCAGCGGCCACCTCTGCAATTTCCTTGTCTTCATACCCGGCACCGCTCAACATCTCATACAACTGAAATGCAATGAGAGCCGGTCTGGCATGATCCAACAATGATACGTGCAGTGCTTCCATATATTAATCCTTTGACTGTAAGTCCGCTTAATGGATGTATCCTACCAGAGCATGACTGAGAGTCAATTAGAGTTTTATATACATGTGGTTTTTTTGTCTTTGTTCAATGAGTCGCTGCGAGGTTGATAAAAAGGCTCACTCTCACACATAGGAGTGTAATTTACGGCAGGAAAGAGGTATAGAGACAGGGTATACCGAAATTTGCGACGTGGAGAAGCAATTGGCAAAAGTAACTGAAAAGTCGTTGAAAGCACGATGCACAGAACACCCTCAAATCGCCACATGCAAAGCGTGACACTACGCGTCCTCTGCAGAGGGAACATAAAGTAACGATTCTATGGTATGCTTTCATTGATTCTTAACTTGAAATCAGGAGGTCGCTATGCTTGTTGTAAACCGTATGACCCTGCACCCGGTTACTGTTTCGCCACACAGCTCTGTTGCAGTCGCCATGACCTTCATGCGCGAGCGGAAGGTCCGCAGGCTGCCGGTTCTCGACAATCGCGGTCAGCTTGTGGGCATCGTCTCCGACCGGGACATCCTGAAGGCCCTGCCATCTCCGGCGACATCACTGGCAAAATGGGAAATCCCCGAACTGCTCGACAAGCTGACAATCGATAAAGTCATGACCGCCGACGTTGTATCCATTCCCGAGGATACTCCGCTGGAAGACGCAGCGCGCATAATGGCTGACCGCAATATCGGCGGGCTTCCTGTGATGAGGGGGAAGAACCTCGTCGGCATCATTACCGAATCTGACCTGTTCAAGGCCTTGCTGCAGCTCCTGGGCGGCCGCAGATCCGGTGTCCGCATTTCAGTGGCCGCTCCCGGTGACAAGGGTACAGTTGCCAGGATCACCGCTGCGATTTTCGCTGCCGGGGGCAATATTGTCGGCTTCGGCTTTAGTGAACGCGAAGACAATGATGAAAACGAGTGGGTGATCACCTTCAAGGTGCAGGAGGTCTCCAAGGACAAGCTCGTGGAAGCCATCGGCCCGGTGGTCAAGGAAATACTTGACGTGCGTGAAACATGACAGACTACTGCTGATTCTTAAACTACGCCCCGCTTCCGAATAAGGAATGCCGGGCGTTGCTGTATTTTCCGGACTGCAGGAAATTGAAGCAAAAAACATGGTACACAAAAACTTCTGGGGGCGTATTTGGGGGTATATCTTTTTTGGTGCCTATTAAAACGATATAAAACATTATGTTGTACAACCACATGTATGGACACTGTCCCTGATATATTCAAAAGCCCTTGAGAAACCAAGGGCTTTTTCTTTTGTTTGTCCAATTCAATTTGTTCGTCGGGCTATATCAATATCGCAAACATCCCCGGAATTTTCGGTCGTGCACGTAAGGAGTGCTTCATCGGGGCGTCTCTATTTGTTTTTGATCTCTTCCAGAGTTTGCAGGAAATTATCAAGAAGCGGTCCACCAAGATCCACGGCTCGTTGTGCCGCATCCAGGGCCTCATTCCGCTTGCCCTGGATATTTAGAACATGGGCAAGGTTGTTGAAAGGTATGCCGTTTTCCGGCTGAAGCAGAGTTGCCCGGCGAAAGGCCTCGGCGCTTCCGGCGAGATCGTGCAGGCTGTAGCGACTGTTGCCGAGTCCCATCCAGGCGGCATAACTCTCCGGCCAGCGCTTCAGAGCCCTACCATAGCCGGTTTCCGCCCCCTGCCACTGATCGGTCCTTTCCAGGCCGGCAACGGCCTCAAGCCAATCCCCTTCTCCTACTCCAGCCGGCAGCCGGTCAGGCGGAAGCACCAGAAGCCCCCAGTACTCGCCGCGCTGCCAGATATTCATGAAAACCCGGGAACTGAGATGCTCGTTGGCGGTGAGTCCCGAGTGGAGGATAATCTCTTCGCGCTCCTGATCAAAACCGATGACCACGGCATAGTGCCATTTCGGGTACCAGGACAGGCCGAGATTGACCAGCACGATGACCGGATTACCGGCTGAGACCTCAGCCAGCAGGGCTTCACTGCCGGAGATGGCATAAGCGACCCGATTATGCCTGCGGGCTGCGCCAATCAGGGCGCTTTGCAGGCTCCCTTTGAGGTCGGGAGTGAATACTTCGGGGGTAAGATCGGAGGGTTGGACGTCGATTCCGCTCCAGCCGAGCGCCATGGCGAGGGCTGCCGGCCCGCACTGCAATTCTTCCTGGGCATAAAATGGTACTTTAGCAACTATTGCCCTGGCGGGCCCTCCCGGCGTCTGGAGCAGGGGCCGCGTCGACAGGAGGCCGCAGCCGGATAAAACCAGGGACGATACTAAAAACAACAGGCCGATCAGCACGTGGCTGTCGGCCTGAAGGAAACGCGATTGTGCCCGGCCCTTAGCGCCTGGAATGAACAAAGGGAAAAACATGGGTGAGACCGACGAGATCAGTGATCAGCAACACTAAAAAGATGAAAACCACAGCGCCAATGAGCGTCCCGACCCCACCATCGCCACCGGCCGGCAGCTGCTCCATGGCCTGGGAAATTTTTGTCAGCTCCGCATCGGAAAGGCTGGCAACCCGCTTTTGTGCCTCGGCAGCATCGACGCCGCGCAGCACCATGGCCTGTCGCACATCGTCACGGCCGAGAAAGGCGGTGACCCGCTCACGGTTCGCTTCCTGCTTCTGTGCCGCGATCACCGTATTGGTGCCGATCATCTGCGCCTTCGCCGTCTGCACGGAAAAATCGAGGAGAAAAAAGGAGAAAATCAAAAAGAAACTCATGGGTTTAATCATTTTCTGAAGCATGGATACCCTCCCTTGTTTTGACAATTCAGCAGATGTTTATAACAAAAAACAGCATAACCGCAGGACAGAAGTCTGTTTTTTGATATGGCCTATAAGTACTCCTAAACACAGGTATTGTCAACGCAATTCCAGTGAATATGGCAATATTGGAAGCATAGTTGCGTATGGGGTGACCGGTGATCGGGGCGTGAGGAATGCTTGATAGAATAATGATCAAACATCGGAGATAACCCCGGTATTGAATAATCAACTGGAGGTATGTCCGCCTTATACCTGTTAAAACTGATGCATAGATGGTTTGTCAGGCAATCCGGCATACTCCCGCCGCCCCCTCCGTTTTGCATTCCGACACGATCCGGACAAGTACTGTACGCCCCTGGGAAAACAAAGGCATCTCTCTGATCTTTTTCGGCTCAAGGCGCTCTCCACAAAGCCTGTGGATAACCTGTTGAAAGAGGGAATGAGCCACACCAATTATCACGTATTTCCAGGGTTTTTATCGGTTTGCATAACGAATAAGCACAAGCTGTAACTATCTGATTTACAGTGTCAATAGTTATTATTGCCGGTATACAATCCACATAATTTCAGTAATGTATCGCAGCCGCCACAGACGACGTAACCGTGTGGATAACTTCAGGAAAAACAGGACAAATAAATCGTGCTTACGGCAGTTCTATTTGACCGCCCCATCTGCGTTTCAATCCGTACACTTTTCAAATATCCTGATATAATACGCTTAGCCGAGCAATCGGCAAACGCGGCAAAGGAGTCCTTATGAGAGATTTAGTAGTGTCTTTGTGCGGGATGATCGTGATCATCGCCCTGCTCGTGATACCTGCCGGGATAATGGCTCAGGATGCGGGGGATTCCGATCAGGACTACAAATTCAGCACGGAAGAGTTGACGCAGATGCTTGCGCCGATCGCGCTTTATCCGGATGCGCTGACCGCCCAGATACTGATGGCGTCAACCTATCCGCTGGAGGTGGTGGAGGCGGAGCGCTGGAGAAGTCAAAACCTGCAGTTGAAAGGCACTGACCTGGATACCGCCCTGCAGGCCAAAAACTGGGATCCCAGCGTCAAATCGCTCTGCCACTTTCCGGACATTCTCAAATCCATGAGCGACAAACTCGACCAAACGAGGAAGCTGGGCGATGCCTTCCTGGTCCAGGAGGAGGAGGTCATGGCCGTCGTGCAGGAATTGCGCCGCAAGGCAAGGGATCAGGGCAATCTCAAGACGACCGGTGAGCAAAAGGTAATCGTCGAGGAGGAGATCATCAGGATCGAGCCGGCCAATCCGGAGGTCGTCTATGTGCCGGTCTACGATCCGGCCTATGTGTACGGCCCGTGGTGGTATCCCGCCTATCCTCCCTATTACTGGTACTATCCGCCCGGGTTTTACAGCTCGGCCTACATCGGTTTCAGCCCCGGCGTTTATTTCGGCTTCAATGCATTCTCGTGGGTCTGGTTCGACTGGCCGGTTCGCCGGGTTCACATTGACATCAACAGGACCAGGAGCTTTCACCATGTACGTGGTGTCAGACGGGATGACAGCGGAAATGCATGGAGACATGAGCCCCAGCACCGTAAAGGGGTGGCGTACCGGGACCTGAGAACGAGTGAACGCTTCGGATCGCGGGTGCCGCGTGTATTTTCGCCCTCCCGGTTGGAAAGGCGAGGTTATTCGGGAGGGCGCATTGAACAACAGAATGTGAGAATTCCCCAGACCTTCCCGCAGCGTGGCGTGAGACAGGCCGCTCCGCAGACGCCCTCGGTACGGCAGGCACCTGCAGCAGGGACGACCGCTCCATCAATACGCCGGGAAGGCGCAGCTTTGCCGCGGGTGCAGACCGGGCCGAACAAGGTTCAAAGCCCGGTGATACGGGATACTCCTTTCAGGGGCATCGGCGAAGGAAGTTTCGAGCGCAGGGCGGGTGAGCGTGGCGGCATGAGTAACCGAAGCAATGAAATGAGACAGCAGCCGGGCGGTTTCTCCGGCGGCCGGATGCAGCAACAGCGGCAGGAAGACGGCGGCTCGCGCGGCGGTGGTTCACGCAGATAACGGCAGAATCCGGTCGGGTCCATGACACATACAGGGGAGGAACCATGAATATGCCAGTACTGCAAGCGATCTACGGAAGGGTTTTGACGGCCCTGCCGGCCTGTGCAGTGACCGTGATACTGCTCATTTCCGTTTCAGCCGAGGATTCCCGGGCGGCGGAAGGAGTGCAGACGCGTTTCCCGACGCCCGACCAGGCGGCAGAAGCGCTGGTTGCCGCATCCAGGGCGGATGACCTGAAAGCCATGCTGGCCATCCTCGGCCCCGGCAGCAAGGATGTGGTTTCTTCAGGGGACAGCGTGGACGACAATGCGAGCCGGGACAAATTCGTCGCCGCCTACGAGCAGAAGCACTCCCTGGTGGCCGGGAAAGCCGGCACCATGATTCTGCATATCGGCACCGACGACTGGCCCCTGCCGGTCCCGATCGTGAAGAAGGGAAACAGCTGGGGCTTTGACATCGGCAAAGGGAAAAAGGAGATCCTGAACCGGAGGATCGGCCGCAACGAGCTTCATGTCATCGATGTGATCGACGCGTATGTCGAAGCGCAGCACGAATACGCGAGCAGGGATTGCCGCGGGGGCGGCACGGTCGAATTCGCGCAGCGCTTCATCAGTTCGCCGGGAAGCCGCGACGGCCTGTACTGGGAACCAAAAGAGGGTGAGCAGCAGAGTCCGCTCGGCCCGCTGATTGCGCGGGCGGCGCAGGAAGGATACTCGGCGGAAGGGAATCTGTCGCCGTTCCACGGGTATTTTTTCAAGATTCTCAAGGGACAGGGCAAAAACGCCAAAGGTGGTTCTTACAATTATGTGGTCAAGGACAGGATGCTCCTCGGGTTTGCACTGATTGCCTACCCTGCGGAATACGGGAATTCCGGAGTCATGACCTTCGTGGTGAACCAGGAGGGGGTCATATTCGAGAAGAATCTCGGCAAAAACACCAGGCGCCTTGCAGAAGCCATCAAAGTATTCAACCCGGACAGGAGCTGGAAAAAGGTCAAATCAGTGGAAACAGCCGCACAGGATAAACCGTGCGCCGAAGAAGCGAATCAGCAGCAGATCTGCCGATAGAGCAAGTACCGGCTCGTGCCGGGCACCGCAAAGCCGATTCATACTGCCTGCTCAAAGCGCATCCTGAGACTTCAGGTTATAGTAGAATCGGCGAGGAGGGTATACGTCATGTCAACGGAAGCGGAAGTAGCCATGCTGATGTTGCGGCTCCTTATCGACAAGCCGAAAGAGCTGCAGAAAGTTCTGGAATACCTGCAACGTGAGGTGTTGTTGCGGAAGGCGATCCTTGAGGTCGGGAACAGGGAAGTCGCAACCCGGGAAGAAATCATGGGGGAATTTGAGGAAAAATACGGGCTGATTGTTGAGATTGCCGACGATGAAACGGATAATGAACCCAAAACGTCGAGACCCGATAATGCATCCGGCGGAATTATCGGTTTACCTTCCGGTGCACAGTATAAGGTCGGGTGAAACGACTTCCGGCATATCAATCACCCCACAGGCGCAGAGTGAGCTGTCCGAAGCGGACGTAACCGTCATGCCTTGCCCAGTTTCCTCTCCAGCCTTTCGATGACCTCCGCGACAGTCCTTTCGACATCATCCCCATGAACGGTAAAATAAAAATACTGCCCCGTATGGTCGGACCAGTAGATGTCACCGACCCTCAGCGGCTCAAGCAGGGAATCGATCTGTTCATAGGTGATGAACGGATCGCCGTCAGGCCACTTTCTGTCGAGCCTTGCCTGCTGGGCATCCGTCAACGGTATCCGGTATGTAAGCGAATATAATTCCGCCTTCATTACGGCTTGATATAGGCATTCAGCCCGATGGTTATCGGTTTGCCGTCCACTTCGGCGGTGGTCACGGCGTTGCCCCGCGTGCTGGCGACCACCATGGTCTTGCGGGATGCCGACGGCGTCGGCTTTTCCAGGTCTATTTCGATGCAGAGCTTGCTTCCTTTTATTTCAACGGTCATGGCCATTTGGAGACCTCCTGTCAATTATTTCCGGATATCAGGTGTACCCTGGGAACATCTTATTTTGCAGTTATTTCTCCCAGCACCCTCTCTATGCGGCGATCAGGAACCAGCCACATCAAGGCAACAAACACATAGATACTCCCGGCAATCCATGGCTGATAAAAGGCCAGAGGAATCGCCGAGGCATAAAGAACCGGCGAGATTTTTCCCTTCAGATCGCGGCCGATCGCTTTTCTCAAGATTGAATCAGCCCCTTGGCTGGCAATGATCACCTGCTGCAATATGAAGTAGGCAATGGCCGCCATGAGAAGTACGACCCCATAGAGGGCCATCGGAGCGGGTGAAAAATGATTGTGACCGACCCAGCCGGTGACAAACGGAAAGAGCGACAACCAGAAAAGCAGATGCAGGTTGGCCCACAAGATTCTCCCGGTCACGCTGTGGATGATGTGCAGCATGTGATGGTGATTGTTCCAGTAGATGCCGATGTACACAAAGCTGAGAACGTAGCTTAAAAACACCGGCAGCAGCGGTTGCAGGACTGATAGACCGGAACCGTGCGGCACCTTCATTTCCAGAACCATGATGGTTATGATGATGGCGAGCACGCCATCGCTGAATGCTTCCAATCTATTCTTTCCCATCGTGACACCCTTCCTTTGCCGGCAGTGCATGATACCCGTAAAACTCTACACTGAAATTCACAATTCGTTAACATCAAACTTATATGTATACGTCTCGAAACCGGGCGACTTGAATTCAGCGACTGAAATGAACTTAGCTCCGCTGATATTCAACTTCGGAAATAGCAATTCCGACCTTTGGTCTAGGGCAGATTTCCTGCTTCCTGAATTATATTTGGCTTGCGCCAATGATAATGTTACGGTAGGGAAGAGGTGTACTTCACCAACGAACCAACCCGGATTCACGTTGAACAGCTAAAGGAGATCCCCCCCCGCCATGAAGAAACCCAGAATTCACAAGCCTTTCGCCATGATCCGGGAGTTCCAGCTGGCCGACTGGTTCACGCTTGCAAACGCGGTCTGCGGTACGGGAGCGCTGTTTTCCATGCTGACGTACCTGCAGACTTCCGACATCACGCATGTCTACATCGCCTGCGGGATGATTGCAGCCGCCCTGGTCTTCGACGTACTGGATGGACGGATCGCCCGGTGGCGCCAGAAGCACTCCGATCTGGGCCGCGAGCTCGACTCTCTCGCCGATATCATCTCGTTTGGCGTCGCCCCGGCGGTGATCGCCTACGGCATCGGCATGCAGGGGCTGTACGACCGTATTGTCCTGACCTGTTTCGTGGCCTGCGGCGTATCCCGCCTGGCGCGCTACAATGTTACTGCCGATGCACTCTCCGGGGGCGAAGGAAAGGTGAAGTACTTCGAGGGGACTCCGATCCCGACGTCGCTGCTGCTGGTACTGATGATGTTCTGGGCCGCCACGCAGGGCGCGGTGCGCGAGAACCTCTGGTTCGGGCACGTCCTGATTGCCGGCTTCACCCTTCACCCTCTCGTACTGTTTTTCGCGCTTTCCGGCTCGCTGATGATAAGCCGCATACGGTTCCCTAAATTCTGATCTGCACCACTTCGTAACTGCAGCGTCGCTCTTCCCATCGGAACGCGGACTAGAGATTGACGAAAAGGCCCAGAAACAAAAGAGCAGCCCGGATTACCTCCAGGCTGCTCTTTTTTAATCTTGCCGACTATTCCTCAAAAATTGACGGAGAATTGGCTTCCTCCGTGAAAACGAGGCTCAAGCCGCCGGAAAGTTCTTCTCTATATGCAATCTGATGATATCCTCGAATTCCGTTTCCCGGTCACCGCGATAGACCATGGAAGAACCGAGTTCTGCCGCCAGGATGGCCGAACGGTACTTCTGCGGCAGGTTGGCAATGCGGCGCCGATAGTGCGATTCGTCGCGAATCATACGGGGCAGATGCTCAAGGATGACCCGGCGGAACAACGGCAGGAGACCGAGTTCGGGGCGTCTCTGGAAAAATTTGAAGAGGCGTGCGTAGTGGCCGTTGATCTCGTTGCTGATGGCGTCGGATATCTCCGTGCAGAGCGGGGCGGCATGGTCGCGGTGCCGCTTGAGGATCAGGCGGGCTTCATCTCCGGCCCGCTTCTCCAGGATGGCCAGCACGTCGTCCACATAGCGCTGTTTGTGCTGCATGAACTCGCTCTCCGAGAAGAGCAGGTTGGCGATGATCTCGTAGGAGGAAGATATAACGCCGCACTTGTTGGCCGAGGCGTCCCGCATGATGATGACCCCGCGCTTCTGCAGCTGGACCCGCGCTTCGGGGGTGATGAAGGAATTTGCCCCTTCGATGATGACCCGGGCTGATGCTGCGCCGTCGGCGAGGAAAAAACGCTCCCAGTTGTTGATGTCGATCGTCTCGGGGCGGCCTCCGCCGGGGATGAACAGGTCAGCGGGGGTGTCGAAGATCAGGTCGCCGAACTCGCGGGAGAACTCGTCGATGGAGATCCACTCCTCAGCCAGTCCGGCACTGCCCATGGTTACCTTACGGAAGAGCGTCCGCAGCCCCTCGGTGCGGCTGCCGCTGCGGAAAAGCATGAAGCCCCCGGGGTGGAGCGTTTGCGGGTTGAAGGCATCCAGATCCTCCTTGAGCAGGATGCGGCCGAGTTCCCGGTGATCGGCCCCCTCCAGGTCGAACAGGGCGGCGGTGCCGTCCAGAATAAGCCTGATCTGCATCTTCGGATAGCGCTCCAGCATGATCCGCATGGCATTCCCGGCCACGTCGCCGTTGGGGCCGCCGGTGAACTTGACGCTGAACCGGCTGCTGCGCATATCCACGCCCAGTTCCTGCATGGTGATCTCGGCAAACCGGACAACTCCGGTGGAGGTGACGCCGTACTCCTTGTGGTTGATGCCGACCTCCTTGCTGGACATGATGCCGATTCCGAGGATGTAGCCGCGTCGTTTGGAAAGCCGCGCGATATTCTCGATCATCGAGTCGTGCATGTTCTCGTCCGGTCCCAGTTCGATCGGCTCGTCCTCCCGATAGTAGTCAACGACACCGGGGAGCTTCGCAACCCCGTTCTCGGTGACGAAGATATCCAGGAAGGCATTGGTGACGCCGTGCTGCAGTTTGTAGAGGCGCCATGTTTCCATCTCGTGTCCCCCGCTTCGCTGCAGGGCGGCGGCGTCCAGTATCAGCACCAGCTTGGACCCCCCTTCGTATATATCCTTGTTCTTCAGGTGCTGGGTGTGAGCAAGAACGAAGTTTTCGCGGAAGATCGTGTTGGCATTGGTGATGAAGTCGTCGGAGTTGCGCGCGATTACGGTGCGCCAGCCGCCCCGGGCGATATCGGAGAAGCCGATGTGGTAGCCGAAGCCGAAGCGGCTGAAGAAGAAGGTGACCCTGAAAGGGTCTGCCTGTGGCAGGTCTGAGGTGAACTCGGAGCCGAGCTCCGTCAGGTAGGCCGGGTCAAGCCGGAAAGCGAGCGCCTGCTTCTCCTGGATATAGAAGTTTGTCTTCAGTGTGTGCGTGATGAAGATCAGACAACAGCGAAAGATGGCCCGGCGCACCTCGTCCAGATAACGGTGCCCCGTGTTGTATCCTGACACAATTTTTCCGGTTTCGGCCAGGGCCTTCCCGAAGGCATTCGTCCGGTCGGGGACTTCCGGGTCAAACCGGACGGAAAAGAGTTTGGCCAGCTGCAGGGCAATTTCCGGATTGGAGAGAAAGGCGCTCCGGACGTCGTCCAGGCCGAAGCGGTCCGGCTGGTTGTGGGCCAGGTTGGTATGGCAGAAGGCGACAAAGGCGTTGACCAAAGACCCTTCCTTGCCGGTTATCACCCCTTTTGTCACGAAATCGCGGTACGTGTCGGACGTCGTGTCCAGCAGCTGGGTATTGCAGAGTTCATCCTGCAGGCGGCTGAACAGCTCGCTCCCCCTGCTCAGAATTTTGCCGTCACGGCGACGGACAAAGAAGGTGCCGAGGAAGTACGGGTGGATGCCGTTCGACACGGTCAGGCAGTAGGCGCGATTGACACCGAGATCGAGACGGTTGAAGACCTCCATCACCTGGAGCAGGAAGTCCTCCTGCGGAGGGTTGCCCACGGCGAAATGGATGCGCGATTCCTTGCCGTCTTCCATGGGTTCAACATCCAGATGCAGTCCGCCACCCTGATTTCCCTTCTGGAGCAGGTTCAGCACCTGGGCGACCCGGTCCGGCCAGGCGACCCGCACGTAGTTCTCGTTATTCAGCCAGATGATCCGGAGCAGCCGGTCCAGGTCCTTCATGACAAAATCCGGATAGTTCTTCCGCAGGGCTGCGGCAATCCTCCCCTTGATGGCCGGAGGCACCACAACATCCTTCCCCTCCTGGATATCCCGATTGCTCTTCCGGTCGAACTCGAACCTCTGGATCTCGAGGGTCCTGTCCAATCCGGGCAGCGGTTCTTCCGAGTGGGCGATCATCGCATAGGATATTTCACGCTCCGGGATCCGGCGGAGGGTGTCATACAGGGAGCCGGGTATATTGGGCATGGCCTGGATGAACGATTTCTCCCGATCAGCCAGGACCAGGCGGCGATTGTGGCGCAAGGTTCCCATTTCCCGTTCCAGCAGGGCAATCGCCTCCGGTTCGTCATTCATGGCGACAAAAAAGTACGGGTTCATCTGCTTCATAAGCCAGGCACGATTCCCGTGCAATTCATCCTGTTTCGCTGTGGCACTTACTTTCGCTGCATTCATGGGTGAATCTCCTCTTCTTTTGAAAAGGGAGCGCGCCGCTTGAGGGCGCGCTCCGGTATGCTGATTGTGACAGATGGATTTAGAACAGCAACTTCACCAGCAGGAACCCGATGCCGATGGAACTGAAGGTCGCCACCAGTCCGGGAATCATGAAGCTGTGGTTCAGCACGTACTTTCCGATGCCGGTCGTGCCGGTACGGTCAAAGTTGATGGCGGCGACGACTGTCGGATAGTTGGGGATGAAGAAGTAGCCGTTAACCGCCGGGAACATCGCGATCAGGAAGGGCGCCGGGATGCCGAGGCTGATGCCGAGCGGCATGAGAGCCCGCACCGTGGCGGCCTGACTGTACAGAAGGATCGAGAGGGCAAAGAGGGCAAAAGCGAACAGCCAGGGAGCCGCGGTAACCATGTCCTTGATGGAGCCGCTCAGGAACTCCATATTGCTCTGGAAGAACGTGTCACCCATCCAGGCGATGCCGAAGATGGCGATAACCGCCTGGATTCCGGCGATGAAGACGCTCCCCTCGACAACCTTGGGAACCTTGACCTTGCAGATCAGCAGCATCAGCGCGGCGATGCTCAGCATGACGATCTCGATGACATGCGGCATCCCCATCTTTTCCTTGATCTGGGCAGGGCGTTTTTCATCCAGTGAAACAATGTGATAGCCGAACGGGGTCTTGATAATCTCGCTCAGGTCTCCCGGTTTTTTGAGTTTGGCGCAGGCCTTCTCGAACTCCGGCAGCATCTTCCCCTTGGCCTGCCATCCCAGGTCGCCGCCGGCTGCTGCCGTGGCATCGATAGATCTTTTCCTGGCCACGTCCGAAAAGGTCCCGCCGGATTTGAGTGCCGCCAGGGTATCCTTGGCCTCGGCCTCGCTCCTCAGCACGATGTGGCTGATCCTGGCATCATTTCCCACGCTCCATTCAGGACGCATCTGGGGAAAGGAACCGAAGAGTACCACGAGAACAGAACTCAGCAGGAACAGCGCCACGGCGATTTTCGCCGTTGCCGGGGTATCTGCCAGCGACGTGCGTTTATCCGCTTCAACCGCCTGATGCGGTGCTGTAACCAGCCCGTCTTTCAGGCGCTGCTGGTATTCCGGGTCCTTGTCCAGATCCTTGCCCATCTTGTTGGAGACAAAAGCGGCAATCAATACGCCGATGAATGTGGAGGGGATACACACCTTGAGAATATCGATCAGCTCCACGTTGAAGCCGAACTTGGCCGAAGCGCCGCCCAGCAGTCCAAGCAGGGCCACGGTAGCCGCTGCGATCGGGCTGGCGGTGATGGCCTGTTGCGACGCAATAACCGCGATGGACATGGGGCGCTCGGGGCGGACGCCGGTTTCCCTGGCCACTTCGGCAATGACCGGCAGCACCGAGTAGGCCACGTGTCCGGTACCGGCGAACAGGGTAAAGAAGTAGGTCACGACCGGCGCCAGGAAAGTGATCCGGTCCGGATTGCTGCGCAATATCTTTTCCGCCAGGCCGACCAGATAATCCAGACCGCCTGCGGCCTGGAGTACTCCGGCAGCCGTGACTACCGCGGCGATCATCAGCATGACGTCGATGGGCGGAGAAGTGGGCTGCAGGTTAAAGACAAAAACCAGAACGGCCAGTCCGAGCCCCCCCATGACACCTAGGCCGATGCCCCCCAGGCGGGCGCCGATGAAAATGGTGGCCATTACCACTGCGAATTGAATCCAGAACATAATCATTCTCCTTTTTATCCGGTTTATTGTCCTCTGGTTGATTACGCCTTGCTGCCGGCGATGAAACGTGGATGCAGCAGGTTCTCGGTGGAAAGCACCTCGTCAAGGAGCGCCTTGTCCATCAGCTTCTGCTCCAGGACCAGGTCGTACACCGATCTGCCGCTGGCCAGCGCTTCCCGGGCAATGGCCGCTGAATTTTCGTAGCCGATGATCGGGTTGAGGGCGGTGACGATGCCGATGCTGTTTAAGACCATGGCGCGGCAATGCTCCTTGTTGGCGGTGATGCCGTCGATGCATTTATCGGCCAGGACCTTGAAGCCGTTGCAGAGCATGGAAACCGACTTGAAGAGACTGTAGCCGATGACCGGCTCCATCACGTTCAGTTCCAGCTGACCGTTCTCGGCCGCCATGGTCACGGTCAGGTCGGCGCCGATCACATAGTAGGCGATCTGGTTGACTACCTCCGGCATGACCGGGTTGATCTTGCCCGGCATGATGGAAGAGCCGGGCTGGAGCGCCGGCAGATTGATCTCGTTGAAACCGCAGCGGGGGCCGGAGGAAAGGAGGCGCAGGTCATTGCAGATTTTGCTGATCTTTACCGCTACCCGCTTCAATACTGCGGAAATCTGGACATAGGCGCCGGTATCCCAGGTGGCCTCGATCAGGTTGGCGGACGTAACCACCGGAATACCGGACAGGGTCCTCAGGTGTTCGGTGACGATCCGCGTGTATTCGGGGGGGGCATTGATCCCGGTTCCGATGGCGGTCGCCCCCATGTTGATCTCGAGGATCAGCTTTTGGGCTTCCCGGACCCGTTCGATATCCTCGCCGATCGTAGTGGCATACGCGGAAAATTCCTGCCCAAGGCTCATGGGCACCGCGTCCTGGAGCTGGGTCCGCCCCATCTTGAGAACATCGATAAATTCGACACCCTTGGCTGCAAATGACTTCTGCAGGTACAGCATGTTGTCGATCAGGCCGGACAGTTTTTGATGCAGGGCGATACGGAAGGCGGTGGGGTAGGCGTCGTTGGTCGACTGGGAGCAGTTCACATGGTTGTTGGGGTGGCAGTACTGGTACTCCCCTTTATTATGGCCGAGAATCTCGATGGCCCGGTTGGCGATCACCTCGTTGGCGTTCATATTGGTCGAGGTGCCGGCTCCTCCCTGGATGACGTCTACCGGAAACTGGTCATGATGCTTGCCGGCGATAATCTCGTCACAGGCCGCCACGATGGCCCCGGCGATCTCGTTCGGGAGCACCCCCAGTTCCATGTTCGCCAGGGCCGCGGCCTTTTTCACCTGTGCCAGCGACCAGATCAGCTCCGGCACCGATGAGATGGGGGTGCCGGTAATCGGGAAGTTTTCCAGGGCCCTCAGGGTCTGTACCCCGTAGTAGCAGTCGGCCGGTATATCCCTCTCTCCCAGAAAATCGTGTTCGGTACGTTGTGTCTTGGCCATGGCCTGCTCTCCTTTGTGTGAGCTGTTTTTATGTGCACTGTTATTGCAATGCACCAATGATACCAGTGTAATTTAATATATGTAACGTGTCGGACTTGTGTATAATTCTGCTGTATTACTCTTCTTGATACGGCTGTTAACCACCTGGTTAACCACACTATTTGATGGAACCACAACATGTGGCGGCTGTCCCGGGGTGAATCGCCCGCAGCGCCGAACCTTACCCTGTCACGGGTGCCGGACTCCTCCGGAACGGATAAGATGGGTTGGGACCGTGCACAATACGAACTGTCTTAACCATGGACTACCCTCCTTTGTCGCTTTTGTCTGGATGCGTCTTCACATAAGTACATAGCATCGACAATGCCAACTAATGAGCTTGGTGTAACAGCTTGATATTAATGATATTATTACTACAGGGAGCTTTTGTATCACGTGAAGGTGGTATGCCGGATTGAATGCCGGTGACGGGATCTGGCGGAGAAATACATGTAGTTACAGAAACTTATGACAGGGTATGCCGGAATGCATAGTATGCCGCAGGGCATACCCCTTGAGCGCGTTAGAAGTTATTTCTGCGTTTATGTGGCAGAAACAACTTCGTTCACGCACGTATCCTGCTTATCGGAACTGGGATCAGGAGCGCAGATGCTTGAGCCGTTTGCTGAGCGTCGGCTGGGAGACCCCCAGCAGCCGGGCGGCGATGGACTGGTTACCCTCGGCCCGCCGCACCGCCTCGCCGACCAGCAGGTCGATGACTTCGGTAAAGCCGGGCAGACGTTCCAGGGTGAAGAACGGGTTTCCGGCAGGGTCCGCGGACCGTTCGGGCGAGGCAACGGCCGGAAGTTCCCCGATGGCGTGGATAAAGGCCTCCATGGAGAGCACCCCGCCCGGATGGATACTCACCGCATCGTAGACCATGGCCTTCAGTTCCCGCACATTGCCGGGGAAGTCGTAGGTGGAGAGGAGCACGGCCAGCTGCTTCGGCAGGGTCGGTTTCTTTCTGCCGAAATCGCGGGATGCTTCGGCAAGAAAATGGTCGAGCAGCAGCGGGATATCACTCTTCCTGAGCCGCAGGGGGGGGATGTGGACGTGGTGGGTGCGAAGCCGGTAATAGAGATCCTTGCGGAACTGCCCGGCAGCCTGGCGGGCGGCCAGATCCTGGTGGGTGGCCACCACGACGCGGGCGCGCATCCTGCGGGGGCGGTCGCTGCCGATCGGGTAGTATTCCGATTCCTGGAGCAGACGGAGCAGCTTCACCTGTGACGCCTGGCTCAGATCACCGATCTCATCCAGAAAGAGGGTACCCTCGCCGGCCTGTTCCACCATGCCGCTGCGGGCTTCATCGGCACCGGTGTAAGCCCCCTTCAGGTGCCCGAACAGGGTGTCGGCGATCATCGCATCGTCCAGGCCGGCTACGTTTACCGCCACCAGCTCCCCCTTGCGGCGGCTGAGCTTGTGCAGTGCGCGCACCACCAGTTCCTTGCCGACGCCGCTCTCTCCGGTGATGAGGATCGGCTGCGAACTGGCCGCCACCGCCTCGATGTATTTGAAGATGGAGTGCATCCCCCGGTCGCCGGTGACGATGTCGCTGAATGCCCCGGGGTGCTCCAGCCGGTCGTGGAGTATCCGGCGGCCCATCTCCAGGTTTTCCCGCTGCAGCTCCTGCTCCCGCACGGCCCGCAGCACTCCGGTAATGATACACTGCGCCTCTGCGGTTTTCACATAGTAATCGAAGGCGCCGGACCGCATGCAGTTGACCGCCGTTTCCAGCTGGTTCAGGCCGCTGATGATAATCACCGTCACCTCCGGGTGTTCCTCGGCGATTTTGCAGAGCAGCTCCTCACCGGAAAGATGGGGCATGGTCAGGTCGAGCAGGACTACCCCTACCCTGTTGTCTGCCAGCATGGGCAGGGCCTGGCGGCTGTCAGCGCAGGTCAGGATATTGGTTACGCCGGCACGCTCCAGGCTGATGCTCATGGAGTAGAGCCAGTCCGGCTCGTCATCCACCAGCAGAATGCTGAAAGAGGGGTAGAGGGTCGCGGTCATATGCTGCTCTCCGTTTCGGGAATTGGTAGTGTCAGGCGTGCCGTGGTGCCCGCCCCCGGCGCGGAAGTAAAAGCCAGCGTACCGCCATGTTCCTTGACGATGCCGGTCGAAACCGAGAGACCGAGACCGGTGCCGCCGCTTTCCCGCTTGGTGGTGAAAAACGGGTCGGCAAGATGCGGGAGGTGTTCCGGGCTGATGCCGGTCCCCTCATCGCGCACTTCAAGCACAACGGCATTTTCTCCCGGCTCGACAAAGGTTGCCACGTGGATGGCCCGATCAGGCCCGGGCAAGGCCTGGCAGGCGTTCATCACCAGGTTCACAATGACCTGTTCGATTCGCTGGGCGCTGCCGCGGATCGGGGGTATGGCGTCGCCATAACTGACGCTGAAATGATCCGTGCTTTTTTCGATCAGGTTGGTCATCAGGCGCAGGGCTGCCAGCACGGTCTCGTTCAGGTCCACATCCGTCGTCATTCCCGGTTCCTGCTGGCGGGCAAAATCCTTGAGATCCTCCACAATCACCTTTACCCGGCGGGACCCCTCCAGCATCTGGTTCATCAGCCGGGGAAGCGCTTCCCGCATCCGGGAGTAGCGTAATCCCGCAAAATCAAAATCGCCATGTGTCTTATAATGCTCCTCCAGGATCGGCTCCGCGTCCCGGAAGGCATCCATCACCACCGGCATGTTGAGCAGGATCAGACCGTTGGGATTGTTGATTTCATGGGCCACACCGGAAACCAGGATGCCCAGGGCCGCCATCTTGTCGGCCTGGACCAGCTGCTGCTGCCGGCTCTTCAGTTCTTCTTCGGCATGGCGTCGTTCGGACACTTCGCTGGTCAGCTCGGCGGTCCGCATGGCCACCTCGCGCTGCAGGGTCCGCGACCAGAGGACGATTCCTCCCAGGAGCAGGACCAGCGGGCCGACGATGATCGCTCCATACCGGAACGCTTGACGCCAGCTGATGCCGGGAGGCTCCAGCACGCCGAGCCATTTGTTGTAGATCTTCTGGTATTCGCCGGTGTTTTTGAGAATCGCCAGCCCCTCGCTGAAGCGGGCCAGCAGGGCAGCATTACCCTTGCGCACGGCAAAGCAGTAATTCTGCGCCGAGATCGGTGCCCCCGCCGCTTCGAGGTTGGAAAGACCGAGCTCCCGGATCAGGTACAGCCCGGGCAGCTTGGCCATCACTGCGTAATCATGCTTGCCGGAGGCCAGAAGCCGCAGCACCTCCGCATGTGTCTCCGCCTGGATGATCCGGGCGCCGACTGTCCGGGAGGGGAGGAATTCCTGCATGATCCCGTCTTTCAGGACGACAACTTCCCTTTCGCGCAGGTCGACAAGAGTCGTGACCGGCAAAGCGCCTTTGCGGGAGAAGATCGAATGATGAACGATGGTGTGGGGGGGGGTAAAATCAAATTTCAAGGCCCGTTCATCGGAATATGACATCCCTTCCAGCACGTCTATTTTCCCGTCGTGCAGATCCCGCCGCATATCCGACCAGTCGCCGAGCCGTATTTCAACGGCAAAGCCCATTACTTTGGCAATGGCCCTGGTCAGTTCCACGTTGAAACCGGTCGAAGTGCCGTCCGCATCGATGAATTCGTAGGGGGGATAGCTCCGGTCACCGCCGACGACAACCGGCTCTCTCCCCTCGCCGGCTGCGTGAAGCGGCTCTGCGGACAGTATCGAAATGAGGACGATACACGTGGCAACTATGGCGATCAGGAGAGTTTTTATGCTGCCTCCTCCAGGTATTCATACGCGCTCGATGCCGTACTTTCGCATGGAATCCGCCGCTGCGAAAGAAAAATTTTCACACCCGGCCGGACTACCATCCCAGCGCCAGTTTCAGTCCCAGCGCTCCGCCCAGGGCCAGAAAAAGCATCCGGACCAGACCGTACCCATTGCGGCGCCCCACCCGTGAACCGATATACGCTCCCAGCATGGAGCCTGCCGTTGAAGGCACCATCAGCCGGCTGTCGGCAAAACCGGCGGCTGAGTAAATGGCCACGGCGAAGCAGTTCCAGGTGAAGGCGATCACGTAGTAGTAGCCGAGGGCGGTGAGGAGGAGCAAGCCGCGGGCCTTTGTCAGCAGCAGTGAGGTGAACAGGCCGTTGCCCGAACCGAAAAACGACTCGTACAGACCCAGCGGGAACGCCATCATGCCGGTCAGCCGGCGGGAAAGACACGGCTCCGATTCCGATCTCCCCAGCGATGGATTAAGACCTACCACCACAACCAGGCAGAGAATTATCAGGCCGATGATGCGTTGCAGAAGATGCCCCTCCACGCTGCGCACGATTACGGTACCTGCGTAGACTCCCGCAAGCCCGAAGCAGATCATGGTTCCGATCAGCGGCCGGTCGAGTGCTCTGCCCTTGAGATAATTGCGGGCGGCTATCAGGGTCCAGGCGGCACCGTTCATCTGATTGGAGGCGATTGCGACCGGCAGGGGAAAGCCGAGGAGCAGCCAGACCGGGGTGGTCAGCATGGCTGAGCCAGCGCCACTCATGGAACTGAGCAGCGACGCGAGGAAAGCGACAGAAAAGACGGTCAGGGTCTGCATGGATTTATCGAGTGTCCCACGGTCTGGTCATGGGCAAAGTGTACACCCTTTTTGCCGAATTGCATCGGCACCCTTTCTCCGGCAGACAGAAGGCACGTTACGCGGATTTATGCGCCCGATTCGCGCCGCCTCCTGTCACTCCACAGGACGGGGTCTGCCTGACTCGATTTCGCGCTTGTTGTGGTAGAAGAAGCGGACCATGTCGTACTCGAAGGGATAACCGCTGTCATAGTAGCGGAACGTCTGCTGGTGCCGCGCATCGACCCCCTCCAGGGCTGTCATCCCGGCGGTGATGGCAAAAGCGTGGCCGGTGCTTGCAAACGGATCAATCACCGTGTAAAGCCCGTACCTGATACTGCTGTCCACGGCGAGTCCTCCCGTATCGCGCAGGGATGAGGGGCCGAAGATCGGCAGCACGATGTAGGGACCGGAGCCGACTCCCCAGTAGCCGAGGGTCTTGCCGAAATCCTGATTGTGCCGTTCCAGGCCGAAGCTGGTGGCCGGATCGAACAGGCCGCCGAGACCCACGGTACTGTTGGTCACGAAGCGGCCGAGCGTCGTCGCGGATTCCTTCCCCTTCAACTGGAACAGGCTGTTGGTAAGATTTTTGACCTCTCCGAGGTTGTTGTAGAAACCGGAGACCCGCTGCTGGAGAAAGACCGGGGTGACGAACTCGTAGCCGTTCACGACCGGGAGGAAGAGGTATTTGTCGAAATAGTAGTTGAAACGGTACATGCTCCGGTTGAACCCTTCCCAAGGGTCCGCCACCTCGGCGAAACGCTGGTCCCTGAATTCATTGATCGAGTGCCTGGGCGGTACCTCGGCCGGGGAATTCACCCCGGTCGTGGCACATCCGGCAAGTGCCAGTGCCAGCATCAACTGTATAATCGCTCTGCAGGTTCGGTATCGGGTAGCAGTCATTGCAGCACCTATTCTTATGGTTTGAAAAACGCGACCATGTAGGCCAGATTATCTTTGTACTCCAGGTTGCCCAGATGGCCGCCGCGCGGGTAGACCTTGGCCCGGTCGCCGAAGAGCAGCCGCAGATAGTCGAGCTCCGCCGCCGTCAGGATGAAGTCGTTTTCGTTGGCCATGACCCCGAATTTGTCGGACGACTTCAGATAGCCCTCTATGCTTTTGATGCTCAGGGAGTCGATGTACGCCTGCCTGGTGAGTCCCGGCCGCTGTTTCTGGAAGTACGGCAACAGATATTCGTTGAAATAGTCGAAGAAGCTCAGGTGACTGGAGACCTGCAGATAGTCGGACAGGGAATCCGAGACTTTCAGCACCCGGTTCTTCGGCACGACATAGCCGCTGTTGGTCATCACGTCGGAGGAGAAGATCATACCCGCCAGGTTGATGCGGTAGGTGAGCCCGATCAATCCGGCGGTTTCCTCGCGGGAGAAAAGTTTCTCCGTATAGATCGAATAGAGAAATTCATCGTTGATGGCGACATAATTACCGTAACGGTAGAACTCGCTGAACTTGGAAAGCATCTTGTTGAAAAAAATCCCCTGCTTTTTGGCCCCTCCCGGGATCTGCTTCATCAGCTCCTCGATCTGTCCCGCCGAACTGTAGAGGCTTACCGCGGGGTTGATCATGAGCACCTTGCGGAAGTTGAAGGTACGGCGCTCCTCATCAAGTTTCGCCACGAAGGCGGCCTGGCTGCCCCCCAGGCTGTAACCGCACAGATGGAAGGTGGATACCAGGGTGTCACCGGCGACCTGTTTCCAGGCTGTTTCCATAACCCGGTACAGATCCGCCGCGTCCTCCGTCAGGTCCCCGGGAATCCGGCTTTGGGAAGCGGAGATGATAAAATTGGCATGGGACGGCGACGGCAGGGTGATGACGTGAAATCCAGCCTGGTGGAAGGCCTTCATCATGGCAATCAGCTTGGCCGACCGGTCGCTGGCTCCGGCACCGGCGATCAGAAAGACCAGCGGCGCCTTGTGATCCTGGTAGGCAAAAGTGCAGCGCAGCCCCTCGTCGTAATAGAAAATCGGCGGTTTCTTCCGTTCCGGGAAGACATTCAGCACGAGCTGCCTGACGGATATCGTTGCGGGGAAATCGGGCATGAGCTTGGCCGGGGTCCCGAGGATGGTGGCTTCATACGATCCCGGGATCGGGTAGCCGTACTCGCCGTCAGCTCCGTGCCCCGTCATGGGCAGCAGGATGAGACAGGATATGAACAGCAGTATTACGTTCATCATCTGGATTTCTCCTTCAGAGATTTAGAACCTGGATCAATTTCACCTCGGTGTTTCGACGGTGCGTTTTTTTTCGGGCGCTACCGGCTGTTTCCCTTCGGGTTGTACGGACTGTTCCATCTGGAAAGGAAGACGACCCTGATCGTTGCTCAGCTTCGGTGCCTCCTCGATAATCTGCCAGTTATTCCCTACCGGCAGGGCCAGGGGTTTCGTGGTCGGCGCTGCCGGTGCCTGAGCCGCTTGCCCGGCGTCGAAAGTGCTGCAGCCGCAGAGAAGGAAAAGGGAAGAGAAGAGCAGTAGCGAGCGGGTACATTTCATGGCAAGACTCCTTTGGATTTGAGGAAACTACCTGACGACGCAGCAGTCATAAGCCCTCCACGTGCGCCATATCCCGCACGACGAACCTGCCGCAGACGAAACAGAGCAGGCCGGCAATCAGCATGGCACCGGGGGTTATCAGGAGGGCGCTTTGCAGACCCCACCGGTCCGACAGCCAGCCGAGGATGGAGGGGGAAACCGCGTCACCCAGGGCGTGGATAAAAAAGATGTTGACCGCAAAGGCCATGGCACGGACTGCCGGGTCCGTCACGTTGATGATGACGGTATTGAGCGGGCCGGTGTTGAGAAAAAGAAAGAACTCGGCGATAAAAATTGCAGTCATGCAGCCGGTCAGACCGGGGGCAAGGATGGCCCAGGCAGCGAAGGGGGTGCCGATCAGGAATCCCCAGCCGGAGACCAGCAGATAGCCCTTGCCGCTTTTTTTCTGCCAGCGGTCGCCAAGCCAGCCGCCGGCCAGGGTGCCTAGAATCCCCGCCAGCACCGTGGTCGCTCCGAACATCATATTCGCCTTTGCCACATCGAGGGAATGGACGCGGTAGAGAAAAGAGGGGATCCACTGGGCGAGCCCCCCGATGGCGAAGGTCATCGCCGCCATGGCGAGGGTATTGCAGACAAACGAACGGTTTCTGAACAGGTCGGAGTATCCTGTGGAAACTTTTCCTGTTGATACTTGTGGAGATGCGTCGTCTCCGCCGCGAGGGGATGTGCGCAACAGTGCGAGGGGAACCGCCAACAGCAGGCCCGGCACGCCGACCAGCAGAAAAGCTGCATGCCAGCCGAACCTCTGCCCCAGCAGACCGCCGAGGAGATAGCCGAGCGCGCTGCCTACCGGAATGGCGACATAGAACCAGGCGAGAACCCGGCCGCGCTGCTCTTTCGGGAAGAAGTCGGAGACCAGACCGGGCGATACCGTGCCGAAACTCGCTTCGCCGACCCCGACAACGGCTCGGGCGGCCAGCAGGGTCTTGTATCCCGGGGCAAAACCTGCCAGGGCCGTGGCCAGGCTCCAGAGGACGAGGCCGCCGGATGCGAGCCTGGTCCGGCTCCAGTGGTCGCCGAGCCAACCGAAGAGCGGAGCGAAGAGCATGTAGCTGAACATGAAGGCGCTCCCGAGGAACCCGAGCGCCGTATCGGAAAGCTGCAGATCTGTTTTGATCAGGGGAAACACCGCGAAGAGCACCTGCCGGTCGATGTAGTTGAGCAGGTTCACCGCCAGCAGGAGTCCCAGGGCGTAGCGGCGGTAGGGTATCGAGATCGGTGCGGCATTCATGCGGTGTATCCTCTTTGGTCCTCTTTGGTCTTTCTGGTAGAGACGTAAGATCTTACGTCTCTACGAACGTGATTACGGTCGCGGGGTTAAAGCCTTTCCACCGCCCGGTGCGCCGTTTCCACGATCTCTGCCGCTTCCTCGGTGCGGAAGCGGAGCGGCTCCCCGAAGGTGACCGTCACCCTGCCCCGTTTCGGAAACTTCGCGTTGTGCGGCAGGACCTGATCGGAGCCGCTGATTTTTATCGGCACGACCGGAATCCCCACCTCCTTGACCATGATTCCCAGTCCCAGCTGGAATGGATTCATGGCGCCGTCCCTGGAGTGCCCCCCTTCCGGGAAGATCAGGACGTTGAAACCGGCATCGGCAAGTTTTCCCATGTACGTGAGAGAACCGCCGAACCCGTGTGTCTGGGGAAGGGGAAAGAGGTTGAACAGCAGAGTACCGTATTCGTAGCTCAAACGCCGCAAAAATCGGTCGACCCCGTGATAGTCGCCGAAGAAGAACTCTTCCCAGGCGGCGGTGGCGGTCCGGCAGCGGAGCCCTCGCGGAAGCGCAAAATTGATGGCGGGATGGTCCAGATAGCTTAAATGGTTGGCCACGAAAAAGACCGGCCCGTCCAGGTTCTCAAGATTTTCAAGCCCCCGCACCTCCAGCGTGACGAAGCTGCGGAACAGCGGACCGTGGATCAGGGCGTCCCAGACCAACCGCACCCCCCTGAAGAAGCGGGAGTTGGTCCAGAAGCGGAAATGGTCGTGCCGGGTCGGTTTTTCCCGCTTCTCGATCATCGTGCGCAGGTCGGAAACCCTCGTCTGCGGTCCGATCCGGGAGTCCTCGATATCGAGGCGGAATTCCTGTTCCAGGTAACTGACCAGTTCAACCCGGTCGATGGAGGTAAGGCCCAGGTCGGCCACGAGCAGCGATTGCTCGCGGATCTTACCCGCAGCACTGCCGGTCACCCTGGCAAGCAGGTTGAGCAGGGAATCCCGGCAGACGGCGGATTCGCCCACTTCCGCCCCCTTTTCGACCTCCTCCCTGACCGCAAACTTCTTGATCTTGAGAGTCGTCGTCTTGGGAAATTCCGGTTCGCTCCAGATGGTGAAGCCGGTAATCTGCTGCAGCGCGTCCAGCCCCCTGTTCGCCCGGGCGATGATCTCTTCGGGAGAACTGCCGCTCCCGTCAAGGAGCAGCACGGCATGCACCTCTTCTCCGCCGCCTCCCTTTTCGACGCCGATGACGCACGACTCCTTCACCCCGGCGATCCTGTTCAGCGTCGCTTCCAGTTCGTCGGGATAGACATTGACCCCCGAACCGGTGACGATCAGCTCCTTCTCCCTCCCCTTGATGACCAGCCAGCCGTCCGGACCGACCTCCCCGAGATCGCCGGTCCGGAACCAGCCGTCATCGGTGAAGGCATCGCGGGTGGCCTGCTCGTTACCGTAGTAGCCGGGGAAGACATTGTCCCCGCGGGCCAGGATCTCCTTACCCGCGATCTTGAGCTGCACCCCCGGCAGAGGCGGACCGACCGAACCGGCCACCTGCCGCTCCATGGTATTGACGCAGAGAACCGGAGAGGTTTCCGTCAGTCCATACCCCTCCAGAACGGTGAATCCCATGCTGCTCCAGAAGTTGAAAACGTCCGGGGCCAGCGGTGCGCCGCCTGAAACGAAGACGGTAAAATTGCTGCCGAACTTTCTCTGTACCGGGAAAAAGAGTATCCGGCGCAGACCGTGCGGAAGCCGCGCTGCAAGCTGCACCATCCCCCGGAACAGGCCGGAGAGGTGTTTCTCCTCCAGCTCCCGCTCGATCGTCGTTTTGAGCAACTGCATGAGGCGGGGAACGGACATGATGACGTGGATGTCCTCATCGCCCAGCGCGTCCATGATCGCCGAGGGCTTGAGGGTGCGCAGATACACGATCGCCGCGCCGCGGTAGAGGGGCGTGAAAAAGCCGCCCATCTGCTCGAACATGTGTGACAGCGGGAGCAGGGAAAGGAAGGTGAACCGGCAGGTGATGATCGGTACCTGCGTGTTTATCTGGAGCATGTTGGCGACCAGGTTCCTGTGGGTGAGAATCACCCCTTTCGGATTGCCGGTCGTGCCGGATGTATAGATGAGCTGAGCCGGATCATCCGGCGCTGGAGCTGAAATTTCGCCGATCGGCCGGACCTCTTCGAGCAGGTACTGCAGCTCTTCCAGCAGCATCGACGCGGCCGAGGTTATCCGCTCCGGCTTGAAGCGGCTCTGCAGGACGACGCGAGCACCCGTAAGGGTGCGGATGTTTTCCGCGCGCGCCAGATCGGACATGAAGTCCACCGGGACTGCGACCGCCCCGCGGATGATGATCCCCCAATAGGCGATCCCCCACCAGGAGGAGTTGGGTCCCCAGAGGAGCACCCTGTCCCCCGGTTCCACGCGGCTCTCCGCCAGCAGATTTGCCATCTTCAGGGCAAGATCGTGGAGCTGCCGGTAGGAAACCACGAGCCGTCGCACACCGGTGCGGTTTATGAAGGCGGTTTTATCGCCCAGCGCTTCGAACGTATTGAACAGATCGATCAATGTCTGCATGGAGACTCCGCTGTTCATGCCTCGATCGGCGAACTCATTGTATCTTCGTGATCGTATCGTGCAGGATGCTCCTGACCTCGCCCCACACACGCTCCGTCCCCGACTTGAGCTCTTCCCACTCATGATCGCCGGCGGTCGATATGCCCTGGAGTTTCTCCGCAGCCTCGTTACGTTTGAGCTGCAGAGCCGCTATCGCTTTGGAATAATCCGTCGTCGTCTCGGGAGTGCTGCTTTCCGCCCTGTCTTTCAGCCGTTCGATCTGGTTATTCCATTCGACCATCTGTGCGGAGAGTTTCTCGACGTACTCGGCCCGACTGTCCATGATGATGACCTCCGTATCGTTCTGTCCATGGGGCTGAAAATTTCTGAGGACTCTTTATCCCCGCGGCGGCGGGTATGAAGAGTCCTCAGGTTCACTGAACATATCCGGGTTTATCTGTCGCGTCCCCGGCCTCTGTCGTCATCTCTTTCCTGCCCCTGCCCGCGGCCATGATCACGCTCCTGCGGCTCTCCCCTCCCCTGCGGCCTCTGTTCCTGCACATTCGGCCGTGGCGCCTGCTGCTCACGCTGTACAGCCCCCGGCTGCTGTTGCCTGCGTTCCTGGACTGCAGGGGCGTGCTGTTGAGGAGGGTTTGATCTCTGAACGTTTTCGCCACCCCGCTGCGGCGGCTGCGAGCGCGGGTCGGACGGAGCACCCTGCTGGTGCGGAGACGGACGTTGCTGTTCCATCTGCCGTTGGCTTCTCACCGGAGGAGCTTCCTGCCTTCCACGTTGAGCGGGTGCCGGGGCTCCCTGCTGCTGAATGTGCTGGCGGACTACAGTGTCACGCGGCTGGTAGCGGTAACTCCGGCCGCGCAGTGAATGCTGCTGTTCTATCTGGCGGGGATACCTGTCCCCGGAATACTGGCGCTGGTAGGTGGGGCGCGGCGCACGTGCCGGAACCGAAGAGCGGTTCCACCTGTCCCACCCGCCTCGACGATGCTCCCAGTCACGTCCCCAGTGCTGCCCCCAACGGGGCGGCGCATTCGACTGCCAGCCTCGGAAGTACACGGGAGGCTGGCGGTAGTAGCGAACAGGTATGCGCAGGACGTACAGAGGAACCGCATAAGGTTCCACAAATCCCCAGGGGCCGTTGTACCAGGTACTCGCATACCAGTTATCATCCTGGAAGACCCAGTACATGCCGTCGTAAAAGAAAAAATTGCCGTTCACCTGCGGGGCATAGTAGACCGGATAGCCGGGCACCGGAGTCAACTCCGGAAATACCGGCAGGTTGATGCCGATGCTCAGATTGGGGAGCCCGATACCGATGCTCACCTCGGCTTCGGCAGACGTCACCGCACAGAACAGCATTGACAGCACAATCAATCCATTGCGGATTTTCTTCATTTTGACCTCCTTTGGAAAAGTTCATCGAATCAGGCTGACTGAAAACGCAGAAAAAAATTTATTGCGTTCTAATGGCCGCGCTTGCCGTGTCTGTCATGGTCGTCATCATGACCGCGACCCCTGTTATGCTTCTTCTCTTTTTTATAATGTTTGCCACGATGTTTCTTTTCCATATACACCCGGCGATCATGTTCCACGTAATATGGGCGACCGGCGTCGTTATGGATGTATACGTTCGGCGGTGCCGGCTGGTAGTCACTGATGCTGAAACTCAGATTTGGTGTACCTACCTGTACGGAAACCGAGGCCCCGGCTTCATTGATGCCGAAGGCCATGGCTACCGCCGTCAGGGCCAGCATTGAAAGAATGGATTTTGTTCGCATTACGGCTCCTTGTTCAACCGGTTGTAGTTTTGGTTCAAACCCGATGTCCCTGGTTCAGACATAGTACTACAACTTTAATGCCAAGAGTTGATTTCAGTTTATACAGATGCAACATAACGTTTTAATTGCTTATATTTTATCACACATTTCAGAGCCGGCACGTCAGCCGTCAAAGGGAGTCATCACATCCGGCAAAGCCGTCATATCCGGCGGGTCACGAAACGATTCCCGGTTCCAGACATGGCGCAGCCGGACAAAAGGGGGAGGGCCGGATACGGTTCTCCCCCTTTTGTCCGGCTGCAGGGACAAACTTACTCCCCGGGACCTGCCGCACGATCAGTTGAAAAAATAGCGGAGACCGACAGTCGTGGAAAAACTCGACGGATCGAAACTGCCCACGCCTAGGCCACTCTGACGGTGTGTAAATCTTCCCGTAGTTCAAAACTACGGGAAGATCGACAACCAATGATTTCAAACCGAATAACTTTATTTCAATTCGGTTTTGTAACGGTACTGGCATTCAGTATTACCGCACTCTGTGCCAGCGCCCTGCCGTTCATTGTCGCGCCGGTTCCCAGCGTGATCGATGTTTGAGACAGAATGATCCCCTCGAAATGAGCGGTTGTACCGATGTTAACCGTACCGGCAACCTGCCAGAAGATGTTCTTTGCCTGTGCCCCGCCGATCAGATAGATTTTCTTTGCGGGGCTGACCAGAAGATTTCCCGGTATCTGGAAGATCCAGACATCATTTGCACCGCCTGACAGGGTCACATCAGATGAAATGGTAACACCCGAGGTCCAATTGTAGAGACCGGCAACAAGGGTTTGTCCGCCGATCTCTCCGGCACCCGCGTTCACGAAATCAGGTGTCGGGCGGCCGGCGGCGGCGGTGTAGGCAGTGCCCATGTCGGTTACCGCAGTGGTCAGAGCCGTGCTCGTAGGCGCCGTCATATCGGCTCCATATAAATTACCGGTCACCTGGAGCGAAGTTGCAGATGTTGTCCCCACCATCGTCAATGAAAAACCGGTCAGGAAAGATGTTGCTGCCGGGCTCAAGCCGATATCCCCGGTAATTGCAGAGGCCGGGACGGTAGAGACACCTGTTTCTGCAAGAATCACATAATTACCGGCCGCACCGAGAAGCACCGGTGACGGTCCGAGCACGACCGCAGCTGCAGTGGTAAAGGACCATACTTTATTTGCTGCCAGGGCATTGCCTGCAAGGTCCTTAACCCCGGTTGTAATCGTGGCGGTATAGGTTGTGCCTGCTGCAAGAGGAGCGGCGGGGGTAAAGGTCGCAATTTTGGTCAGTGCGGCATAGCCTGCGGCGCCGGTTACGGATGCTGCATTCGGTCCTGCAAGCTTGAAGGTTGCCGCGGTGATCGTCAGCGGGTCAATCGCCTCACTGAAGGTTGCGCTGGCGGTGCCGTTGAGCGCCACACCTGTGGCAAGATTACCCGGTACTGTTGAAATAACGGTAGGCGCCGCTGTATCAGCAGCGACAGCCGTTGTGAAGCTCCAAACGTAATCGGCTGCGAGCGCATTGCCGGCCAGGTCCTTGACTCCGCTCGCGCCGCCCTTGATTGTGGCGGTGTAGCCGGTGCTGGCGGAGAGGCTGTTCGCAGGGATAAACAGTGCGTTCACGCCGGAATAGTTCACGGTGCCTGCAACCGGGGCGCCGGAAGCTGTGTTCTTCAACGTCAAATTTACGTTGGTAATCGTCAGGGGGTCCATCCCCTCGCCGAATGTTGCACCGATTTGCGAATTGGTGGCGACGTTTGTCGAACCGTTGAGATTAGTGGTGCCGCCAACGGCAGGCGCTGTCGTATCTGCAGTCGCACCGGTGGTGAATTTCCATACATAGTCGCTCGCCACTGCATTGCCTGCCAGGTCGGTGACCCCGGTTGTAATCGTTGCCGTATACTCGGTGCTGACGGCAAGATTGACTGTCGGATTAAAGACCGCAGTTACACCGGTGAAAGTTACAGATCCTGTAACTGGCGTTGTCCCCTGCTTCACGGTAAACGTTGCTGCTCCGATTGTAGCCGGCGCCATTGCCTCGCTGAATGTTGCTGCGATAGATGAATTCAGCGCAACAGCTGTGGCAGTTTTAGCCGGGTTTGTGGAGTTCACCGTCGGCGCGATAGAGTCTGAGTTCCCATTGCCGCCGCACCCGGCTACAGCAGTCACGAGCAGCAGCGCCGGAATCCACATTTTTGAAAAAACACTGAATTTGCTCATAGATGTCCCCTCCTTGGGGACTTTATAACACTGTGAAACTAAATTAGTGGCAGGCCGGCAGGCCTGCCACTTTCTGCGATGGAACATGTCTACTAAAGGTATTAAGGGACGGTAACGGTAGTAGCATCAAGAACTACTGCGGACTGCGCCAGCAGCCTGCCGTTGATCGATGACTTATTTCCAAACGTGATCGCCGTCTGACCCAGGATGATTCCCTCGAAGTGCGTGTTTGCTCCAATGTTCACGGCGCCGGCCACCTGCCAGAAGATGTTCCTGGCCTGGGCACCACCGCTAAGGATTACGTTTTTCGCAGCTGCCATGTCGAGAGTTCCCGCAATCTTGAAAATCCAGACATCCGTTGCGCCGCCGCTGAGAGTAAGGTCAGTCGGGATGGTAACTGAGGTGCCCCATTCGTAAACGCCGGGAACAAGGGTTAAAGAGGTAAGTGTTCCGGCACCCACATTGGTTGTTGCGGCAGATGTTGCGGTCCGGCCTGCCGCATTGGTGTAGGCGGTCCCCATACTGCCCACGGCTGTGGTCAGGTCGGCAGAAGTTGTCCCGCCAACATTGTCGGCAGCATATAGCTTTCCGGGTGCGGCCACTTGAGCGGAGGTAAAGCTCGTATCCGCGGGCTCAGTTATTAACGACCATCCTGTCAGGCCGATCCTGGCGGTCGGACTCAAGCCGATATTCCCGGTCACTACGGAGATCGGTGCTGTTGAGACGCCTGTTTTTGCGAGAATTGCATAATTTGCTGCTGATCCAAGCGGCACGGCTGAAGCTTCCGTACTTACCGCTCCCCGTGTTGCTGCGTCCGAGCCTGCGGCACCGCCTGCACTGCTTGAGCCTCCGTCACCGCATCCGGTCATAAAGATTGCCAGAGATAATGCCGACAGGACAAATGCCATAAACCCTAAACTGCTGTTAAATCTTTTACGCATGTTGTTTCTCCTCTGTTAATTTATTTTCAAAGCTGATCGTTACTGACTGAATGACAGTACAACTAGCATGCCAAGGGATAAATGCTGGAACAATGCGGATAACGTGCTGATTGTTAGGGATTAAACTGAAAGCTGTTTTCAGGGGTACACATAAATCCGTCAATTGCGGCCACCGCATGTAACATAGCCGTTAATTATGAAGGGCAACGAAGGGAGGGAGTCCAGAGGATCAGTCTCCCTTACAGACAAACAAAACCTCCGGGGCTTATAAAAACCCCGGAGGCCTTTCAGATGCTGGCGAATATGTACAGGTAAACTCTGCTTACGGGGCGGTAATGGCGGTGGCGTTCAAGGTAACCGCCGTCTGTGCCAATGCCCTGCCGTTCATCACTGCGCCGGTATTCAGTGAAATCAGCGTCCGGCTCAATATGATTCCCTTGAAGTCGGCTGCAGTACCAAGGGTCGCCTGGCCGGAGACCTGCCAGAAGATGTTCTTGGACTGTGCTCCGCCGGCCAGGGTGATAATGGCGCTGTTGTTCACGGTGAGGTCCTGCGCTATCTGGAAGATCCAGACGTCATTTGCGCCGCCTGTGAGAGTAACGCCGGCGCTTGTAATTAATACTCCGGTGCCCCACTTGTAAAGGCCGGGAACGAGTGTCAACCCGCTGATGTCTCCGGCGCCCAGCTCGGTGAAATCGGGGGTGGTTCTTCCGGCAGCGTCGTTGAATGCGATTATCATGTCGCCCACAGCGGTGGTCATGTACGCAGGTGTGGGAGGAGTATAATCGGCTGCGTATATTTTCCCTGTCACCAATGATGACGTAGAAAAGGTGTTAGTGGAATCGGCGATCAGTCCAAAACCGGTGATGAAACTGGCGGCGGCAGGACTTAACCCGATATCGCCGACTACGGCAGTGGTCCCGGTGGTTGAGACCCCCGAGTTTGCCAGAATCACGAAATTCCCGGCTGTCCCAAGGTTTACCGGCAGGAGACCTGTCGCGACGGTAACAGTGACGGTATATGCCGCCGTTGAGTTGTCGCTCGCGGTTACCGTGTAAGTCACCGGTGCTGTGAAGTTATTCACCGTAATCCCGCTCGTCTGCACCACAGGAACAGTGCCTGCAGTCGCGTTTATCCCGGTGATCGTGAAATCAGCTGTTAATGCGGTAACATCAGTCCCTTTCGGCATGGTAACCGCTATCGTCTTTGCCCCTTCATTAATACTCCCGGTAATTCCGTTAAACGAATATGCGGTAACGGCTTTGGAAGAGTTTGAAGCCACGGTCACGGTCACGATATATACCGCCGTCGTGTTGTCGGCGGCGGTTACCGTATATGCCACCGGATTGCTGAAGTTATTCGGTGTTGACCCGCTCGTCTGAACTGCCGTGCCAATCGTTACGTTTGGCCCGGTCGTTGTGAATTTTGCAGTCAGGGCCGCTACCGGTGTCCCGAACGGCACGGTCACCGCCACGGTTTTGGCCGCTTCATTTATTTTTCCCGCAAACTCGGTAAACCCGTTAAACGAATAGGCGGTAATTGCCTTGGCGGGGTTCAGGGCGACGGTTACTCTCGCCGTGTAGGTCGCTGTTGAACCATCGGCAGCGGTTACGATGTAGGCTACCGGGGCGGTAAAGTCATTCGCGGTAGCACCGCTCGTCTGAACTGCCGTGCCTACCTTGACGTTCGACCCGGTGGTCGTGAACGTCGCAACCAGTGCCGTTACGGCCGTCCCGTACGGAACGGTTACCGAGACGCTCTTTGCCGGTTCATTCATTGTTCCCGCAACTCCGCCAAGCGAAAATGCGGTAAGGGCCTTGGCATCCGTCGATGCCTTGTTATTCACGCCTCCACAGCCGGTCACAAGGGTGACGAGCAGCAGTACCAGAAACCACAACTTTGAGAATCCTCTGTATTTGATCATGCTTGTCCACTCCTTGGGGACTGTTTGAATCTGGTGAAGACAGTTTAGTTGGAGATCCGGTGATCTGCCGCTGAAGGAGCTCTACAACTATCGGGCCAAGGGTGATTTTTACCGTATGTCGGGGTAACAGACTGATTGCAAAGGACAAGATGGGACGTGAACAAATAGGGGTACCGTGAAATCCGTCATTATCCACCGCCATATATGACATAACCTCCACATTTGAAGCCAAGCCGTATAGACGGTATCGCTAATTTGTCAGCCACACCTGTTTCCGTCAGGCAGGCAAACACCCGACTCTTGAACGCAGAAGCCCGCAGCCGGTTGTCGGCTGCGGGCTTCTGCGTTTATTCACGGTTTGACCCGTTGCTGCTACTCTTCGATAATTTCAATAACCACTCTCATGTTGGCGTACGCTTCCGCCGAATACTTGTCGGAAGGAGTAGCTTCATGCTTTGCGGGGGTCGACTTGCCGTACCCGATTGTGGAAAGCCGGTTCTCATCAATACCGCCGACCTTCACGAGGTATTCTTTGACCGAAGCGGCTCTTCTTTCGCTCAGTTCCTGGTTGTACTCCTCTGAGCCTGCAGCGGAGGTATGCCCGGCAATACGGATTTTCATGGCAGGGTTGGCTTTCAGAGCCTTGGCATTAACATTCAGAATCGTCTTGCCGTTTTCGCTGATCGCAGAGCTGTTGAAGTCGAAATGGGAATTCTCCAGCGTGGCCAGCACGCCTATAACCTTGGGCTCATCATATGCAGTAAAGCTCCACTGGTAATCCTTTGCCATCCCGTTACCGGCAAGATCCCTGGCACCGGTCATGATTGTAGCGGTGTAGACCTTGCCTTTTTCAAGTTTTTTTGCCGGGACAAAGGTCGCGGTCGAGGCTGACGAAGTCAACTTGCCCGGAACGGTTGTTGTTCCCTGCTTGAGAGTAAATGTTGCCGCATTGATCGAAGCCGGATCCATATTTTCACTGAAGGCGGCGTTGATGTTCTGCTTTACCGGTGCAGCCGTGGCACCACTGACCGGGGACGTGAACGTTACCGTCGGCGCTGTCGTATCCGCAGCGATACCGGTGTTGAAACCCCACTGGTAATTGCCAGCCAGCCGGTTGCCGGAAAGGTCCTTGGCACCGGTAGTCACCGTGGCGGTATAGGCCTTGTCTTTATCATATGCGCGGGCAGGGGTGAAGGTCGCCGTTGTATCAGTGGATGTCACCGTGCCGGAAACAGACGACGTTCCCTGCATGACGGTAAAAGAATCTGTGTTGAGTGTTGCGGTATCCATGTCTTCGTTGAAGGCAACGCTGGCTTTCTGGTTGACCGGCACACCAGTTGACCCGTTGACAGGGGCGGTGAAAACAACCTTCGGCGCCGTCATATCCGCAACCTCTGTTATGGCCGCAACCGCTTTCCTCTCGCCGCCGAAATTGTAGGTCAGGCCGACCGAATATTCAAAATTGTTGTCGCCGGTGTCATGGACAAGGATTGCATGCCGCACGTCAGCACGGAGGGCCAGGTCGGGATTGACGAAATACTTCACCCCGCCGCCGTAATCAACCAGTCCGGCGTAGTGGCTCTTGGCGCTGGGGGTGTTGGGTATATTGAAATTGGTGCCGCCGCCGCCGAGCGCAACAAACGGCACGAAGTTATTCTGCGGCATGAAATGGTACAGCAGATCGACACCGTAGCGGTATCGGTCGGCCTCTTTTGAACCGTACGGCATTCTCGTTTCGGTAAGGCTGTAGCCGAACATGGCCTCGGCGCCGAAATTTTCGGTAAAGTTGTAGCCGGCGCGCAAGCCGAATTCCGGACGGCTCTCCTCACGCTGGTCCTTGTCCAGCACATAGCCTCCGACAAAGGGGGAAACGGTGGCTGCACCTTTCCGGTTCTCGGCGAATCCGGGGGTTGCAAGGGTTACCAGCAATATTGCCGGTAATATCTTATTCAGAACTTTTTTCATTTTGGTGCCTCCTGTACTTTGTCATTCATGAGCGCGTTAATACGCAGATATCTGTTATGTTCATCGTTCAGGGGATATTCCCGCAGTACTTGACTGCGGGAATATCCGACATGTTCTACTGAGGCACTGAAACGGTCGTAACCGATGGAGATGCGGCGCCGGTTAATGTAATCGCACCAGCTCCGGCTGCACCCGCCAAAACCCTGCCGACAACCGTTGAGCCGTTGTTGACTACGGCGGTTCTGCCGGCCAGAATGTTCCCGTTCCAGGTTGTTCCGCTGCCGATGGTAATATCCCGGCCGACCACAAACCAGATGTTTTTGGCCTGGGCGCCGTTAACCAGCTTGATCTGTGTCGGAAGAAGAAGTGTACCGGAGTCGGTAAAATCTCCAGCTCCGCCGATAGTGCCTACCTTGATGATGAAGATGGCGTTCGCATTGTTCAGGCCATCGAACGTGGCAACTTGCCCGGCCGCAAAACCAAGGTTCGCCTCATTGTAGACGCCCGGCTGGATGATTTTCCCGACCGGTCCCGGACCGCCCAGTTGACCTGAGAGTACACCAGCCAGAGTATCTACCTTGTTCATCCCCTCGGTCCACGCGACATTCAGGTCGTTCGTGACGGAATTTGCGGTACCGCCGTTGTCGAACGGATCGCCGGCCCAGTATATCGAACCGTTGACGGTCATTCCGGTGGGGCTCGAATAGACTTTGTTCAGACAGGCCTGTGACGCGCCGGCGTTACCGGTGGAATCAATACATCCACCGAGCGGATGCAATGCAACATCACCATTGACCACGGTTACACCGGTTGAAGTCAGTCCGGCGCGCGCTGCTATCCCGAAAGAAGCGGCGCCGCGGAGGTTAATGGCGAGAGCCTGTGGAGGAACGATCGCTGCCGCTGTCCTGAATGTCCAGGGATTGGGTACCGGCAGTCCATTCACGGCCGGCACGATCAGCGCGTTGCCTGCCAGGTCTTTGGCCCCGTTGGTAACCGTAACGGTATAACCTGTGTCAGGCTTGAGATTGCTCTGTGGCGAGAAGGTCGCAATGTTGTTCTGCACATCATAGGCGACCGTTCCCGGGATGTTGCCGATGACTCCGGTTTCAACCAGCGTGAAGTTTGCGGTGGTCATCGTATCAAGGCTCATCGCCTCACTGAAGGTTGCGTTGATACTATTGTTGACAGGTACGTTTGTTGCCAGATCGGCTGGGTTGGTGACCGTCACCGTGGGGGGAGTGACGTCTGCCGCGGGGCCGGTCGTCCAGCTCCATGGATTCGCCCTGAGACCGGCTATCAATGCATTACCGGCCAGGTCCGTGGCAACGGTCGAGATCGTCGAGGTATATTGGGTAAGCGGTTTGAGATTGATGTTCGGCGTAAACGTGGCGGTATTGCCGATGTAGGTCACTACTCCGGCAACAGGAGCCGAGGTCAAAGTTTCTCTCACCGTAAAACTGGTCGCCGGTGAAGCGAGAGTCGCCGGGTTCATCGGCTCACTGAAGGTTGCGGTGCTGGTTCTGTTGACCGGCAGGCCGGTCGCGCCGTCAAGCGCAGCCGTGGTAATCAGTATGGGTGCGGTGGTATCGAACGTCAAACCGGTTGTAAAGGTAAAGACAAAATCATTTACCATGGCATTGCTTGCCAGGTCCTTGACACCGATGAGGTTTCCCCCTTCGATTGTGGCGGAGTATCTGATGTTCAACCTGAGAGGGGCTGACGGCGTAAAGATGGCGGAAGTGCCGGCGCGGGTAACAACTCCCGGTACGTTAAGTCCGCTGACAGTCTCCTTCAGGGTAAAAGATGCAGCGCCGATCGTTGCCGGATCCATCTCCTCGCTGAAGCCTACCGTGACTACCCGGTTGACCGGAACAGCTACGGCGGTATCGGTGGGTGATGTGACGCTGACAGTCGGTGCGATGATGTCTGCGGCCAGACCGGTTGTAAAGGTGAAGACAAAGTCGCTGACCATGGCATTGCCCGCCAGGTCCTTGACCCCGCTGACGCCGCCTTTGATTGTCGCGGTATACCCGGTGTTGAATTTGAGATCGGCTGACGGAGCAAAGGTAGCCGAAGTTCCGACCGGGGTAACTGCACCCGGCACGTCCGTTCCGCTGACAGTCTCTTTCACGGAAATGGACGCCGTGCTGACAGTTGCCGGCGCCATCGCCTCACTGAAAGCTACATTGATTTTCCGGTTAACGGGAACTGCCACAGCTGTGTTGGTAGGGGATGTGACACTGACTGTCGGTGCGGTGGCATCAGGGACAACCGGAATTTCCTGCGCATTGCTTGCGCACCCGGCCACGAAAGCGACGGTGAGTAACACCAGATACCGCATCTTTGAAAATACTTTTAATTTGTTCATATTTGCCCCCTCCTTAGGGACGTTTGTAGCTGTGAAGCAATTTTAGCGGCTTACCAGGATGGCCTGCCACTTTCTAAAACGGAATCTGAATTCCTCGTGCCATTCGGCCGAGCTGCATCTACTATTGCCGGTACTAAACAGGCTGCTGCGCTTCACTCACTTTATTTCATCGCTGCGAATCAGTTTCTGTTCTTCAGTACGATGTATCCTCCACACGGAAACAATGAGATCCCGTTTCCCAAGGTGAAATGACCAGGATTATATATCTGTCATGGCAATTAGTTCGCCAAGAACAGAATTAAAAATCAATTTGTTGAATTATTCTTTATAAACAGTGTGTTGAGTCGGCAGGCGAGGGAATACAGGCCGTATGGCACGACCCATATACCCTCAATATTTGGTGGAACCTCAGCATGCGGAGGGCTGTTTTGCGGGGGATGTAGAATGTGTTGTCCTGCTCTACAAGAGCATTCGCTATCCCTGCATAAACGCCGGGGGGAGTCGCCTGATCTTAGAAGCCCGCAACCGGTATTCCGGAGCAGCCTTATGTCTATAGAGGAATACCTTTGGTACATTCAAGGAAATGCTGGTATATCTATAGTAATGAAAAGGCAAACAAAACCGACAATTAGCGGCAGCAAACCTGACGACTCCTCCCCGGCTGTGGCAAAGAGGATACGTACTTCAGCGAAGCCGCCTTCTGCCGGCCCCGACAAACGGGAGGAAACCGCAAGCGAAATGGTTCCCGGAAAAGAAGGCGCAGCAATAGAGACTCCGCTGCGGCACGAGCCGCTCCCCTTCCCCATAGTCGGCATCGGTTCATCAGCCGGCGGACTGGAGGCGCTGGAGCAGTTCCTGCGCCAGGTGCCGGCAGGATGCGGCATGGCGTTTGTCATTGTCCAGCACCTCGACCCGACCCACAAGGGGATCATGCCCGAACTGCTTCAGCGTACCACCGGGATGGAGGTTTTCCAGGTCAGGGATCGGATGCGGGTCAAGCCGGGCTGCGTCTATGTGATCCCCCCCAACAAGGATATGTCCCTTCTGCACGGCGCGCTGCACCTGTTCGTGCCGGCGGCGGCACGGGGACTGCGGCTCCCCATCGACTTTTTCCTCCGCTCCCTGGCCGAGGATCGTCAGGAGGGGAGCATCGGCGTGATCCTCTCCGGCATGGGTTCGGACGGCACGATGGGGCTCAGGGCGATCAAGGAGAAGGGGGGAGTCGTGCTGGTGCAGGATCCCGCCTCGGCCAAGTTCGACAGCATGCCCAGGAGCGCCATCAATGCCGGCCTGGCCGACATTATTGCACCGGCGGAGGAACTTCCGGGAAAAATCATCGACTATCTCCGCCACGCCATCGTCATCACCAAGGCCGAATTTCCACTGGAAGACAAAGACCATAGCGGCCTGGAGAAAGTCATCATCCTGCTCCGGGCGAAGACCGGCCACGACTTCTCCCTGTACAAGAAGAACACCGTCTACCGCCGGATCGAACGGCGCATGAGCGTTCACCAGATCAACCGGATCGGTTCCTACGTCCGCTACCTGCAGGAGAACCCCCAGGAGGTGGAACTCCTCTTCAAGGAACTTCTTATCGGCGTGACCAGCTTTTTCCGCGACCCGGAGGCATGGGAACAGGTACGGGGAGAAGCCATCCCGGCTCTTCTGGCCGACCGGCCGGCCGGCGGGTGCCTGCGGGCCTGGTCGGCGGGCTGTTCGACCGGAGAGGAAGCGTATTCGCTGGCCATCGCCTTCAAGGAGGCGCTTGAACTGGCCGGACCCACGGGGAATTTCACCCTGCAGATTTTTGCCACCGACCTGGACGGGGACGCGATCGACAAGGCCCGCCAGGGGGTCTACCCGGCCAACATCGTCGCGGACGTTTCTCCCGCGAGGCTGAAGCGGTTTTTCATCAAGGATGAGAGCGGCTACCGGGTCTGCAAGGAAATCCGCGAGATGGTGACTTTCGCCACGCAGAACGTCATCATGCACCCCCCGTTTACCAAGCTTGATATACTCATCTGCCGCAACCTCCTGATCTATCTGACGCCGGAACTGCAGAAAAAGCTCCTGCCGCTCTTTCACTACAGCCTGAACCCGGGCGGCATCCTGTTTCTGGGAAGCTCGGAAGCGGTCAGCGCTTTTACCGATCTCTTCGCGCCGCTTAACGCCAAGGCAAGGCTCTTCAGGCGGCGGGAAACCATCATGCAGGCCGCACCGATTACATTTCCAGCCTCGTTTGCCCCTGCCATGCCAGGAATCCCAAAGGAGTTACAGATGGCCAAACCGGCAGTAAATCTCCAGTCGCTCGCCGACCAACTTCTTCTACAGCACTATTCCCCTCCCGCCGTGCTGACCAGCGACAAGGGCGACATCCTCTACATCAGCGGGCGGACCGGCAAATATCTCGAACCGGCGGCCGGAAAGGCAAACTGGAATATTTTCGCCATGACCCGCGAGGGCCTCCGCTTTGACCTGGGAAACGCCTTTCAGAAAGCGGCCCTGCAGAAAGAAACGATCACCGTCAGGGGTCTTCGCATCAAAACGGGTGACGGCAACGACCAGACGGTTAATATAACCGTTCAGGCGATCAAAGAGCCGGAGGCGCTGCGGGGGATGATGATGATCGTCTTTACCGACGTGGCAACGCCCCCGCAAAAGACGGCGGCGATCCGCTCCAGGCCCTGTCCATCCGACAATACAGCGGTTCTCGAACTGAAGCGGGAACTCCAGCAGGTAAGTGAAGACCTCCAGACAACCCGCGAAGAGATGCAGGCCTCACAGGAAGAGCTCACCTCCACCAACGAGGAGTTGCAGTCCACCAATGAGGAACTGCAATCCACCAACGAAGAGCTGACCACCTCACGGGAGGAGATGCAGTCTCTCAACGAAGAGCTGCAGACGGTGAACGCCGAACAGCAGTCAAAAATGGATGAGCTTTCGCGGGTGAACAACGATATGCGGAACCTGCTCAACAGCACCGAAATAGTCACCGTGTTTCTGGACAACGATCTCCATGTCCGGCGTTTCACCACCGGGGCGGACAAGCTTTTCAAACTGATCTCGGGCGATATCGGGCGACCGCTTTCCGACATTACCAACAACCTGCTCTATCCCGAAATGGGCGATGAAGCACGGGAGGTGCTGCGGACGCTGGTTTTTTCCGAGAAACAGGTCGCCGCCACCGACGGGCGCTGGTTTTCGGTACGCATCATGCCCTACCGCACCATGGAGGATATCATTGCCGGCGTGGTGATCACCTTTTCAAACATTACCGCGGCCAAGAAGCTGGAAGCGGAACTGCGCGAGGAGAACGCACGTCTCAGAAAGCTGCTTGAGGATAAAGGATAGTGGAGTTGATTCCGATACAAGAATATATCAAAATCCAGGTCAAAAGAGAGTCCGCATAATGAGTATCGACAGAGACAAGCGCCTGGAAAAGTCAGAGTTGCATCCACCCCGGTCCGCCGAAGCGCCGCAGAGGACCGATCAGGAACTCGATATCTACAAGATTGAAATGGAAACGCAGAATATTGAGCTGCGCCGGACCCAGAGCGAGCTTGAGAATCAGCAGATCGAACTGGAACTGCAGAATGAAGAGCTGCTGGGCATCCAGGGAGAACTTGAGTTATCACGGAACAAGTATGCCGAACTGTATGACTTTGCTCCGATCGGCTATTTCACCTTCGATGCGCACGGTGTGATTCTGGAAGTAAATCTTACCGGCGCGAAACTGCTGGGAACGGAGCGGCAACAGCTGACCGGCAGACCCTTTTCCAGTTATATTGCCGATGCAGACGGGAGGAGGGTTTTTTCCCGTCATCTCGAAACCGTTCTGAAACAGCAGGGGATGAATAAATGTGAGATCAGGCTCACTTCAAAAGACGGTGCGGTTATCTACGGCCTGCTTCAAAGCGTCACGGTGGACAACAACACCAGCAGGGTCGGGTATATCCTCTGCTCGATCGTTGACGGCACGGTCGGCAAACAGCTGGAAACGGAGATTCAGGACGCCCGTGAATATGCCGAGAACATTGTTGAAACCGTGCGCAAACCGCTCGTGGTGATGAGTTCCGACCTGAAGATACTCACCGCCAACCACAGCTTCTATGACACCTTCAAAGTGACGCCCGAAGAGACAATCGGACAGTTCATCTACGACCTCGGCAACCGGCAATGGGATATTCCCAAGCTGCGGGTACTTTTTGAAGACATCCTCCCCCATGAAACCATGTTCAATGGTTATGAAGTCGAGCATGATTTTCCCGGCATCGGTCGGAAGGTTATTCTTCTCAACGCCCGGGAAATTTTTCGGGAAAAGATCGGCTCACACATCATCCTCCTGGCCATGGAGGACAACACCGCGCGCAAACTGGCGGAAGATGCATTGCATACTGCCGGGGCCCTGCAAACCGCGATCTTCAACAGCGCCAACTTCTCCAGCATCGCCACCGACGCCAAGGGGGTCATCCAGATCTTCAACGTCGGCGCCGAACGGATGCTGGGGTACACGGCCGCCGAGGTGATGAACCGGATCACCCCGGCCGACATTTCCGACCCGCAGGAGGTTATCGCCCGCGCCAAGTC
>CAZGEG010000002.1:0-236713 GCA_964524835.1 uncultured Geobacter sp.
GCTTTGAGCGGTTCACGATTTTGAAAGCCCCCACCTCTGGTGGGGGATGTTTACTCAGCAAAGCGATAGCAGCTCCGTGTTGGACTGCATCATGAAGTAAATTGCCCGTCAACACTTGTAACGATAATTATAATTGACAACATACTGTCTTTGTGTAAACAATAGTTTCCGTTATGAACAAGAGAACCGTTACTATCTATCCATCCTCGGCGAAAGAACTTGAAGCTCTGGGACAACGACTAAAGGATGCTCGTCTTCGCAGACGCTTTTCCATGGAGACGGTCTGTGCCAGGGCTGACATTTCACGTCCGACGCTCTACAAGATTGAGACCGGCGACCCTTCCGTTGCCATCGGAAGTTACCTTCAGGTTCTGCGTGTCCTGGGAATGGTTGAAGATCTGTCATTGATTGCCAAAGAAGATATTCTGGGGCGTCGTTTGCAGGACGAATCTTTGCCGCAGCGGAAACGGGCTCCACGTAAAAAAACACCCGCAGGAGATTTGTGATGGCCAAAGCAAAGGGTGAACATATCTGGGTCTGGCTTGACGACCCCGCTTTCGGCCCACTACAGCACATAGGCATACTGTCCCGAGGGGATCGAGGAAGCGTGCGCTTTGCCTACGAACCGATTTGGCTCAAACATGCCCATGCTTTCCCCCTCGATCCAGAGTTGGATTTGACTCCCGGTGAGTTTTTTCCGGGCAATTCAAACTTTGGTGCGTTCATGGACTCGTGTCCCGATCGCTGGGGACAGATTCTGATGAAACGCCGGGAGGCCGTCGAAGCCAGAGAAGAAGGTCGCACGCCAAGAACTCTGGGACCGTGGGAATACCTGCTGGGAGTCCAGGATTGCACCCGGATGGGGGCTTTGCGTTTCAGCCGGCCTGACGAACAGACCTTTCTGGCCGATGAGGCGCGATCAGCTCCACCGGTTGCCCGCATTGCCGAGTTGCAGGCGGTTGCCTTCGAGTTGACGAGAAAGAAACAGGATGATCTCGACAAGATCAAGGAGTGGCTGAAAGTCCTGGTAGCACCGGGTTCATCGCTTGGCGGGGCACGTCCCAAAGCAAATTTGGTCGCTGAAGACGGCAGTCTCTGGATTGCCAAGTTTCCTTCAGCCGATGATGACTATGATGTTGCCCTATGGGAGATGCTTCTTCAAGACCTTGCACGGCAATGCGGCATTACGGTGCCCGAATCCCGGCTCATGCTGATAGGCAGCGGCTACCACACCTTTCTGGTAAAAAGATTTGATCGAGTCGGCGACAATCGGCGTTTTTTTGCTTCGGCCATGACAATGCTTGGACATGTGGATACCGATGACGCCAGTTACCTGGAGTTGGCGGAATTCATCGCTACCTACGGCGAGGAAGATCTTATTGCCCGTGATCTTCAAGAGCTGTTCACCAGGGTTGTGTTCAATGTTGCAACTGCCAATCGTGATGATCATTTGCGAAATCATGGTTTCATGCGATCACCTGCCGGCTGGACTCTGGCGCCAGCCTTCGACATGAATCCTTCGTTCAAGAAAGAGGAACACGCCCTATCGTTTGATCCTTATTACCGTCGACCTGACCTGGAGATCGTTCTTTCAACAGCTGAATATTACCGGTTGGACACAGGTCATGCCAAGAAGATTATCACTGACGTCTGTAAGGTAGTGGGTGATTGGAAAAGCCGCGCGAGGAAACTTGGCCTGACAGCACAGGAATGCTTAGAGGCAGACCATTTATTTTGCAGCACATATCCGTGAGTCTTGATATGACGAGAAGATGTTGATTGAAGTCCGTGAATAAAATGCGATATATCCGTGTAAAACAATTTTCTGGAGGAGGAACTATGACAAAGGTAGAACTCGTAGCTAAAATTGCAGAAGATGCTGGACTGACAAAGGTACAAGCCGAAATGGCTCTCAACAGTTTCGTTGCAGCCACCACCGCCGCAGTCAAAGCGGGAGACAAGGTTAGTCTTGTCGGCTTCGGGACTTTCAGCGCTGTGACCCGTGCTGCTCGTACAGGCAGGAATCCACAGACTGGTAAGGCCATCAAGATTGAGGCCAAAACCAATGGCAAATTCACCCCTGGTAAGGCACTGAAAGACCTGAATGCAAAACCAGTAAAAGCTGCAGCCAAGAAAAAATAGGTTTCAACTAAAGAACCATGGCTAAAACCGAGAGACCGGCAGTGCCAGCATAAATAACTGTCGACATTTACAAAAAAGTGGGCGTCCTTATGGGACCACCCACTTCAAAATGCTTTTACAGCTTCACGGGCCTTTTCTTCATAATTCACAAGATCAATCGCCATGTTAATCTACTTACCATTTCCGCCAATCGCGGACCTTTCCTGTTGTGACAATTCAAACAACTCAAACGTAGCCTGGTTGCAAGCCTCAATGTCGTCAGCCTTTGCTGCCTCAATCAGAGCATTTCGCAATCGTTCGGAAACGTCCGACCAACGGGGAACGCGAATCCGCCTGAGATATTGCGCCTGGAAACGCAGATAGCCACCACGCATCTGAGTTGAATAAATCGAAACGAAGAGCTTTGCAATGCCTGATTGCAGCACAGCCTGGAGAGCCGTTAAATCCCATTCTGCGGAGGTGATGTAGTAAAGATTGTGATGCGGGTATAAGCGACCATCTTCATATACTATATGGGCTTCACCCTTTATGTCGGGGATCAACAGCTTATGCTTCCTGGCAATTTCAGGAGTTATGCGGTCAATGGTCTTGTACCAGTTCCTGGGGTTGTTTTGAGCGCAGTTTCTCTTGCTGATTACGTCCCTGCGTAGTTCCAGATATTCGGCCAGTTTGGGGTAATCTGATAGATTTACCAGTGAGCCATTATCATTGAATGGGTTTATTACGCCCATTCCCTGCCACTCAACTTTCCCGTTTTTTATATCTTTGGTCGTAACAAGGGGAAGCTTGCGGTCAGGCTCTACGTCCAACTCCTCATAGCTGCCGATAAAAGCCTTGTCAGCTCCCGTCGCAACACCAATTCCGACCTTGCAGCCAGTTTCTTCAAGAGCCGGAAACCTTTTTTCCAGTCGCCGCACAAGTGCCAATTGATCAAATGAATGGAGTATCCACGGTTCGGAGCCGTTTACAACCTTTACAACCTCGGTCACGCCGCTATCAACCGCAACTGTATTATTCTTCAAGGCAGCCGCAAGCTGTTTCAGGGTTGCCCGGTCTATCGGGGGACGGTGAGCCAGACGGGTTGAACGGTGGGTTGAACCAGGTTTTTCCCGCGTAATGATGGTGATTGCAGGGTAAGCGCTCACTTCTGATTGAAAGGCCGCTGTATCAACCATATCAACATAGCATTTCAGGTGAAAACTTTTAGCAACCAGCGCCCGGAGTGGACCTCCGTAACGATTTTTCATCCAGCGATCCGCACAAATAAAACCTAGTGTTCCGCCCGGTTCCAGGAGTTTCAGACTGCGCTCTATAAACGGTACATATAAATCAGCCCTGTCGTAAATGGTCTCAAAGCGTTCGCGGTATGCGGCCATGAGCTCATCAGGGATCAGCTCTTGCCGCACGTAAGGAGGGTTGCCAACCGTGAAGGTGAACAGGTGCGGCAACTCCACAAGCAGGAAATCGCCTTCAATAATCCAGGACGAAACCAGTTTTCCGGCGTCTTTTAGTGAGACCTCAGAATTTATCAAGAGCTTTAATAACTTCGCCCTGACTTTCTCGATACTGGCATGGTCAACCTCAACCGCCCGTATTGCTTGCGCCAGGTCATCGAACATGCAGGAGCCGTCATGACGGTTTTTGGCATAGGCAGACATAAGGCGTTCGACGGCGACAAGAAGGAAATCACCATTCCCGAGAGAGGGTTCAAGCAAGCGAAAATTGTATAAAGGCTTATCGTCTGTATATCCCGAAAGATCCAGGATGAACTCGACCGTTTCACGGCGGGTATAGACAGCCCCACGCTCCTTGAGTCCGGGCGTAACCATAGGTTTATGCGGCGGGTTTACCGCAAATAGAGGCAGTTGCTGTCCTTGGTTTATGGTGACATGCTTGTGCAATCCAGGCATTTTCTTCCGGCTTTCTCTCTTAAACTGAATTTGTTGTGCAATCGTTCCACAGCCAATAATGCATTCCTGGAAAATGAAATACGTATAACATGGCCAAGCGAGGTAATGGTAGGGGTATTGTATCTCTTTACTTTTTCGCCCCCGCAGGAATAAACGGCCGCAGGTACTTCGTAACGTATTCTCCCGGAAATACGGCATCCTGAATGCCGTGATTGATCCTGGCAACATACTCCTCTTTCGGTTCACCTTCTTCGGTAACCGGATCAACATATACGAGGCAGTACAGTTCCTGCCCATTCACGTCAACCGGAATCATCTCCTTGCGGTAGTAGTTCTGCGCAACACCCTCAAAACGGTCAAGGGACAGAACATCAGCCACTGACAGTTCATACACGGTTCCGAGCACGTAATCGGTTTCCGATGCCACTATACTGGCATATCCGCGGGTCGTAATGATCCAGCGCCACCCCTTGAGGCAACCTGTGCCAATCTCTCTATGGTCCGGGCATCTCCTCATCATTTGCTGCCGCCACAGGTTGGAACCATACGCAAAATAAAGCACGTATTCCTCCTCTTTATCCTACCATATTAAGTAACAAGGCACGAACGTGGTAAGGCACACCGGCGGCGGGAACTTTTCCCCCGCCGTCCGGTGCTGCCGTTGGACATTCGGGGCTTTCTCTGTATTGTTGATGACTTGCCGTGATGGTTCTTTCAAGATTGTAGGCATGGCGGGAGAACAGGAGTAGGTTAATTACGGGTATTTCATGGATGTATGCAGCACTCGGAGAATAATTAGCTCCTCACGCTGTACAGCATATATGACAATGTATGGGAGGCCGGCAACAACAAGTTCCCGTGTGCCGCGTTCGCGTCCGCGTTTCCCAATGGTCGGATAGTCTGCCAGCATCTGAGCAGAATCGATGATCTTATGTACTGTTGCAATCGCAGCCGGTGGATTCTCCTGAGCAATATATTCCTCGACGTGGTCGAGATTGCCAACAGCTCCTTCAGTCCAGCGTATTCTCATCTTCGTGCCGCCCAGCGTTTGACTACATCGGCGTGGTCAATCAACTTGCCGGCCCTCATTTCCTCAATACCTTTTTTAATCTCTTCTCTCTGCCAAGTGTCAAGCTCCTCATCAGGCACCTCAACCGTAAATGGCAATCCGTGCCGCATCTTCACTTGTTTGTAAAAAAGCGTCACTGCTTCAGTTGTGGTCATTCCGAGTGCCCTGAAGATGCTCTCAACATTTTGTTTTAATTCCGGTTCCATCCGCGCATGAATCATTGCCGCTCGTGGCATATTGTTCCCTCCGTTGTATCGTTTTTTAAATTGTATCGCGTTTGACACATCGGATCAAGCCAGAAAATTCAAAGGCAACGAGAAAGTCTATGTATACAAACTTATCTCCGATAGATACTTTTTGAGGAGATGCTTGTGAGCTTTGATGCTCCCAGAGATGCGTACGGCCGGTCGGCATAATGGCTTTGGCAAGGGTTGTCTTACCAGATTGGCGCGGCCCGGTCAAAGTCACGATGGGAAAGCCGCGCAACAGGGTGCGTATGTTCTGTTCACTATCTCGCGTTATCATGTCGGGACCCTGTCGTTTTTATACAATTTGTCAAAAGCTTTTACAAATTGCATAACTTGGGATGGTTCGGCAGTCGTGCTGTATCGTCAAGACTGCATGGGAGTAAAATCATATTCCGTTCAGGCTGCTTCAGTGAGTAAAGAGATGTAAACAGTCTAAAAAAAGTAACACAAAATTTACACACCGAAAACACAACCGTCACAATTTTCATATATGCTTACAACATATGAGCAAGCCTTCCAACGCATCGTTGTTCTGCACCCACCAAATTACTCACTCAGACCGCTTCGATACGCCATTTTCGGAGATATCTGATCCGCAGACCTCCCAAATACGTGAGGCGTTCGTGCTTACGACCGGTTGCCGGCCCTTATCATGCCCAGGACGGAGTGTCCATGTCGGACTGTATGAATGGTATGTACGCTAGCATGGCTGGAGAATACAAGCCAGAAGTAGAGTCGGCACCGCTGAATGTTCGCACGATTTTCGCCCAGATGGGGGTCTCCTTTGCATCCCGGGACGAACTGGCGGCCACGCTGCCCTTTTCGGCCAATGATGTGACCACCGGCTCGGAAAGCGAGCTCCAGGCCGTGGTATGCGGGGCAAAGGAAGATGTCGACCTGCCGTTATTGATTGAGCAGTCCAATTTTTTTGCCAACATGATGAAACGGGCGGCGGCAGGAGAAACACCGCGCAAGTCCGTGGCTGATCTGGAACGTTTTCTGGCGGACAACCCTTCCCGTGTATGGGAAAACAGCTGGGTGCGCTTCCCCCGCCGGAACCTTTCCCGTTTTGCACAGGACGTATTGGAAAAAGATCTTCTGGCTGACAAAAAAAATCAGGCATCAGGTCAGCGTGCCGACTTAGCCCGCTTCATGTTTAGGGACGCTTCAGGCGAAGAGATGCTGCGACTGCCGATCAGTTACCTGATAAAACTGGCTCTGGCCGACCTTATCGGCTCCCAACACATCCTCCCCGACATTATCCGTCATACCGGCATCCGTTTGCTGGAGCACTACCTGAACGACAATACCTCTCCGGAGACATTTTCGTTCAATGTCGTCTCTCTTACACCGGGCAGCGGCATGGGCCGGGCCATTGCCAAAGAAACCGCCATACGCTTCCTCATGACCCAGCTGCTGGTAATGTACGCCAACCAGGCCTTCGGCATTGACGAACACGGCCAGCAGGCGATGGTCTATTTCGCCCCGCACCCCCCGGTACGGCAGAAGGAGCTTAATGACCACGTCTCGGACAGTTTCTATCGTGATCTGTTCATGAGCCCCTGCCTTTCCGGGTGGGATCGTGGGGAAGACAAGTTCCGCTACATGCAGCTCTGTCACCAGGTATTGTCCCGCAGTCAGCTCAATGCGGTTGCAAAACTGCGTGACTCCGGCATCATCCAGACAAACCTGGTGGTACTGCCCAATCTTTCCAATGTCAGTCTGGCCAACAACGGCACCCATATCAGCATCGGCAGCCGGCGGCTGACACGGGCACTGTCCGACGGCGGGTCCGGTTTCACCGCAGTCCACGAGAAGCTTTACGGAGACCTGGCGATCAAGATCAGCGAACATTTCCTGCCGCTCTTTGTCGGCACATATACCGCCGCTCCCTACCGGATGGCGTTCAACGATTTTCATCCTGAAAAAGCGCTCGGGTTTCTGCCGCATGAACTGGACTTCACCCACTTGAGAATGATCTGGCGGCGGTGGAAAAAGAAGGCCGATCTTTCCGTTTTCGGCCAGCCGCTGACGCCCTTCGGGCCGCAGGCACTGGACCGTCTGGTGAGTTCGGTTTTCAGGCTGAAAGGGGATTTTGTCCCCGACTATCGCCTGATTGATTATCTGGTCTGCCTGCTCTCCACCGAGCACAGCCCCGGCCTGGACGGACAAACAGGCAACAACGACCGCCTCCGCCGCGACCTTGCCGACATGGGCGTGTTTGATGAGCAGATGTCGGTCTACCTGCTCTACAAACAGCGTGAATGTGCCAAAATGGGGTTTTCGGGCTTCGAAGGAAGATATTACAGCATCTTCGAAAATTTCGGGGATGACATGGGGCGGGCTGCCGACCTGCAGACTCTGATAACGTCGCTTGCCTATAAATACATGGCGCTCGGTACGACTCATGCCCACATTCCGGATACCCCATCAGTCGAGAGCGAACGGCGGCAGATATTTTTCGGCGCTGCCATAGGCATTCCCACCTTTTTTGTCCGCAGGAACAGCAGCAACGCCTTTCTGGACAAAATCCTCAAGAAAACCGACGGCATCCGGCCCAGCCATCGGTACCCCGGCTATCTTCGCGTTCAGATCCATGAATACCGGAGGGCATTGCTGCGGGTAATCCGGGAGGATGCAGCGGATCTGGTCGAACTGATGGATCTGCACGACACCCTGAGCGACCTGGAGATGAGGCTGGGTGAGCCCGCCTTCCATTCCGCCGCCGGGCGTATTACCTCCGGCATCCTCGATGAAGTAAACGCATCGTCACCTCTGAACGTGAATGCCCGTGAATTCAACCTCGGGGCCGAGCGATACTACCGCTCCACCCTTCGCCGGCGGCATACTGAAGAAGCCCTCGGATTTCTGGCCGGGGAGTGCCGCATACTTGACCGGGAACATGTTTCGCTTGATGGAGATCTGCGCAAGGCCCTGCTGGTGGTGCTTCAGGGGCAGGAGGCTTCCCGTTTTGTCGAAGCCGCCAAAGAGGATGTGCTGTTCGAGCGGGCCGACATTCCGACCCTGAAACGCCTGATGAACCTTGTGCTGCTCAAGGTGTATCACGATGAGACCATAGCTTCGCATTCGGTTGACGACCAAAGGAGTGACCGGGATGGTGCACCAGTATATCGAGCGGGATAGCGGCAGGGTTGTCACCGAGCAGCTGGTCGGAGACCGTATGGTCAGGCTGCTCTATCATGACGTGCGCGAAAACAGTACGAAACTGTTCAGGATGCTGACCAGCAGCTGGTCGTCTCACATCCTGGGCATGGTCAATTTCGACCTTCCGGTGCTGAACGAACGGGCATTTCTGGAGAGCTGCGGCATCAGCCTTTCCGAGTGTCTCGACACGTACGACCATCTGGATACGCCCCGCAAAATATTCGAGCGGAGGATCCGCTACTGGGAATGCCGCCCCATGCCGTCAGATACTGATGCAGTCGTGTCACCCGCCGATGCGCGGGTGCTGGTGGGGTCGTTTCACGAAACATCACTGGTTTTCCTGAAAGAGAAATTCTTTTCCTTCGAGGAACTGTTCGGAGGTGACAACACAGCCTGGCACACGGCTTTTACCGGCGGCGATTTTGCCGTCTTTCGCCTGACTCCTGACAAATACCACTACAACCATACCCCGGTAGCCGGGATGGTGGTCGATACCTATGCCATCGATGGCGGGCACCACTCGTGCAACCCGACCGCTGTCGTCGCCGTTGCCACACCCTATTCCAAAAACAAGCGCGTAGTGACGGTAATCGATACCGACGTTCCTGATGGCACCGGAGTCGGGCTGGTAGCGATGATCGAAGTGGTCGCATTGATGATCGGCGACATCGTCCAGGCCTACAGTTCGGAAGCGTATAACGCACCACAACCGGTCGAAAAGGGGCTGTTCCTGCTGAAGGGGCAGCCCAAGAGCCTCTACCGACCGGGGAGCAGCACCGACATACTGGTCTTCCAGGAGGGGCGCATCGATTTTGCCGGGGATATTCTCGACAACATGGGCAAACCGAACGTATCGAGCCGCTTCACCAGGGGATTTCAAAAGCCGCTTGTTGAGACGGATATCCGGGTACGGTCGCTGCTCGGCACGGCACGAAGATTCGGACAAGACATGACTCACGCGGAGGCGCAGAGAACGCGGAGTAAACCAGGATAAAAATTAAGCTGAGTAGAACCAATCTCCCGCTATGGCTTCTACATAATCCCCTCTCCCTGAGGGAGAGGGGACTCGCGGGAGATCAGTGCTAATCAGCAAAATTAATGACTTGGGTTAAACCAGAAATATTTTGTTTTTGACTTTCTCCGCATTCTCCGCGCCTCCGCGTGAAAAATAGATTTTGGTTCCGGCTTGTCCGGCTTAGGGAGATGCCAATGATAGTGACCTTGACACTGCTTTCCGCTGTCATTCTTCTAATCGCCTACTTCTGGTGGGGATTCCGTGTACTTCCCGGCGAGAAGTGGCAGATCGTAGCCTCGATGCCGTCAGCCAAAACAGGGGTGGGGGAGTGGCGGGGAATCAACTTCACCTGGTATGGTCTGCTTACCGCCAACGCCTATCTGGTGGCAGTAGCAGTATTGCTGGTGCTGATGGGATCGGTTGGTGTCCCGCCGGTCGGCACCGCCTTCCTGGCGGCTGCCATGCTCTGCTGCTGTGTGCCGGCATCCCGGCTGGTGGCGCGGATTGTGGAAAAGAAGGCCCATACATTCACGGTTGGAGGGGCTGTCTTCGTCGGGATTCTGATCACTCCCTTCGTGATAACTGCCATCAACCGCACTGCAGGCGAGCTGCTGGCATTTCATATCCCGGTCATGCCGGCGTATGCCGCCATCGCCATTTCCTACGCTTTTGGCGAAGGGTTGGGGAGGATGGCCTGCATCAGCTTCGGCTGCTGCTATGGGAAACCGCTTTCGACCAGTTCGGAACTGCTTAAACGCATGTTTACGGGCCGCGGCTTCGTGTTTTTCGGCAGTACCAAAAAAATCGCCTACGCCGGGGGACTGGAGGGAGCCGAAGTGATTCCGATCCAGGCCGTTACCGCAGTTTTATACTCCGGCTGCGGCCTGATTGCGGCCGGAATGTATTTCGCTTCGCATCTGACGGGTGCATTTCTCCTTGCGACGATAGCGACCCAGGGCTGGCGCTCCTTTTCCGAAACCCTCCGGGCCGACTATCGCGGAGAAGGTAAAGTGTCTGCATATCAGATCATGGGAATGGCCGGTGTTGTCTACGCCATCGCGGCGGCTTTCTTTTTCGCCCATGAGCCAACCGGCCTGCCTGATCTCTCAGCCGGTTTGCATAGCCTCTGGAGCCCGGCGCTGATCCTGTTTCTGCAGGGGATCTGGATGACCATTTTCCTGTACACGGGACGCAGCACGGTAACAGGTGCCACGCTCAGCTTTCACGTGCACCGGGACCGGATATAATGTGCCTGCACAAAAGCTGAAAAATATGTGGCGGCTGATCGCCTCTCCCGTCGTGAAGCGGGTGCGGGCTGTCATGTCATGCGGACTTACGCCCCGAAAACTTGCCCTGACACTCTGCATCGGCATCGCCTTCGGGATTATACCGCTGGTGTGGGGCACGTCGCTCATCTGCATCGTCATTGCCCATGTCTTCAGGCTTAACCATGTAGCACTGCAGACAGTGAATTATCTGCTCTGGCCGGTTCACCTGTCGCTTCTGGTCCCCTTTTACACGCTGGGAGCGCGGCTGTTTACCTGGGGGCCGCCGGTGCCGCAGCACCTGATTTCCGCTCTGACCCTGAGCCCCGGTCTGACATCGCTGAAAATCATCAGCTTGATAACGGTCAAAGCGGTTGCCGCATGGATGGTAATCGTACTTCCGGCGGCTCTGCTCGCCTACGGAATACTGAGGGCAACTGTTTTGAAAGAGATTTCCCCGTCAGCCGGACCTATGAAATTTCACGATCAGAATATCTAGCATACCCAGGGAGGAAAAATGCCGGGCCCCTATGTACATATCACTCTGCTGCATGAACTCATGCGGCCCGGAACTCTGGAGACTATTTTCTCCCCCCTGACCGGATATGCAGCAACACTGTCAAAATATTTCCCTCACTGTGTGTTGGGAGCAGTCAGCCCTGATTACCCGAATCTTGTGCAGAGCGACCGGACAGCCTCTGAATGGGCGGATGCGATGCACTGCACCCGGGCTTGCGAGATGATTACCAGCGGCATCAGGCGCGTCAGAGACTCTCGAGGTGCTGTTCGTGACAAACAGCTGGCATGGCTGCTGGGATACTGTGCGCATGTAGCTGCAGATGTGACCATTCATCCCGTAGTTCAGGCCAAAGTGGGCGCGTATGCCGAAAATCAGCGTCACCATCGTATCTGCGAGATGAACCAGGACAGTTATATCTACACCCGCATGAATCTGGGAGAAATCGGCGAAGCGGATTCTTTTGCCCGGGCCGTTGCGCAATGCAGCTGTGCCTCTGACAGGACTCAACTGGACCATGATATTGTCACGCTCTGGGAAGGAATGCTCAAAGATGTCCATCCGGAGCTGTATGGCATGTATCAGCCAGATATCGCCTCCTGGCATCGGGAATTTATTGCCATGGTTGAAGGGAGTGCTGACGCCGCGGTCAAACTGTTCCCCCTTGCCGGCGTCATCGCGGCAAAAATGGGCCTGGCCTATCCGGCATACGCTGCGGTAGACCGGCAGTATATTGACGGGCAGATAATACCGTCGAAAATTCCACAAAAGCTTCATTATGATGACATTTTCGACCATGCGGCCCGTAATACCGCAGCGATATGGAGACTCATAGAGCGGGCTGTCTGTGTCGAAAATTCGCCTAATCTGCCCACATTCGGCGACTGGAACCTGGATAACGGGCTGGACGAGCTGGGAAGGGTTGTCTTCTGGGATTAAAAGTGAAAAGTTTCGTATCCGGGCATGAAATGAAAGGATTTGTATGAACGGTATGGTCTCAATTGATTACTTCAGAGAAAATGTCTCAGCAGACAATATCCACAGTCATATCCAGACTCTGGAAGGAGTGCGACATCCCGTAATGGCGCCTGATGCGCTGGAGCATGCCGCCGACCATATAGCCGAGTCACTCAGTTCATTTGGCTACGATATGGCCGATCATTTCTTCCCGGACAACGGATGCCGTTTTCGAAACATCATCGCCACCCGGCGTGGAAGCCATCTTCCCCACGAGCGGGTCGTTGTCCTCGCCCATTACGATACGGTTGCGGAGTCTCCCGGCGCTGATGACAACGCCAGCGGGGTCGCTGTTCTGCTGGAAATGGCGCGGGTGCTGGCTCAGTTCAGACTTGAGCGGACCGTTCACTTCATCGGCGTAAGTCTCGAAGAAAATGAACACGACACCGATTCATGCTCAGGAACACGTGGCAGCCGGGCTCTGGCGGCCTATGCCCGTGAAAACGACTGGAGCATCGAAGGTGTGGTGGTGCTCGAATCGGTTGCCTACGCCGGAGATACTGTCGTGCAGACCGTCCCGCCGGGTGTAGCCATTCCGGTTCCCGAGACCGGCAACTTCATTGCAGTGATAGGGAATGAGCTGTCACGGGAACTGACAGGAAATTTTGGCCGCGCAGTGGAACGGTATCGGATCGATCTCCCCCATGTTGAACTGGTTGTCCCAGGTAACGGTGAACTGCTTACGGACAGCCGGCGGTCGGACCATGCACCTTTCTGGGACGAGGGGTTCAAGGCGATAATGGTGACCGATACCACAAACTTCCGCAATCCCCACTATCACCAGCCGACTGACACCCTGGCCACGTTGAACATGGATTTTGCCACGAAAGTATGTTGTGCCGCGGCCGGGGCAGTTTTTGAGATGTCACGGGTCACGGAGTAGGAATGCCGACTGACACGATCGAGGAGTCAGGGCATGTCGACTGCCGTCATTTTTCCGACGCCGGAGAACTGACGGAACACCTCTACGAGTACCGCCATAATCATCGTTTTTCACCCGGAGAAAACTGGAAATACCGGTTTATGGCCGCCATTATCCCGTGCCTTACCGGGATCGGCTCAATGTGTCAGGCCGTTGCCTCGGCACGTGACGTGCGCGTCCACCGGGCTCCCGGCAGGCTGTTTGATATTGACGGTTGTCGTCTGCATGTTCAGATGACAGGCCTTGATGGCCCCTCCGTCATTCTTGAAGCGGGTCTGGGGGGGATGTCATCTGCGTGGGGATGGATCCAGCCTGAAGCGTCCAAGTTCAGCCGAGTTGTTTCCTATGACCGTGTCGGTCTCGGGTGGAGCGGGCCGGATAGTGCTCCGAAAACGGCAGTTCTCACGGCGCAGCGGCTGCACAATGTACTTCTTCACTCCGGGGTTCATCCCCCTTATGTGCTCGTCGGCCACTCCATGGGGGGGCTCTTCATCCGGGTCTTCGCCGATCTCTACCCGAACGAAGTGGCCGGAATGGTGCTGCTGGATGCCGTCCATCCCGATCAGCACCTGCGCAGCGCAGCCATCAGCACACATATGCGCACCGGATTTCGTTTTCTCGAAGCCGTTCCCCTGTTGACACGACTTGGATACGTCCGCCTTGCCGGAATATTCAATGTATGGGTGGAAGGTTTGCCTGCCCGGCAGGCCGCAGAGGCAAAGTCGTTCCTCTCTGCCTACCAGCACCTCAAGACGACGCGTGATGAGTCGCTTGCCTGGGAAACCATTTGCGAAGAGGTTCGCGGTACGAGTGTGCTTGCGGATATCCCGCTGGCAGTAGTGACGGCGGCCAAGGGGGTTTTGCCCGGTCATCCTGAATTGCAGAGAGAACTTGCCTCCCTGTCATCCGACAGCATCCATATCGCTGTCAAAGGTGCTGACCATGTGACGCTCGTCACCCGGCGAGAATATGCACTGCAGGTAGTGGAGGCGATCCGCCATGTCGTGAACAGGGCGATTAATCCGCATTGATAAGCCAGACTTGTTATTTAGCTATACATCAAGTAGCCTGTAGCGGATTCGCAGGGGAACTTCCTCGCCACACGTTTTGATTCGCGTGATTACGCGTGGGCCATCTTGCAAGGAGAGTCTTCCATGTCACTAAAAACCGTTCAGGATCTATTGGCGAAACACCGGCTTGTGGAAGACATGGTCAACAAGCAGGTCATGCCGCGCCACGACCTGGTAGAAACCATGGTGCAGAAGCAGCATCTGGTCGAGTTGCGTTTGCTTTTTGAGCGGCTTGAATCTTCCGAGATTGCGGAAATACTTGACGGCCTTACTCCGGAAGACCTGTTTCTCGTCTGGGGACAGATCGACGACGACCGTGTGGACACTATTCTGGATGAGGTTTCCGATACCACCCGGGATACCCTGGCCAGTCGCAGCAGCTATCTCGGATCCGCATGCGTAGTGAATGCCTTTGAACTGGCGCAGGGGCGCTTAAGTCAGACCACCATCGAGTCGGTTGAAGATCTGGACGGTATCAAGCCGATCTGGGTCGATCTGGTGGGAACCACCAAGGCAGACCGCCGCAAGATCGGACAGTTTTTCGGGCTGGAACTCCCCGACCCGGAAGATCTTACCGACATTGAATCCAGCGCCCGCTTCTATGTTGAAGAGAACGGTGAGATTCATCTGCATTCCGATTTTCTGCTTGACCGTGAGGGGGACTCCCGCAACGTTCCGGTCGCGTTCATCCTGTTCCACGATGTGCTTTTTTCGGTACGTGGTGAAGAACTGCCGGTCTTCCGTCTGCAGCGACTACGGGCACGCATCCAGGCCGGTTATGTTTCCGATGGTATGGGAATGCTGCTGGATCTGTATGCCGCGGACGCCGAGTACTCGGCCGATTCACTGGAAGAAATATATTCCTCGCTCGGCCGGGTAGGCGCACAGGTGCTTAACAAGACCATGACAGACGAGGAAGCGGCAAAAATACTGGCCGGCATTGCCGAAGAAGAAGATTTGAACGGGCGCATCCGCAGGAACGTGCTCGATACACGGCGGGCGCTTACCTTCCTGATCCGCAGGAAACTTCTTTCTGCAAGCCAGATTGAAGATGCACAGCAGATTCTGCGTGATATCGAGTCGCTGGACGGGCATACTTCATTTTTGTTCGATAAGATCAATTTTCTTATGGATGCTACCGTCGGCTTTATCAACATCAACCAGAACAGGGTCCTGTACCGGTTGACCATACTCAGCGTCATCTTCATGCCGCTCAACGTGATTGCCGGCATCGGTGGCATGTCCGAGTTTTCGATGATGACCAGGAACATCCCGTGGCCGGTTTCCTACAGCATCTTTACCGTTGGCCTGCTGATTGTCGCCTGGCTCACATTTGTAATTGTGCGTCTTTTCGAAAGGCGAGGTGCGCGGAGATAGGATTATTTTGTTTTCAATAAAACTGCACGAGGAGCCATGATTATGTACATTGCCAGAGACAAAAATGACGACCTGTACCTCTTTAATGAACTGCCAAACAGGGGAAACGAATGCTGGTGGGCTCCCTCAGGAGTTGATGGTACCTATCTTCGCCTGAACAAATCCCTCTATCCTGAAGTCATCTGGGATTCTGAGCCCTTACGTGCAGAAATAGTGCTTGTTAAACCTTCTTGAGTTGATGAAAGAGACGTACTTGACGACATATCACCTGGCAGGGTTCAATGCATTGTCCTGCCAAAATTGTTACAGTTGTGTGACAACTATGTATAATACTTGATACTTTTTTAACCTCGGGTATAGTTGAAGCTATTACAATTATAAGGGGGCGGAAATGAGTAAAAAGGAAAAGTCGGTTTTTGTGTTGGCAGAGGATTTTAAAGCGATGATTGCCATGGTTCCCAAACTGGAAGTGTTTTTAAAAGTCCACAATGAGATAGCAGAAGGTTACCAAAAATATCGCAAAAACGGTGGAACTGCGATTCCGGGCGTCGAGAAGCATTTAGGTGCCAAAATACCGAAAACGACAGAAAAGGCAAAAGTAAAGGTTGTTGCGCCAGCAACTAAAGTCAAGGCTCCAAAAGAGATCACCGGAACAAAAAAAGTGAACAAGAAGGTTAAAAAATAAAAAATGTCCGGTCAGTTCTTTGCGTCAGGTATGATCTGTCCCTACAGAACCTCAGCAAAGACCTGGCCGGGCACTGCTAGCCATAACCCCCTCCTCTTACCTCATCAGAAATAATTTCTATCGTACTAAAAAAACAGGCTCTCCAGACCCAGCGTACGGCGCATGTCCCACAGATTCATGAACAGGGCGTCAAAGCGTTCATGCCGCACTTGCTCCTCTTCACGCTCCCAGAAAAAAAGATTCGCTGCGGGATACAGGTAACCAAACGGATACGCGGTCATACCGGTACGACGGCGTGCGACCAGATCCACCGGATAACGATAGATGCTTTCCTGGCGTTGGACCAGACTCTGGGCCTGCTGACGAACCAGTTGCGCCTTTTTAAGCAGCGGTTCCGAAACACGGGAATGATCTATCCCGCCTGCGTGCTCTCCGCGTTTAGCCAATAGTGCCCTCAAAGTCAATGCCCGGTGGCTCGCCCGCAGGGATGTCACCCTCAGGCCGCGCTCAAGTTCCACCAGCAGCCTGAACTGCGCCTCTCCGATCTTTCCCGCACCTCGCAGCTGTTCGATTCTCTTCCCCATCAGGTCCACAACCCCGCCGATTCGCATTGCATACTTCTCAAGATCGGCGATCGGACGAGTCAGCGCCAGTGAGACCTCAGGAAGTGACGCCTCATTCAGCAGCCACTCGTAGCGAAACTCCGGCTCCGGCTGAAACGGCTTGTCGAAGGGATGCGGCAACTCCGAGAAAGGGGTCAGAGCCGCCATGAAACGCAGCAGTTCCTTGTCTTTCAAATACGTGTTCTGGAGGGTCAATGCCTGTACCATCAGCCGCTGCAGCTCTCGGTCGCTGTGCAGTTCCGCCAGACGCGACAGGGGGGATGTCGAACGGATTCTGCCATTGTCCTTCAGTTGCCACGACCAGCGGGCGATGCTCCAGTCGACCAGCCAATAGCCCCATTCCCAGCCGGACGAGAAGGTGAGGTGGCCGCTCACGCCGAGACCTGCCATTGTCCCGATATCGCTCCAACGGGCGTCCAGGTAGGGAAAAAGCAGGAGCGGCACCGAAGAGTCGAAGCCTACCCAGTAGGACGACTCGGGCCAGTACCAGGTTTCGCGGCGCTTGCTTTCGGCAATTGCGGCCTCAAGCATGAAGCGCTGGTTTTTGTTGCCGTACACCGGAGCCTTGGATTCCGAGGCTGAATAACACATGACGGTGTGGATCATGATGCCGCTGTTGGGGAGTTTGGGGCGACGCACCTTCGCGCCATCTTTTGAGCAGATGACATGGGTAGCGTACATCAGACGCGCCCCGTAGCGTTTTTCCACCTGCTGTTCAATGTGCATCTGCACATCAGGCAGCAGTTTGTCCAGAAAAGGCAGATGTTCACCAAGAGTTACATCAAGGCTTATGTAGTCCCATGGCACCTGAAACAGCCAGGCCAGCGTGTCATCGACCTGCTTTTGATATGACGGATAGGGTCTGAACAGGGTGATGGCCTGAAAAGCCTGCTGCTGGATCATGGATAATGAAATCTCTACACCGCAGCGAATGCCGCGCCGGTGGGCATATTCCACGATACGACGGGCGTGGGCAGGCCATGTTTTTCGATCGACTTCACGCAGCAGAAAGAACTGGAAGGTATTCTGCCCGTTACGTGCCAGCCAGTCTATATAGGTCTTCACATCTTCGAAGGCGCCAGGATGAAGCGGTTTATGAAGTTGCTCCGTCAATTCGATCGGGTGCTGGGTGTGGAGGTGATATCCCCGCTTCTCAAAGCGGGGTATACCGGCAAACGAGAAGCGGTCCGGGAGCGGCCACCGCTTCAGATTCGGCACAAAACTTTCACGGGGATGATAAAATCTGAAACCGAGTTTTTCCTGCGCCAGGCCGTACAAACCGGCGGCTACCCCCTCCGGAGAGACGGCCTCCAACCTCAGTGTTACGGTGCCGCTCCGTTTTGTTGACTCCCAGCGATATGAAGCGTCCGGTACGGCCGTACAGAGATAGGGTCGTACTGATGGCCCCGGAATACATAGATTCCTGTTGGCGGTAACGTCCGGCAGCACGATGCGGACCTGACAGCTGCGGGCGTTGCGGATAACACGTGCGTGAGGGAGAGAGCGGCGCAGCAAGCATTCAGCATCATCAAGAGCAAGGGATGCAGCCGGATTTGAGAGCAGCTGCTGCGAAGCATCCATTGAGATGGTCAGTGGAAGAGCCAGAGCGTCATATTCTGCGAATATATTTATCAGGGCGATCAGGATTAGCAGTCGCATGTAGATCATCACCTTTGAAATTTATGAATTATAACAGAGTATTTACAGGCGCAGTGTAGCGATTCAGAAACGTTTGAGTGACAACAAAGCCTGCCGCTTGTGCGTGATTTGCCGTTACAAAATATTTCCAGTGTTGGCACCCCGATGTAACCTTGCATTTGCTATGTTTGCCACCAGGGAATTTCCCACATCTAAGACAGGGATCCGGCAAGGAAAAAACATGAATAACCTTATTGTGAACAAGTACCTGCTGAAAAATGAACTAGCCACTTTTGAAAATGGTACGGTTTTGTACCTTGCCGAAGAGATTTCTAAAGGCATTTCATACTTTATCAAGGCTTTCAAGGGGGGGCAGAACGGAGATGCAGCTAAACTGCGCGACAGCTTTTATACCGAAGCAAAAAACCTTGCCCATCTGAACCATGCCAATATTCTCCAAACCATCGATTTTTTCGAAGAAGATGGAGTCTTTTTTCTGGTACAGGAGCATTTTGGCGCGTTCCGGCTGGACGAAATTATCAGCCATCATGGCGGCAACAAGGAGCTGCCGACACTGCACGTAATCAAGCAGGTGTTGAAGGCGCTCTCGTTTGCCCACAGTCGCGGGGTAATCCATCGAGGAGTCAGTGCTGCAAACGTTTCTGTGGCCAAAAACGGCCTGGTCAAGCTGGATGGATTTGGAGCATCCAGTCATATGCCGACAGAAGCGGGGAGCAGCGCCAGCTTTTTTGCCGCAACAGGCTATATGAGCCCCGAGCAGATCGTGAACCCCAAGGCGATCGATAAGCGCTCTGACATCTATTCCGTCGGCATGCTGATGTATCAGATGCTGACCGGCGCACCACCCCGGGAAGCCGGCTCGACTATTATCCAGCTGATGCGACAGATGGAAGAGGAAATTTCCGACATCCGTGAAAAACTTCCCGAGCTTGATGAAGATCTTGCGGCAATAATTCACCGCGCCCTCTCGCGGTCGCCTGACCATCGGTTCCAGAACTGCGATGAATTCATTGCCGCCCTGGAGCGGTATCAGCACCGTGACAAGCTTGCTCGGGAGGCAGAGCAAAAGGTAGTTGAAGATAAGCTTCGGCGGCGGAAGTTTGCTCTCCGCGGTGCCTCTGCCGCCGCTGTATTGGCAATTCTGGTCTGGGGCGGCTGGTACCTGTTCTTTGCCGAGCGGATCGAAACTGTTCTCAGGCTGCAGGGGTCAAATACCATCGGAGCCAAGCTTGCCCCGGCTCTGGTGGAAGAATTTCTGAAACGTAAAGGGGCTCATAAAACCCGGCGTGAACCGGGTGTTAAAGAAGAAGAGATCAGAATTGTCGGCAGTATGGGTGGCACCAGGGCATGGGCCGTTGAAATAAAGTCACATGGGTCCGGCACCGCATATGAAGGGCTTGAAAAATCGCTCTGTGACATCGGCATGTCCTCACGCCCGATCAAGAAAGAGGAATCCGATAAGCTTGTCGCTCTGGGTGATTTAACCAGCTACGGGAGCGAACATGTCATCGGTCTTGATGGTCTGGCGGTGGTTGTGAACGTTGCCAACCCGCTCACAGCTGCAAGCAAGGAAACCGTTGCCCGCATGTTCGCCGGAGAAATAGCTGCATGGAAGGACGTTGGCGGCAGCGACAAGGCGATAGGGCTGTATGCCCGCGATGACAAGTCGGGAACATTCGATACCTTCAAGAGCCTGGTTCTTGATAAGAAAAAACTGGGCACAGGTGCCAAACGGTATGAGGACAGCAACCAGCTCTCCTCCGATGTTGCCAATGATCCAAACGGGATCGGCTTCATCGGGCTGCCGTATATAAAAAGCTGCAAAGCACTGGCAATAGCGGCTAGCGAGGGCGGAGGGGCAATTTACCCGAATGCATTTACGGTAGCGCGGGAAGAGTATCCTCTCTCCCGACGCCTTTATATGTATATCCCGCCTAAAACAGCTAACCCGCTTGCCAGGGAATTCATGGAATTCGTGCTCTCTGACGAGGGACAGGAGATCGTGGAAAAGAGCAGTTTCGTTTCTCTTGCCGTACGGGCCGAAACACCGGTGCTGCCGGACAATACGCCGCCGGAATTTAAGAACATGGTGGACGGAGCGGAACGCCTGTCACTCTCCATCAGATTTCGACCCGATACAATCAGCTTCGATAATCGCTCCCGGCGCGATTTCGATCGCCTGATTCATTCCCTTGAGCGCAAGGAGTTACAAGGCCGCAAGGTAATGCTGTTCGGTTTCAGCGATCTGAGTGAAGGCAAAAAATCAAAAGAGACCGCCGAACAGTGGGCTAAGCTGGTGGCAGGTGAATTGACGTCGCGTGGCGTGAAGCCTGCTGTAACTATGGGGATGGGCACTGTCATGCCGCTTGCGGAAGGTGGTTCCAAAGACGGAAAGCTTCGCAACAACAGGGTCGAAGTATGGCTGTCCCGTCGATGAATGTTCATGCATCTCCTACAGATGCACATATACCGGTTCATATCATGTCCATGACGACACTGGAACAGACACGCCAGGCCCTGGCAACTTATTTCATGTTTTCCACTGCGGATGGTAGTGATCTTCCGGACACTGTTATTCTGTCGATTCTTCTGGCCAAGAAGGAAGCTATTACACTGAATGACCAGCGCTTTGAGCGGCTCATGCTGGATGTCGGCACGTATTGCGATGAACGTCTTGATGATGCCAATGCCGCCGGTAAAACCGGCCGGAAGAACTTTCATCGCCTGGTTGATATACTCCACCGTATGGAGGAAGCCTCACGGCGCATCAGCAAAATGGTATTTTTTGCCCGTGGTATCCCCGACAGCGAGACCCTGAACGTGCTTTCGGCCAGCTGGAACGAACTGAATGCCATCAAAGCCGGGCTTTTCAGGGAATTATTGTTTGACGATCTCCTCACCAGCGACTTGCCCGGGCGGATGGGGCGCAAACGATTGACCAATCTTCTGGATGGTCTCGAATGCCTTTCGCAGGGTACGGGAACCATATCGGATATCCAGCAGAGACTGGAGAGGGTAGAGCGGGAAGAACATATCCTCGTCGCTGTTGTGACCAGCATACAGGAGGCAATCGGCAGCCGTTACGGGTGGCTGGCCGGTGACGGTGAACGGGATACGATCAAGCGGATTGTATCGATAGAGTTGCGCCACAAGCGGCTCCTGAACGGAGATATCCCCGACAATCTTTTCGATGTCGGGCTGCGGCTCGCAAAGAGTTCGCTGATGTACATGAACACGCTGCTGCCAATTATTGTTGCGCAGGGCGACGCCGGATTGAGGGAGGAATTTATCAGGGATTCCGGGTTGGACAGGTTGCTCGTTGAAGAGTTGGAAGAATTCTGGTGTGCCCGCGAAAACATTGCGCCAAACAGACTGGACCCAATCCGAAGCAGGTCGTGAAGTTCCCTCCAATGTCCCCTGACTCAATTCAGATAGATACTGGTTACGAGACCGTCACACACAATTAAACAACATGGAACACCATCGTAACTTCCACTTTGCTACAATGACCTCGCTTTATCAGATCATATCGATCCACTCATAAAGGAGGGCATGACATGACATGTCCGAAGTGCAAGGCAAAAGTCGGAATCATGAATTCCGAGATCATACTGGAACACGGCGCCGTCAACGGCTGCCGATGCATCATTTGCGGGTACTGGAAGTTTGATCATCCGGCACACCGCAAATCTGGCGCACATATCAATTACGCCAAAGCCTGATATCAAGCCATGACAAGGTTCTGATCATCGAAGCCGACGATCGGGCGGAGTTGCAGGCAACACCTGCACATTTAAATTTGAATAAGGACAGATAGAAACCAATGAAAATCAAAACAAGGCTCTACATCAGTTCCACCATCAGTATCCTTGGCATCATCGGCATTGCAGCTTTCAGTCTCATGACGATTCTGATGGTCAAGGAAAAAATAACCCTGTTGACCTCCCAGTCGACACCGCTTCAGGTCAAAACTGTCCAGTTCCAGCAGGCGGTAGAGAAACTGTCAGCCGACCTGCTCCAACTCGGACTGGCACACGATCCCCAGGATGTTAAGCTGGTGTCAGCGTCAATTACCCGCAGCCGGGAAAACCTTGAGCGGATAAATAGCGAGATTTCCAGCCTCAAGAGCACGTCAATGGACATCAAGATATTTTCCGAACTGCATGATCAGGTGTTGCGGGCAACCGACGAAAAATTCAAGAGCATGGCGGTATTCAAGGAAGAGGCAGCCAAGGTAAATGGAGCAATGTCCCGGGTGGACACATCGCTGGCCAGCTTGAAGGAAATAATTTCGGGTCTCGTAATCAGTGCTTCACGTCGGGCAACGACTGCAGCCAAGACCCTGAACGAAACAATCAGCGACAAGAGTGCGGTGCCCGAGCTGTTGGCAAATGTACAAAACTTCCGCAATGAAGTTGATCACGACATCGAGTTGAACAAGAAGATCAATGCGATCAACGATACCGTGTATTTAATTGGAGTTGACGCCAAGCTGCTTGATGCCAAATCCCGTATGATCATGCTGAGCGAAAATCCGGCGGAGCTGGACAAGGCAACGACAGAGGTACAGAAAATTCAGGCCCGCATTGTCCGCAACGTGTCGCTGGCCGGCAATGGAATTATGGAAATCAAGAGTTCCGGATTCGTTAAAGACGCGGTTGCCGCAATCGGCAGCGCGGTCGCCAGCGCCGGCAGTTCTGCCCGGACCATCAGCTCTTCGCAGCGCAAGGTGCTGGAAAACATGACACTGGTTGACAATTCCGTGAGGAAAGTGAAAGCGGTTGCCCTTGAGCAGGGGCAGAAGAGCGAAGCCAATGTCCAATCCACAGCCCAGGAACAGCAGAAATTCGTGACTGTCGTCACCCAAAGGGTCGACCTGTTCAAGAAACTGCTGATTGGCATTTCTCTGGCCGTCATTTTGCTGGTATTGCTACTGACGGTCACGACGACCGTCTGTATCGTCCGTTCGCTGGCACGCCTGAACGGTTCAATAGTGACTATTGCGGAAACCGGGGATTTTACCCGGACCGCAGAGATCAAAAATGATGATGAATTTGCCGTAACAATCAATGCCTTTAACAAGCTGCTCGACTCATTTTCTAAAATACTCACCAAGGTGTCCGAATCATCCGGTAAGCTTACCGGTACGTCACAAGAACTGACCCGCACTGCGCAGGCCATACATACGACAACTCAGGAACAGTCAACCAATGTCGGCCAGGTCGCTGCTGCCGCGGTGGAAATGTCCCAGACCATCACAATGATTTCCCAGAATACCTCGCGAATCGCACAATCTGCCACCGATGCCCGCCAGCTGGCCGCTTCCGGTGCAGAGGTGGTGAGCCAGACCGGTCTGGAAGTACAGGAGATAGCCAAAGCGGTGCAAGAGTCCACCAGGGTTATGCAGACGCTTAACGAACGTTCCCAGCAGGTTGGCGACATCGTCGATGTTATTATCGAGATTACCGACCAGACCAATCTTCTCGCCCTGAACGCCGCCATTGAAGCGGCCCGAGCAGGAGAACATGGCCGCGGTTTCGCCGTTGTGGCCGATGAGGTGCGCAAACTGGCCAACAGCACAGCCGAAGCAACCGTCGGCATCACCGAGCGGATTAAAGCGATCCAGAACGATGCCGGTCAGGCGGTGGTTGCCATGAACAAAAGCCTGGAGCGCGTCAAACTGGGTGTTGAACATGCGGGGCAGGCAGGGGACTCTTTACGCCAGATTGTCGATAGCGTGGCCTCTTTGCAGGGGATGGCCAGTGAGATTGCATCCGCTACGGTGGAACTTTCCTCCACAGCCGAACAGATCAGTATCGATATTGTGGCGATCGAACATGTTTCGGAAGAAACCGTCAAGGCCGCTGCTGCAATAGCCGTAGAGTCAGATGCGCTGGCCGGTCTTTCTGTGGAACTGAAAGATGAGATCAGCCGGTTCACCCGGAACGGTCAGCAGAATGCTCGTGCCGTTACGGCTGTTTTTGTACCGCTAAACGAAGCCAACCGACTGACGTGGCTGACTCCGGGAGTCAAATATGCGGCGTGATTTTCTGCGCCGTCACTTGTAACCGGACGCGTTTATGGTACGTTGGATACGGAGGGAAACGCCATGAAAGGCTCCAAAGAAGCAACGTATGCAGAAATTGCGCGGAAGATGCGGGAAGTCCCGCTGGGCAGGCAAGGCTCAAGCTACGAATGGGAAGAACTCGTGGAAAAGATGTGTGCCTCGGATGATGCCGATCTGCAAAATATCGGGAACAAGGAACATGACGCCCTGAAAAAGACACAGTCAAAACTCAAAGAGAAACAGGAATAATGGAACTTTTTACCTTTAAAGCATTTGCCTTCGGCGGTGAACTCGACCTGAACCGTCTGGCCGTCAAGCTCGGCATCACCCGAAAGTACCGCTGGGAAGAGCCGATGAAGCTCAATCCGGTGACGTTTGCGCTTGCCACAGGCAGCGATGAAGAGCGGGTTTATCTGTATTACTTCGGCGGAGTGGTATTTCTCAACTGCTCGGGCGATCTCATCGCCCGCTTCCTGGACAGCATCCCCCAGTATGCCGAGTCCCTGAAGGGGCAGATTCAGTTGCCGTATCGCGAGGAATACCGACTGGAGATCGATCCGGTACGTGAACCGGCAATCGCCAACGATTGCGCTGTCATGCCCCGCTACAACCTGGCCTTTCTGGATATCATCTGTTTTGTCATCGCTAAATCGGTGGCGCTGGAACGAATCGAAGAGCGGATTGATGTGGTCTTCGACGAGGTAGAGGGGCTGATCGCCAATCTGGGCCGGGGCAAGCTTGAATTGCGAGACCGTGATATGGCCCGGCTGGCCTCATCGATCCTGAGCTTCAAATTCACGTCCATTGCCCATATCATGGTGCTGGACAAGCCGGACATTACCTGGAATAACCCTGAGGCTGACCGCCTGTATACCACGATGGCGAGCCTGTTCGAACTCAGTCAGCGTTACCTGGAAATCAAACACAAATCCGAAACCCTGCTGGATATGACCGACGTCTTTACCAGTCTCTCCCACGCCCGCCGCTCCGCCCGCCTTGAATGGATCATCATTGTCCTGATTGCCATTGAAATAGTGCTCTACGTCTGGAAACCGTAAGGGGTCGCTGAACCATGACTGAAGCCTCAGTTCCCGTGCCGGGAGCTCCTACCATACTGCTTGTGGAAGACAATGAACTTGTCATGGAGTTGTCCCGGGAAGTCCTTGAAAACAGCGGGTACCGGGTCGAGACGACCTATTTGCCCCGTGTCGCCCTGGATCTCGTGGAGCAGGGGAATTTCCACGTCGATCTTCTGGTTACGGATGTCGTCATGCCGCAGATGAATGGCCCGGAACTGTACCGCCGCATGCGGGAACTGCTCCCGGCGCTTCCGGTGCTGTACATGTCCGGTTACTCAGGCAAGGCAATACAAGAGCTTATGCATGGCGAGAAGGCTCATTTTCTCTCCAAGCCATTCATGCCTTCCAACCTTCTCGATCGAGTTGCACATGTTCTGGCCGGGTAGTGCAAACTGCCGATATGGTTGTTACTGGCAGGTGTGTGCTGATAGCCGACAGTGGAGATGTACCGGTTTCCGGTTGGTCATGTCGCATAAAGCTGACAGGTCCAGCGTATGATGATCTGAAGGTGCGTGGGAAGGTCGGGCGAGGAGGTACCCCTGACCATACTCGGTGCCAATGGAAGTGAAGTACTCCAGTTCTTCCGGCCGCTCGATTCCTTCGGCGATGACGTGGGCGCCGATTTTCTTCGAGAAACAGACCAATGCTTCGGCGAGTGCCTGCCGGGAGTGGGACAAGTCAATATTGCTGACCAGAAACTGGGCCAGTTTGACATAGTCGGGAACCACCTGGGACAGCATCTTGAGTCCGGCATAGCCATCCCCCAGATCATCGATAGCAATGCGGTAACCCTGCGAACGGTAATGGGCGACGCCTCGTTCAAACAGAGCATAGTCGCTGATCAGAGTTTTTTCGGTCAGTTCGAACACCACTCGTGAATGGTCAATTCCCAGGTGATTGAGCAGTTCCGCCGTGAAACCGGGGCGATGCCCCTCCGTGTGCAGCAGCGCAGGACAGACGTTCAGAAAAATCATCCCGTTCAACCCTATTTCGCTGGCCCTCGAAAGTGCCATTTCCCGGCAAAGTTTCTCAATCTCCGAAGTCATCCCATGCGTACGGGCCTTGTCGAACAATTCTTGCGGATTGGTGATGCTCCCGCCGTGAATCAGCCGGCTCAAGGACTCGTGACCGTGTATGCGCCCATTCACCAGAGAAACAATTGGCTGGAAGACAGGCATGATCTGCTTGAAGACAAGAATTTGTTCAAGTTCGAGCCGTTCCTCTTCAGGGCTGCACGACCGCACCGTCGTGATTGCTGACACGGAGGCAGGATGATTCCCTCTCCAGTCATGACTGGAGGTGTCTTTTTTTTGCACCGCTACGGCGTACAAGTTTTACTCCTTTTGCCGCTATCGGAGTCAGTACTACTCCAATCGGTGCCGGAAGAGACGCAGTTGCTTGCATACGCCTCTTTCAGTTTCCGGAATTTCAAGATTTGTCGGTCCAGTTCGGCAAGCCCGCCCAGTAGAGGCCTGTTCCACCATTCGGTCAGCGATGCTGCCCACCCGCGCATGGCTAGCACAACCCCGCTGCGATGGTGCTGTCAATGACAACGCCATTCATGTCCGGCAGGTTCATAGGGCGGTGGCAGGCGCCGCAATTGGCCCCATCCTGAAGTTTCGTCCAGAGTACCAGGTTTTCCGAGTCGCACCAATCGCAGCACCAGAAGTAATAGTCTTCGTTCATTCGTATTTTCATCTCCATTTCCCCCTCTCGTTTTTTATCCACTATACAGGAGCAATATTACAAACGTGTGGAGGTCAGATAAATGTTTTGTGAATTTTTACGCAATGCCTGCTTCCTTGAAATTACTGCAAAAACGTTATGCATTAGCAACTTGGCTGCAACAATCGTATGCTACAAGTAATGAAGAGTATGAATTTTCGCACAAATTTCAGCAAAACAGAGAGCAGGAGAGACGTGTTGATTATTGAGGGTGAAAAAGACCTGGCGGGGCTTCTGGCTTTTAATCTTGAGAAGGAAGGATATGTCGCTACCTGCATTCATGACGGCAAGCTGGGCACACCTGGCGACATCATCAAGACCGTCCGCGGTTTCGGCTACAAAACAGAGGAGTAATTTTGGGATTCCGAGCCAACCCGGCCAGCCAGGTTCAATTGGCCTGCTTGCCGGTGATGGGTAATAAACAGGTTAAAGGTTTCCGGTTTTCTCTCACCATAAAGAAAGCGTGATTAGTTGGATGGAACCTGTTTTCAGCGTTTTTAAGGGCAGAAAATATCTTCATAAATGCACGTATCCTGTTTGCCAGGATCATGGCATGAAGATTTAACCGACAATTTTCAAAGCTGTAACAATGGTGTAACAACAGTCTGTTAAAGTATGCGAACTATCCATGCATCAAAACTCAAAGGAGGAATTTTCAATGTACAAGAAGTCAATCCTGACTGCCGCTCTGCTGATGGTTACCGTAGTAGCTGCTCACGCCGAAAAAATTACCGTGGATTCCAAGATCAAGAAGTACGCCCCTGCCGCCGGCGTGGCCGGCAACCTCGGCAGCATCGGTTCCGACTCCCTCAACAACCTGATGACCTACTGGGCGGAAGGGTTCAAGAAAAAATATCCCAATGTGAATATCCAGATCGAAGGGAAGGGGTCCAGCACCGCACCTCCCGCCCTGATCGCCGGCACCGCCCAGCTTGGCCCCATGTCCCGCCCGATGAAGAGTTCCGAGCTTGAAGAGTTTGAAAAGAAGCATGGCTTCAAGCCGACCAGGATCGGCGTGGCGCTCGATTCCCTCGCGGTATTCGTCAACAAGGACAACCCGATCAAAAGCCTGTCGCTCGACAAGGTCGATGCGATCTTCTCCAAAACCCACAAGCGCGGCGGAGCCGATGTCACCACCTGGGGCCAACTGGGTGTAACCGGCAAGCTTGCCTCCATGCCGATCAGCCTCTATGGCCGCAACTCCGCTTCCGGTACCTACGGCTACTTCAAGGAGCACGCCCTGGGCAAAGGTGATTTCAAGAATTCTGTCAAAGAGCAACCCGGCTCCGCATCCGTAGTGGAAGGCGTTGCCAAGGACATCGGCGCCATCGGCTACTCCGGCATCGGCTACGCGACCTCCGGCGTGCGTGCGGTACCACTTTCCGACAAGGAAGGGGGCAAGGTTGCCGAAGCTACCTATGCCAACGTGCTGAACGGCTCCTACCCGATGGCTCGCATGCTCTACATCTATGTCGCCAAAAAACCGGGCGAACCGCTGCCCAAGGTTGTGGAAGAATTCCTGCGCTATGCCCTCTCCAAAGAAGGGCAGGAAGTTGTCATAAAGGACGGCTACGATCCGCTGACCGCCAAACTGGTTGATGATCAGTTGAAAGCCCTGAAGTAACCGTTCCTAACGTTCATTCCCCGCTTCTGCGGGTCTCAGGCAAATTACCCGACAGTGACCGCACCATTACCCTGGGAGGGGCCGCTCTTGGCCGCACTGCATCAAAAGTTGCCCTGAAATGCCGATTTCGTCTATTCTCTCATTGACACACCTGCGTTCTCGGGTAGGATGTCACACATAAAGCCGCAGCAACACATTAATGGTCCCGCTAATTACGGATCACATCAGGTTGCAGGAGCTGTTATGAAATCGCTTATTGTTGATGATGATGAACTCAGCCGCGCGTTGATGTCGGACATCCTTTCCCCGTTTGGAACGTGCGATACTGCAAATAACGGCATCGATGCAATTGCCCTCTTTGAAAAAGCCTTGTCCGGGGGGACACCCTATGATCTCATCTGTCTTGATATCATCATGCCGGAGATGGACGGACATCAGGTTCTCAAACAGATGCGCTCCATCGAGGACAGCAGGGAAATTGCAACCCCCGACGCGGTGAAAATCATTATGGTAACGTCCGAATCGGATGTGGACATCATCCTGAAAGCGTACAATATCCGCTGTGACGTGTATGTTACCAAGCCGATCACCAGGCAGATAATTGTAGACAAAATCAGATATTTGAACCTTATCACCTGACGAGTGTCAAGCCTCGCAATTTCCGGCACAGCAGATTAGCCGGGAATTCTCGATTTTTTCTCTCTGATAAAAGCAAAGGGTCAGCCGGTACAGGCTGGCCTTTTTTGCGTCCTGAAGGATTATGAGTCGCTGATAGATTGCCAATAGGGCCGGAGTATGCTAATCAGGACTCCCTGGAGGGTCAATATGCTGCAGTCCAAACAGTATGAACCGGAACATTCCATACTCCTCGTCGATGACGATGCCGAATTCCTGGATGGGGCGCGTCGCGCCCTGCTTGCCCACGGCATCGGCAATGTTACCACGCTGAAGGAAAGCGCCAGGGTTCTTCAGGCTCTTGCAACCGGCGCCCATACCGTCCTGCTGCTCGATTGGGTTATGCCGGTACCGTCGGGTGCCGATCTTCTCCCCGAAATAGTCCGGCACTATCCGGACATTCCGGTCATCATCATGACCGGCGTTCGGGATCTCGAAAACGTGGTGAGCTGCATCAAGCAGGGGGCATACGATTACATAACCAAACCGCTCGATGCGACACGGCTTGTTTCCATCGTCCAGAATGCCGTGAAGAGCAGCGAACTGGTCGTCCGGAATCGCAAACTTACGGGTTATCTCCTGGGCGAGCCGCTTTCGGCCGCAGAGAATTTCAGCGATATTATCACCTGCAGCGACCGCATGATGTCCATTTTCAAGGTGGTTGAAACTCTGGAAAGCTCCCGCCAGCCGGTGCTGATCACCGGTGAGACCGGAGTGGGAAAAGAGCTGATCGCCCAGTCAATTCATAAATGCAGCGGCCTGAAAGGTCGAATGGTGACGGTAAATGCGGCGGGGCTGGATGATACCATGCTGGCGGATGCCCTGTTCGGTCACAAAAAGGGCGCCTATACCGGCGCAACCGAAAGCCGGGATGGTCTGATTGAGCAGGCCAAAGGCGGCACCCTGTTCCTTGATGAAATCGGCGACCTTACTATCGCTTCCCAGATAAAACTGTTGAGACTATTGCAGCAGAACGAATACTACCGTCTCGGTTCCGATGTCCTGCATAAAAGTGATGCCAGGGTTATTGCCGCGTCAAACGGAAACTTTCAATCGCTTTTGGCCACCGGGGCATTCAGGAGTGATCTATACTATCGGATAAGTGCCCACTCGCTTCATGTCCCGCCATTACGGGAACGGCCTGAAGATATCATCCCGCTTGTGGAGCATTTTGTTAAAAAAACCGCACAATTAATGAAGAGGCCGCCGCCGGGATTGTCCAAAGAGCTCTGCCGGGCATTACTGTCGTACAACTTTCCCGGGAATGTGCGGGAACTGATCAACCTGGTTCATAACGCAGTTGCCCGCAATCTCACGGACAATCTTGATCTGAAGGACTTTCCGGAGGTAGTCCCCGGTACTGCCCTTCGCAGGGATATTGTGAGAAAAATAGGCAGCAACCAGTTTGCCCTGCATGGAATTTTTCACGAATTCCCCACCGTTAACGAGGTTGAGGCGCTGCTGGTGGAGAAAGCAATTACCCTGGCGCACGGCAACAGGAGTATCGCGGCAAAACTGCTGGGGCTGAGCCGTCCGACGCTGCAGAAGAGACTGGGGCCGGCCGCCGGAAAACAGTTTGATGAAGATGGTGACTAGAAGGTCAAACTGCCCGGTCGCCTGCGGCCACCGGGAGGTGTACGGTAGCCACCGTTCCGCCGCACTGCCCGGAGTCAATTGTCAGGCGCCCCCGGTGTTCCAGGACGATAAAGTTTGATATGTACAGCCCCAGGCCGCTTCCCCCCTTGTCCATCCTGGTGGAAAAAAACGCTTCGAAGAGGTGTTTCCTGACCTCCGGCTTGATTCCTTCCCCCTGATCCATCACGACTATCTTCACTTCGGCGGTTTCGGACGAATATTCCGTCCGTACCGTTATCGATCCTCTGTTGTCCGGCATCGCCTGCATCGCGTTGAGGAGCAGGTTTACGACCACCTGTTCCAGCTGGTACTGGTTGCCGGTAATATTCGGCAGGTTGAGTGCGAGGGTGGGAGTGATGGAAATTTCCCCCTGGCGGCCATGGGCACGGATGATCGTGAGCGCTTCCTCGACAACCCGGTTGACCGAAACGCCGGGGCTGAGTTCATTCCGTTCTCCCACATTGTAGGCGCGCAGGTCCTGTATTACCCTTTCGACCCGGTCGGCGTTGTTAAGAATCGATTCGGCCGCCCCCCTGATCTCTACTTTGGCCACACCGAACGGCAACCCCCCCAGTGTAAAATCACCCTCCTCCTTTGTAACCTGCTCCAGTATCGGCAGCGCATCCTTCCATGATCCGGCAAGATGCTGGGCGGCCAGTTTGATGGCACCGTTCGGGGTGTTGATGTTGTGGGCGATACTGGAGATCAGCAGCCCCAGCGAGGTCATGCGGTTGGTCTGAATCAGCTTGGCCATGATCTTCTGCCGCTCCTCCTGAACTTCGAGTCGCATGGCCTGACGTTCGGCGATCCCTTCCTCCAGCACCCGGTTGGCAATGGCGAGATCCAAGGTGCGCGCCTCGACCCGCGTTTCCAGCAGCTCATTGGCCTCCTTCAGCCGGCGGGTCAGCTCCCGGTTGCTCAAATGCACCCCCACCCTGGCAAGCAGCTCTTCCTGATGGAACGGCTTGGTGACGTAATCCACCGCCCCCGCCTCAAGAGCCTGCACCTTGTATCCGGTCTCGGCCAGTGCCGACATGAAGATCACCGGAATATCGCGGGTACTCTCCTGATGTTTCAGCCGCCGACAGGTTTCGTAGCCGTCCATGCCGGGCATCATGATGTCCAGCAGCACCAGGTCCGGGCGGGCGTAAGCCGCCCGGCTGACAGCGCACTCGCCATCCTCGGCCATCAGGACGGTGTAATTGAACCCGGTCAGGCAGTCGCGGATTACGGCCAGGTTGTTGGCATCGTCGTCCACGGCCAGAATGACCGGTTTACGTCCATCAAGGTGCGACCCATATTGATAATCAGAGCTCATATACTATCTCCATGATATTTGGTTTTCAGAGCCGGACCATATTTCGGAGAAATCTCGGTTGGACTGACCCGTGTGCCCGGTTGAAATCCGATGAGCGAGTAGTGGAAACCAGGGTAAAAAAGGTATGGATAATGGTTCGGGCATGCAAGTTGCTCTAGTTAGCATGTTCCATGCCGTCATGTCCATCGCGTCGAGAGAATCATCGCTCGTGACCAGTTTTAAGTGAGGCAATACCGTGGGCGCATCACAGTGTATCAAATCCTGTCCCGGCTCTGACGGCCCGGATTCTGTTCTGATCTATTCAACCTCGCGCGGGGCGGCGTTGCAGTTTTCCAGTTCCGTGGCCATCGATGGCCCCGATTGCCGTAAACAGTTCTTAGATCAAGCACTGGAGCGGATAGTCAGGCAGGATATAGTACTGCGGCGGAAGTGAGTTAATAGATGGAGCGGGGGGGGGGTGTCAGTTTTTTTACACATGATACAACAGGCTGTAATTAATAAGGAAATCAGAGTTTTTTTTCCGAGGTGTAAAAAAGTTTACAATTTTAATAAACGTATATTATCAGGTAGATATACTGATATGAGCAAAATGTGTAAAAAAGTTTACACATTTTGATCCTGAAACAGGCTTTCAAGTTACCAAGGATCGCAGATTTTTTACCGGGTCGATCACATTGTGAAAAGAGCGTGCTGCCCCAATGACTTTTTTTCCTGCCCGGGTCGGGCGGATATGCAGTGGCGCAATCGAAGTTTTCAGGGCTGTTCCATTCCGCGTTCCCTATGAGGAGTTGAAAATTGAAAGTTAAGTACAGCAGCGGTACTCGTGCCAAAAGCTGTACCTGTGGCAGCTGGCTCGAACACTGGAAAAAATACAGCGACGAGCCGCTATCCATCTTTTGCGCCGTTCTGGACTGCATCCAGAAACCGGAGGTCGGCTCGCATGTCCGGAAAGACGGCGCCGACGACACGGACCGGTACATCGTCCCTCTCTGCAGGGCGCACAATGACCGGTACTGGTCATCATATTACATAACCGATACCGTAACACTGGTGTCAGCCGACGTCGACAGAACGTGCGGCAGTGACAATAGCCGGGCTGCAGACGGCAACGATAACGCAAGTTCAGTAATGGAAGCCAATCAAGCAGTGAAGGGAAAAAGGCCATGACCAATATTCTTGTGATCGACGATGAAAAGGAAATAACATCCATGCTGGAGCTGGTGCTCGCCGGCGACACCTGTCGCGTACGGACGGCGCATAACGGACGGGAAGGGCTGCAGCTTCTCAGGAGATTCCCCTTCGATCTGGTGATTACCGACATCATCATGCCAGAGGTTGACGGATTTGAAGTAATCATGGAGATCAACAAAATGCCGGAGCGGCCGCAGGTGATCGTCATAACCGGCGGCACGATGCACCTCAGCCGGGAATACCTGGCGGAAGTGGCCAAAACCCTGAGTGTGGAACATATTCTGTACAAACCATTCTCCATCGATGACCTGCTGGACATGATCTTTCCGGAGGAGGTATTTGCCATTGCTGCGGCCGGGTAGATCTGTTTGAGCAGCGGGTCCGGCCCGGATCTCATGAATAGAAGGAGGCCATATGCCGTACAGCTGGATCACAAAGGAACTGACTCTCGACAGGGAGTACACGAGAGGGGACAAAAGCGGCAAGGTGCGGAGCATCCAGGAGTGGCTGTGCCTCCAAGGGGAGAATGTGTCGGTTGACGGCGCATTCGGCCCGGCAACGGAGGCTGCCGTACGGAAGTTTCAGGAGGGGCATGGGATTTCCGTTTCAGGAAAAGTTGACACTTCCACGTTCGCCTCCCTTACTGCGCCGCTCTCTGCGGCAGTCGCCCCCATCGCGGCAGAGGGGAAGACGCTCAACAACATGATCCTTGCCTATGCGAACCAGCATCTGGCCCGACACCCGCTGGAGGTGGGCGGACAGAACTGCGGTCCCTGGGTGCGGGCGTACATGGAGGGGAACCAGGGGTGCGACTGGCCGTGGTGCGCCGGCTTTGCCTGCTTCATACTCCGTCAGGCAGCCGATGCCCTGGGGAAACAGATGCCTTTCAAGCGGACCTTTTCCTGTGACGTCCTGGCCGGCCAGGCGCTCGCTGCAGGAAAATTCATCTCCGGCAGGGATATTGCCAAAGGCAAGGTTCAGAAGGGATCAATCCCGCCGGGGAGCCTGTTCATCAGCCGCAGGACCGATAACGACTGGAACCATACCGGCATCGCGATCACCTTCCATGACGATCATTTCGAGACCATCGAGGGGAATACGAATGATGCGGGGGACCGGGAGGGGTACGAGGTATGCCGCCGCATCAGGGGCTACGAGGGGAAGGATTTCGTGAAGATCTGACGTACGCTCTTCAATTATGAAATCTATCAGCTAAAAAGGAGGATTACCATGGCCTACCGTCTTGCAATTGCCATCAGTGGTGCCGTCTCACTGGGTTCCTACGAAGCGGGGGTAATGTTCGAGATCATCCGGGCCATCAGCTCGCATAACTCAAAAGTTGCCGATAATAAACAGATCAAGATCGATGTCCTTACCGGTGCCTCGGCCGGCGGCATGACCGCCGTTATCCTCGCGCAAAAACTGCTCTTTGAAGGCAACACCCTGGAGACCCCTGTCACCAATCATTTGTATCTGCCCTGGGTGAAAGTGGCCGATGTCCACGGCATGCTGCAGATACGAGAGGATGATGACCCGGACAAGTCGATCCTTTCATCCGGTTTCATTGCCGGCATCGCTAAAAACTTTCTGCTGGACCGCTATGAAAACGGAAATGCTCCGCAGCAAATTCGCCACCCGGCAGCAGCAGAGTCGATCAGGCTCGGACTTGCCCTCTCCAACCTGAACGGAGTGGATTACGGCATTGAGGCCTTTGATGGCGCTGAACTTGCCGAACCGGGCAGCAAGTTTATCTACACGAGATTCCAGGACAGCATGACCAGAACGGTCACATATGCTGACGACAATAAGGCATTCTGGGAGCCGGTAGCAAAGGCGGCACGCGCCTGCGGCGCCTTTCCGTTTGCGTTTCGCCCCCTGCATGTACATCGCGACGACAAAGAGGTGGATTACCGGGGCAAGCCGATACAAGGCGTCCCCTTTCCGGAGCAGGCGTTTACCTACACCGATGGCGGGGTCTTTAACAATTCCCCCCTAGGCATGGCCAAGTCATTGGCCGATGAACGTGATACCGACCCGCTTGACTATGAGCGGCGATTCTTCCTGTATGTCTCTCCTGACCGCAAAGGCAGTTCCGCAAATCTCGCGATAAATGAAGAAATGGCCAGCATGTTGAACACCGGCAAGGCCTTGATCAACTGCATCTTCCAGCAGGGCCGTTTTCAGGACTGGGTAATGACGGCGGACTACAATGAATCCATTGAGGAATTCGACGACCGGGCCTATCGCCTGCGTGAGTTGTTACGCGGCATACCGGACAGTGAACGAGACGCGATGGCAAATGTCGCCGACCGCCTGCTGGGGCATATCTACGAAAACCGCATTAAAAGCAGGCCGAGCCGCGAGCAGGACTTTGCCCGCCTGAAGCAGCAATTCATGGTTGATCCTGAGGCCAAAACCCTGCTGGCAGAAAAGGGACCGCACAGTGTCGATGCATGGATCAAGTCGATACAAGTGCTGGAACAGTCCGGCCGGATCGGCGATAAAGACGAAATGCGGGTCTATACCATTACCGCCAGTGAAGATGAACTGGCGGGCGAAGGTATGGCGGCGTTTGCCGGGTTTTTCGACCTCCGTTTTCGCGAATTCGACTATACGGTCGGCCGCAAGAAAGCCCGGCAGTTCCTGCAGAATCTTAAAGAGCAGGCAGCCAGCGGCACTGGAAAGCGGCACCTGCCATTAACCGAATTCACATTACCAGATGACATTCCTGATGTTGACCCGGCACTGGGCAGGGCCACTCTGGCCGATGTCGACGAGCAGGTGCGCCGGGCCCTCAAAGAGAGGTTTTCCGCCCGCATTGAAAGGCTACTCAAGCAGTTCAAGTTGAGCGTTTGGCTCCGCAAGCCTTTAATGTGGTTTTTTATCAATCGTAAATTGGACGACTTCCTGAAGCTAGATTAAGGGCACCCGGTTTCCGGTAATACAGTCTCGGAGGAAGGTATGAAAAAAATACAATAATCCTGATCGCTACAACAGCTATACAGCCAGGTGTTGCGGCGCTGATGACGGTTGTGTTTTTTCTCGCACCCTGGACGTTGCAGTATGAAGGGGATGTCTTAGGGGGCGTTGATGATCAGCAGCTTAAGTGCCGAGTTAGTAAAATAATCAACAACATCCCCTTTTTCCAATACAGGATAAAATAAACTGGCATGTAAATACACCGAAATTCAATGAAGGAGGCATCAAAATGAGCTCTGATCTTGGACCATGGACGACCCCTGTGTATTTTCAAAATTTTATTCTTGCAGATCCCGCCAAAGATACCCTTTATCAACAATCAGGCTTAACATTCACTGCGTCCGCGAATGGCGATTCACTTGCAGGTACGGGAATAAGTGTCTCGTTCGGTAGTTGCGGATCAAAACGTCGAGGGTGGGCCTGGAGCCCTGATGGAATGTATTTCGCGTATGTTTCCTCCCCTAACGGTCCCGATTGGAACCTTAAGATTGTGGCGCTCCAGGATATAAGACAATCCGATTGCAGTATAGTGCAAAAGGGCAGAATTGCAGCATCTGCAAGCGGCATTTTTGCCGGCCCGACGTTGCTTCAATGCTGGACAAATGCAAATTTCGGATGGGCCGGTTCCAAGGCAGTTCTGGCCAGCGGAGCGTACTCGGGTGGCTCGGGTTTTCTCAGATGCCTTGTCTGTCCCGTAGCTCCTAACAATGGCTCTTGGTCCGAACTTGTTTCTGACAGTTCGGGACAGAATGATTGGATCAACCTTGTCAGTCCTTCGGGTCTGGCGGTGGCATTCGTTCCGAAAAAACTCAATATCGCAGCGCAGCAACTCGAATTTAGGCTGGTTTCCACCGCTATTGCGCAGCAGGTGCAATTTTCAAAGAACAATATAGCTCAAAGCATAACCAGCACCGGGAATAATCCCTCGATCACCACTAACCAGCATACCGTCAATGGGGTGCATATTGACAAGGGCGACGGCTCAACAATCGATGTCGACGACCCTGACGGCACACTCAGGATTGGCCTGTGCAAGGTTTCCCCGGTTGTTTTCCCCTCTCCGGTCATACTGGATGGCCCGGAAGATAAGACACGGCAGCAGATCTCTACAATCAGGAACGCAGCCGCTATTGGTTGTCTCCAAATCACAGCCATCGGCAATGCGGATCCGTTCACGATCGGCAGTCACCCTCCTTTTCCGTTTTTTATCGCACCTGGGAAGAATCTTCCTCTCACCATTTCATTTAGTCCGCTGACTTTAGGAGATTACGACAAACCCCTGCCGGTTACCCTGGCTCCGGCTGATCCGACAAGCGACACAGAGATTTCCTGCAAAGGATCCGCCAGGATGTCTCTTGCAAACTGCGCCATTACCGGGCCTTCAAAAAACCCGGAAGTAATATTCGGGGTCAATAACACGGCATTATGTACCTATGCCATTAAGAACTCCGGCAGCGACAAACTGAAGGTTAATTCCATCGGTGACAATGCGCCATTTTCTGTTGTTGCGCCGCTGCCGGATTATTCAAGGCTTTTAAGTAATAGCAATCAAATTGTAGTTACGGTGGAATACAAACCGGATGGCGTCGGCACAGTCACCAAGGATCTGCAGGTTAACTGCACACCGCAGAACGGCGATTCACTACTACACTGTACAGGGACGGCACGCATGCCGGCCATGGGGCTTGCCGCCGACCCTCCCGTGTCTTTCACAACATACCGCTACCACAGGAAACGCGTTTCTGTGAATCTTAAGAATACCGGTGAGGTAGCCCTTACGATCGACGTTACAGGAACCCCTTCCGGCTCATTTCAATGTTCGCCGGTCCCTACAATCGCTCCGAACTGTCAACAGGCATTTGATGTTATTGTTTGGTCAGGGGCTTTGGGTCCATTCAGTATATCGCTTACTATTCTCGGTACATTCCAAGTGCAGGTGGGAAATACGATCATCAGCGACAAAACGAGCTGCACGGTCAGTATCAACGGGATGGTGTCACCGATGCCTCCGGATCGCCTGGAACCTAATGATGACTTCTTAAAGGCCACGCCGGTAGACCTGCCGATGCCTAATTTATGGACCATGGTAGGCAAAGGCTATGTTGGTCTCAGTCTTGACGATCATAATTCTGCAGGAAATGACGAAGACTGGTTTGCGGTTTCCTTTCAAAGTTCTACCCAGGATGACAACTCCACGTCAGATTCTCCCACCACAAATCGTCTCGGCATGGGGATATTAATGAACTATTACCCCCCCAGTCTGTCGATTCGCTCTAATGCCAAGCCTGAAATTCAGGAGGATGGCCGCCTTTTTACCAGAAAGCTGAAAATATTCAAGTCAGACGCCTATAACCGAAGTCTGTTTAACTCGACAGACGGAGAGGTGTTCATTCCATGTCCGTCGCGCAAATTTCCTGATAAGAAGCTATATGCCGTCATGTGCAATCCTGATTTTATTTCTCAAGGGCCGGTAGAATACGATATTCGCTTTGAATATGAGCCCGCCCGGTTTGTTTGTTCGGGAGGCTTTTTTGAAAGTATTGAATTCGTGAAACTGCATAGATATTACGAAAAAATCTGGCTCATCGATCCGCCTCGTGACATCGCGGGCAAGGTAGTTAATGAAAAAGCCTGGCTCAGAGGTGCGTCGGTCGTTATAGAAAACGTGGAATCCTTTATCGACAGGCATCTCGTATTCATAAGCCAGCCAGAAGTTTTAAGAACCCTGCAGAAATCCTTGAATCAACGGCCGGGTGCCATTCTGGCATGTGAGCGTTTCACTCTCGCGCAAATCGCCCGAAATGCCGGTCTGTTCAGAAAGGCGGAGCAACTCTACAGGCAGAGTGTCCTCGGGTTCTCCAGAACTGAGATTATTGAGAGGCAAGCAGATGCGTTGCAGGGACTTAATGTGCTCTACAGGGAAAACCACATGTTTGCAGAGGCCAAGGGCGTAGAAAAGGTGCTGGAAAAATTGCTGAATAAATCTCGTAGCAGCTGAGAATTTTTGCCCCATCGTACTGTTCGTAAATTGAAAGTAGGCGGAGGGCTCAACCCGGGAATAACCAGGAGACACAATACATATCTCCTCATGATATGAGACTCCGTATTATGCCCCCCGATTTCTGTGAAGCCCCAAAGATAGGTATTCCGACCGCATCGAAAGGCTTCTCAAACAGTTCAAGCTAAGCGTTTGGCTCCGCAAGCCTTTAATGTGGTTTTTTATCAATCGTAAATTGAACGTCTTCCTGAAGCTAGATTAAGGGGCGTCCGGTAAAAGGTAGCAGTGCCCGACATTCGGCCCATTGATTTATTATTAAAAAGGATATGCCGCTTTATCGGCAGTTAACAGTAAACCGGTCGATCCATTATTACACCCAGGAGGTACAGCCCATGGCAAGCAAGGAAGAAATCGAACTTAAGGTAAAACTGATCGAGGAAATCGCCAAGAGGGACACTTCACCGGAGGTTGTAAATGCACTCAATTTTGTGCAGGAAAAATCGACAAATTTCATCAATGCGGTGACAGCGAATCAAATTGCAGATGCGGATCGAATCAGTCGAGAAATAATCGATCTCGTAAGTAGCGCCGAGAAACTTTCAATTGCCCGCGCTCTCCCGTCACCGATGAGGAAAGCAGACAAATACTGGCCCTATGTCGGAATGGGAGTGCTTGCCTTGGTCTTCGCAGGGTTGGCATGGTTCCTCATGTCGTATGCTGATAGTGTCGGTTTTTCCAAGATTGCAACCATCGAAGGAACCAGGCCCTTGCTGGTAATAGCAGCAATAATCAGCACGATCGCATTCGGAGGTGCGTTGCTCATTGGATCGCTGTTTTCCTCGGAAGGTTCCTTCGAGGACCGTTTTCGACACTCCAGAGAAATCTTTCTCGTATTCTCCGGAATCTTCGGCACGGTTATCGGCTTCTATTTTGGAGCCGGGGAATCAAAGGGAACGCAAATCGGTATTGATGCCCTTTTGGAGGATTCTACGGTGGTGGCCTATGCAACTGGCGGCACTCCACCGTACAAAATCAACGTTACTTACGGGAAGAACGGCCGCACTAAAACAGAGGAAACAAAGACAGGCTGGGCGAAGTTCGTATTTGATAAAAAAGTCGACAACATAGTGCCCTTTAAAGTGTCCGCGACAGACAGTAAAAACGTTCAGGGGAACACTTCAATGGATCTAAATAAAGACGAACTGAAGAAGAGTGGATGGGCCTTGTTGGACGATTCATCTTCGACTAATGCCGTTACAAAGCCGGAGCCAGCTAAGCCTATACCGCCTGCGCCACCGACTCCGGTGGGTCAGAAAGGCGCCACACCACCGGCAAAATAATGAAAATAAAGGCAGCTACATGCAACGCAAGAACAAACAAAGGGATCTTGCCTCAGCTGAAGTACTGTAGGAGATTGTCACTTTTGAATATGCATTAGAAATCTGATGAGAAGACAGCAGGTAAATCCCCATGTTAATTGCTTTCGTCTCGGTTCACTGCAGTCAAAAACTAACGGTTTCAAAAGGAGGAAGGCATGAAATCAAATCTGCACGCTGGTTGGATGATCACCGTTGTTCTGTGTATTCTTTTTTCAGCCGGTCAGGTCGCTGCTGAAGTCACTGCCGTCGAGAAGAAACAGGCTGAGACCACGAAAGTGATGTTGCAGGTATCTCCTGACGGCAAGTCTCTTGTGGATCAGGATGGAAGGGAAGTTGCCAGGTTCGCAGATGGTATACAGATTGTTCCGGATGCGGTTGGTGAGAAAAAAATGCCTGGATGTATGTGCTGCACAAATGATTGCATCATTTATGAAGGTACAAAGTGCGTTAAAACGGTTCGTTCCTGCCAGTGGGATTTCGACTGCAGCTGTAAGTGAAGAATGAGAGGATATCGACAGAGGTTAATTGGGTTGACAGGGGATTAAGTATGGTGTCCCCGGAATTCGCAAAATCCCCATGTTAATTGCTTTCGTCTCGGTTCACTGCAGTCAAAAACTAACGGTTTCAAAAGGAGGAAGGCATGAAATCAAATCTGCACGCTGGTTGGATGATCACCGTTGTTCTGTGTATTCTTTTTTCAGCCGGTCAGGTCGCTGCTGAAGTCACTGCCGTCGAGAAGAAACAGGCTGAGACCACGAAAGTGATGTTGCAGGTATCTCCTGACGGCAAGTCTCTTGTGGATCAGGATGGAAGGGAAGTTGCCAGGTTCGCAGATGGTATACAGATTGTTCCGGATGCGGTTGGTGAGAAAAAAATGCCTGGATGTATGTGCTGCACAAATGATTGCATCATTTATGAAGGTACAAAGTGCGTTAAAACGGTTCGTTCCTGCCAGTGGGATTTCGACTGCAGCTGTAAGTGAAGAATGAGAGGATATCGACAGAGGTTAATTGGGTTGACAGGGGATTAAGTATGGTGTCCCCGGAATTCGCAGTGGGATTTTGACTGCAGTTGTAAATGAAGAATAGGAGGATATAGACAGGAATATATTGGGTTAACAGGGGATTAAATATGATGTCTGCCGGATTTCTGTATGGTAATTGACATAATTCTACAAGAATATTTAATTATGGAGGGTATATGAAACAATTTAGACCGATATCTGCAATTTTATTTGCAATTATACTTTTATTAGCAGCTGCTGGGTATTCACTTGCGGAGCCAATAAAAGAGTGCGAGGTTAGATTGCCTGGTCCGTTCAATTTTTTAGTTTTACAGGAATATGATGGAATAGTGCCGTTATCTTATTGGTGCAAAAATGAAAAATATAATAAAGAGAAGGGAAAATTATATTCTGACATTTCTAGCATCTTAAAAATAAAAATAGATACTGATAGACTTGCTGAATCTGATGACAAGTTAGGAGTTGATAAAGAAGTCAAAACGGTTAAAAGTACAATACGAGATGAAATTGTAGACGCAATTGGATTTTTTACTGCGGGGAAAATATCGTTGGCAGCCCGAATAGCTGATAGGCCTATAGAGGTGGAAGGCTATAGCGAGGTTGGAAAGAACAGGACTGTTGTTGGCACAACTGGTATGCCACCTCACAAGTTCATATTAAACATGAAACTATTTCAATATAAGATCAACAGGCTACTTTTAGACCTTTCAAAAATAGAAGAGAAGCTAAAGCTGAAACTTATCCAAGATGATGAACAGACGAAATTATTGCGTTACTACAATGAGGTTAAGTCCATAAGCAGGATTTTAAAAATATTTATGAGCGACTCTTCTACAGCCACTGCAATTTTTAAGGTTGTTAAAGCAAGCCCAACATATATTGAGGATAGTAGTTTGGTATTGGATGAAATAATAAGTAAAAGTGAATCCAACATTTCAAGAATTCAACAGAATCCATCAGAAATTAGTAGTTCAGCGGATTATCTAAAAGCAGCAATTGAGCAAGACTCAACTAAAATAACATTAAAAAACAATGAGCTGAATCAATATCAATCTGCACTTAGAAATATTACAGGTGAGAAAAAGAATATTTCGGAGATAGATTTAAGGTTGAAGCAACTAAAGGAAGAACAAAAGGAAATAGAAGGAAATCTAAAAAAATATGAAGCAAAAATAACTGAGATAGAGGCCCGGTTTGCCATTTCATCTGATGATGAAAAAAAAGCACTTAGAGACGAACAAATAAATCTGGCGCAATCTATTGAAATTATGAAGGACAAGGATAAAGAAAATAAAGCAAATGTTGCTAAATACGAGGAACTGACGCAACAAATTAACGAGCGATTACGCAAGTTGGGGAGTCAAGCGAAGTTTGATGAACTTCAAAAATCAGTTGAGACTCTTACAACAGAGATTGCAGATCTTAACAAATCAGTTAATACTAATATGAGTAAGCTAGCAAGTCTCAGCGAAGGTTATTCTAATGGTGAATACTTAAAGTTTTTTCGACAGACATACCAGCTGATTAAAGATTTGGAAGAAAATATAAATTATGATGTAAAACATCATCAAAAAGTGAGTAAAATTGAAATAGACCAAGAAGACTTAAATCAGTATTGGAATGAACCTCGAAGAAAATCTGCCTACAAGGAAATTTACAAGAATCTGACAGAAGGCCAAATAGTAATTCGTAAAATTGACGCAAAACCTGGAGACGTTATCACGATAGAATTACTTTATTATCAATTTCAAGCTGACAAGCCGGTATCATATACTATTGCTGAGATATATGTTGGCGATTATTCATGGAATACCACTGTTGCCGATAGTTTTCTCTTAGTAAAGGCTATGAACGAAAAATCCAGTTCAAATGTGTCGCCCTCTAATTTTAAAGGTGCGGCCGGCGTTTCATTGTTTTGGTCAAAAAATCCGCGCCCAGAACAAGGCTATAATTGGTTCTACAAAAATTTGTCGTGGGGCGTTAATGTTTCATATCTTGATTTTGATACTACTAAAGATTTTGAGGTTGGAGTTGGTCCCATTATTGGTTTTTTCGACAATAGAATTCATATTGGGTTAGGCTACAATTTAAACAGTGAAGGATCGTTTTCTAATAAAACTTATTTTTTCCTTGGTTTCAGCTTTGCAAAAATTGCAGACAGGATTTTCAGCAAGTCTACGGCTAATTAATCGTTACTTGTATAGATATGGGGGAGGCATTGAGGAGAAACTTGACAATTTGAAATGGATGGCAAGTGGAATTTGAAAAGTTCAAGTTTTAAGTTTTGACCCATATAGGTTCGATACGTAGAAAAACAGACAGGGTATGGAAATCGGTCTTGTGTCCCTGGAATTCCACAGGCGGGTACGACAAAGGCTGACGGCTGGTGCAAGGTCGAGGCGCCGCAGCGCGGGTATGTGGTGTATGGAGTGTGACAGGGTTGGGGTTTGCTGAGGTGAGCCGGGGAAACTCAGGTTCGGTAGACTTCGCGGCGGTGGCCGACCTTGACCACCCAGACGGTCAGTTCAGTATCTTGTATCGAAAAAATGATTCGGTAGTTCCCCTGACGAACGCGGTATTTCTCTTGGCCGGAGAGCTTTTCGCACCCTGCCGGCCGGGGGTCTTCGGCAAGGTCTCCGATACGCTTGATGATCCGCTGCAGATCGTTCCTGGGGATTGAAGCAAGATCCTTCCTGACCGAATCTTTGAAAAAGATGCTATAGGCGGCCATTTGCCTTGAGCTCTTTCAAAACGGCTTCGTAGGAAACCAGTGGCTCGTTGACACGCTCTTCAAAGGCCGCCAGGTCTTCGGCATCCTCGGTCAGCGCACTATGTACCGCGTCGTTGACGATATCGGAAAGAGAACGGGATGTCTCCAGCGACTTGTGCTGAAGCGCCCGGTGCATGGCAGGATCAAAATACACAGTTACCCGTTTGGTGAGTGCTCCCATGGTTTGTACCTCCTGAATTTACCATAGCGTTATAACGTTATGACGTCAAGACGTTTATGACGAAGGCGGAAATATCATCAGTATCTGGAAACGTAGAAATGAAGCAAATGATCAGATTCGAACCCGTTTTGTTCTGCAATCCAAAAATAAGTTGACACTAAAGCACCAATTGGTATATTTATAAATAACACCAATTGGTGCTTGTTTTTGTCTGGAGTTGCATATGGCGCCAATCGGGACTGAATTAGACAACTTCGTTCTCCGTACTATCCAGGAGGCATACCTGGCGGGTAAGATTCGCAAGACTAGGGATTGCATGGAGGATATGGCTCGTGACAAGCTCTTCGAGGCGGATGTTGATAATGTCATTATGAATGCCGATTCAATTGAGAAGGCCATGCCGGCAACGAGCAACAAAGCGAGCAATCCGATCAATACACATTATGTAATACGGGGAACGAGCACCAAGGGTGCGGAGGTATACTGCAAGGTTTGCAGCAACTACCATCCACAGACAAACGAATTCATCGAATGGAAGTTAACCTCTTTCGAAAACAGGTAAGGGATTTTTACCATGATCTGTACAAACTGTTTTGAAGCTGAATATAAGACCGCCAAGACTGAATTAACGGTTAGCGTTAATGGTGAGAGTCACGTTTTGCGTGACATCGACTGTGAGACCTGTCCGGCCTGCGGCGAAATATCCTTCACCCATGCCCAGAGTCTGGAGATCGACAAGAAACGGATTGCCCTGGAATTCGGGCTGAAGCCGCTGCTTACGCCTGATCAACTGAAAACCTTGCGGCGTGTTTTGGACATGAAGCTGGAAGAAATATGTGATCTTCTGCATGTCGGACGCAATACTTATGGGCGGTGGGAACGGGGTGAAGTGGAGATTACGCCGTCCATGAACCTGTTAGTGCATAATCTCATCGAAAAAGTGCCTACCGCCGGTGTGAACCTTTTGGAGAGTGAGCGGCTAGTTGCCATAAGCAAGGCCAATGCTCCACTGCTAGGGCAATATGTCTCTTTCGGTGAGTACATACGACAGGTGATCACCGCCACCAAGCTTCTTCCGGATGTGGTCTGCTATTCGGTTGGTATAGAACTCGCGGAGCTTGTCAAAATAGAGAATAACGACGTGGCGCCTGAACAGATTCCGCCCGAGGTAACGGCCAGGATTGCCCGATTCTTTGAGGTTCCTTTTGATAATCTGAAAAAAATGCTAAATGAAGCCTTATCCGTCTTTAAGATGAAAAATTCTGTTACGTCGGTTCATGCCCGTTCTACCAGTTACGACGCCAAGGGATCTGCCGTGCAGTCAAGCAGCATTAATAAGATTGTCGAAAAACTTGCCCAGAAAAAGGCCGGAACTCAGGCACAAGCGCAGGTTGGCGAGGAATATCTGGCAAAGGTGAAAGCGGCCTTGGATAGCCTGCAGAAAGGGGGAGGCAACTTATGATTCCGGCCAACTATACACTAGCACGTAACATGGCTCGCAAGGTTCTGAAACAGTACAAAATTGTGGATGTCCCCACTGATCTGCAGAGAATCTGCGAAGCCAAGGGATTGGAATATGTGGAACTTGATGATCCGGAAGAACTCGATGGGATGCTTTTGGAGTTGGAGGACGGGACACGGGTCGCCATGGTGAACAAGGCGAAGTCCTACGTGCGGGGACGTTTTACGCTGGCACATGAGTTGGGCCATATTTTTTTAAACCACGACAAGCGGGATTTTTACGATGCCGAGGTGGCGCGGGAGTATGGCGAGGATATTCCGGAAAATGCCAAGCCGCCCAAAGAGCAGGAAGCTGATGCGTTTGCTTCGGAACTGCTGATTCCGATGGAGCAATTGAAGAGGTTTCAGGGGGATTTGAAGAGTCCGGATAAGTTGGCGGGGATTTTTCAGGTTAGTAAGCCGGCGATGGCAATAGCGATAGCGAATTTCTTTGGTTCGGCGAAGAATTTCAAATAATTGGACTTGTAGTCAAGGCCGGTAAATCAAAAGGGTAAAGGAGTACATTATGACAAAGGCGAAAGTGACAAGTTCAAAAGCGGCTTCGAGCGCATCAAAGACGCTGACGAGTGCCAGTACAGCTCCAAAATCGAAGACCGCAGCAGGGAGTGCGTTGTCGCAGGCCAAGGCTGCGCAGAAAGTAACATCCCCAAAAGCGGCAACTGCGGCTTCAAAGGTTTTACGTGATGGGCGGACAAGTAAGGATTCAAAGGTTGCAGCTGGGAGTGCTTTGGCTCAGAAGCCAGCGAAAGGGAAGAAGTAGTTTTCAGATGTAAATCATCGAGGAGTCATTGGCTTTTGACATGTGTGTAGGTCTGACACTGTTTGGTGTCTGTTAACCAGCATTGGAGCGATTAAATGGATAATTATCATGACCCCATTCGACATTTAAAATATCTTAGACAGTCACTGTCGCAAGATAATGAGTCAATTGGTTTTTTCATTTCGGCTGGATGCCCATTATCCGTAGTTATGCCAGATGATAAATGGCCGTTAATACCGGACGTAGAAAATCTTTCTACCTTTATTAGTGAGCAGCTGAAAGGTAATGAACAATATACGGTTCTGTTAAAAGAATTAGAAAAAGCAGAAAAAAACACCAAAAATATCGAAGATATTTTGAGCTTCCTTAGAAGCTTATTACTAGTATCCAAGGGTAGCGATGTAAGAGGGCTTTGCGAAAAGGATCTGTTGGGTTTGGAGCGGGACATATGTGCAGAAATTGTGAAAAAACTTGACGTAACTTTGCCTGATCAAGAAACACCATACCACCGTCTCTGTAACTGGATAAGGTCAATAGATCGAAAAGTTGCAGTAGAACTATTTACAACGAATTACGATTTATTGATGGAGCAAGCTTTAGATGACTTGGAGGTCCCGTATTTCGATGGTTTTGTGGGGTCAAGGAGGTCTTTTTTTGACCTTAGGGCTGTAGAAGACAATTTGATACCAACTCACTGGTCGAGATTATGGAAGATACACGGATCAATCAATTGGTATCAGGAACAAATCGGAGACCAGAAAAAAGTGTATCGATCCTCTGAGATAAAGCAAGATGCATCACATTTAATTTATCCGTCACATTTGAAATATGAAGAAAGTCGGAAGATGCCTTACTTGGCTTTGATCGACCAATTGAACAGATTTATTAGAAAAAAATCGTCATTCTTAATTCTTTCAGGTTATTCGTTTAACGACGGTCATTTGAACGATACAATTATCAATGCACTAAAGGCAAACCCAACTGCGATGGTGCTTGGTCTAATGTACGACCGGTATGAAAAAGAATCCGGAGTTGGTGATCAGGCCGAGAGGTACCCAGACGCATACCGATTTGCCAAAAAACAGCACAATTTAAATATTTGGACGTTTGACAAAGCCATAATCGGGACAAATTTGGGTCACTGGTGTAGGACACAAAATAAAGATGATTGCGACTTGGATCTTTTAAATTTTGTTTGTAAAGAAACTGTTAGTCCTGATGGGTCTGAGGACCTGATTAAGCTTGGTGATTTCTCTGTATTTACAGATTTTCTGAAGAAAATAATAGGCGCTCCCAAGGAAGGTCACAATGTCTAGCAAAGAAACCTATCTTGGTGACGTGCAAGACGTTAATGGGACCACAGTCAGTATTTGCTTATCTAAGGAATCATTAACTGGATTTGTGTACATTGACGGCCAAGGCTACAGGGTTGGTCAGGTAGGTAGTTTTATTAGAATACCTATCGGCTTTAATGATCTGTTCGGAATTATCAGTCAAGTAGGTGCAAGCGCCGTCCCTGAAAAACTAGCCGAAAATCAAATTCATGGTAACAGATGGATGACAATTCAATTAATAGGAGAGGGGCCGAGAAATGGAGTATTTCAAAGAGGGCTTTCTCAATACCCAACCATCGGCGATGAAGTTCACTTGGTATCAGAAAAAGAACTAAAAAATATTTATGGACAACCTGATAAGCCGTATTTTGTAAAGCTAGGCCACATATCAAACGCAGATTCAATCCCTGCATTAATTGATGTGAATAAGCTGATTACAAGACATTCTGCAGTCGTTGGAACAACAGGTTCCGGTAAATCTACTACAGTGGCAAGCATAATGAACGCGCTGTCTGACAGTGTGAAATATCCATCTTCTAGAATAATTATGCTAGACCTGCATGGCGAATACGGCCAAGCACTACAAGAAAAAGCACATATTTATAAAATAAACAGAGATACCTCTTCAAAGTTAAAAGAGAAAGAGTTGTACATACCCTTTTGGGCATTAAATTTTGATGAGTTATGTGAGATTAGCTTCGGTGAGTTTAATAATGAAAAAGATAGAAATATTGTTATGGAGAGAGTGCAAAAATATAAAATTGAATCCTTAGCAAAATACCCAAGAAAAGGGGCTTCTGTAGATACACTCAGTGTTGACTCGCCAATTCCATTCAGCATTCACCATTTGTGGTATGAATTATTCGTTGAGGTGTTTGGAACATACTATAAAGGGAAGCCCGGAAAACCAAGCCATAATTTGGCATATGAAACGGATGACACAGGAAAAGAATTAAAGGGTAATCCCATGGAAGGAATCCCCCCAATTTTTAAAAACATCGTAACTGAAGCTGGTGAAGATAAGATTTTTAACTTACCAGGCTCTTTAAATATAGGGAAACAGCTTCTATTGTTAGGAACCAAGCTAAGAATTCCTAGGTACGACTTTATTTTTAAGCCTAATGATTGGATGCCTGAAGTCGATGGCAAAGTTGCACAGGATCTTGATTGCCTTCTGAAAAATTGGATAGGTAGTGACAGACCTGTTGCGATTTTAGACCTGTCTGGAGTGCCTGCGGATATATTGCAAACTACGATAGGAGCGCTTCTAAGGTTGCTGTATGAAGCCTTGTTCTGGGCAAGGAATTTGTCTCAAGGTGGAAGGCACAGGCCACTGCTAGTAGTCATGGAAGAAGCACATATTTATTTAAATGATAATTTCAATGGGATGGCGTCAAAGATAGTTCAGCGCATTGTCAAAGAGGGAAGGAAGTATGGAATAGGTGCTATGATAGTGAGTCAAAGGCCCTCAGAAATTAATCCAACAATACTTTCCCAATGCGGCACATTCTTCGCCCTCAGGTTAACTAACGCCTCAGATAGAAATCACATTACTTCTGCTTTATCAGATAACTTGGACGGACTAACAGGTATGCTGCCCATATTGAGAACTGGCGAAGCAATTATTTTGGGCGAAGCAGTTAAATTGCCGATGCGGACCACAATAGAAGCACCACCAAAGAATAGAAGACCAGATAGCCAAGACCCAATTATTTATGATGAGATATCTTCAGATAAGTCGCAAAATCCAGGCGGTTGGGGCATCAAGATGGAGGTAAAGCCCAATTACGAAGAGTTAGTTGAAACTTGGAGAGCACAAAATCCGAAAATAGATAAAGTCAAATAATAAGGAGAGCATTATGGAAATGATCAATGTAGATTCAAGTAATATCGAAGCGATCGGCTATGATGAAAATAACTCAACATTGCAGGTTGAATTTAAAAATGGAGGGATGTACCAATACTTCGATGTGCCCGAAGAGGTGTTTAACGGATTACGCGATGCGAGTTCTGTTGGAGGATATCTAGCGGCTAGGATTAAGGGGACTTATCGATACTCGAAAGTATAGATAAATTTGAGTGTTAGGTGAATTTAGTGGGAATACAGTGTGGTCTACCAAGATTCTAATTTGGATACAGGTCGGGCACAGTAAACAACCTGGGCGTTACTCTGGGGTCGGACCAAGCAAAGATGTTGTAGTTACGAATCAAATGTGACGAAATAAATACAATTTCAAGCCTTAGAAGCGTGTTTTTACGGGTAAAAAAGAGCTGCTAAGAACTTCTGGACAGGCTATAGTATCGGAAAGGTTAACGAGTAGTCGCGTCTCAAAGAAAAGCGGGACACTCCACAATTAAAGACAGTTTCGTGATCTTTTTGATCTCCTCTAAACATGTTACATTAAACCCTTGCCACTCAACAGCCACCCTTGCTATTCTTCACCACCATTGCAAAACTCTCTGACCAACCGTATCGAAGGCACCCTATGAAAGAGAAAAAACTGCAAATCCGCAACAGCACCGCTGAATTCCTGATCTTCACCAAACAGGCGGGCGAAGGTACTATCGAGGTGCGCGTCGAGGATGAAACGGTCTGGTTGACACAGAAACTGATGGCCGTGCTGTTCGAAGTGTCTGTGCCGACGATCAATGAGCACTTGGCCAATCTTTATGCTCAGGAAGAAATAGATAAAAGTTCAACTATTCGGAATTTCCGAACAGTTCAAAAAGAGGGTAATCGGGATGTGGCGAGGAATGTGGATGGTGCCTATATGGGGTCGGACCAAGCTAACTTGCTGAAACTATGAAACAAACAAGCCAAAATAGCGCCATTTACAGGCTTAAAGTCGCTTTTCAACAGGCAAAAAGGCAGTAACAAGAGGCCGCCTCTTCACCCCCATAAAATATTTTCTGTTAAAGAAAAGTTGACTAGTATTAAACTACCAGTTAATATTTGGTTATGTTCACAATAAAATACAGCAAGCAAGCCATCAAGACAAAAGCGAAAATGCCAAAGGGCATTGCCGAGAAGGTTGACTCTGAATTGGAAATCATAGCCTCCAATCCGGCTGCATATCAAGGTGACTGGAAACCGCTGCAAGGCACTCCATTCTGGCGGTTGCGTGTGGGTGGCTGGCGTGTAATCTGCGAAATTGCATACAACGAACTCATTGTCTACGTCCTGAAAATCGGATCGAGAGGAGATATCTACAAATGAACGTTCAAATTATCGAACACAACGGCACGCCGGAATATGCGGTCATCCCCTTTGTCGAATGGCAGACAATTGTAGACCGGCTCGAAGAACTGGAAGACATAGCTGATGCCCGGATTATCTCAGCAGCTATTGCCTCCGGTGAAGAAACCTTCCCGGCTGAATTCAGTAAACGTCTTATCTCCGGCGAAACTCCGCTTAAAGTATGGCGAGAATATCGCGGTATGACGCTCGCCGCTTTGGGCAAACAGTGTGGAGTGTCAGCTGCAGCGCTATCGCAGATTGAAAACGGAAAACGCTCACCTAGCGTTGATCTCCTTGGCAAACTCTCCCGCGTCCTTGGGTGCGACATGGACGATCTGCACGAGATTGGCGATATGAAATTAGCTGCCTGATCATCCTCGTTTTTGATGAAAACCCCGACGCGGAACTGCTTTATTGCGTTATGGTGGATGCGAACGATCTGTTTTTCCGGGTAGAATCCCGCAGAAGGTGCATCGGCTCCAATCTGCCGATTTCATGAACTCCAAGGCGTTATTCGATTGATAAAATTCCTCCACACCGCCGACATCCACCTCGGCAAAACATACCGCACCGCTGCCGATGAAGCCGAGCGCTACGAAGACTTCTTTCGTACGCTCGGCGGCATCGTGGCTGGCGCCATCACCGAACAGGTGGATTTCGTCCTGATCGGCGGCGACCTGTTCCACACCGGCCAGATACTCCCGCGCACCTTCGCCCGCACCATCGAAACCCTGCAGCCGCTGAAAGACGCCGGAATCCCCTGCATCGCCGTGGAGGGGAACCATGACTGGATCCACCGCCGCGACAGCATTTCGTGGATGGAGGCGCTGTCACAGATGGGCTACATCCGCCTGCTGCGGCCGTCGCGCACCGAAAACGGCGGCTACCGCTTCGACACGTTCGATCCCGAAACCGGCGCCGGCGGACATATAGAGATCAAGGGGCTCAATATCTACGGGCTTGGCTACATCGGCACCCAGGCGGGCAATCATGTGGCGCGCATCTGCGAGGCGGTAACGACGGAGAACAACCTGCTGCTGTTTCATGTGGGGGTCTGGACCTACTCGCCGGTGGAGATCGGTAACATGCAGCCGGACGAGGCGCTGCCGCTGGCGGACAGGTTCGATTACGTGGCGCTGGGGCATGGGCACAAGCCTTACGTTGTCGCCACACCGGAAGGGCGCAACTACGCCTTCAATCCCGGCGCGCCGGAACGGGTCAATTTCGGTGAGGAGAAGTACGACAAGGGCTATCTGCTGGTCCGGGTGGAGGATGGCGCATACCGCCACGAGTTCCGCCCCACATCGCCGCGGCCGATGCTGGTGGCCACGGTCAGCCTGGAGGGCGCCGAAAACGCCGATCAGGCCCTGGAGAGCTTCCGCAGCCAGATAGCTGAAAAACTTCCACGGACAGACGACCGGCGCCGACCGCTGCTGGAGGTCCGGCTTACCGGCAGGGTAGGGTTCCATCCGTTCGAGCTGGGACGCGAGCGGCTGAGGCTGGCCCTGGAGGAGATCTGCACTCCGCTGCATGTGGAGATCAAGAACCACCTCTCGCTGGTGACCCGCAGCGGGGAAGGGGAGGAGGTCAAGCGCAGCCTGGCCGAGATCGAGCGGGATGTGCTGGGGGAGCTGATCAGCGCCAGCAGCAGCTACAAGGAGCGCCGGGATGAGCTGGTCACCCTGGCGCTGGCCATCCGCGATCAGGTGATGAAGGGTGACGTGGAGGGGGAGGAGCTCATTGAACTTCTTTCGAATTCACCACTAAGTCACTAAGAACACGAAGTTTAATCAAATAAAAGAGATAAACCTCGGAATGATTTTTCACCTGTTTTTTTACATGTTTTTCTTTGTGATCTTAGTGTCTTAGTGGTGAATATGGGGGGATATATGTATCACGAGGATGGAACCAGCCAAATTATTGCAGCGGCGATCGAGGTTCATCGCATACTTGGTCCGGGACTACTTGAGTCAGCTTACGAAGAATGTCTTTGTCACGAGTTTGAACTTCGAGAATTAAACTATGAGCGCCAGAAGCTTCTTCCGGTTCAATACAAGGGTAAAACCCTCGATTGCGGCTATCGCCTGGACATCCTTGTTCAAGACAAGATTATACTTGAACTGAAATGTGTTGAAAAGTTGTTGCCGATCCATGAGGCCCAGTTACTGACCTACCTTCGTCTTTCGGGTATCAAAACGGGGCTCCTTATTAATTTTACAACCCCATTGCTTAAAGACGGCATCAAACGTTTGAGTTTTTAGCCTTTCCTTAGTGTTCTTAGTGCCTTAGTGGTGAATAAATGCAGATCCTCTCGATACATCTCAAAAACATCAAGTCCCACCGCGACACGGAGCTTTCCTTTTCCGCCGGGATCAATGTCCTCTCCGGCCCCAACGGCGCCGGCAAGAGCACGATCTTCGAGGCGATCGGCTATGCCCTGTTCGGCGTGGACGCCAAGGACTTCGTTTCCAACGTGGACCGCTTTCTCTCCATCGGCAGCAAGAAGGGGGAGATCAGCGTGGTCTTCCGTGCCGATGACGGCGAAACCTGGCGGGTGAGCCGGACCGTGGGGGCCGGGGCCAAGTGGCTGCTGGCACGGGAGGTCGGCGGCAGCTTCGAGGTGGAGGATCATGCCCGCATGGAGGAGACCGAGGCGCGGGTGACTGAGATACTCGGCCTGGCCAACGGGCGTCCGCTGGCGGAACAGTTCAAGCTGGTGATCGGCCCCTTCCAGAACGACTTTCTGGGGCCGTTCGTCATCAGGCAGGCCACCAAGCGGCAGGAGGCCTTTGACGAGATCCTCGGCATCGACGCCTGGCGGAAGACCTACAAGGGAACCAGCGGCCTGATTTCGGCGGTACAGGAGCGGATGAAGGTGCTGGCGGCCGAAGTGGCGGGCAAGCAGGAGCAGGTGGCCGTGCTGCCCGGCAGGAGTGCCGAGCTGGCGGCAGGCAGAAGCGAACTGGCACTCCGTCACGGGGGGCTGAAGGAGAAGGAAGGAGCGCTTGTTGCCCTGGATGCGCGGCTGGTTGAGCTGGAGTCACGGGAAAAGCTGATTGCCGCCCTGGCCACCGAGGTGCAGCTGCTGGAGAACCGCATCACGGACGGCAGCGCCAAGACCGCCGAGCAGCAGCAGAGGGTTGCGGAAAGTCAGACCGCCCTGAAAATCGTGGAGGAGTCCCGACCCGGCAAGGAGGCCTTCGACAAGGTTGAGGCGCAGCTGGCCGAACTGCGGCAGAAGGAACAGCAGCGGCGGGTTGTCGAACAGGAAATTACCGGCCTGGAAAAGGAGTCGCTGCGGTTGTCCCAGCTGCTGGAGCATGAGCGCGCCGAGGTCGGCAAGAGCGGCAAACAACTGGATGAAGAACAGGAGAAGCTGAACGCCGCCCGCGCCGGACTGCAGCCGGACCCGCAGCGTGCCGCACTGGCCGCCCGTCTGCCGGAACTGCGCAGAGAGCTTGAGACGCAGCGGGGAGAGCGCGCCCTGTTGGAAGGCCGCCGGGAAAGCCTGCTGGAGGGGAAGGAGAAGCTGGCCGGGGGGATCTGTCCTTTCTTTCAGGAAGAGTGCCGCAACATTGCCGGTTCCGCGCCCCGCGATGTCTTCAGCAGCCGCATAAAAGAGCAGGAACACCAGGCGTCTGAACTGGACGAACAGGTCAAAAAACTTGCTCTTACGCTTAAGGATTCGGAGGATGCCGACAAGGAGCTGAACAGCCGCGCGATACGCCTGCAGGAGCTGGAGAAGCAGGCGACGAGCCTGGAGGAGCGCCGCATAAGGAACCGGGAGCGGGCGGACGGGGTGAAGACGATAGCACAACAGCAGGTCGGGGCGGCCGCTCTGGTGGAGGCCCGCAGAGCCGATCTGAAGGCCTTCGCAGAACTGGATGCGGCGATCGCCCGGGCCGAACAGGAACGGCTGCAGCATCAGCCGGCCAGGGATGCCTATACCGCCAACCTGAATGTCGCCCGGGATTTCGATGCTCGCTCCCTGCAGCTGCAGAAGATGCAGCATCTGCTGGAAGAACTGACGGGAGAGATCAAGACTAAACGGGCGGAACTGGATGAGAAAAGAGGCGGTTTTCAGCCGGAACTGCTCCAGCTGAGTCGTCAGGAAAAGGAAGGGCTGCTTGCCGATACGGCCACCCTGCGCCAGCAGATCATCGACCTTGGCCGCAATGCCGAACGGCTGGAGGCTGAAATAGCCCATCTCAACAAGGTACAGGCGGAAATCGAGGACAAACAGGCCGAGATCGGGAACTTCGTGGAGAAGGAAAAGCTGGTCAAGTTTCTGCGCAACCAGCTCTTCAAAAATGTGTCCACCCAGCTTTCGGAACGTTTCCGCGAGGAGATCACTCTGCGGGCCGACCGCATCTACCGGACGATTTCAGAAACGGATGAAGAGCTGTACTGGGGGGACAATTACCAGATTGTCCTCAGGGATATGCAGGAGGGCGCGATGCGGGAACGGAGCGACGACCAGCTGTCCGGCGGCCAGATGATGAGTGCGGTAGTGGCCCTGCGGCTGGCGCTGCTGCAGACCATCGGGGCGCGGGTGGCGTTCTTCGACGAGCCGACCTCCAACCTGGATGCCGCCCGGCGGGAGAACCTGGCCCATGCCTTCCGCGCCATCGATGTGGGACGGGAAGAGGTGACCGAACATTGGTACGACCAGCTCTTCCTGATCAGCCACGATGTCGCCTTCACCGAGATAACCGACAAGGTTCTGGAGTTGTGACCGGCGTATGTTGCGAAGCCGGGTACATACTTCATAAGCTTACCTCCGTTTTTTACATCTGAGTCCTTGACGCCTTGCTGCAATTCCCGCAGAGTGCCGGTTCCACGAGTCTGTCACTCCAATCCACCTGATAGGTTTTTATGAATTTCAAGACTCTCCTTGCCGCATCGCTGCTGCCGCTCCTCCTGTCGGCCCTCTCTCCCCTCTGCGCCGAACCTCTCCCGACGGTTCAACCTGTCAGTCCGGACGCCGTCACTGCTGATGCAACGGTGTCGTATTCTGTGGAGATCAGCATCAGTCGCAATCTGTTGACGCTCTACGAGAAAAAGGGGGATGCGGAGCAGGCTCCCGTTGCTGAATATCCGGTGGGCACCGCCGTCAGGGGGCTCAAAACCTATCCGCTCGGGACCGGCCGGGTGACCGGCATCTACTTCAACCCCTGGTGGTATCCCACGCCGTATTCCCGGCAGGTATTTCGGGAACGGGGGATCGAGATCCCAGCGGCGGTTCCTCCCGGTGACCCGCTGAATTACATGGGGCCGTTCAAGATCGCCCTGTCTCATCGGACGGGTAAGGGGGCCATTTACCGGATTCATGGCAACAACAACCCGAAGCGGGTCGGACGGCGTGTGACGGGGGGCTGTTTTGTGATGGACAATGCGGACGGTCTGGCGCTGGCGCGCAGGATCAGGGTCGGCACCGAAGTGAACATAGTACCGTAAGACCAGCGCGACAGTGCGGTGCGGGAATGCCCGGTTTACTCGGCCAAACCATCCGCCAGCTGCCGGTAGACCGTCATGCGGCTGATGCCGAGCAGTCGGGCAGCGCCGGCCTTGTTGCCGTCAGATGCGGCCAGTGCTTCTGCAAGGGATAGTTTGGGTGTGGGTGCTGTTGGCCCGGGTGCAGTTTTTTTCAGGATAGTGCCGGGCAGCGTCACACACCCCAGCAGATCGTGAGGCAGATCGCTAATGGCAATAATGGTGGTTTTGCTGAGGATGCAGGCGTGTTCGATGGCATGCTGCAACTCGCGAACGTTGCCGGGCCAGCTGTATGAGCGGAAGAGGTTCATTACGTCGTCCGAGACGTCGGTGACCTTTTTGGAGAGTTTGCTGTTGAATCGGGAAATAAAGTGTGCAACCAGCAGTCCAAAATCGTCAGCGCGTTCCCGCAATGGCGGCAGGTCAAGGCGAACAACATTCAGGCGATAATACAGGTCCTGGCGGAAGGTTCCCCGGCTGACCATATCCGCCAGGTTCTTGTTGGAGGCGGCAATGATGCGCACATCCACCTTGATCGGGGTGGAATCTCCCACACGCTCGAATTCGCTTTCCTGCAGCACCCGCAACAGCCGCATCTGGATTGCCGGCGAGATGTCACCGATTTCGTCGAGAAAGAGCGTGCCGCCATGCGCCTTCTGAAAACGCCCGATTTTATCGGAAATTGCGCCGGTAAAGGCTCCGCGTATATGGCCGAACAGCTCGCTTTCCAGGAGATGTTCCGACAGGGCCGAACAGTTGACCTTCACATACGGGCCTCGCGAGCGTACTCCACTGCCATGCAGCGCCGCTGCAACCAGCTCCTTTCCGGTGCCGCTCTCGCCGTTGATCAGGACGGTGGTGGGAACGCCCGCCAGCGACTCGATCAGGCCGTAGACCCGCTGCATCACGTGAGAAGCGCCGATTATGCCGTGAAAGCTCCCGCGCCTCTGAAGCGACCGTTCCAGCTCAACCAGCTCTGTTTCATCCCGGATAACCGCCACCGCTCCGTTTATGGAACCGTCGGATTTGGTCACCGGTGTCGCTGTCACGCTGACAATGCGCGTATTGCCGGAGGGGGTGCGGCATTCGATGCGCCGGAGTTCCCGGGGGGAATTGCACCGGAGTGTTTCCAGCAGGGCTTTCCGGCATTCGCCGCTGCATCCCAGAGCAATATCGGCGGCATTGTCTCCAACCAGGTCGGGGCGGTATCCGCAGATCCGTTCTGCCGTCGCATTGAACTGCGCCAGCCGCCCGTCACGGTCGATCATGACTATGCTGTCGGTGACCGTCCGGAAAATGGCATCCAGGTTGGCACGGTTCCGTTCCCGTTCGTCACGCAGCGCTTTAATGCTCAGGGCATGGCGTGTTATCGCGATCAGCGTTTCGTATCTCACCGGTTTGGTGATGTAATCAAGCGCCCCTAGTCGCACCGCTTCGGCCGCCGACTCGACCTGCGGATAGCCGGTGAACATGACCACCTGCGTTGACGGGGATATTGTCTTTATATCCCGCAGCAGATCGATGCCGCTCTCACCGGCCAGCATGATATCCAGGAAAGCCAGGTCGTAGTGAACCGTCTGTAGGGAGGCAATGGCCTCGACACGGCCGGCGGCGACATCAACCGCAAACCCCTCCTTTTTCAGGAGGCGTCCCAGGGTAAAGCGGATTCCCTCCTCATCATCGACAAGCAGTATGTGGTAGTTTACCGGATCTTTCATTAAAAATGCTGCTCCGATTTATCTATCAGGTTAAGTATCGTTCTCTGCAACAGATCAGGTTTGTACGGCTTCTGGATTGCCCCGACATACTGGTCAGCGGCACAATTTTCCAGAATCCCGTCGATACCGTACCCGCTGCAGAAGACGATCGGAACGTCTGCCTTTATTTTCCTGAGTTCATGGTACGTATCGACACCCCCCATCTCGGGCATGACCAGGTCCAGCAGGATCAGATCGATTCCGCTCCCCTGTTCCCGGTAGATTTCAAGGGCTTCCCGGCCGTTGGCCGCGGTTATGGCGGAAAAACCCATCGCATTCAGCAATGCTGCACCGATAGTGCGAAGCGCCTCTTCGTCATCGACGATCAAAATAGTTCTGTTCGCCGTGGCGGCGAGAGTTGAGCCTTCTGATTGCGCCGGTTCAACGCTGTCAATTGTGCCCGGCAGGGGAAAGTACACTTTGAAGGTTGCTCCCTCGCCGGGAGCGCTGATCAGCTGCAGGGCTCCGTCATGTGACTTGATGATGCCCTGTACGGCCGACATCCCCAGGCCGCGCCCGGCAAGCTTGGTCGTGAAAAACGGCTCAAATATCCGTGTTTTTGTATCCTCGTCGATGCCGCAACCGGTGTCGGATACTTCCAGGCAGATATATCTTCCGGCCGGGATGGTGTTGTCCATATAATCAGTTTCCGACAGTAACTCTTGAAAAGTGGTCTGCGTAAGATTGACCATGATTGTGCCGCTCTTGTCACCGATAGCCTCGGCAGCGTTGATGATCAGATTCATAACCACCTGCTGTATCTGGGCAATGTCGCCGAATACCTCCGGAACTTCACATTTGAGACTTTGCAGGATTGCCACGTTCTTGTCGATTGCAGACCGGAGCATGGCTACTGTTTCATCCACCAGATCCCTCAGGTCGATCTGCTCATAGAGCAGCGGTCTGTTTCCTGCGTACGACAGCATCTGACGGCAGAGATCCGCGGCCCGGTTTGCAGCGTGTTCAATCTGCTGGACATGATTTTTGTCAGTCATTTGCGAATCAAAATCTTCCCGGGCCATGAAACAGTGACCCAGAATGATAGTCAGAATGTTGTTAAAATCGTGGGCGATGCCTCCGGCCAGTACACCGAGACTCTCAAGCTTCTGGGTCTGCTGGAACTGCTTTTCCATGGACTGCATCTTTTTTTCAGCCAGCTTGCGGTTTGAAATGTCGCGGCATGAACCGTATACGTTGCCATCCGGAAGCAGCACCACGTTGAGGTCGATCGGGACATGAGAGCCATTACTATGTACGAATGATGCTTCAGTCAGATCGCTTTTTCCTTTCAAAGCCCGTTTGAAGCTGAGCAGCGCTTTTTCCTGAAGCATTGGTGGAACAAGATCGGTGAAACTCCTGGTAAGCAGTTCGTCTCGACTGTGGCCGACCAGTTCACACGCTTTCTGGTTTGCGTACACCATGCGCCCCAGCGGATTTGCAACAAAAACGGCGTCTGCGGCATTTTCCAGCACCGTGCGGAAACGGGCCACGCTTAATTTGAACTCCTCTTCTGCTTCCTTGCGCGTGGTAACGTCGGTAATAATTGTCGCAAATTTACCCGGGTGCGGAGAATACGCGTCAACTTCAAAATGGCGCAGCAGTTCGGCAGAATAATTCTCGAAATGTGTCGAAATGCCGGTTAATGCCACAACGCCGTATCGATCAATCCAGTGCTGCTCAATCGCAGGAAGTACTTCCTTAACCCTCTTGCCGATGATTTCAACAGCCCGTAAGCCGGTCAGTATTTCGAATGCCGGATTGACCTCCAGAAAGCGGTAATCACAGGGAACACCCTGCTCGTTGCAGATGATTTCATGCAGGGCAAAACCGCTCTGCATGCATTGAAACAGCATTCGATAGCGTTTTTCACTCATCTGCAGTTCTTCGTGGATCTCCAGCTGTTCACTGTTCATTCAATTACCCCAGGAAGTACGGAAAATAACCGAATCGGAATATAGTACATATTCATTGATGAGCAAATGAATTTATTAATAAACAGCATCAATATTGACCTGACCGGCAGAGTGAGGTACTTTAGCGCGTAGCTTGGCAGAAGGAAGGGAGCCTCCGATATGCAACGTCCCTCCTGGGATCAATATTTCATGGACATCACCCGCCTGGTGGCGACCCGTTCCTCCTGTCTGCGCCGGCAGGTGGGGGCGCTGCTGGTCAAGAACCGCAACATCCTGGCCACCGGCTACAACGGTGTTCCGTCCGGAATTACCCACTGCGAAGCGGCCGGCTGCCTGCGCGAGCGGCTCGGGGTCCCCTCCGGGGAGCGGCATGAGCTCTGCCGGGGACTGCACGCCGAGCAGAACGCCATCATCCAGGCCGCCAAGCATGGCACCAATATCGACGGCGCCACCCTGTACTGCACGACCATGCCCTGCATCATCTGCACGAAAATGATCATCAATGCCGGAATAAAGCGGGTGATTTACGGCGAGGGGTATGCCGATGAGCTGGCCCGCGAAATGATCGCCGAGGCGGATATCGAAGTAATTCACTTTACCGCAGCACACAAAGGCGAAACAGCATGAAATGTCCGTTCTGCGGCAATTCCGACAGCAAGGTAATCGATTCACGCCCCGACAAGGGGGGGACGGCCATCCGCCGCCGGCGTGAATGCGAGGAATGCACCAAGCGCTTTACCACCCACGAACGGGTGGAGGAGATGCTGCCGCAGGTCTGCAAAAAAGACGGCCGCCGCGAACCGTTCGACCGGATGAAGATCATCTCCGGCATCAAGAAGGCGTGCGAAAAGCGCCCCATTCCGGTCGAGGATATCGAGCAGATGGTCGACCGTCTGGAAGCGCGCCTGCAGGAATCGACGGACAAGGAGATCTCGACAACCGCCATCGGTGAATGGATCATGAAGGAGCTGCACGGCATGGATGAGGTGGCGTACGTCCGCTTCGCCTCGGTCTACCGCTCGTTCCGTGACATCGGTGAATTTATGCAGGAACTGCAGGACTTGCTGAAAAGATAGCGAAAAGCAATGTTGAATTTTGAATGTTGGATGTTGAATTTCAATCCAAAATTCAGAATTCAGAATTTAAAATTCAAAATATCAAATTATGTTTCGTGAAAGTTTCTCATGGTTTCCACCGACACCAAATACATGAAACGCGCCCTGACCCTCGCCCGCAAGGGGATCGGCAGGACGTCGCCCAATCCGGCGGTGGGTTGCGTCATCGTCAAGAATGGTGCGGTTATCGGTGAAGGGTGGCACAGGAAGGCAGGCGAAGCGCACGCGGAGATCAATGCCCTGGCGATGGCCGGAGCCGAGTCGCGCGGGGCGGACGTTTATGTCACGCTTGAGCCGTGCAGCCATACCGGCAGGACCCCCCCCTGCAGTGACGCGCTGATCCGGGCGGGAGTCAAGCGTGTCGTCGCCGGCATGCTCGATCCGAATCCTCTCGTCAGTGGCCGCGGCTTTGCGGCACTGAAAAAGGCCGGCATCGAAACGTCGTGCGGGATATGCGAGGACGACTGCCGTGCAGTCAACCTCCCGTTCATCAAGCATGTCACGACCGGCATCCCTTACGTGACCTACAAGTGCGCCATGACCCTGGACGGCAACATCGCCACGATCACCGGAGAATCCCGCTGGATAAGCTGCGAGGAATCCCGGAAATATGTCCACCGGATGCGCTCACGCATGGACGCCGTCATGGTTGGGGTCGACACGATCATCGCCGACAATCCTCAGCTGACGGTACGGCATGTCCGGGGAAAGGACCCGTTACGTGTGATCGTGGACACGAGGCTGCGAACCCCTGAGAGCGTCAGCGTACTGAACGGGGAACTCTCTTCCAGGACCGTCATCGCCACCACGGAAAGCAATCCCCGCGTGCATCTCCGTTATCTCAAGCAGGGGGTAACCATCATCGTTTGTGAAGAATTTGACGGCCGCGTCTCCATGGAAGACCTGCTGCAGAAACTGGGAACAATGGGGGTGCAATCCGTCCTGCTCGAGGGGGGCAGCCGCCTGGCGGGCACCATGCTGCAAAGCGGTCTGATCGACGAACTGGTGATATTCATCGCGCCGAAGGTCATCGGCAGCAACGGCTTTGCCCCTTTTACCCTGCAGGGGATCACCAGTATGTCACAGGCCATCAAGCTGGATTTCACCACTGTCTGCCGCAGCGGTTCAGACATTGTCGTCACAGCACGACCGGAGCGTTCATGTTTACCGGATTGATCGAAAGCATCGGCCGGGTAACAGCCATTGAAAAACGCGGCGCGGCGGCGGTTCTGACCGTGGCCACCACCCTGCCGGCAGCGGAGATCGCCATCGGTGATTCGGTGGCGGTCAACGGCGCCTGCCTGACCGTTACCGCAAAACGTGAGGATACGCTGATCTTCGATGTTTCGCCGGAGACGCTGACCGGCACGACAATCGGAAGCCTGCGGAACGGCTGGAACGTCAATCTTGAGCGCGCCCTGCGACTTGGCGACAGGATGGGGGGGCATATCGTCACCGGCCATATCGACTGCATCGGGAGGCTGCTGCAGAGCAGTGAAACCTCCGGGAACCGGGTCCTGGAATTCGGCATTCCCCCCGATCATTCCCGCTACATGGTGCAAAAGGGTTCGGTAGCGATCGACGGCATCAGCCTGACGGTCAATGCGGTCTCCGATGGCGGCTTTTCGGTGAACATCATACCGCTCACGATATCCAGCACCACGCTCGCGCAACTTAAGATCGGCGACCGCGTCAACATTGAAACAGACATCATCGGCAAGTATGTGGAAAGGCTGACGTCCCCCTGGAAGCCGGGAGGCGGCCTGAGCATGAAAACACTCGCAGAGAATGGATTTATCTAAAAGGAAAGGTGCACAATGTCAGTATCAACAATAGAAGAGGCAATCGAAGATATCCGTCAGGGTAAAATGGTTATCCTGGTTGATGATGAGGATCGTGAAAACGAAGGAGATCTGACCCTGGCGGCCGAGGCGGCCACTGCGGAGAACATCAACTTCATGGCAAAATACGGCCGCGGCCTGATCTGCCTGACGTTGACCTCTGAAAAATGCGATGAACTGGGACTCCGCCCGATGGTGCGCGACAACACCTCTCCCTTTGAAACCGCATTCACTGTTTCGATCGAGGCGAAGCATGGCGTGACCACCGGCATTTCTGCGGCAGACCGGGCTCTCACTATCGTAACCGCCGTAGCTGAAGGTGCCACTGCCAGGGATCTGGTAAGTCCCGGCCACGTGTTCCCGCTCAGGGCTCGCAAAGGCGGCGTACTCGTGCGTCTCGGCCAGACCGAGGGTTCCGTGGACCTGGCCCGCCTGGCGGGGCTGAAGCCGGCCGGAGTTATTTGTGAAATCATGAATGACGACGGTACGATGGCCCGCATGCCGGAACTGAAAGTATTTGCGAAAGAACACAACATCAAGATCTGCACGATTGCCGACCTGGTGGCGTATCGCCTCAAGAATGAACGGCTGGTGCGCACGGTAGCCGAAGCGCGCCTTCCCTCCACGTTCGGCGGTGAATGGCGTGCGATCGGCTTTGAGAACGATATCGACAAGCTTGAGCATATTGCCCTGGTTAAAGGTGAGCTGAAAAAGAACCAGCCGGTGCTGGTCAGGGTTCATTCAGAATGCCTTACCGGCGATGTGCTCGGGAGCCAGCGCTGCGACTGCGGCGAACAACTTCATCGGGCCATGGAGCAGATCGCCGCGGTGGGGAGCGGCGTGATACTCTATATGCGCCAGGAGGGGCGCGGCATAGGCCTGGTCAACAAACTGAAAGCGTATGAGCTGCAGGACAACGGGCGCGACACGGTGGAGGCCAATATTGAGCTCGGCTTCAAGGCCGATCTGCGCGAATACGGGATCGGCGCCCAGATCCTGCTGGCTCTCGGCATCACCAAGATCCGCCTGCTGACCAACAACCCGAAGAAGCTGATCGGATTGCAGGGGTACGGCATCGATATTGTCGAAAGGGTTTCGATAGAAACGGAACCGACCGACACCAACCGGGACTATCTTGAGACCAAACGCGAAAAAATGGGACACCTGCTGGAGAACCTGTAATGAAGATTCTCCTGCACACCTGCTGCGGCCCCTGTGCGCTCTTCCCGCTCCATCAGCTCCGGGCAGCCGGTCATCATGTGACCGGCTTTTTCTACAACCACAATATTCATCCCTACCAGGAGTATGTCCGCCGGCGCGATGCCGCCATTCAGATGGCGGAGCAGGAAGCTATGCCGCTGATCCTTCGTGACGATTATGACCTGGAAGGTTTTCTGGCCCACGCTGCCGCGGAGCCGGACCGGCGCTGCAGCTATTGCTACGCGTCGCGCCTTACTGCTGCTGCAGAGGAGGCTGCCAAAGGAGGCTTTGACGCGTTTACCGCATCGCTGCTCTACAGCAGATACCAGAAGCATGACGAAATCAGGGAATTGGGGGAGCGGATCGGGAGCCGGTGCGGGGTGGCGTTTTACTACCAGGATTTTCGGTCTGGGTGGCAGGAGGGAATCCGGCTTTCGAAAGAGCTGGGATTATACCGCCAGCAGTACTGCGGCTGCATCTACAGCGAGATGGAGCGGTATCTAAAGCAGGGTTCAGGAAACAGGGTATAGGTAAAATCAATAACAGGTACTGCCATGCACAATTTCGGAAAACCGTTGATCATCTTGGGTCTCGTTCTGCTGGCTGCCGGAGTGCTGATCTCCTTCGCGCCGCGTTTCCCCACCTGGCTCGGCAGACTTCCGGGGGATATAACCTTCAGGCGCGGCACCTTCAGTTTCTATTTTCCCCTCGCAACATGCCTGCTGCTTTCGGCCGTTCTCTCGTTCATCCTCTGGCTGCTCAGAAAATAAAGAGGTTCTACCCGGATACGATTAGGCAACAAAAAAAGCCCGCGTTGCCGCGGGCTTTTTTTGTGAGCTGTGTGTTCAATGTCACTTAAGCATGGATAGCGCTTACTGGGCAAGTATCAACGCACGCTCCGCAGTCGATACAGGTATCGGCGTCGATGACACGCACAGAACCCTGCTCGCTGATAGCGTTAACTGGACAGGAATCCTCACAAGCCGCACAGTTCGTGCAATCTTCAGTAATAGTATGGGACACAATTTCACCTCCTTGTTAGATTAGCTTCCCTGATGGAATGCAAAAATCAATTTACTATACTGATTTTTAAATGTCCAGCAAAGAAATATTCCTTCGGCAAATACGACGGTACATATTTTGTTGAATTCATTCCGCGTTCCGTGTATATATCAAAAACAGTTTTATTACAGCTAGTTGTTTTAGTTTCGATGTTATTTTTTTACTGATATTATAACCGGATGACTGTTTATTTAAAGGGGGCACACATGATAATCATGGCACTAAACTGCGGCAGCTCATCAGTAAAATACCAGCTTTTCGATTGGCAGAAAATGGAGGTCGTCGCCAAAGGCATGGTAGAACGGGTTATCATTGGCGGATCGTTTATCATGCATGAAATCCCCGGCCGCGAAAACTATCATCACGAACAGGACTGTGCCAACCACCAGGAAGCGATTGATCTGCTTATCAAGACGGTTACGGACCCCGTCCATGGCGTGCTGAAACACGTCAACGAAATATCCGCCGTTGGACACCGGGTTGTGCATGGCGGAGAAAAATTCACCTGTTCCGTCATGATCGACGAAAACGTGCTTAATGCCGTTAAGGAAGTACAGCACCTGGCGCCGCTCCACAACCCTCCCAACATCGAGGGAATCGAAGCCGCCCAGGCCCTGATGCCGACGATCCCGCATGTTGCAATTTTCGATACCGCCTTCCATCAGACGATGCCCGAGCACGCTTACATTTACCCGCTTCCCTACGAATGGTATGAACAGCATCAGGTGCGGCGCTACGGCTTCCACGGCACTTCGCACCTGTACGTTTCCAAGCGTGCCGCCGTCCTGCTCGGCAAGGATCCCAAAGACACCAATATCGTCACGATGCACATCGGCAACGGAGTATCGCACTGCGCAATCAAGAACGGCATTTCAGTCGACACCACCATGGGGCTCACTCCGCTTGAAGGTGCGGTCATGGGTACCCGCTGCGGCGATATCGATCCAGCCATCCCCGCCTTCATGATGCAGAAAAACAACCTCTCCGCCAAGGAGATTGACAGCATCCTGAACAAGAAAAGCGGCGTCATGGGAATTACCGGCCGGTTCACCGACCGCCGCGACGTCATCGAACATGCCAATGCCGGCGACAAGCGGTGCCAGCTGTCTCTGGATATCGAGTCGTACCGTTTAAAAAAATACATCGGCGCTTTCATGGCTGCCGTCGGCAAGCTTGACGCGGTCGTGTTCACCGCCGGCGTCGGAGAGATGGGTGCGGCCATCCGCGAAAAGGCGGTCGAAGGACTAGAGCACATCGGCATCATCCTCGACCGCGAGCGGAACAAGGGCGCCATGACCCGCAAGAGGGAAACCCTGATTACCACCGATGACTCTCCGGTCAAAGTATTCGTAATCCCGACCGACGAGGAGCTGGTTTTCACGGAAGACGTTGTTGGTATTCTGAGCGGAACCTACACCGATCACATGCATTTCCAGTATTCATTCGCAAAACCGGATTTTATCCGAAAGTAACCGGACTGACCCGACAGACCATACAGACCATACAGACAAAAAAACCGGCGCGATGCCGGTTTTTTTGTTTTGGGGAAAGAAGAAGTCTCTTACGACTTAGAGAAATATGGCATGTGAGAAGAGAGGCTTTACTCACGCAACGACGCAACGACGCAACGAAAAGCATTTAAACAAGATCCTTGGTTTGTGGTTTAAAACGTTGCGTCGTAGCGTCGTTGCGTGAAAAATATTTTGTTCCGCTTGCTCGGCTTTAGTCTGTCAGTTGCTGGCCCAATTCAGAACGTCTTGGTAATTTCCCTGATCAGCGAAGTCGCATACGAACCTTTCGGCAGAGTGAACTCCACCGTCACGGCATCACCTGAAGCGCTCCAGGAGAGATCCACGGCGGGCACCCGCAGCGGCCTCCTCTCACCCTCCATCCGGAGACCGCCCGGCAGGTCAAATTGAGAAAGGTTTACCCCAGCCCGCTCCAGGATGTTGCTTTCAAATCCCCATACCTCGCCTTCGGGGTGTTTCATTTTGCAGCCGAACATCGGCCCGCTGGCCGATATTTCAAACGCGTCAGCTCGTTCCTGCTCGGTTGCCGCATCTTCAACCAGAAAACAGGCACCATTGACATGTTTGATGGCCAGATCACCGGCCATCACCAGGTCAATATCTTCAATCCGTCCAGCCACGGCCTGATCGAACAGGAATGATTGAATAGCCGAAAGATACAGCTTTTTCAGCCGGGGATGGATAGCGGAAAACGCTTTCTCGAATTCTCCCGGCCTGGCGACCAGTCGCTGCAGCACGTCGCGCTCGCTGCGACAGTGGCGGGGGAAAAGCCGGAGAGCGTCATCCAGAGCCCCCTGCTGATACGCGCAAATAGCTGCGGACCATCTTTCATCTTTTACCGCATCCGGCTCGCCGATCATTCGGTCCACACAGGCGCGCCAATCCCGCCGGAGCAGCGCCGCGCCGATCAGATGCGAATTGCCCTGCGCGCCGTAGCGCTGGTAGCCGAAGTAGTTCGGAACGCCGCGTTTCCCGAGTATCTCCAGGATTGCCGGGACCAGTTGGGATGCTGTGCCGGAAACACCCCGAATCACGATGCGAAAGCGATTCCCCTTGTGATGCCCGAGTTTGAGCTTATTGGCGTGACGCTCTGCCGAAATGACTCTGACGCCGTCCAGTTCCAGGGCTAGAGCCTTCTCCGGAGTGACCCGCTGGATGGAGAGCGTCTGACGCGTAACGCCGACGGCATCCTTCATGCCGGCATAACCGACCTCGCGCTCAGGGATCTTCAGGGCGGCCGCGATGCGGCTGATCGCCTCCAGGGTCGTGATGCCCCGTTTTTCGATCATCAGGTAGCAATGTTCACCGGACCCGCACGGGAGGTAGGAAGGAATCTCCTCGACATGAAAGTCCTCGGGGGATTCTTTGATTGTACCGCCACAACCGGGTATGTCAGCCGTTAAGTACGGATGCATCTGATCATCCTCCCATCCGCAGCATGCCGGAAACCGCTCCGCTGACAAACGCAACCAGCCAGCAGCTGTAGATCGTCAGGCTGACACGGTGAAACAGAACATTGACCGCTTCCGCCCGATGGAGCAGGGACGCCGTCAACGCCAGCAGGAAATGTAATCCCATCCCGGCCAGTGAGGCGATGCCGGTAACGTTATGCCACTCCGGTGCTTTGCCGTACATTTCGGCGACCATGTTCATCTGGTAAGTGCCCATGAAATCACAAAAAAGACCAATCCCGAAAATTGCCAGGTGCTTCGGCTGCAGCCCCTGCCTGCGACCGCTGAATACCGCCCAGGTGTAGAAAATAAGCGCCAGATTCATCCAGATGACCGCTCTGGCCAGCATTACGAAATCCTCCCGCACTGGCGCAGTGCTTCATAGAGTACGATTCCGGCCGACGTCGACAGGTTGAGGCTGCGCACTTTTTCCGCCGGCATCGGAATGGTGAATGATGTATCCGGGTTGGCGAGAAGAAGCTCTTCCGGCAGTCCTTTGGTTTCCTTGCCGAAGACGATGTAATCACCCGGCTGAAAACCGGCCTGCAGATAGCTCCGTTCGACTTTGGTGCTCAGGTAGAAGAAGCGCCCCTCCGCTGCGGCAGCCTGAAGTGTCTCCAGGTCAGGCCACAGTTTCAGGGCGACAAACTCCCAGTAATCGAGTCCGGCCCGCTTGAGATAGCGGTCATCGAGGGAAAATCCGAGCCGCCCCACGAGATGCAGAACAGTCCCTGTGGCTGCACAGAGTCGGGCGACGTTTCCGGTATTGGGAGGGATTTCAGGTTCGATCAGAACGATATTGAATGGTTTCATGGCGCAAATGTATACCACTATTTGCGCCCGCCGCGCTTGCATTTTTTTTGCTGCAGAGCTATTGTGCAGGATCAAAATCCATTGCATCCGGAGATTCGATCATGAAGATAATTGTAACCGATGAAGTGTCGGCGGAGGGGCTTGCGCTCCTGACCCAGGAACCCCGCATCCAGCTGGACGTGCGGCTGGGTTTGAAGAAAGAGGAGCTGCTGGCGGTCATTGGCGACTATGAAGTCATCATTACCCGCAGCGGCACGACCGTGGACAAGGCGCTTCTGGATGCGGCAACCCGCCTGAAGATGGTTGCCCGGGCGGGAGTCGGCATCGACAACGTGGATGTTGACTATGCCAGTTCAAAAGGGGTGATCGTAGTCAACGCCCCGTTCGGCAACACCAACAGCGCCGCAGAGCATACATTGGCGCTGCTCCTTTCATTCTGCCGCAACGTACCGACCGCCAATAACAGCCTGAAAGCGGGTGAATGGAAACGGGCACCATTTACCGGCCACGAGCTGAAAGGTAAAATAGCCGGAGTCATCGGCATCGGCAAAGTCGGCGGGCGCGTTGCCACACGCCTGAAAGCATTTGAATGCGAGGTGTTGGCCTGTGATCCGTACATTTCTGTCAAGCGCGCCCATGACCTGGGGGTCAAGCTGGTGTCCCATGACGAAATCTATAAAAACTGCGATATCATCACTGTTCATACGCCGCTCAATGAGGAGACCAAAGGGATGGTCGGAGCCCGCGAGTTCGGCCTGATGAAAAGCGGTGTCATCGTTCTCAACGTTGCCCGCGGAGGCATTATCGAAGAGCAGGCCATGCTTGACAACCTGAATTCCGGGAAAGTGACCGGAGCGGCGTTTGATGTCTGGAGTGAAGAGCCTCCCGCAACCGAGGTCCTCAAACAGCTGATCGCTCACAAGAATATGGTGGTAACCCCGCATCTGGGAGCCAACACCTTTGAAGCTCAGGTCAATGTTGCCATTGATGTGTCGCAGGAAATTATCAACTACCTGGATGACAAGCCGCTTGAAAACGCGGTCAACATCCCCCGTTTCGACATGGCCCTGATGGACCAGATGCGTCCTTTCCTCAACCTGATGAGTGTTATCTGCGATTTCGGCGTGCAGCTGGTCGACACCAACCTGGAAAAGGTCACTTTCGGTTTCAGCGGCGCCATCGCTCATTATGACTGCTCGCCGCTCGCCGTCTGCGGCCTCACTGCACTGCTGAACCGCAAGGTCGATCAGGATGTCAATATGGTCAATGCCACCCTGGTTGCAGACCAGATGGGGATCATCGTTGAAGAGACCAAATCAACCCAGTCCGACGCCTTCTCCAATGTCATCACCCTCACCCTCGAAGGTCAGGGGAAACGGCGGCTGGTTGCCGGCACCCTCTTTGAGGGGCAGCCGCGCATCGTCCGCCTGCGCGATTACTCGATGGACTTTACCCCTGACGAGCATATGCTGCTGCTGAACTACGAAGACCGTCCCGGCATGATCGGCCGGATCGGCACGATCATGGGGCAGCACGACATCAATATCGCCTCGATGAATCTCGGCCGTAGCCAGAAAAAAGGTGAGGCGATGGTCATCCTGTCGCTTGATTCGCCCGTTCCGGCCCCGGTTGTCGATGAACTGAAGAGCGCCACCGAAGCTTCATTCATAAAAGCCCTCAAAATGAGAGCCGGCGCCTGTTCCCGCAACTGCGGCTGCGGCGTGTCATAAGCGTACATGCAATTTCCTCACATCGATCCCGTCTTCCTGAGCATCGGCCCGCTCCAGTTTCGCTGGTACGGGCTGATGTACGTCCTCTCGTTTATCGCCACCTATTTCATCATCCGCTCCGAAGTTGGCCGTAAAAAGCTGCCCCTGACGAGCGACAATATCGCCGATCTGGTTTTTTACGGTGCGATGGGGGTTGTTCTGGGAGGGCGCGCCGGCTATATCCTCTTCTATAACCTCGGTTTTTACCTGGCCAATCCGCTCAAACTTTTTGCCGTCTGGGAAGGGGGCATGTCCTTCCATGGCGGATTTTTGGGAGTCGTGTTGGCCTTCTGGCTCTATGCCAGCCGCAGGAAGATTCCCTTTCTGGCTCTTACCGACCTGGCGGCTCTTTGCGCTCCGGTCGGGTTGGGTCTGGGGAGAATAGGCAATTTCATCAATGGGGAACTGTACGGCAGACCTACCGATTCAGCCTGGGGGGTCATATTTCCCGGCAGTGACGGACTCCCTCGCCATCCGTCGCAACTCTATGAAGCGTTTCTGGAAGGGATTGTCCTGTTTTTTATTGTGCACTTCATCTCGAAAAGGACAACCGTGAACGGCGTAACAACCTGTGCAGCCATTGCCGGTTACGGCCTGTTTCGCTTTATCGTCGAATTTTTCCGCCAGCCTGACGCCCAGATAGGGCTGTTCTTCGGTATGTTTTCCATGGGACAGCTGCTCAGCCTGCCGATGTTCCTGCTGGGAAGCTATCTGGCGATCAGGTTTTCGCAACGCCGTCCTGAACACCGACCGCACACATAAAGCCCGGTTTGCAATTCAGGATTGAAAAAGTCCTGTTTTGGGTTATACTCGAAATCAAATCAACCAGGGAGGGTTACGACCATGATCAGCAAAAAAATGTCAGATTCGCTTAACACCCACATGAACCTTGAACTTTTTTCCGCACACCTGTACCTCGTCATGTCGTCCTGCGCCAACGATCTCGGCCTGAAAGGCGCCGCCAACTGGTTCTTTGTGCAGTACCGCGAAGAAATGACTCATTTCATGAAGTTCTACACTTACCTGTCCGACCAGGGGGTCGTAATCTCAATGCCGGCCGGCAAAACGGTGCCGAACAAATACAAATCCCTGCTTGACATGATGCAGAAAACCCTTGCCCACGAGCAGCTGATTACCTCCTGCATCAACAATCTGAGTGAACAGGCTGTCCAGGAAAAGGATCACGCCACCCAGATCTTCCTGCAGTGGTTTGTTACCGAGCAGATCGAGGAAGAAAACAACGACCGCGACCTCATCGCCAAGCTCAAGCTGGTCGGCGACAACGGGCACGGAATTTTGATGATCGACGGAGAAATGGGCCAGCGTATCTTTGTTGCCCCGGCCGGTTCCCCGCTGGCGGTATAGCGTATGCCGATGAAAATCCGTTTCTGCGAACATAACAAGGGAAAGGGGAAGGTGTTCCGGCGCCTTAAGGAAGAGTTTCCCGACCTGAACATCAAAATCAAGGATTGTGTCAAGCAGTGCGGCAGCTGCCGTGACCAGCCGATAGCGGTCGTTGACAAGAAAAAGGTGACCGGCAAGGACGGCGACGATCTGTACGCCAGGATTGTCGAGCTGATCCGGAAGGATGGCGCGTCAGATTGATTAAAAAAACGCCGTACCCTGCTGGGACGGCGTTTTTTCTGCACTCTGACTCTACCCTCAACAATTATTTCGCGGCTTTTATGATCGTGTGGCCTGCCGCCTCCAACTCCCCCACCACCAGTTCAGCCAGTCCGGGCAGTTTTTCCGACAGCAGCTGAGACAGTTCTACTCCGGCCTCATAAGATTGGGGAATAATTCCGAACAGGGATACTTTGTCCGGACAGCGGTCACGAAGGTCGGACAGGGTCAGGACCTCCTGGATGCCGATCTGGTGGGGCGACATCTTGATCGGCAGCCTGCCGAGCATGAAATCCTCTTTCTCGTAGCGATAGATATCGCCCGGTTCCCCCTTGGCATCAATCACATCCACCAGGTAGACATGATCGGCATCTTCCAGCATATGGGTAACCATGATACCGAGTGTACCGCCGTCATACAACTCGATTTCTTCCGGAAAGCAGTAGTGCTGCTGCAGGTAGCGGATGAAATGAACGCCAAAGCCTTCGTCGCTGAGGAGCAGGTTCCCTGCACCAAAAATAAGTATTTTCATTGTTGGACTTCCTTTTTATCTGTTTTTTCTACATCACTTTTATTTTGGTGATCTCTTTCCCGTCCGGGTCGATCGTATGCACCGCACAGGCGATGCAGGGGTCGAAAGAGTGAATCGTTCGCAGCACTTCCAGCGGCTTGTCGGATTGCGCTACCGGGTTGCCGACCAGCGATGCTTCATAGGGTCCCATGACGCCATTCTCGTCACGGGGCGAGGCGTTCCAGGTGGAGGGAACGACCGCCTGGTAATTTTTGATCTTCCGGTCCTTGATCACGATCCAATGTGAAAGCGTGCCGCGCGGCGCCTCGTGGAAACCGACTCCGCGGAACTCACCCTTCGGAATCTCGGTGTGGTTGGCATAGGTCTTGTCCCCCTTGGCAATATTCTCCACCAGCTTGTCCAGGTACTCGATCGAATAGTCGGCCATCAGGTGGGCGCGGATAGCGCGGGCGCCAAGTCGCCCCATGGTGGAATGGAGGTCGCCGACACCGACGCCGATCTTCCGGCAGGAATCGTCCACCAGTTTCCTGACCTTCTGGTTGCCGCCGGCATACGCTGCAAAGAGCTGGGCCGGCGGGCCGACCTGCACCGCTTTGCCGTCCAGACGGGGAGCCTTGCACCAGGAATATTTGCCGTTATCCTCGAAATCGGTGTAGTGCGGTTTGGTTTCACCTTCCCAGGGGTGGTGGCTACCGCTTCCCTCGTACCAGGCATGGGCCACGTTTTCCGTGATGCTCCCAATCAGGGCGGGGTCCTGATGGTTGGTGATGATGCGGGCACCCTTGATGTCGCCGTTGTTGATGATCGCACCCGGCAGGGCAAACGTGGTGTTCGTGGTGTCTTCCGGCATTTCCGGCACGGCCAGATAATTGACAACCCCTTTGCCGTATTTGAACCACTCCTTGTAGGCCGAGGCGATGGCGAGCATGTCCGGGTAGTAGACTTTCTGGACAAATTCGCGGGTTTCCTCCATCAGGGAGCGAAGGGCGGCGATCTTTTCCATGTTGATGGTCGTCATGTTTTCCATGTTGACGGCGGTGGCGACACCACCCACGCAGAGGTTCTGGATGTGCGGGTTCTTGCCCCCCAGGATCGCGCCCACCTGGGCCGCCTTGCGCTGGTAATCGAGCGCTTTCAGGTAATGGGCCACGGCCATCAGGTTGGCTTCCGGCGGCAACTTCATGGCCGGGTGCCCCCAGTAGCCGGAGGAGAAGATACCGAGGCGGCCGGTTTCCACAAACGACTTCAGCTTGGCTTGAACCGCCCTGAATTCGGTTTCGCTGTTACCGCTCCAGTCGGAGATGCTCTGGGCCAGCTGGGCGGTCTTCTTCGGGTCGGCCTTGAGTGCCGAGACCACGTCAACCCAGTCCAGTGCCGACAGGTGATAGAAATGGACGATATGATCCTGCACCGAGTGCTGTGCCATGATCATATTGCGGATGTACTGGGCGTTTAGCGGCACCTCCACTTTGAGGGCGTGCTCTACCGAACGGATCGACGATATCGCATGCACCGTGGTGCAGACGCCGCAGAAGCGCTGGGCATAGATCCAGGCATCTTCGGGCGGACGACCCTGCAGAATGGTTTCAATGCCGCGCCACATCTGGGCCGACGACCAGGCATTGGTGACGGCGCCGCCGTTTACTTCCACGTCGATTCTCAGGTGACCTTCGATACGGGTGACCGGGTCAAGGGTTATACGGGCCATTAGGTACTACCTCCGGAATATATATTTTTGAAAAGCGGTTCACCACGAAGTCACGAAGGACACGAAGTTTTTAGAACCAAAAAACTTTATGGGTTAAACCCAAAGATTAGGTTTGCGGTTTCTTCGTGATCTTAGTGTCTTCGTGGTAAAAATGGTTTAAGCTTTCTCTGCAAGTCCATGCTCCGCATCGCGCTGCTGGCGCGTATGCAGCTTCGGCAGGACCGGCAGGATCTTGACGAGCACCTGGTAGCCGAGGATCTCGAAGGCGACGATACCGACCGTGATCATCAGTTCGGCCAGGGCCGGGAAGTAGTGCCACCCCTTGCCGGGGTTGAAGCCGATCAGGTACACGTTGAAGCGGTACAGCGCCCCGCCAAGGACAATCAGCGCTGCCGACACGAACAGCCAGCGGATCGATGCGCGTTTTTTGCCGCTGAACATCAGCAGCGAACCGCCGGCAACCAGGCAGAACTCCAGCAGGAAGAAGCGCGAGTAGAAGTCCAGTGAAACTGCGGCACCCAGTTGCCCCCGCCAGGCAAGATCACCCACGACCACGCCGAGCCAGATAACCGTCAGCCAGGGAACGATCCTGGCCATGCCGGACAGTTCCTTCGTTTCAAAGGGGCGCTTGAAGGCGTAGCAGGAAATGACCGATTCCAGTATGGCGATGGAATAGCCGATGAACATGCAGTTGATCAGGAACAGTAGCGGCAGAAAACCGGTATGCCAGAGCGGGTGGAGCTTCGTGGATGCGATCAGCAGCAGGGAGCCGAGCGATGACTGGTGCATGGTCGGCAGGGTGATGCCGAGCACGATGATGAAGATCAGTACCTTGTCCAGGCGCGGTTTCAGCCAGGCCGCCAGGTCCTTGACCTTGTCCAGCCGGTCGCCGATCCTCTCCGGACGTTCCATCCCCACCCGGGAGTACAGCTTGTCAAGCAGCAGCTGCAGGGTTCTCCATTCCGTCTTCTCCAGCGTCGTCAGAACAGCCGGCAGGAACTCCAGCAGCAGCACGGTCGTATAGGCCATGACGCAGAGGGCCACCTCGAACATGGCCGAGTTGGCCTGCCATTTTGACGGGATGAAGAAATTATAGGCATTCCAGGGACGCCCGACATCGACCATGACCGAAAACCCTGCCAGGCCGTAGCCGAACATGCTGGTCAGGATGGCCGAGCGGATCATCGGATGGTAATGCATGTGGTTGCGGATGTAGATCAGGATCGCCATGGCATACCCGCCGCAGGCGATGGCCGTGCCGGTGGCCACGTCATAGGTTATCCAGATGCCCCAGGGGTAGCCGTCGCTCATATTGGAAACCGCGCCGATTCCCCAGATAAAGCGTACCGCAATCAGGGCGAAGCCGATCAGGGTCAGGGTCAGCAGCACGATAAAGGAGGGTGTCAGGATCTTGCCGTCATGCTTCTGGAATTCATCGTGACTCATGATCATCTCCCCCGTTTCCGGTTGTTTCATCCGGCTTCTTTTCCGCTTCGTCGTGTCCCCTCATGTTCTTCAGCGCGATGATACAGAGCGTGCCATAGAGCGCCACCGGGGCGATAAAGCCTTTGTAGATGGTGTGCTGGATCTTTTCGGAAAACTCTGCCGGAGCCTCCTCATTGAGGGCCGGGAGCCCCAGTTTGATGAACGGCATGGCTGACAGGTAGAGGTGATTGGCGCCTCCCACCTCTTTTTCCCCATAGATGTGGTTGACGTAGCTGCCGGGGTTCTCCTGCAGGCGTTTTTTTGCTTCCGTCAGCAGCTCCTTGCGTTTGCCGAACATGATCGCGCCGGTCGGACAGGCCTCGGCGCAGCCGGTAATGCCATGTTTGACGAGATTGGTGTTTTTGCACATGTCGCATTTGACGATCTGGGGTATGGCCTTGTCCCACTGGAACTTGGGGATGTTGAAGGCGCAGGCGATCTGGCAGTAACGGCAGCCGATGCAGGTGTTCTTGTTGTAATCTACGGTACCGGTAATCTTGTCGCGGGTCATGGCGCTGACCGGGCAGACCGACACGCAGGACGGTTTCTGACAGTGCATGCAGGAATATTTGACGTACGACCAGCTCTTTTCCGATTCCTTGAAAAGCTTGATCAGGGTGCGGGTGCTGCCGGACAAATCCTGGGGCGCGTCCCAGAGCCTGTCCTTGTCGAATGAGGCCTGTTCGTAGGCAAGGCTGCCGTAATCGCTGTTTACCCGTTTGCAGGCCGACATGCAGGCCTTGCAACCGACGCATTTGGTGGCGTCGTAGAGCATGCCTATCGCCTCGTTGTTGACCGGGTGCGACTCGGACGCCAATGCGGCACCCCGACCCGCCAGAAGTGCCGCGCCGGTTGCCCCGACGATCTTGAAGAACTGGCGCCTACTCGGTTTTGCCATGGTCATCCCCCTTTTCGGGACCGTCCGGGAGTTTTTTTGCCATCATGACCCCCACACCGATGGCGGTTCCGGCAGCCAGGCCGATGACGCCGGTCGTCAGTGGATCGGGGCCTTTCCCCTTGTCCTTGAGATCGACCGGGGCGTAGCTGTCGAACGGCGTCGGCTCGTGGATCTGCACCTTGTCGGCAATGGCGGTCTTGAAGAGCAGCTCCGGTTCGGTGCAGCCGATACAGGGGTGACCGATGCCCACCGGCCAGGCCACGCCGTCATTGAAGCGGATCACCGAGCAGTTGGCGTAGGTTGCCGGACCTTTGCACCCCAGCTTGTACAGGCAGTACCCCTCGGCATGGGACGCGTCGCCATAGGCCTTGGCAAAGCGGCCGGCATCGAAATGGGCCCGGCGTTCACAATGCTCGTGGATCTTGCGGCCGTAGGCAAACTTGGGACGCCCCAACTGGTCAAGGTCGGGCAGCTTGTTGAACGTTACATAATAGAGGACGGTCGAAAGGAAGTTGTAAGGGTTGGGCGGACAGCCGGGGATGTTGATGATCGGCTTGTCCTTGATGATGTCACGCACACCGACCGCACCGGTCGGATTGGGGCCTACGGACTGGATGCCGCCGTAGCTGGCACAGGTGCCGATGGAGATGATGGCGGCAGCGCCCTCGGCCGCCTTTCTCAGGGATTCAATGGCGGTCTTTCCGCCAACCTTGCAGTAGATGCCGTTATCCTTGGTCGGGATCGCGCCTTCGATCACCAGGATATACTTCCCCTTGTTGGCGGTCATCGAATCGTGCAACGATTTTTCGGCCTGGTGACCGGAGCCTGCCATCAAGGTTTCATGATAGTCCAGGGAGATCATGTCGAGGATCAGGTTGGCCACCGTAGGATGCGATGATCGCAACAGCGACTCCGAACAGCCGGTACACTCCTGAAAGTGCAGCCAGATGACCGACGGCCGCTTGTCGCTCTTCTGTGCCGCGGCTGCTACCTTGCTGACCATGCTGACAGGCAGCCCCAGCATCGCCGATACGGTTATGCAGGTCTTGATGAAGTCCCGGCGGTTCACCCCGGGAAACAGCACTTCTTTACCCATACTAATCCTCCGCTTCCGAATATTTTGTGCATCTAGGATTCTATACAAGCCCGGGACCCATAAGACGTGCCCTGATAAATCCCGACGTATACGGCAACGTATGTGCCAATCCGGCAGAAGCGGATGATTATTCATAACAGGCCGATTATTAACGTAAAATATATATGCAAAGCGACCGGGCTTTAGTCGGAATGGAACAGCTGTTGCTTCTTTTTGTCTCTCGATGTATCTTTTTGTCCCGAAACCACCACTCGCCCCCTCCTGAATCATGAGGAGGTGCCATTAGGCCCCAGAGGATCCGCCAGGGAGGGAGTGGTATAAAAGGAGTACCCGCTATGCCAACCATATTCGTCTGCGACGACGAGACGGAAATCCTGCGCTATCTGGATAAACTGCTGCATGCCAGCGGCTATAGTGTAGAGACCTTTCAGCGCGGTACCGATCTGCTGGTGCGGCTGGAGAACGCTTCGTCCGTGCCGTGTGACCTGATCCTTCAGGATGTGCGCATGCCCGATATAAACGGCTTGCAGATGCTTGAACAGCTCTGCAGGCGCTGGCCGGACCTGCCGGTGGTCATCATGACCGCCCACGGCACGATTGATGATGCGATCAACGCCATCAAGCAGGGGGCGTACGACTACATTACCAAGCCGTTTCCGAAGGAAAAACTGCTCGGGATGGTTGAGCGGCTGCTCGATCACCGGCGCCTGGCGAAGGAGAACCTGCTGCTGCGTGAGGAGCTGCAGCGGGGAAACGGAGGTGCGGATGCAATCATCTTTCGCAGTGACGCTTTCCGCGAAGTTTATGATCTGACCCTGCAGGTAGCCGAAAGTGATGCCAATATCCTGGTCATGGGGGAATCCGGCACCGGCAAGGAGCTGATCGCCGGCGCCCTGCACCGCAACAGCCCGCGCCGGGACAAGCCGTTTGTCTCCCTGAACTGCGCCGTACTGTCCGACACCCTGCTGGAGAGCCAGTTGTTCGGCCATATGCGCGGCGCCTTCACCGGGGCGGTCATGAACCAGAGGGGGCTTCTGGAAGAAGCCGACGGCGGCACGCTGTTCCTGGATGAGATCGGCGATGTCAGTCCGGCGGTGCAGGCCAAACTCCTGAGGGTCACCCAGGAAAAAGATTTCATCGTCCTCGGTTCGACCCGCACCCGCAAAGTGGATGTGCGCTTCGTGGCCGCCACCAACAAAGACCTGATGAACGAGGTGAGGGAGGGGCGCTTCCGGGAGGACCTGTACTATCGCCTGAACGTGATATCCATCAACCTGCCGCCCCTGCGGGAGCGGCGCGACGATATCGAACCTTTGGCCCGCCATTTCCTCAAGTCCTCCACCCGGCGCATGAAAAAGGACGTGCGTAATATCGATGATGATGCCCTGCAGGCACTGTTGCAGTACGATTGGCCCGGCAATGTACGCGAACTGGAAAATGTCATGGAGCGGGCGGTTATTTTAGCCCGCGGCAGTTCCATTACGGTCGGGCTGCTGCCGCTGGATGCCCGCCGTGAGGCCCCTTCCATGCCGGCAGACACTGCCCGGCGGCTGGTTGCCCTGGATGAAATTGAGCGTCTTCACATCACGTCGATCCTGAAGGAAACCGGCTACCACAAAAGCCGCGCTGCAGAGATCCTGGGTATCTCGCGCAAAACCCTGGACCGCAAAATTGCCGAGTACGCCCTGGCGGAGAGGGGCAGCGTGTGAGACCATACCTGCGCTATTCGATCCGATTAAAGCTGACCCTGGCAACTCTGACACCGCTGGTGACGGCTGTTGTCCTCTTTTGGGTGATCGGCGCTTCGGCGCTCTATCTGGGAATTCCCGAACTCTCATTTTTCGAACTGCGTTCACGGATACACATCATCTTCTCGGCGATCCTCCTGTTTGTAACCCTGATCGGCGTCTCCCTTTCGGCGTGGCTCGGGTCGAGCCTGGCCCGCCCGATCAAGGCGGTGGAGGAGGGGGCGCGCCTGCTGGCACTCGGTGAACATATCCCGGACATCGTGGTCGGGGGGCATGACGAAATATCGGTCATGGCGGAAGAATTCAACATCATGAAACATCGGCTGATTGAGCGTGAAGATGAGATTCTGCTGCTTAACCGGACTCTGGAGGAAAAGGTCGCGGACCGGACTGCGCAGCTGGATGAAAAAAACCAGTGGCTGCTTGTGGCCCACCAGGAACTGGCCCGTGCAGAACGACTTGTCGGTATCGGCATACTGGCGTCGGGAGTGGCCCACGAAATCAACAACCCTCTGGCCATTATTCGCGGCAACGCCGAATTGCTTGAAATGTCGGAGCGCCTGAACGATTCGGACCAGTCGGAGGTGGAGACGATTATCCGGCAGGTCGGCCGGGTGGAGCGGATCGTCTCCAATCTGCTGACTTTTGCCGGGACAAAAAACAAGGTGATCCGGCCCTTTCATATTGAAGTGCTGCTGGATGACATACTGGACCAGATCGGCCATCAGATCCCGCTGGAGAGATACCGCATCGAACGGAAGTACCGGAATGCCGGTGGAAATATGGAAGGGGATGAGCATCAACTTCGACAGGTATTCACCAACCTTGTCGTAAACAGCCTGCAGGCCATGGAAGGGGGAGGGGTGCTGACAGTTTCAACCGTGGTTGACGGTGAGACGGGGAACTGCTCGGTAACGATAGGCGACAGCGGGACCGGCATCTCTGCAGACGATCAGGAGAAACTGTTCACCCCGTTTTTTACCACCAAGCCGAGGGGAACCGGCCTGGGGTTGGCGGTCTCTTACGGGATTGTACAGGATCACGGCGGTGATATCAGGGTTGAGAGCACCCCGGGGGAGGGGGCGTCGTTCGTCGTAATGCTGCCGCTGCGACAGCCCGCCGGGAAGTCACCGTAGGTTTAACAGTTTCCCCTCCTGCCCTCCCGATGAATGAAATACTTACTATCTATTAAATCAGAAACAGCGTACAGTTAACATGTTGACCTATAAGCAGAAATAGTTTCTCTCCGGCATTTAGAGCCGCCCTGCCTTTCGTTCATCTCCGTCCACTTCTGTAGTCAAGCCCGCTGTTCAGTCAGCACAGGTTATTTTCGACTCCTCCCGCCGCCTTTCAGTGCCGGGTAGCAGGAAGTGCTGTCAACCCAGTCAGATAAGGAGAAAGTATGATTATCAAAAGAGGTACCGTCGTGAGCCATACCGGAGCTGTCCAATGGGGAGCAGGCAAGGTGGTGGAAGTGTCTCCCCTTAAAGCGACAATCCAGTTCAGTGACGGCATAATCAGAAAAATCGCCTCCTCCCATTACATGATCCTGCAGCCGGCCGACCCGGCTTCTTTTGTGCCGATTCCGGACAAAATTCCGGGAGTGAAGGTTCGCGCGACTCCCAAACGTCTGAAAAAGACGGCAACAGTTGTTGAGTCAGCTGAAGATTGAAAAGGGAAGTTCCGGCCGGGGATCATGTCGTGAAGAACAGCCTGTACACCGGATAACAAGATGATCCCTGTTATCCGGCAGTTGAAAGTAGAGAGCCTGATGGTAACAACGGGATTCAACAAAAGCGTGTAATGCGGCGCTATTCCCTGAATGCGCGCATCATCAGTTCGTAGTCCTCCAGCAGGGCCTGCAGGTCCTCCTCATGCTCCACCTCTTGCTGCAGTATGGTCAGCACTATGTTGTAGGTGACCGGATCCTTTTCCCTGGTAATATCCATCAGCCGTTTGTAAACGCCGATGGCGCACTGTTCCCCCTTGATGTTCTGCTCCAGAAGTGTCTTGACGAATGGGTCGTCCGGTGCATCATAGCCGCAGTTGGTGAACTTGTACCATTCCTCGGGCTTGGTGACGGGCGTTCCCCCCAGCTGGATGATGCGCATCGCCACCATGTCGGCATGCAGCAGTTCTTCGGTAGCGTGCTGCAGCAGTTCGGCGCCGACAGCATCCTTCATCGGCCCCTTTACCAGCTTTGCCCCCAGCCAGTACTGGTAATAGGCAAGCCATTCGTCACAATAGGCACTGCGGAGCAAACCGAGCAGTTCATCCACGTCCATCCCGATAATCTCACGTCCTTTTGATCCCATACCTGCATTCTCCTTTCACTGTCCCCGCGTTGATTCAGTCTCGATGCTTCTATTTGACGAATGTACCGTTCTGATATTCCTCAAATGCAACCTTCAGCTCCTCCCGGCTGTTCATCACGATCGGGCCGTACCAGGCCACCGGTTCCCCCAGCGGTTTTCCCGATACAAACAGAAAGCGCACCGGCTTGTCTGTCGTCGTCACCTGGACCGCAGAGCCGGCATGCTCAAAAAGCACCACGGTTTCGGCAGAACAGCAGCAGCGGCGCTCGGTATCCGACCAGCCGTGACCGACCATCTCGTAGGCATAGGCATCGCGCTGATCATCGAAGTACCCTTCCCCGGAGAGAATATAGGCAAAGGCGGTATGCCCGAGCGGAAGCGGATGGGTGAACACGGAGCCGGCAGGCACGCTGATGTCGAGCATCTCCGGCTCGATCACGATATCCCCCACCGGCCCCTTGGCCCCATTCACCTCGCCGGCGATGACCTTGACCTTCACCCCGTTCTCAAGCGTGACTTCAGGGATATCGGCCGCCTTGACGTCGCGGTAGCGGGGCGCCATCATCTTCTGCGCCGCCGGCAGGTTGGCCCAGAACTGGAATCCCCACATCGTGCCGGTGGGGCTCAGTTGAGGCATCTCCTGGTGGATGATGCCGCTGCCTGCGGTCATCCACTGCACGTCTCCGGCCCCGATGGCCCCCTTGTTCCCCATGCTGTCGCCATGCTCCACCAGACCCTCCAGCACATAGGTGATGGTCTCGATACCGCGGTGGGGGTGCCAGGGAAAGCCGGCCAGGTATTCGTCCGGGTTGGAGGTGTGGAAATCATCCAGCATCAGGAACGGATCGAACTGCGGCACCTGGGAATAGCCGAAGGCCCTTTTGAGGTGCACGCCGGCGCCTTCGACGGTGGGTCGGCTCTTGAATGTTTTTGCGATGCGGCGTGTGGTCATGTCGCAGCTCCCTTCTGTCGTGGATTGCATTGAGCCAGTATATCAGAATGCGAAACATGTGCAACCGATCCCCCAATCGCCGCCGGCGCCTAAGACCGTGCGGGTGTGCCGATGGAGCGGAATACTGCAAGAGCATGGCGATGAAAGCGATGTGCCGGAATTGATCGGATGAACATGACGATAAGCACCGCCATAAACGCCGGTTGGCGCCCAGTCAGGGCTCACCGGCGGCAGTGGTGGCGCCAGGCTGCCATAGTCACCTGCTCCATGCACAACCTTTCCTCCCATGACGGTCAGGACCGCTTCGATCCCCTTGATCTCCTCTTCCGGGACTGTGAAGTAATCGGCCGACAGTACCGCCAGGTCGGCCAGTTGCCCTGCCGCGATCAGTCCCTTTTTTCCGTCGTCGCCCGAGAACCAGGAACTTCCCTCGGTGTAGAGCCGCAACGCCGCGGGCCTACTGAGGCGATTCCTTTCGTCGTACAGGGAAATACCGCCTACTGTTTTGCCACTGACCAGCCAGTAGAGCGACACCCAGGGATTGTAGCTGGATACCCGTGTGGCATCGGTCCCCGCGCCGACCGGTATTCCCAGATTCAGCATCCTGGTTATCGGGGGTGTCCGTTGTGCCGCTTCCTTGCCGTAACGGTACATGAAGTATTCCCCCTGGAAGGCCATCCGGTCCTGGATGGCGATGCCGCCCCCCAGGTCGCGCAGCCGCTCCATGTTGCGCTCCGAAATGGTCTCGGCATGATCGAAGAACCAGCGCAGACCGTTGAAGGGGATCTCCCGGTCGACGCTCTCGAAAACATCCAGAAAGCGGGAAATTGACTCGTCATAGGTAGCGTGCAGGCGGAACGGCCAGCGCTTTTCCACCAACAGGCCGATAACCTTTTTCAGTTCGGCCTCCATCACCGGCTGGAGATCGGGGCGCGGCTCCAGGAAATCCTCGAAATCGGCGGCGGAAAAGACCAGCATTTCGCCGGCGCCATTCATCCTGTAAACATCGCTCCCCTGTCCGGGCGACACAATCTTTGCCCAGCCGGCAAAATCGTCATACTCCTCTTTGGGACGCTGGGTGAAGAGGTTATAGGCAATGCGCAGGGTCAGTTCGTCCCTGCCGGCCAGTTCCTCGACCACGCGGTAGTCGTCAGGATAGTTCTGGAACCCGCCGCCGGCGTCGATACAACTGGTGATTCCCAGCCGGTTCAACTCCCTCATGAAGTGTCGGGTTGAGTTGACCTGATCGTTGAAACTCAGCTTTGGCCCCTTGGCCAGGCTGGCGTAGAGGATCAGGGCGTTCGGTTTGGCAATCAGCAGCCCGGTCGGATTGCCGCTCTTATCGCGTTGAATCTCCCCACCCGCCGGAGCGGGTGTCTCCTTCGTGTAACCAAGCGCGCGCAGCGCCGCCCTGTTGACAAAGGCCCGGTCGTACAGATGCAGGACAAAGACAGGGGTGTCCGGCGAAACGGCATTGATCTCTTCCAGGGTCGGCATGCGCCGCTCGGCAAACTGAAATTCGCTCCAACCACCGATGACACGTACCCACTGGGGTGGCGGTGTGCGACGCGCCTGCTCACGGAGCATCTCCAGCGCCTGTGCCATCGATGGTACGCCGTCCCAGCGCAGTTCCATATTGTAGTTTAGCCCTCCCCTTATGACGTGGATGTGGGAATCGTTCAGGCCGGGTATGACCCGCCGGCCCTTGAGGTCGATCCGTTGGGTCGTTTCTTTAGCGCTGGTGATCAGCTCTTCGCCGCCTGTGGCTGTAATCCGTCCGCCGGCCATGGCCACGGCCGAAACCTGGGGTTGTAGAGGATCGAGGGTAGTGATCGATCCATTATGCAAAATCAGATCGGGTGCGTTCATACTGTTACCTCCTCTCCCTTTTATGAGCGACGTTGCAGCCAGGGGTTGAGAATTCTCACCAGTAACGGCATAATCGCCCAAGTGAGAAGAATTACTATGCCCACAGACACACAAAGTGCTCTCAGTTGCAGCGGCAGGTTAGTTATCAGGGGATTCAGCAACCAAGGCACCAGCATACTGGCCGGCCAGACACCAACGACGGTGACTAGGGCCATCTTCCAGCGTGGCGGCGGAATCATCGTCCGTTGACCGGGGAGTGTGAACCAGGTTTCCAGCCCGGACAACTCCTCGCGCTTCGGTCCTCCTTCGGTTAACGGCGCAACGGTTGATTCCCATTGCTGAAAAAGGGGTGAGCCATAAAAACGGTCACGGTACTCCGTGCTGCTGAAACGGCGCACAATTCCGTACTCACGCGGACCGGATCCAGACTCCGGGCGCAGGACGTGCACTCCCAGTTGCCCCTCGGTGTGAAGGGATCGCGAAATAAAACCATGCAACTCAACCTCGAATCTCTCTACACACCCCGGCTTGACCGTGCGCAACGTCAGGACGGCGACGGGTTCTGCTGTTTTCTCAGGCGTTCTATGCTTATCCATGGCATCACCTGTTCACATCCGTTTCATAGCCCTCAATTCAATTCATAATTTATGCTTCATGTCTTCGGGGATCAGTTGAGAAATGCCTTGATGCATTTAGTTTACGGTTTTTCCTCTCATAACCCCGCGAAACCGATCAGGCGTGCTTGTGTTTAGTGCCCAGCTCCGCTTCGGCTCGGTGGTGCGCCATGCACCATGGTGTAGGCATACTCTACTCCTTGGCCATAAGCACCACAGTGTTCTTTAACCACTTCCAAGACATCGTTGTAGGTATCCTTTTTTGCCCAATCACGTTGGTACTCAAGCAGAACCTGCAGTGATGTTACCGGCACTGCACCGGCCTGTTCAATGCGCCGCATGGCGGCATTATGCGCTGTTAGAGTGGTACCCCCCGATGCATCCTCAACGGCGTAAACCTCGTAGCCGGCCTTGAGCGCCTCCAGGGCAGGAAAGGCCAGACAAACCTCCGTCCATAGGGCGGCCATAATCAGTTTTTTTCTTCCGGTTGCCTTCACGGCCGCCACGAATTTTTTATCTTCCCAGGAGTTCATGCTGCTGCGCTCAACCGGCTCCTGGTCAGGGAATACGTCCAGAAGCTGCGGCCACATGTTGCCGGAAAAACCCTTGCTTTCAACTGTGGTCAGGATGGTCGGAACTTTGAAGATTTTGGCGGCTTTGGCAAGCAGAAGGACGTTGTTGAAGAGTGTCTGGCGGTCGATGTTGGCAACCCCAAATACCATCTGGGGTTGAAAGTCGATGAAGATGACGGCGCTGTTCTGCGGAGTTAAAAGTTCTGTTTTCATAGCAATACCCCTTTAGGATAGTTTTGGTCTTTTATTTAAACTTAGACCTATTTGAGGAGATGATCAAGAAAAACGCTGGAGGAAAAATGCGGTATTATGAGTTGGGGATCCGGCAGAAAGTGGCGGTAGGTCAAGCTCTTTAAGATGCTCTCCCGTATTTAAGAGACAGCCGGCCTATGCTTTATCTTCTTCGGCAATGGCTCCCAGCGACACAATTATCTGGGCGATGCAGAGCAGTGTCAATATACCGAGAATTGCCACACCGGGCAACCTGCTGCTCAAGCTTCCGGTGGCAATGGCAAGAAAGGCAATCAGGTAGTTTGGCCGTGCCAGGCGGCGGATGACTCGCCCTTCCTGCTCCTGCGCCGAGGCGATAAAAATAGCGCTCAAGGCCAGGACAGTCATCCCTACCGAGCTGCAGAGCAGCCAGCCTTCGATTGCATGGAGCGGTTCGGCCGGCTGCAGGGAAATCACATGCTTGATCCCCACCGCTACGGCCGTGATTCCCATCAACAGGGGCAGATGGGCGTAGAGCCACTGCTGGTAGCTTTTTACATGCTCCCGGGCCTGAAGCCGACGGGTCATCGCCCCCCGGGCCCCATCGAAATAGCCCCACCAGAGAGCAAACGAGATCAGCAACCCCATGAATCCGGCTCCCGCCGACACAAAAGTCAGTCCGGTCTTGCCAATGCCGAACACTACACTAATCACCGCCTCGCCGATGACGATGATGGTGAAGAGCCCGAACCGCTCGGGGAGGTGCATCAGGTGGGGCGGAAAGCGGACATGAAGCATGCCGGCGGTCAGCGGGGTGAGGAAATCCACGGCAAGGGCCGTACCCCAGAGCCCGAATCGCCAGGGGAGGGGGACCAGTACGGATATGGCCCAGATCGAAGCAGCGGCACCGAAGCCGGCGGCATAGCGGCCGGTCAACGGCCGGACGACCGGGATGTGGCGGCCGGCACGCAGATACTCCGCCACCAGGATGAAACGGACCACCGCGTAGGAGAGGGCGAAGCCGGCAGAGGTGGCGCCGAGGGCTGCCGGCGCATGGACAGCCAGCGAGGCGACCGCCGCCATCTGGGCCATGGTGAGAAGCCGGTGCCCCGCGTCCTCGGTATCGAAGCGGGTGAGGTAGAAGGTGTGCCCTACCCAGGCCCACCAGACCGGGACGAAGAGGACGCAAAACCGGAGCATGCCGGTCCACGAGTAGTCGTTACCGAGGCTCGTCGCCAGTTGCGCGACCGCCGCCACGAAGACCAGGTCGTAGAAGAGCTCCAGCCAGGTAGCGTGCCGCTCCGTCTCCGCTTCCTCCCCGGAACGAAGCCGTGGCGGCTTGAAGAGTCCCGGTTTCGGCATCTGCTCACCCTCCTCGTTCTCTTATGGGCACCGGTTCAGAACTTGTAGCTCACCCAGGAGCTGACGTAATCCACGTCCTTCGCCGGCCCGCTCTCCTTTAGGAACCGTCCGGCGAAGAAGTGGGAGTAATTGACCGCGAGCAGCAGATGGCGATCCGCCTGCCACTCCACCTGCACCTCGGGCTGACTCCCCACGTAGCGGGCGCGGCTTGCCGTGCCGGAACGGACGAGATTCACTGCATTGCCGTAAATGCCGTCATTCAGGCTCTCGCGCCAGAAGAAATCCCAGTCTAGCGTCACGGTGATATTCTTGTCGGGTCTGAATTCCACGCTGGGCTGCAGGTCAAAGAAATTGGCCGGGCCGACGAGCGCCGCCTCGCTGAAGTAGGACCCCTTAGGAAAGAGCGCGTTGAAGGTCTGGAGGTCCTTGTCGTTCGGGTCCTCGTCGCCACTGGCGATGTTCGCCTTCAGGGCGATCCGGGGATGGAACGGGGCCGAACCGATGGTGAAGCCGGTGTCTGAGGCGGCGGTCCAGGCCCGGATGGCGCCGTCGCCGAAGCTCCCCCACTGGTAAACGAACTCGAAGTTGTAATCCCAGGGGTCTCCTTTCCCCCAGAGCCTCGTCCCCGCCGAGTGTCGGGTCTCCCGCGCGCTTCCCTGATCGAAGCGGGCCTCGCGGCGATACAGTCCCATGTAGTAGATATCCGCGTTCCCTCCGGGGAGGAGGGGAAACGGGAGCACTGAGTAGACTCCCCAGAAGGCCCTGGTATTGTCCGGTCCGTCGTCGAAGACGTGGCGGTTGGTCTCCACCGGCTTGACAGCGAAGCCGTCCAAGCGCGCGCGATCCGACTGCCAGATGAGACGGAAGCCGTCGAAGCTCTGGCGCACATTGGGGCCTTCGCGTACCGAGACGAGACGCTGGGAGCCGAAGGCGAGTTCCTGGCGGCCGCTGCGCAGCGTGAGCCTGGTTTCCGAGTCGAAGCCGGCCGAAAGATCGAGGAAAAGCTGGTGCAGGTCGAGCTGGTCCTCGTCGGTGGGGCGGGGACCGCCGTTACGCCCTTCCACGAGACCGCTCTTCAGTTGGGAGAAGAAGCGGGCGGGCTCCCCGAGGCGCAGGTCGGCATGGAGCAGGTAGCGATGGAGGAGGTAACCGCCGCTGTCCTGGGGACCCGCCCCCCAGTTGCCGTTATTGTAGTATTCGTAGCGCTCCCGCGCCTCGCCGCCGAGGGAGAGATACCGGGAGCCCGCAACATCCAGGGGGAGGTACTTGACCGGGTCCCAGAAATCGGTACGGCGGGCCGGATCGAGGAGGTACCGGTACTCCTCGTCGAAGCGATGCTGCCGGTAGCGTGGGGCGCCGCTCTCGCCGCTGTTCTCCCCCCATGCCATGGCTGCCGTCAGGAAGACCATCCCCGTCAGAAGTGCTGCGGCGCGGCTGATGTGGTGCATGGGTCTCCTCCTACTATCAGCGTTTCGGCCCCGCTGCCGCGAGGCGGTAGCCGACGCCGGTGAGAATGAGAAAGAGCGCGGCAATGGCAATGTTGATCGGAAAGCCGATCGCGCGCAAACTCTCGCTGGCATAGACGTCCGTTCCCGGCACCAGGAGTGCGACGAACAGACCGGGCCAGAACGTCGCCGGCGCCAGTGCCGCCACCGCCAGCTTGGCACGGCTCGGCTCACGCTCGCCGAACAGCGCGATCAGCGAAGCAAGAGAGACCAGGCAAAGCGTCGTAAACTGCATGACGTTGTGAAAGCGCGCATGGGCCGGCCATCCGGGGTTAAAGAGATGGTGGGGGTTGAAGACGTCGGCCACGGTCACGATTGCGACCGTGGCGATGACGGAGAAAGCGAGCAGCGCCTTCCCTGCCCGGATCCGGTTCTTCATGGCTAACTCCTTTCCGGCTCTGGTTGAGGTGCCTTATCGGGGCGTATTACTCCATTGAGTGCAAACCGATCATATTGCCTTCTGTGTCGGTAACTAATGCGATGAAACCATACTGCCCGATCGGGAACTTCTCCTTGAAGATTTGGCCACCGCTCGCCGCGGCTTTTTTCGCCTCGACGCTACAATCGGCACAACTGAAATAGACAAGGGTGCTGTTCCCGCCGGAAGGTACCCCTTCCATCTTTACGAGTGCGCCGGTTGCGCCGGCCCCATTCTCTTGCATCGGGAAGGACCAGAGTTCCATACCCGGAATCGGGCTCTCCAGTTTTTCCAGACTGACCGCGAACACGGACTCGTAGAACTTTTTCGCGCGGTTCATCTCCTGCACGTATATCTCAAACCAGGCGACAGGATTGTTTGCCATGATAAGCCTCCTTTGGTTAAGTGATCTGCTTAAGCCGTTTGGCCTGTAGGTAGTGGCCTAATGTTTAAGTTCAGGGGCGCCCCGCCGCTACGCGGAGCGTCCCTTGCAACGCAGGGTTAGGCGTTCGTTCTCTTCTTCGTGTTACGGCTTGAGGTCGACGGCTGCCTTGTTGCTACCGTCCATGAGCATGGGCACGGATTCGTGGATGTGGGTGATGCGCCACTGCTTGTCAATGCGCCGAAAGCACAGCGTCTCACGAAACCAGAAGTCCGTGTCCTCGTCATCGACCCTCGGACCTGTCAAGTGACTGAGGCAATGGCAGTAGGCGATGTCACCGCCGACCGCCACTTGAAGCTCGCCAACCTCATAGCCAATCGGCCCGCTCCATGTGGTGAACCAACCTTCGAGATCTTCTTGCTGCGGAGAATGTTGAAGGGGCGGTTCGAGAAAGTATCCTACGGCGTTGATGCTAAACGTTGAGCGCACAGCATGCGGATTCTTGCTGCGGATGCCCTTAGCCCGTGCCTCTATCGTCCCGCGAATCTGGGCTTCGTCGGGTGATTCGGTGTTTTCGGCGGTCATGGTAGTCCCTCCCTGTGAATTGATCTTGTGCAGATGATATTATTTCGTTTTTAGAGCTTTTATATGCCTTTTTGCTTTTAAATTCCCGCGAAGCGGGTTAGTTCAACGTCCAAGATCAGCGGTGACAAAGTCGTCCGCTGGAGCATCGTGTTGGGCGCACTCCTCAAAGTGGCCTACCATTCTCACGTGCGGGCTATTCGCAAACCATCTTCAACTTTGTTAAAGCTTTTGGCCAAGTCTGCTCCATGCATTCCTCAAATTCCGGAGTTACGTCCATGTCTACTTTCACTTCAGTAACACCATTGTTTTCACTAAAAGTGTAATTCTCAAATAACGGTGCCCAAGCTTTAATTTCCGGACTTTCAGTGTCTTCAATTCCGTCCTTGATGTAGCCAAGGTGTTTGATTGAAATAAATTCAAATGGCTTGTTTTCGGCTATTACAGAAGTCATGCCGCCACCATCAGGTGCTAGAAATTTGATTCTTTCTCCTTTTTTCCAAGACCCTTCATAGTATGAACCTGCTGCAAACTCAGCAGTCCAAGCTTTATAGCTCTCGCGATCAAGCATCATGCTCCACACTTTCTCCTTTGGGGCGTTGATGATAACTGAAAAATGCAATGTTTTCATATTTGTCTCCTCTATAGATTCGATTGGATTATGGTTATTTCCCCGTTAGGCTATCGCTTCGTTCTAATTGACGCCCAACGGGCCGCGCAGTTGATCCGCAAGCCCGGTCTTTTCGGGCAGGCGGTGTCCGACGGTGTTGTTGGGAATCGTTTTATTCAAATTATTCCACTTTTAAGGTAGACCCCTTCTGTACTCTCTTTCAAGGCTACCGTTGCGGCTCATAGTGAAGGAAGACAACGCCTGTGTCGTAGGTTCTCATGTTCACCAGCTTTAGCCTGACGTAGCTCAGAAGGTTAGGAAAGAGCGGACGGCCACCACCGACCAGCGTGGGACAGATCTGGAGATGGTATTCGTCAATCAGATCCGCAGCGATTAGATCCTGAGCCAGGGAGAGGCTTCCCCAAAGGACCATGTGCTTCCCGTCTTCGGCTTTCAGTCGCCTGATTTCAGCGGCGGCGTCGCCGCGAACGATCTGCGCTGGGGGCCACTTCCCCCAGGGAGCAACGTCCAGTGTATTGGAGAAGACAAGTTTTGGCAGCGAGTTCAAACGGTCGGCGATGATTTCTTTCTCCGTCGTCGCCGTTGGCCAGAAGTCTACGAAGAGCTCGTAGGTCTTCCGCCCCAAGATGATCGTGCCGACGCTGTCGAGGAACTTGAGCTGATCCCTGTCGGAGAACTTATCCGTTTCGCTTGGGGGAAAGAAGTCCAACCTTCCGTTCTTGTCCACGGCGAAACCATCGAGCGATAGCCATTCTTCGAGAATCAACTTTCTCATGGGACTCCTTCCTGCTGCCTAACTTATTATTCACCGGTTCACGCGCACGCGCGTGAACCGGTGATCTTCCCAAATGGAACATTTATTCTGCTAGTGTAACATCCTGTCTCTGTACCCACACCTCAATCAAAGTAAGCAACTACTTCAAATCAAAGGCCGTACTTCAACGACCTTGAACCAGGCAGCATGGGTGACGGCAACGCCATGATCAAAGGGGGCCGGAGTGGGGTCGCGTCTCAACATGCAACAATGTCATGATCTGAGAGGCGGCCCCATGTTACGCTTCATCCGTTTATTTAAGTCTGCCCTCTACTGCCTTCCAGTCGACATTTTTGAAAAAAGCCTCGATATAGTCGGCACGTTTCAGACCATAATCGAGCATGAAAGCATGCTCGAAGACATCCATGACCAGTATCGGCATACAGCCCACCGGATGCCCGCCGTCATGCTCATTGATCCAGAAGTTGCCGAGTTTACCGGTGACGTTATCCTGATAGACGACCGCCCAGCCGATACCGCGCATGGCTCCGACAGCCATGAAATCCTTTTGCCAGGCCTCAATGCTGCCGAAATCCTCAATTTTCTTGTGCGCCAGGCGACTGCCGGTATCGACTACCCCATTGCCACCCAGCGTCTCAAAGTAGTATTCATGGAGACGCATGCCGTTGAATTCCCAGCCGAGCCGCCGCTTCAGCTCCGCATATTCCGGTGTGGCGGCCTTCCCCTCCTTTAGCATCTGCTCCAGAATATCGACCAATTTATTGGTATTGGTCACATAGCCCTGGTAGAGGGTAAAGTGGTTTTTCAGCAGTGCCTCACTGAAGCCAGCCATGTCGATAAGTTTCGTATAATCTTTAGCCGTGTAAGCCATGTTGTTTCTCCTTTAATTTGTGATTTATGGGAATGGCAAACCCACTCCCGAAGACTATCTATTAGGCTCGCAGGTACTGGTTCGGTCAGGGGTCGTTCTCATCGGACGTCATGATTAACTCCTTCCTCGGCACTCTGATCTTGTGCGGAGTCGTGCGCTCATGCCCGCTCCACCGCCTCGTCGTCGGGCTTCGCGGCAGTTAATTACGGACATGCTCTTAGTCAATCACCTGCAGCACGATCTTGCCGCGCGTATGGCCGCTCTGGCTCAGCTCCTGGGCACGGCGCGCTTCAGCCAGCGGCAGTACCGTCTCGACGAACGGCTTGACCTTGCCGGCCTCAATGAGAAGAGTGATCTCGGCCAACTGCGCCGCGCTCGGCTGCACCATGACCATGGCGGCGGTGACGCCGTGTGCCCTGGCGGTTGCCTCCGATGGCTCACTGACGGTGGAGACAAGCACGCCCCCTTTCTTGAGCACCCGGAAGGAGCGCTCCTGGGTGTCGCCGCCTATGGTGTCGAAGACCACGTCCAGGTCACGCACCGCTTCCTCGAAGCGGGCCGCCTGGTAGTCGATCACCTGGTCGACGCCGAGCTCGCGCAGGAATTGTGCGTTGCGGCTCGAGGCCGTACCGGCGACAAAGGCGCCCTTGGCCTTGGCGAGCTGTACCGCCATCGAGCCGACCCCGCCGGCCGCGCCGTGGATCAGCACCCGCTGCCCGGCCGTGAGGCGGGCGATGTCGAAAAGCCCCTGCCAGGAGGTGAGAGCCCCGACCGGGACGGCCGCGGCACGGAGGAAGTCGAGGGCCTTCGGCTTGTGGGTCACTTCTCCCTCCGTGGCCAAGGCAAACTCGGCATAGGCGCCGCAGCGTTTCAGGTTGACGTAGCCGTACACCGCGTCGCCGGGCTTGAACCCTTTCACCTCGGCGCCGACAGACTCGACGACCCCGGCCAGGTCGCAGCCTGGGACGAGCGGCATCCGATGGCCGAACCACTCCCTGCCGAACCCTTCCCGGATCTTCCAGTCCACCGGGTTGACCCCGGCGGCGTGGACGCGGACCAGTACCTCGCCCGCCGCCGGCTCTGGCCGCGATGCGTCCTCATACACGAGGACGTCCGGGCCGCCATACTCCTGCATCCGTACCGCTTTCATCATTGTCATGGCTTTTTCTCCTTTTTCACTTTGTGAGCCGCTTTGTTTCCCCCGGATTCCCGGAATGCGGACGTACCCCTTGGCCATGGGAGAGGTGCAGGTGGCCTCGGTAATGATGAGCCCGGCCGACGAACTGACCATGGTAGAGCGGGGCCAGTTCCACCGGTGCTCCTTTGACCGTTGCGAATTCATTGTATTGAGTGCAGGCCGATCATGTTCCCTTCTGTGTCGGTAACTGATGTTTAAGTTCAGGGGCGCCCCGCCGCTACGCGGAGCGTCCCTTGCAACGAAGGGTAAGGCGTTCGTTCTTTTCGTGTTACGGCTTGAGGTCGGCGGCTGCCTTGTTGCTACCGTCCATGAGCATGGGCACGGATTCGTGGATGTGGGTGATGCGCCACTGCTTGTCAATGCGCCGAAAGCACAGCGTCTCACGAAACCAGAAGTCCGTGTCCTCGTCATCGACCCTCGGACCTGTCAAGTGACTGAGGCAATGGCAGTAGGCGATGTCACCGCCGACCGCCACTTGAAGCTCGCCAACCTCATAGCCAATCGGCCCGCTCCATGTGGTGAACCAACCTTCGAGATCTTCTTGCTGCGGAGAATGTTGAAGGGGCGGTTCGAGAAAGTATCCTACGGCGTTGATGCTAAACGTTGAGCGCACAGCATGCGGATTCTTGCTGCGGATGCCCTTAGCCCGTGCCTCTATCGTCCCGCGAATCTGGGCTTCGTCGGGTGATTCGGTGTTTTCGGCGGTCATGGTAGTCCCTCCCTGTGAATTGATCTTATGCAGGTGATTTTATTTCGTTTTCAGAGCTTTTATATTCCTTTTTGCTTTTAAATTCCCGCGAAGCGGGTTAGTTCAACGTGGTGGCATAACCTGCAGCAAAAAGTGGCGCGACAAAGGAGCGACGCTTTTTGCTGTCCGAGTTCATGGCGTTGTTAGGCAAACTGCGAATAGCGGAGCCCCCAGCCCAGCGAGGGCTATGCCTTTCCCGTTTTCATTTGCTTGACATAATCGCGCACTGTCATCGGACGAATCGTCGGATAGTGTGCGTTCATCAGCGGGCCCAGTTGACCTTTTCCGTTCAGCATGCCGCGCCAGTACATGAACGGCAGCCAAGCAAACATGTTGCTAGGTTCGGCCTGTAGGCGGCGCGTGATCTCGGCGTCGAGATCGGCCAGCGTGCCAAGTTTTTTCACCGTGATGGGGCGGCCGAGGGCGGCGGCTGTCTCGTTCACGAGTTCGTGGAAGGTTAACGATTCGCCCGCTACTTTGAACTGACTGGGAAGGGGGCCATCAGCCAACGCAGCCTCAGCGGCGTAAGAGGCGGTGTCGGCGTAGGTCGTGAACTGCATTTGTTCGTTGCCATCGCCCCAAAGGTAGGCTTCGCCTTTCTCGATGTCGAATGCTCCCAGGAACCCGAACAGCACGCCTTTATCGAGAAAGCAGCCGTTTAACACGTGCACTACCTCTACGGCACCACGCTCCTTTTCGGCTCGCCGCGCGAAATCGCGACGCCAGTCGGAGTTGGGGTTCTCGCCTTCGGCCAGACCAAAGAGGTTGTAGCTATAGTCAGAAGGGATGAACCGCCGGACGCCCGCTGCCCGCGCTGCCCTTAATAGATTGAGTTGCGCGTCGATGATCGTCTCGGGTCCTCCCTGTACGGCCGACACCAAACTGTAGACGCCATCGAAGGCGCCTGTCTCGTTTTCAACGATCTCGGACGACGCTGCGACATCGGCAGCAAGTTTCGCTCGGCTTCCGGGACGCAAAAGCAGGCGGAGTTTTACGCCTTTGGTCAACAGCGCCCGCGCGATCTGGCCACCTAGATTCCCGGTGGCCCCCACCAGCAATATCGTCTTTACAGTTTCTCCATCTTTTCTTTCTGTACCCATATCGATTCTCCTTTCTAAATGCCAGCGATAATGAATAGAAACAGTCAACGGTGTGGGAGAACACCGGCGATTTTAGGCCGGTGTTTCAGTCTAGGTGAACCCTCGTTCTTTAACTATTGTTTCGTGTCAAGGGCGGACCCCTCTGTGCTCTACTGACCCCTGCCCTGCGCCCCAAGCTTCACCTGGACGTCTGCGACGATGTTTTCGTCAGAGTAGGGGTACTGCTGCCCTGGCTCGCTCGTGAATACGCCCGGGTGGTTCCGCGCGAGCTCGTCGCGGATGCAGAAGCGCGAGGCCTCCTCGACGGCACCGCCGATGAGCACGACTCCCAATCGCGGCACAGTGGCAATTCGATGGAGCGCCTCCGCCTCGGTAAAGGTGCCGTAGGCGCTGACGCCGCCCATGTCGCGGAAGAGTCGGATGACCTCGTCCATGCGGCCGGCTGTCTTGCCGAACACAACAAGGGATGGGGCCTGCGGGTCCGGGGAAATTGTGTCCTTCATAAGCATGCCATCGATGATCATATGAGTCTCCTTGGGACGAACACTGGGCTCTTTCTCACTACCCAACGTTCTACATGAGCAGGTACCATAGGTGTCGCGTCTTCACTATTCATTTATATGAAGAATGAAGGTCTGACACTATGGGCATCTTCTTTCCGCGACTAACGTGCATGAGTGTGACCGGCGCGGCAGGTTTTCGGCCGCGACCGAGTCCACACGAATTGGACCATCCTGTTCCATTAAATGTGAATATGCGAAGGGCGCCCCCAAAGGTTCCACTTTCCTGTCGGTTATGCTGATTGTTGTGTGACGATGAACAGTTCGACGCTAATCAGGTCGTTGACCAGGTGCATGCCGAGCCGTTCGTACAGGCGGCCCGAACCGTAGCAGACATCCCAGAGCGTCCGGTCAAGGTCGATGGCGGCCTGGGCCTTGAGCGTACCGTCCTCCTGCGGGGCGACCATGGCCGGAAAGCAGAGTGGATGGGTCGTGCCCTTGACCGTCAGTTTTCCCGCAATCTCCACATTGGGCGTCCCGGGCATGGCCCCGGCGATCGCAGAGGCACCGTTCAGCTCGAAAACCGCTGTGGGATAGCGTTCCACGTCAAAGAAATCCTCGGCTTTCAGGTGCCGATGGAGCATGCCGCGCCACCCCTCATCCTGAATATCCAGGTTTGCCATACTGTCCATCTCCAGTACGAATCTCCCCGAAACCGGAAGCCCGTCGGCAAGGACGACTTCGCCTCCGGAGATGGTGATGCGGCCATAATGGCGATTATTGATATTGCGTCCGGTCCACTCCACAACGCTCTTTTTCGTATCAAGTGGATAAACACCATCCCTGACGACGGGCGACGGCGGGGCCGGAGTTACCTGTTCGACCGCGAATCCAGCCGCCAGCCAACCTTGTAGCCCACCTTCCAGAATCGCCACATTGCGATAGCCAGCCCGTTCCAGTTTCTCTTTGGCGCTCCGGGCGGCCTGGGTCGAGCCGCTGTCATCATAGACGACAACAACCCGCTCCTGGTCAGGCACGCACTCGGCGATCCTCTCCAGAAAGACCATCTCATAGACACAGGCATTACCGGCACCGGCAATACGACGACAGGCAAAATCCTCCGGCAGGAGCACATCTATGAGAGAGACCGAACCGGATACAATCAACTGCTGCAGTTCAAATGCTGATATCGTTGCGTTCATATGTGACCATCTCCTTTCTTAGAAGCGAAGGTTTATTTTACAAACGTCCACCATGGCCTCTTTGGTTTTTTCACATTTTATTCTTCCGAACCAAGGTCTTTTTCTTGCATTGTTCTTTCAATGCGCGAATCCGGAATAAGCCACATAACTGCAACGGCAGCATAAATGCCCAGCGCCAAAAAAGGTTGCCAAAAAGCTATCGGAACTGAGACTGCATACAAAACCACCGAGACCTTTCCTTTAAAATCCTTACCTATCGCTCGAGCCAGCACCGAATTTTTCCCGTGAGTGGAGATTATGGTTTTCGAAAGAATGAAATAGGCCACGGCAGCCATGAAAAGCACAATCCCGTATAGGGCAACAGGCAAGGCACTAAAGTGATTCTCGCCAGACCACGCAGTAACAAATGGCACTAATGACAGCCAGAACAGTAAATGGTTGTTAGCCCATAGTATTGATCCATTAATTTTTTGAATGGTGTGCAGCAGATGATGATGGTTGTTCCAGTAAATGGCAATATAGATAAAACTTAACACATAGCTAAGAAACAACGGCACCATATGTACAAGTGCATTCAGACTGACTTCATGCGGCACTTTAAGTTCAAGAACCATGATTGTAATTATGATGGCCATAACTCCATCACTAAAAGCTTCTATACGATTTTTCAGCATATCAAATCCTATTCCTAATGAAAGGAACCATAGGTATCGCGTCTTCACTATTCATTTATATGAAGAATGAAGGCCTGAGACTATGGGCATCTTCTTTCCGCCTAACGGCTTGACAGTTGACCCGCAAGCCCAGTCTTTTCAGGCTGGCGGTGTCCAACTGTCTTGTTGGGAACATCGTTTCAAATCATTTGTATGGAGTTGAGACTTGACCCCTCATATTCTTTTTTGCCGCCATTTCATAGCGCCCTGGCCCAGCGGTTGCCGAGCGCAACGCCGTACTGATGGAGTTCATGTCCGTAGCGGAGTTGTTCCGTCTGGAACGCCGGGAGCGCCTGCTTCACGTCGCCACCAGCTTGTTGCAGGAGATCAGCCAGCAGCATTGCTTCGCGAGCGGCTTTCGCCGTTGCGCCTGCCGTATGCGGCCTGACTACAAATGCTGCATCTCCAAGCAGGCAGGTTCGGCCAAAGACGGTACGGGGCACGACGACATCGACAATCTTCTGAATGAACGGGTCTGGCGTTGCCTCGATCAGTTCCGCCATGCGGGGATGTACCTCGCGCCGTGCCAAGGCGCGTAGCTCGGACAGGGCGGCATCAGTCGCTCCGCCCTGCGGCAACGAATTACGGTGCAGATGACCGTTGCGGTCGGTTAGAAGTAGTAGGAGGTCTTCGGTGTCGGCGTGGACATACCATACCCAGTTGATCTGGCGGTGACCCCGCGTGACATCTGCTTTCGCGCCCGGAATGAAATATACAAGAATGTGGCCGCCGCTGCGCGCCTCAGAAAAAGTGAAGAAATCATCAAAGAATTCGATCAGGCCGGACGACGCTGAAGCTTCGTCAACCGTGCCGCGCCAGGCGATGTAACCGGCGTAATGCGGTTCGACCTCCGGCAGAAGGCGGCGGCGCGTCCCTGATTGCGCGCCGTCAGCACAGACGAGCAGGTCCGCGTCGATCCGGCCATGCCCGGAAATGTCGGCACAAACGAATTCATCCCTGTTCTCGAACCAGTCAAGCGAGGCCCCGGTGTGGTATTGCTCGTCGGGAAATGCGGCCCGCAACGTGAGATAAATGGACTCCCATGAGGTAAACCGCTGCGGCATTGGTTGCATGTGCCCGTCGCCGCCGTCGGCGTCGAGGTAGCGCCTCCCCCGGCAGGATGTGGTCGGCAGGACCGGAGCGCCGTAGCGCTGTAATATTTCCAAGAGTTCGTGTTGCACTACGATGCCCGCGCCACGGCTTTCCATCGGGCCGGAGTTCCGCTCGAAAATATCGACTGTCGCACCGCTGCCGTGTAGCGCAAGTCCCGCGCAGAGGCCGCCGATGGAGCCCCCAGCGACCACGGCGCACAAGTTTTTCAGATTACTGTTTCGCATGGGCCAGCACCGCTTCGCTCAGACGCGCGGCAATCAGTTCAGGATTGAGTGCGCCAGAGCCTAGCGGCTCTCCATTGAGAATGAAGGTCGGAACGCCGGATATCCCGGCGGCCATAGCGGCCTGCTCTTCATGGCGAACTTCGTCTGCCCCGTCAGTACCTTTCAAGAAAGCCTTGGCACGTTCCTCATCAAGGCCCGCCTCTGCGGCAAGCGCGATTAACACCGAGGTATCGCCAACGTCACGCCCTTCGATAAAGTAGGCGCGGAAAAGCGCTTCGACCACCTCGGCCTGCTTGCCTTCTTTCCCCGCCAGCCAGATGAGCCGATGGGCCTGGAATGTGTTGGGTGTGCGGGCCATGAGGTCGTGACGAAAAGTGATTCCCGCCCGTGCCCCCGCTTCGGCCACTTGGGCATCAAGGGCCAGTGAATGCTCCCATGAGCCGAACTTCCTTGAACGGTACTCGCGGCGGTCCATGCCTTCCTCAGGCATTGTGGGATTTAATTCGAAAGGAAGCCAGGTGATTTTTACATGAAGATTGGGTCCGGCGAGTTGCAGGGCCTTATCAAGATTCTTCTTGCCGACAAAACACCACGGGCAGATGACGTCGGAGACGATCATCAACTCGTGGGTGGGTATCCCGCCTGCGGTTTGGATATCCTTCCGCGGTGCGGCGACCGGCATTGTCGAGCAGCCGTCAATCCCGCACACAACCATTTCTTCAATTGGATCGTTCATGAGCTGAATCTCCTGTTTTTAGAATTCTCTTTTATTAAGATACTCCCAAGGCAACTACTTGGCAATTGGTCACCATTTGGCAACCTTAAAATGATGTGAGGCGGCGCTGTTCCGGTCGATGACGCTGAGAAGACGGAGTGGTATCAAAAGGGGACATTCTATAGTCAACCTGTCAAGACAAAACAATGCTCTTTTAAAATCATATAGTTAGATTCTGTCTTGAGCTTTGGGCGCACTTCTCCATTGATTTGTAAAATGGCGAGTTTCTCACTAACGGCGAACCTTGAACTTAATCGTTACTTGTATCCGACATCCCCCGCCCGCATCGGGAACGCGGTTGTCAATCATTCCTTATCCAAGTTTCAAGATTCAGTGAGAGGCCCGGTATTGTCCCTCCCGAGGTCGCTTGCCTCAACGTTGTTAAACGGGCTCATCTCGCCGACTCCCTGCTTCGGGTATGTTTACCCAGAGAAACAGGAAGGTTTAAATTGTTCTCTGCGCTTCATTAGCGTCCATGCAACGACCAGAAGCTTTGCCGCCAGCTTGACTTTCATCTTCAGGTTGATGCCGCGCTCAAGCTCGCGGTCTTTGATCAATCGGCAGAAATAGCTCCTGATATCAGGATTCGATGTAGAAGAAACCATTGCTGCCTGCACCAAGGCGTAGCGTAGGGCGGCCTTTCCCTGTTTGGAAATCACCGGTTTGGCGCTGTCGCTGTTCTTGCCGCTTCGTTCGGCGCTCAAGTCCAGCCCCGCCAGGCGCAGTACCTGTTTTTGACTGCCAAACCGTGAAGCGTTGCCGATGGCGGCAAGAACCATTGCCGAGATAATTGGACCGAAACCTGGAATGGACAGAAGGCATTTATACTCCGGGAAGTTCCGCGCTGCTGCTTCCATCCGTTGCTCATTGCCTTTGACTGTTTCCCTGACCGCCTTCAGTTGGCTTACAAGGCTCTTTGCCTCCCATCTGGCAGCGTCATGCACCAGACAGCCTGCGGACTCTTTGGCAATATTCCATAGTTCGCGTAAGCGTCTTTCCTGTTCAATTCTGATCTTTCGTTTCGTGATCAGCTTCAGGAAGGCATCGAACTCCATCCCGGCAATTTCCTTTGGGCTCAGGCAATGCTCGGCAATCGACAAAATCAGGTCGTCCGGTTGCCCTGCCTTGATGTAAAGCTGGTCCAGTTCGGGAAAGAACTGTGCAAAAACGTTGTTTCGCAGCCGCATCCGTAGAGCGTGTTCCTCTTTCTTCAGTCTGATCCGGAATGCGATCAAGCACCGTAATTCCCTCAGGCCATCTTCCGGCACGTCATAGTAGAGGCAACGCCCCTGGCCGACCAGATCGGCAACATTGGCCGCATCTTTCTTGTCGTTCTTATCCCAGCGGCCATCCAGAAGCCCTCTGTTCTTTGCGACGGCTACGTTGGAAACGTAGACAACCTGCTTATTTTGCCGAATCAGATATTCCGCCAGCGGTTTGTGATAAGAGGCTGTTGGCTCCAGGCCATACACCATTTCAGCCAGACCGTGTTTGTTTTGAATATCTTCGGCTAAACTTCGGAGGGTCTCAAAACCCTTGATGCTGTTGTCAAAGACCAGATTCTTGCGAAGTGTTTTCCCATTGGGAGTGCCGAAAAAAGCGTGATGGTTATTCTTGGCGACATCGATGCCGACCAGTAAGACTTTTTCCGAACCCCGGACTGAATTTCTTAACTGCTTGAACTGCTCCAGTCTGTCAACATTGCTTTCCATTCTATCCTCCTGTTCTGTTGAATAAAGTGCTATTCAATAACAGGTGACAATAGAATTACAAGACTGGTAAGTTATTATTTTATCTATAGTTTCCGGGGAGCTAACTACAGCTCTCAGTCATATATAACGTTCTTAAAAACTTTACCAAACCACCTCTTCCAGTCCTCCAATAAACTTTTTAAGTACGTCCCCTTAGCTCTCAAATGACCCCTCCAATAATAGCACCATAACCAAAATGCCAGTTCTCCAGCATAATTTACTCCTTTTGTTGTTTTGTTTTAATGTCTATGTTCAACTTGTTATTCACCGGTTCACGCGTATGCGTGAACCGGTGATCTTCCCAAATGGAACATTTATTCTGCCAGTACTAACATCCTGTCTCTGTAGACGAGAATCGCCGTAATCAGAACAACGACTACAATGGCTATGTTCGTTAACATTTTGATTCTCCTTTCTCGGGCCGATATCTGAGAAAAATGCTTCCTGAAGGAAACGTCCTCGTTTCCAGGAGATGTAGCTTGAGCAGTTCGTTGAACCCCTTGAACAGCGTTTTGCCGCTCCCCAGGACAATCGGATTCACGATAATCCGGATTTCATCAATCAAGCCCTGTTTCAGCAAGGAAACTGCCAGGTCGGAACTGCCGAATATCACCATATCCTTGCCGGACTGCTCTTTCAGTCTCGCGACTTCTTCGGCGGCATCCCCGTTAACGAGCCTCGAATTCTGCCATTCCGCCTTGTCCAGGTTTTTTGAAAAGACAATCTTGGGTAGACTGTTCATCCTCTCGGCAATAATCGGATCGTCCGCAATCGCCTCCGGGGTTGGCCAGTATGTCGCCATCATCTGATAGGTCACGCGGCCGAAGAGAAGAGTGTCCACCGAGTTAAGCAGATCGATGGCCGACTGGAGAAATTCCTCATCCACGATATGCCAGTCGAGCTCCCTGTTTGGTCCTTCAAAAAAACCATCAGTGCTCGTCATCATCTGGAATATTATCTTTCTCATCGGTGGCTTCATCCGTACCGCTTTTATCGTTGTCATGGCTTTTTCTCCTTTTCCCGTCGCATTCTATCTTCTGATATTGCTGCAGCTCCGTGGTTCTTCAGGTCTTTCCGGTACGCTGGCTACCCGATACAATCCCGGCATCTCAAACCAGACGAAGGCGAACGATTGGCCGCTGCGGCTTGCGGTGCGACACCTCCTCGAACCCTGCATCATCGTACATCGACTTCGCGCCAAACCACATGAACTCATCATTAGATCGTCCGGGCTTGTCCACCGGGTATGCTTCCAATAGGACAGCCCCCTGCTTCTTCGCATACATAATTGCGCCGTCGAGGAGCGCTCGGGCGACGCCTTGGCCGCGATACTGCGAAGGCACCACGAAGCAGACAATCGACCAGACCGGTTGGTCATCCACCGCCTTCATCACGGAAGAACGCTGCAGCTTGGCATAATCTTCGCGTGGACCCAACGAGACCCAGCCGACCGGAATCTTGCCGTGGTAACCGACAAGTCCGGGTGTCCTGCCGGAATCAACCAGTGCCTTGAGCGCGGACCGGTTGGCTTGGGCACGCGTTGTGGCGGGCGGAAGAGGTCCGCGTGATCCACTGAGGCGGTAGTCCATGCACCAACAACCACGAGCAAATGAACAGCCCTTGGCGTTGAAAATGGCCTCAAGATCAGACCAGCGTTCCGGCATGAGTGGGTACACTGTGAGTTTCATGGGCCTCCCGGTAGGCGTCTGACGAACGAGTTAAACCGCGCCGCATGTCATCCGGCCGAGTGGCTCATGCCCCGGGCGTTGCCCTCGCCGGTGCGACGGGCGAACTGCTCGACCGTCTCCGGCCTGATGTCCGGGTATCGATCGTTGTCCAGGGGGGCCAGTTTGGCGCGGCCGCTTACCATGTTGTGGTGGTACTGGAGTGCGATCCACTCCCAGGGATTCGTGGCCGTCGTTTGCTTCTCGGCGATCAATCGGGCCAGGTCATCCACGCTGCCCTGCATCCGTGGGACGATCCGCCGTCCGAACGCGCTGGAGATCGACTCGGCAAACTGCGGCATTGTCAGCACGTCTCCGGCGATGCGAAGGACCTCGGGGGCTTCGGGGTCGGCGCATGCCGCTGCAACGTACCGCGCCGCATCGGCAACGCAGGTAAAGTCGCACGGCTGCGCGCCGTTCCCGAAGTAGGGAAGCACGCCGTTCTGCCAGTCGATGAACGGGGCGCGCGGGTCGAGCATGGTGTCCATGAACGCGCCGATGAGGACGTGAATCGGTCTCAACCGGCGACCCGCGAACAGTGGTACAATCTGTTTCCGCATCGCGAGATTGAAGTTCTCGCTCGGGTCGATCTTGAAGAAGTCGACCGAGAAATCGGACGGCACGAGACGCTCCACCCCGGCCCGGTCGGCTGCTTCGACCAGATTCCGGTGACCGTCGACGAAGACGTTCGGGTCGTTGGGCAACGCGCTCACGACGACATCGATTCCCTCTACCGCTCCGGCGAGCGAAGAGGGGTCCATCACATCGCCTTCGGCGATCTCGACGCCTGCGGCGCGAAGTACCGCAGCGGCCTCCGGCTTGCCGGAACGCATCAGGACACGAAGCGTGAGATCAGCCCGCTCCAGGACTGCCTTCGTGATCGCGCCTCCGAGCATTCCACTGGCGCCGACGAGAAGCACTCGACGTTTGGTAACAGCACTCATATGGGCCTCCTTATCCGATTTTATTCAGTGCTCACAACCCCACTTGCTTTGCCTCGGAGTTCACTGTCGGGCGCGAAAGCGGGGAGAATAGAGAACTGGTCATAAGTTCGATGTGCTAAATGCCACGTGCCCCCGTCGCTGGTGAGTGAGTCGGTGACGACACCGTGGCCGATGAGGCGGGGCAGTAACTCGGATACGGCTGCATCGTCAGAGAATACCTGGAAAACGAGGATGTAACTGACGGCCTGTGCGCTGCCTGGCCCGCTAGCGCGTGTGACGGAGTTGATGGCCTGATGGCGCAGCCCATCGAAGAACTGCGGGTTGTCGAGAACCCAACGGGCAAATGCCTCGCGCCCTGAAAGCCTGCCAAATAGGGAATGAATCTGGACGAAGTCGGCAGTAACTAACTGCCGAAGGGCGTCTCCGTCACGCGTGTCTTCGGCGAGGTATACCCTGTTGAGGAGTTCGTGGATAGCAATGGCGTCGGCGGTCGGCAGCGGCGTGGCCTCTTCTAGTCGCACGGTCGATGCCGGCAGTTTCGTGGTATTCGGAGTTGTCATGGTCAGGCTCCTTTCGTAATATGCTCTTTAAAGCCGCATCATGCTGCAGATACGGAGGTAATCCTCCGGAGTGTCCATGTCAAGGAGCACACCCGGGTCAATCACGTCGAGGCAGCGGACCCGTTCAGTATCCCGCCGTACCAGGTCGCGGAGGATCATATCATTCGCCAGCCCATCCAGAACCGCTCGGGGAAAGAGCAGCGGGTGACCGCGTTTTTCGCCGTGGCACGGAATGATGATGCTGCCGGGAGATTTTTCATGCTCTTCGATCAGGCTGGTAATCGTATCTGCGGAAACCAGCGGATAATCACAGAGAAAGACTATCACGCCGCCCGCTTCGGATATCAGGGCATCACGACCGGACCGCACCGAGGAAGCCATGTCCCCCTCGGATTCGGGATTTACCGTTATTTTCACCGGATATCTCCGGGCCGCATCGGCCACTCCATTTCCCTCCGGTGAGACGACAACGACAATGTCTTCGATGCCGGACGCGACAAGTGTGTCAAGGCAGCGGGCGATTACCGTACCGTTGCCCAGCGGCAGCAGCTGCTTGCAGCTCCCCATGCGGAGCGATTTTCCGGCCGCAAGGATGATGGCGGCAACTCCGGCTGTCATTTGCCTCTCCTGAGGGCGATCAACTGGCCGACGATGCTGACGGCGATCTCCTCCGGGGTCTGGGCGCCGATATCAAGGCCTACCGGCGTGACCACCTGTGCCCGCTGGTCGGCATCAAATCCTTCATCCTCAAGGATCTTCAGCAGGGTTTCATGCTTGCGCCTGCTCCCCAATAAGCCGATGAAACCGGCCTCGGTGGCCAGGCATCCACGTACTGCGTCGAAATCGTGAAGATGCCCCGGCGTGGCGATCACCGCAAAGCTCTCCCCATCCAGTTTCAACCGTCCGAAGGCGTCACCGGCCGGGGCGCAGATAATCTCGTCGGCGCCGGGGAGCAGGGCAGGTACGGCGCAGTCGGGACGTTCATCCACAACGGTTACTCGAAAACCGCAGCCGTGGGCCAGCGCTGTCACCGCCCGCCCCACATGGCCTGCGCCGAACATGACCAGGAGCGGCCGGCGCCCCTGGGGTTCGATGTAGACCGTCATACTGCCGCCGCAGGCAAAGCCGTTATCGGCAGTCAAGACATACTCTCGTGTCCGGGCAATCTCGTCCTTGAGCGATCCCAGGGCCGCCTCGACGGAGTCCTTCTCGACACGCCCGCCGCCGACGGTGCCGAGAAAGCTGCCGTCACTTCGCACCAGCATCTTGGCTCCGGACTTCCGGGGCGATGAACCACTGCTGGCGATTACGGTAGCCAGCGCAAACGGCTCACCCAAGCGGGTGAGCCGTGCCATCTCTTCATACAGTTCCAGATCAGTCATTAGTAAATTCCTAGAGAATAATTTCAATACTACACGAATCCGCTTTTACCCCCCTTTGAAAAAGGGGGGAGTGTAATTTATTTACATTGAGAGAGCATCAATCCTCGCTATACCTTTTTCGCCGCAGCTTTGATTTTCTCCGGCGTCATGGGGAGCGACCGCACCCGCGCGCCTGTAGCGGCAAACAGGGCATTGGCCACCGCCGGGGCGATGGGTGGCACACCCGGTTCGCCCACGCCGCCCGGCGGCTCGCTGCTGTCGATGATATGCACCTCCACCTTCGGCATGGCCTCCATGCGCACCAATGGATAGTCGTTGAAGTTGCCCTGCTCGACACGCCCGTTTTTGAGGGTGATCGCGCCATGGAGGGCCGCCGAAAGACCGAAGGTGATGCCTGATTCCATCTGGGCCTTGATCGTATCCGGGTTGACGATCCGCCCGCAGTCTACGGCGCAGACCACCCGGTGCACCTTGATGGCACCCTTGCCGTCCAGTGACACCTCTGCCACCTGGGCGATGAAGCTGCCGAATGATTCGTGCACGGCGATGCCGCGTCCGCGACCCTTTGGCAGCGGCTTGCCCCAGCCGGCCTTTTTCGCGGCGGTTTCCAGCGCCTTCAGGGTGCGGGGATGTTTGGCAAGGAGGATGCGACGGTACTGGTAAGGGTCCTTGCCGGCCTTGTGGGCCAGCTCATCCATGACACTCTCCATCACGAAGGCGGTGTGGGAATGCCCTACCGAGCGCCACCAGAGCACCGGCACGGGGTTCCTCGGGCTGTGCAGCTCAACCTGCAGGTTGGGGATGTCATAGGGGGTATTGGCGGCCCCCTCCACCGAGGTGTCGTCGATGCCGTCCTTGACCATCGCCGATTCGAAGGGGGTGCCGGCGATGATCGACTGCCCGACGATGCGGTGGTGCCAGGCCAGCGGCATCCCCTTGTCATCCAGGCAGGCCGATACCCGGTCGTACCACATCGGTCGGTAATAGCCGGCCCGCATGTCGTCCTCGCGGGTGCGGATAACCTTGACCGGGCGTCCGACCGCCTTGGCTACCTGGGTCGCCTCGACTACGAAGTCGGATCCGGTACAGGCCCGGCGGCCGAAGCCACCTCCCAGGAAGGTCGTCTCAAGTTTCACCTGCTCAGGCTTGAGGCCGGCCACCAGCGCCGCGGCGTTCCGGTCCACGGTCTGGAACTGGCTGCCGGTGCTGACCAGGCAGCTGTCCGGTTTCAAATCGACGAAGCAGTTGAGCGGCTCCATGGGGGCGTGGGCCAGGTAGGGCACCTCGTACTCGACCTCGAAGCGCGTGTCGCTCCCGGCCAGCACCGCCGGGGCGTCCCCCTCCTTGCGGGCTGTCAGGCCGGGGGTGGCGGACAGGCGGGCATATTCCTCGCGCATGGCGGGTGTCGAGACCGCCGCCCCTGCTCCCTCCTCCCAGACTATCTCCAGCAGTTCGCGCCCTTTCAGCGCCGGCCAGAAGCCGTCGGCCACGACCGCCACGCCCGCATCGACCGCCACCACGGTATGCACACCGGGGACAGCCTTGGCCCTGGCGGCATCAAAGCTTTTGACCTTGCCGCCGAAGACCGGCGGACGGGCGATGACGGCGGTCAGCATACCCGGCTGATGGACGTCGATGCCGAATATCGCCGTACCGTTGATCTTGGCCGGGCTGTCCAGCCGGTGCAGCGGCTTGCCGAGTAGGTTTTTGGCCCCTGACTTCAGCTTCGGTTCCTTGGGTACCGGCTGTTTCGCGGCCCTGGTTGCCAGTTTGCCAAAGCTGAGCTGCCGGCCTGCGGGACCATGCACTATGCCGTTTTCGGCCCGGCAGCTGCCCGGGGCCACCTTCCACTGCTCTGCAGCCGCAGCGACCAGCATCTCCCGGGCCGCCGCCCCCGCCAATGACAGCCGGGCCCATTCGGAACGCACGCTGGTACTGCCGCCGGTGACCATTATCGGCCCGAACTGGGCGTGGTTGTACTCCGGGGCAACCGGCGAGGCCTGGAAACGCACCGTTTTCCAGTCGCAGCAGAGCTCCTCGGCGACCAGCATCGGGAGGGAGGTGTAGACCCCTTGTCCCATCTCCGATTTGTTGACTATGATCGTCACAATTCCATCTGTCCCGACCCGCAGAAAGGCATTGGGGGCGAACGCAGTTTCACCGGCCAGGGCCGTGTTACGCAAACCGAAGGGGAGATGGCAGGCCAGCAGCAGACCGCCTCCGGCCAGGGCACCGGTTTTCATGAACTGCCTCCTGCTCATGGTTGATGTAGTACTCATGGCTTGCTCCCCCCCCTCGGCGCCGTTTTCCCGGCGGCGGCGTGAATTGCCCGGCGGATGCGGCCATAGGTGCCGCAGCGGCACAGGTTGCCGCTCATGGCGCTGTCGATGTCGGCATCGGTAGGTTTCGGTTTTTTCTGCAGCAGGGCCACACCGGACATGATCTGCCCCGGCTGACAGTAGCCGCACTGAGAGACCTCCTGCGCCAGCCAGGCTTTCTTGACCGGGTGGTTTTCCGCTATTCCCTCGATCGTGGTAACTCTCTTTCCCTGAACGTCCCCTGCCGGTGTGATGCACGAGCGCTGGGGAGCGCCGTCAATATGGACTGTGCAGGCGCCGCAGAGACCCTCTCCGCAGCCGAACTTGGTGCCGGTAAGCCCCAGTTTATCCCGCAGTACCCACAACAGCGGCGTATCCGCGCTGACATCAACCCGCTGTTCCTTCCCGTTGACTGTAAAAATTATCATCATCTGTTCCCCCTTCCGTACGGTTCGAACTCAATCAGGCTCGTTAAAGTATAGCGGGATTTTGTATTTTGTAAAATTGCAGCGGCGCTTTCACCTGGCTCCGGCCAGATCCCGTAAAACCGTTTCGAAGGTGTCAGCTCCGACATTTATATACAGGTTGCCGTCGGTAATGGTGACCGACCAGGTTATGGAACGATCCAGTTTTGCTGTCAGATTATTGATGAATGACTGATCGAACCTTAATACCGTCAGATTCTGCATGCTAGCGAGTTTCGGCAGGTGCTGCTGTTCCCAGACTGGCCGCGCCTTGCCGCAGACAACCGCGGCAACCTGTGCCGCATGGCGCCCCGCCTTGATAAGCCGGTCCGCTTCCGGAAGGCCGACCTCGACCCAGAGCAGCACCCGGCCATCCGCACCTTTCATCCAGAGGTCCGGCTCATCCCCGGCGCCGACACCCCTGGTGAATTCGAGTTCATGGTCGAAGAAGAGTGTATATGCCAGCAGTCTGGCCACAAGACGCTCTTCTGTTTCCGACGGGTGACGGGCGACTGTCGCCTGCAGGGATTCGTAAATGCCACGATCGACATCCGATAGTTGAATGTTGACCCGGTAAATTGTTGAGGGTAATGCCATGTGGTTACTGCTCCTTTTGTTTTTGAAATCAGGCTTGAATATATATCTTGAGGAGGCCTGGCATTTACCGATATATAATTCATAGCGCTATTCTTTTGCCTTGGCAATATTGAAGCAGTTAATCCACTGTTTTAATTAATGCAGGAATTACAATTTTTGTTTATACTAACACTGTTTCAAAATGTGTGAGCCCGCAATAAAGGGGGAATATAATGTCTGAACAGAGTGGTACATCGCATCCTGACTCCGCACCAACCATAGGCGGCAACGAGGTTAAAAAGCTCGGCTACAGCCTGTATCTGAAAATACCGGACAATCGCCTGGAGTGCCGCTGCAGTTATGTTCCCCGCGAGCAGGGCTCCATGATCAGCCGTGACGAACTGACGGCATTTCTGAAACAGTACAGTGTGCGGGAGGGAATCGATCAGCAGGCCTTCGATGATTTTCTTGTCAAGGCCGCCGCCGGCCAGCAGCAGGTTGATGTGCTGCTCGCTTCAGGAACCCCCCCGGTGACCGGTGCCGATGAATATATCTCGATAACCGTAGACTCTTCAACCGAAGTCCTGGATTACGATGAAACCCTCACAGATCGTGACATGCACATCGTGCAGACATTCATCAATGTTTCCAGCGGCGAAGAAATCGGCCGCATCATTCCGGCCGGGGCGGGCACGCCGGGCCGAAACATCTCGGGTCAGCCGATTCCGCCCCAGCCGGGCAAGCCGCTCCATGTGACAATCGGCAAGAACATTCGTACCGAGGAAGGCGGCACGCTCCTGATTGCTGCCGCGACCGGCCGCTTTTGCCAGTCGACCGGGGAAATTTCCGTTGAGGAAGAGTATCTCGTCAAGGGGGATGTTAATTTCCGGATCGGCTCGATCAACTTCAAAGGAGTGGTCGAGGTGCGCGGCGATGTGCTGGATAATTTCGACATAACCGCAACCAAGGGGCTGACGGTGTCCGGAAACATCGGTGTCTGCAGCATTGTCAGCGATGGTGACATTACCTTCTGCGGCATGGATGGCCAGGAGAAGGGGACCATTGTCTGCGGCGGGACGCTTAGGGCCAATTTTATCCATGATGTGGTGGTAGAGTGTGCCGGCGATGTAATTGTCGGAGTCGAAATTCATAACTGCACGGTCAGAACACTCGGGCGGATCGTGGTTGACAAGGGCGCCATCTCCGGTGGTTCATACATTGCGCAGGGGGGCATCGAAGCCAAAAAACTCGGCTCGGCGTCATCACAGCATACGAAACTCCAGGCTGGAGTGGATTATCACGATGTCGAACTGCTGGAAAAATTATTTGCCGCCCTGGCTGAAGCCCATGACAAGGCCAAACAATCCCAGTCGCTGTCCGAGATCACTGAGTTGCGGAATACCGCCGCCTCGCTGACCGACAGCATCATGTCCATCAGGAGCAAGGCGGACCCGGCTGCCAATGCCAAGATCAATGCAAAGGCGGTGCTGTATGAAAACGTCCAGCTGACGCTCGGCGCCACCACGGAAACAATCAAGGAACAGAAAGACGGTCCGCTCTCCGTGATCGAAAACAGCATCGACGGAGGTCTCCGCTACCTGTCCATGACCAGCCTGAATGTCAAAGCCGCCGATATAGAGCTGGCGTTCGTGCGCGAACAGAAAATGGCGTCACGCCAGATGTGACCCCGATCGGCTAAAAAAAGTGTAACATGTGTCACCTTGCTGTGTAACATGTAACATCAGTGCCTGTAACACGTTACAGTTGTCCCCGCCTTCCACTCACGTTAAGCATCCCGCTCACCCAATGTAACCTCCCGTAAAATCGCTCTTGCCCCTGGATTCTTGACCGTTGTTCCGCTTTGGCACGATTGATGTAAACACATGTGCATTCTTTAAATTATCAAAGCAGTGGAGGAGGGTTTCTATGGCTGAAGAGTTACAGACTACCCAGTATCTGACCTTTACGCTGGCCGACGAGGTGTTTTCCGTCGATGTGGCCAGGGTGCGGGAGATACTGGAGATTACCAACATCACCAAGGTGCCGCAGGTGCCGGATTTCATGCGCGGCGTCATCAACCTGCGCGGCTGCGTGGTGCCGGTCATCGACCTGCGGCTGAAGTTCAGCATGGAGGAGACCGCCCAGACCGTCAACACCTGCATCATCGTGGTCGAGGTCGTTATGGACGGCGAGAACATCGTTCTGGGTGCGCTGGCCGACAGTGTCCAGGAGGTTATCGAGATGGAGCCGTCCCAGATTGAGGCGGCGCCGCATATCGGCACGCACCTCAAGACCGAGTTCATCCGGGGAATGGGAAAGCATGACGGCCGCTTTGTCATGATCCTGGACATCGACAAGGTGTTTTCCGGAGCAGAACTGGCTGCGGTGCAAGGGGCGGATTAACAGCTGTCAGGATAATTATTCAATTAAAACAACATGGAAAGAGGAGGCGTTATGAGTTGGTACTACAATCTGAAAATCAGTGTAAAACTTCTGTCGGCATTTATTCTCGTGGCCGTGATAGCCGGCGTAATCGGCTGGATCGGCGTGGTAAAGCTGCATCAGATTGATGAAGCAGACACCAAGCTGTATGAAAAAGTGACTATCCCGTTGGCCGACATGGCGGAAATATCCATTGCTTTCCAGAGGCAGCGCGTAAACTCTCGCGATCTTCTGGATGCCGCCACCATGGAGGAAAAACAGAAATTCGCCGCCCGCATCAAGGAATTGAGAGAGGGGAATAACAAGAATGTTGAGGCCTTTGAAAAGACCATCCTCACGGATGAAGGGAAAAAACTGTTCGAAGAGTATAAAACGCTGCGCGCGGCCTATGGGGCAGAGCTCGACAAACTGATTGCTCTGGTAATGCAGGGTAAAAATGCTGAAGCTCAGGAAATCCTTAAAGGCTCTGCCGGCAAAGCCTCCCGGGAGTTGCAGAATCAGATTGAGAAGCTGATGGAAGCGAAACTGAAACAGGCCAAGTTGATCTCTGATGAGAATTCGAAGCTCGCAAACTCCGCTTCCCGGCTGATGATCGGTCTGGCCATTGGCGGAGCACTCATCGCCATATTCTTTGGTTTCCTGATCTCCAGCATCATCAGCAATCCGCTTCGCAAGGGTGTTGTCTTTGCCCAGGCGGTAGCTGCGGGTGACCTGACGCAAAAAATCGATCTCGATCAGAAGGACGAAATCGGCCAGCTGGCACAGGCCCTTAACGAAATGGTGGCCAAGTTGAGCAGCATCGTCAACGAGGTCATTACGGCCTCCGATAATGTCGCTTCCGGCAGCCAGGAACTCTCCGCCACCGCCCAGCAGATGAGCCAGGGCGCCACCGAGCAGGCGGCCAGCGCCGAAGAAATCTCCTCCAGCATGGAAGAGATGGCCTCCAGCATCCGCCAGAATACCGACAACGCCATGCAGACCGAGAAGATCTCCATCAAGAGTTCCGTCGATGCCAAGGAGGGGGGCAAGGCGGTCATCGAAACCGTGGCTGCCATGAAGGAGATCGCCACCAAAATCTCCATCATCGAAGAGATCGCCCGCCAGACCAACCTGCTGGCGCTGAACGCCGCCATCGAGGCCGCCCGTGCCGGTGAGCATGGCAAGGGGTTTGCGGTCGTCGCCTCCGAGGTCCGCAAGCTGGCCGAACGGAGCCAGTCGGCCGCCGGTGAGATATCCGGCCTTTCCAGCCGCAGTGTGTCAATTGCCGAACAGGCGGGAGAAATGCTGACCAAAATGGTGCCGGACATCCAGAAAACCTCCGAACTGGTACAGGAAATCACCGCCTCCAGCAAAGAGCAGGATACCGGCGCCGAGCAGATCAACAAGGCCATCCAGCAGCTCGACCAGGTAATTCAGCAGAACGCCAGTGCCTCCGAAGAGATGGCGTCCACCTCGGAAGAGCTCTCCAGCCAGGCCGAGCAGCTCCAGGATTCGATCAGTTTCTTCAATATCGGCAATTCGGGCAGTCATCGCAAGGCGGCTGGCGCCCGCAAACCGGTCCACAAGGTTCAGATCGCTCACGCCAGGAGTGCCGCCGCGCAACCGCAGGCAAAGCGCTCCTCCGGCGGCGGCATAAATCTGCAGCTTGGCCAGGCCGGTCCGGACCATCTGGATGACGAGTTCGAGAAATTTTAAATAACAGGGTTACGGGCAGGGTCAAGGGTCAAGGGGCAAGTAAAAGCCTTTCACCCTTGACCCATGCCCTTTGACCCAGAGTCCTTGCGCCATGAAAAGCTCCGGCAAAAAAAATACATCCGCACCTTCTCCCGGGACGCCGGAATCAATGTCCTCCCTGGCGGGGGGGATGGCGGACGAGTTCAATAACATCCTGACAACGGTTATGGGGGCCTGTTCCCTGATCGACAGGGATGATCCCGGCAATGGTGAACTGCTGCAATGCGTGGCGCTGATTCGCGCTTCCGCCGAACATGCGGCTGATTTGTCGGGCCGGTTGATGCACGTTGGTGCGTTGGAGCAGGAGAGTGCCTGTTCAGGTGGTCCTCCCCGGTTTTCAGGCTCTGCATCTGCATCGGTGCGTGACAAAAAAAATGGTGATGGTATAGTGGCCGCCACTAAAAATCCCGGAGGCACACCATCATGAAATCAGCCGTTGTCCTGTTGTCCCTGCTGTTTCTATGCTTTGCTGCAGTTTCATCCCACGCAGCTTCCCCTTCTCTTCCCAAAGGGTATACCGCCTGGAAGAAAAGTGAGCGCAAAGTCGTTACCGATAAAAGCTCGCTCTTTTACGGCATTCATTACATCTATGCCGACAAAAAAGCACAGAGCGGCTATCTGGCCGACAACCGGTTTGCCGAGGGGAGCCGCATCGTTGTGGAGTTTTTCAATATCAAGGATAACCCGGCCGTTGACGGCCCGAAAAATATGATCGTTCTGATGCAGAAGGACAAGCGTCACAAGGCGACCGGCGGCTGGCTTTTCGCCGGTTTTGGCGCCGACGGCGCACCTAGCGGCATCGATCCGGTGGCGAACTGTTTCGGTTGTCACCAGAAGGACGCCGCCGGGCGGGATTTTGTGATTTCGACTAAAAAAGATTTCAACCTAAAATAACCGGTTCATAGTCAAGCCGCTCAGCAGGCACAAATGACCAGGGAACTTGCGGGCCCTTAAGCCGGCGCTGTGAAGGGAACTCACATGACGTTTCAAACAACCGGACAAAGTTCTTCCACCAACAGCCGGATCGGCGCAGAAGCGGTTTCTGCCTGGCTGAATGTTCTCTCTCCCGCAATTGAAACGCTGCGGAAGATGGCCGGAACGACGGAAGATGAATTTCTGCAGATCGGTTCGGAGGTGCAGGGATTTTACCGGCGGTCGAGCGACATCACCCGGATGTCCATCCAGCTGGTGGAGGTTGTCTCCGGAGATTCCGTCCAGGTGCTTACCGGGCGTCTGCAGCAAATGATGGCCGACATGGAGGCCTACCTGACAGAGGCCCGCACCCGCAGCAGCGACAGCTGCAGCACCCTGGAGCAGGTCCGGAATCTTCTGGGGGATCTGTCGGAACCGATGGAAGGCTTCCAGAAGATGAACAAGGCCCTCCGCATGTTGAGTATCTCCACCAAGATCGAAAGTGCGCGCCTCGGCGAGATGGGAAGCGGCTTCGTCAATCTGGCCATGGACGTCGAAAAGCTATCCCACCAGGTCAGCGACAAGTCTGCCGCCATACTGGCACACCGCCAGCTGCTGGCGGCCATGATAGGCTCCAATCTTGTCACTGTTCGCTCCTCCGAATCCGCCCAGGATGCCGAAGTCTTATCATCCCTGAAAAGCACCGCTTCAAGCCTGCAGGAGCTGGTATCGGTCAATGAGCGTTGTACCCGATTCGGTTCCACGGTTTCGACCATATCGGCCGGGGTCACCGGCGACATCAGTGAAGTGGTTGCGTCGCTGCAGATGCATGACATGACGCGTCAGCAGGTGGAACATATCGTCGAGGCGCTGGAGCGCCTTTCAGGAGATCTGTCCGGTTTCGGAACTGCCGAAAAGAGCGAGGAAAGTCGTCTGCGGTTGATCGTCGAAACCGGAGATGTCTGTGAACTGCAGGAGGCCCAGCTCCGCTTCGCTTCGGCCGAACTGTACGGCGCCGTTCGCTCGATTGTCGACAATCTGCGCGATGTTGCCCGCAAACAGTCCATTATGGCGGACGAAACCCGGAATGTTGCCGGAGTGGCAGACTCCTCCGGGACGTCGTTCGTGGATGTCATGAGCCAGGGGATGACCGCCATAACCGCCGCGCTCTCCTCCTGTGCCCGGGCCGACAGGGCAATGTCCGGCACCATGAACAAGGTCGCCCAGACGATCGGGGAGATCGCTTCCTTTGTGGCCGATATCGAGGCAATCGGCTCGGAAATCGACCTGATCGCCCTGAATGCCCAGATCAAGGCCGCCCACACCGGACCGGAAGGTGCCGCGCTGGGAGTCCTGGCCGAGGCGATCAAACGCCTTTCCGATGAGGCCGTACGGCAGACCGATTCCGTGGCTGCGACCCTGAAAAATATCAATAGCGCCACCGAGCATCTTTCTCTGGATGCCGAAAACGAAGAGGAGCAGCTCGGCAGCCGGATTTCTTTCATGCAGGAGGAGGTCGCCGAGATACTGCGGGCCCTGGCCGGCATGAATGGAGAACTGTTTTCAATAATGTCAGGTCTGGCCGTTCAGGTTGACTCATTGACCGGTGATGTGGAACAGGCAACAGCCGGGATCGATGTGCATGAACGGACGAAGGCCATGTCTGGCAGTGTCCTTAATGATCTTGAGCAGATCGTAGCGCAGTCACGCGGGATCGTCCCGGCCAGCAGCGAGTTCAAGGAAAACCTGCGGCACATGGAGGAGCATTACACCATGGAGAGTGAACGGCACATTCATGAAGCGCTTGCCCGCAAGCGCAGCGGTCTGGGTGCCGTTGCCGTCCAGAGTGTGGCGAAGAACGGCCCGGATGAATCTGAATTCGGAGATAATGTAGATTTGTTTTAAAAATAGGGTCAAGGGTCAAGGGTCAAGGGTCAAGGGTAAAGGGAAAAGGGAAAAGGGAAAAGGGAAAAGGGAAAAGGGAAAAGGGAAAAGGGTAAAGGGTAAAGGGTAAAGGGTAAAGGGTAAAGGGTAAAGGGTAAAGGGAAAAGGGAAAAACAAAAGCTTTTGAATTTACTTGCCCCTTACCCCTTACCCCTTACCCCTTGCACCTTGCCCCTTGCCCCTAAGAAAAAGGAGTCATCCATGCCACTCAACAGTTCAGTCCGTGAAAACGGTGAAATCATTGTCACGAGCGGTAACCGTCTGACGATTGAAAATGCCGCCGAATTTTCCCGCCTCGTCAGTGAAGCGCTGGGAGCATCAAGCACCGTTGCTCTCGAGTTTGAGCCGGCGGTAGAAATTGACATCACCGGTTTGCAGGTACTTTGTTCGGCCTGCAAGAGTGCGGCACAGAGCGGCAAGTCATTTTCGTATCTCGGCCCGCAGCCTCAGGCCCTGGCGGACATCATCAGCAGCAGCGGTGCAGAACGACACGCGGCCTGTAAACATAACAACGATACTACCTGTATCTGGTTTGGAGGTGCGAACTAATGGCAAAATTAATCATGACGGCCGACGACTCGGCCAGCGTCCGGCAGATGGTGGCTTTTACCCTTAAGCAGAACGGCTATGATGTGGTTGAGGCGGTCGATGGCAAGGATGCCCTCAACAAGCTGAACGTGCAAAAAGTCGATATGCTGCTGACCGACCTGAATATGCCCAATATGGACGGTATCGGTCTGATCAAAGGGGTCCGCGCCGGAACCCTGAACAAGTTTATCCCGATTGTCATGCTGACTACCGAATCGAACGATACGAAAAAGGGCGAGGGGAAGGCCGCCGGAGCGACCGGCTGGATCGTCAAGCCTTTCAAGCCGGAGCAGCTGATTGCGGTGATTAAGAAGGTACTGGGGTAGGCAATGTTGAATGTTGAATTCTAATTCAAAATCCAAAATTCAAAATTCAAAATTTCCTTTAGGGGTTAAGACCATGATGGAAGAAGCAATTGCAACTTATCGCGATGAAGCCGGCGAACTGCTGGCCGAGCTGGAAACCTCCCTGCTGGAGCTGGAAGAGACGCCGGATGACGATGATCTGATCAACCGTGTTTTCCGGGCCATGCACACCATCAAGGGTTCAGGGGCCATGTTCGGCTTCGACGAGATCGCGGGCTTCACCCACGAGGTCGAGACGGTTTTCGACATGGTGCGCAACGGCAGGATGACCGTCACCAAGCGTCTCCTTGACCTGACCCTCAAGTCGCGTGACCACATCTCCTATCTGCTCGGCTGTCCGCTGGGGGAAGAGGTTGACCGCACTGTCGGGGACGAGATCATCGCCGGACTCCGCCAGCTGGTGCCGCAGCCGGAAACGCCTCAAAAAGGTTCCGGCGAGGTGCCTGCCATAGGCCACCCGGAAGTGTCCGCTAATGAACCGGCGGATGAAAGCACCTGGCGCATCCGCTTCCGTCCCGCTCTCAACATCCTCTTGTGCGGTACCAACCCGCTCTCGCTGATCAACGAACTGCGCGAACTGGGTACCGCCCATGTCGTGGCACAGTTCGACGAAATTCCCCCGCTTGAGCAGCTTGTCAGTGAAAACTGTTATACCTATTGGGACATCATTTTGACCACGACCAGAGGTGAGGACGCCATCAGGGATGTCTTCATCTTTGTCGAGGACGACTGCGATTTAAAAATCGAGCTGATCGACCGCAGCGGACTGATCGACCGCGAACAGGGGTACAAAAAACTGGGAGACATCCTGGTTGAGCGTGGCGACCTCTCTCCGGTGGAGATGCAGAAAGTGCTGATGCTGCAGAAGCGCTTCGGAGAGCTGCTGGTGGAGCAGGGGATCGTGTCGCCGGAAAAGGTGCAGTCGGCGCTGGTCGAACAGCAGCATGTCAAGAGCGTCCGCAAGGAACGGAGCGAAATTCCGCCGCAGGAAGCCGCCGCCAGCATCCGCGTCCCGGCCGAACGACTGGATCAGCTGATCAACCTGGTCGGGGAAATGGTAACGGTACAGGCACACCTATCCCAGGTCTCCATGGCCGGGGGGGATGCGACCTATATCGCCATAGCGGAAGAGGTGGAACGGCTTACCAACGAACTGCGCGACACCGCCCTCAACATCCGCATGCTGCCGATCGGCAGTACCTTCAGCAAATTCAAGCGCCTGGTGCGCGACCTTTCCAGCGAACTCGGCAAAGAGATTGAAATGGAAACGTTCGGCGCCGAGACCGAGCTGGACAAAACCGTCATCGAAAAGCTGAACGATCCGCTGGTGCACATCATCCGCAACAGCATCGATCACGGCATCGAAATGCCCGATGCCCGGCGTGCCGCCGGCAAGACGTCACACGGCACGGTCTACTTGGGAGCCGAGCATTCCGGCGACTCGGTTCTGGTCACGATTCGCGACGACGGCGCCGGTCTCGATCGCGATGCCATTCGCGCCAAGGCAGTAGAGAGGGGCCTTATTTCGGCTTCTGCGGATGTGTCCGACCGCGAAATTTATGCCCAGATCTTCGCCCCCGGCTTTTCTACCGCCGCCACGGTGACCAGCGTCTCCGGGCGTGGGGTGGGGATGGATGTAGTCAAGCGGGGAATCGAAGGGCTGCGCGGTTCTATAGGGGTGGACAGCGTCCGCGGCTCAGGCACGACCATCACCCTCAAGATTCCGCTGACCCTGGCGATCATCGACAGCCTGCTGGTCAAGATCGGCACGGATCACTTTGTGCTGCCTCTGGCCTCGGTGGAGGAGTGCATCGAGCTGACCCGTGAGGATGTCAAAAACTCCCATGGCCGCAATCTGGCCAATGTCCGTGGTGCCATCATTCCCTACATTCCGCTGCGCCGGCATTTCAGAATCACCGATCAGCGCCCGGAAATCGAACAGATCGTGATAGCCGATATCCACGGCACCAAGGTCGGCTTTGTGGTTGACCACGTTGTGGGCGAACATCAGACCGTCATCAAATCTCTCGGCAAAATGTACCGCGATGTAAAAGGTGTTTCCGGAGCAACCATCCTGGGTGACGGCACCGTGGCGCTGATCCTCGATATGGGAGTGCTGCTGCAGTCGGTGGAAAGGCAGGAACAGGCTCTTGGCGAAGGGGGCGGTTGGTGACAGCTCACCATGACAGCGTGAACCCCCGCCTGCCGGCAACCCTCTCCGATCGCGAATTTCAGCGATTCAGCGGGTTTATTTACGATCATGCCGGCATCAAGATGCCTCCCGCCAAGAAAACCATGCTGGAAGCGCGTCTGCAGAAGCGGCTGAAGGCAAATTCCATCACTTCGTTCGAAGAATACAGCAACTATGTCTTCAGCGCGGAGGGGCGGGCGTCTGAGCTCATTCATCTGATTGATGTGGTGACTACCAACAAAACTGATTTTTTCCGCGAACCGGGCCACTTCGACTTTATGGTCAAATCCGCACTCCCCGCCATCATTCAGACACGGGGAGATCTGTCGCGTGACCCGATCCGGATCTGGAGCGCCGGATGCTCGACCGGTGAGGAACCGTATACCCTGGCGATGGTCCTGTCCGAATTCGCCGAAGGTCGCCCTGACTTCCGGGCTGCCATCACCGCCTCCGATATCTGTACCCAGGTTCTGCAGACCGCCCGCACCGGTATTTATCCCGAGGAGAGGACAGACCCGATTCCGTTGAACCTGAAGAAAAAATACCTGACGCGGAGCCGTGAAAAGTCCCGTTCGCTGGTGCGCATCTGCCCGCAGTTGCGTTCTCTGGTTTCGTTCCGGCGCATCAACTTCATGGATGATGACCATGGCATAGCTGAGAAAATGGACATCATCTTCTGCCGCAACGTCGTGATCTATTTCGACAAACCGACCCAGCAGACCCTGATGCGAAAATTCCACAAACAACTCAAGCCGGGCGGCTACCTGTTTATCGGGCATTCGGAAACGTTGAGCGGACTGGATGTCGATTTCAAGGCTGTGGCATCGACGGTGTACCGGAAGTGAGGCGAAGGTAGAGGGGCAATTTTGAATTTTGAATTTTGAGTTTTTTTGGTTCAGATATATGAAAAACGTAATCGCCTCACATACGCACAGCGTCTACCTCAGGGCGGGCGAGGTTCTGGTCTGCCGAAGACCGGTGCTGGTTTCCACCGTTCTGGGGTCGTGCGTGGCGGTAACCATGTTCTCCGCTTCCCGTGGCTATGGCGCGATCTGCCATGCCATGCTCCCCGGGAACATCGGCCGGGACAACGATCTTCGCTATGTTGACACCGCCCTGCGGCACATGTTTGAAAAGATTGCGGGATACGGCAGTGGAAATGATCTGTCGGTAAAGCTGTTCGGCGGGGCGCAGGTGCTGAATGTGGCCGAACCGGCACCGTGCCGCCAGACTGTGGGAGAGCAGAACGTCGCGCGGGCCGAGGCTGTGCTCGCCTCATTGGGACTGACCGTCGCTGCCCGTGATACCGGCGGCCTTCGGGGCCGGAAACTCTTTTTTTGTACGCGCAGCGGTGATGTTTATATGCGCTGCATACGCGCAGGTGCACATTCCAGTAACGAGGGCACGTCCCCATGAAGAAAATTACCGTCCTGGTTATCGATGACTCCGCCCTGGTACGCCAGACATTGTGCGACATTCTCAATTCAGATCCTGAAATAGAGGTGATCGGCAGCGCGGCAGATCCGATCCTGGCGGCTGAGCGGATGAGAACGGTGGTTCCGGATGTTATCACGCTGGATGTCGAGATGCCGCGCATGGACGGGCTGACTTTCCTGCAGAAACTGATGAGCCAGCATCCGATCCCGGTGGTGATGTGTTCCAGCCTCACCGAAAGGGGCAACGAGACGGCGCTGAAGGCCCTTGAATACGGCGCCGTCGATATCATCACCAAGCCGAAGATGGGCACGAAACAGTTCATCGAGGAATCCCGGGTGCGCATCTGTGATGCGGTCAAAGGCGCGGCAGCCGCCCGCATGGGGCCGCTGCGGGCGATGCGCACGATGAAGGAGATTTCTCCCAAGTACAGTGCCGACGTCATCATGGAAAAGCCCAACGCAAAGGCGATGATTCAGACGACCGAAAAGGTTGTCGTGGTCGGGGCTTCGACCGGAGGCACCGAGGCGCTGAAGGTTTTTCTGGAAATGCTTCCGGAAGACACACCCGGCATCGTCATCGTCCAGCATATGCCGGAAAATTTTACTGCGGCCTTTGCCAAACGGCTTGACTCGATCTGCCGTGTGACGGTCAAGGAGGCCCAGGATAATGATACCGTGGTGCGGGGAAGGGCATTGATCGCCCCCGGCAACCATCACGTGCTGCTGAAGAGAAGCGGCGCCCGTTATTATGTAGAGATCAAGGAAGGTCCGCTGGTTTCGCGCCATCGCCCGTCGGTGGATGTGCTGTTTCGTTCTGCCGCCCGTTATGCCGGCAAGAACGCCGTCGGTGTCATCATGACCGGCATGGGTGATGACGGTGCCCACGGCATGAAAGAGATGCACGACGCCGGGGCCGTCACGATCGCCCAGGACGAGGCGACCTGTGTAGTCTACGGCATGCCGCACGAAGCGGTCAAGCTGGGCGGCGTCAACAAGATCATGCCGCTGCAGAATATTGCCGGTGAAGTGTTGCGTCTCTGCAGTTGATGCGTATTAAGGGGGCACGTCATGAAGATGGACGATGATGAACTGATCGAGGAGCTGTCCAATCGTTTAGCCCAGAGCCGCAAGGCTTTTTCCGACCTGAGCGTGGTGAACCGCAAGCTTCTTGACATGAACGAACGGCTGGAGCGCTCCGAATCCCTCAAAAGCAATTTTTTGTCTAATATCCGCAACGAAATCAATAATCCGCTCAACTCCATCATGGGGCTGGCAGCGCAGCTGGCACAGATCGGAGCCGGAAATGAAGAAATCACGACCATCTCATCTTTGATCGGGGCTGAAGCCAATACCCTTGATTTCCAGCTGCGGAATATATTCATGGCTGCCGAGCTGGAAGCCGGGGAGGTTAGTCCCCGCTGTTCCAAGGTTCATATTGCAACGGTCGTGCGCGACCTGGTGAATTCCTTTCTGCATGTCGCTGCCAGGAAAAATGTGTCGCTTGTCCTGGCTCTGCCAACGAACGGAGATACAGGCATCGCAGTTATTGATGTTGTTAAGTTTCAGGTCATCGTTTCCAACCTGTTGGCAAATGCAATCGAATACAGCCTTGAAGGTGGCATCGTGGAAGTTTATGTCTCCGTCGGGGGGGACGGTGCCTTGCAGATTTCAGTCGCAGACCATGGGGTCGGGATCGCACCGGAGGACCAGCGGCGCATTTTTGACCGCTTCGTACAGGTGGATGCCGGTACCACCCGCTCGCACCAGGGACATGGCCTTGGTCTCAGTATTACCAGGGCACTCGTCGATCTCATGCAGGGGAGCATCTGTCTGGCCAGCTCACCCGGCGAAGGGACGAGGTTTGTCGTTGAAATCCCTCCCTGCCTGATCCTGGACGCCGAAGATTCCTTTTCTGAGGCCGGCAATCTGTTTCTCTTCGATGATATGAGTGAGGCGTAGTCAAAGCGTGGGGAGTGATGAACCGATCAACAGGCATTTCCTCTTTCCCGGCACTATTTTTGCCGAACCTGCTGAATATCAGATCAGTACCGTACTTGGATCATGTGTTGCCGTCTGTCTGTGGGATCATAATGCCAGAAGGGGGGGGATGAACCACATCATGCTGCCGCTCTGGAACGGAGAGGGACTGGCCACGCCAAAGTATGGCAACATCGCCATGGAACGGCTTCTTGCCAAGGTCCTCTATATAGGGTGTCATCGCGAGCATCTGGTCGCCAAGGTTTTCGGGGGAGCCAACGTATCCGGTTCCGGCCTGGAAGTGTTCATGATTGGCGACCGCAATATTACCCTGGCTTTCGAGATGCTGGAAGAGTACCGGATCCCGGTCACCGCCAGGGACGTCGGCGGACGGGTCGGCAGAAAGATCATCATGAATACCGAAACCGGCGCAGTTCTTGTCGGCAAGGGAAGAAAGGCTGCATCCGTTGATTAGCTTCAATCCGATGCTGTAGCGGCGACGCAGCCGGAAACCTGCTGATTCCAGGTTTTGCCCCTTAAAATCCTGCATGTTTCGTGCAGGCGGGAGCAGGAGATGTTGGGACCGCTCTCCACCCTGCTTCTGTTCCCTCCTCTCCGTTCACACCTTGACACCCCCTTTCTTTTGGGGTAGCTTGTTACGTCCTACCACAGGACACCAGACGTTTTCGTCACCATTCCCGTTATGCAAAAGGTCGCTCCGGCATGAAAATTACAGCGGTTATCCCTGCCCGTTATGCATCGACACGTTTTCCCGGCAAGGCTCTGGCGGAAATTGACGGCCGTCCGATGATCCAGCATGTCTATCAGCGTGCTGCCCAGTCAGAACTGGTGGGCCGGGTTATTGTTGCCACCGACGACACCCGTATCGCCGATGCGGTCAGCAGTTTCGGCGGGGAAGTGGTCATGACCTCCCCCAGCCATGAAACGGGCACCGATCGTTTGGCGGAAGTGGCTGCCGGTCTGGATTCCGACATCATTGTCAACGTCCAGGGTGATGAACCGCTGATTGACCCGACGATGATTGACCTGGCTATCCAGCCGTTCCTTGAGGAGTCTGATCTCCGGATGGGAACCGTCAAGACACGCATCAAGTGCCTGCATGATTTTCTCTCTCCAAATGTGGTCAAAGTTGTGACCGACACCTGTGGCAATGCCCTCTATTTTTCCCGTTCGCCTCTGCCGTTTTTTCGCGACAAGTGGAAGGACCTGAAGGACGATTCGTTCTGCTGCGGCAAGCTGCTCTGCTACAAGCATGTGGGATTGTACGTCTATCGCCGTGATTTCCTTCTGAAATTTGCCGCCATGCCGGCGACGTTTCTGGAAATATCAGAAAAACTGGAACAGTTACGCGCGATTGAGAATGGTGTGAGAATCAGAGTGGTTGAGTCGGAATTCGAATCTGTCGGCGTCGACACGCCGGACGACCTGCTAAAAGCGAAGGAACAGTACCGTAAACTTTATAAATAGCCCCGCTTTATCATGGAGGGGACTTGATGAATTATATAACCGACGGATATTCAGGAGCAGATACCATGAAAACCAAGTTTGTCTTTATCACCGGCGGCGTTGTTTCCTCTATCGGCAAGGGCCTGGCGGCCGCCTCGCTGGGGGCGCTCCTGGAGGCGCGCGGGTTGCGGGTGACGATGCAGAAGCTCGACCCGTACATAAATGTCGATCCCGGCACCATGTCACCCTTTCAGCATGGTGAGGTCTTTGTTACCAATGACGGCGCCGAAACCGATCTTGACCTGGGGCATTACGAGCGCTTTACGACTGCCGTACTTTCCAAAAAGAGCAACTTTACGACCGGCCAGGTCTATTTTTCGGTCATTACCAAGGAGCGTCGCGGCGACTATCTCGGAGGGACGGTACAGGTCATTCCGCACATCACCGACGAGATCAAGCTCAAGATCATCGAAAACGCCAAAGGCGCCGACGTGGCGATAGTCGAGGTCGGCGGGACGGTCGGCGATATTGAATCACTGCCGTTTCTGGAGGCGATCCGACAGTTCCGTTTCGATCGGGGGCAGGGGAACTCACTGTATATCCACGTTACGCTGGTCCCCTATATCCGCACCGCTGGTGAATTGAAGACCAAGCCGACGCAGCATTCAGTCATGGAACTGCGCAAGATCGGCATCCAGCCGGACATTCTGCTCTGCCGCTGCGAACGCGACCTGCCTGACGATATGAAGAAGAAGATCGCACTGTTCTGTAACGTGGGCGAAAAGGACGTTATTCCGGTTGTCGATTCCGAACACATATATGCGGTGCCACAGGCGCTCAACAAGGAGCATCTGGATGATCAGGTTGTCGAAAAGCTGAATATCTGGACCAAGGAACCCGATCTGACCAAATGGCAGGATGTGGTGGAAAAACTGCGTCATCCCAGCAACGGGGAGGTGCGCATCGCGATTGTCGGCAAGTATGTAGATAATACGGAATCCTACAAATCACTGTCCGAAGCGCTTACTCATGGCGGGATCGGCAACGACTGCCGAGTCTCCCTGAAATATATCGATGCTGAAAAGATAGAACGTGACGGCGCCACCGGGCATTTCGAAGATGTGGACGGGATCCTTGTTCCCGGCGGTTTCGGTGAGCGCGGCACGGAAGGAAAAGTCCTGGCGATCAGGTATGCCCGTACGCATAAGATCCCTTTCTTCGGAATTTGTCTCGGCATGCAGATGGCGGTGATCGAGTTTGCCCGCTCTGTCTGCGGCATCAAGGAAGCCTGTTCGAGCGAATTCCGTCCGGAAGGGGGGGAGGCGCTGATACATCTGATGGAGGAACAGAAAACCGTCAGTAAAAAGGGGGGTACCATGCGTCTGGGGGCTTTTCCCTGTTCGGTCACCAAGGGGACGCTCGCTTATAGCGCGTATAACCAGACTGAAATATCGGAACGTCATCGCCACCGGTACGAGTTCAACAATGCGTACCGTGATTCTCTGACCAAAAAAGGTCTTATCCTGTCGGGTGTCTATAAGGACAAGGATCTTGTCGAAGTGGTAGAAATTGCAGACCATCCCTGGTTTCTCGCGTGCCAGTTTCATCCCGAGTTCAAGTCCAAGCCGCTGGTTCCGCATCCGCTTTTCCGTGCATTTATCGGCGCCTCTTTAGCGCAGAGAAACAAGGGGTAGACCATGACCCGTGAAATTATTTCCGGAAATGTGAAGATAGGCAACAACCGCCCGCTGGTCCTGATCGCCGGGCCGTGCGTGATCGAGAATGAATCGGCAACGATGCGGCACGCCGAACGGCTGATGACGATATGCAACGGCCTTTCGATTCCCCTGATTTTCAAGGCTTCCTACGACAAGGCCAACCGTACCTCGATCAATGCCTACCGTGGGCCGGGGTTACGGGAGGGGCTTGCCATTCTGCGCAAGGTCAAGGAGGCGCTGAGTGTTCCGGTGATCTCGGATATCCACTCCATCGAGCAGATTCTGCCTGCTGCCGAGGTGCTGGATATCCTCCAGATTCCCGCTTTTCTCTGCCGTCAGACCGACCTGCTGGTGGCGGCAGCCAAAAGCGGCCGGATCATTAACGTCAAAAAAGGGCAGTTTCTCGCCCCCTGGGACATGAAGAATGTCGCCGGCAAAATTTCCTCCAGCGGCAACGAGAACATCATTCTTACGGAGCGGGGGGCCTCTTTCGGCTATAACAATCTGGTGGTGGACATGCGCAGCTTTCCGGTCATGCGCGCCACCGGCTATCCGGTCGTTTTCGACGCCACCCACAGTGTGCAGCTCCCCGGCGGACAGGGGGACAGTTCGGGTGGACAGCGCGAGTTTGTGGAGTATCTGTCGCGGGCGGCAGTTGCCACCGGCATTGACGGCATCTTCATGGAGGTGCATGAAGATCCGGACAAGGCGCTCTGCGACGGTCCCAACTCTATTCCGCTGAGCGAGCTTCCGGCATTGCTGAAAACCCTGAAGATGCTCGATTCCGTCATTAAACAGAGGCCACCGGCATGACGGCCATCGATGAGGCACGCCGGGTAATCCGTGTTGAGGCGCTGGCCCTGTCTGTCATGGCGGACCGCATTGACGGTTCGTTCGAACGGGCGATCGACCTGATACTGGGGAGCAGCGGCCGGGTGATAGTCAGCGGGATGGGCAAGTCCGGTCTGGTCGGACAGAAGATAGCCTCCACCATGGCCTCCACCGGCACCCCGGCTTTCTTCCTGCATCCGGCGGAAGGGATCCACGGTGACCTGGGAATGATCATGAAGGGTGATGTCGTCATTGCCATTTCAAACAGCGGTGAAACGGAAGAGATACTGAGGATTCTTCCCTCGATCAAGCGTCTGGGAGCACTCCTGATTTCAATGAGCGGCAATCCGGACTCGAACCTGGCCCGTTCAAGTGATGTCTTTCTTGATGTATCTGTCTCGGAGGAGGCCTGCCCGCTCGGACTGGCCCCGACCGCATCAACGACAGCCGCTCTGGCGATGGGAGACGCTCTTGCTGTCGCACTGCTGGTCCGCCGCGGCTTCAAGGCGGAAGATTTTGCCATTTTTCATCCCGGAGGATCACTGGGCAAAAAGCTGATTCTGAGGGTTGAAGATCTGATGCACTCCGGCGAAGGCATTCCGCTGGTGCAGGAAGCTACCCTGATGAAGGAGGCCCTGTTCGTGATCACGGCAAAGGGGCTTGGCGTAACAGGCGTCTGCGATTCGAACGGAGGGCTGAAGGGCGTCATTACCGATGGAGACCTGCGCCGGGCACTGGAAAAGGGTTTCGACATCCTCGACCGGCGTGCCTCGGAAATCATGAAACATGGTCCGCTGCGCATCAGGCGGTCGGAACTTGCCGCGGCGGCCCTGCAGATTATGGAGCAGCGTGCCATTACCTCCCTGTTTGTTTTTGAAGACGATCAGAGCCCGGCTCCATGCGGCATCATCCATCTGCATGACATCCTCAAGGCCGGTATCGTCTGATGAATGACAAATTAGCCGATATCCGCCTGTTGTTGCTTGACGTCGATGGCGTTATGACCGATGGCGGCATAATCTACGACGGCAACGGTCTGGAAACCAAGGTATTCAACGTCAAGGACGGGCATGGCATCAAGATGCTGCAGCGGCACGGCATTGACGTCGGCATCATAACCGGCCGCACCTCACTGGTTGTTGATATCAGGGCCAGGGAGCTCGGCATCGATCTGGTGTATCAGGGAGCGTTGAAGAAACTTGAGAGCTACTGCCATGTGAAACAGAAGACCGGGCTTACGGACAGCCAGATCGCCTATATGGGAGATGATGTCATTGATGTTCCGGTCATGCGGCGCGTGATTTTTGCCGCGGCTCCGGCCGATGCACTGGTAGAGGCGCGCAATGCGGCCCACTATGTAACGTCCTCTGCCGGCGGGAGGGGGGCCGTGCGTGAAGTATGCGATCTGATTCTTAGGGGGAGGGGCCTGTGGGATGAGGTTTCCGCCCGTTATGAATTGTAGATACAATCTCTATGCCAAAAGCATCACCCCTGCCACGTTATGCTGGACAGTCCCGCTCCTATAATGGTATAGTTCCCCCCTATTATGGTATCGCCCGTTTATATCAGGCCTTTGCTGGCACTACTTGTCTCGGCGGCGATTATCAGTATCGCGGTCGTAGTACTCCGGAATGGTCCTCACGGATCAGCTCCAGTGCTGCAGGCCGATCAGCAGCTTCCCCACAATATTGATGTTGCCCTGAAAAAGGCCCGGTTTACAGAGATCCAGAATGGCCTGGCTGTATGGGAACTCGTTGCTGAACGGGTCGAGTACGATAAAAGGGGAGATACGGCATACCTCTCCGATATCCGGATGGTTTTTCAGGACACCGGGTCTCACGGGGCGGTAACTGTTACGGCTGACAGCGGCGAGTATTCCAGTATGGCAAAAGATGTCCGGCTTAAAGGACATGTCCATGTTGTCACCGAAGATGGAGCCAGCTTTACTACCGGTTCGATTGTTTACCAAGGAGCAGCGGCGCAATTAACAACGGCCGATCCGGTGGTCTTTCGACAGCAAAGACTGCAGCTGACAGCGGTCGGCATGGCTCTTAGTGTCAAGAACCAGAGGGCCCGCTTTTTTTCTTCGGTGGATGCTTCAATTATTTCCCGGTAGGAACGTGCGGACAGGTTGATTGGGTATTCCGCCAACTGACTTCCGGTAAGGTCTAAAATGATGAAACTACCTCTGTTATATATGGCGTTGATCTGCATGTGGTGCCTGTTTCCGGCATCAGCCGTTCCGGCTGCTGTCGCGGCCCACAGGGATCGTTCAAGCCTGCCGATTACCGTTAAGTCCAGCGAGATGACCGCCGACAACAAGGGGAAAACAGCGGTTTTCTCCGGGAAAGTCGTTGCGAAGCAGGGCGATATCACTATATTCTCGGATAAACTTGTCGTCAGCTATGCGGATAAAAGCGGAGATGTGGAAAAAGTCGAAGCGATCGGAACCGTCAGGATTGTCCAGCAGAACAGGACCGGTTTTGCCGATCAGGCGGTATACGACAGCCGCAATGGCCGTATCGTATTGACCGGATTCCCCCGTGTTGTGCAGGGGGGGGACAGCATCAGCGGAAAAGTTATTACGTATTACGTTGATGATGACAAGAGTGAGGTTTCAAGCGGCGGCGATCCGAAAGCCCGAGTCGAGGCGGTCATTAATCCGCCAGCGAGGAAGAACGATGCCGGAAGCCGTTGAAACTTCCATACTCTGGACAAAAGCGCTCAAGAAAAACTACGGCAGCCGCCAGGTGGTCGGTGGTGTGGATATTACGATCAAATCCGGAACTGTCATAGGCCTCCTGGGGCCGAACGGTGCCGGCAAAACGACGACCTTTTACATGGTTGTCGGACTGGCCCAGCCTGACGGCGGCCAGGTGTTCCTGGGCGAAGAAGAGATAACAGCCCTGCCGATGTACCAGCGGGCACGGCGCGGCATCAGTTATCTTCCCCAGGAAGCCTCTGTTTTTCGCAAACTGTCGGTGGCGGATAATCTGATGGCAATTATTGAAACGGTCGAGCCTGACAAGCGACGCGGCCGGGAGAAAATGGAACAATTGCTGGAGGAATTTTCCATTACGCATATCGCCTCATCCAAGGGTTATGCACTTTCAGGCGGAGAGCGGCGCCGCGTTGAAATTGCCCGGGCGCTGATAACCAACCCTTCTTTCATTCTTCTGGACGAGCCGTTTGCAGGGATTGACCCGATTGCCGTTGCCGATATTCAGGGACTCATTGTGTCGCTCAAAAACAAAAATATCGGCATATTGATTTCGGACCATAACGTCCGGGAAACCCTCGGAGTCTGTGATTCCGCTTATATTCTGAGCAGTGGCGTGGTTCTCGAGCACGGTACGCCGGACGAGATTGCCGTAAGCAAAAAAGCACAAGATATTTATCTGGGTAAAGACTTCCGTCTCTGATTTTCACGAAGTATTCTGTATGGACAACCCTTATCGGGTTTGAGGACAACGTTTCATGGCAATGGAGATGCGCCAACAACTGAAAATGTCCCAGCAGCTGGTGATGACCCCCCAGTTGCAGCAGGCTATCAAGCTGCTGCAGTTGACACGTCTGGAGCTACAGGATCTGGTCCTTCAGGAGTTGGAAGAGAACCCGCTCCTTGAAGAGTCCGTCGAACAGGAAGAGGTCCGTGAGCCCGACACCCTGGAAGTTGCTGAGCAGGAAAATGAGCCTGCGCAGGATGGTGCGGATTTTCACGAGGTGGAAACCGGCGATGAGACCCTGCGGGATTGGGACAGCTATCTTGACGGCTACAACTACAGTTCCGGAGAACAGCAGTACGGCGGTGAGGATGAGCGCCCCTCCTTTGAAAACCTGCTGACACGTAAAGGCACCCTGATCGATCACCTGTTGTGGCAGCTACATATGGGGCAGTACTCTGAAATGGATGTGCGCGTGGGAGAGGTGATCATCGGCAATGTCGATGATTATGGTTACCTGAGGGCGTCCCTGCAGGAAATTGCTGCGGCAAGTTCTGCGACGGAAGAGGACGTTCAGGATGTGCTCGACTGCATTCAGGAATTTGATCCTCCCGGCGTTGCGGCCCGTGACCTGAAGGAATGCCTGCTTATTCAAGCCCGGAATCTGGGAATGAAGGGAAGTGTTGTCGAAAATATCCTTCTGCATCATCTAGGCGACCTGGAAAAGCGTAACTACAAACAGATTGTCCGGTCATTGAAAGTTGATATGAATCAGGTGCTGGTTGCTTCCAGAATTATATCAGGGTTTGATCCGCGACCCGGATCGTCATTCAGTACCGATGATGTACACTATATTTCCCCCGATATCTTTGTGCATAAAGTCGGTGATGACTACGTCGTCATGCTGAATGAAGAGGGGTTGCCGAACCTGAAAGTAAGCACCCAGTATGCAGATGTCCGCGGCAATGGAACAATCGACTCCCAGACGGAACATTATATCAACGACAAGATGCGTTCGGCCGCCTGGCTGATCAAGAGCATCCAGCAGCGTCAGAGGACCATTTATAAGGTTGCAAAAAGCATCATCCGCTTTCAGCGCGAATATTTTGATCGCGGCATCGAGTACCTTCGCCCGTTGGTGCTGCGGGATATAGCGGAAGACATCGGCATGCATGAATCAACCATAAGCCGGGTCACCACCAATAAGTACATGCAGACGCCGCAGGGTTTGCTGGAGTTGAAATACTTCTTCAACAGCGGTCTCTCGACCAGCGAGGGAGATTTTGTCGCTTCCGAGAGTGTGAAAAACAGAATCAAAGAAATTATCGAAAAAGAAAATCCCAAAAAACCGCTTTCCGATCAGAAAATTGCCGAATTGCTGACAGGACAGACGGTTAATATTGCCCGCCGCACGGTGACCAAGTATCGCGAAATGCTTAACCTGGGATCATCGTCCGAACGGAAACGACATTTTTGACGTGCTGCTTGTATCGGCAGTCGTCCATTTCGCAGCACCAACCACACTAGGAGGCTTGTATGCAGGTAACAATGACATTCAGACACATGGAACAGAGCGACGCCCTCAAGGCGTACGCTGAAGAAAAGCTTGAGCGGGTAACGAAGTATATCGACGCCCCGATTAATGTTCAGGTCTATTTTTCCGTAGAAAAAAAGATTCGCCACATCGTTGAAATTGTCATTAATTCAAAAGGGGTCAGTACCAAGGCTTCCGAGGCTACTCACGACATGTATGCCGCAATCGATGCGGTAATCGACAAGATTGAGCGTCAGCTTGTTCGTTACAAGGAAAAAATCAAGGCTCATAAGCCGAACGGCGATGAACATGGCCGTCAGCTCTCCAAAAAAATCTTTGAAGCCGAGAGCATTGAAGCCAACACCGATTCAGTAGTTATCAAGACAACCACCGAGACCGCCAAGCCGATGTCGGTTGAAGAGGCCGTCATGCAGATGGACCTCCTTCACAAGGACTTTATCGTGTTCACCGATGCCGACAGCAGCGAAATCAATGTCCTGTATCGTCGTAAAGACGGAAACTACGGACTGATCGAACCGCATCGCGCCTAGATCGTCCACACGATCATGGACGGTATTTCTCTCTCGATTCAGGACCTGCTGGCTGACAATGAATATGGTCTCGGTTTGTCGCTTCTTGCCGGCAAACAGGGACTTGTTCATCGTGTTTCCAGTTCTCGTATTCAGAAACCCGGACTGGCACTGGCCGGTTACTCCGAGCACCTGCATCCGGACCGGCTGCAGGTGCTCGGCAACACGGAAATATCTTACCTCCAGCAGATTGACAGCCGGGTGGCCGCAGAAAATCTTGATGTATTATGCAACTTCCCGATATCCTGCTTCATCGTTACCAAGAGTCTGCGCCCGCCCCAGCTCCTGCTCGAACTTGCTGAATCCCGTGCTATTCCGGTACTTGCAACCTCCCATCAGTCATCAACGTTCATATCACTGATAACCAAGTTTCTTGAAGAACGGCTGCTGCCGACGACACATCTGCACGGCGTTTTGATGGATGTTCTCGGGGTCGGAGTTCTCCTCTCGGGGAAAAGCGGCATCGGCAAGAGTGAATGCGCCCTCGATCTTGTGATACGCGGACATCGTCTGGTTGCGGACGACATGGTGTTCATAAAGAAGAAAATGCCGGCGGTGCTGATTGGTCAGGCGGAGGAGTCGCTTCAGTATTTAATGGAGATTCGCGGCCTCGGCATTATCAATATCAAGGATCTGTACGGAGTCTCGGCGATCCGGGACAAGAAAATAGTAGATCTGCAGCTGGAACTGGTGGAGTGGGATGAATCGCATGAATATGATCGGTTGGGTGTTGATGACCGTACTGTTACGATTCTCGGCATTGAGATACCGCATGTCATTATTCCAGTCAGACCCGGGCGCAATCTGGGGTCAATCATAGAAGTCGCCGCCCGGAATAATCTGCTTAAGGGGATGGGGTATCACTCTGCCCGCGATTTCCAGGAGCGGCTCCTAGCACGCATCGAAGCCAGGCCCCTCGGGGATGAGGTGGAGTAGGGTATGCGCATCATCGTCATCACCGGTATGTCCGGCTCCGGAAAATCCACCGCAGTCAGAGCCTTGGAAGATGAAGGGTATTACTGTATAGATAATCTGCCGGTACGACTGTTCAAGCGTTTCGTCGATTTGATCGGCAAATCCGGCGAAACTTTCAAAGGCATCGTACTGGTTGCCGATATTCGCGGCCGGGAATTTTTCAAGGGGTATGAAAGTGCCTTTCACAAGATAACCGGGGCCGGGCACACGGTAGAGATATTCTACTTTGATGCCCTGGATGACATCCTGGTGCGGCGCTATTCAGAAACACGCCGGCGCCATCCCGCTGATGAGCACTGTTCGGTTGCCGAAGCGATCCGGATTGAACGCGACCGCCTGAGCGGACTCAGACAGATGGCAACGAGAGTTATCGACACCTCCGAGTTTACGGTACACCAGCTTAAGGAATTCATTCTGAGAATCGTGAGTGGTGAGGAAAACGAAAACAAGCTGGTGGTCGAAGTTCAGTCGTTTGGATTCAAATACGGTGTGCCGCTCGAATCAAGCATCGTCATGGATGTCCGTTTTCTGCCGAATCCATTTTTTGTGCAGGAATTGAAGGACGGCTCAGGTCTGGACGATCCGGTTCGAGATTATGTGCTTGATAACGTTGTCACTGCGCAATTTCTGGATCACTTTTTCCCCCTTCTGGATATGCTGCTGCCGGCACATCGCCAGGAAGGAAAATCTTATCTGACGATTTCCATTGGATGTACCGGTGGCCGCCATCGTTCAGTTGCCATTGCGGAGGCAACCGGAATGCATTTACAGCAGAAGTGGCCCGCGGTGAGGATTATTCACAGGGATATTGAAAAGGGGCCCAAATGATCGGATTAGTACTTGTTACCCATGCCGGACTGGCGACCGCACTTAAAATGTCGGCGGAAATGATTGTCGGACCCATCGAAAGCTGCAGTACCGTAGAAGTAGTTCCTGACGAGCGAGCCGATGAAATCATGGCTCGCGTAGTGGCCGCGGTTGAAGCGGTCAAGTCCGGAGGGGCTATTATCATGACCGATCTTTTTGGTGGAACGCCTTCCAATATGGCGATGTCGTTTTTAAAAGAAGGGTTCATAGAGGTTATCACCGGTGTGAACCTGCCGATGCTGATAGAGTTTTGTTCACGGCGCGAACGAATGCCGGTTGCCGAGCTGGCGGCGGATCTCCATCGAACCGGCCGAGATGGAATCATTGTTGCCGGAGAACTGTTGAAGTGACTTCTTGAAGTGGCTTCTTGAAGTGAACATGCGATGCAAGGAACCCAGAAACTATGCTCCAGAATGAATTTACAATCATAAACAAACTCGGATTGCACGCACGTGCTTCTGCCCTTTTTGTCAAGACTTCCAGCCGATTCAGCTCCGATGTCAAGCTTTCCCGCGATGATGTGGAAGTTAATGGAAAAAGCATCATGGGAATCATGATGCTGGCAGCCTCGAAGGGCTCAACTGTTCGTCTGACGGTCAACGGCGCTGACGAAGCCGACGCTTTTCAGACCATAAGCGATCTGATTGCCAATGGCTTTGGAGAAGAGTGACATGCGGACTTTCTCCGGAATCGCGGTTTCACCCGGGATTGCCATGGGGAGAATGCGAGTCATTGACCGATGCCGGTCTGTTGTCCATGAGTATCCGATCACCTCGGAAGCGGTGTATCATGAGATTGGCCGGCTTGGCCGGGCGATCGAAGATACCCGCATAGAGCTTGAAATTCTTAAATCCCGCCTTGCTGAATCAAGTGGCGAGGACCACCTCTTTTTTATTGAGACTCATCTGATGATTCTGGCTGATGAACGGTTGGTGTCTGAAACCGCCGAGTTCATCAGAACCGGCTTGATTAATGCCGAAGGTGCCTTGCGGCGAACCCTGCACCGCTACCGCGAAACATTTGCCAGCATTGATGACCCGTATCTTCGTGAACGGATCAGCGATGTCGAGACGGTGATTGAACGGGTGCTGCGCAGCATGAGCGGAGAAGCGGTTGAACCGTTTCCCCAGCATGAAGGACAGATAATTATCGCGGCACACGATCTCTCCCCCGCCGATATGCTCCAGATCAATCGCACCAATGTTCTTGCAATTATAACTGAAATCGGCGGCAAAACGTCACATACGGCCATACTGGCGCGGGCCCTCGATCTGCCGGCGGTTATGGGTGTGGAGGGGATCACCGATATCCTGTTTGATGGAGTCGCCGTTATTGTCGATGGATTATCGGGTGCGGTGATTGTTGATCCGGATCAGGAAACGTTTCAATCATCGTTGCGCCGTAAGCAGCATTATGAATACGTTGAATATGAACTTCTGAAAACCGCCCCCCTGCCGGCTGTTACGCTTGACGGCCATTCGATGCATCTGCGTGGAAACGTCGAGATTCCGGAAGAGGGAGCTTCCGTGTTGGGGCACGGGGGGAGCGGCGTCGGTTTGTACCGTACCGAAATGCTCTTCATGAACCGACCCGGCATGCCGGATGAGGAAGAACAGCTGGAGATATACCGGGCGATGCAGCAAGCGGTAGCGCCGCATCCTCTGACTATCCGGACCCTGGATGCCGGCGGCGATAAGCTTCTTGAAGGTATGGATCAGACGGCGGAACTCAATCCGGCCCTCGGGGTACGTGCGATCCGCCTGTCACTGGGCATGCCGGATGAATTCAAAAAGCAGCTGCGGGCAATACTGCGGGTCGGGGCTGACGGACCGGTCAGGATAATGTTCCCGATGATTTCCGGAATGGAGGAGGTTCGCAGAGCGAAAGAGCTTCTTGAAGAAGCAAAGCGCGAACTGACCGCATCCGCTACCCCGTTTGACAGTCTGGTTCAGGTCGGCGTGATGATCGAAATTCCGGCGGCGGTTACCCTGGCAGACCTGCTGGCCCGCGAAGTCGATTTTTTCAGCGTCGGCACGAATGACCTGATCCAGTACACCCTGGCAATCGACCGCAGCAACGAACAGCTCTCCCATCTGTACCAGCCGCTCCATCCCGCGGTTCTGAGATCACTGCGCCGGATTGTCCAGGCCGCCCATGGCGCCGGTATTCCTGCCTGTCTCTGCGGTGAAATGGCCGGTGATCCACTCTACCTGCCGGTTCTGCTCGGACTCGGCTTCGATGAACTTTCGATGGGGGCCGGGTCAATCCTTCGGGTAAAGCAGATTCTCCGCCGCTGCACTCTGGAGCGCGCCGCCGCAATTGCCGATGGGTGCTTTGCCTTTTCAACCGCCGCGGAAGTAGAGATGTATCTCAAGTCCCAAATAACCCTGGATGTAGCAGAAAGTATCGACTGATGACACCATCCGTGAGCTATCCTCTTTTTGCATTCGTTTTCGGCATGGTGGTAGGTTCGTTCCTGAACGTCTGCATCTGCCGCATGCCGAAGAACGAATCAATTGTATCTCCCCCGTCCCATTGCCCGCACTGTTCCTATCAGATTCGCTGGTACGACAACATTCCGGTCCTGAGTTATCTGTTCCTGAGGGGGAAATGCCGGGGATGCGGAGCCCGTATTTCCCTGCAGTACCCGCTGGTCGAACTGCTTAACGGCGTTCTGACGCTGTTTCTGTTCCTCCGCTTCGGACCGACTCTTGCGTTTGCAGCCCTGTTCATATTCTGTTCGGCACTCGTCGTAATAACTTTTATCGACATTGAGCACCAGATTATCCCTGACGAAATATCTCTGCCCGGCATTGCCGTCGGTTTTATTCTGTCATTTTTTTTGAAAGGCCACACTTGGCTGAATTCACTGCTCGGTATCCTGCTGGGGGGGGGCAGTCTGCTGCTGGTTGCCTGGTCGTATCAGCGGCTGACCGGTAAAGACGGCATGGGGGGGGGCGATATCAAGCTTCTGGCAATGATGGGCGCTTTTCTGGGATGGAAAGCGGTGCCGTTCATTATCTTTGCCAGTTCGCTGGTCGGTTCTCTGGTAGGCGTCTCCATCATGCTGTTTCAGAAAAAAGATTCCAAATTGGCGATCCCGTTTGGTCCCTACCTCGCGTTTGGTGCGGTGCTCTACATTTTCTACGGGAAACCGCTCGTCCGCTGGTATCTTGGACTGAGCGGCTTTTCCCAGGGGTAGCCCCATGAGCCGTTACCGCCCCAGTCTGACCGTTTCGATCCTGGCCTTTCTGGGGCTGCTGCTGGTATTAACCTGGCTCCTCTTCAGTCTGCTGGCGTTCAAAACAGCGGCTAACGATCTGTATGCCCAGAAAGGAGAACATGCCCGCACGCTGCTCAAGGCCTTCGTCAGCCTGCTCCCCGACTCAATTCCGACGTACCCTGAAGGATTCATACCCGCCGATTCACAAGCTTCACAATATATTCATAAGCTTTCCGAAGAATCTGCCTTCAGCCGTCTGACACTCCTTGATAGAAACGGCAAGGTCATCTTCAGCGCCGGTCGTGAGGGAAGTGATCTGTACTCTCCGTTCCAGGGCCTTTCAAATACGGCGGAAGGGAGCTACATCCGGCCGGACGGGAGCGGGTTGGTCCACCTCATCACCGTCAGGCGTGACGGAGAGGTTGTCGGAAAAGCCGGGTTGCTGCTCTCGCTGGCTCCTGAAAAAGCGCGCCTGAACCGGTCACGCCAGATGTTGATGGCCTATTTTGTGCTTGATTTCATACTGCTGCTCGGATTGGGCTCCTTTGTTCTGTCGCGGATCGTTGTCAACCCGATTAACCGGCTACTGACGGCAACGGAAAAGATTACCGGCGGGCAGTACGGCCAGCGCCTGAATGTATCCGGGAGTTCCGAGCTTGCACGGCTGGCAGCTGCATTCAACGAAATGGCCGCAGCGCTGCGCAGCAAGGATCACCAGGTTTCCGAGCAGATGGCTGCCCTTAAGCAGGCAAACAGCGATCTCAGTCGTGCCCGGGAAGAATCGATTCGTACCGAAAAAATGGCTTCCATCGGACTGCTGGCTGCCGGCATGGCACACGAAATCGGGACGCCGCTCGCATCGATCATGGGATATGCCGAACTGGCCTCGGGAGAGCAGCCTGACAGCCCTGCCATCCAGGATTATGCGCGGCGCATCACGGAAGACTGTTCCCGGATAGACCGGATTGTCCGGGGACTGCTTGATTATTCCCGCCCGCGAACATTGAGCGGGGATAGCGCGGACGTGCGCGGAGTTGTGCGCTCGACGGTCGATTTGATGACGGGACAGGGTGTCTTCAAACAATTGAATATCTCCATTGAAATTGATGAGGGGCTGCTGCCTGCACGGTGTGATCAGCACCAGCTTCAGCAGGTGCTGATCAACCTGCTTCTCAACAGCCGCGACGCCACCCCTGCCGGAGGGACCATAACGGTGAGGGCCGCGCGGGAGGGAGAGTATGTCAGGCTTGATGTCCTCGACAGCGGCACAGGTATTACTGCCGAGTCAATGAAACATATTTTCGATCCGTTTTTTACTACAAAACCTCCCGGAAAGGGGACCGGTCTGGGATTGGCGATTTCAGCACGGATCGTTGAGGGGTTCGGCGGCCGCATCACTGCAGCTGATAACTCCGGCAAGGGGAGCTGTTTCAGTATCCGGCTGCCGCTGGCAGATGCAGCTGAAGGGGAGACAACGTGACTGGCAGTCAGCATATTCTGATTATCGATGACGAAGAAAACATGCGCCATATGTTGTCGGTCATGCTGGCCCGTCAAGGGTACCGTGTTGACTTGGCGGCGAATGGCGAAGAAGGGTTGAACAGCCTCAAGGAGAACGCGTACGACTATGTGCTCTGTGACATCCGAATGCCGGAAATGGATGGCAAAGCTTTTTTGATCCGGGCGCTGGAGGGGCATGTCACAGCCCCGATCATCATGATGTCGGCCTACGGTACTGTGGAAACTGCGGTAGAGTGCATGAAACGTGGTGCCTACGACTTCATCTCGAAACCGTTCAAAAAAGATGAAATCGTCATGGTGCTCAAAAAGGCCGAAGAGCGGGAACGGCTCAAAGAGGAAAACAGTCAGCTGCGGGAAACCGTTGCCGGCCGGTTTTCTTATGGAGGAATCCTCAGCCGCAACCCCCGGATGCTTGAGATATTCAGCCAGATAAAGAAAGTTGCGGACCTGAAAACGACCATACTCGTTCTGGGTGAGTCAGGCACCGGTAAAGAACTGGTTGCGCGTGCCGTTCACCAGAACGGCAGACGGTCACTAAAACCTTTTGTTGCGGTGAATTGCGGCGCTATCCCGGAAAATCTGCTTGAGAGCGAGCTTTTCGGGCATATCCGCGGTGCCTTTACCGATGCGTCCAGTGATAAGGCCGGACTTTTTGAACAGGCAGACGGCGGCACACTGTTTCTGGATGAGATAGGCGAGATGCCGCTCGCACTGCAGGTCAAGCTGCTGCGTGTGCTGCAGGAGTGTGAAATAAGGAGGGTGGGGGACTCCGCTCCCCGGAAGGTGGATGTCAGGGTTATTTCTGCCACATCGCGTGATTTGTCCGCCGAAGTCGCGGCAGGCCGCTTTCGCGAAGATCTTTTCTTTAGGTTGAATGTTTTCTGTCTGCAGCTGCCGCCGCTACGCGACCGCGTAGAGGATATTCCCCTGCTGGCAGGACATTTTCAGGTGCGCTACGGAAGTGGCTCGGATAACCGGCAGGTGCGCATCGAGCCTGATGCGCTGCGCAGCCTGATGGCGCATCGCTGGCCCGGCAATATACGCGAGCTTGAAAACGCCATTGAGCGGGCCTGCATCATTTCCGAGGGGGGGCGCATTACTTCGTCCTGCCTGCCACCCTCCGTTCGCCTGCGTGAGGAAAACAAACAGGACGAGTCAGGCAGTGATGAAAATCTGTCTATCAAAAAGGCCGAAGACACCATCGAGCGCGAACTGATCCGGAAAGCGCTTGCCAAGACCTGCGGCAACCGGACGCAGGCTGCAAAAATACTTGAAATCAGCCATCGCTCATTGCTTTACAAAATCAAGGAATATGGCATAGAGTAGCACACACAAAAACCGGGAAGGAAAAACCAATGCTGAAAGAACTCTGTATCGCTGTAGCAATCACTGTTGTTGTCTCCACATCATCTTATGCAATGGCCAAAGAGGGGTGCGGCGGAGACTGCACTTCATGCCATACCCTTACCCCCCAGGAAGCCACCGGCCTGTTGAAAAAGATCGGCGGAACCGTAACATCCGTGCGGCAATCTCCCGCGAAGGGCCTGTTTGAGCTGCTGGTGGAGAAAGACGGACAGAAGGGCGTCATCTTCATGGATTACGGCAAAAAACATCTTCTCCAGGGTGTGGTCGTCGATCTCGAAAAGCTTGAGCAGGTTATTGCCCATAAAAACGAACTGCCCCAGCCGAAGCAGGTCACATCGGTTGATGTGAAGAGTATCCCGGTTCAGCTGGCCGTTGTCATGGGCAACCCTAAAGGAAGCAAAAAGCTGTATGTCTTTACCGACCCGGACTGTCCCTATTGCCGGAAGGGGCATGATGAACTGAAAAAACTGGCTAAAATCGACCCGGATGTGGCGATTCATATCATGCTGTTCCCTTTGGCAATGCATCCGGCCGCCTACGACAAGTCCCGGACAGTATTTGAAACTAAGAGCCTGGATCTGCTGGACAAGGCCTTTGACGGCAGGGAGGTTCCGAAGCCGACCAGGGAGAGCAGTAAAAAGGCGATCGATGAAATTGTCAGGTTTGCCAATGCCAATGGCATTTCAGGAACACCGACCATGGTGTTGCCGGATGGTACTATTCAGGTCGGGATGCGTGATGCGGAGACAATGAAGAAGATGCTGGCAGGGAAATAGGAAGGGGGGCAAAGCTATGACGATGCCCAAATTCAATGAAGAAGATCGTTTTACTTATGCAGACTATTTGACTTGGGATGACGACCAACGCTGGGAGCTTATTGACGGCGAAGCATTCTGCATGAGTCCTGGCCCGAACCGGCTTCATCAGAAATGGCTTGGTGAATTGCATCGCCAAATTGCAAATTATCTTGAGGGCAAGCCATGCGAAGTATACCTTGCGCCGTTTGATGTTCGCCTGTCTGAGGATTTGGCTGCGTCGGACGAAGAGACCACCACAGTTGTTCAGCCTGATATTTCGATTGTCTGCGATCATGAGAAGCTTGATGACCGAGGCGTCAAAGGCGCCCCTGATCTTGTCGTTGAAATTATTTCTCCCAGCACTGCAAAGCGTGACATTACAACAAAATATGAACTTTATCAGCGTCATGGGGTAAAGGAATATTGGCTTATGTATCCAAATGACAGGATGCTGCTTGTTTATCGGCTTTCTGATGATGGCAGGTATGCGGCGCCGGAAGTTTTTGGCGATAGCGATATCGTGCCGGTTCCGCTACTTGGAGATCTGATAATTGATATGGGGAAGGTTTTCAGGGAATAAGTAAAAACCTGCAATAAACTTCACAACCCTTCTTTGAAGCTCCTTGCTATGAAAAGTTTGCATAGTAAGGAGCTTCTTTATGATGATGCGATATGTATAAATTGCATAGTAATGATATTGTAATTTAAAAAAAGTAACTATTCCATGATAGTAGTAACTTTCTGCCAGTGGCACTGAATTTGCTTGATAACCGCACAGAATTAATAATTCTATTGTGGCATAAATATATTTTCTGCAATTGATGGTCGGAGGGGAAACGGCATGAGCGATGTTTCGCAAAAAGAAAAAGAGTTGTCCGATATCGAGCTTTGCTACAAGGCGATGGGGCTTTCGTTCAGTGACAACCCGGAACAGGTGGAGAGAACCTACCGTAAACTGAAGGACGAATACGGCAAGGCCATGCGCTCGACAGACCCGTCTGAACGGGTCAACGCATCTGAAAACCTCAAGCAGCTCGAAGAGCTGTTCGCTACCATAACCGGGTCGCTGATCTATAAAGATTACGCCCGCGAATTTGAGAAATATCAGGCATCGAAAGCGGAGAAGCATGCAGAACGCAAACAGAAGCAACAGCAGCAGGCTGCCGTCAAGGAAGCGCTCGTCAACTGCCCTTACTGCAAAAAGCTGATAGCTACGAAGCTGAAGGTCTGCATCTACTGCCACGGGAAGATACTGACGCCGATGGAACAGTTGATGGCGAAGGTGTTTTCGACAAGAAATCTTATTGTGGCAACGGTTGTTGTCGTACTGGTTATTGCCGGGGTTATTTTGGTGTCAAACCCGCATCTTCTTGGGCGATAGGGCTTTTCCTGACTGTACGGCGCCAGTTCGTTATAGGTATTTACACTTTTGGGGGTAATGTTATGAAAGGAAGAAGTACACAAAAAGTACTTGTCACTATTCTGGTCCTGCTGTGTGGGTTGACTCTCTTCTCAACGGCTGCATTGGCCGCAGACGGCGGTGAAATCAGCGCGTTTTTCGGTACGGATACGACAACGACGATATCCGGCGACAGAAATACCGCTACCGCCTCCGGAAACGGCACCGGCGGAAAGGTAAAATACGGCAACACGAACCTGGTAAACGGCACCATCCCGGGTTATTCCACAAATTCGAACAGGGAGCTGGACATTACCGTCGACCCTGATCCGGGGTACCAGGTAGTGTGGGTAAAAGTGTGGAGAAGAGGTCAGTCGTGGGACGACAAGGATGTCGATAATCCTGCGACTGGTGATACAACTTTTGAAAGAAAGGTTGAAGATGGAAGGAAGTATTATGTAGCGGTACTGTTTGAGCTGGTTTCAATCAATTACAACGTGTCATACACCATCGCCGCGGATAACCCCGCCGGGACAAACTGCAATACCACCGCTACGGTCAACCCGCCATCCCCTTATTCGGTTGCAGCCAACGCGACCGCCTCGTTCACCATTACCAATACGAATGCTTCCTGTGCGGTGGATTCGGTTAAATATGATACCGGCGGCTTTTCCACAACCGGTCTTGCCGGCAATGTGTACACTACCCCGGCCATTACCAAAAATGTCAGTATCCAGATCAGATACCGGGGATCGAGTTATACAATTACGTCTACCGTTGACAGCACCGGTTCACCTGGCTGTGGGACGATCTCACCCGGTACGCAGGCATATGTCGCTGCAGCCAACCAGATGTTTACTATTACGAAAAATTCCGGCTGCGCAATCGACAGCGTGCTTGTTGACGGCGCCAACGTGACGGCCGCAGTTACCGCTGCAGCAAATACCTATACGTTCTCCAACATTCAGGCCAGTCACACCATCACCGTCAAATATGTCGCTACCGTATCAACGCCGGGCGATGCCTACTGTCAGGTACCTCCATTCATGTCAGGCCAGAACGCGCTTAAACCGAACGTGTTGATACTGTTCGATAATTCCGGTAGTATGGGGGAAGACCCCTATTCCGGCAAAACGTACGACTGCACCGAAACCGGCGCTAAAAGTACGCTTGCTGCCTGCACCAACTTCTACGGCTATTTTGACAACGAAAAAATGTACAAAGCTGGCGGGACCTCCGAATATCTGATTGATACGGCAGCGACCCTGAATCTTTCTCCTGCGACCGGAACCGGCACCGGCAAGGGGATGTCCGGTAATTATCTCAATTTCAAAAACACGAAAAAAGTCGATGTAATGAGAAAAATTCTCATCGGAGGGCAGGTGGCCACCGGTACCGGTTACAGTGCCAGGGGATCGGCAACTGGCGGTACCAACAAAAGGTTTTTGCTAACGGAAGGTGGCAAGAAAATAGAATACGGAACTTCTGACCCGACCGGCATCATTCAATCGGTTTATGACAAGGTCCGCTTCGGCATTATGGTGTTTAATGGAAATAGCGGAAATAAGGGTACAGACGATGGCGGCTATATCCTGGCGCCACTAGGAACATCCCTTTCCACGCTGATTTCCCACATTGAGAGTAACAATACCGACCCGGACGGATACACACCTCTGGCAGAATCTCTTTATGAAGCGATGAGGTATTATCGGGGGACAACCAGTGCTTACAACAGCGGGGTTGACTATGGAAACACCACCAGTTTCCCGGTGACCGACCCTTTCAGTCGTCATGCCATCCAGGCAAGTTGCCAGAAGCACTTCGTGCTCGTTCTTACGGACGGTGAGCCGACAAACGACGGGAATGTGCCGTCAAACGGCACCAATACCAACATTACCGACACCAGCTTCTCAAACTGGTGGACCACGGTCAATGCGCGCACGTTAAAGCCCTCAACTCTTATGGGAAGGGTCGGATACTATGCCCACACTCATGACATGCTGGACCTTACCAAAACTCCCACCGATTTGAACGGGATCAACAACCTCACCATTTATACGGTATTTACCTTTGACGACAGTGCCACAGGTATTACGACGCTCAAAGAGGCCGCCCGTTTCGGTTCATTTGTTGAAACACCGGCAGCGCACAACGCACAGCCTGACATCAGCACCGAATATTCCACCGATGGCGGTACGACAATTAACAATTACTACCAGGCGGACGATGGAGAGGTGCTGAAAGATAATATTTCCAGCGCCCTCAGTAAAATTATTTCATCAACCGCTTCGGGAACCGCCGCTGCCGTGGCAAACAACAAAAGCGGTGAACGTGGCGCCAATATGATTCAAGCCCTGTTTTATCCACAATGGCCCAATGACAATTCGGTCAAGTGGCTGGGTGAAGTGCAGGCACTCTGGTATTACCTCGATCCGGTTATCAGTTTCAGTGGCATTTATGAGGATACCAATCGAGATAAAGTTCTTGATATTAATACAGATCAGCTCCCACCAAAAAATCCCTTCGAGACCAAGGCTCTGTGGCGTGCTGGCGCGGAACTGCAAACAACAACTTCTGCCAGTCGAAAAATTTATACACTTTTGAATAGTACAACTGACTTAACTGCCACATCAAATGAGTTTATAACCGCTAATCTGACATCATCAACGCCGACATTGAAATCAAAGATGTTAATTCCAAGTGCCTGGACTACGCAAGCAGACATACTTGTGAATTATATCCGTGGCGATGATAACAGCCTGTACCGTCCTCGACTGGTGAACTTTACAGCACCGGGCGCACCTACAGGGACGCCGCCTACTAACGGTGTCTGGAAACTTGGAGACATCATTAACTCTACCCCGCAGGTACAATCTTCCGTGGCAATTAATGCGTACCAAAATGCATATTCCGATATCACCTATGACAACTTTACTAAGTCATCTTCCTATAAAAGCCGGAATGTGGTCTATACCGGGTCAAACGACGGACTGTTCCATGCATTCAGGTTGGGGACCGTTTCAACGCTCAGCACTACCAATCAGTTCGAGATAGCAAGGATGTCAGGAACTGATGTCGGAAAAGAAGAATGGGCATTCATTCCCAGCAATGCCCTGCCGTATATTCAAAACCAGGCAGGGGTTGACTATTGCCACCAAAGCCTTGTTGACGGCGCCCCAACGGTCGTGGACGCTTCAATAAGCAACTATTGTTCTGCAAGCAATTACTGGGAATGTGATAGAATCCATGATTCAACCAATTCCAGCTGGAAATCGGTCGTTGTCAGCAGTATGGGATTGGGCGGTGCAAGCCGTGACATTGGCATTAACAGTGGCAATTGCAATGAAACCTACAATCCCGACACCAATGCGGCCAACAACACTGACTGCGTCAAGACGCCGGTTGCCGGCGATGGGATGTCATCGTATTTTGCCCTCGATGTGACCGATCCGCTGGTGCCGAAACATATGTGGGAATTTTCAGATACGAAAATCCCTGCCACCGCCAAGGCGTATAAAAATGATGGCATTGTCTCGGATATCGCTGCCAAAGGCCTTGGATTAACCACCACGGGAGCTGCAATCATCCGTGTTGCCTCTGTAGACAATCTTGGAAAGGTACAAAAGAAGAAAAACGGAAGATGGTTTGCCGTTATAGCTTCCGGTCCAACCGGCTCTATTGATAGTGGCAATGCCCAGTTTACAGGTCGTTCTGACCAGAATCTGAAGATTTATATTATCGATCTTAATGGTGGCTCCACATTTACCCAATGCACATCAGCAGGACAGACCGGATGCAATTACTGGGTCAAGGACACCGGGATTCCGTTTGCCTTTGCCAACTCCTTAAGCGGCTCGGCCATCGATCTTGACCGCTGGAACTCCACTAAGGATGGGAATTTCAGCGATTCTGTCGTGTATGTGACCTACACCAAGGCCTCCTTAACGTACCATTCTACCAGCCCGGTCGGCGATTTCCCCAGTTCAGCGACGGCTTGGAACAAGGGTGGTGTCATGCGGTTAGTGACCAATCATAATCCCGACCCTTTTACGTGGTTCACAAGTCCGCTCATTGATAATATCGGGCCGATAACGACATCAATCGGAAAGATCCAGGATCGATCCAACAAAAAATTGTGGGTCTATTTTGGAGAAGGGCGATATTTCTTCCCAACAGATGAGACAAATGTCCGGCGCCGCTTCTATGGCGTGGCCGACCCTTGCTACACACAATATGGCGATGCTGTCCCCAGCGGTTCAGCAAATGCCGACAACAGTGACAATAATTTTGCGATGGGAAAAACAGTTGCAACGTGTCCGTCCGTTTCCGGACCTGCCATAACCGATTCATATACATCGGATGTCTCAGGTATAGATTTGCAGCGACAGGACATACCTTCTGCAACCTTATCCGCCGGAAAAAAAGGGTGGTATATCAACATGGCTCCGGCAACTGGTGGTAGTGCGGGTGCAGAGAGAGTAGTCAGCGATGTTACCGCAGCTTTCAATGGGGTAATTTTCTACACAACCTTTATACCAAACACCGATCCGTGTGTGCCGGGCGGCAGTACCTCCGTGTGGGCGGTCGATTACAAAACTGGTGGGACACCAGCTTATGGAAGTCTGCAAGGTAAAGCACCTGTTCAGACTTCAAGCGGTGGTGTGAAACTGATCGATCTTGCTACATCATTTACCGAACCAGGCAGCTACGGAAGAAAGCTTGCGTCCGGACTATCACCGATGGGAATGGCGCCGAAGGGCCGATTCCCGCCGCTTTTACAGCCCAAGGCTTCCAAGCGTATCCTCAACATTCAGGAACAGTAGTAATCTATTAGGTTGCGTGGAGTTTTATGTGCCGTTACATGCGTAACAAAAAAATGAGCAATCGCGGTTTTACGCTCCTTGAGCTGATCATTACGGCCGGAATAGCGGGCATTGTAATGTCGATTGCGACGATCGGATTTAACCAGTGGCTGGTGAAAGGCCGGGTCGAAGCACAAATTAAACAGATGATTGCTGATTTTGGTGAACTGCGCATTCTGGCATTGACGACGAAACAGCGGCATAGCATTACGTTAAATCCTAACAGTTATGTGTTCAGGTCATACAGTTCGGAAGCGGAGCCGTTGTCAGGGGGCAAGTTAATTCCTGGCGGGACGCATTCGGTAACGTATCGTCTTAAGGATAAAGACAAGGCAGATTACAACGGGTCAGTATATGAAATAGACGTTCGCGGGATGCTGACAAGCATACCGGCAACTGTTTTTATAGATTATAATGGATCTGCTGCGACGGACTGTTTTACACTGCATACCATTAGAGTTAACCCCGGCAAAAAGAATGCAACAGGAGATACATGCAATGATAAATAACAGGGGGTTTACGCTGATTGAGTTTCTGGTCGCCACCGTGATTTTGATGGTCGGCCTTCTCGGGATGCTGCAGGGGATAAATGTGGCTATGGATAAAAGCATGGAGAATGTGTTCAGAAATGAGGCACTCCTGGTTGCCGATGACTTGATGATGGCCAAGCGTGCCAAAGCATTCGGTTCCCTTTCAACCACAATTGCCGATCCGGACTGGGGATCATCCGGGCCGCGTTTTACGCGGGGTGTGTATAAAAACTATTCCGTGCAGCAGATTGTCAATACGATTACCGGAGATTATGTCTCCGGTACGAAAGAAGTTGTCATAAATGTAACATGGAACTACAAAAAACGTAAAAATACACACTCAATATCATCTTTTATCTCTAACTCAAAACTATGAGGTGTCGTGTGAATCGCACTCATCCAAAATATTCGGCACAAGCGGGATTTACCCTCGTCGAGTTGCTTGTCACGATGACGGTTTTTATCATTGTCCTGGTCATTGCCAGTGACGCCTTCAATAAAATTGTCACGCAGTCAACCAGATATTCAAAGATGGAAGAGAGCAACATAGAGGGGATCATCGGCCTTGAAATCATGCGCCACGACCTGGGGCAAATCGGATTCGGTCTGCCGTGGGGCTGGAGTAAGGCTAAAAATTCTCCGCCAACAGAATTGGAAGTCAGCAACATCATCTATCAAGAGGCAGACGGCACTCCTGCTTCTCTGCTCAATGACGCACCTGACGGTGTGCCGCGGGCATTGGCTTCATCAGCTGTTTTAGGCAAATTCACAACAGCCTATCTGGCCCTGAAGGGAACAACACTTGGGCGCACAAAAGTTTCCCAGCGCTGGACGTATATACCATTCCATAATTACAGTGCTGTCCCTCGGGAATCCCGCCCGGTCATGCTTTCTTCAAACAGGCCGTTGAAGTATGACAAGGTTATCATGGTAACCTCGCATTTTAATGACGCCAATCAGGATCATCGACTGATAGTTGATCCTGTTGATAATAAAATATTTCATCAAAGCTTCAATGAGACTTTGATGTCCAGTAAGTTTTTACCGATAGACGATCTGCAGACGTATATGGTGTACGGCATAGACGATGATGAAGTTAGAATGCCGTTTAACCGCTCGGATTATTTTATTAAAATTCCGAGCGGAGTAACTTCAACAGGTGATGGCTCACTTCCCCCTTTTTGTGCTCCCAGGACCGGGGTCCTCTATAAAGCTACCGTAAAACACGCTAATGGTAAGTATAACTATATACCTTTGCTTGATTGCGTTGCTGACATGCAGGTTGTCCTAGGTTGGGATTCTTCCAGCGGCGGTACGGCTGGTCAAGTCGATGTGTATTCATCGCTTCCGGCTGCGGATGGTAGCGTTGTGAGCTCCGTTCCAGCTCTTGCCGACGCCATAAAGGGATATTTGACGGACGCAAAGCAAATCCGTGAACATCTTAAGGTGGTAAAAGTATATATACTTGCCCAGGAAGGTAAAGTTGATTCAGGTTACGACTCCCCGGCTTCCAGTATTGAGGTCGGTGACCGGGTTGCGCATGGTTTATACCCCACAAAGACATATTCGCTGTCAGATGCACAGAAGCACTATCGCTGGAAACTGTACCGGATCGTAGTACGTCCGAAAAACCTTCCAAGCAATCAGCGCTGAAATGGATAGAGAGGCCCGCATTATGAAGATATTGCATAATGAAGAAGGTATTGCGCTGATTACGTCCCTTATGTTTACCGTTTTGACGTTAGTCATGACCATGGCTCTTCTTTATATGGTTACGGCGAGTATACGAACATCGGGGGCCATCAAGCGCTATCGAACCACCACTGAAGCTGCGTACGGTGGCACTGATATTATGGTGAAAGATCTCATTACAGCCAGTTTTGGTTTTCATGACTATTCGGGCGCACACCCAGGGTCTACATTTACATCGTATATGAAAGACAATTATATGGTGAATTTAAATTCTCCCGATGTCTCTGCCTGCTTGCGTACCAAGCTTACCTCGCCGAGAAGCAAATGGCCGGCATCATGTTTAGATGCAAGAAAAATCGAATTAAGCAAGGATGTTACCTTTAATCTTAATGCAGAATCAGGTCAGCCATTTGTCGTGTATTCCAAAATTACGGATACTATGGAACGAAAGTTTACGGTTTTGGAATCTTATAGTGGCGTTAAAAAATCAAAAACAATAACTATGGCTGGTAATTCCGACACTTCTGCATTTAACCTTGAGGGTGGTTCCACAACTGAAGGCTCAGGTGTTGCTGTGCCCCATTATCCTTATATGTACCGCATAGAGATCCAGGCTGAACGCCAGCAGAATACCGATGAAAAGTCCAAAATATCAGTCCAGTATGCCTATTAAAGACAGTCATTCATATGTTTTTAAATGATATTGCAAGCTGTATTCAAGAAGTTCGGTATGAAATACCTTACCCAAGCCGTCGACCGGGAAAATAACTGAAAAATGTGGCTTTTATCCCTGCATTGAAGTATAAGATTTACCAGGTTGTATACATAAATCAGTCTGATAAACGATAATACTAAACCATTCGCGAGAATGGGGCGGAAAGCCTACAGGGTCTCACAGAGACAGCCGGGATGCCGAAATATCTTGTAAAGATACCAGGCTCCCGGTTTTTTTGTGATTACGGGCAAAATATAAGTGTCTGTTTTGTAACAAAATTGAATCGCCCCTAGTTTTCTAGACACTCCTGAGTTATACAGAAATAACCTCAGGAGGCATGTATGAGTAGCAAGCGTTACACAGAAGAATTCAAAATCGAAGCGGTCAAACAGGTAACTGAGCGTGGGCACGGCATTTACAGTGTCGCCAACCGACTCGGTGTAACCCACATGAGCCTTTACGCCTGGATTCAACGCTACGGTAAACAACCGCCCCCGAACGCTTCAATCACCGATCAGCAAGCCGAGATCAATCGTCTCAAGGCTGAACTGCAACGGGTTACGGAAGAACGAGATATCCTAAAAAAGGCCACCGCGTACTTCGCCAAAGAGTCCCTGTGAGGTACGCGTTCATCAAGGAGCATGAGTATCAGTTTCCTGTTCGTACCCTGTGCCGGATGATGAGTGTCCATCGGAGCGGTTACTACGCCTGGCGCAAGCAGCCACAGTCACCACGGAAAGTGGACGATGCTCGCGTACTTGGACTCATCAAGCAAGCATGGCTGGAAAGCGGCTGTGTCTATGGCTATCGTAAGATCCACGATGAGCTGCGCAGCTGGGGTGAAACGAGTTGCCGCAACCGCATTGCCAGACTTATGAGACAGGAGAAACTGATAGCGCAGGTTGGCTACAAGCGGCCCCGTTATCACGGCGGTACCGTGGCAGCAATATCAGCAAATCTTCTTGAACAGAACTTCACCGTAGAACGCCCCAACCAAACCTGGGTCACCGATATAACATACATACGTACCCAGGAAGGTTGGTTGTATCTTGCCGTGGTCATCGACCTGTTTTCCCGTCAAGTTGTTGGCTGGTCAATGCAGCCTCGTATGCATACCGATCTGGTGATACAAGCCCTTCTCATGGCCGTGTGGCGTCGCAAGCCCGAGCAAAGAGTAATTGTTCATTCTGATCAAGGGAGCCAATTCACAAGTGAAGATTGGCGGGGATTTCTGAAAACACACAACCTGGAACAAAGTATGAGCCGACGTGGCAATTGCTACGACAACGCTGTTGCTGAAAGCTTTTTTCAGCTGTTAAAACGTGAACGAATTAAGCGGCGAACTTACAAAAATCGAGAAGATGCTCGCAGTGACATCTTTGATTACATCGAGATGTTCTACAATCCGGTTCGCAGACACGGACACGTCGGAAACCTGTCTCCAGTTGAATTTGAGAGGCAGCAACTTAGACAGCTTTCGAGTGTCTAGTAAATAAGGTGCGATTCAAATCTATCATTTTCTAATTTAGTATATAATTACATATAAATTAGTTGACAATTGCGTTATTTACTGTAAAAGATTCCATGAAATTATATTTTTATGGGATAAATGTATGAACGCATTAAACAAAGTTAAATCAATTCGTGAAGCGCGCCTGATGAGCAAGTCCGAGCTCGCCAGGAAAGCAGCGGTTTCAACTTTGACAATAGATCGAATAGAGCGCGGCGAAAAATGCCGCATGGAAACAAAGCGAAAGATAATACTGGCTTTAGGTTACAGCCTTGAAGAAAAAACAAAAGTATTTCAGGATCAGGAATAACGGGACCGGATATGTTTCTTTTTAAAAAGAAAAAAGAGGTCGTAGGCATAGACATCGGATCAAGTTCCGTGAAGGTGGTCCAGCTGAAGGACAATAAAGGGTCCTTGCAGTTGCTGAATGCGGGTATTTATCCTTTACCCCCGGAGGCGATAGTTGATAACACGCTGATGGACAGTTCTTCAATTGCAGCGGCTATAAAAAATCTGGCATCAAGCCTCGGTATAAAAATCAAGGATGTTGTTTGTTCCATCTCCGGTAATTCTGTCATAATCAGAAAAATTGTCCTTCCGGCAATGCCGCAGGAAGAGCTAGAGGATCAAATATCATGGGAAGCGGAACAGTACATTCCATTTGATATAAATGATGTGAACATGGATTTTCAGATTTTGTCGCCCGACAGCAACGACCCTTCGAAAATGAATGTTCTGCTGGTAGCCAGCAAGAAAGACATTATTAACGATTATGTGTCGGTGTTCAACGAAGCCGGAATGCAACTTTCCGTTGTAGATGTTGATTCCTTTGCCGTCCAGAATGCATTCGAAGCCAACCACGACTACAGTTCTGAGGATATAATCGCATTGGTGAATATTGGTGCCAGCGTAATGAATATCAATGTTATTAAAGACGGTATAACGCTGTTTACCCGCGATGTGCAGATGGGCGGCAATCTTTACACCGAGGAAATTCAGAAGCAAATTGGTCTGAGCAGCGAAGATGCTGAAGCTGGAAAGCTGCTTGCCTACGAATCATTTAACGAACCGCTGCGAAATGTAATCTTAAAGGTTAATGAGACAATTACACAGGAAATCCGGCGTTCGCTTGATTTTTATAATTCGACTGCAAGTGATGATCGAATTTCTGGCGTTTTTGTGAGTGGTGGGTGTTCCAAGGTTTACAACCTTATTGACACGATTGCTGAAAAAATCGGTTTGCCTGTAGATAAACTCAATCCTTTTGCCAAGCTTAAGTATAATGAAAAAGATTTTGACCCTGAATATCTTGAGGAGATCGCCCCGTTTATGACCGTGCCGGTCGGGCTTGCTATCAGGAGGGTAGGGGACAAATGATTAAAATAAATCTTTTGCCCGTCAGGGCGGCCAGGAAGAAAGAAACCGCGATTCAGCAATTAGTCATTACCGGCACCGTTATTGTTGTAATTGCCCTGATAGTGGCATCGCTGTACGTCGTTAAGCGAGTGCAGGTTGCTGCTGCCAAAGATGACATAACATCGGCCAATAATAAAATAAATGAGCTTAAAACTAAAATAGGCAAGCTTGAAGAACTTAAAGCCCTGAAAGAGCAGGTTAAGAAAAAACTCGACGTTCTTTCGCAGCTCAGAAAAAACAAAACCGGTCCGGCGCAGAGATTGGCGACTTTAAGTGATCTTACACCCGAAAAACTGTGGCTTACGAATTATAGTGAGTCCGGTCCAGACATCAAAATATCGGGAATTGCCTCCACGGAAGAGTTGATAGCACAGTTCATGAAGGCCCTTGAAGCTTCGATTGATTTTATTGCTGTTGAGCTAGTGGTTTCTGAGCAAACTGAGGTAGCCGGCACAAAACTTAAGAAGTTCGATTTAACTATGAAGCTTGAGTCAGCAATACCGCAATCTTCTGATAAAACTGCGGTAAAAAAATAATGCACAACATTCAGGTGGTCTGATTATGGATCCTAATGTAGAGAAAATACTTAAGCTTCCCACGAAACAGAAAATTCTGATTCTCGTGTTTGTTTCAATCATTGAAGCCGCTGCGTTAGTTTGGTTTTTGTATCTTCCAAAGCATCAGGAGCTTGATGGTCTTAAAGCGCAGCTGTCCAAGTTGCAGGATGAAATTAATGAAAAAACCAGGATCGCTAACAATCTCCCAAAATTACAGATAGAGTACGATCAGCTTAATCAAGAGTTAGCGCAAGCATTGACTGAATTGCCGAATTCCAAAGAGATTCCGTCGCTGTTGACCAGTATTACTGCCTTGGGAAAAAATGCCGGGCTTGATTTCCTGACCTTTCGCCCAAAGCCGGAGGAACCTAAAGATTTCTATGCAAATGTGCCAGTTGATATAATTGTTTCCGGATCCTATTTCAGTGTTGCAAACTTTTTTGCAGCAGTAGCGAACCTGCCACGAATAGTAAACATTACCAATGTAGCGTTTTCAGATATCAAGAGTGTAAATAATCGCATGATGACCAAGGTTACGTGTCTTGCTACCACATTCCGCTTCCTTGATAAGAAAGAGATTAAGGATGATAAAAAAACTGCTCCAAATAAATAGAAAATCCATATTTATTGCTGTTGTTTTTCTGAGTTCGCTGACGTTTGCAGCGTGCAATAAAAATCAACCGCAGGCTCCCGTTCCTGTGCCTTCACAGCCGCCCAAAACTGCTGCCGTACCTCCCAAACCTGTTCAGAAACAGGCCAGTTCGGCATTGCGTCTCCCCCCTCCGCCGTCAAATCAATTTGACTTCAGCAATAAAAAAGATCCATTCAAACCGTTTGTGACAGTTAAAGTTGAGACAAAAAAAACTCCTGATTCAGCAAAAACAGCTCTGCGCAATTCTCTGCCGATTCATAGCTTTGATGTCAATCAGTTCAAGCTGATAGGTATAATCACCGGTGGTCGTGAAAACCAGGCTATGGTTACTGACCCAGGCGGCAAGGGGTACGTGCTGAAAGTTGGAATGCTGATTGGGAAAAACGACGGCAAGATTACATCAATAAGCTCACAAGGTGTTGAAGTTTTGGAACAATTTAAAGATGACAACGGCAGGGTCCGGAAAGAAAATATCAAACTTACCCTTCCCAGGAAACAATAAGGAGTTCCGCATGAAGTGGAAGAAACATACAGCGAGAATTGCTCTCATAGCATGTTCAGTAGCTACAAGTATATTTGCTGTAGCGCCAAACACCGCTGTTTCAGCAGAACAGCTGGTTGCAAAAAAACTTGCTAGCATTGAATCTGTTACAGCGACTGGTGAAGGGCCTGCCACCGAACTGATTATAAAACTGTCCGGTCCGGCTACCTATACGAGTTACAAGACTACATCGCCTCTGCGGCTTGTTATTGATTTTTCACAGGTTACGCAAGGAAATATTTCTGCCCCGGTAATTGTAAATCAGGGTAATTTTAAGACAGTTACGGCTAATCGCTTCGATACTGATGCGGGTGTATTGACCCGAATGGAAGTTGAGCTTGGAAGTGACAGTGAGGCTCTAATTACTTCGTCGCCCGCAAATCCTGGCGAGTTGAGGGTGTCATTTCCTGCGTCAACTGAAAGCGTTTCATCGACAGTGATAAATGAACCTGCTGATAAGCCGGCTGTTATTGCAGAGCCGCTTAATGTCGTCCCGGTTGCGCTGCCTGCGACAGTTAACGATACTGCAACAAGAACGCTGACTGCAATTACTGTTGAAAATAATACCATCACACTTGCACTTGATGGAGTAATCAGTGACTTTAAAACGTTCAGACTCAATAAACCGGAACGCTATATTGTTGATTTAATGAATGTAAAAAGCGGGTTGCCGACTCGCCTGTTGCCGTTGAACGCCTCAGGTGTTGCTTCTGCACGAATAGGGCTTTATCCGGACAAAGTGCGCGTTGTCCTTGATGCCGTCAATGGTACCTTTCCCGAAGCAACTTCTGCAAAAACCGACACCGGGGTTATAATCACTCTTGATGTAAAAACTGTTGATGAAAATGCCAATACAAAGCTGACTGCGACACGGGTTGATAAACCGCTAGAAGAAAAAACTGATGCGCATGCTAACACAGAAACTTCGTCAGGAGTGCAACCAGAGAAAAAGCCTGTAGTTGAGTCAGTGCTGCCATCTGCAGTGAAACCTGAAACTGCAAACTGGTCCGAGTCACCTAAGCAGGCTTTAAAAGTTACGAACAAACCGAAGTTACTGCCAGGTTCATCAACTGTTGAAATGATAGATTTTCAGATTGTAGACGGAACATCGAGAGTCTCAGTCAAGGTAAACGGCGATTATCATGCAGAACAGCCGGTTAAATCTCCCGGATATGTTACATTAACGATCAAGAATTCAATTCTGCCCAAAAAGCTTCAACGATCGCTTGAAACCCGTTCTTTTATCTCCCCGGTGTTACGCATTACGCCGCTAACGGTTAAAACAAAAAAATATTCTGAGACCAAAATCCGCATTGCTACACGTGTTGCCGCCTCTTACGAGTTTCGTCAGGAAGGGGACATGATATATATAGATTTCAAGCATCCGGAAGGGTTGGCTGGAGACAAGCTTTTTATTGACGCTGTTGAGCAGAAAAATAAGCCGGCTCGCCAAAAGTTGCCTCCAACCGCTGATGAGGAAATGTCAGCCGACCTCTCACCTGTTTTGGAATCTGCCGGTAAGCCACTTATTTCTTCAAGGGGTTACAAGGGACGTAAGGTTACCTTGGAATTTGCGGATGCTGAAGTCAGGAAAATATTCCAGCTTCTTTCCGAAGTCAGTAACAAGAATTTTGTCCTCGGTGATGATGTCACCGGAGCGATCAGCCTTAAGCTTGTTAATGTTCCATGGGATCAGGCGCTCGATATAATATTGGATACCAAAGGACTCGATAAGCGTGAAGACGGCAATATCATCCTCATAAAGGGTAAAGGTAAATTCAAGTCTCAAGCCGAGGAAGATCTGGAAATCAGAAGAACAGCCGCAAAATCCATTGAACTGAAGACGGAAACCTTTTCCGTTAATTATGCCGATTTGGCAGCGATTACATCTCAATTTGAAAAACTGAAGACTCCCGACAGGGGACAGATTGCTTCTGACAGCCGCACCAGCAAGGTGATCGTGAAAGACACTCCCCAGGCTCTGAGTGATATGAGGGCTTTGCTTTATCAGCTGGATCTTCCGGAAAAGCAGGTAATGATAGAGGCTCGCATTGTAGAGGCAACCTCTACCTTCAGCCGGAGTCTAGGCGTCAACTGGGGTGTGCATAACCGCGATGGTACTGCATCGTTTCTGGGCATCAATTCTCTCGACACCGTATTTGGCGGTATAGCATCCACACCACCGACTACGGGCACTGGCTCCGCTGCCGGCGCCAGCATGGGTATTTCGTTCGGTACGCTGGCCAGCACAATCAAGCTGGATACTCGTCTGAGCGCAGCTGCGAGTGCAGGTATGGTCAAGATCATATCTTCGCCGAAGGTGGCAACGCTCAATCATAAAGCCGCAAAAATTTCGCAGGGTCAGCAGATACCCTATCAAAACACGACTGCGACAACCGGTGCGGTAACTGCTTTTGTGGCTGCAACGCTTTCGCTGGAAGTCACCCCACACATCAATGCCAACGGTACCATTGTTATGAAAATAGATGCAAAAAACGATGCACCCGGTACCGGCAGCCCACCGCCTATCAACACAAAACAGGCCACAACCGAACTTCTGTTGAAAGATGGAGAAACTACGGTTATCGGTGGAATCTTTGTTGACAGCGACCAGGAAGGTGATGAAGGTGTGCCGTATCTTATGGACATTCCTTTTCTTGGCAACCTGTTCAAGTCAAATACAAAGAGCAAGACCAAAACGGAGCTACTGATTTTTATAACTCCAAGAATATTAGGAACAATTTAAACAACTGTTTGGAGGTTTCATGAAGCCAATTCGAATAGCAGGTTGTATCGCTGCACTATCTGCGATGCTGATAATCCAGTCATGCGGCAGCAGCAACACAGGCAGCACGGTTTTATTTAACACCGTGAATGTCACCGCGAATGCCGATTCAGCAAATAATCCGCTTTTGTCCGATTTGGCTACCTGGACTGGAGATCCGTGTGGCCTTACTTCCACTTTTTCAATAACTAATGACCTCGTTAACTTTAACGTGGTATCGACTGTAAACATCAGTAACGGAACATCCTCACCGCTAAGTTTACAGCGCGCTACAATAATATTCACACCTGCTGACAGTGTCACGCCGGTTTTACCAGCTTTGTATTCACCTACGTTTCAAACATTTACCAATATTGTCCCAGCGGGTGGCACCCTTTCCGTACCGATTGAAGTAGCCAACCACTCTATAAAACAATTTCTTGTTGATCCATTGGTTTGTACAGATGGTTCAATTTATACTTACAATACGACAGTCGCGTTTGATGCTGTAGAGGTAAATACCGGTAAGTCAGGTGTCGTTACTGCGTCGCTGACTGTGCGTTTTGCTGATTTTGCTGATTAATCGGTGACTGTATTCATGTTGTTGCTATAGGAGATTGTATGAAAAACTTAAGGTACTATTTTGCACTTGCAGCTATTGTTCTAATGGTTCTTGCAGGCTGCTCCGGAAATAAATCGGCAAACAATTCGAATCCGGCATCAGCTAAACAGAAGGTTGTCGGCGGCAAGGTGCTGGCGACTGATTTACAGGTCACGAACGGTACAAATGATGAAACGCAACCGTCAATTGCCTATGATACTATCAACTCACGTTATCTGGTTGTTTGGACCGACTATCGCAATGGTGCCGGTAACACTGATGTCTACGGCAAGCTATGCAATGCGGCGGGTGCTTCGAGCCTGTCTTCAAATCCGCCAGCATGCGGTGCTGAATTTATCGTTACCGATGCGACCAACAACCAGTCACAACCCAAAGTGGCTTTCAGCCCGGAACAGTCGAAATACCTCGTGGTCTGGACTGATGGCACTGATGGGACACACAGCCAGATATTAGGACAGTTTGTCTCGACTGCAGGCGGATTGTTAGCCCGTAGCGGTGCGGCCGGTAAAGATCCGTTTGCAGTCTCTTCATTCTTCGCCGGACGGGATATTAATCAGATGGAGCCGGATCTGATTTATAACAACGTAAAGAAAACCTTCATTGCTTCCTGGCTTGATATCAGTTCACAGGGCACGACAAATGTCGATTCTTACAGCGGAATCGGCTGCCCGAACTCGACAGTCGCCACGCATGTTCCACTACCGTTCAGTGACAACAACCTTATCAGGTCTATTGAGGTCTCACCAACCAACGGAACAACGAGCGGACGGTTGAATCAATCCGATCTTGTTGATATCGGTACAACAGTCACAACCTCAAATATCAAAAGGGTCTGGAGATCGCAGATTAATGAGGTCAAGCCTAAGCTGGTATTCAACCCGATTACCGGTGAGTACTACTCGGCATGGAGCGGGAAAGATACAACAGTCACCATGAGCATCGATTACAAGCAGAATACCGCTACGGTTGGCGGTGTTACTGTGGTTGTCAGCTGTGATTATGCTGCGGAGTCCTTTACGCGGACTATTGATGATTTAGAAACAAAAATAAAAATTCGCAAAAACAGCGGGCTGGGTTTGGCAACCGACTTCTCATTCGGTACCAAAGCAACCAGGCCCGCGCTTGCCGTAAATCCAAACACCAGTCTGTTAATGGTAGCGTGGGAGGAACAATCGGGTGCGGATAAGGATATTTTAGGCCAGTTGATCGATCTGTCAAATTTCACAAGCAACGGAAACACGATCAATATTGCAAAGGCCGTCGGCGATCAATCCTCACCGGTCGCCGCTTTTGACAATGTCAACAGCCGCTACTTCGTAGCATGGGAGGATGCCCGCAACCTGAGCGCCAATAATTCCAATATGGATATCTATGCTCAGTTTGTTGATCCGCAGGGTAACCTCAGCGGTGGAAACTCGCCCGTTACAACGACCCAGGGAAATACAAATCTCCCTGCGGTTGCGTTCGGAGATGTTAACTTCAGAAATTTCTTTGTTGTGTGGGCATCCGGAACACTACCATCAACGTCAGACTTATACGGGCAGTTGGTTCAGTTCTCAACTCTGCCACAATTGACAATAACGGACTCAGCGGGAATCCCCATACTAAATGGTGCTATTGATTTCGGTAATGTAAACACCGGTATCACCAGAGATATTACCTTTAAAATACGTAATGACGGTAATGCACCTCTTACTATATCCAGTTTTTCAACGCCGCAACCTCCTTTTAGTTACCAGACGCCGATTCCATCTACCATAAACCCTGGTACCAGCTACGACATGATTCTGCGTTTTGCGCCACTGGCATCCGGATCTTTCGCTGATGCGACCAATTATGCCACCACCATCATCTCCGATGGCGGGACGGCAAACCTGTCATTTGCCGGTTCGGGAATTGGCGCAAATGTGCTGAACATTACGACGGCAAACTTCTCTGATACCACAATTAATACCCCCTACACGGTCAACCTTACCGGGATAGGCGGCTCTACGCCATACATCTGGTCGTGGGCGCCCCTCGCTCCCAGTGTGAGCCTTCCTGCCGGTTTAGATCTCATAGGCAACCAGATAACCGGGGCACCAACGCAAGCCGGTTCCTATCGCTTCCGGGTTACGCTGGCCGACGTATCTGGCGCAAAGGCAACAGCCGACTATACGCTGAATGTAACCAGTGTGACAATCTCCACAACTTCGTTAAAGGCATGGACTCAAAGTGTCGATTATACTCAGGGCATTGCGCAGACGCTGACAGGCACAAGTGCCAGCGGGACAACGCTGACATGGACTCTCGCAAACGGGACCTCCCTCCCTCCGGGTCTATTTCTGGCGGCTAGCGGAGCAATTACCGGCATACCGACACAAGCTGGTACCTTTACCTTTACAGTTAAGGCAACGGACACTGTTGGTAATTCTTCTACCAAAGATCTGAGCATCATCGTCAATCCGGCTCCGGCAATGCTTAATACCACATTCCCGGCTGGAAATATCGGGGCCAACTATAATCAAACTATTTCCAGAACGGGCGGAACTGCTCCGCTTGTGTGGTCTGTCTCGGGTGCACTTCCTCCCGGACTGTCACTGAATACAGCTACAGGCATAATTACTGGAGTCCCATCTTCGTCCGGCACAAGCACTTTTACGATTCAGGTTACCGATGCAACCGGGAAAACAGTTTCCCAGTCATATTCTATAACTATAAATTCAGCTCTTTTGATTACCACATCAAGTTTGCCGATAGCTTCGATCGGCTCTGCTTACTTGCAGACGCTTGCTGCATCCGGAGGAAGGATTCCCTATAGTTGGACAATCTCCTCAGGAGCGTTGCCGGACGGATTGACGCTTAGTCCAAATTCAGGCGTGATAAGCGGTTCGGCTACATCTCCGGGTAAATTCGACTTCGAAGTCACTGTTACCGATGCAGACGGAATTCCCGCCAGCTCAACTCTTTACATACTTGGCTCTTCGACGAAGTTAGTCACGAATTCAGTAATTACAAACGGCAGTGGAACTATTGCATCTATCAACAACATTCTTTTAAATGACCCTTTACTTGCAATTAATGCCAAACCATCAACATTTAATGTGAGTGCTGCGCTTGACCTCACGATAAACTCAGTTCCTTCGGGTGGCACCGTCACAATTGAACTCGATTTCAGCGCACTTCCTACTAACCCGATTTTTTACAAGGTAACAAACGGCGTCTGGACGTTGTTGGCCGCCGGGACTGATTATACCTTGTCCGGTACAAGATTTACCATGCCCTTGACTGACAACGGATCATTTGACAGTGATTCCCGTTCAGGCGTTATCCGCGATCCCTTGGTAGTCGGTACTGCTGTTACCCCTACGACACCGCCTCCCGGTGGTGGTGGAACTGGTACCAATAATGCTCCCGCCGTTTCCGCCGGCGGCGGCGGTGGATGCTTTATCGCCACCGCAGCTTTCGGCAGTTACCTCGACCCACACGTCATGGTACTGCGCCACTTCCGCGACGATGTGCTGCTGCAATCGGAATTGGGCACAGCTTTTGTAAAGCTCTACTACAAGCATAGTCCGCCAATAGCGGATTTCATCTCTCAACACGATGCGCTGCGCACCCTGATGAGATTTGCGCTGACGCCGCTGATCTTTGCCGTAAAATACCCCTTGGCTGCTGCATTTATTTTCGCCTTTGCCGCAGTCTGCTATGCCAGGAGACGGCTGTTCCTGAAGGCACAAACAGAAATGGTTCAACAGATAGGGTAGGGGATAATAAATCGAAAAAATCACAAACCTCCGGGGTGCTGATAGACCTCGGAGGTTTATTTATATGACGCAAGCAAAAAGACTGTGGTAGTCAAAACAAAAAGAGGGCGCAATAAAATGCGCCCTCTTTTTCCATCTGAATTGATTTCTGAAAAACTATTAGAAGCTGATGGCAGCCTTCAATGAATATATCGGACGTTCCGCGTATTCGGCTTCAGCCGTTATACCCAAGAGCGGAAATGGAGAGATTACGAGTCCTCCGAAGAATCGCGGCACGGCGATGTTTTCTTTAGTAAGGACAGGTGCCAATGATTTTAAATTCCCCTTTGCCTCACTGTTAATCCACAACATACCTGCTCCGGCGTATGGCGTGATGAAGAGAAAACCCTTGCTTACTGATGCATCAACTCCGTAAGTTTGCAGGCTCAGGTCATTAACCCCTGCCAGTTTTGTGTAAGTTGCTCGAACGCCCACAGCCGGTGTTGCCATGGTGCCGTCCAGAATTGATTTGCTCAACTCCGCGCCGTACAATTTAATATTGCTGTCCGGCACATAGGAATACATGGCTCCCACGTCAATCCCGAAAGGCAGCCCTTTTCGAGCCCTGATCTTGGGGATGATCAGATAAGATGGAGCATCACTGTTGAAAGCGGCATTCCAGTAGGTGCTGTTTTTTTTGATACTGATGGCAGACACTTCGCCACCGATGTCGAAACCGGTAATGCCGAGTGGGGCGGCAGGGGCCAGGTTACGGTAGCCGATTGCCGCACCGGCTTCCTTGCTGAGGGTTTTGAAGTTATCCTGGCTTATCGGTGCTGAGAATCTGATGTCTGCTGCCACTGCCGGCGAACCTGCAAGAGCCAGTGCCACTGCGACTACCCCGCATAATATCGATCTTTTCATGTGAACCTCCCTGAATTTTAAGTAGAAGGGAGTGTATCAAAGCGGGCGCCAAGGGTCAATCTTCTCATGCAGTCTTCTCCGCTTACGATGACCATTTATGCGGAACTGATAGGTGCGTTGTAGATTGCGACCGGGTTCGGTGCAGGGCAAGGTCACGCTGGTACCCCGGTCTCGCCGTTGCCGGAGGCTGGCTTGTTTATCTTTACATCACTCTTGTTGTCTATTACTGTATGGATCAATTACAGTCTATTGTCATGATTCGCTATAAAAAGCCTGTAGAAACCCGGTAATCTGCCGATGGGTAAAAGAGGAAAACCAGATCGGCAGGTGAGGGCGGGACGTGGCAAAATCAGTTGAGATAAAAATACCGGAAGATATCGAATTCCGCGTTATCGGCAATGCTTTCGGCCTGCTGATCGCTTCGGCCGGTCTGCTGGCGGGAGAGATGCTGCGCATGCGCAGCATTGACTACTGGCCTGAAGATATTGTTCCCTTGCTGCTGCTGTTGTGGTTGGGATTCAGGCTGTTCAGAAACTTCCTGTCCACGATGAATGCCTATCAGGATGCTCCTCAGCAGCCAGGGCGGCCATCTCCCGGCGTATCACGAATACAGGGTGAAAAGGTAATTGCCGGGCAAATAGCAGCCAAGCCGAGCTATACAGCTGATAAGGTTGTCGAGGAAGTAGCCAGGCGGATTGAGGCTCAAAAGGCAGATGCCTTGAAAAAGAATAAATTTACTAATTGACGGGAATTATGCCGGAGCCGAAGAAGCTGACGTTTGAAAATTTGGCCCACCTGATGGAACGTCGCGGGTTATTGACGCGCGATCAGCTCCGGGATGTGCTGTCACGCGGAAAAGCGCAGGAATCGCGCTTGTTTGCAGGCCATCATTCCGGCACGTCCCGCAGGACACGTACCGGTGCCGAAATAGTTTCTCCTGCCGAAGTCCTCGCCTCATTCAATCTAGAAATCCATGGATCTCAGGGAAATCTGCTGTCAGAAGATGCCATCACCACTGCATTGGCTTCTGCCACCGGACTCCCCTATTTTAAGATCGATCCTCTCAAGCTTGATCTTCATGTCGTAACCGATCATATTCCACGCCCGTTCGCCTTGAAGAACCTGATTGTTGCCGTCGCTGAGTCGAACGGCATCATTACGGTAGCGGTTGCCGACCCGTTCAATGAGGCTATTGTCAATGAACTGGCATCAGCCAGGCGTCTGGAGATCAGGCGGGTACTCAGTTCAAAAAGCGACATTCTGAAGATACTGCGCGAATTTTACGGCTTCCGTGCATCGGTTGTTGCCGCTGAGGCGGAAGCATCATCATCGATAGATCTGGGAAATCTGGAGCAATTTTTTAAACTAAAAGGTCATCAGGAGATTGAAGGTACCGACTCGCATGTCGTATCGGCAGTCGAATTCCTTCTTAATTACGCATTCGACCAGCATGCCAGTGATATCCACATCGAGCCGAAACGTGATACCTCACTGATCCGATTCCGTATCGATGGCGTCATGCACAACATTCACGTCATCCCGAAACCTCTGCATGCCCCCATCGTCTCGCGCATAAAAATGCTCTCCCGCATGGACCTGGCTGAAAAAAGACGCCCTCAGGACGGCCGCATCAAGACCAACTTCAACAACAAGGACATCGAGCTGCGCGTATCGACCGTACCGGTCGCTTTTGGAGAAAAGGTTGTCATAAGGGTTTTCGATCCTGATATTCTGCTGCAGGATCTGGACAGCATGGGGTTTTATCCCCGTGAGTTAGCCCTTTACAACTCCTTTCTGCGCCGGCCGAACGGTATCATTTTGGTAACCGGTCCAACCGGCAGCGGTAAGACGACCACCCTCTATTCCTCACTCAGGTCGCTTTCTTCACCGGAAGTCAACATTGTTACGGTTGAAGATCCGATTGAGATGGTTATGGAAGAGTTTAACCAGATTGGCGTGCAGCAGGGCATTGGCGTCAGTTTTGACAGTATCCTGCGAAACATTCTCAGGCAGGACCCCGACATCATCATGATCGGTGAAATCCGCGATCGGGAGACGGCGGAGAATGCCGTTCAGGCCGCCTTGACCGGGCACCTGGTGCTTTCTACGCTGCATACCAATGATTCTGCATCCACCCTTATCCGGCTGCTTGATCTGGGTGTCCCGCCATTCCTTATCTCGGCGACCGTACTCGGTATCGTTGCCCAGCGTCTGATACGCAAAATATGTCCCCACTGCAAAAAATCCCGCACACTTTCCCGGGACGAGTGCGCTTATTTGCTGATGTCGGAAAAGCCGCATACCGTGTGGGAAGGAGAGGGGTGCAAGGAGTGTCGTGGTACGGGGTACAAGGGGCGCAGCGGTCTGTTTGAGGTCATGGATATGAATGACCGGGTGAAGGCGCTTGTGACCGGGTCTGTCGAACTTGCTGCTGTAGTTGAAGCCGCCCGACAGGAGGGGCTTGTGACTTTGCGAGAAATTGCCATCAAAAAAATGCTGGAAGGGGTGACGACCTACGAGGAAGTTCTTTCCATGACCGGGTAAGGTCAATACCAAGCTACAAAACAAAACAGAAAAGCCGCCCATAACAGGCGGCTTTTCTGTTTACCTGTGTAAACCAGATTACTGTGCAGTCTTTTTGACTGGTTCGGCAGGTTTTTTTGCAAGGTGGTTGGCAACAAAAATGTACTCATCCATATAGTTCCGTATTCCATCGTTATTCATATCGTGCAGTGGCGAATTCGTTGTTCCGGTCTCCTTGAGGAAACGGTTCCAGCCGGCTTCATCAAGCGTGAGTGCGTTTTTTGCGGGTGGTGCAACGGTAAGGGGGTACTCGAATTCTTCGGCTCCGGCAATTATTGTCAAAGTGGTCTTTATTGCTCCTTTTTCCGGGTGAACCTCTACCGTCCAGCGTCTTTTATTCTGTTTGTCCTGAATGAAAGAGACGAGCGTGCCGCCTTTGGCGGCAAAATTCGGTGAAGAGACAACTCTTGCGGGAATGTCAATTGTAAGTGTGGCGCTACTCTTTCCGTCGCTCAATAATATCGTCGGTTCCTGATGGATACTCTGGGCAACTTTCTTGTTAAAGAGTTCTGCCATGGCGGACAGGGATTTGGCCCCGCTGTACTGCCTGAACCGATCTGAAATCCCCTTGTAGACCACATATTGCGGAGTTTCTTCAGCTTTTGCATCTGCGGGCGGAGCATTGGAAGGCTGGGACTGCTCTGCCTCCGCTGTGGTTGCCGGTTCCGGCTCTGCGGTGAATGCGGGATCTGTCGAAGAAGGTTCAGGCTGCTCACCAGCTTGTTGTTGTTCTGCCGGCAGTGTTACCGATCCGGGCAAAGTCGGCGCCGGTATTGTTCCTGTTTGACCGGACAGGGTTGTCTGGGGTGATTGACTGAATGGAACGCCGGGCGTTGAGTCCGTTCCCGGTGCAGCGGTTTCGTTTTGCTGGTTGCCGGTAGTAGAGGCAAGAGAAGCACCTTTACTGTCGATCATGTTGGTTGTGACAGAAGTAATGCCTCCTGTTCCCGTTTTTGACGCAAAGGTTATTGATGCAATCTGACCACTCCCGGAAAACGGGCGGGAGCTGATGACGGCAATCTTGATGAGACCGGGGCGCGTTGTGTTTGCTGCAAACATTGCTCCTGCGACCAGTGGGCCCTGGGTTGTTTTCGGGATATTCAGTGAAGTCGCATCATAGGTTATGTCGAGCTGAATGCCGGCAACACCGTCCATTCCCGTGCCCTCAACCGTGTACGACAAATCTCCGGTCGGGTTGACCGACACCGAGGCGGCCGCCAGGGCAGAGGCTGAGCTTAATAACATAAACAGCACGGCGGCAATCAGTGGCCTGCTTAACGGCAACAGATACATGACAAGCTCCTTGAATTTTTTTCGATAATTGCTTGAGTTCCATTGTTCAGACAAAAATAAAAACTTTCTCAAGCGGTAGAGGAGTAATTGATTGTGTCCTCCTGCATAATAATCGTGATTCTGCGCTTTAACAAGTGGTATTCAACAGAAACAGTGCGCTGGTAAAGCGGTCAATGCATCTCTAATGCTGCAGCTCCCGCATCTGAAGCTGCCACAATTCAGAATAATGGAGGGAGAGCCAGCGTAGAATCGGACAGGGCATTATAGTCGCTGCCTGTATAGCGGAATTTTATCTGCACAAAGCTGATCCCTTTACAAATCGGGGAGGGGAGGACGACTGATTCCTGCGGCACAACTTGGTGGGGCGTCTGGGCAAGAAACTAAACAAGAATTCCAGAAACAGTGTGCTGCAATAGATGCGATCCGCGCTTTCGAGCAGCGAACGGAGCAGTTTCTAGTCTCTGCCCCTGCAAAAAAGGCGTATGCAGGTAGATATGCAAAAAACGAGGGACACACGAAAACTTGCGAGAAAAAGCTCAAAAAAATGCATGTATTTTATGATACCTGGGTTTTGGTCAATAACAAGTTCTTGAAATATTCATTCTCCTCGTTTTCATCTGCGACCAGGTGCAGCGCCCTCAACAGCGTCAGGATAAGTGAAGGCATGACCGGTTTTTCAAAGTAATGGGAAGCACCGAGTTCCCGTGCGGTCTTCTCCAATTCGTCACTGCCGTAACCGGTGACAAGAATCACTTTTGCCCGGGGCTGCTTTTTCCGTACAACGGACACGAAATAAACACCATCCTTGTTGTCGCATCCTGCAAAGCGTACATCTGAAATAACGGCAAAGTATTCATTGCTGTTCAATAAATCTGTTGCAGTATCAATGCTTTCGCAGATATCAAATCCAAACCGTTCACTTTCAAGCAGCTTCCGGTAGGCAAAACAGATCGCCGGTTCATCATCCACGATCAAAACCCGGTGGGTTTCCGGTTCCAAATTGTCACCTGACGGTGAACTATGTCGAATCTCATGGGATGTCATCGCAACTGCTCCCATCAAGAATCGTGCCGGTAAGGTTTGGTTGCAGTTGTCAATGATATAGGCGTGTTAGCGAATCAAAAAAAGGCCGGCACCGTCTTGCTTTGAGAATATTTCTCAATATGAGACAGGCGGATTGAGGATGTGAGATCTATTAACGTTCTGTTTTGTTGAATTGTTTGAGCCTTCGATACAGTGTGGCGCGAGAAATATTGAGGCTTTTTGCCGTTTTTTCAATATCACCTTCCATCTGGTCAAGAACGGACTTGATATGATGCTTTTCAACCTCCTGTACTGTGTTCCGGTTTGGTGCCGATTGCTGAAGGCGATTTTCCGTCAGGCTTGAGAAGTGAGACTGTCGGAATGTTGAGCCGTGGGGGGTGAGTATCAGCGCACGTTCAAGAACATTTTTCAGTTCGCGGATGTTTCCGGGCCAGGGGTAACTGAGCAGGATATTCATGACTTCGTCAGAGAGGACTTCTGCGGAGGTGCCGAGTTCGCGCAGCAGATACGCAACCAGAGCCGGCAAGTCGTTCATGCGCTTCCTGAGCGGGGGGAGGTGAATGGTCAACATGTTGACCCGATACATGAGATCCTGGCGAAACTGGCCCGATCTAACGAGCGAGTCCAGTTCATGGTGCGTCGCGCATATCAGACGGAAATTACTTCTCAGCAACTTCACATCCCCGAGTCTGCGGTAGCTTTTGTCCTCCAGCACTTTAAGGAACTGTGCCTGGACATCAATGCTCATGTCGCCGATTTCGTCCAGAAACAGCGTCCCCCTGTCGGCAATATCGAGTAGTCCTTTACGGTCCTGGTCGGCAGAGGTAAAGGCGCCCCTGGCATTCCCGAATATTTCACGGGAGAGCATTTCTCCCCGCAGCCCGGAACAGTTCAATTCAACGCACTCATATGACGCTCGTGATCCCTGCTGATGAATCCATCTTGCCAGCATCCCTTTTCCAGTGCCGGTTTCGCCTGTTATGAGCACCGGCATGTCGCCTGCGGCTGCTGCCAGCGCCAGAGCGTGTATCTCCTGCATGGCACTGTTGTCACCGATGAAAAAATCATCCTTTTTTTCGAGGCGTTTTCGAGCCGACTGCTGTTTTTTCAGGACGCCGATTTCGAGGGTCTTTCGCATGAATACTGCCAGGGCGGCATTGTCAACCGGCTTGGTCAGGAAGTTGTCCGCCCCGCGCTGCATCGCCTCAACCGCCAGAGGGATGTCGCCTTCACCGGTTATGACGATGATCGGGATAAGCGGATCGCTTGCCCGCGCTGTGCCGATGAAGTCAATGCCGTTGCCGTCCGGCAGGTTGATGTCGAGGACCATGATATCAAAACGGCGGGCGGCAAGTGTGGCTGCGGCCTCGGCAAGGTTTGATGCTTCAAAGATTTCATACCCTTCCTTGGAGAAATAGCGCGCAAAACCGAATCGGGTAGCGGCGTTGTCTTCGATCAGGAGAACATTCGGTTTCATTAGGGCTCCTCTCGGTACAGCGGGATGCGAACTTCGGCAGTACATCCGGGCGGCGGGCTGTTATTCCGGATATGTACGGTTCCTCCCATGTTTTCGATGAAATGTCTGACGAGGGCCAGCCCGAGACCGGTGCCCCCTTTCCGGTCGGTAAAGAAGGGATCAAAAACATGCGGGAGCTTATCTTCCGCAATGCCGCTCCCCTGATCGATTATCTGTACTGCTGCCGTGCCGCTCTGCAGGTCGTGGCTGGTGTGAGTCAGCCGAACCATTATACTTGAACAGTCAGGGGTGTGATGACCGGCATTTTCCAGCAGGTTAAAGAATACCTGCTGGAGTTTGAGGGGGTCGGCTGACACCCGAATCGACAGGTCGTCACTATCTGAGCTCAGATGGGCATGCTTGTTATTTGACAAGCCGGCTGACTTCCAGAGGTCGAGCGATTCTCGGCACAGGTCGTACAGGGGCACCGGTTGCAGGTTGGTTGCCGGTATAATTCTTCCGAGGTCAAGAAGGTCATTCATCAATTGGACAAGGCGGTTGACCTGTGTCCTGATATGGTGGATGAACGGCTCGTATTCGGGATTGCCTTCAATTTCCTTTTCCCTGAAGAGTGCCTCAGTAATGGTGAGGATTGCATTGAGTGGGTTGCGGACCTCATGGGCAACGCCGCCGGCAATCTGTCCGATCGCTTCCAGCCGTTTGGCGCTAAGCAGTTGCTGTTCCAGATTCTCCCGTTCATTTATTTCCTGCCGCAATATTGAGTTGATTTCGGAAAGATCCCGGGTTCTTTCAGCAATCTGATGTTCCAATGTCTCTTCTGTTTTCTTCAGTTCAAGATTATGTTTCTGCTCGATTATAAACAGTTTGCGGAGCGTCTCGGTTTTTCTGATGACACCGATCAGGAAAACACCCAGAATCATCGTGATAACAACGACGATTCCAGCAAACGCTACCATCCAGATGCTCTTGGTGAGTGGCGACAGAACCTCGCTTTTATCAATTTTTACGACCATTCCCCACCGGGTGCCGGGGATGATCCTGATAGAACTGAGAACCTCGGTATTGCGATAATCTACACCCTCGAAGTTGCCCTCCTGTCCCAGAGCTGCAAGCACCGCCGGCATTCTTTTGTCTGTAAGAGGCAGCTGAAACGGAATGGAGGATTTCTTGCGATGCCGGAGATCATTGAGGAAATATACCGAATCCCCTCCTCGCATGACCAGCAGTGTTTCGGCTGAAGGGCTGGTTGTTGGCCATGACTGTATGAGTGGAAAGAGCCGTTTTGCCGGATCGATGCCAAGCACCAGAACGGCGATGCAGCGGGAATTAAAGCCGTCAGGATGTACAATCGGAATAGTAATGTCGATGTTGTATGGGCCGGCGATGTGATCACTATGAAAATCTGAAAGAATTAGTTCCTGGTTCTGTGATGCTTCGGCAACATTATCGAGATAATACCGTGATGCTGGCGCTGTAAGCCTTGGATATGAAACAATAACTTCTCCAGCCGGATTGTAGAGGAGCCCTTTGCTGTAGCCACCGAGGTCAATCAGATTCGCCATCCACTGGGTTAATTCCGTGAGAACCGCATCTTTTTCCCTGCCGGCGATGTAGTCGTTGATGCGCCGCGCCATCATTGCGTTTGCGCGAATGGAGGCACCTTCGGCAAAACGCTCTTTGCGCCATTGTACCAGTTGGGCTGTTTTAAGATCGGCAATTGTTGAGATTTCTTCTCGCTTGTCTTTCAGCAGAAACTTTTTTTGCTGCTGAATCAAACCGTAACCTGCAAGGGAGACGAGAGAAATACTGGCGATGATGGTAAGGCAATACCAGATAGAATTGAACCAGACAGGTTTGACACGGGGTGGGATAATCATGTGTGACAATCAGGAACTCCGTTTGAGTTGAACGAAATGAATGGCTGATCTTTATGTAATTGTTAAAACTACCATTTCCTGATGTTTTTTGTCCATTAATTATGAAGGTAGATCTGCTCGTTGTTAACCCATGACATGCTGCTGGTTGACAATAAGCCGCAGGCTGTGGTATCGAACGGATGGAGGTAGCACATGACGATACGTAATAAGATCCGGATGACGGCAGATAGAGTGTTGGCAGGAGGAGTTCTTGAGGCCGACGATGCATTGATGCTTTCCGGAGTAACGGGTGCAGACAGATACCTGCTGTTTGCCGAGGCAGCCAGAATTCGTGACTACTTTGTCGGCACTGCCGTTCATCTCTGTTCGATCATTAACGCCAAATCAGGGCGCTGCACAGAAAACTGCGCTTTCTGCGCTCAGTCGGCTCACCACGATACCGGTGTAGAGGTGTATCCGCTGGTTGATGAAGATGAGATCGTGCGCTGCGCCTCCCTGGCTGAACAGAATGGAGCCGGATGCTATGGCATCGTTACCAGCGGCACCAGTATCAATAAGGCGGAAGAGCTTGACCGTGTCTGCAGCGCAGTAACCCGCATCAAGAGTGAAACCGGAATTTCTCCCTCCTGCTCGCTCGGCATTATGGACCGTGAGACCGCCCTGCGCTTGAAAAATGCCGGTATGGAGACCTACCACCACAACTTGGAGACGTCCCGCAGCTTCTTCCCGCACATCTGTACAACCCACGATTATGAGGATGATGTCGCCACGATTCGAGCAGCCAAGGCGGTCGGGCTGAAGGTCTGTTGCGGCGGCATCTTCGGCTTGGGAGAAACATCAGCCCAGCGGATCGAGATGGCGCTGACGCTGCGTGAACTGGATGTGGATTCTATTCCGCTCAACTTTTTGAACCCGGTGGCCGGAACACGGCTTGAGAACGCTGAAAACCTCACCCCCCTGGAATGTCTTTCGATTATCGCGGTATACCGTTTTCTGCTGCCGGACAAGAGGCTGTCCGTCTGTGGCGGACGGGAAAAGAACCTGAGGGAGTTGCAGTCATGGATGTTTCTTGCAGGGGCAAACGGAACGATGACCGGCAACTATCTGACGACACCTGGTCGCCCTCCGGAACTCGATCGGCAGATGCTGAAAGACCTTGAACTGACGGTTGAGGGATGTTGCGGAGTGGAGTGCTGATGGCGCCGCGGGGAATTTTTGTTACCGGAACCGATACCGGAGTCGGGAAGTCGATCGTTTCGGCAACGCTGGCCCGATTGCTGCGGATGAACGGCGTGTCGGTCGGGGTGATGAAGCCGGTTACCAGCGGCTGCCGCGAAGAAAATGGCGAGCTGGTTTCGGATGATGCCCTGTTGCTCTGTCAGGCGGCGGGCATTCAGATTTCAGCCGACGTAGCCCCGTACCGTCTGCGCGAGCCGATTGCGCCGGCTGAAGCTGCCAGGCTTGACGGCGTTCGGATCGAATTTTCCGTTATCAAAGCTGCGTTCGACCGTTTGGTATCTGTATACCAGTATGTCGTCGTAGAAGGGGCGGGAGGGTTGATGGTACCGCTGTCAGGTGGGCTGCTGGTCGCTGATCTGGCTCGCGAGCTCGGATTGCCGCTATTGGTAGTGGCCCGGCCCGGGTTGGGAACGATCAACCACACCGTTTTGACCTGTTTTGCCGCGCAGCAGATGGGGCTTCAGGTGGCGGGTGTCATTGTGAACGGCATGCCGGAACATCCCGGTCTGGCGGAGAAGGGGGCGCCGCATCAGATCGGCTCCCTCTGCGGCGCGTCAGTGCTGGGGGTGTGGCCCCACCGTACTGAAAGTGATCAGATGGGGATCGTCGATGAGCTGTCGTCCTGGCTGGATGGCCAGGCGGAGACGAGCATTGTATTGCGGGAGTTAGGTGTGTGATCGCCGCTCGGTTCCGGAATACTGTTCGGAACGTTTAGTTTCGCGTTCAAACTCTTCAACGATATCCGCAAGTGCGACATGTCTGCTGACCCCTCCCAATGATTCACTGATGCCGGTTGTCCGCAGGATCTCCCGCACTTCTGCATGCGCTTCCGCGACCTTGAACCGTATCCCTTCCCGCTCAAGTTCCTCTACAAGATTTTCCAGCATCCTGGCGCCGGCCGCATCGATATACGGAGATGTCGAAAGATCGCACACGGCAAGTCTGACGGGTGTGTTTTCCCGGCGGATTGCAGCAAGCACGGTCGAATTAATGGCGTTGACATTGAAGTAGAGCAGGGGGGCCTCAATACGGAACAGAAACAATCCCGGGAAACGTTCGTTATGGATATGACGTTCCGCATCACTGAAACGTATACTGCCGGGAATCCTTCCGAGTACGGCAACGTGCGGTTTGGCCATCATCCGGAGCAGAAAGAGGATCGAGGCAATTGCCGAAATCGTGACCCCTTTTAAAATCCCGAGAAGAAGTACCCCTATGAATGCGACCAGCGCAACATTGAACTCAAGTCGGCTGATCCGCCGCAGTTTCTTGAAATCTTCGATCTTAACAAAGCCGGCCACCGCCACCAGAACAATTGCGGCAAGGACTGTATCCGGTAGATTGCGGAGCATTCCGGTCAGGAAGAAGAGCACCATTACAAGCGTAATCGATGCAAAAATCAGCGAAAGAGGTGTCCGGGCGCCGGCCTTTTCGTTGACCGCCGACTGAGACAAGCCACCGGCAACCGGATATCCGTGCCCGAGCGCCGCCATCAGGTTGGCGGTCCCCAGTCCCAGAAATTCCTGGCGGGGATTTACAGCGTAGTGATGTTTCGAGGCAAATGCGCGGGCGGCAGCGATGCTCTCAACGTAGGAGAGTAGAAAGCAGGCAAACGCCAGTTCAAGCAAGTCTTCGATCTGTTCGAAATGAACGTAGGGTACCTCCAGGGGCGGCAATCCGGGCGGGATGAGTCCAACAACCCTTACACCCTGTTCAGCCAGTCCGAAAATGGAGACGATGCCGATTGAAATTATGACGACCGCCAATGCCACTGGTCGGCCCGGAAACAGCTTGTTTCCGCCCAGTATAAGCAGGAGTGAACCGACACCGAGGGCTATAACCGTTATGTTCAAGCTTCCCAGTTGCTGAAGGATGATGGCCATCCGCTCGAAAAAACTGTCGCCTCCTCCGGTCACACCAAGCAGTTTGGGAAGCTGTATCGAGGCTATGCTTAATGCCGCCCCGGCTTTAAATCCCAGCAGGGTGGATTCGGATATGAAATTGACGAATGAACCAAGCCGCATGATCCAGGCCAGAAAGCAGAAAGCCGCCACCATTCCTGCAGTCATGGCGGCAATGGCAGCATAGCGGGCAGGGTCGCCAGCCGCCATCGTGCCGCCAACGCTGGCTACCATGACCGAGATGGACGCGATTGGACCCACTGACAGATGGCGTGACGAGGCAAACAGAGCATAGGCGATGCCGCTGAATATATAACAGTAGAGTCCAGTTTGAGGAGCCAATCCTGCCAGTGTTGCATACGCCATCGCCACCGGCACGGCATACGCCGCAAGCGTTACCCCGGCAATCAGGTCCGGCCAGAGCCAGGCTCTCTGGTAGCGGGGGAGCCAGTCGACAATAGGAATCAGTTGTGCCAGCCATCGGAGGGAATTCTTCATTGCCCTTGGCCTATCATCGTTTAGGGGTGTTAGTCAATGCCGGAGTGTCTCATGACAGCAGTATTGCTGAGGTTCGACTGCAGAGTGTGACATTAAAAGAAATGATCTTGACTCCTTTACATGTAAACAGTATTGTTTGCAGACAATAATACTCATACTGTTCCAGGGGGAATTATGTCAGATAAAATTCAATCGTTTGATACTCTTACACTTCATGCCGGCCAGACTCCGGACCCGACAACCCTCTCGCGAGCTGTGCCGCTTTATCAGACAGCTTCCTATGTGTTCAAGAGTTCCGAGCATGCGGCCAATCTTTTCGGCCTCAAGGAATTCGGCAACATTTATACCAGGCTCATGAATCCGACGACCGACGTTCTGGAGCAGCGTCTCGCCGCTCTTGACGGCGGTGTTGCCGCGCTGGCGCTAGCCTCCGGCCAGGCTGCGATCACCTACGCGGTTCTGAATATTGCCAAGGCTGGCGATTCGATCATCTCGTCGAACTATCTGTACGGAGGCACGTACAACCTGTTCCATTACACCCTGCCGCGACTTGGAATCAATGTGACCTTTGTGGATACCTCTGATCCCGAGAATGTCCGCCGTGCGATAACGCCATCAACCAGACTGGTCTATACCGAGTCGGTCGGCAACCCGAAAAACAATATCGATGATTTCGAGGCAATCGGAGCAATTGCCCATGAGGCCGGTCTCCCGTTTGTCGTTGATAACACGGTAACCACACCCTATCTCTTCAAGCCGCTCCAGCACGGCGCCGATATTGTTGTCTATTCGTTGACCAAATTTATCGGCGGTCATGGCACCAGCATTGGCGGCGCGGTTGTTGACGGCGGCAAGTTCCCCTGGAATAACGGCAAGTTTCCAGAATTTACCGAGCCGGACCCCTCTTATCATGGCCTCAAATACTGGGAGGCTCTTGGTAACCTCTCTTATATCATCAGGATGCGGGTATCACTGCTCCGCGATATGGGCGCCTGCATCTCTCCATTTAATTCCCTCCAGTTTATTCAGGGGTTGGAGACGCTGCACGTCAGGATGGCGCGTCACGTTGAAAATGCCCGTGCCGTTGCCCGCCGGCTTGAGGCTCATCCTGATGTGGTCTGGGTTAACTATCCCGGATTGGCCAGCCACAAGGATCACACCCGGGCTCTCAAATATCTCCCGAAGGGAGAGGGGGCCATCATTGGATTCGGCATCAAAGGCGGCATAGAAGCCGGCAAGAAATTTATCGATAGTGTGAAGCTGTTGTCGCACCTGGCCAATATCGGCGATGCCAAATCGCTGGTTATCCATCCTGCTTCAACGACTCACCAGCAGCTGAGCCCTGAAGAGCAGATCGCTTCCGGTGTGACCGCCGATTTTATCCGGCTGTCGATCGGGATTGAATGTGTGGATGACATTATTGCCGATATCGAGCAGGCGCTGGCCGCTTCTCAACACTGATCCACCCGTTTTTTTACCCGATGTATGGGCAACCCTTGTGGTTGCCCATTTTTTTGTGTAGTATTGCCCGAATCCGCTGAATTTATTTTTTCGATTAGAGGAGTTGTTCATAATGTATAAACTGACGATTCGTACCAGTTTTGCTGCTGCGCATAACCTGATGAATTATCAGGGGGATTGCGAAAACCTGCATGGCCATAACTGGAAAGTCGATGTGGCCGTTATTGCCCGGGAATTGGACAAGGCTGGTCTTGGAATAGACTTCAAAGTGCTGAAGCGTGAAGCGGGAGCGATAGTTAACGAACTCGATCATAAATATCTCAACGAAAATCCGGTGTTCCGTGATCTATCCCCTTCGTCGGAACAAATTTCGAAATATCTGTACGAGCGCATCTCCGAGCGCATGAACAACGACAACATCAAAGTCGATTCAATTACCGTCTGGGAGTCCGACAACGCGTCCGCATGTTATTATGAGTGATCCGGTATATGTCAGTGAAATATTTTCCTCCATCCAGGGGGAAGGGATGCTGGCGGGACGCAGGCAAATTTTTGTGCGTCTGATGGAATGCAATCTCGATTGTCGCTATTGCGACACCGATTTTGAAAAGTCCGATATTTGCCGGCTGGAATCGAAACCTGGTTCTGGCGCGTTTGTTAACCTTCCGCAGCCGCTGCCGCTTGCTAAAATAACCGCCATATTTGATGATTGGCGGTCGCAGTTGCCCGGGGCACACCATTCGGTAAGTTTTACGGGGGGGGAGCCGCTTCTGTATTCGGAAGCTCTTGCGGAATGGCTTCCGGAAATCAGGAAATCTCTTCCGATCCACCTTGAAACAAATGGTACCATGCACATAGCCCTTCGGCAGGTAAAACAGCATATAGACTATATCAGCATGGACATGAAACTCCCTTCAACCGCCGGCTGTACGGAGCGGTTATGGGATCTGCATGCCCTTTTTCTCCGTGAGGCGTACGGCAGTGCGGTTTCTGTAAAAATAGTGGTCGGAGAGTTGACTACTGGCAGTGAGATTCGGCAGGTGTGTGATGTGCTTTCATCGGTTGATGCGGCATTGCCGCTTTTCCTGCAACCCTTGACGTTGCCGGACGGCAGTGCAGGCATTGCCGCCGCACACTTACTGCATCTTCAGGAACTGGCTTCGTCCCGCCTGCCTGATGTGCGGGTGATTCCTCAGATGCATAAGCTATTGGGTGTGCTTTGATAATTGAAACTATTACACTGGATTCTGCTCTCCGCATTACGCTGCTTGATCAGACAAGTCACTATTTTGGCGGCTATTATCATGTTAAAGTCCTTGCATATTGCGATATCCCCCTGGAGCGGGGCTATTTTGCAAATGATGCCGAATATGGTGATGCGCTAGGTAAAATGGGGATGTCGGTCAGATTTGAGCGGATTCTCGAAAAAATGGCCGTACCGGAATCCAGTATAGAAACGGTTCGCAGCCAGTTGATGCACGCTTTTCATGAAACCACCAGAGCCTATCTGTCCGTTCCTGATTTTGCCCACCGCCTTGTTCGAAGCGAGTATCAGAAGTGCCTGAAAAAAAAGCATAAAATCCGAAATACACGAGTGTAAAGTGTCATTACCAGTTGCGAACATTGATAAACTTGCCTTTGGAGGCAATGGTGTCTGCCGTATTGACGGCAAAGTATGTTTTGTGCCATTCAGTTGTCCGGGCGATGAAGTCTCTCTTCGGATCACAGCCCAGAAAAAATCTTACTGCACGGCAACAATTGCCGAGCTCATTACCCCTTCTCCTGACAGAATCGTACCGGCCTGTGCAATTTTTGGCGAGTGCGGAGGCTGCAGCTGGCAGCATATCAGCTATCCTGCCCAGCTTGAGCAGAAGCGAAAGATTCTGTCCGAAACACTCTGGAGGGGGGCTCGCGTCCCGGCCGACCTGATAGACGGTGTTGTGGCGGCCTCGTCGCAGTATGGCTACCGGAACCGCCTCCAGTTCAAGGTTTCTGTCCGTAACGGGAAACTTCGTATCGGTTTTTTCCGTCAGTCATCTCATCAGGTGGTGGATGCAGCGTGCGGATGTCCCGTGGCAGCACCGGTGATCAATCAGGCGCTGAGCTGCTTCAGAATCCTGCTCCAGTCATACCCTGATATCGGATCCATTTCCCAGCTCAGTATCGATTCCGGCGACAGCGGCGTAGTAGTTGTCATACAGCATAGCGGAGCGGCGACTGCAAAGAGCAGAGAGTATTTTGTTGAGCGGGCCGGCGGTTTCGGACCATGTACGGGACTTTTCTTTAAAGCTGAAAATCAATCGTACTGTGAAAAAGTATGGGGGAGCCCTGAAATATCATATCACATGAATCAGGCTGACCCTGATCAGACTCCGGTACAGCTTACGTATCCTCCCGGAGGATTTGCGCAGGTGCATCAACTGCAGAATTTATCAATGCTGTCAGTCATCAGGAGACTGGGGGGTTTTGCTCTTACTGAGCAACTCCTTGACTTGTATTGCGGCAACGGCAATTTTTCGATTCCCCTTGCCTCTGAAGTCTCATCAGTGGTCGGAATTGAGGGTAATTCCGATTCGATTCGGTCTGCGGTGAGCAACATGGAGTTCAACAGGGTTGCAAATGCCCAGTTTTTTTGTGATGATGTCACAGCCGGCGTACGCCGCCTTGCCGACCAGGGCCGAATGTTTGACACCATTTTGCTTGATCCGCCGCGTGCAGGAGCAGGGGATGCCGTTCAGGGTATCGCCTCTCTGCGGCCTGGTAAGATCATCTATGTTTCTTGTGATCCCGGCACACTCGCTCGGGATTGCGGGTTGCTGGCCTGCCACGGCTACAGTGTCGCCACGTCTGTTCCGATCGATATGTTTCCCCAGTCTTACCACCTTGAAAGTATAACACTGCTCAGAAGGTCATAGAAAGGCATTGTCGTGAATTTTATCAGCCGGTTGTTTGCAAAGTCTCCCTCCGATTTATTGGCCAAAGGGGACAGGTACATGGAGTCAGGCTGCTTTTTTGATGCCAGAACTTGCTATGAAAATGGTTTGCAACTCTGTTCCGGCGAAGACAGCGGCAGCGAATTGAAACCTCTTTTTTCGGAACGGGTTGAAACTGCCAATCGGGGGTTGGCCGAGCGCAATCTGTATGAAGCAGAGTGTGCCCATGCGCGTGGTGACGTTGACAAGGCAGTTGATCATCTTGAGCTTGTAAAAACGCTGACTTATGATCGAGCGATACGGGAAAAGGCGGAGATGCTGCTTCTCAAATTTTCTCAGCCGGGCAGTGAACCTAGTGAGCCTGTCAACGGTACATCCTGCGCATCATGTGCAGGCTCATCTGCCGGTGAGTGCTCCGACAGCGCAGATCCGGATGATTCCCTGTCACCTCAGGAATATTATGAGCTGCTAATTCAGCAGTTGCCGGTTGAGCAGTATCAGCGCTATGCTGATTTAGGAGAAGATTTTGCATGTGCATACATCGCCGCCAGCCGGGACGAACATCACGAAGCGTTATCCGGCATTGAAAGCTGTATCAACACTCTGCCGCCTGATATCTACTGGTATGAAAAAGGGAAAGTGGAACATCGGCTTGGCAATGATGATGAAGCAGAGCAGCATCTCCGCCTGGCGGTTCAGCTGAATAGTGCCAATTCGCTTGCATGGATTAATCTTGCGCTTGTACTGAGGGAGAGAAACAGGTATCAGGATGCTCTGGCGACAATAGATTCGATGGTAGCGGAACAGATAATGCCGGAACAGGCTCTGCTGCTCCGTGCCGATATTTTTGAGGCGACCGGGGACCATGAAGGGGCGGTCAATCAATATGTCGAATTGCTTCAGACTTCGTATGCACGCGCTGCTGCCGAAAAGCTCTATGCGATCCTTCAGGCAGTCGGACGCCAGAGTGATGCCGCCATGATCTTTAAAAAATATCTGAACAAATCCTGTCATTAGCCAAGTTAGAAAATGTCTCTGCGGTTTTTTGCAGAGAACATTCTCGTTAATGCACTGATTCTGTTATCTGGGGTAGTGTCGTTTCGATTTACAATCAGCCGCTACGGCTACGATTATGGGAGGGGTTATGAATAAATCAGAGCTTATTGAGCAGTTAGCTGTAAAAAAGGATTTGCCGATCAAGCGGGCTGAAGAGCTTGTCAATCTGATTTTCTCTTCTATGGGCGAAGCAATGGTACAGGGTGAGCGCATTGAAATTCGCGGTTTGGGAAGTTTCGTTATCAAAGAGTATGGGACGTATACCGGCCGGAATCCAAAAACGGGCGAGCCGATTAAAGTTAGTCCCAAAAAGCTGCCTTTTTTCAAAGTAGGTAAAGAACTGAAAGAAATGGTACTCGGGTAATGCCTCCTGTGTTGGTACTTATTTCACTTTTATCCATTTATTGTTCGGCGACCCCGTGATCAATTATTTTATTGCGCTTATAGTCGTGTGCCTGATTCCTGTCGTTTCAGACGCCAGTCCAGGGCAATCAGGGTCAAGCGGATTGTTTGCCGTTTCATCTGCTGAAACTCTCGATGCCGGCAATATCTGTGTCGGTGTCTGGTCGTGCTATGCCGAAAACAAAAGCTTTACACAAAAAAGCTCTTTGATAATGCCGGTCACCATTACCATGGGTATAGGTACATTCTGGGAAGTTTACGGTGCGTATCCCAACATATCTTTTAACGGAGATGATGATATCTCGGGACGCGGAACGCTGGATTTAGGGACAAAACTTCGCTTCCTGGGCGGTCGCACATCTGATTTCAAGCTGGCTGTTGACCTGCTTGGACAGCGTCATATTTCGGAAAGCAGAAAAATTGATGGTGTGACTGATCTGTCAGCCAAATTAATAACTTCCTTCAACAAGAATGATTTCGGTGTTCATGTTTCCGCCGGCTATTTGAAACCGGGAGCGGTTGCCGGGATCAGCCTGGAATCGGAATACGTTTTCGGTGCCGGTGTTGAGTATACGGTCATGCCGCGCTTAAAGCTGCTCGGTGAGGTCACCGCCGGCACGAATCGATATTACATTGAGGATAACAGGGATTGGGCTTCCCCCCGCATTCTCTCCGAGTACAGTGTTGAAGCTTCCGTCGGCGCACAGTATTTCCTGAACCCACATCTTACCCTGAATTCATCATTCGGGACCGGATTTGGAGCAAACGACCCTGATCTCAAAATCCTGTTTGGCATCAGTTCCTGCCAGGGTGTCGGTACATACGTCAAACCGATTCCATCGGTAGGCCGGCGTGCTGCAGCAAAGGATAAATCCAAGGAAGCGTTGAAACCGCTGAAAATCATACCGATATCCAGCCTTTTACTGAGAGCGTCGGCACCGCAAGCGTCACCCGTCAGCAAGCTTGAAGTTGAGTTGGAGTCCGATAAAGAAGAAATTCTGATAAAACCATACGGACAGATAGTCATTGCTCCGCAACAGGCTTCGTCCAACCTCACTTCTCCCGTGATCCCTGTGGAAATTCCGCTTAAAGCACGCGATGAGGAGATTGTCCTGCAACCTCTTAAAACCGAAGATCGCGAGGCAAGTGCCATTGATTACACTCTCAATCGGGTTCGTGGCGTAACGCCGCTTTTCGGTGTTGATGTTAAAGGATCCCAGGTCACACTTCCCCCTGCCGCCGTTCTTCCGGAACGCATGGCCGTCTACAGAAAATTCAGATTTCCCGATGTAACATTCGATTTTGACCAATGGACACTTACAAGCAGCGGTAAGAAAATGCTTTCAGAGGTAGCTGAGCAGATCAGGAAAGATAAGAAATGGCTCTATATCAAGATTGACGGCCATACTGATGCCATCGGTTCACTCTCTTACAATATGGAATTGTCGTTAAAGCGTGCGATTGTCGCTGCTACATACCTTATAAGTCATGAAGGTGTTAACCCTTCAAAAGTTTTTATCAAGGGTCTTGGCAAGTCTGCTCCAATTGCTGAAAACAACTCTGCTTCCGGCCGTCGCAAAAACAGACGCACAGAAATTCTGTTTCTGGTGTCCAAGGAAGGGCAGTGATATGAGAGGAACGGCCTTTTTGAACTATATTCTTATAGGGACTGTTGTTGTACTCATGCAAGGGTATGCGCTCGCTGGTGAACCGGGTCTGGACGGGTCAAAAGTACTGGCCGTGGTACCGGTCAAGAGCGGGAATATTGATCAAGGTGTATATCGACAGTTCGATCGACTGGTTCCGGAGCTGAAAAAAAAATCAAAAAACAAGATCGTCAAGCTGGAGTGCCGTTATTCCGGGCGGTCCGACCGGGAACAGGATGTTGAGAATGCCTATAAACTTGCCGGTCGTATAGAAAGATATTTGCGCGTGCACCACAAGCTTGATCTTGACCTGTGGGTCGCAATCGACATGGCACCAATATCGGTAAAAACTTCTCCCGTGCTGTCGATTGCAGTTTTTCCAGACGACATCAAGAAGCTGGATGCCGTGCTGATCGATCCCCCAAAAAATTAACATCAATCATACACATAGGAGGCAGTTATGAAACATACCCTCATTCTGATGTCACTTATTGCCATGCTGATTTCCGGCTGCTCTTCTGTAAAAGTTGTACCGGAGCAGACTGGAAACGGACGTGTCAATGCAGCTGATAATTCCCAGACCATTGTTTCGAATGGTATTGAAGTGACGGCACGGGTTGACGAGACGGCGATCAATGCCTACAACCTGGAGGGTACGGTTACGGCGTTTCACATCAGTATCAGAAACAGTACCGACCGAGAAATTGCTTTCAGCGATGATTCATATCTGCTTGTAGACGAAAGCGGCCTGCAATATTCATTGCTTACACCTGAAAATATCCGGGCCATGCTTAAAAAGGATTCCTACTATCTGGTTCCATACCCGTATGTCGGTTTTTATTATCTTGAAGACTACGAAAAGACAACTGCCTACAATCGTTTCAATTCAGCACTTCCCTATTATTATGACCTGTATCCCCAGGACCTATTTACCAAATCGCTACAGGCGACCTCTGTTATTCCGGGGATGAAAGTCGAGGGACTGACCTATTTTAAAATAGATCCCGCGGCTCACCAGCGTATAAACCTGCTGATCTTTCGTAAAGGGGTTTCTAAATCCACTCCTCCAGATTTTTCTTTTCCCTTCAAAGTAATTAAATAACCGCTTGTAGTACCCGGTGATGCACTTCCCCTCTTAACAGGGTACATTGAGGCGGAGTGCATTGCTGTAACCAAGGATCCCGGAATGACTGATTATTGTGCCGCCATTGATTTCGGGACTAATACCGCCCGTTTACTCGTAGCCGTACGTTCGGCTGACGGAATCGCCCCTGTTCGCGTCGAGCGCGAGGTCGTCCGACTCGGAGGCGGTTTTACCGATGAGTGCGGTTTGTCTGTTGAAGCGATGAACCGCGGATTAGCCTGTCTTCATAGATTCTCCGAAATTATCTCTCGATATGGGGTGAGCCAGATCCGGGCCTCTGCAACAAGCGCAGTGCGAGATGCCGTCAACGGGGGTGAATTCGTAGATAAAGTCTTTCTGGAAACCGGCATCAAGCTTGTTGTCATTGATGGAGACGCAGAAGCACGCCTGACTCTCAAGGGGGTTTTGGCAGGGCTGGATTCCGAAAGTGATTCGCTTGCGGTGCTTGATGTCGGGGGAGGGAGTACCGAATTCATGGTGACATCCAACGGAAATCCTGTTTTTATCAAAAGTATGCCGATCGGCGTGGTACGTCTTACGGAAGGTTTCCCGGCGACTGTTGAAATGTTTGAACGTGTACGATCAGTAATTGACCAGCTCGAAAACGACCTCTCCTCGGCAGGAATCGTTGTTTCAGAGAATTCCGAGCTTGTCGGGACGGCCGGAACAGCGACAACCATTGCCGCTATCAAGCTGGAGATGGATGATTACGATTATCGCAAGGTCAACAATTTCACCGTTAGCAGAGGAGATATTGTCGAGATATTTCAGCGCCTGTCGCAGCTTCCACCGCAGGACCGGTTGGCGATCAAAGGGATTGAAAAAGGGCGCGAAGATCTGATTATCGCCGGTTTGGTAATCATAACGTCCGTTATGGACAGGTTCGGCTTCACCCGGTTGAAGGTGAGCGATTTCGGGTTGCTGGAGGGATTGGCGCTTTCCGTACCTGAGCCGGGCGGGTTGACGTGAAGCCGGTGCCGGGTGGTCAAGGATTCACATACTGGGACAACAGGAGGCAAGATGCTTGATAAGCGGGGTTGTGGCGTGCTGCTGCATCCGACGTCGTTACCGGGACCGGGTGGTATCGGAACGCTGGGCAGGGATGCCCGCCGTTTTGTCGACCTCCTGGCTGCGATGGGGATGTCTTACTGGCAGGTACTGCCACTCACACCTCCAGCGTGCGGCAACTCTCCCTACTCGGCTTTTTCGGCTTTTGCGGGTAACCCGCTGCTGATCGATCTTGAACAGATTGTCGTTGATGGCAACCTTGCGACGATTCGGTACGAAGAAGGCCCGAATTCTGCCTGTGTCGATTTCGGAGCGGTTTCTGACAGAAAAATGAAGCTGCTGCAGGAAGCGGGGGCCGCTTTTTTAGCGAACGAGGCGGCACCATGCAAACAGGAATTCTGGAATTTCTGCAACACGACCACCTGGCTTCATAACTATGCGCTGTTTATGGCGCTGAAACATCGATACAAGGGGCGCTCCTGGGAAAAATGGCCGGCTGATTACGCTCTGCTGACACCGAAAATGTATGAGAAAGCCTCGGTTGAGCTGGGAACTGAAATCGGCATCCAGAAATATATCCAGTGGCAGTTTTTCAGGCAATGGCGTCGATTGCGGTCGTATGCAGCCGGCAAAGGAATTGCGATTATTGGTGATATTCCTATTTTCGTCGGCTATGATTCCGCGGATGTGTGGAGCGGTCGCGAACAGTTTCTTCTTGATTCAAAGGGGAAGCCGACCGTTGTTGCAGGAGTTCCCCCTGATTATTTCAGCGAAACGGGGCAGCTTTGGGGCAATCCCCTGTATGACTGGGAAATGATAGGTCGACAGAACTACGCGTGGTGGATCGAGCGGTTTCAGTTTATGTTTGAGCTCTTCGACATTATTCGGGTTGATCATTTCCGTGGTTTTGAAGCCGCCTGGAACGTGCCAGCAGCCGAAAAAACAGCAGTCAACGGGACCTGGGTGAAGGCCCCCGGGACAATTCTGTTTGATGCAGTGTTGGCAACACTCGGCAATCTTCCGGTTATTGCCGAAGACCTGGGCGTAATTACCCCGGATGTCGTAGCTCTTCGTGAACGTTATGACTTTCCCGGAATGAACATAGTGCAGTTTGCCTTTGATTCAGGTCCTTCAAACCCATACCTGCCGCACAATCATCAAAAAAGATCCGTAGTCTATAGCGGAACTCATGATAATGACACGACTGCCGGCTGGTATGGCTCGCTATCCGCTGCCCAGCGCAAGCGGGTTGATTTCTATGTGGGGAGCAGGGGGGATGATGCAGTCGAGTGCCTTCTGCGCACAGTGTTCATGTCGGTTGCCGATACCGCCATCATACCTCTTCAGGATTTGATCCGCCTGGGAAGCGAAGCCCGCATGAACGTCCCCGGGACAGCATTCGGCAATTGGGGGTGGCGGTTTACCTGGGACATGATTGCCCGCGATCTTGCCGGCCGCGTTCGTGACCAGATTGAATGCTATGGCAGGTGCAATCCGAGCTGTTAGTAAATTTCTTGACAATCCGGGCATATTCTTTATACTGACTTGCTTAAATTTAGAGTCGTTCTGATCTGCGGATGGTACATATGAAACTTGTTGTAGACCACATAAAAGATACGCCGCTTGCAATCCATATTGACGAGCCGGTCGAGACTTTTCCTCTCCTTGCGGGGATGCAGAATGACGAGATCTGCTGTATTTCCGGCAGAATCGAAGGGGATGTTACAGCTGTTCGCGAGTTTGATAACATACGGATTGCCGGGAGGATAACAGCGCCCCTGGCACTTTCCTGCTCCCGTTGTCTCGCGGATTATACGTCGTTTGTTGATACCAGTTTCACAATATTTTTTCGGAAAGAGAGCTCCGTCACTCCCTCCGCCGAAGACGAGCTTGAACTTGGCGAAATGGATCTGCTTTCTTCCTCGTACTCCGGCGATGAAATTGATCTGACTCATGAGATTGAAGAACAAATTGCGATGGAAATCCCGTTAAAGCCTCTCTGCAGTGAAGAGTGCAAGGGGTTGTGTCATGTGTGCGGTATCGATCTGAACACATCCAGCTGCTCATGCAGCAAAGAGACTGCCTCTCTTACGTTCAGCGCGTTGAAGGACTTTAAGGTAACCAATAAATAGAGCGGTGGCACGAGATCGTGTATCACCAGAAAAAGGAGAAACACCATGGCTGTACCCAAGAAAAAAACATCCAAATCCCGCAAGAATATGAGAAGGGCCCATGACTTTTTAACGACTCCGTCATTGTCCGTCTGTCCGCAATGTAAAGCGGCAAAACTTCCGCATCGCACATGTCTTGCCTGTGGAACGTACAAAGGCAAAGAGGTTATCGACCTTTCCTCAGCACAAGCATAGAGAACTGACTTAAGTGTCACTTCCGAAACAGATGAGAGTTGCCGTTGACGCAATGGGCGGCGACAATGCGCCTGTTGTCGAAGTTGAAGGTGCTGTTGCTGCCTGCCGTGAATTCGGCTTGTCAGTTACGCTTGTCGGTGATCGCCGGCGTTTGGAGGCCGAACTCGCCAAACACACGGTCAGCGGGCTTGATATTGACATCTTTCACGCAAGTGAAGTCGTCGGTATGCATGATTCAGCTTCGGATGCGGTACGTAAGAAACGCGACTCCTCCGTGCGACGGGCATTCGAGCTCGTCAAGGACGGCAATGCCTGTGCTGCGGTCAGTGCCGGAAATTCCGGTGCGACCATGGCGTCCGGCATGTTCGTTCTGAAGCGGATTAAAGGGATCGAGCGTCCGGCGATTGCCCAGTTATTCCCCACCCTTAAAGGACAGACGCTGGTTCTCGATGTTGGCGGCAATGTAGATTGCAAGCCGCTCCATCTCGTCCAGTTTGCCATAATGGGAGAAGTCTATGCCCGCTATGCCATGGGGGTGCCATCGCCGAGAGTCGGGCTCCTTTCCAATGGGGAAGAAGATTCCAAAGGGAACGAGCTGACCAGGGAAACGAATACCGTCCTGCGCAAGACATCTCTCGATTATATCGGTTACATTGAAGGTCGCGATATTTTTGCCGGGGTTGTTGACGTAGTTGTTTGTGACGGTTTTGTCGGAAATATTGTCCTGAAGCTTTCCGAGGGGTTGGCGGACGCTGCGGCCAAGATGCTGAAAAGGGAGATCGTCAAGAGTTGGGTCTCCAAGATCGGTTATCTGTTTGTGCGTGGTGCATTCGGCCGGTTCAAGAAGATTGTAGATTATGCGGAATATGGCGGTGCGCCGCTTCTGGGAATCAACGGCGTCGGCATGATCTGTCATGGCGGTTCCAATGCCAAGGCGATCAAAAACGCGATACGGTTCGCTCACGAGTATGCCAAAAGCGGCGTATCGGAGCATGTTGCTGAAAAGTTATCTGAAAACCATTCGGTTTCGTTACGAAGGGATAGCCTGCCTCCCACCCCTGCAGAGTAATGGAGATTCAATCGTGAATGTCAGAATAACCGGAACCGGTTCTGCATTGCCCGGGAAAATTCTCACCAATGCCGAACTTGAAACGCTGGTCGATACAAGTGACGAATGGATTACGACAAGAACCGGCATTAAGGAGCGGCGTATTGCAGCAGAAGGCGAGTATACGTCGACCTTCGCCGCCGAGGCCGCCCGGCATGCCTTGGAGATGGCCGGTGTTCACCCTGAAGAAATTGATCTGATCATTGTCGGCACCGTGACTCCCGATTTTCCTTTCCCTTCAACCGCCTGCATCGTCCAGGACCTTCTGGGCGCCAAGAACGCAACCGCTTTTGACCTTTCCGCGGCGTGTTCCGGTTTTATCTTCGGGTTGTCAATTGCCGAAAAATACCTCCGCTGCGGCTCTGCAAGCAAGATACTGGTGATAGGATCGGAAATATTGTCGCGCATTGTTGACTGGAAGGACCGCAACACCTGCGTTCTGTTCGGCGACGGGGCGGGTGCGGCCGTACTTGAAGCGTCCGACGGGGATCATTCCCTTCTTTCCACCCACACGTTCAGTAACGGCGCTTACTGGAACCTGCTGTACCAACCGGGAAGCGGCAGCCGAAATCCGGCGACCGACAGCCGTACGATCGATGAACGGCGGATCTATCTGGTCATGGAAGGCAATGACGTATTCAAGCATGCTGTCCGTGCCATGGAAGAGGCTTCGATAAAGGCGCTGGATGCAAACGGCCTTTCACCTTCAGACATTTCTCTTTTGATACCCCATCAGGCAAATCGTCGTATCATCGATGCAACGGCAAAACGGCTTGGCATTGGTCCCGACCGCCTGTTTACAAATCTTCATCGGTATGGCAACACATCTTCGGCTTCAATTCCAATCGCTCTGGACGAGGCGAACCGGCAGGGTATCATCAATCCAGGCAGCAAGCTCCTGATGGTGGCTTTCGGGGGCGGATTTACCTACGGCTCCGCCCTTGTAGAGTGGTAGCCGGAGTCAATCTCTAACGCGGGACGAGGATATTTTAATATGTCAAAAACAGCATTTATTTTTCCGGGTCAGGGTTCCCAGTATTCCGGCATGGGGAAGGAACTGGCGGATACGTTTACCGTTGCGCGTCACCTGTTTGAGGAAGCTGACGAGGCTCTGGGCTTTAAATTGTCCTCTCTCTGTTTTGGGGGGAGCGATGACGATCTCAAGCTGACCGCCAACACACAGCCTGCTATTCTGGCAACAAGCATTGCAGTACTGAAGGTCGTCCAACAGGAAACCGGCTTGAAAGCGGGGTATGTGGCGGGTCATTCACTTGGTGAATATTCGGCTCTGGTCTGCTCGGGAGCGCTCTCATTCGTTGATGCGGTCAGGACGGTGCGTGCCCGCGGCACCTTCATGCAGGAAGCGGTTCCGGTAGGTACCGGTGCGATGGCTGCCATTCTGGGAGTCGAAAGTGATGTCCTTCAGGATATCTGCCGTGAAGCTGCTGAAGGCGAGGTTGTTTCACCTGCAAACTTTAATTCTCCCGGCCAGATTGTTATTGCCGGTTCGGTTGCGGCCGTTGCGCGTGCTATTGAACTCGCCAAGGGGCGCGGCTTTAGAAAAGCCATGCTGCTCCCGGTCAGCGCCCCCTTTCATTGTGCGATGATGAAACCGGCTGCGGACCGCCTGGCGGTGGTACTGGATGCGATAAAGGTTTTCGATATGAACGTGCCGGTTGTTGCAAATGCCGATGCCGCACCGAACAGCGACAGGGAGCGGGTGAGACCTCTGCTCGTATCGCAGGTCTGTTCTCCCGTGCTGTGGGAACAGTCGGTAAACGCCATGAGCGCCCTGGGTGTAACACGATTTGTCGAGCTTGGCCCGGGTAAAGTATTGAGCGGACTGGTAAAAAGAATCAACAAGGAGGCTGTACTGTCAAACATAGAAGATGTTGCCGGAGTTACAGCCGCCGGGGAGAAAATATAATGAAAGATCAGGTCGCTCTGGTAACCGGTGCTTCGCGTGGTATCGGGCAGGCCATTTCCCTGAAGCTTGCCGCCGAAGGGATTTATGTTGTCGCAACGGCAACTTCAGAATCCGGCGCAGAGGCTACGGTTGCAGCCATCATCGAAGCCGGGGGCGCCGGTCAGGCGGTAAAGCTCGATGTGACAAACTCCTCCGACGTTGAGGCTCTTTTCAAGAAAATTGTTTCTGAGCGTGGGCGACTTGATATCCTGGTGAACAATGCCGGCATAACAAAAGACGGTCTCATGATGCGTATGAAGGATAGCGACTGGGATTCTGTTCTAGATACAAACCTTAAAGGCTCGTTCTACTGTCTGCGTGAAGCATCCAAAATTATGACCAAGGCCCGTTACGGTCGCGTGGTCAATATCAGTTCTGTTGTCGGAGAAATGGGCAATCCAGGCCAGGTAAACTACTGTGCCAGTAAGGCGGGGCTGTTCGGTTTGACAAAATCGGCGGCACGTGAGCTGGCGAAGCGCAATATTACGGTTAATGCCGTGGCGCCCGGTTTTATTGAAACCGATATGACCGCGGTGCTTCCTGAAAAAGGACGTGAAGCGCTCCTGCAGAATATTCCGATGGAACGGCTCGGCTCGGTCGACGATGTTGCGCATGCCGTCCGGTTTCTGGTCTCTCCCCAGGCGGGCTATATTACCGGCCAGGTGCTGTCGGTAAATGGCGGAATGTACATGTAGTCTGATTGTTGAAATATCAATTGACATTTAAAGATTTCATGCTTAATTAAGCACACAGCATTACACACGAAACCTGCAAGGGTTTAAAATCACACGGAGGTGAAAGATGTCTGATATTGCAAAGCGGGTAAAAGAAATTGTAGCAGAGCAGCTTGGGGTCGAAGAAGCCCAGGTTTTAACCGAGTCTTCTTTTATGGATGATCTTGGAGCAGATTCACTTGACACAGTTGAGCTGGTTATGGCTCTTGAAGAAGAGTTTGATATCGAAATCCCCGATGAAGACGCCGAGAAAATCCAGACGGTGAACGACGCCATCGAATACATCACCGAGCATAGCTGAAATCACACATAGGGGGGGGCGTAAGCCCCTCTCTTTTAGTTCTGCAACAGAAGTCACTGCCATATGGAGCTACCTATCATGAGAAGAGTTGTGGTTACAGGTGTTGGAGCTGTTTCTCCACTTGGGTGCGGGAATGCGAAAAACTGGGATGCACTTACGTCAGGTAAATCCGGAATCGGTCTGATCACACGTTTTGACACGACTGATTTGTCGGTCAGGATTGCCGGAGAAGTTCCTGATTTTAATGCTGAAGAGTTTATTGATAAAAAAGAGATCAAGAAGATGGATCTTTTTATCCAGTACGCTCTGGCGGCGGCACATTTTGCCATGGAAGATTCCGGGCTGGTGATAAATGATGAAAATGCCGAACGTGTCGGAGTTCTGGTCGGTGCTGGTCTCGGCGGCTTGCCGACAATCGAAAAATACCACTCTCTCGTGGCTGAGGGTGGTTACAAAAAGATTTCTCCATTTTTTATCCCGATGCTGATCATCAATCTTGCTCCCGGCCACATTTCCATCAGGTACGGGGCCAAGGGACCAAATATTTCTTCCGTTTCTGCGTGCGCAACCAGCACCCACTCGATTGGCGATGCGTATCATATCATCAAACGGGGAGATGCTGATGCCATGATTGCAGGTGGGACAGAGGCCGTCATCACGCCGCTCGGTATCGGCGGCTTTGCAGCCATGAAGGCGCTTTCCGACCGGAATGATGATCCTGCATCCGCATCCCGTCCATTTGATAAAAACCGTGACGGCTTTATCATGGGCGAAGGTGCCGGTATTGTTGTGCTCGAGGAGTACGAGTCCGCCAGGGCACGCGGTGCCAAGATCTATGCCGAGGTCGTCGGGTATGGTCTGACCGGAGACGCATTTCACCTGACCGCGCCGGCACCGGGCGGAGAAGGCGGAGCGCGAAGCATGAAAATGGCCCTCAAAAATGCCGGGATCTCTCCGGAACAGGTAACCTATATCAATGCGCATGGTACATCTACGCCGATAGGCGATCTGTACGAAACCATGGCGATCAAGAGCGTATTCGGTGATCACGCCAAAAAAATGATGGTTTCCTCGACGAAATCCATGACAGGACATCTTCTTGGTGCAGCGGGCGGAATTGAAGCCGTTTATACTCTCATGGCAATGGATAAGGGGGTTGTCCCTCCCACGATCAACTATACCGACCCGGATCCGGAATGCGATCTTGATTATGTCCCCAACACTGCCCGTGAAGCAAAACTTGAATATGCCTTGACCAACAACTTCGGTTTCGGCGGGACTAACGCTACTCTTCTATTCAAGAAGATTTAGGCGGGAAGAGCCATGATTATTATCGGAAGCGACCATGGAGGCCTTGTCCTCAAAACAGCCCTGAACAGTTATCTGAATCGCAGAGGTTTCCAGGTTTCCGATGCGGGGACTGACAGTGACGCGTCGGTGGATTATCCGGATTTCGGCCAGAAAGTTGCTGAAACCGTTATTTCAGGTGAGGCGGAACTGGGGATTCTGATCTGCGGAACAGGTATCGGCATGTCAATTGCCGCCAACAAGATTCCCGGGATCAGAGCCGCACTGGTAACCGATGTATTCATGGCACGCATGGCAAAAGAGCATAATAATGCCAATGTGCTGGTGCTTGGCGGACGGGTTCTCGATGAACAGAAAGCGTGTGATCTTGTCGGCGCCTGGCTAGATGCCACGTTTGAGGGAGGACGCCATCAGTCGCGTCTGGACAAGATAACGGCGCTTGAAAAGAAATATTCCTAGCTGAATTTTTGAATTATCATATACAGCACAGGCGGGACCTGCTACGGCATGAGTCCCGTTTGTTGTTTGAATGTACTCATTATATGAAAAGAACTTTTACGAGGAGAACCCATGTCAGTCCTTTCCCAGTTTGATCCCCAGGTAGCCGAAGCCATTCGCCACGAGACAGAGCGGCAGGAATATAATCTGGAGCTGATCGCATCCGAAAACTTTGTTTCTGAAGCGGTTCTGGAAGCCCAGGGTTCGATCATGACCAACAAATACGCCGAGGGGTATCCCGGAAAGCGCTATTACGGAGGATGCGAGCACGTTGACGTTGTCGAACAGCTGGCTATTGACCGAGCAAAGGAGCTCTTTGGCGCCGAACATGCCAATGTCCAGCCGCACTCCGGATCCCAGGCCAACATGGCGGTCTATTTTGCCGCGTGCAAACCGGGAGACACCATTCTCGGCATGAATCTTTCCCACGGCGGGCATCTTACCCATGGCAGCCCGGTCAATTTTTCAGGCCGCTTCTATACGATCGTTCCCTATGGAGTATCTCCTGAAACCGAGACAATCGATTATGCCGAGGTCGAGCGCCTGGCAGTGGAGCATAAACCGAAACTGATTGTCGTCGGTGCCAGCGCCTATCCGCGAACCCTCGATTTTCCGGCGTTCCGCGCAATAGCCGACAAAGTAGGCGCGAAGGTCATGGTGGATATGGCTCATATTGCCGGTCTGGTTGCCGCCGGTGTTCACCCCACACCGGTTCCGTATGCGGAATTTGTCACGACGACTACCCATAAAACGCTCCGCGGCCCCCGCGGCGGCATGATTCTCTGCCGCGAAGAATTTGCCAAGGCGGTAAATTCACAGATTTTCCCCGGCATTCAGGGTGGGCCGCTCATGCATGTCATCGCCGCCAAGGCGGTGGCGTTTAAAGAGGCGCTGCAGCCGGAATTCAAAACTTATCAGCAGCAGATCGTCAATAATGCCAAAGCGCTTTCAGTGGCGCTGATGAAACGCGGCTTCAAGCTGACCAGCGGCGGTACCGATAACCACCTCATGCTGCTTAACTTCTCCGGTACGGAGATAACCGGCAAAGCAGCGGAAGAGGCTTTGGACAAGGCCGGCATAACGGTCAACAAAAACACCGTGCCGTTCGAAACCCGCTCGCCGTTTGTGACGTCCGGCATCCGGATCGGAACACCCGCCTGTACGTCCCATGGTCTGAAAGAGGCTGATATGGAGCAGGTTGCCGGCTATGTCGCCGATGCGGTGGCACATATCGGCGATGACCGGAAACTGGCGGAGATCAAGGCCCAGGTAAACAGCATGATGAAAAAGTTCCCACTTTACGCTGACAGGCTTGCCTAAATTCAAAATATCAAGTAGTTATGAGACCCTCTGGAAATAATCCGGAGGGTCTTTTTTATAATGGATGCTATCTTTAGCGGAGGATGCAGCGTATGCCAGGAACCGGATCCATAACGACCGAACAATTGCGCCTGTGGGACAAACGCCACGTCTGGCACCCGTTTACCCAGATGCAGGAGTGGGAACGTGATGAACAGATAATTATCGCGCGGGGGGAGGGGTGCTGGCTGATCGACACGGACGGCAATCGTTACCTGGATGGTGTGGCCTCCATGTGGACGAACGTTCATGGACACTGCCGCCGGGAATTGAATGATGCCCTGAAAGAGCAGGTAGACCGCCTTGAACATTCCACGCTCCTGGGACTGGGCAGTGAACAGAGTATCATTCTGGCAGCCCGACTGGCCGAAATCACTCCCCATGGGCTGGACCGGTTTTTCTATTCGGATAACGGTTCTACCGCCATGGAAGTTGCAGTCAAAATGGCCTATCAATACCAGGTGCACTCGGGACATCCGGAGCGGAGCCGCTTCATAACCTTCAGGAACGCCTATCACGGCGATACACTCGGTGCGGTGAGTGTCGGGGGAATCGGCATTTACCACACGACCTTCAAACCGCTCATGTTCGAGACACTCCAGGCTCCGGCTCCCTACTGCTACCGTTGTGAGCTCGGCTGCAGCAGAACATCCTGCAGTATGGAATGCGTTGACGCATTAGAGGAGTTGATGAAGGGGAACGCCGGCCTGGTCGCCGGACTTGTGATTGAGCCTCTGGTTCAGGGTGCCGGGGGAATGATCGTACAGCCGACAGGTTTTTTGAAGCGGGTTCGGGAGCTGTGCGACCGTTATGGCATTCTGATGATCGCCGATGAAGTGGCCACCGGTTTTGGCAGGACCGGGGAAATGTTCGCCTGCCAGCATGAGGGGGTGGTCCCGGACATCATGGCGATTTCCAAGGGAATAGCCGCAGGGTATCTTCCTCTGGCGGCCACGGTGACTGGCGATAAGGTTTATTCGGCCTTTTTAGGTTCTTATGCGGAGCTGAAAACATTCTTTCATGGCCATACGTTTACCGGGAACCCGTTGGCATGTGCCGTTGCCCTGAAAAGCCTGCAGCTTTTCCGACAGGACAATCTGCTGGCGGAGCTGCAGCCGAAAATAGCCCGGCTGAATAAGGGACTAGCCGAATTCACCATATTACCACATGTTGGCGATGTGCGGCAGTGCGGACTTGCTGCCGGGGTTGAACTAGTTGAAAACAGTGAAACCGGTACACCGTACCCGTGGGAGGAGAGGGTCGGGATCAGGGTGTGCCTTGAAGCGCGCAAGCGGGGGGTCTTCTCCCGCCCGCTGGGAAACACCATCGTCATATTCCCGCCGCTGGTTATTTCAGAGGGCGAACTGGAACTGCTTCTGGATGTACTGAAGGAATCAATACGGGTTGTTACCGAATGACCGCCGTTTTAGTAAGTTAGAAGTTGTTTTCTGCATATTTCTTGCAAAAAATAACTTCGTTAACGCACTTATCCTGTTTTCAGGGCGAGGCCCCCTCATGGACGATGCAATAAAAATCCTGGTGATTGATGATGATGACTCCGGCCGCCACGCCCTGACGATGCTGTTGCGTTCGGCAGGGTATGAAGTCACGTCGGCTGCAACCGGGATGAGCGCGCTGGAGCTGATCGATCGTGAGCAGTATCAGGTCATAGTTTCCGACCTGTTTCTCCCAGATAAAAGCGGCCTCGATATCCTGCAGAATGTTCACAAGATATCCCCCGCTACCGAGGTCATCGTCGTGACCGGTCATGCGTCGGCCCAGACCGCCGTCCGTGCCATGAAAGAGGGGGCTTTTGACTATATTACCAAGCCGATTGATTTCGATGAGCTGAAAATTGTTGTTGCCAAGGCTCTGGAAAAACAAAAGCTGCTGTCAGAGAACATGTATCTTCGCAGGCAGCTCCAGGGACGCTTTGAATTCAATAATATCATCGGTTCCTCTCCGGCAATGAACCTCGTGTTCGAGCGCATGAGCCGCATCGTTAAGAGTGATTCTTCGGTCCTTATCACCGGCGAATCGGGAACCGGCAAAGAACTTGTCGCCCGGGCTCTGCATTATAACGGTACCCGCAGGGACCGCCCCTTTATTGCGGTAAACTGCAGCGCTATTCCCGAGGCGTTATTGGAAAGCGAGCTTTTCGGCCACGTCCGGGGGGCATTTACCGGTGCTATCAAGGATAAACCGGGGAAATTCGAGGCGGCGAATCACGGCACGATTTTTCTTGATGAGATAGGAACGCTGCCATTCCACCTGCAGGTGAAGCTGTTACGGGTGTTGCAGGAACATGAAGTGGAGAGGGTCGGTTCCAACAAGACGGTAAAACTTCATGTCAGGGTGATTTCTGCGACCAACTCGGATCTTGAGGATATGGTGAAGCGGGGCGAATTCCGGGAAGACCTGTATTACCGTCTGAATGTCATCCCGCTTCATCTCCCTCCCCTGCGTGAGCGGCAGCAGGACATCATTTACCTTACTGCGTTCTTTCTGGAGAAACAGTGCCGGCTCATGGGACGAGCGACGTGCAGTATCAGCAAGCAGGCGCTTGAGGCGCTGGAACAGTACTCCTGGCCCGGCAATGTGCGTGAACTGGAAAATCTGATTGAGAGGATGATCGTGCTGACAGACGCTAGCATTATTACATTAGAAGATGTCCCAGCCAAAATAGTTGACGAAAGAGGTGCCTTAGAAGCGCTTACAGTTACCATGCCGAGCCAGGGTGTGGATCTGGTTGCAACGGTCTCCCGGATTGAACAATCTCTGATTATTCAGGCACTGGAATCAGCAGGCGGAGTCAAAGCGAAAGCCGCAGAACTTTTGGGTATAAACCGGACCACGCTGGTTGAAAAAATAAAAAGGCTGAAGATGTAGTTATGAAATAATCCGGCCGCTATGCGCGGAAGATTCTCGACTGCTATGGAGGTTACGATGGATCCGGAAACGGGCGCTATTGCCCAAAAGGAATTCGATCGGGCGCAACAGGAACTTGACCGGAATAATGTCCTGGCTGCTCTTGCCTGCCTGGAACGGGCGCTCGGCATCTGGGACGATCCGCTCTGGCATTCCCGTCTTGCATTCTGCATCGCTAAGCAGCGCGGCCATGTCACCCGGGCATTCGAACTCTGCCGCTCAGCGATTGAGCACGACCCGGGCAACCCTATCCACTACCTTTACCTCGGAAAAGTCCATCTTGTCGCAGGGAATACCCTTGAAGCCCTTCAAGCTTTCAGGCAGGGGATGATACTTGGGGGCAATCCGGAGCTCGAGAGGATGCTTGAAGCCATCGGGACCAGAAAACCTCCGGTCATTTCTTTTCTTTCACGCGACAACCTGCTGAACAAATTTCTGGGAATTTTCCTTGGCCGATTAGGATTGAGATAGGACTCGGCAACCGATGTAGAGCGACTTTGCTCGCCAAGGCCTGCAGCCGACAGCTGCTGCAGGAAACAAAAAAAGGTGCCCTTGGGGGGCACCTTTTTACGTAATGGCGGGGTTGACGGGGCTCGAACCCGCGACTTCCAGCGTGACAGGCTGGCACTCTAACCAACTGAGCTACAACCCCGTAGTGAGTAGTCAGATTAACTTGGCATTTATGTCACGGAATAGAGCTGTTTGTCAAGCAGCTTGACGTCCCATTGTGAAAAAACATTACGCGCACTCGGAATATCCGCAGACATGGCAGACTGAGCAGCCCCCCTCATGTTCGACGATACCGCCACATTCAGGGCAGGCCCCCCGCTCATGGCGGGTCGTTTCGTTTTCAATATCATAACCGCTGTCGATCAGGTGGTTCTGAATCGCTTTTGCAACCGCATCGGCGCAGGAAAGCACGCGGTTGTCGCCGAAGCCGGACGGGCAGTGGCAGGAGATTCCCTGAAGCTGCTTCACTACCTGACGTGCCTGAATGCCGCTGCGCCATGCGAGCGACACCATGCGGCCGATCGCCTCACTCTGGGAGGCTGCGCATCCGCCCGCTTTGCCCATCGTGGTGAACAGCTCAAACAGGCCGTTCTTGTCTTCGTTGATCGTGATGTAGAGAGGACCGCAGCCGGTCTGCATCTGATGGGTACTCCCCTTGAGCGCCTTGGGGCGCTCCCGCTTGACCGCCTTCTTTTCTTCCTCAACCGGAGTGGCGGCAACGGCTGCTATCTGCTCTTCCTTTTTGCCGGTCGAGAGGACCTGTTCGTCTCTTGAGCCGTCACGATAGATGGTGACACCCTTGCAGCCGGTTTCGTAGGCGAGCATGTACACTTTTTCAACATCCTCGATGGTGGCGGTATTTGAAAAATTCACCGTTTTCGAAACTGCATTATCGGTGTAGAGCTGGAAGGCGGACTGCATCTGAATGTGGTATTCGGGCGTGATCTCGTGGGAGGTCACAAACACGTTGCGGATATCGACCGGTATCTCGGCGATGCCATGGACGGTGCCATGTTCGGCAATTTTTTTCATGAGATCTTCCGAGTAGAAGCCGCGTTCTTTTGCAATCTTTTCGAATATCGGGTTGACCTCCACCAGGACGTTCTTGTCCATGACGGTGCGGATGTAGGAAACGGCAAAGAGCGGCTCAACACCGGAGGAGGCGTTGGCGATAATGGATATGGTCCCTGTCGGAGCGATTGTCGTGACGGTCGCGTTCCGTTGCGGAGCCGCTCCTTTCTTGTCGAAGATCGAACCTTTGAAGTTGGGGAACGAACCGCGTTTCTTGCCCAGCTCCTGGGATGCCAAATGTCCTTCATCATTGATGAATTTCATCACCTTCTTGCCGAGCTTAACCGCTTCTTCAGAACAGTAGGGAATACCCAGAAGAATCAGCATGTCGGCCCACCCCATGACACCAAGACCGATTTTCCGGTTGGCGTGCGTCATGTCATGAATCTGCTGCAACGGGTAATTATTCGCCTCAATTACGTTGTCAAGAAAGTGAACGGCGTTGTGAATGGTCTCCCGCAGTTTTTTCCAGTCCACCGTGCCGTCCTTGATGAATATGCCCAGGTTAATAGAACCGAGGTTGCAAGATTCATACGGCAGAAGAGGCTGCTCGCCGCAGGGGTTGGTGGATTCGATCTCGCCCACCAGGGGAGTGGGGTTGTCGCGGTTCAGACGGTCAAGAAAGATAATCCCCGGCTCGCCGTTTTCCCAGGCCTGCTTGACAATGCGCTGGAATACCTTGCGGGCGTTAAGGGAACCGCAGACCTTCTTGTCACGGGGATTGATAAGGCTGTATTCCTCATCCCGTTCGACAGCCTGCATGAACTTTTCGGTCAGGCCGACTGATATGTTGAAGTTGTTGAGCTGCTTCTGGTCGGCTTTGCACATGATGAAATCCATCACGTTGGGGTGATCCACCCTCAGGATTGCCATGTTTGCGCCGCGCCGTGTGCCGCCTTGTTTTATGGTTTCCGTCGCCACATCAAATACGCGCATGAACGAGAGCGGGCCGCTCGATATGCCGGTAGTGGTGCTGACGACGTCGTTGGCAGGTCTCAGGCGGGAAAATGAAAAGCCGGTGCCGCCGCCTGATTTGTGGATCAGTGCGGTATATTTGACCGCATCAAAGATCTCTTCCATGGAATCGCCGACCGGAAGTACGAAACATGCCGAAAGCTGCCCCAGCGGGCGGCCGGCATTCATCAGGGTAGGGGAGTTGGGAAGGAATTCGAAGCTGGTCATCATGCGGTAAAAGGTGTCTGATAATCCCTTTACATCCGCTTTCTTGTCAAAAGTTTTATCGGCGGCCGCAATTGTGTCTGCCACGCGTCGAAACATGTCGGCAGGTGTCTCGAGAACCTTGCCGGTTTCGTCCCGGCGCAGGTATCGTTTTTCCAGTACGGTGGAAGCATTTTTAGTCAGGGCGGTAATGGTGTCGGGTACGGAACTTTTTTTCATAACGGAACTCCTCGTCTTGTAATAAACTGATGATACTGAATAAATTGAATGAGTGTGGTTTGGAACCGTAAACCACAATATTTTGTGGAGGTGTTGAAATAAACCACAACATATATGTGCTGTCAACAAATATATTTTATGAAAATATAACACCCTGAAAGGACTTGAAAAGCTCCATAACCGGGGACATTAGTCGACGTTTTAATGAAAAAACAACATTAAATTTACAGTTTGAGGGAATCATGCTAATTGTTCAATTACTCATATAAGGAGTTCCCGAGTGAAAACTCTTTTTGCCGCCTGTATTTTTTTCTATCTGACAACAATCTCACCGGCAGCCGAACAGGTGACAACCGTTTATGACGGGGCGGTATTGACCGAGGATGTGACCTGGAGCGGTTCGATACTCGTGCGCGGGTCTGTCGTCGTGGCTCCTCAGGCAACATTGCGTATCGACCCGGGAACGGTGGTCCGTTTTGCGGCATCAACGGCTCAGCGGCTTCCAAACATCGTCGTTCAAGGCCGCCTCCATGCGGCGGGAAGCTCCGAGAGACCGATTGTGTTGACTTACGACCAATCCAGGCCGATGCGCGGGGCCTGGGGCGGCATCGTCTTCCTCTCGACCGAAAAGCGCAATCTGCTCGAGCACTGTCGCCTTGAATACGCCGAGACCGGCATCGACGTCCGGTTTTCTACCCTCACTCTGAAAGGGGTTTCGATCAGCCAGGCCCGGACCGCACTGCTGTCACATGACGGGGTGGTACAGATGAGCGGGGGCACGATTTCTGATTCGGATACCGGCATTGAAATTTATAACAGCGAATTTGATGGCAGGGGCACGGTGATTGACTCCTGCCGCCGTGGCTGCCAGTTGAACAGATCATCCATCGTGCTTGCGACGACGAGAGTTGTGAACAGTCGTCAGACCGGGTTTGAAGCCAATGAATGCCGGATAAAGATCAGCGGCGGTGAGTTTTCCGGAAACGAACGCGGAGCAGTCATAAAAGGCGGAGAAGGGCAGATAGTCATGTCCCGCTTTCAGCGTAACAGGCAGACAGCCCTGCATCTGTCCGGCTCACGGATAAAAATCCAGCGCTGCCTGTTTTCTGAAAACCTTCAGGACGGGCTGCGTACCGAAGACGGCACGGCGCTTCCCCTGAATAATGCCTTCATCTCAAACGCCGGATTTAATCTGTTCAACGCCGGGAGCGAAACCGTCAGTGCCAGACAGAACTGGTGGGGAACAGCAGACCAGTCGCTGATCAGGCAAAAGATACATGACGCGGCTCGTGACAAGAATGCCGGGGTTGTCGATATTTTCCCCTGGCTGGATGGAAAACCCCCGTTGATGCCGTAAGAAAGGAATGTTCCGTGTATCTTGATAATGCTGCTACCTCATACCCTAAACCGGAGAGTGTGTATGAAGCGGTTAATCATGCCATGCGTGATGTCGGAGCTTCTCCCGGTCGGGGCGGTTATCGACGCTCTCTGGAAGCCGGCCGCATTCTTTTTCAGGCGCGTGAGTCGGCCGCCCGTTTTTTTTCGATATCCGATTCCGGCCGGATCATATTTACGCAAAATGCCACCGGCGCGCTCAATCTGGCATTGCAGGGCACTCTCGTTCCAGGCGACCATGTCATAACCACCTCCATGGAGCACAATTCTCTGCTGCGGCCGCTGTATGCGCTTCGAAACAAGGGTGTCGAGCTGTCAATCGTACCTGCCGGGCCGGACGGAGTGGTTTCTGTCGATGATATGCGACGTGCCGTACAAGTAAATACACGAATGATCGCCGTCAGCCATGTATCCAATGTCTGCGGCGCTATTCAACCGATAGGTGAACTGGCCGGGCTCTGCGCTGAAGCCGGGGCACTGTTTCTGGTTGATGCCGCGCAGTCGGCAGGCTATCTGCAAATCGACGCGGAACGCAGTGCCATTGACCTGCTGGCGGTCCCCGGCCATAAGGGGATGCTGGGACCGGGGGGGACAGGGCTGCTGTATGTGGCGCCGCACGTACAGCTTGCGACCATTATCCAGGGAGGTACAGGTAGTTACTCATCCGCAGAGGAGCAGCCGCAGATCGTTCCGGACGGTTTTGAAACAGGTACTCATAATATCCCCGGAATCGCCGGGCTGCGCGCCGGGATCGAGTTTATCTGTGAACGGGGCCTTTCGGCTCTCTATCAGCATGAACACGACCTGCTCAAGCAGGCGGAACAGGCGCTGAGAAATATTCCCGGGGTGACGATCCACGGTCCGGCCGATCCGTCCGAGCGCTGCTCGGTTCTGTCGTTTACCGCTGCCGGTGTCGATCCGGCGCTGCTGGCCGCCGAGCTGGATCATGGTTTTGATATTGCCGTACGCTCCGGGCTGCATTGCGCCCCCCTGGCCCACCGTACACTGGGGACGTTTCCGGGTGGTACAATCCGGGTGAGCCCCGGCTGGTCAACGACAAGTGAAGAGATTGCTTTCTTTTCTGATGCCGTTGTACAATGCATCGACAAAATCCGAAAATCGGCATGAATGCATGCGCAGCCCCGATAAAACGGGATAAGTGCGTTAACGAAATATTTTCTGCATAAACTGCAGAAAAATTTCTAACTTACTAAAAGGAGTTCTGACATGAAATCATTGTCAGCGTTGATTCTGACCCTCTGCCTCTGCGCGGCCTGCTCGCTTCCGCCGGAAAAGCCGTTCACCAAGGAGCAGCTCTACAAGACCGGTATCTACACCTATTTTACCGTCGAGGACTCGCCGGAAAGCGTCCTTTCCGCCATTAACAAGGATGGAGAGGTTGTGCTCAACGCCAAATACCGTAACCGCGAAGTCTGGATCAAGTTGCTCGGTAAGATCGAGGGCATTACTGTCCAGATAATCGAAAAATAATTCTCTGCACCGGCGCCCTGCCGTAATCCTGCACATCCAGAAAGGGACTCATGAAGAACTTCATCCTTGATACGAACGTCTTGCTCCACGATCCCCAGTCACTGTTCAAATTCCAGGACAACAACATTATCATTCCGATAACCGTCATCGAAGAGGTCGATCGCTTCAAGAAGGATATGAACGAGACCGGACGTAATGCCCGGATGGTGTCGCGTATTCTCGATTCGATGCGGGAGAAGGGTTCTCTTGCCTCCGGAGTAACCATGCCCGGTGGCGGTACGCTGCGGGTCGAGATGTTTGCCGAAAAATATTTCAAGAATCTGCCGTTTGATCTGCGGGTGGACAATGGCGATAACCGGATCATTGCTGTTGCCCAGGATGTCCGGGATCGCTTTCCCGACTCAGTGACAATATTTGTGACCAAGGATTCCAACCTGCGGATCAAGGCCGATGCCATCGGGTTGATAGCGGAAGACTACGAGTCCGACAAGGTCGACATCCAGGACCTCTATTCCGGGACCCGGACGATCGAGGTACCGCCGGATGCCGTCGATCGTTTCTATGGCCAGGGGTGGCTTGAGGCCCCGGTTACAATGGCTCCCAACGAGTTCATAACAATAGTCGACAGCGCAAACCCGAATCATTCCGCCATCTGCCGCAACGACCCCGCCAACTCCCGCATCGTCGCCGTCCGCAAGGTGCCCAAAGAGGGGATCTGGAGTCTCTTTCCGCGCAACAGGGAGCAGTCCTTCGCCCTTGATGTTTTGATGGATGACAGCATCAAGCTGGTGACGCTGGTAGGGAAGGCCGGCACCGGCAAGACTCTGCTTGCGATTGCTGCCGGTCTTCACAAGACTGCCGAGGAAAATGTCTACAATCGATTGCTGGTTTCGCGGCCTGTTTTCCCGATGGGTAAAGACCTCGGTTTCCTGCCGGGTGACATTGAAGAAAAGCTGACCCCATGGATGCAGCCGATCTTTGACAATGTCGAATTGCTGATTTCCGGACATGAATCGGAAAAACGGCACAGCAAGGGTTACAAGGAGCTGATGGCGATGGGGCTCCTCGATATTGAACCGCTCACTTATATCCGCGGTCGTTCGATCCCGAACCAGTATCTGATTGTTGATGAAGCCCAGAATCTGACGCCCCACGAAATCAAGACCATCGTCACCCGCGTGGGCGAAGGGACCAAGATCGTACTGACCGGCGACCCGTACCAGATTGACAACCCCTATGTAGACTCATCCAGCAACGGCCTGACCTACCTTGTTGAAAAATTCAAGGGGGAACGGATCGCCGCACATGTGACCCTGACCAAGGGCGAGCGTTCCGAATTGGCCGAACTGGCGGCGAATCTGTTATGACCTTCTTCGCACCTTCAAGGCTGTATTGAATGCTTCTGCTCTCCATTGAAACATCCTGTGATGAAACGGCCGCCGCGGTTGTGCGGGACGGCCGTGACATCCTTTCCTCCGTCATTTCTTCCCAAGTTGCCATCCATGCCGCGTACGGCGGCGTTGTTCCGGAAATCGCGTCCAGAAAGCATCTGGAGTCAATCTCTCCGGTTATCAGTCAGGCGCTCAGGGACGCCGGCGTCGGCATGGAAGCGCTGGAGGGGGTCGCGGTTACCCGGGGTCCGGGTCTGTCCGGGGCTCTTCTGGTCGGTTTCTCCGCAGCCAAGGCCATTGCCGTCGCCCGAAAAATCCCGTTTGTCGGGGTGCATCACATCGAAGGGCATCTGTTCGCTCCCTTTCTGGAACGGGCGGTGGAGTTTCCTTTTCTGGCGCTGGTCGTCTCCGGCGGCCACACCCATTTGTACCATGTCGAAGGTTTCGGCCGCTACACGACCCTCGGCAGAACGATCGACGATGCTGCCGGAGAGGCCTATGACAAGTGCGCCAAAATCATGGGGATGCCGTATCCCGGCGGGGCACTGATTGACAAGATGGCCCGGAACGGAAACCCGGAGGCGATTCGTCTGCCGCGACCGCTGCTGCGCGATGGTACGCTCAACTTCAGCTTCAGCGGCCTGAAGACGGCGGTGATGCAGCTAAACATGAAGAATCCGGTTGTAATTCCGAGCCGGGAGGCGGACGACCTTTGCGCTTCTTTCCAGGAAGCCGTCTGCCATGTTCTTGCGGCAAAGACCGAGACCGCCATAAGGCAGAGCGGCGCCGCCCGGCTGGTGGTTGCGGGAGGGGTCGCCTGCAACAGCGGCCTGCGCCTTCGCATGGGAGCGCTCTGTGAACGGCTGGGGGTTGAACTCTCCATCCCGTCCCCCTCGCTCTGCGGCGACAATGCCGCGATGATTGCAGTGCCCGGTGATTATTATCTTTCTCATGGCCTTGTTTCCTCGATGGATTTGGATGTCACTGCCACCTGGAACATGGACAGTATAAAGGAATCAATGCAATGAGTGCCGCCCGCCGCCCCTTGAAATCACTTGGACAGAACTTTCTGGTTGACGGGAATGTCATCGACAAAATCATCCGGACGGCAGATATCCGGCCCGGCCAGGCCGTGCTTGAAATCGGACCGGGGCGGGGAGCCCTGACCGGTCATCTCGCCGAGCGAGCCGGGAAACTCGTACTGATTGAGTTCGACCACGCTCTTGCTGCTTTCCATCAGAGGCAGCATCGGGATAACCCGCATGTTACGGTCATCGACGGTGACGTGCTGAAGGTAGACCTTGCCGAGCTTCTTCCCGAAGTCCCCCAGAAATGGAATGTCGTCGCGAACCTTCCCTATAACATCTCGACTGAAGTGCTGTTCCGGCTGTACGGTGTCCATGACCGGCTGGCGCGCATGACCCTCATGCTGCAAAAGGAGGTCGGTGACCGTCTGGCCGCGCCTCCCGACTGTTCCGCATATGGTGTGACTACCGTTCTTCTCGGACTGTGGTTCGATATCAGCAGGGCATTTGTCGTGCATCCCGGCTGTTTTCATCCCAGCCCGAAAGTCGATTCGGCCGTACTGACGTTCATACCCCGTTCTGAGGCGCGGGCCGACGTCGGTGACGAGGGCATATTCAGGAGTGTCGTGAAGAGCGCCTTTTCCATGCGCCGCAAGACGCTGATCAACTGCCTTAAATCTGCCGAATTCGCCAAGCAGGTCGATTGTGGCGAGTTGTTGGAGGCATGTGCGATTGACGGCCGCAGGAGGGGAGAAACGCTTTCGCTCGAAGAGTTTGCCGTGCTGTCGCGGCGGGTTACGGAAAAGTTGCAAACAGAAGCTGCTTGACGGTGAGATAGGTAGAATTACTTTTATTCTCGACAGATCGCTCATGCGAACGTAGGACTACTAATTGAATTTATAATGTACTTTCATGTTCACAGACTAAATATCCAGAGTGAGCAGTTGACCGGATTCCGGTGATCTACGAGTTAGCCCGCAGGAACCCCCTTTCACTGCGGATTAGCCCAATTAACCAAGAAAGGGAATGGAGGTCACTACAATGTTTCGTGTAATCGCTTCGACGTTTTTTCTATTCTTATTGCCTGGAATCACCCACGCAGCAGCCCGAGACCCCGCAATGGGGGCTGCACCTTATGTAGCAAAGAAGGTCGCTGGGAAAGCGGCCGAGAAAGCTATGGGCGTCGATGGCAAAATTGGCACCAATAAGAAGATTGAAGATCCAGGATCCAAAGAGCATAAGAAGCATATTGAGGATTTAAAAGATAAAGGGCAGTACAAAGACAAAGGCAAAGGGCAGAACAAAGGCAAAGGTGGGGCAGTTAGCAAGTAATTGGGCTCCTATGCGCTTGCGGCCAGCGACATTGAGGGCTAACCCATCATTCCACCGGACGCTGCGCGATGAAGCCGCGCAGCGTCCGGTGAATTCAAACGTTGTGCAGAAATAATATGACAGGATCTAAACAGTGAAAAAGAAGATTGGAACGATGATCTTTGGGAGCATATGGCTTCTTGTCGGCGGTATGTTCCTGCTGGAGTACGCTCAGAGTGGATATATAACTCTAAAAGGTGAAGCGGTCATCAGTGGCAAACTGGCATTGGTTATATCATTGTGTCTGCTGATTTTCGGGATTGTGTTTTCTTTGGTCACGCTGCTGGGTAAGAAGTCTGATCGTGGAGAAAAAGCAAAAGCTGCTGCAAGCGATGAAAAGCAATGAGAAGACCAGACTAATTACCCGTCACATCCCGAGCTCTCTGATAATTCACGAATGCTGAGGTATCAGCCTGATCTCCAGTTTGCAGTTGACAGCGGCAGCGTACTTTCGGAGCATCTCTAGAGACGGAGAATGACGGTGAGATCCGAGCGTCGCTTCTACTCTCGCTAATGAGGGCTGGGAAACTCCCATTTTGGCCGCTACTTGCTCCTGAGTCATCCCGGCCTGTCGACGTGCAGAAAGCAGGGCATCCAAAGCTGCAAATTCGTCATCCAAGGCGTCCCAGGCTTTCTTGAAACTGGGGTCTTGAAGTTCTTTCACTAATTTTTTCTTGGGGTCGTACGCAACCGGTTTATAGCTCATTACTTATTACCTCCTTCTGCCGAGTGAGTGCTATATCGAGTTCCCGTTTTGGTGTCTTATCCGTCTTTTTAATGAAACTGTGGAGAATTATGATTTTTCGTCCGACCATGGTGCAGAAAAATACCCTTCCAATTCCTTCTTCTGCCTTGGCGCGGATTTCAAAAAGGCCATTCCATTACCAAGAGCACGTGTATGCGGCATTCCCAAGTTGGGACCGTATTCTTCCATGTGCACAGACAATGCTCGAAATCGAGCACGCAAGCCGACAGGCCAAGCATCAAGCTCCGCTTCGACAGTTTCATTGTAATATGAAAGACAATAAACCATGATCCAAATATACCATGCATGTTATAAAAGTAAAGGATTTTAAAAGCGAGGCCCAACCATCGGCAAGACCCGTCGAGGGCGGGTCAGCTTCAGCCCCGTTGGCCCCTACAAGAAAGAGGTAATAAATGATTATTAGAAGTGAGACTCCAGAGGACATTGCCGCAATTTCAGAGGTGACAATTGCCGCATTTTCGGACCATCCAATAAGCAATCATACTGAGCAATTCATTTTAAATGCGCTACGTTGCGATAACGCATTAACTATTTCCCTTGTTTCTGAAATTGATGGGAAAATAGTCGGCCATATTGCTTTCTCACCAATCAAAATTTCTGATGGTTCCACAAATTGGTATGGCTTAGGGCCAGTTTCGGTATTACCAGAACTGCAAAAACAAGGCATAGGTACGGCTCTGATTCTTAAGGGTATCTCCATGCTAAAAGAAATTGGTGGCCAGGGTTGTGCTCTCGTTGGTGACCCTAATTATTACAAGCGATTCGGCTTTAAAAACTATCCAGACTTAATCCACGAAGGAATTCCTCAAGTGGTTTTTCTTGTCCTTTCTTTTTTTGATAATACCGCAGAGGGCAAGGTAGAGTTCCACAAGGCGTTTCTTGCAACCAACTGAAGTAGCTACAGAAACAAAGGTTATGTATGTCCCCACAACAATCAGATCTTGAAAAGTTAGGATGGAACACGTGGTTTGAAAGGATCTCAATACTCCAAGGCAAACCAATGGAATCAGTAGCCCGCGTGGCAGCAGTAGACCGCGAGCAGCTCTTGCTTCTTAACGGCAATGGTGCATTTCGGGCAAAACTGTCAGGCAACTATATGTACCGGCACCGGCTAGCTGAGGAGCTTCCCTGCGTAGGCGATTGGGTCTGTGTGGAGAAAGGCCAAGACGATGACTTCGGTCTCATCCATGCAATTCTTGATCGCAAAACCAGTCTTCGCCGCAAAGCGGCAGGTGGAACAAGTGAATCCCAAATGATCGTGGCAAATGTAGATTACGTCATCATCGTGCAATCCTGTTACTTCGATTTCAATCTGAACCGTCTGCAACGCTACCTGGTAATGGTGATGGAAGGAGGCGCAGAACCGACTATATTGCTGACAAAGACAGACCTGGTGGAGCCTGATGTGCTGAACTCCCTGCTTTCCCAACTACATGCTGCCGGTGTCACAGCGCCGGTACTGACATTGAGTAATGTCACGCGAGAAGGAATTGATGAACTGAAGCGAATATTATTGCCCGGCAAGTCGTATTGCTTTGTCGGTTCATCGGGAGTCGGTAAAAGTACGATCATCAACGAACTGATTGGTCGGGACAGGCTTGAAACACGAGAAGTCAGTGGCACCGGCGAAGGGAGACATACGACAGTCCGTCGGGAACTGATCGTCCTCCGGAATGGCGCCTTGGTGATCGATAACCCGGGAATGCGCGAATTTGGAATCATTGGTGGGGAAGATGGCATCACCGGAGGCTTCAGCGTCATTAATACCCTTGCATCCCGTTGCCGTTACCGGGACTGCACACACACAAGCGAGCCCGGGTGTGCCGTACTCAATGCGCTGAGAATAGGTGAAATTGATCAAGCGCACTACGAGAATTATGTAAAACTGAAGGAGGAATCAGAGTTTAACCAGATGTCATACGCTGAGAAGAGAAAGAAAGATCGAGATTTTGGTAAATACATTAAATCAGCGAAGAAAGACATGAGGCGGGATTAGAAGATAATTATAATGATGCCAACCAGACAGTTGGGCACTGCCCGCCCGATAAAACTGGGCTGGCGGGTCAACTGCCGAGCCTTCAAAAAATAAAAAACTCCAGTTGTTGTTTAGTTTGACAACATTTACCCCCGTTGTTACAATCTCCAACATGGATGCAAGCCTATTGCTCAATGAGCGGCACACAATATCAGAAACTGCCTTTGTTGAACTGGTTGTATGGCGCCTGCCTGTGCCGCTTACGGCAAACTGCCACAGCTTCATATACCGGCTTGCGCTTGTGGTGAGCGGTTCTTGTGTACTGCGTTACGATAATGAATCCGGAAAGGGCGATCATAAACATGTCGGCCAGGATGAACATCCCTGCTCGTTCACGACACTGAAAGCCTTGCTGGATGATTTCTGGAGCGACGTAGATAGATGGAGGTATTGACATGCGTACCGTGACATTGGAAGTCTCTTCCCGGGAAGCTGCAAACAGCAGGTTTTTGCGGGCATTTGAGGGTGAACGGCAGGGGGACATCATCAGCTTTGAGTCGCCAGCACTGTTGTTCAAGGTACTTTCCGGCAAGCGCTGGGAAGTACTGAATCTCATGACCGGTTCTGGACCGTTGACTATCCGTGAACTGGCACGCCGTCTGGGGAGGGATGTAAAGGCGGTGCATGGCGATGTGCATTCCCTGCTGAATGCCGGGATACTGCAAAAAACAGAGAGTGGTCAAATCGTGTTCCCGTTTGAAGCTCTTCACGTGGATTTCACGCTGAAAGAAGCGGCCTGAACTAGCTGCATAAAGGACTGAAGTACGATGAACGAGGTCACGGCATACGGTAACATTGTCCTCCTCCTGGCCTGTCTGGGATTTCTCTGTGCACTGTTCATGAGAGGGAGGCGCGGGGCGGCTGAAAACGTTGACGTACAGAATAAGATTTTTGGTATTGAAAAGTTGTTGGAGCGACATGAGCGGATTCTGCGCGAGGAGTTTGCGCGCAGCCGCGAAGAGTCTAATGCAGCTTTCCGCCGCACCCGCGAAGAGATGACCGGTGGCATAACCGTGCTGGGGGATTCGGTGTCGAAGCGGATGAGTGACATCGCCGGCCTGCAGAAAAACCAGCTGGAACTTTTTGCCGCCCGATTGAAGGAACTGACAACGAGTAACGAAGAGCGTCTCGATAAACTGCGTGACGGGGTCGATGCCCGGCTGAAACTGATTCAGGAAGACAACTCCCGCAAGCTGGAGCAGATGCGGGCAACCGTTGATGAAAAGCTGCATGATACCCTGGAGAAGCGCCTCGGCGAATCATTCAAGCTGGTCAGCGAGCGACTCGAACTCGTGCAGCGCGGCCTGGGTGAAATGCAGTCGCTTGCCAACGGGGTCGGTGATCTGAAAAAAGTGCTGACAAACGTCAAGACTCGCGGTACGTTCGGTGAAATACAGCTGGGAAGCCTGTTGGAGCAGATTCTGGCCCCCGGGCAGTATGAATCAAACGTTGAAACCAGGCACGGGAGCGGCCAGCGGGTCGAATTCGCCCTGAAACTGCCGGGGCGTGATGGAACTACGGAGGGGATGGTCTGGCTCCCTCTCGATGCAAAGTTTCCCCAGGAAGATTACCTGCGGCTGGTGGAGGCCCAGGAGGCTGCCGACGCCGTTGCAGCGGCAGAATCCGGAAAACAGCTGGACCGCTCGGTGCGGGATATGGCGAAAACGATTCGTGACAAATATCTGGACCCTCCCCATACAACGGATTTCGGGGTCATGTTTTTGCCGACCGAAGGGCTGTATGCCGAAGTGCTTCGCTTGCCGGGGCTTTTTGAAGCCCTGCAGCGCGATTTCAAAGTTATGGTGGCCGGTCCGACGACGCTGGCAGCGCTGCTGAACAGTCTGCAGATGGGGTTCAGGACACTTGCCATTGAAAAACGTTCTGCCGAAGTATGGAATCTGCTGGGGGCGGTGCGCACCGAATTCTCGAAATTCGGCATCATTTTAGACAAGACGCGCAAAAAGCTGGTTGAAGCCGGAAACCATATCGATCTGGCCGCTACCCGGACGAGGGTCATTGAGCGCAAATTGCGCGATGTGCAGGATGTGCCGCACCGGGGATCGGACGCTCTTCCGGACGATATGTTTGAGTGTGAAGAGCTTGCCGGGATTTCAGATGAGAACAATGCAGAGGGGAAAGTGCCATGATCCTGGAAATAAATGCCGATTATCCGCAGCCGCGCCGGATTTCCCGGGTTGTAGACAGCCTCAGGGATGGCGGGGTAATCGCGTATCCGACCGATACGACCTACGGCATCGGTTGCTCGATCTTCTGTAAAAAAAGCATCGAACGCATCTATCAGATGAAACAGCGTGACCGCAGTAAACCATTCTCCGTCATCTGCTCATCCCTGTCGGAAATCTCCCGCTATGCCCAGGTCAGCAATGCTGCCTTCAAGGCCATAAAACGGTATCTTCCGGGACCGTACACCTTCGTTTTCGAAGCGACCCGTGAAGTTCCCGATCTGCTTCTGACCAGGCAGAAAACGGTCGGAATCCGCATCCCCGACAACAGGATTTGCTGCGATCTTGTCGCTGCACTGGGCAATCCAATCATAACGACCAGCGCCAACCTTTCCGGCGAGGAACCGGTGGGGGACCCGCGCATGATCGCCGATACGTTCGGCAGCCAGCTCGAGTTTGTCATTGACGGCGGCATTCTGCCAACCGATGTCAGTTCTGTCGTGAGTCTGATCGGTGCGGCTCCCGAGGTCCTCCGCGTCGGTCTCGGCGATGTTTCATGGTGCATCAGCTAAGGAGAGTGGACAGTGCGTAAACGAACGGTCAGAAATGGAATGCGCCTGGTCATGGTGGCCCTGATCCTGATAATTCTGGCCAGCTTTTATCATGTGCAGCTCTCCGATCTGTTCTCATTGTCACCGGCAGCGGAGAGCCGGATCTATCGTCTCGGAATCTTCTGGGCGGCTGCAATCGGCGGTTATGGCGTTGTTGTGGCGGCCCTCGGCTTCGCGTTCTCGCCGCTGAAAAGCGACTACAAGGTCCGCCTCCTGCCGGTCTTTCTCGGCATTTCCGCCCTGATTTTGATCTTCTTTTATCTGCTCTCCTCCTCGGTCGGGACTCCGGCGAAGGATGAACAGCGCCGGGTGCGCCCTGGAGAGACGATTACCATTTGATTTATGCCTGTAACGTGAAGTCGAGCGAGGCGCACCATGCAGAATACGAAAATTTCCGACATCTTGCATACCGAGACCCCCGAGGAGTGGCGCGGCCTGAAAGGGCGTTTGTATTCGTTTCTCCGGAGCATCTATTCCATAACCGCCAGTTTTTCGGCTCACAAGGGGCCGCTGCGTGCTGCCGCGCTCACCTATACAACGGTCCTTTCGCTTGTCCCGTTTCTGGCGATCGCGTTTTCGGTACTCAAAGGTCTTGGAGCGCAAAATGCCCTCGAACCTATCCTGCAGCGTCTTGCCGGCGATTCCGAGGAAACCATCTCCCGTATTATCGACTACGTAAATAATACCAATGTGAAGTCGCTGGGGGCGATCGGGCTCGTGTTGCTGATTCTGACCGTGATTTCCCTGATGGGAAGCATCGAAGAGGCGTTCAACGCAGTTTGGGGAGTGCGTGAGACCCGTTCGATCCAGAGACGATTCAGCGATTACCTAAGTGTCGTCATCGTAGGGCCGATCCTGCTGCTCGCAGCGACCAGCATGACCTCCTCCCTGCAGAGTCAATGGCTGCTGCTGTGGCTGATCCGGAATACCTATCTGGGCGATGCAATCCTGCTGCTGTTCCGTTTTCTGCCGTATCTGAGCGTCTGGATTGCCATGGTCTTTCTGTACATCTTTATCCCCAATACCCGGATCCGCTTTGCGTCTGCCGTGACGGGAGGTGTTATTGCCGGCACCGCCTGGGAGCTGGCGCAATGGGGTTACTTTCACTTTCAGGTCGGGGTCGCCAACTACAACGCCATCTATGGGACTCTGGCGGCAGTTCCGGTTTTTCTGGTCTGGATCTATACGAGCTGGCTGATTGTGCTGTTCGGGCTTGAGATCGTGTATGCCCACCAGCATCGCTGGCATGGTCTTCCCGGAAGCAGCACTTTCAGCTTGACCGCGACCGGCCGTGAAGAGCTGGCTGTGGCGCTGCTGGTGCAGGTGAATCTCCATTTTCAAAATGGCGGCATCCCGCCGTCCTCCCAGATTCTGGCGGACCAACTGAATGTGGCGTTGCTGCCGCTGGAGACCGTATTCGATGAGTTGGAACGCTTGGGGTATCTGGTCACGACCTCGGGAAGTCCTCCCGGCTGGCTGCCGGCGCGTGACCCGTCTGAAGTCAAGATCAGCGAGGTTATCGGGGCATTGCGCGGCGTTTCGGCACTGCAGGCAGCAACTCCGGTTCTGCAGCTCGCCGAAGAGGTCGTCCGTGATGGGTGGGACGGCAGCCGGGCACGCCTGGAAGGGATGACGGTGCGCGATCTCCTGCTGAAGGCCTCACAATAACTCATGAACAGATTGCCATTGGATGGGGAGCAACCGGGTACGGTACGCAAAATTAATCTGCGGGCGATATTGGGGTAGTGTTATGAATGGAAGTTTTCTGACCGCCATGTCGGGAGAAGGGCTCGACGCTCTCTACCACCAGTGGCAGCGCTCGGCCGATTCCGTGCCGGAAGAATGGCGCATCTTCTTCTCAGGCTTTGAGTTCGGATCTGGTGCTGCGCCTGCCGGTGCCCCCGGGTTTGACGAGAATGCGGCGCTGAAGCTGTCGGGCGTCCAGTCTCTTATCTATCGCTACCGCTCACTCGGCCATCTCCTGGCATGTACCGACCCGCTCTCCCCTTGCCTGATATCTCATCCTCTGCTCGACCTGTCCAATTTCGGACTGGATGAAAACGATCTCGATACTGTTTTTGCCTGCCGCCGCTTTCTGAACCAGCGCGCTTCCCTGCGCGAGGTTCTCGAAACAATGCATGACACCTACTGCCGGGGTACAGGTGTTGAGTTCATGCACATTCAGGAACCGGATGAACGGCAGTGGCTGATCGACCGGATGGAGCCCTGTCGAAATTATCCCGTTTTTTCGGTCGATGAAAAAGTGCATATCCTGGAAACACTCCATCAAGCCGCTTTCTTCGAGCTGTTTTTGCACCGCAGGTTCGTGGGGCAAAAGCGTTTTTCGCTTGAGGGGGGTGAAATCCTGATTCCGGTTCTGGACCGGATGGTCCGCAGGTGTCCCGGGGCCGGCGTCAGTGATATCGTGATGGGGATGTCGCACCGCGGCCGGCTGAACGTGCTGGCTCATATTTTGCGCAAGCCGTATGAAAACCTTTTCGCAGAGTTTCAGGAGAGCGGCACTCTCGGTTTTCTGGGAGATGGTGATGTAAAATATCACAAAGGGCATTCGTGTGATATCGACGTTGGCGGTCACCAGGTGCATGTAACGATAGCCGCAAACCCGAGCCACCTTGAAGCGGTAAATGCGGTTGTTGAGGGTAAATGCCGCGCCAGGCAGGATCGCTATGGAGCTGATGGCGGCGGGCGGGTGCTGCCGGTTCTGATTCATGGCGATGCCGCATTCGCAGGCCAGGGGAGCGTCATGGAGGTTCTGAACATGTCGCAACTGGAAGGTTACGGCACCGGAGGAACGATACATGTGGTGCTTAACAACCAGATCGGCTTCACGACTCTTCCCAAAGATTCCCGCTCCACCAGTTATGCCACGGATGTTGCCAAGATGCTCTCCTGCCCGATTTTCCATGTTCAGGGAGAATCCCCGGAGTCTGCACTCCATGTTGTCGATCTTGCGATGGAATATCGCCGGACATTCCATCGCGATGTTGTGGTTGAGCTGATCTGCTACCGCCGGCACGGCCATAACGAGGGGGATGAGCCGGCGTTCACCCAGCCGAGAATGTATCAGCAGATTGCCGCCCGCCCCCCGGTCAACCGCATCTATGCGGCAGTTCTTGCGGAAGAGGGGGAAATTTCTTCCGCAGCGTTGGAACTGATTGAACGGCGTGTCAACGATGCATTGGAATCATCGTTCAACAAGCCGCCCAGGGAGGAACCGACCGGCTTTACCGACCGCTGGAGCGGCATCAGCACCTCATACAGTTCCGAACCTGTCGAGACGGCGGTATCGGCCGAAAAGCTGGTAACGGCCGCCAGACGCCTGGCGGCACTCCCGTCCGGTTTCACACCACATGCAAAAATCGGCACCCTGATCCAGAAACGATTTGAAGCGGTCCTGAAGGGGGAAGGGATCGATTGGGGGAATGCCGAAGCCCTCGCGTTTGCGACACTGCTCGACCAGGGGTTCTCCGTTCGGATCTCCGGCCAGGATACGCGTCGCGGGACTTTCAATCATCGCCATTGTGTCGTGATCGACAGCAATGACGAGAGCAGTTATGTTCCGCTTGAAACCGCTGCCCGCAATGGCGCCGGCTTTCAGGCATGGAACAGTCTGCTGTCAGAGTTTGGAGTGCTTGGTTTTGAATATGGTTATTCATTGGAAGCCCCGGATTGTCTTACCCTCTGGGAAGCACAGTTTGGCGATTTCGCCAACGGAGCCCAGGTTGTCATCGATCAGTTCATTGCCGGCGGTGAATCAAAATGGAATCGTGCCAGCGGCCTGGTGATGTTGCTTCCCCACGGGTATGAGGGGCAGGGGGCCGAACATTCGAGCGCCCGCATCGAGCGCTATCTGCAGCTGTGTGCCTCTGAAAACATGATCGTGACCTTTCCTTCCACGCCCGCACAGCTGTTCCACCTGCTCAGGCGCCAGATGCTGCAATCATTTCGTAAACCGCTGGTGGTGTTTACCCCGAAGAGCCTGCTGCGCCATCCGTCCTGCAGCTCGACTGCAGCCGAATGCAGTGCCGGCACATTTCAAAATGTTATTGTCTCACCCGGCGATCTTTCCGCCGCCCGACAGGTCCTGTTCTGTAGCGGTAAAATATATTACGAGCTGGAGGAAGAGCGCATCCGTATGGAAAGGCGAGATACCGTGATCGTCAGGATCGAGCAGCTGTATCCGCTCGATGTTGCTGCGGTTAAGGGTGTCGTCGAACTGTGCGCTACTGACTGCCGACTGAATTGGGTTCAGGAGGAACCGGAGAACATGGGTGCCTGGCGGTACATGGAGCGGCACTTCAGGGAAATGTCCGCTTCCGTCGGCTATATCGGACGTCCGGAAGACTCCTGCCCTGCTGTCTGGTCTCATCATATTCATGCCGAACAGCAGGCGGAAATACTGAGCAAGGTATTTTTGGAATAGGGTACGGATGCACTGTTTTACTGAATCTGCACCCCCCATTGCAGTTGACAATTAGCGGCAGTCCGTGTAAATGAAACACTTACTTTATTTTAAAGGCTATTCATGCTTAACCTGCTTTTCATATCTGACAGTCCGAAAGTCGAATTCATAAAGAAAGAACTTCAGCCGGTTCTCAAGGTCATCATCGATGTCGTAACCGATTTTGATCACGGGCTGAAGGACGTCTTTGAAAAACGTCCTGCTACGGTCTGTATTCAGGATCATATCGGCGGTGTTACCGGCGAGAGTGTTGCCCGCCACATCCAGATGCTGCTCGGAAACAGCGCCCCGACATTCATCCTTCTCTACGCGGGGAACGACAAGCCGAGAACGATCAAGGGTCTGTATGAACATCTCATTGATTTGAACCAGTCGAATGACGCAGTGGCGGAGGAGTTGAAAAACACTCTCAAGTTGCTGCTCGGTGACCAGTGGGAACGGATCCACATCCCCCCCCGGCAGACTCCGGCTTCAGGAAGGGCAACTGTTGCCGTCCCCGAAGAGTCGCGTGAAGATGCGGACAGACTTGTTGATGATTTCTTGTCCGATCTTGAAAAATCCGGATCTTCAATGATTGACGAGCAGCCACCGGCAGTGTCGGTCGGCCGCAAGAGTGCAAAAAATACAGCAGCTGCCCCGCAAACCGAACCGCCATGGAAATCCGGGCACAGCAGCGGAACCGCTGAATCCGACAGGGCGAATGCAATCAATGATGACCTGACGGAACTGCTTCTCATGGAAGCAAGCAAAGCCCGCCGGGATGAGCGACCGGCAGCGGCATCTTCAGCCGTAGTCGAGGAGGCGGAACCAGTTTCTGCCGATCTGCCTGCCCCGGCGGCAACCGCCGTAAAGCCGCCACCTCCGGTTGCCGCCGAACCGCCGGCACCAGCGGGAATGGTGAACGCCAAAACAACTCGATCGTCACAATCAACAAGTTCCAGTCCCGGAAATGTAGCAACTTTGACCGCTTCAGCACCGGCCGCTCTGACTTCGCCTCCGGCGGCCGCTGATTTTCGAATCAGCCAGCACCCCCCCCGGGAGGAAGATCATATCCCCGAAGAACTGCTCCTGTCCTTTGAAGAGAGCTATCGTTCAGAGTCACGTTTTGTACAGCGCGCCGTTGTTGTCGCACTGGTCTCTGCCGCCGTTGCTGCCGGCGGATGGTTCCTGATCAAACAAAAGCCGCAGCTTGCAAGCTCACTGAAGGAGCGGTTCGTACCCACTTCGGCATCAATACAGGCACCGGCAGCGCCGCCTGCCACGCTCCCGGTACAGAAACCGGTACCACCCCCGGTCCCGACTCAGGTCACGCCCCCGCCTCTGCCGGCTTTTGTTCCGAAAGAAGGCCATGACAGCGCGTACACGGGAAAAAACCCCGGATGGGAGCGCTATGTCGGGAAACATGCCGAATTCAGACTGTTCACCGCTTCGGGACGTATACAGGCGCTTCAGGTGCTTGGCGTACATGACGCGCCTGTTCCGGATTCATTGATTAAATCAGTTCTGAAGGAATTTGCCGGAAATTCGGAGTATCAGATAACTTCTCGAAATACGAAAGCCGGCATACGTGTCGAAAACGGCAGAATTCAGAACAGGGGCGAGATCGTGATCTACAGGAAAAACGGGAATGTAAAAGCCTTTGTTGTATCAGTTAACCCGTAATGCTTTATTTCAGTAGAACGATACACCGTCCGACTTTGTACCGATTGAACATAACATCCTGTGCGGAGACAAAATGCCCCACTCTTTAAAAATCCGCCTGCTACTTGCTACGGCTGTCTATGCCGGCACGCTGCTGGGTGCTGCCGGTGCAGATGCGGTCATGGATCCTCGCTTCGAGCTTGATCCTCAGGCATTGGCAGGCCCGAGGAGCCCCGCAAAAGCTCAACGCCCCACAGGAAAGCAACGGTCACGCACACTTGGTGTTCACTCTCCGTCTGCATCAGCCAAAGCCGGCGTTTACACGGTCAAGCCCGGTGATCACCTCTTTAAAATCCTGATGCGCGATTACGGTCTGAGCAACAACGAGGCGGAGTCATTCATCGAAGAAATTAAGCGCGAAAACAACATCTACGATATCAAGCGTCTCAAAATCGGGCAAAAAATCAGTATCCCCCCGATCCGGCGGCGTGCCGATGGATCGCTGCAGCTGCTTCAGGACGTTCAAACCGGCGCCTCCCGAAACTCCGGTTCAGACGCCGCTATGGAACAGTCATTCAAGCTAGAATCTCCGGTCGCGGCACTTTCAGAACAGGAGGCCGTTACCAGGGCACATGATGTGTGGGACCGGATGGTACCGCCGAAAAAAGAGCAGCAGAAACCGCTGGCACTCCAGACGTCAACCTTCTCGTTAAAGCTGGACCCGGAGCGTTATCCCGCATTTGCCCGAATGGATGGCGGCCGCATCATCCTGGACCAGAATGGCAGCATCCCGCCGCTGGTAAAATCATTGATCGAAGCTAAAGACGCCACAGTACGGATCGTGTCGGAAACGCCGTCGGGAACGAAACGCTTCATGGCGTCGCTGCTTGGGGAGGCAGGGTTTTATTCCGTCGAGGAAAACTTCACCATGGAATTCGGCGTTGATCCGAAACTGGTAGTCCAAACGGATTTTAAAGTTGAAAAAACGGCTGAAAGTCTTATCAAACAGGATGTTATTCTCGTGAACAGCGGGCGTACTTCGCTTCCCCCTTCACTTGGCGGTTTCCTCAAAAAAGAGGGCTTTACCCTTTATGAACCGTTTGCATCAATAAAGCCGTTCGCGCAGCACGATTCGCGTGCGATTCACTACATAGCCGCAAATAAACAGCCGGACATGATTGATGGCATCTTATCCGCGTTTTCTGTTTCCACAGTCCAGAACCGACGCGTGGACGTTTTTGAGGCCGACAATAACGGCATCTCCCTGTCGGTCAAGGCCGAACGCTATTTTGAGCGCGGCGGGCAGCGCTTTGTCGTCACCAGCTTCGACGGTGACCCGGTGAATTATACCCTGTTCAGAATTCTTGAGACCAAGGGATATAACGTCGTCATTCTCGAGGCTCAGGACGATTTTCGCAAGGTGTCGGAAAAGATATTCTCCCGAATGAAGATAAAAGGTGTTTTTGCCCGGCATAATCTGCTGCAGGACCGAACCGCCGGATATTCGCTGCAGATGTCCGGTTTCAAACTAGACGACGCCCTGCTTCCCGGAGGCGGCATCTTCCTGACGGATCGATCCATGGACCGCATTGTCAGGGATCTTTTGACCGAAAACGGAATTAACATCAACAACCGGTGAAACCGTTTCACTTTATGCACGAATCTGCTATAACGCTCGTACCGTATCAACGGGCGAGCGTTTTTGATTTGCTCCGGGGGCTTGCAGGATATGACTGTCAAAAAAGTTGGTGAGCTGCTCGTTGAGCAAAAGCTGATCACTCAGGAACACCTTCTTGAGGCTCTTGTTCTTCAGAAGGTGTTCCCGGATCAACCGATCGGGCAGCTGCTCTGCAAGCTCGGTTTTATTAAAGAAAGCGATCTCAGTTTAATGCTTGACCAGAAGAACAAGCGTCGCAAGCTGACCGACATCCTGCTGGCAAGCGGGTCTATAGATCAGCAGAAGATCTCCCATGCCCGTGAAGTCGGCAAGCAGAACAACATCTCCCTCGAAAAAGCGCTGTTGAAATTGAGCTACGTTGACGAAGAGAGTCTTTCAAAAGCAGTTGCCAGCCAGTATGACATGCCGTATGTCCAGATCAACACCCAGGGCCTTGACCTCTCGCTCTCCCGATACATAAGTGCCGTATATGCCCAGAAACAGCGGCTTGCTCCCATTTCCAAGATCGGCAATACCCTTACGCTGGCGATGGCGCATCCGCTCAAGTCCCATGATACCCGAGAACTGGAAGACAGCATCCGCCTCAAAATCATATCCGCCATTGCCACGGAAACGGACATCGCCAGGACTCTCAAGCGTCTGTACAACATTGATACGGCGAGTACAGCCTCCGCTCTCGATGAAGTCAACCTCGATCTGGCTCCGGACAGCATCGTCGATCTGCTGAGCAAAAACTCGGCGGGAGACGAGCCTGAGGTTGAAGAGGAAACCAAGAAAGTTACTGAAAAAGACAGCGTCATTGTCAAGCTGGTCAACAAGATCATATATGATGCCTATATGAACAAGGCGTCGGATATCCACATCGAGCCGTATCCGGGGAAGAAGGATGTTATTGTCCGCACCAGGATTGACGGGCAGTGCTCAATTTATCAAAGGATTCCCTACAAATACAAATTCGCCCTTCCGTCGCGCATCAAAATTATGGCTGATCTTGATATCGCCGAGCGGAGGAGACCGCAGGACGGGAAGATCGAGTTCAAAAAATTCGGCCCGCTCGATGTCGAACTGCGCGTGGCAACCATGCCGACGGTCGGCGGACTCGAGGACGTCGTCATCCGCGTGCTCGCCAGCGGGGACCCGATCGGCTTTACAGATCTCGGCCTTACGGAGCGGAATCTGCGGGTTTTCAAGGAGGCGCTCGCTCGTCCCCATGGGCTGATTCTGGTCGTCGGCCCGACCGGTTCCGGTAAAACGACCACCCTTCATTCCGGACTTGCCCAGATAAACCAGACAAACCGCAAGATCTGGACGGCGGAGGATCCGGTCGAAATCACCCAGGCCGGACTTCGCCAGGTACAGATTAATCCCCGTATCGGCTTTACTTTTGCGGTGGCGCTCCGCTCGTTTCTCCGTCTCGACCCCGATGTCATCATGGTCGGCGAAATGCGCGACGAGGAAACCGCCAGCACGTCGGTTGAGGCGTCGCTGACCGGGCACCTGGTCTTTTCAACACTGCACACGAATTCAGCGCCGGAAACGGTGACGCGTCTGCTCGAAATGGGTCTCGACCCGTACAGTTTTTCCGATTCACTGGTTTGTGTGCTGGCGCAGCGTCTTGCGCGCCGGCTCTGCACCGATTGCCGGGAAAGCTTTCATCCGTCGGAAGCCGAATATGATGAACTGGTTGATGAATACGGCAGAACTGAATTTGCCAACACCGGACTGGGTCTTGCCGATGCCGTCATGTTCCGGGCGGTCGGGTGTGACCGGTGCGGCCACTCCGGCTATCGCGGCCGCCTCGGTATCCATGAAGTGCTTGAATGCACCGATGCCCTTAAAGGCATCATCAAGCGCCGCGCCGATACGGAAATTGTCCGGGAGCAGGCTGTCCGTGACGGCATGACATCACTGAAGCAGGATGGCATTATCAAGGTGCTCCACGGCTTTACGGATATCCATGAAGTGCGCCGGGTCTGCATAAAATAGCGTTAGAATGAAATAGAATTATGACGCCCGCTTACGCAATTGTAAGCGGGCGTTTTTTGTTGGTGTGCTTTCGCCATCGCTGCTGCTTATTGGTTGGCAGGTTTGCTGAGAAGTCCAATGTAGATCTGAAACCGCCTCGTTGAACCTTTTCCTCCGGTTTCTGCGAACCGCATCTGTGTCGTTTGTCCAGAAGGTTATCTGAAAACTTTTCTTTATATCAGAGTGAAAATAAATTTCAAGTGAAGGTTTTTTTACACATTTGTGTAAACCCGCATCAGAAGAGCATTTGCCGGCATTTTTTGGTCATGTTTTTTTTGAAGTGTAAAAAAGTTTACACATTTATGTAACCCCGCATCAAATGGGCTTTTGCAGGCATATTTTTGCCGCAAAATCCGGGAGGTGTAAAAAAGTTTACACTTTATTAGAGACCTTTTGGAGTGGAATAAAGGAGTTTGAATCAAGCATATTTGTAACTAACTGAAAAAACTAATAAAATCACTATATCTGCGTTTTGGCACTGTCTGTGCGTTATAGAGGGACTGACAATCACGGCTGTCTCAGGAGGGGGCTATATATCCCGTCTGAGCAGTTTGGGTCTTGTTGAAAAATTCATACTATCTCCAGGCAGGGTTACCCATGAAATCAATTGTACGCGCGCTGATCACGGCAGTATTTATTCTGGCTGCAGCCATCTTTTCATCTGCCGATACCGGTACGGCGCAAACGGTGTTGACCAGTTTCGACTTCGATATAGTCGGCGTGGGATTGAAGGTTTCGCCTGAATACCAGGCTGTGCCGAAGGGGATAGCCAGTAAGGTGAATGCCTCCTTCGAGGCGGCCGGCTTCAATCTGGAAGACCTCGTTGCCCAGCTACCCTCGGACTACACGGTACAGGCGGAGCTGTCCGGGCCGTCCTTCCAGACCCCAATGCACCTGGTGACAAAACCTGGAGCCGGGTTCGACCTTCCGACATTGGCGGTGACAGGGCGCTATACCCTTTCCAACATCCGCCTGGTGGACGGCAACGGTACCACCCTCTTTGGAGCAATGCCACAAATCGTCGCTATTGAATCGATCCCCGACCCGCTGATCACCAGCGTAACCACCCGCCAGCTGACCGTACAGGAACTGCAGGATCGCGGTGTCACTTTTGACAAGTCCAATTTCACCGCCTATGAATTCACCGCCGGTATCGCCACCAGTAGCGGTCAGGTGCCGTTAACTCTTCCGGTAGTCATCCCCACCAGCCAATCGGTGCAGCAAACTCCAACACTTGAGCCTCCTTCGACTATCTCGCTTCCCCAGCCAAGTTCGGTGACGATCCCTCCTGATGTGCCGCAGACAGCCATCCCCCAGAATCTGGAGGTCAAGCCATTCATGATGGAAGTGGATGAACCGGAGAAGGTCGGTAAAATCCAGCTTCCTCCCATCCCCGGAGTGGTAGTAATACCGGGCAATATCGGTTTTCTGCACCAGTATTTCAGCGCACTGGCGCTGGTATCCAACGGCGCCCCTCTCCAATCGGGACTGACCATCCGTGATGTGAAGACCGCCATCAGTTTTCCGGCGGGCGAGGATCTGACCGCCGGTACCGACGCACTGCCGGGGGATGACCCCCTGCGCATGGCGAAGGGTCAGAACGGGTATTTTCCCCGCACCATGCCGGTAATGAGCGCCGGTCCGGACGTCAAGGCCGGAACTGCGGATGATGTCAGCAGCATGCAGCCTGGTGAATCAGGACAGGCCGATTTTACGATCGAGGGACTTAAAGAGGGTACCCACAAGGTAGATTTCGATATTACCGCTACCCTCGATGGCCTGCCGATTGGACCGGTAACGCTTAAAGGAAAGGCGAGCGGAGCCGTGCTGGTGCGCAATCCGGATTTCGCCGTGACCCTCGGTCACCCGGCTACTGTCAGGGCAGGGGAGGAGTACGACCTCTTCATCACCGTGAGCAATACCGGCAAGAGCGTGGCCAACCTTGTGTCGGTCGGTCTGGATCCACGAGCGCTCTCCGGCGCAGCATTTGTGGCCGGTGAACCAAACAGCAAGTCCATCGATTCGATCCAGCCCGGCTCTGCCGCCACGGTCAAATTCCGCCTCAAATCCCAGCGAACCGGAAAGGTGACCGCTACAGCCTTTGAGTCTCCAGAGGTACGCGGCCGCTTTATCCTGCGGGCCGGGGTAGGGGAGAACGGCATTCCGCTTTCTCCCGACAGCCTGATACTCCCCTATACCGGTAGCCTGCCGTCGGATCTGGTCGTTTCCGCGGTCGGTCTGCTGGGGCAGGCCTGGAGCGTGGCAACCGCCCCGTCCGGCGCCCTCCCTGCCTCGGTACTCCCCATCACCAAACAGACGGTCACTTCACGTGCCTACGATCTGTCCGAGGCCGGGCTGCGGATACTGATAGGTGATGACCGGTTAAAAGCGGTCTTCGACCTGATCTTCGACTTCTTCGGTTCAGATGTTTACAACAGGGGGTTTGACAGCCTGCGCCGCTCGTCTACCATGGGTCTCGATCTGAATCGTGCCCTTGGCGATATCTTCAAAACCGGGATCGATGCCGACGGAATCGTCGCTTTCCAGGCCGCTCTGGCCGACAAGGTATCCTATCGCCCCGGACATCTCTCGATTGTCAGCAGCGATGCTCCGCTGCGACTGCGCCTGACCGATGCCAGCGGCAACCAGTCCGGAGGATTGGCCGATACCGCAGCAAGTCTTGCCATTCCTTACGCTGATGTCATTGCCATGGGCGAAAATGACAGCAGCCGTACCAACATGATACTTGCCACCCGTCTTGATTCTCCCTCCTACACTCTTGACCTAGCGGCTGAAGACGCAGGTTCGTTCGATCTGGGGATTGTATTGCCCGATGCCGCCGGAGTGCTGACCCAGTACGTATTCCCGGGAGTCAGCCTCCCAGCCGGGGCGACCGGCACTGTATCAATTCAGCCCGGCAGCGGAACCATCCAGCTGATTCTCGATGACGACGGCGACGGTGTTACGGATCGCACAGTTGCGCCCACTTCGGTCATCCTGATTCCGGATCACGCTCCGCATATCGTGGCCGCCACCCAGCTCACCCCCGACTTTGGCCCCGGCGGCGACAAGCATGGCCGTAACGTGGCGGTACTCTTTTCCGAAAGAGTCACCAAGGAGAGTGCCCAGAAGGCTGCCAATTACGGTGTTGATGAAAATATCGTCAAACAGGCCGTCCTTCAGCCGGGAAACCGCATGGCCTTCCTGCTGCTGCGTGAAGGCATCGGTCCGTTCTTTGAACGTAGTCTGACAGCTAATGGTTTGATCGATCCATCAGGGAAAGGGATGCCCCAGGCTGAAACCCTGCCGATCAGGATCACCGCTGCAGGCCCCGCGGCGGTGGTGACCGGCACGGTGCGCACGGCCCGCGGCGAACCGGTGCCCAATGCCACTATTCGGCTCTATCAGCTCATCTGGTATCCCGATCCTCTTACCGGAATCCCGGAACCACGCTATGCACTCTTTACCGAGAAACCGGGCAGCAGTGACGGCAGTTATCGCTTTGAGTATGTCCTGCAGAACGACGATCCGGCCGGACCCTTCCAGATCGAGGTAATCAACCCGGCTACCAACGAGGTCGGTAGCCTGACCACCGGAGTTGTCTTCCATGGTCAGCAGTTGCAGCTCGATATCTTCATGAAGGCGAAAGGAAGCCTTTCCGGCGTTGTGCGCAACGAAGCCGGCAATCCGGTCGGTGGTGCTTCCGTACTTGTCACATCTCTGGTAGACAACCGTAGTCAGGCCAAGATTACGGATGCTTCGGGAGCTTTCTCTTTCAGTGGTCTGTTGGTTGGTGCCTACAGCCTGAAGGCGGTCAACCAGGCGACCCTGTCCGAGGGGAGCACCATGGGGACACTGCCGGAGGACGGTACGGCGATGACCCAGGATGTGACGGTCAGACGGGTGGCCGATATCGTGCGCGGCACGGTGGTCGGCAAAGTGCTGGGGGCTGATGGAATTACCCCTCGCGGTGGCGTGATCGTCATCGTCACTGGACCCAATTACCAGAACTGGCAACGTACCGGCGCTGACGGCGGCTTCAGCTTCAGCGGTGTTTATGCGGGAACGATCACGGTAAAAGCACGTGACGACAACAGTGGTGAACAAAGCGAATCCGGAGGTGTCATATCCACCTCCGGGCAGATCATCACGCTGAACGTGATCATGAAGGGTACCGGCACAGTGTCCGGCCAGGTCAAAAGGGATGACGGCAAATCGGCCGAAGGACTCTATGTCGTCGTCAGGCCGAGCCAGGGACAGCAGCGGGTTCTCCTGACCGATGCAACAGGCTCTTTCCGGGTCGATAACCTGCCGATCGGCAATGTCGGCATTGATATCATCGATCCGCGCGACTTCAATCGCACCGTCGCGTCGGGTACCGTAACCATCCTGTCGGCCGGGAACACGGCCGACATCTCACTGTTCGTGCCGCTCAAGGCGATGGCGGTCGGGACCATTCAGGGAACCGTCTATCACCGCGACGGCACACCTTGGGCAAATGCACCGATCAAGCGCGTGGTCGATTCTTCTCATTATTACAGCCTGCAGGCCGACAGCGCCGGTAAGTTTATCATTCCCAACCTGTCGCTGGGTGGCTATACCCTGACGGTGGTTGCCGGCAACGAAATTATCAACGCCTCCACCGATCTCTGGTACGACACCCAGGTGCGCACGCTGGAACTGCGTCCGGTCGGTGTCGGCTCTGTAACCGGCACCACCTGGGACGATGCCGCCAAAACGATGCCCACCGGCGCCGATATTGCTTTCTACTCCACCAAACCCAACCTGGTGGGAGTGCTGGGATACGATACCGACAATCCTACCGTGGTCAAGAGCGATCCGCAGACCGGCCGCTTCTCGTTTGCCAATGTCCTGCAGGGGAGCTTCACGGTATCTTCCTCCAACATCTTCCGCCCTACGCCGGTCTCAGCCGGAGGGAAGATCGAGTCGCACGGCCAGGTGGTCAACGTGGACCTGTCGCTCAAAGGGTCTCCACCGGTTCCAGGCGGCCCGCCTCCGGTCAACCAGCCCGGCTCCGTTTCCGGTAAGGTTCTGTTGCCTGACGGCAGTGCTGCCGGCAAGGATGTGCGCGTGACGCTGAACTTCGGCGGTGCCGATGTTACCGTGACTACCGACGAGCAGGGACTGTTCCATTTTGCCCCGATCATTCCGTCGGGCAACAAGCCGATTTTCGCCGAGGATCCGATTACCACGCTCAAATGGAAAGGGAACGTCACCGTACCATCCGGACTGGACGTGCCGATCACCATCAAGCTTCTCGGTCGGGGCACGGTCACCGTAAAAGTTCTGAGCGCTACCGGCGCTGCCGTGCCGAACGCCGATATTACCCTCGCCGGCACCGGTTATCCGAACGACTCGGCCAGTGGAACCAGTGATGCTGCCGGACAGGCGCTTTTTGCCAACCTCTCCGAAGGGAGCTACGCGATTTCGGCAAGCGGTAACGGCAGTATCGCCGGGCTCAGCGGCCGCAACCAGGTATTCATCCCCGGCGACAAGGCGAGTGTCACGGCCGAGGTGCGTCTTGCGGCCTCCGCCACGGTGACCGGCCGCTTCCTGAAAGCCGACGGCGTGACCCCGATCGTCGGCGGGCAGGTTACCCTGAAACGAAACGCCCAGGCCATTGCCTATGCATCCAGCTCTTCAGACCCTGCCGACCCGGGGCGTTTCCGGATGGAATACGTTCCGCTGGGCGACTTTACGGTGGAAGGATTTGACCCGGTCACCGAACGTCGCGGGATGGGAGCCGGCCGCCTCAATGCCGATGGCGAGACGGTTGCCGCCGATGTGGTGGTGACGCCGCGCGGGTCGGTCAAAGGTACGGTACTCAATTACGGCGGTACTGCTCCCGTTGCCGGGGCTCCTGTTTCAATCTCGGTCAGCGGTGTAACCGGTTTCAATCTTTCCTCGGTCAGTGCACCGGACGGTAATTTCTTCTACAGCGGCGTACCGGCCGGACGTTACACGGTCATCGCTACCGATCCATCCAATGGACTGCGCGGTCAGACGAGTGGAACACTCTCCTACGAGAACGAAACGGCCGCGTCCCAGGTGCGTATCGCTGCAACCGGTTCCATCGAAGGACGGGTGTTGATGCCTGATAGAACAACCCCGGTCACCACCGCCACGGTCCGCCTTAACGGCGGAACACCACAGCAGGTGAATCCGGAAACAGCAACCTTCCGCTACGACAACCTGGCGGCTGGTAGTTTCTACACAGTGTCCACATCACAACCAAACACCCGCCGTACCGGTTCCTCTGTTGCAACCATAACCCGCGACCTGGAAGTTGCCAACGGCGACATCATCCTGGGAGGGGTCGGGACCGTCAGCGGTACGGTGCTCGATTCGGACGGCACTGCGCCGCTCTCCGGCGCCAAGGTGGAGCTACGCTTCAGTGGCGGCACACTGACAGACTATACCGCCGATAACGGCAGCTTCACTTTCGGCGACATTCCCACCGGCTCGTTCACGCTGATTGCCTCCCATGCCCTGCGCACAACCGGTGCCTCGCAAAACGGGTATCTGCAGAATGAGGGACAGGTGGCGGTAGTTAACATGGTGCTGGGTCCGGTGGGATCGGTCAAAACGACCGTGCTCCTCGCAGACGGTGTCACTCCCTCACGCGGCGGCGGCATCCGCATTTCCACCAACACCGGCCGCATCCTGACCGGTATAACCGACTCCAACGGTCAGTACACTTTCAACAACATCCCTGTCCCCTGCACGATCTCGCTCTACGTTGAGGATGCCGCAGGTACAGGCATCGGCCGAGCCATCGGAGTGCTGGATCACAACGGCCAGTTGCTGGATCTCGGCACCATCGTCCTGGACGACAAGCCGATCTACGTCACCGGTGTTAACCCGGCTCCGGGCTCCGTAAATGTGCCGATCAACCAGACCATGCGGGTGACCTTTTCCGAACCGGCCGATCCTTCGACTCTCAACAGTTCAAACATCTATCTTGCCCAGGGTTCTACCAAGGTCGCCGGGATACTCCAACTAGAAAGCAACAACAGCGGAGTGACCTTCACCCCTGCCGCAGCGCTTAAAGGTTTTACCCTCTACACGCTGGTTGTTACAGAATCCGTAACCGACCGGGTTGGGCGTAAACTGGCCCTGCCGCAAAGCGTTTCCTTCACCACGGTGGACAATATTCCTCCGGCCATCACCTCTGTTTCTCCGGTCAACGGCACACTTCAGGTGGCAAACGACGCAGTGGTGCGCGTGACGTTCAGTGAAGTGGTCGATCCGAGCACGTTGGACGGCATCATCCTGACCTCCGGTGGAGTGGCCGTGGCCGCCCGCATCGACCTGATCCAGAACGGCACGGTGGTGGCAGTCACGCCGCTGGAGCCGCTCGTCTATAATCGCAGCTATATGGTAACAGCAAGCGGTGTGCGGGACATGGTCGGTAATGTGTTGCCCGGCTCATTGCAGGCAACATTTGCCACCGTCGATACCATCGCGCCGACGATCAGTCAGCTTAGTGTTCCGGCGTCCAGCGATCTGATCAAGGGGAACAGCATTCTGGTCATCCCCCAGATTGCAGATACCGATACGGCATTCGTAGACTTCTATGCCGATAGCGTGCGCAGGGCGACCGTTACCTCAGCACCGTTTACCATGGTCCTGACTCTGGATAAGGTAGGATCGATCAATATCAAAGCGGTTGCCCAGGACAAAATGGGGAACCGGGGCATCCCTACTTTCCTCGATCTCGATGTCAAGGCAGATACGCCGCCACAGGTTGCTATCACATCCCCGGTTGATGGCAGCACGGTATCGACCGGCGCAATCCTGACGGTAGCAGTCCAGGCGACGGACGACCTTTTCGCCAAAGATATCACCCTGACCGCCAACGGTGAACTGGTTGCCACCCAGACCAAGAGCAACAGCTTCGGCAAAAGCTTTGTCACGAGCTTTACCTTCACGCTGCCGACAACTATTACCCAGGGTGGTACGATCACTCTCACTGCAACCGCGAAGGACAGCGGCGGTAATATCAGCACAGCGGCAATGAAGACTATTACCGTGCTTGACGTCATATCTCCAACCGTCACCGGGCTTACCAGCCCGGGACAGACAACACTCTACAAGCCGGGTGAAACCGGCAGCGCAACGGTCACCGCCACAGACAATGTGGGCGTGGCAAGTATCACCTGCAATACGGTCGGCGCGACAGGAGGGAGCCATACCTTTACTTTTGCTCCTCCTCTTACAACCGTTAGCCGCAACTTCACCTTTGTAACCCCAACTGACGCCGTTTCCAATGCGTCGATCCAGCTCTCCTGCTCTGCCGTCGATGCCGCCGGCAACAGCACGAGCAAGAGCATCAATCTTCAGGTGGCTGATGTAGTAGTACCTCAAGTAACGATCACCTCCCCGACCGAGGGGAGTACGGTCAATACAGGTGCAACCTTGACGGTAACCGTTGTTGGAACCGACGACCTGGCTGTGAAGGAGATTACCCTGACCGCCGCCGGTGAGGTTGTTTCCACCCAGACGAAGACGAACAGCTCCGGCAAGAGTTTTACCGCAAGCTTTACCCTTGCCGTGTCGGCGACCATTACCCAGGGTGGCAGCGTTCAGCTTGCTGCCACGGTCAGGGATACAACCGGCAACGTCAGCCAGACTTTGCTCCGTACCGTGACGGTGCGGGATGGTATTGCGCCGACGGTTAATGCCCTGACCAGCCCCGGCCAGACGACCCTCTACAAACCGGGTGAAACCGGCAGCGCCACGGTCTCCGCTGCTGACAATATGGGGGTGGCGAGCATCGTTTGTGTCCCCACCGGCGCAACAGCAGGGGATCTGACTTTTACCTTCGCTCCTCCTGTCACGTCTGCGAGCCGTACCTTCGCGTTCCAGACGCCGGTTGACGCAGCTTCCAATGCGCCGATCCAGCTCTCCTGTACCGCCACCGACGCAGCCGGCAACAGCACAAGCAAGAGCATCATCCTTCAGGTGGCAGACGTTGTAGTCCCTCAAGTAATCATCACCTCACCGGCTGAGGGGGGTACAGTTAGTACCGGCGCAACCTTGACGGTAAACGTTCAGGGGACGGATGACCTGGCTGTGAAGGAAATCACCCTGGCCGCCGCAGGGGAGGTCGTATCTACTCAGACAAAGACGAATAGCTCTGGCAAGAGTTTCACCGGAAGCTTCTCTCTTGCCGTGCCGACGACTATAACCCAGGGTGGTAGCATTCAACTCGCTGCCACAGTAAAGGACATGGCCGGCAACGTCAGCCAGACAGTACTCCGCAGCATAACGGTGCGTGATGGCACTGCCCCGACGGTTACCACCCTGACCAGCCCCGGTCAGGTAATTCTGTATAAGCCGGGTGAAAACGGGAGCGCCACCATAGTTGCATCTGACAACATGGGTGTAGTTAGTATCAACTGTACGGCTACCGGTGCGTCAACAACAAGTCAAGTTTTCACACTCTTCCCGTCGCAGACGCAGACGCAGATTACCCAAGAGTTTGCTTTCCAGGTGGCGGCCAATGCCGGGCCGTATGCTGCAATCGGCATTACCTGTACCGCCGTTGACGGTGCGGGGAACCAGGGGAGCAAAACACTGAACCTTACGGTTGCCGATGTTGTGTCACCGCAGGTGGCATGGGCATTACCCGCAAACAATGCCATCAACGTACCGGTTAACGCTTCCGTCACGGTCACTTTTGACGGACCACTCGCGGCGGCCACGGTGAACGGCGCGTCGGTCGGCTTGACGGTTGCCTCAGGTGGTCAGGCAGTGCCGGGGGCAGTCTCACTTGCCTCCGACCGGAAGGATGTCACCTTCAAACCGACGTTGCCGCTTGTTGCCGGTACCGACTATCTCCTGACCGTCGCTACGGCGGTAACCGACGATGCGGGGAATGCTCTTTCAGCGCCGTATCTGCTGAGCTTCACCACTGACGGTGCTCCGCCGGTTGTAGGATCAGTCTCCCCGGCTTCCGGGAGTATTGATGTACCGGTCGGTTCTGCAGTCAGCGTTGTCTTTGCCGAACAGATCGACTCGGCGTCAGTAACTGCCGATCTGGTATCGCTCACCTCCATCAGCGGCCAGGTTCCAGGTTCATTGACAGTGTCCTCCGATGGTCTCTCACTAACCTTCAAGCCGTATAACCAGCTTGGCTATTCAAGGCTCTATACCTTCACCCTCAAGGCCGGGGTGCGCGATATCTCCGGCAATGCCACCACCAGCAATCTGACCGCCACCTTTTCCACCCAGAGCACGGATTCCTATCTTGTTGGCTACTGGCCGATGGATGGTGACTGGACCGATTATTCCGGGAATGGGAATCATGGCACGGCGAATGGCGGGGCTGCATTCTCGTCGGATAAGGTTGTGGGGACGCAGGCGGGGAGTTTCAATGGGACCAACAGCTATGTTTCGATGGGGGCCTCTACCTCGATGGTAATGACCTCGCAGATGACGGTATCTGCTTGGATTTATTCTACCGGTCCCGGGAGCGATGCAAAGTATGGTGGAGTCATTGTTAACAAGGAAGGCGAATACGAAATCGTTCGCTTCCCGGATGGGACCATTCGGTATGCAATTGACACGGCAATGGCTAACTCATCTCCTGGATGGTCGACTTGGATTAATACAAATTTTGTAGCACCCTTGAATACTTGGACTCACGTAGTGTGGACCTATAGTGCCTCTGAAGGAAAACTCAATGTGTATGGAAACGGTAAGCTTGTTTCATCAACATCAGGAAGTGGAAATATCGGTGACTATCACACCAATTGGAATGAATTGAGAATAGGCGGCAGACAAGGTATTGCTCAGTTTTTTAGTGGAATTATAGATGAAGTGTCTCTGTTTAAACGTTCGCTGATGTCTGAAGACGTAGTTGAACTCTATAACTCGGCGCTTTCCTCTGACCGCTCACCACCTGTTGCACCCACGGTGGATCCGGTCGCTTCACCCACCTACAGTAGTCAGATCGTTCTGCGTGGCACCAAAGAAGCCGGATCATCTATCCGCGTTAACGGCAAACAGATTGTCGCCCATGATGTCAACACAATATGGCAGGCTGTTTATACTTTGGCTCTGGGCCAGAACCTGCTGGATGTTTCCAGTCGCGACCTGGCTGGAAATGTTAGCCCTGTGGTGAATCTGGTTGTGGATCTGCTCCCGGCAAATCCAGGCGACCCGGTCCCCTCCAAACCGGCCGTAACTCTTGTTTCCCCCGCCCAAGCGCTCAAATACAAGCCGGGTGAAACTGGAACTGCCACGGTAACGGCAACAAATACAGATGGCATTGCAAAACTTACCTGCGTCGCCACCGGTGCGGTCAGCGATGGCACACTTGTTGAGATAGTCGACCCGCCGCAGACAGAGGCAACCAGGCAGTTCACCTTCCAGGTCGCATCCGACGCAGTTCCCTATGCACCTTACCGACTTTCCTGCATCGCCGAAACGGTTGCTGGAGCATTCGGCATTAGTAATATCGACCTTCAGGTGGCGGATGTCGTACCAGCCACGGTAACGGGTTCTTCTATCGCCAATAATGCCACTGGTGTTATTGCGACTCTTCCGATTTCGGTCACTTTCAATGAAGCGATGCTGGCAGCCAGTATTACCAATGATACGGTTCAGATGCGCCGCGCTGATAGTGGCGCAGTTGTTGCCGGAGCTAGTGTCCTTTCGACGGACGGGAAAACTCTGACATTTACCCCGGCAATAGCCTTGGAATGCTCTACCTCCTATCAGTTTGTGATTCATGGAGTGAGTGACCTAGGTGGCAACGGCATTGATTACAATATTAATTTTTCAACGCAGGCTCTTGTTGATTTGTTGATTGAGAACAAAGGCACCTCAGCTGCGCCGTATCCAGTAAACACTGGGCGCTACGGCAATGTGACCATCAAAAACAGCTATGTGGTGTTTGTCGGTTCTGTTGCGGCTAATGCTGTCAGTTTAATGAGCAACTCAATCCTCAGTCACAACGCCACCGGTTTAACCGGTGCAGAGCGGCTTGATCTGACGGTGGCGGGAACGTTTGTAATCGACTCGACTTCGAAAATTGACGTGAGCAGCAAGGGTTACCTTGGCGGTTACCAGGGTGGCAACAATGCTG
>CAZGEG010000002.1:236813-239239 GCA_964524835.1 uncultured Geobacter sp.
ACGCGCGTGGCGGTTCTGCTACCTATAACACGAACTATGGTTCCGGCGGTGGTGGCCGTATTGCCATCTACTACAACAGCATGACCCTGCCCACTGCCAACATACTCGCCAACGGCGGTAAGAGCGGTGACGGCAGCAACAGTGCCCGCAATGGCGGCGCAGGAACTATTTACCTGAAGAATAACGCAAACACCAAAGCCGACTTGATCATCAACAACGGCGGCGTTACGACAACCAGATCAACCCCGATCCCCGGCGGTGATTACCGGATCTACGACGTAATCGGCGGGGCGGTGGTCAGCGCGAGCGGCCCGATCACCAGCGAGAATGAAACCATCATCAAGGATACCCAGGTGACCATCGACGGCGATTATTTGGCACCGCGCAACCTGACCCTCCTCAACAGCACGGTTACCGTTTCCGGTATTGCTACAATTCCGGGCAACCTGCTGATGACCAACAGCACCATGTCGGTCAGAAACAACCTGAACGTCACCGGCACGATTACCGCTCAGAGCGGCAGCATTCTGACCCACGAAGCGGCAACAAGCTGGACCCAATACGGTCTCGATATCAAGGCCGCAGGGGTCACCATCGACTCCACCTCGAAGATCGACGTCAAAGGGAAGGGGTATCTGGGAGGCTTGCAGGGAGACAACGGCAGTGATGTCGGCAGGACATTCGGAAACAGTATTGATGGAGGCAGCGCAGCCGGCAACGGCGGCAGCCTTGGCGGAATCGGCGGCGGCATCGCCGGGACTACTGCGGCGGGTTACGGCTCCGTCATTAACCCGGCCGAGCTTGGCAGCGGCGGTGGCGGCGATCTAGTCGTTCCTGCTTCCGGCGGCAACGGCGGCGGTTTAGTCAAGCTTACCGCTCCGATCCTTACCCTGAACGGCTCCATCAATGCCGACGGCATGGATTCCATCGTCGGCGCTGGGAGCGGCGGCTCAATCCGGCTGGATGTCACCACCATCAGCGGCAGCGGTTCCATCACCGCACGTGGTGGCAACGGCGGCTCGGCAGGGGCGGGTGGTGGCCGGATCGCGCTTTACTATACCTCCAACAGTATCCCAACGGCGAACATCAGCGCCTCCGGCGGTGCAGGCGGCGACGGCAGCGTCGTTACCCGCAACGGCGGGGCTGGTACGGTCTACCTCAAACAGAGCTCCAAGGCATATGCGGATCTGGTCATCAACAACCGTGGACTTGACAGCGCTCCCGACTCAACGCGGTTGAAATCGGCGGGGAAGGGGACCATCACCGTCATCACCGGCAGCAGCCTGATGCAGGGCACTACCCTCTGGGGAGCTTCCCTGCTGAAAGGGTACTGGATCAACCCGAATATACTCCAGTCCGGTTTCTTCAAAATTCTGGACAACAGTGCGGACACCATATTCATCAATCCTGCCGACGGCAATCTGAACTCCCTCGCCGTAGTCGGCGACAGTTTCAGCGGTGTCTATGCTCTTAATTCACTGTCGGTACTCGGCAAGGCCCACCTCTCCACCGATGAACAGTTCAACATCGTCGGTGACGCGTCGATCGACGATGCCACCGTCGTGGCGGGTGAACTATATGCGGGCAGAACTGTGCTGACCAATGGGGGGCTGTTTGAGAGGCGGTGAAAGGCAACACCGTAGGGGCGCATTGCATGCGCCCGAATTTCGGCATGCGCCCGCCTTTCGGCATTCGCCCTGATTTCGGATATGCGACCGGACCAGCAAAACAGGGCGCATGCAATGCGCCCCTACGAATAAAAATTTGTAAATTGGTGCCATCAGGACATTGTCATGACCTATAACCCCAACATACATAAACGCCATTCAATTCGATTTGATGATTATGATTATTCATAGGCCGGCGCGTATTTCGTGACGATTTGTACCTGGCAACGTGATTGTCTGTTTGGTGAAATTATGAATGACGAAATGGTTTTGAATGATGCGGGGCGGATTGTTGCTGAAGAATGGGAGAGGACACCTGGAATGCGGTCAAATGTTGAATTGGATGCATGGACAATAATGCCCAATCATTTTCACGGAATAATTTTAATACACGCCGCCAACGTAGGGGCGCATTGCATGCGCCCTGATTTGGGTATGCGCCCTGGAATGTTCAATGCGGAAATGTCGTGCTCATGCAATGCGCCCCTACGGCGACAATCCGGTTCTTTGGGGTCTGTTGTTGCCGGTTTTAAATCGGCGACAACCAAACGCATCAACACATTCCGCAGCAACGTCGGTTGCCCGGTGTGGCAACGGAATTATTACGAACGGGTGATCAGAAACGATGATGAAATGTCCCGCGCCCGTGAATACATTGTCAACAGCCCCCTGAAATGGGCATTGGATAGAGAAAATCAGAATAATTAGTTGTCCCTGAAAAAGTGTAACTATCTGATTTATAATGTTTATTATGCGTTT
>CAZGEG010000003.1:0-206153 GCA_964524835.1 uncultured Geobacter sp.
GGACCGGTGCCCAAAACTACCCGTGTCAGCAAAATTGCGTCACGGATTCAGGTTCATGTAAACATCTCCAGCGAGCATGAGCACCATCAGCATATCCTGATTTAAGCAAAGTAAATATCTCGTATGCTACTTGACATGCTCTTGCGTGCATTCGAGTCAAAACTTCAAAAACCAGATCATTTTCAGCAACTGCTTTTTCTCTAAAGAAATTATTGAAATTATCTCCGCATTCAAAAGACAAGAGAATCAACATTTCGAGTGCATTTAATGCCTTTCCCCATCTCCGATACATGTTGTACTCAAAAGCAAGCCTCTCAGCTTCTTTTTCTGCAAGCCCTAATTTCATTTGGGCTTTAACACTCTTTTGGATAGTTTTACTAGTTTTATCAATACTGCTTACAGTGGCATTTTCAACAATATCATCTAGCGTTTCCCCGAAATTTTCTATAGCTTCAGGCAATTTTTCCAAAACGGATCTAAAGTACTCTTCAAATCCTTTTTCTGTCTTAAAACCATTTCTTCTGATTTGGTCTTTTTTTATTTTAATATTGATTGACCCGCTGGTAACTAAATCTTTAGACATCTGGTCAATCTGTTTTTTGCTTAAAATCACGCCATGTACTGACAGTAATTTCTTCAAAACCATATAGGATATGCGATCTGTGGTCAGGGTCTTTTGAATTGTTTCCTGAAAAAGCTTTTGAATAGTATCCATTTGGCACCTGATAAAGGAGACTGTTTTGCGGGTTGTCTTGCCTTCGGTTATGGCGGGCTCGCATTATTAAGGTCGGGCCTGTTTGGCACGAAAAGGCCGTACTTGCCCTTGATAGGTTCTGCCTTATGAACCTGGACATGCATGTGCATTTTTAAATTCAACTCTTCAATGGACTGCACAATAATGTCATAGTGGGCAGGGTCCATTCTCATTCCAGCAATTACAGAATATAAAATTTCTCTATTGTATGTATGAATGCCGTGCCCTCTAACATGATCTATGACTCTTTCTTCCTGCTCGTAGTTCCAATCACTACCTTTTATTAAGAACTGTTTTCTCCGCTTTTCATCATCGCTATCAAAAAAGCTTACAACTGGTTTGTCTTTTTCGTATTCAACTTCATAAGGAATTAGTAGCTCAAAAAAATAGTTCGGGGGGAGGTCATCCAAATTCACATTTGTAACCGCAACGGGTATTTCGAATTCAACTACAAATCCAGTGTGATGTTTAGCATAGTGTGACCACATAAGAAGGTTCAGTGCGTCTCTTGAGAGACTGCAAATTCCAACGGCATCACTAGCTTTTTGACCAAAAGCTCCGGCTTCGACTGCAAGCTTCACACTACGAATCATTTCTTCTTTCTGTCTTATTCGTTCTTTTTTTGACAATTTGAGCAAGTCGCAGGCTTTTTTAAGCAGCTCTGGCCTGCTATTTATGTACTCCTCTACGTTGCCTGTTTCATAATCCGGTGCGCAGTCGAAAGGATCATTAACCTTACTTGGCGGACTAAATTTCATTGTCCCGGCTTTTATTATGTTCAGTGAGCCTTCATTAAAGGGGAGGTATTTGTATCTGCGAATCTTTTCAACAACTACCATTTCATGCTCCATCGATACCAATGTTCTGATGTCTAATTCTTATCTGTGTCAACGGGCATGGGTTTGCCCCGCCTTCTTTTCAGGCGGGTAGTAACCCTTGTTAGTCGATCATTCCTCTTCTTCCCTATACATTTCCAAAAACGCCTCACGGTCTTCTTCTGCTATTGACATCTCAACATCGTTTTCATCATCGAATATGAACGTATCGAGTTCTTTAATACTGTTTATCCATTTTGTAATTCTGAACCTGTCGAACTCGTTCGTGATAGCATCTATTAAATCCATTGTGTGACACGGCAACGTAAAAGTTTCCATTTTTCTTTCGTGGAAATTCACGATGTAGTATGTACCTCGGTAGTAATTTGCATTAGTATGCTTATTGCCTTCAAAATCAGGGATTTTGCCTAACATAATTTCATAATGAGTATCAGTTTTTCCGTCAACACCTAAATCTAAGTTCATAAGCTTACCGACAGAGTGGCCTAGCGCGGTGTTGTCTACGAAGTATTTTTGGTAGTATTTAAAGTAAACGTTAAAATTTACTTCCTCTTTTAAAGCTTCCTCTATCTCATTCCAGTTCATTATCGTGAATTTGAAACTGCCTTGACCTCTAAGTTCATCAGATATATTCCGTTCAAGCTCTTGAAACGCAACATCTCTGTCCAATGTTGTGCATAGGATGTACTCGGATATCGTCGGATTAAATGTTTTTGCCTTTTCTATTTCTTCGAATATTTCTTCTCTTGTCAAATACCGGTTTGTCTTTCTTACTTTGCACTGAATTCCAAACCACTCCCCGCTCTCAATATTGCGACCAAAGACGTCTACTCCCGCCTGAGACTGGCCACTCCTACCATTAATGTTAACCAGCTCGTTCTTTTTGTCATTTTTCCATAGATCACGGCATAGATGCTCGAACAGCGAATCATCAATGATTTTCGGGATGTGAATTGACCTTAAATCATACATTCTTTTACTCTCCTGAACTCGCTGTTGACCGGCCCCACGCGCGCACGCGCGTGGGGCCGGTGATCTTCCCAAATAGAACATTTATCTGGACTGAACTATTTACAGACTCGTGTGCTCCGCACTGACTCCAATTACTTGATCAGCTGATTCAGCTCGAAAATCGGCAGCAGCACCGCCAGTACCACGATGCCGACCGCCAGCCCCATCGCCAATACCAGCAGCGGCTCCATCAGCCCCATCAGGCGGGTCAGACGCGCACTGAACTCCCGCTCGTAGGCGACACCGGCCTTTACCAGCATCCCTTCCAGATTGCCGCTCTTCTCGCCGACCGCCGCCAGGTGTACCAGCAGGGGGGGAAACAGCGGGCTCTTCTTCAGGCTTCCGGAGAGGCTCCCCCCCTGGGCAACCTCCTCCATCACGCCGCGCAGAAAAGCGCGGTAGACCCGGTTGACAACGACCTCGCCGGTGATCTCCAGGGCCCGCATGATCGGCACTCCGCTGGAAAGGAGCAGCCCCAGGACGCGGGCGAAGCGCGACAGGATCAGGCGCTGCAGCATCCCTCCGGCCAGCGGGAGGCGGAGCAGCAGGGTGTCGCGCTTCAGGCGGAGATCGTCACGCTTCATGGCTTTGCGATAGAGGGGAACCGAGGCGACCATCAGGGCGGTGGGGATCCACCAGTACCCCTGCAGGAAATGACTGACCTTGATCAGGATGATCGTGATCAGCGGGAGGGCGGCTTTGCTGTCTTCGAAGATCGTCACGATACGGGGGATGACGACCGTCAGCAGGAAGAGCATGACGCCGCCGCCAACCAGCACCATCAGGATCGGGTAGGCCAGGGCGGAGGTGACCTTGCTTCGCACCTGCTCCTGTTCCTCCAGGAAATCCGCCAGTTTTTCCAGCACGGCATCGAGGGCGCCGCCGGCCTCGCCGGCCGCCACCATGCTGACATAGCTTTCGCCGAAGATATCCGGTTCGGCGGCCAGCCCCCGCGACAGCGAGGCCCCTTCGGCGATGCGTTCCTTTACCCGGACCAGGGCCTGGCGCAGCAGTCCGCTCTCCTCCTGCTCGCAGAGCGAACCAAATGCTTCGAAAAGCGGTACGGATGACGCCACCAGCGTGGCGAGGCGCCGGGTGAAGAGCGACAGTTCGTCGGCCGGAACTCCCCGGCGAAAGGAGAACGACCCGGAGTGCCCCCCGGCGCCCCCCTCTTCAACCACTTCGCGCGGCAGCAGCCCCTTCCCCTTGAGCTGCTGCATCGCCTGCCGTTCGGAATCGGCTTCGACGGTGCCGGATACCGAAGAACCGGTGGCGCTGTAGGCTTTATAGCGGAACGTCGGCATAGTCGTCCTGGGTAACGCGCAGAACCTCTTCGATCGTGGTAATCCCGGCGGCTGCGCGGGCGATGCCGTCGTCGCGCAGCGTCTTCATGCCGTGCGCAACCGCGTATTCCTTGATCTCCCCGGCGTGCGAACGGCGAATGATCATCGAGCAGAGCTCCTGGTCGATCGGCATGATTTCATAGATAGCGGTCCGCCCCAGGGTGCCGAGTCCGAAGCAGGCATCGCACCCCCGGCCGCGGTACAGCTTTTCAGGGAGGGTTACCCCGGCGTACTGCTCCACCGGACGGTACTCTTCGCGGCAGTGCGGGCAGATCACCCGCACCAGACGCTGGGCGACGACGGCCGACAGGGAGGAGGCGATCATGAACGGCTCGATCCCCATGTCCACCAGGCGGGTCACGGCGGTGGCGGCATCGTTGGTATGCAGGGTCGAAAGCACCAGATGCCCGGTCAGACTGGCCTGGATCGCGATTTCGGCGGTTTCGGCGTCGCGGATTTCGCCGACCATGATGATGTCCGGGTCCTGGCGCAGAATCGAGCGGAGCCCGCCGGCGAAGGTCAGCTCTATCTTGGGGTTGACCTGGATCTGGCCGATTCCCTTGATCTGGTACTCGATCGGGTCTTCGATGGTGATGATGTTTTTTTCGCTGGAATTGACCTTGTTCAGCGCGGCGTAGAGCGTCGTCGACTTGCCGCTGCCGGTCGGACCGGTCACGAGGATGATGCCGCTCGTCCGGGTCAGCATCCGCTCCAGCGTGCGTACACCATGTTCCCCCAGACCGATATCGGCCAGCGAAAGAATCCCCTTCTTCTTGTCCAGCAGGCGGAGCACGGCCCGCTCCCCGTAGTAGGTCGGGATGATCGAGACGCGGATATCGACATCGCGGCCGCCGACAAGCACGCGGATACGGCCGTCCTGCGGCAGGCGCTTCTCGGCGATGTTGAGGCCGGACATGATCTTGATGCGTGACACCAGAGCGTCCTGGATAATTTTGGGGGGAGAGAGTTTTTCGTAGAGGATGCCGTCAATGCGGAACCGGACCAACAGCTCCCGCTCGTACGGCTCGATATGAACGTCACTGACCCGCTCCTTGACCGCTTCCGAGAGTATCGAGTTCAGCAGGCGGATCACCGGGGCTTCGTCGGACAGATCCAGCAGGTCCGTGGGGTTGTTCAGTTCGGTGGCAACCGTGGAGAGATCTTCTCCCTGCAGCTCCTGCAGCACTTCGCGGGCGGTTCCTGACACGCCGGCGTAGGCATGGTTGATGGCATCCGCCAGAAGCGGCGCCGGCACCAGCACCGCCTCGATCGGCTTGCCGAACAGCAGGCGGAGTTCGTCAAGCAGCAGCAGCCCGGCGGCGGAAGAAACGGCAACGGAGACCACGCCGTCGGACTCATGCAGCGGCAAGATGGAGTTGGCGCGTGCGAACGTCAGGGGGAGCCGGTTCAACAGACCGGAATCTATCTCATCCGCCTTGATTTCAGTCCGGCACCCGATTCCCAGCCTGCCGGCGACAGCTTCCAGTTGGTCGGGAATGCTCACGGTGTCGACACTCATTTGCCGGAGATCTCTTTTTGAACATCGACCGGCCCGCTCTTTTTCGTCGATTCCCCGAACGATTCGCGCTGGATTCGCGTCATCTCCGCGAGATCGGTTGCATCCTTGACGATATGCGGCGTCAGGAGGATCATCAGGTTGGTTTTCTTGCGTACCTTGGATTTGGTCTTGAAAAGCCAGCCCAGCAGCGGGATATCTCCGAGCAGCGGCACCTTGCTGACCGTTTCCTCTTCGGTGTCCTGGATCAGGCCTCCGATCGCAACCGTCTCCTTGTCCTTCACGACAACGCTGGTTTTGGCCGAGCGCTTGGTCGTGATCAGGTCGATTGCCTGCCCTTTGCTGTCCTTTACCGCCGATATCTCCTGATTGATATCCATCCGGATATAATCGCCTTCGCTGATCTGTGGCTTGATCTTCAGATTGATGCCGATATCCTTGCGCTCGACTGAGGTCGTCTGGAAACCGGTCGTAACTGTTGATGACCCCTGGAACGGCACGTTTTCGCCGACGTTGATCTCCGCCTCTTTGTTGTCGGAGGTCAGGATGTTGGGTGTGGAAAGTATGTTCAGCAGCCCTTTCTTATCGAGCGCTTTCAGCACCGCGGTAATATTGAGCGGGCTGGCGGTGACGCCGGGGGACAGTGCGCCCCCCGAGGCAATGATTGTGCCTAAAGTGCCGAGCGTCCCGAGCGGATCATACAATCCGGCCACCGTGAGGGTGCTGTTCGGCGATCCCCCTCCGATCAGCCCGGTTTGAAGCCCTATTTCGCTGGATTTGTCGAGAGACACCTCGGCGATCAGCACCTGGACAAAGACCTGTTTGCTGCGGCGGTCCAGCTTCTTTATGACCTGAATCAGGTTGCCGTAATCGGTGGGGGAGGCCATGATGACGAGCGAATTGGAGGCTTTGTCGGGAGTGATGGTAACCTTGCCGCTTTCAAAGGGAGACGCCTGCGGTGCGGCGGCGCCGGGAGATGCGGCAGCCTGGGCGGAGATTCCTTTGACAACGCCGTCCAGCACCTTTGCCATCTCGGTCGCATCGGTGTTCTCAAGATAATAGACATTGACCTTGCTGCTTGCTTCAGGCGGGGTGACATCCAGCTTTGCGACCAGTTCACGAATCGCTGTTTTAGTCGTCTCGTTACCGAAAACCAGCAGGGCATTCAGGCGCTGGTCCGCCAGAACGCTTGTCGTGCTTCCCCCTCCGGAAGACGCTGGCTGCCCGCCCGGCTTGCTTTCCGAGCCGCTCAGCCACTGACGCACGATTGCAGCGGCGCTTTCGGCCGAGGCGTTTTTCAGGTAGATAATTTCAAGACCTTCGCGGGTCCGTTCGGTGTCGATCGTCTGCAGCAGTCCATGCAGTTTGCGAATGTTGATGGAAGAATCGACCATAAGGAGCAGATTGCCCGGGCCAAAGGCCGAGAGGTGGCCATCCTTCGAGACCATCGGTTGCAGAAAAGCCAGCGCTTCCTGGGCGGTGATATTCTCCAGCTTGGTCACCTGGGCGACGTAGCTCTCGTTTACCGGGGCCTGCGCCCCCTCCGGCAGCAGCTTGAAGCCCGATTGCTTGGCTGCGGCAGAGGGGACAATCTTGGCGACCCTGCCGCTCTGCACGACGGTGAAGCCCTTCAGTTCCAGTACGGAGGTAAAGACGTTGTACGCCTCTTCGGTCGAGAGTTTGGAGGGAGAGTAGACGGATATTTTCCCTTTGACCCGGTCATCGAGGATGAAGTTTTTGCCGGTCAGGTCGCTGATGAACTTCACCATGGTAGAGATATCCACCTCGTTAAAGTTCAGCACCACCCCCCCCTTGCCGCCGGCTGCCAGCGCCGGGGAGACAAAAAGAGCTGAAATCAATACCATTATACAAATTGTGTGTAGTAAATAGCGTTTCAAGTGTACCTCCGGATTACTGCTTCCCTGAGCCGGACAAACCGGAATCAAAAATTTTTCACGCAACGACGCATCGACGCGACGTTTTAAAACCATGAATAAATCTTTTGATTAAAGCCTTTCGTTGCATCGTTGCGTCGCCGCGTGAGTAATAGGTGACGGGTGGTAAAGTTACCGTATATCGTAATTGAACGTCTGCGGCTGCCCGTCGCGGATAATATCCAGCTTCAGCCGGTTCTGCCCCTTGAGGGCGATGAAGGACTGCAGCGCCTTGTCCGGCGAATCCATCGGGAAATCATTCAGCCGCAGCAGTACGTCGCCGTTTTTTATGCCGATCATTGAAAATACGCCATTTGGTTTTACTTCCGAAGCCTTGAACCCCTCTACCTTGCCATCCTTCTGGCTCGGGAGCAGGCGGGCGTCACTCATCGCCTGGGCCGGATTATCCAGTGCGGCATTGAGGGCCCGCTGATCGATGACATAGCTTCCGGCTCCGGTGCTGGCCACCGCTGTGACCGTACGCGGAGTTCCAGCCGAAGGTAGTCCCGACGGGGGTGACGGGGGAGGTGCCATGGGGGTCAACAGCTCAACTTTCCTGTTGTTGATGACGATAAACGCCTTTTCCTTGCCGACATCAGCCAGGCGTCCGGCATCAAAGACCATGTCCCCCAGTCGGAACACCCGTTCTTCCTGTTTTGTCGTATGCCTGATCAGGGCAAAAGTTTCGCGGAACGACCCGACGGCTGTACCCAGCAGCATCAACTCAGTCGGAGCGGTGGCCGGAACGGCCAGGGCACCGTTCGGAGCAGTGGTAATCGGGGTAAGTGGACCTGTTGCAGCCTTGCCGAACAGCCCACCCGTCAGGATCGGTGCATAGAAGGAAAGGTCTTCCGTTCGCCTGGGGCCGGATGCGGGAGCGGGGGCCGCCGCGCCCCCCTCCGGGAGGAACGCCTTCCCGAGACGGGCGGAGAGCCGCTCTGTGGTGATTCCCGCCAGCAGGGCAATAATAACGATTCCCAGAAGGATATTTATGATGGTAACGGTACGTGGCATATAACCTGACAATGTTGAATTTTGAATTATGGATTTTGAATTATATTCAGCTTGTAACATTCAACATTGATTCTCTAGACTAATAAATATTGGATTTTGAATTTAATTCATAATTCAACATTCATAATTCAAAATTGATTCTCTATCTCTCCGCTGAACACTTCCACCGCCGGGCCGGTCATGTAGATGCTGCCGTCGTCAGCCCATTCCATTTCGAGATCGCCGCCGGTGAGGTGGTTGAGGATCTTCTTTTCCGTCAGTCCGTTCAGCACACAGGCCGCCGTCACGGCACTGGAGCCGGTGCCGCAGGCAAGGGTTTCGCCGGCGCCCCGCTCCCAGGTACGCTGACGAATCTCAACCCGCGACATGATCTGGATGAACTCGACGTTGGTGCGGCGCGGAAACAACTCATGATTTTCTATCAGCGGTCCATAGGTAGTAACCGGGAAATTCTCGACGTCGTCGACAAAGATGACGCAGTGCGGGTTGCCCATTGAAGCGCAGGTAATTTTGAAAGTGCGGTCCAGAACGGTCAGCTCTTCGGCGACCACCTGTGCCTCGGGGTCACCGGTCATCGGTATTTCTGACCTCGTCAGGCGCGGCTTCCCCATGTTGACCCGCACCCGCCCGATCTTTCCGTCGGTTCCGGGGAACAGCTGCAGCGTCAGGATTCCGGCGCCGGTCTCGGCGGTAATTTCGGTCTTTGCGACGATGCCGTGATCATAGGCATATTTGGCGACACAGCGGATGCCGTTGCCGCACATCTCCGACTCGGAACCGTCGGAATTGAACATCCGCATCCTTACGTCAGCCTTTTCCGACGGCATGATCAGGATCAACCCGTCCGAGCCGATGCCGAAATTGCGGTTTGAAACCTGTATTGCCGTCTGCTGTGGGTTATCCACCGTTTCTTCAAAACAGTTCACATAGACATAGTCGTTTCCTGCGCCTTGCATCTTGGTAAATTTCATCGCATGCAATCCCCTTGTCGGTTAAAATTGACTTTTCAACATAGCAAAAATAGAGCGTAACAACAAGAGTTTAATCTTCTTTCCCCCGCGGAAACGCCATGATTGCCAAGTCATTGCCGAGCGGCTATACTCCGGAGCGCCGTAACAATTTATTAAGAGGGAAATCCATCATGATCAAAGCTTTTCAAGGCATCCACCCCACCATCGATCCGACCGCCTTTGTCGCCGAAACCGCGGTGATCATCGGCGATGTGACTCTGGGGGCGCAATCGAGCGTCTGGTACAACTGCGTCGTTCGCGGCGACGTTAACCATATCCGCATCGGCGACCGCAGCAACGTGCAGGATCTCTCCATGCTGCATGTTACCCACAAGAAACATGCCGACGACCCCGGCGCGCCGCTGATCATCGGGGATGACGTCACGGTCGGTCACAGCGTGACCCTGCACGGCTGCACCCTGCGGGACGGCTGTTTTATCGGGATGCAGGCCATGGTGATGGATCATGCCGTGGTAGGCGAAGGGGCGCTGGTGGGAGCACGGGCGCTGGTAACCGAAGGGACGGTCATCCCGCCGCATACCCTCTGGGTCGGCGCTCCGGCCAAATACAAACGCGACCTGACCCAGGACGAGGTGGCATGGCTGAAGAAGTCCCCCGGTAACTACGTGAAATACTCGCAGCAGTATATTGATGACAAGTGAGTTTCACCCCGTCGTACCGCCCGAAATCCACCTTGCCTGAGTGCTGCTATTCTGTTATTTTCAAGCAAATTTTATGAAAGTTGACCGGTATGAAGATCACTATTTTAGGGTGCGGAACGTCCACCGGAGTGCCAATGGTCGGCTGCGACTGCCCGGTCTGCGCGTCTGGCGACTCCCGGGACAAGCGCTCGCGCGCATCGCTCCTGATCTGCTATAACGATCGCACCGTACTGGTCGATACGTCCACCGATTTAAGGAAACAGGCGTTGCGTCATCATATCCGCCGCATTGATGCCGTACTTTTCAGCCACGCCCACGCCGACCATGTCAACGGCATCGACGACCTGCGCGGCTTTCATTTTATCCACAGAGAGATTATTCCCTGCTTTGCATCACGGGAAACCCTTGGAACATTGCAGAGCGGCTTCAGCTACATTTTCAACGAACATGACGGCTCCGGCTACACACCGCTGCTGGCTGCTCATGAAATCAGTACTCCATTCGAACTGTTCGGGCGAATCATCATTCCGATACCGCTGCTGCACGGCAGGACCTCCTCTCTCGGGTACCGGATCGGTAATTTTGCCTATCTGACCGATTGCAGCGCGATCCCGGAATCTTCGCAGCAGCTGCTGCAGGGGTTGGAACTGGTGGTAATTGACGGCCTGCGCTGGACTGAACACCCGTACCACTTCAACATTTCGGGGGCAATAGCAGCAGCCGGCCAGATAAAGGCTGCACGCACCGTCCTGACCCATCTTACCCATCAGATCGCGTATTCTGAGGGGGTCAAACTGCCGCCCGGCGTTGAATTTGCGTATGACGGCATGGAGTTTGATCTGCAGTAACGTACGCCCTATTTCAGCGAGGAGAACGCGATGCACAAGGACATTCGCCTGCACGGCATGATCGGAGAACAGACAGAGTATTTTGTCATGGTAGCCGGCAACGACGCCTACCAGCGCTATTTCTTCAACATCGTCCAGGAAGAGGACCAGTTGCGCATATTCTCACCCGGCAATGAAATGATCATTTCACCGGAGGGAATAAATTACCAGGGGAACGGTGGCAATTTCTGCGAATACATGTTCGGAGTGGATCAACCGACGTCAGATCTGTCCAAGCCTGAAATCATAAACCGTCTGGTTATGTACGGGGCACACTCCGACGAGGACGGCACGGTACGCTTCAGTGACAGGACCTCGGGCTCGGAAACATATGACAACATTTTTTTCGAGGGGAACGCGGTCTGCAACTATTTTTTCTTCGTCCATTCCAACCTGCTGTCGCGAAAATTAAAAAACCAGCAGGAAGAGTTGGTCAAACGGATCGGCAAAACCATCAAACGCTCCGAGGCGGTTGGTATCGAGCGTGACGACGTTCTTATTTCCGAACTGTTTCCGCTGTTGAATGACGAAACCTCCCAGCTGTTTGTGATCAAGCTGATCAATCGCCACCACCGTGAATATCGCGATCTGTTTCGAAGTTTCTATTTCAAGAACAAAAAAATATCCGACGAGGACTTCAGTCGGCTGGTCGCAGTCGCTACGACCCATAAAATAGACCGTTACCAGCAGGAGCGCATCAGGATCGATGCCATGTACCGCAGTCCCGCCAACAAGCGGATTGTAGACGAATACCGCAATATCCTGCTGGCGTGCAATGCCAAGGGGGGAATCAGCAACCTCGACAACGCCCGCCTGACACGCCTGAAAACGCTGTCGGTCCGCAACAAGATCCCTGGGGCGCTGTTTTACACGCTGGATGAGATGCTGAAAAAGGGGCGCAATCTCAAGGACGATCAGGAGCGCGATTATATCGCCGCTACCCGCGAAATACTGGAAGGCATTTTTTTCCGTGAGATCGAGATTGAGAGCCGCATCGACCGGGACGACATGCTCAAGCTGATCCAGGCCAAGAAAAAAGCGATGGAAAATCGTGACCACACGTTCGACCAGCTGATGCTGGATGCCAGCAAGGAGTGTGACGAGAAAATCCGTGATGGTGCCGACCCGTCACTGCTGGACGGTTTTTCATATGTCATTACCTATCTCGATCGCTTCGACACCGTTTCGAATCTGATCAGCCAGCTGGCCTTCATGGAAAACGTCCGGATCAATGAAGAGATGCTGCGCGGATTGCTGGAGCATAAAGCCGCCTTTGACAACCTTCATGAAAACTGTTTCCGGGAACTGTTCATCCGGGAGCTGTATGCCAATGCCTATCTCGGTATTTTCGGGCGACGCAAGGTCAAAACCCTTATGGATGGGTTGGCGGCGATTGAGGCGCGGCTGTCAACGATCGAAGAGCTGCACCGTTTGTTAACCGATATCGATCAGGAGGAGAGAATAGCCATTGTTCTCCTGGAACATGTGCGCGACCGCATCCGAAATTTCTACTCCAAGTTCACCACGAAGGCTGACCAGGAAGCGCTGCGCCGGGAAGTAGTCGAGGAGCTGAAAACAAAAAAAAGGATCAGCGGCGACATTCCGGACCACCTCTTCAACGAGACCATCTTTACCATCAAGAAAGAGGCCATGTATCTGCATTCGCTGCTGCCGCAGATCATTGCGGAACGGAATGTCGGACTGCGGGAGGATTTTCTTGAAAACTCCGGCCTTGACCGTTTCTATGTTGAAGAACTGGAACGGGAATACTACGAGAAAAACGATCTGGACATCGAAGGGCTGTACCAGATCAGAAAAGGGCTCAATTGAGTTTCGATTGCTGCCGTCCCCGCCGGAAAACCGTAGAAAATACATTCCGAATTGCTAAAGTTCAGGCCATATTTTGCCGATGTACATACCATCAGCACCTTGAACAGCCCTACTCAGTCGAGAGGAACCTTTATGAAAATTGATGACCGCATATCAAATTACATGGCGCTGCTGAACGGTGAAGCGGCAAAACCTGCAGCCCCCTCCGGCGCCGCAACCGGACTGCAGGGGGGTGCCGAATCGTCCCCGGTTGCGGTGGACCTCTCCACTGCAGCTGTGCAACTGGCTGAAGACGAGGCCCGACGCGAACGGCTCAACGTCATCCGGCAGCAACTGGCAGAAGGTTCCTACAATATCAGCGGCAAGGATGTTGCCGACAAAATGCTGAACGTGCTCAAAGGGTAGCACCGGTGCCCCGCCGCCCGGGCGCGATTTCTGCAGCACCTCACTTCATCCTTGACCTGCCTTCCATCCCGCGCTACATTCCTGCTGTGTGGATAATCTACTCACTCGTGTTCTCGACTTGAACATGCCAGCAGGGGACAGCATGCTGATCACATCCCGCTTTAAAGAGTTTCAGTCCGCAATCGCCGCCTACGGCAAGGAAAATCTCGGCGAGCTGCTGTACGCTTTGGCCGAAAACGCCACACTGCTGTCGGGGTGCGAGCAGATCCGCATCTACCTGGAAGACCTGACCCGCGGGGCACTTACCTGTGTCCATGCCACCGGGCCGCTCGGCAAGGAACTTGTCGAGACAACTTTCCCGATCATCTCGAAGGAGACGATCGTTTCCAGCGTGTTTGTCAGCCAACTCCCTCTTGATTTCAAACTCGCCGGAACCAGCACAAGCTCACTTGACCATGAATGTGCCCTCCGTTTCAGGTTCCGTTCCAGCTACGTCATGCCGGTAGTCAGCCTGGGAAAATCGATTGGAGTGCTCTGCGTCGATCAGGACCACCCCGGCGAAGTATTGAGCGGACAGGCAAAAAAACAGCTTGCAGAGCTGGCCGGCATCGTTGCCGAGCATCTCGACCAGGCCAGGATTTATCATCAGCAGGTTCGTCTCGCCCGGCGGCTTGAGGAGTTCAAGGCGCGTGAGGCTGCCGGAATGATGGTCAGGTCGGCGGTCAAGCTGATTGAAAAGGTTTCTCTGGCGGCGGTTCTGGTGCCGCCCCACCAGGAGGGCATTGCAGGGGCTCTTGAAAACCTTGCCAGCTATTCGGCGGATGACGACTTGAAACGGATATATGACCAGCTCGGGGCACTGGACCTTCGCAAGGGGATGTCGCTGATTTCAAACTATATCAACGATCAAGGGGTGATTACGGATGAACGCCTGTTGCAGCCGCTTTTCATACCCGACCTGACGCAGCACAACCTGCAAAAGCGTGCCCTGACCGAATCGATGGAGCTCCGCTCGCTGTACGTAGTTCCGCGCTTCAACCCGGAAACCCGGCGCATAATCTGCCTGCTTAACTATTACTCCCATGATCTGTACCAGTTCAGCGATTTTGAAATGGGACTGCTGCAGACCCATGCGGAAATGGTCGAAAAAGTCATCAGTGAGGTCGGCGGCGAACATCTTGAAATCCGGGTGCTCTCCGAAATCAGCGATCTTCTGAACGAACGGACGGAGAGCCTGCAGCCGTTCCTGACCAGGGTACTTTCCAAGGCGACGGAGCTGATCGGCGCCGATACCGGCAGCATCGCCGTTGTGACGGAACGGGACGGGCAGCAATGGCTGGTGGTTGAGGACGAGAACGGCGCAATTGTTGGCGCCAAGAACAAGGAGTGGCTGAAAAAGCATATTCCGCCGCTGGTAGTCGGCGGTGAAGAGCTGCCGAAGGAAGAGCGGAGCCTGACAGGATACGTCGCTTTCACAAAGCAGCCGAAAATAAACGCCCGCGTGGAGGCTGAATTGCAGGGAGAGGGCTTCCATCGCTCCATGAGTCCCCTTCTGAAGAGCGAAATAGCGGTGCCGATCATCTGCGATGATGAAGTAATCGCCGTTATCTGCCTCAATTCCCTGCAATACGATTTTTTCCGCGAAGAGCACCGCCGCATCCTGCAGATCGTCGGCTCGCTGACGGCGCGCCACATATCCGATCTGCAGCGCATCGAGCGGCTCCAGGGTGAGGTAAACCGGCTTACAACCGATGTTGCCTACAAAGACCCGCACGTTTCCTCGTACCGTCTCGGCAACATCATCGGCAACAGCCGGAAATCCCAGGAGGTCGTCGATTTCATCAACACCGTCTCGCCGCCGCTCTTCAACCGCATCGTCTTCTGGTCCCGCAACATCCTGCAGGAAGCGACCATCGGACTCCCTTCTATCCTGGTGACCGGTCAGACCGGATCCGGAAAGGAGTTTTTCTTCAACAACCTTTACAACAAACTTAACGAACTTTATCGACGCGAAATAAACCCCAGCGGCGAGCTGCCGGTCAAAAAAACAAATATCGCCGCATATTCAGGGGACCTGACCTATTCGGAGCTGTTCGGCCACAAGAAAGGGGCTTTTACCGGGGCATATACCGACCGGCGCGGCATTCTGGAAGAAAACATCGGCGGCATCGTTTTTCTGGACGAAATCGGTGATGCCGATCCCAAGACCCAGGTACAGCTGCTCCGTTTCCTGGACAATGGCGGCTTCATGCGGCTCGGCGAGAATACCGAGCGCTACAGCAGGGTTTTGCTGGTTGCAGCAACCAACAAGAATCTGGCCGACGAGATCGCTGCCGGTCGTTTCCGCGAGGATCTCTACCACAGGCTTTCAGAGCTTTCGATACGCCTCCCCTCTCTCAACGAACGCCGCGAAGATATCCCGGACCTTTCGGTTCATTTTCTCGGCAAGCTCTATCGCACCTACCGCGCCGAGAATGATACCGGGGAGACGCCACCCTACCTTGCCAAGGAAGCCAAAGAGATCCTGATGCATCATAACTACAAGGGCAACATCCGCGAGCTGCGCAGTATTCTGCTGCGGGCGCTGTTTTTCAGGCGCAAGCACGTCATCACGGGTGAAGCGATACGTGAGGCCATAGTCGGCACCGGGCGCCTGGAAGGGCTCACACCCTCTTCATCCGCACATGAACTGGACCAGCGGCTGGCGGGTGAAATACTCGACAGGATTGAAGCGGGCGGTGACTTCTGGTCCGACATGTATGAGCCGTTCTCGCGCAGCGACATTTCACGCGAAACGGTACGGCTGGTCATAGAGAAGGCACGCGCCAAAGCGGGAAAGACCATGCCGGCGGTGGCGCGTCATTTAAAAGCGGTCGGCAATAGCGGAGATAGTGCTGAGGAACAGCGCTTGCTCTTCAGGTTCAAGAACTTTCTCTACAAAACGGTCAAGATCGGCTAACAAGATCGTCACCATTTACAAACCACAGCGCCCCGCCGGTATATTCCGGCGGGGCGCTGTGGTTCCAGTCATTCACTCTTCCTGGTTATGTTAGAATAATCAGCTTAACAACCAAAACCTGATGAATACCATCTGGTTCGTAACTAAAAACATACTGGTTTGTCGTGCTCAGATTGTCATGGATAGGTGCCGCCCGGTGTGTAAGTTGTCATGTTGTCACCGCAGCCGCTGGCAGTCATATTACCTCCGCAGGTAGCCGTTCCTGCCGGCACGCCGGCTCCGGACAACGGTTTCCAGCTCGTGGTCGTCCATTGAGTCGTGTTCCTCATGAACGCATATGGACGGTAAGTTTCGGTTGTGCCGCGCGGCCACAGTGCGTCGGTACCGGTTCCGGCAAACCTGTTGAAACCGTGGGCATCTTCGGCCCGGACCGGACGAACAGCCGTGTTGGTGCTGGCGTGGCATCTCTGGCACTGACCGGTCAGATAAGTAGTCATGCCGCTATTGGTGTTGGAAGCAAAAGCCGACCCCGCTCCGTGGTGACTTGTGGTACCGGTATATCCTGTATGGCATACCTTGCAGAGCGTGTTTGTCGTGTCATACACTGTGCCGCGGTAGGCGTTCGGGGCCGTGGAGCCATGTGCCGCAACCGTGCGCGAGGTGAGCGGAGTCGGCGCGTTGTGACAGTCGAAGCAGTTCATGACGATGCCGTCTGCTACTGCTGTCTTTGTTATTCCGTACGGCACGGCCATTCTCGTGCCTGACGCATACCTGTTGTTCTGCGGGCCCTTTACCGGATGGAACGTGGAGTTGGTCGTAGCAAACATGCTGTCAACATTAACGACCCCGCCGACAACTCCGGCGCTGAGGCCAACTGTATAAGCAGCCCCATTCTGGCTCCCCGTGCCAAACGGCAGGTACTGGGTAGGTGCCGCCCCGGAACGTGCCGTAGCATTGGTTGCACCGTTAACATCATGACACTTCAGACAGAATTTCTGGGTAAGGACATTGGCAATATCCGTATTGGATGTTTGCCCTGTCGCAGTCCTTGAACCGGCGGCAAATGATGTTGCAAACTTCGTGAAAGTAAATGCAGTGCCGGAAATATTGGTAATGCCCACTTCACCGACACCGTCCGGGTCACGCAGGTCAATGTTGCCGTCAGCGTGCTTTGCTGACTGTGCCTGCGAAGCAAATTCCCCTTCCAGGTGGCAAACGATACAGTCCGCATCAGTTACAGCGCCGCGCCCGGATTTCTTGTGCCCCCATGCAAGACCGAATTCAGTGGAGACAGCATCACGCGGAGTTCCATGCGTTCCGGCTTGGGCCGTACTGTGGCAGTTAACACATCCGATTCTGCCGCCCCATCTGGCCGCAACATGACAGGCGGCCGTACAGTTCGGGCTGGTCCAGACCGGTTGTACTAGACCGGAGAATGCGACAGTCGCGGCTGTCTTGGATACCCCGTTGCTATTGCCGTGGGTTAAAGCGCCCGTGCCGGCGCCAGAGTGGCACGTATCGCACGTAAGGCCGGCTTTTGAAATATGAACCGTGTGGCTGCCGCTGTAATTGGGGAACGTGCTGCCGCCGATGCCTGTTCCGATACCGCCGTTGGGCTTGCCATCGGTCGCCGATGCGCCGTGGCAATCATAACAGGATGATGTGCCGGTCGGGGCTTTGAGGCCGGCAATATGACACGTGGTGCAGTTCGGTGCCGTCCCGCGACCGTTTGATGCCCAGGCAGCGTACGTCACTCCCGTTGCTGTGGCATTATGACAACCTGTACATGCACTCCACGGCGTTACCCCGGCAGCGCTCAAGTGAGAAGCACCAGGGTACGGAAAGACGTGGCCGCCTGATGCCGGCGTCTCCAGAATTCCGTTGATGTGCAGAGCAGGGTTAACAAAAATAGTGGCATAGCTGTTGCCGGTTGTGTTGATGTTGCCGTGGCAACTGCAGGTGGTCCCGATTGACGTTGTCGCCGGGAAACCTGCCGGAATAGTGATACCGCCGGGGTGTCCGAACGCGTTCGAAGGCGGGAAACCGTGGCAGGTGCCGCAGGCTGCCGCGCTGATTGTGGCCGGGAGGTAGTTCGGATTATTCCAGACCGGTGACCTGTTTGAACCGCCGGTGTCTCCACCCGGCATGGAGTTGCCATGGCAGTAGGTTGCGGCGCACTGCCCTGTTGCAGCGGTATATGTGGGAGCGAGCGTACCGTTCTTTGTTGCCAGCGCACTCCAGACAAAAGTCGTGGAACCGTTCATATGGGTCGCGCCGGAGAGTGTCACTGCGCCGTGGCAGTCCGTACAGGCAGTACTGGCAGAAACACCCAGAGTTTGTGATGACATATGGTTGGTATGGGCGCCTACCTTGGCATCGGTAGCTGCGGTTGTTTTGACCGGATAAGCGGTATTGTAGAACGGCGCGGCCTGAGTTACCGTTCCGTTGGCGTTGCTTGCGTGGCATGCGCCGCACTGATCGGTGGTTGACCAGAGCGTGCCGCCCCACGGCACGATACCGGAGCCATGGCAGACCGCTGTTGAGCAGGTGCCGGTGTAGGTTCCCGCGGCATGTTTCGCCACGATGGCAGGGTAGCCGTTGGTAACGTCTATGTTGCCGTTTTTGTGCAGACTGCCGCCGTCTGAGTTTTTCACCGCACCGGCATGGCATTGATTGCAGAGCACGCCGGCAAGTGCCATATGCTTGGCATGACTGCCGGTGGACGGCGAGCCCAGGGCTGCATCAAAAGCACCAGAGCCGTTGTGGCAGCCGGCACAGTGGTTACCAGCTTCAACTCCCCACACGGGGGTGATTATGGCCGACGTGCCGTATGGATTCGCATGACAGGCAGCAGCCGTCGCACAGGTTCCGGCATAGCTTCCGGGAGCGTGCTTGGCTACATTGGCAGGATAGCCGTTGGTGACGTCTATGGTGCCGTTCAAGTGGGAAGTCCCGGCATTGACGTCAACAACCGCGCCTGCATGGCAACTGATACAAAGCGCTTGAACCGTCAAGCCCGAATGCAGAGGATGGCTGCCGGTAGTGGGCGTCGATTCGTGACAGCTGGAACAGGACGACGCTGTCCCCCAGGTCGGGGTTGAGACGGGGGCGGTTGTTGGAGAGTGGCAGGTTGTTGAGCAGGCACCGGTATAGGTTCCGGCAGCATGCTTGGCCACATTGGCAGGGTAACCGTTGGTAACGTCTATGTTGCCGTCGCCGTGAGCAGCCCCGCCGCTGGATCCGGCAACCGCACCGTTGTGGCATTGATTACAGAGGGCGCCGGGACGCGCCATATGCTTGCCATGGCTGCCGGTAGCAGGCGCGCTATCTGTACCGAAGGCTCCGCCGCCGTTATGGCAGGCGGCACAACCGGATGCTATCACCGCCCCCCAGACTGGGGTCGTTACCGTTGCCGGACCATACGGATCGGCATGACAACTTGCATTGGTACAGCTGCCATACCCTGTCCCGGGAGTAACGCTCCCCCCTTTTGAATATATCGCGCCGGCCCCGCTTCCCGAAAAAGAGAGCTCGATTGTCCCGTCAGCATGTTTTGCCGTCGCCGCGAACGGCGGATTGGGATCCTTGCCGGCTCCGTTATGGCAGGTCGGGCAGCTGTACCCTGCTGTTATAACATGCTGGACATGACTTCCGGCACCTGCACCGCTGGACGCCATGTTGACGTGACAACTGCCGCACGTGACGGGCCCTGCTCCCCAAACAGGGGAGAAATACTTCGTAGGTGCACCCACCCCCCCACTCCCCTGAACGTTGCTGTGACAGTAGACAGCGGAGCAGCCGGCATACCCCTCTCCAGGGTTATTGCTCCCCTGGGCATAACCGGGAGTTGTCCCGTTGTTTGCGGCAATGCCGGTGAAACCAATGGTGATGGTTCCATCCACGTGGGAGGCAACGGGCACGGAAGCGCCTGTTGCTGAATAGCCGGCGCCATGGCAGACGGAGCAATCAAAGGCATACCCCTGGACATGACGCTTGTGGCTGCCGGTTGCAGAGGAGATGTTGGCAAGCTTAACCATGGAAGCGTGGCAGGATCCGCAGGTCATCGTGGCGGCGTTCCAGGTCAGGCCTGGAGAGAAGGTAGTCGGGGCTCCCACTCCTGCCGCTCCCTGGACATTACTATGGCAATAGAGGTTCGAACAGGCGGCGGAAGCCTGGTCCCAGGAACCGCCATTTGCAAAAGCATTGAAGGCAACGTCCTTTACTCCGTTGGTGTGCATTGAGCGGGCGGTAATGTTGCTGAAAATGGCGGAGTTGCCGGATGCCGTCCCGGCATGGCAGACATTGCAGGTAAAGTTCACGTTTGCTGCATAGCCGTTAACGTGCCTGGTGTGAGATGCCGACCATGTGGGAGCAGCTGCACCGGCCGCGCTGTGGCATCTACCGCACTCGCCGGCTGTGCCGATGATTGTCCCTTTGCCCCCGTTCCATGACGGGGTAATGGTTGTAATGCTGGTTCCCCCCCGTGGATTGGCGTTGCTGTGACAATAGACATTGGAGCATGTTTGCCCAGCAGTGTTATAGGCCGGAGTCAGCCCGCCGGTTGCGGCAATGGTGCCGGTCGTCACGATGAATACATCCTGGAAGGTACCGGTCTGGTGGCTGTTGCCTTTATGGCAGCTTTCGCACGCCTTCTGGTATGGCGCACTGGCATGAGAGGCATGGCCGGAAAGGCTCTCATTGGTGAAGGAGGGAGCGTTCTGATAACCGGCGGCATATCCGCCGCCCCCTGCTATGTCAGACACCGGAGGATAGCCATGGCACGAGTTACATGACGTACTCAGATCCGCTGAAAAGGAACCTATGCTGTTGCCATGCAGATGGCACCCATTACAGGTGGCATTTGTCTGGGTCAGGTGAAACTGGAATCCGGAATCGGTCGGAACTGCATGGCATGACTGGCACACACCGGTGCTTCCCGCTGACATGTAATTCTTGACCGTCGTGGAATTAAAAAACACCTGACCTCTGCCGGGGCCCATATCACGCTTGACCAGCCAAACATTCGGCACGCTTCCGTCGCCTTCGTCCACATGGGCGCCGTGGCAATCACCGCACTGGATGTTCTGGCCGCGACCGTTATGGGCAACTTTTCCGGCATGGCAGTTGGTGCAGATGTTTATGCCGGCAGCCGTCGCGGCGCGACGGTCGGTGCGCAGCAGGTTGCCGTCAGAAGGCTTCAGATCGGAAAGGGTGGAGAAAGAGTCGAAAGTCGAGCTGTTGGAGTCGGTTGTGTGCACGCCGTGGCAGCTGCTGCAGGAAACCTTCCCGCCAGGAAGTTTCATGGCCGAGGTCGGGTTTGCCGGATTGGCGTTTACCGGAGGGAGGTTGAAGGCTGAGGAGTTTGCCGTTGTGACCTGCGGGTAAGCGACACCAACCGGATGGGTGCCTTTCGTCTGGTTTGTAGTATTCCGGCTGCTGTGGCAATCCAGGCACATCTGGTCGGCGTCGTTCGCCATCCGGAGGAACGGTTTGTTTACCTGTGAATGGGGATTGTGGCAGCGGACACAGGCGAGAGAGCCGGATGTCCTGCTCCGTACGCCGGTCATTGAAGCCTGAACGGGGGGTGCCGCTCCGGCACGTACGTTCGTGTCGGAGCCGTCCCAGCGGTGGGATATCTGGAACCGGTTGGCTACGCCGGATGTGTACCGGTCAAAGGGGTCTGCCGCGTCGCCCGGGGCAAAGGACTTGGCGCCCGCCCTGTGATCGCCGCCCCTGTGGCAGCTCAGGCAGATATTGTCATAACCGGTGCTCCCCAGGGTTTTGTGCGGCGAATGGCATGCGGCACACGTGAAATCGTGGGGTTGATTCGGTGTAACAGCCGATGCCTGGACAACAGGGGACAGGATAAATGCTGCTGCCGTCAATAAGATTATGGCCAGACTCTTCATGGTACGCTCCAAAACTGCCGGTTCCATATTCAACCGCCGGCATCTCATGGTTTCTGATATGTCACTACACGGACTGATGGGTCAATCTGGGGTGAAATATCAATAAGACCTTGCCCGACAACTTTGTACGAAAGGGTCTGCTGTATCTCCAGGGGGGAGAGTTCGGCTCCGGAAGAGGTCTCGTACGTTAGCCGGGCGATGTCAAGGTTGCCGCTGCCGAGGCCGATGGCGACATCATTAGGCAAGAGGATGAATTGCACCGTTCCCGTCACCTGATCATAACTCCCTGCCGGGACTGAACCGTTTGGATTCAGACCTTTGAGTCCGGTTTCACTTATCTGGAGAGAGCCGTCGGCATTGAGAATCGGAGCTGCCGTTTTCGGAAGCACGAATGTTACCTGAATTGAAGCGATCGGAAGTGAAGTCTGCGTAATCCCCTGTTTCAGGTTTGCGGACAAGATGATTCCCTTGTTCACAGGCAGAGGGAGTGAGCCCCCCCCCCCGCCTCCGCAGCCGGACAACAGTAACAGGAATAACGCAGCGAATGGACACAGTAGAGTAACTTTAGCCATTTTCAACTCCTCACCTATTGCGGTCATCTGAGCCCCACAATCTTCTCAAGGATATAGACCACGTCAAAAACATCCATTATGCCATCCGGCCTGGATACGCCGGTCAGCAGCGGCGCCACATCCCCCCTAAGCTTCTGCTCCGCAGTTGTGGGGTCAAGTACCAGCGCAAGCCTCAAGAGTCTAAAGGCATCCTTGATATCCACCAAACCATCACCATTCACGTCACCGTTCCTGGTGCTGTTACCCGCGGCATCGTCCGCATGGATATCGAGAGTTTTGAGGTCATAGGCCGCAGCTGTGCTGGCGTCTACCGTCTTGCTCCCGTCCGGATTGGCGGTAATCGTAACTCCAGTTACCGGCCCGTTCTTGTCAAGCACCACCGGGATGCCCTCACTGAAGGTTACTTTCAGTGGGTTGGCTGGATCAACCGCCGTAATCTTGGGCGCTGTCACGTCATAGACTAGATTTCGATAGGTTGTGACAGAATTGCCCAGCGGGTCTGTCGCAGTGATCGCAAGGGCATACTGAATTTCATCCGCGAGGTTAACCGGAATAGAATAATTACCGCCACTCCCCACCGTCACCGGAACATCGGCACCGTTGAGAGTAGCGCTGATGGCTGCGCCGGCGGCAACCGTTCCGATTACGGTCTGCGTCGGCCGTCTCACCGAAACATCCCGGATTGGATCGGTTACGGCAAGGGCCGGAATTGCGGCATCACGGGTGACCGTTGTTTTTATCACCGAACTCTTCCCGGAGCTGTCAGTCACTTCGGCAACAATCGTATTTAGACCCGGTTCAAGCGGTATCGCTCCTGTCGTCGCCCACGAACCGTCGGCAGCCAGACTGATCTGGGTGAAAGGCACACCGTTGGCTGATCCGTTGTACAACAGCAGCCGCAGCGTATTTCCCGGCAGCACTTTTCCCTTTAGATTTACATCCGTCCCGTTTATGTATGCGCCGTCGGACGGCTCGGTAAATGCGACCGTCGGCAGTGCTTCATCCAGGGCAATGTTGCGTACGAATTCGGATTTGTTGCCTGCTGCATCAAGCGCGGCAATCGTAATCCTGTTAGCACCCGGTTTCAATGCAATCGTGGTACTGAAGGCATCGTTTGTAAACGTTACCTCAGCATCATTGACGGTTAATGAGACGAAGAAACTGTCCTGCGGAACCGTGCCGCTCACATTGAGAATCGGCTGAGCCGTTGTGCTTCCTTCCGGCAGTGTGGATACCTCAAGATCGGGGTTGGAGGCCAGCAGGGTAATGCGGGTCGTCGCCGACGAACTGTTGGCGCCGATTGAGGCGGTCGCGGTAATGGTATTTATTCCCGCTGCAAGTCCCGATACATTGCTTTGCCACGTTGTTGTCCCGGCAATAAAAGTTACCGGTGAAAAGGAAACACCCGCAGGCCCCGCCAGGGTGACTGCGGCACCCGCGTCCGCAGTACCGGAAAGTGCCTGCGCGGGGCTGTTAACCGGCACATCGAAAGGGGTAATGGTAACTTTGATCGCATTCGGATCAAAGATAATTGAAGAAGTTTTTGTTGTCGGGTTGGAGGCGGAATCCCGGGCGGTTACGGTGATGGTGTTTGCCCCGGCATTAAGCGCGCTTATGCCAGCCTGCCAAAATGATATGGATGCATCAGGCGCTGGAAAGAAGTCGACAGCACCCACAACCACTCCCAGCGGCGCGGTTATCTGGAGCTGCGCATCCTTCTCCACGCTCCCGCCGATCACCAATGCAGCGGTAAATGTCACCGCAGGAGCGGGGTCTATGGTGAGAAGGGGCGGCGACGTGTCAGGCACCGGGGACGAAGCTACATTTATGCCGTAGATCGTTATATCCCCAGACCCGTTGGCGATGAGAAGCCGGGAGGTGGCGGGATCAAAGAGGGTATCCACCGGCACCTTGAGCTTGCCCGGTGCAGTACCGTACCCGCCGATGCTGCCGAGGGATGTCCCCGCACCCTGCGGATCCACTATCTGCACTTCGCTCTGAAATGAATCGGAGACATAAATCCGCTGCAGTTTTTCCGGGATGTTTTTTGTGTACTCCAGAGAAACCGACTGGGGAGACGTGAAGGCGGGAGCCGTACCGTTCTGCACCCTGCCGCCAACGGAACGGATAAATCCGCCATTTGTATCGAAAAACTCGAGCCTGGAATTTCCGGTATCGGCAACCACAAGCTGCTGTGACACCCTGTCGAAGGCGATGGCGGTCGGGAGGGAGAGCTGCCCGGCAGATGAGCCATTAGTGCCGAAACTGTTGGACGGCTTGCCGGCTGAGCTGTTTGCCATGGTTACCGGCTGGCCGGATGCGGAAAATACCTGCACCACCGAGTCCAGCGTATCCACGACATAGATGAGCCCGGTGCCATCCACCGCTACACCGCTCGCCTGTTTGAAAGGTGCCAATTGGAAGAGAATCGAACCGGTCGTCGTATTTATGACCGAAGCGCTGTTCCCGCTTGTTACGACCAGGTCACCGGCAGGGGTAACGGCAACGCCTCGCGCGCCCTTTACGGGAAATTTCTTTATCAGATTCCCCGTGCTATCGAACTGCAGGACCCCGCCATTGCGGGGGTCAGCGACGTAAACCCTGCCGCCGGCGTCGATAGCGAGACGGACAGGAGCAACGACACCGGTTATACGCCCCAGAAAGTTTGCCGCCGGGGGAAGCGCCGCCGACGCCGCTGAGACCATGAGCTGCAGCACAATTACGATACAGAGCATCAGGATATTAGTATTTCTTCTTATAAACGGGTTCATTCCTTTGCCTCCCGCCCAGGGGGTCAGCGTACGCTGCCCATGGTTCATGTCTATCTCCAGGTCTTACTGTTGTGGCACACTCCGACGGTGTAGGTTCCCGGCGGCGGGAACGTGCCAGGACTGCAGCTTGGAGTTGCGCTTGTATATCCGGGCACCCGTATGGTTGCGGAAGCAGGGAGTTCAAAGCCGCTTGTCGCCAAACCGCTGTAATGGCTGGCACCGGCATTTGTCCTGCTCATGTCATGGCAGTCGGTGCATTGGAGCCCCACGCCGGAAACATGTGTAGTGTGCTCGCCCGAATTGAAGCCGTTGAACTGGGCCGTGCCCGCAGTGTGGCAGGCGAGACAGCTGTTTGCCAGGTTTCCTCCCCATATCGGGGTTTTGACTCCACCATGGCATGACACGTTGGAACAACTGCCGTCGCTGTTTCCGGTCGCACTGCCTGATTTTGCATTGAAGGAGGGAGCAAAGGCCACGTCTGCCGTACCGTTGCTGTGTTTGACTGTGCCGCTCCCAGCTCCGTTATGACAGGATCCGCATACACCTGCAACCCCCGCAAGTGCGTTGTGGACGGAATGGCTTCCCGATGCCGGAGGGGTGGCATGACATGATCCGCATGTTCCGGCGGCAGGTATTGTTCCGGGTGTCAGCCCCGTATGGCACGAGCTGCAGGCGGGACCGACTCCGCCGGTCAAGTCGGCGCCATGACAGAGGGTGCAGCTGTTGCCCATGTTGCCGGCCGAAGAATGTCCATTCCAAGGGGATGTTGAACCTGTCAATGGCGGATGTGCCGTAAAAGGTTTGTGGCAATCTTCACAGCCGTTGAGCAGCGAGCCAAGCGGCACGTTGAACCGGGGGTTGCTGCCCGGACCTCCGGCAGTTCCATGACAACTCTGGCAGAATACAAGATCGCTTTTCGCCACCGGGCCGTGCAGCGCCCCGGCAATGAACGGGAGTTGGTGCGGCACGTTTCGCGGACCATGTCCTCCGGCATGGCACTGTCCCAGGCCGGCCTGATTGAAACAGTCGATCTTGGTGATGCCGCCTTTCAGGTCTATTCCGTGGCACTCGCGGCACTGATCACGATTTTGTTGATAGGCGGCGCGGTGTCCGGTCAGCCAGCTGTCCGGATGTTTGCTGCTGCTGCCCAATGCCGGTGCCTTCTCGTTGTTCTTGCCGCAACCGAAGAGGACGCAGCAGGTTGCTGTCACGAAGAATATTTTGGACCAAGATGATTGTGAAGGCATAATATTCACCTCTCCTATTTATGGCAGGCGATGCAGCGTTCGTTATTGGCCCTGCCGTGGCAGCGGTAGCAGCCGGCAGGATCAAGTTTCCCTTCAATTTTGTGCAGGGTGATGAAATTGCCGCGATGCGGGAAATCCCGGTCCGGACGATTGCCATAGCGGGTGGACGGCTTCATTTCGACCTGGCTGGTATGGCAGTCGTTGCAGAAGGAGCTTTTGTGACAGGTGGAGCAAAGCCGGTCATCCGATGCGGCATAGAAGCGGTGATTCTTGACGAAGGACGGTGTATGGCTGAACGAGTCGAAGGCCTTCATGGTCCCTTTTTGCTGGTCTTCGTGGCATTCGGCGCAGTTTACCTGCTGACCGACGGCCAGCGCCTCGGGATGAGAAGCTGGTAGTCCGGGAATCGTTTTCATCTGGGCGCAGGATGCTACTATGGCAAAAAGTCCGGCCAACGCCAGGAGCGGGAGCAGCAGTTTACAGGGTCTCATTTCTTCCCTCCTATGCCGGTGTAGGTCATGTTGTAGGTCAAGCGGAGAAGCGCTTTTGCTTCTTCGGTAAATTGCGGGTTCCTGCCGTAGCTTACGTCACCGGACAGCGCCAGTGCGGGGGTAAAATGATAGCCGAGCGAGGCGGTTGCTTCCCAGGCGCTGCTTTCGCCGTATATTTTTTCCTTGAAGAAGTCGCCCAGCAGGTCGATCGCGGCGAAGTAGCTCTTGGTGTCGCGCATGACGTAGCAGCGCAGTTCGTGGTAGGAGGCGGAGGTGTTTGGCGTGATCGCAAATTCCTGACCGGCATTCAGATAATGATAACCGACCCCGCCGCGGATGGTGTTGTCCTTGAAGTTGACGCGGGCCTCGCCGCCGAAGCGGTCGGCGCTGCCGAATTCACGTTTGTAATGTTTATAGTCGGCCAAGAGTGCAAGATTTTTACTTATATCATAGGATGCGCGTACGCCGGCGGAACTGGATTTGTCACTGAGGAGGAGTGCCGCTGCTGAAAAAGTCGTCCAAGGAAGCAACATACTTTTATCGCGGTATTGGTTGTATTCACCTGTCAGTACCAGTTTCTTGTGCGGTTTATAATTGAGAAGGTAGGAGTGTTCGGCAATTCTCCGGGTTTCCGGGTTGTAGCTGCTGTGACCGATGATATCGACGGTTTTGAATGGGGTAACCCAGATGTCACCCCCTACCCGGCGATAGTCTCCGGTGAGACGGGTATCTCCGGAGGCTGGTGCGGTAAGAGTTGGTGCGGCGCTTTCAAATACTGCGGAAATCCCGACTTCGAGCATACCCTTGTAGCGGTAGTTGGCGCGGCCGCCGTAGATGGTGTCCCCTTTGCCGTCGCTGGATTCACCGCTGAGATGGGCCGTAGGTGCGGTTGCGCCGCCGAAGGCCGACAGGCCGAAGCCCATCGGCAGGTCGGTGCGGGCGCTGATGCCGTCGATCTGCTCATTAACGATGCCTTCACGGACAAAGAGCCGTCCGGCGCGAATATTGGCGCTCGCCTGGCTGAAGCGATACTGGAGGTAGCCGTAGGTGAGGCTGCCGGAGCTTTTATCGCTGTTGAAGCTCTTGTCGGCCAGATCGGCCCGACCCCAGCCGTAGAGGTGGAGCGAGAGGTTGCCGTCGGCCAGTTTATCGGCGGTAATGCCGAGAAACTGGGTGGCGGGAAGCAGGTTTTCTTTCGAGGCGCCTGAAACATCCCGCTGGGAGATGCCGAAAAGCGTGCTGGAGTCAACGGTTACGTCGGCTGCCAGGGCAACGGACGAAGCGGCTGTAAACGACACTGCGCAAAGCAGGGCGCAACAAGTCTTTTTCATTGGGCTGGCTCCTGAATTGTGATTTATAAAGCCGATGCTCTCAGTCTACCACGTAAAAATCATCTTTAAAGTCACCACAACAAAAAAACCGGGTTACCAAAAAATAAATATTTTCGGCAACCCGGCTGTCTCAATGAGATCCTGGAGGCTTTCCGCCCCATCCTCGCGAATGGTTTAGTATTATCGAATATCCGGCACTGCGTATTTTAACTATGTTACAGAAAACTACTCCTTTTTATAACACTGTGTCAAGCCGGAATATCCGCTCCGCAACCGGCACGAACATGGCAGGAGTGAAATGCCGGCTAAACCGCATCAATCTGCCGTTTTTGCTTGTTGTTCAATCTATTGAGAGCATGGATGTACGCTTTTGCCGAGGCGACGATAATATCGGTCGAGGAACCCTTGCCGACAACGGTATGGTTTCCTTCGCAGACCCTCACGGTGACTTCGCCCTGGGCATCGGTGCCGCCGGTAATTGAACCGACATTGTACTGTGTCAGTTTTGACTTCGACTTGGTCAGTTTCTTGATGGCCTTGAACGTCGAATCAACCGGACCGTCGCCGAGCTCTGCGGTGCGTACGGTTAAACCGTTAACTTCCATCTGGACGGTTGCCGTAGCCACGGCAAAGGAGCCGCAGGTGACAGTGACATGGTCCAGCTTGTACTGGTCTTCTTCCCGAACCTCATCAGAAACGATCGCATCCAGATCTTCGTCAAAAATCTCCTTCTTCAGGTCAGCCAGATCCTTGAAGCGATCAAAGGCACGGTTAAGCTTGTCATCCTCCAGGTCATACCCCAACTCCTCCAGGCGCTTTTTGAAGGCATGACGGCCGGAATGCTTGCCGAGGACGAGTGCGCTGGCCAGAAGCCCGACCGATTCGGGGGTCATAATTTCGTAGGTGGTTTTTTCCATCAGCATGCCATGCTGGTGGATGCCGGCCTCGTGGGCAAAGGCATTGGCGCCGACGATCGATTTGTTCGGCTGCACGGCGATGCCGGTGACCGCCGTCAGTAAACGGCTGGCCGGTGTAAGCTGCTCCGTCACGACGTTTGTATAAAAGGGGAGAATGTCCTTGCGGGTCCGCAGGATCATGACGAACTCTTCCAGCGAGCAGTTTCCGGCCCGCTCGCCGATGCCGTTGATCGTGCACTCCACCTGGCCGGCTCCGGCCTGGATGGCGGCGATCGAGTTGGCCACCGATAGTCCCAGATCGTTATGGCAGTGGACCGAAATGACCGCCTTGTCGATGTTGGGCACGTTGTCCTTGAGGTATTTTATGATGTTGAAATACTCGAACGGGACCGTGTAGCCGACCGTGTCCGGGATGTTGACGGTCGTCGCACCGGCGGCGATGACCGCCTCGACAACTTCGGCAAGGAACGGCAGACGGGTGCGGACAGCATCCTCACAGGAAAATTCGACATTGGGGGTATAGGAGGCCGCACGCTTGACCGCCTTGACAGCGGACGCCAGAACCTTCGCCGGCTCCATCTGCAGCTTGTATTTCATATGGATATCGGAGGTGGCGATAAAAGTGTGGATGCGCCCCTTCTCGCCGGCGTACTTCAACGCTTCCCAGGCACGGTCGATATCTTTTTCACTGGAACGGCAGAGCCCCGCAATTTCCGGTCCTTTGATGGTCTGGGCGACCTTTTTTACCGCTTCGAAATCCCCCTCGGATGCAATCGGAAAACCGGCTTCAATGACATCAACATTCAGTTTCTGCAGTTGTTTGGCTATCCGCAGTTTTTCCTCGATGTTCATGCTGTTGCCGGGCGCCTGCTCCCCGTCCCTCAGGGTCGTATCAAAAATCCTGATCAACTTGCGGTCATCCTTCTTCGCTGCCTTTGCCATTGTGTGTACCCCTTTCAGTGTTATGCGACTCGCATGTTTTCCCGTATAAAGCCCAGCCGCGAAAATAAAAAAACCCCTACCCCATATTTGGGGCAGAGGTTATGAACCATCCGCGGTACCACCCAATTCGCCCGAAAAAGCAGGGCCTTCTTACGCCTTTAACGCAGGCTCACGACTCCGGCTACCTATTTACCAGAGCGGCTCCAAGGCGAGTTCACCACAATGCTTACCGGTTCGCACCAGCCACCGGCTCTCTGAAAAGCATGTAAATGGTTACTACTCCTCTTCATAGCCTTTACAATTTTCGACATAGTAGAAAAATTAGCACCTTAAAGTCAAGATGTTTTGTACGACGCTTTCAATACAGATAAGCGGATGATATGCAAAGAGAGCAGCCGCTGGGCTGCTCTCTTGTCGGTCCTCCTGTACTGGTGGACAAAAGCGGGCGGTTATTTCGAATGCTTGGCCAGATAGCCGGCAACGCCTTCAGCGGTCGGTTTCATGGCCTCGTCACCTTCCTGCCAGTTGGCGGGGCAGACCTGATCGCCGTGGGTTTCGACGAACTGAAGCGCATCAACCATGCGCAGTGCCTCATTGACGCTACGTCCCAGCGGCAGGTCATTGATGACCGCATGGCGGATGATCCCTTTGGTATCGATCAGGAAAAGGCCGCGCAGCGCAACGGAATTATTGAAAAGGATGCCGTATTCCCTGGCGATGTTCTTATTCAGGTCAGACACCAGCGTATACTGGATGTTGCCGATGCCGCCGTCTTCCAGCTTGGTGTTTTTCCACGCCAGGTGGGTGAACTTGGAGTCCACGGAAACACCGATAACCTCGGTATTGCGGCTCTTGAAATCTGCCAGTTTCTTGTTGAACGCCAGAATCTCGGATGGGCAGACAAAGGTGAAGTCCAGCGGATAGAAGAAAAGAACAACATTTTTGCCTCTCAGGCTGGAGAGCTGGAACTGGGCGAAAGTATTATCCGGCAAAACGGCATCAGCGGTAAAGTCAGGGGCTTCCTTGGTGACAAGAGTAGTTGCACTCATGGGTGGTTATCTCCTTTGGGCTTAAAATTGAATTGAATGATAAAACTTTACCAGAATGAATTCGTTTGTCAACAAGATAAAAGTACTCTTTTAGTCTTTTTACAGGTACGGTGCAAAAAGATGACAGAAACTGTCCCGCAGTTTTATCGGCAGTGGCCTGTTTTCGAGCTGTTGCAGCGATATTTCCCGAGTCGCGGTGATGACACGTTCAAAATGGGACCGAATGCGGCAGGCAAAATCCACATCAATGACGCTCAGGTTCAGCTCGAAATTCAGTCGCAGGCTGCGGGTGTCAAGATTGGCCGAACCGATCAACGTCCAGACGTCATCAACCAGCATTAGCTTGGTGTGCACAAAAGGGGGCGGCTGGTAATAGACCTTGATGCCGCTGGCCACAAGTTCCCACAACAGCGACTGGCTGGCCCACTGTACAAAGGGGAGATTGTTGCGGCCCGGAAGCACTATGCGGACATCGACCCCTCGCAGCGAAGACGTTATCAAGGCCGAAATCATGGCGCGATCAGGGATGAAATACGGGGTCATGATGCAGACCGTGTGTGCCGCACAGGAGAGCGCGCCCATGATGAGCTGTTCCAGCTTGCGGAACTCCTTGTCGGGCCCGTCGCTGATACAGCGGATGATGGCGCTCCCCGGTGATTCGAGTGGCGGGAAGAAAAACGGATCGTCCAGACGCTCCCCGGCTACAAAAAACCAGTCTTCCAGGAAAGATCGCTGCAGGTCGGCAACGACCGGCCCATGGACCGAAAAATGAATATCAAGGAGTACCTGACCGGGATCGGTAGATGCCTGGACGTGTTTCCCGCGGATATTCATGCCGCCGGTAAACGCTTCCCGCCCGTCGACTATCAACAGCTTCCGGTGGTTGCGAAGATTGATGTAGGCGCCGTGCCGCAGCGGCAGGTAGCGTTCCAGGCGGACCTGCGAACCTCGAAAGGCGGTGACGGGGGATACTTTGCTGTATTTTTCACCAAGGGCATCGATGATGACCCGTACCGCCACTCCGCGCGAAGCGGCAGCGGCAAGCTGCTCGACAAACTCGGTGCCGATTCCATCGGCGTCAAAGATATAGCTGGTAAGGTTGATACTCTCCTTCGCCCGGCCGATTGCTGCAAGCATGGCAGGATAGGCATTATCACCGTTTTCGAGGAGTTCAACATGGTTGCCGCTTCTCAGAGGGGTAGTGACAACGCGATCTCCCAGCACACATAGGCCCTGAAGATGAGAAGCTGCTGCCGGGAGCCGGACAGTTGCCTGAAGAGCAGAATCGAGGGGGTAGATTGACGTGCCGCTGACCCGGCGGCCGCTTTCCTGCCAGCTTCTGGCACGGCGCGAAATGCGGTTGATGCCGAGGCACCAGTACAAAAAAGGTCCGACGACCGGCAGGGAGAGATTCAGGCTCGCCCAGACCAGCGCCGAGCGGGAATCTCGTTTGTACAGCAGTGCGTGTCCGGCTGCCGCCAGTGACAACACGGCGGCCCCGAAGATAATGAATGCTGTCAGCAGCTGATCCATTGATCAGCCAAGATCGAGCAGGATCTCATCACCATTCAGCTGTACCGGAAATATCGCAAGGGTACATTCCGGATGCTCTGCACAGCTGCCGTCCGTCAGGCTGAAACGGTAGCCGTGGCGGGGGCAGGAAATGTAGCCGTCCTTGACGATTGCGGCGTTCATCGGACTCCCCTGATGTGGACACTCATTCTCAACGGCATAGATCTTCCCCTTGACGTTGACCAGCAGAATCTCCCTGCCGGAGACGGTGACTACCTTTTTCCCGAAATTGGGAACTTCGCTAATTTTTGCAACGGTTTCCATACTCGTCCTCCCTGTCGATGATTCGAACCCTGGTAAACAGGATTCTTGCGTCAATGAAATCAGTCCCTGCGAAATAATCCCAAAATATATTCAGACCAACGAATAGCCGAACCTACCTGATAAAAGCCGTTCCCGTCAATTGCTCTTATTCCTCTGCACCCTCCGGAAACACTTTTACGGCATCAGTGCCTAATAATTAATCATTCATATGGTATGCTTCACGTGGATTGCTTGCTTCAACAGGCATAACTACCACTAACTATCTGTAAATACATATTTTATATTGTTTGGCACGCTCTCTGCTGAACAGCAAAGCAACTTCAACAGAACGTGCAGCGATGGAACCAACGTAGTTTTCATCTTATCACCGTTCAAAATCAACGATGAAAAGGAGAAGATGATGAAAAGTGTAAAAATGTTGGCGGCGGCAGCGGCAATCGTGGCAATGGCATGTGGTTCGGCGATGGCAACACCTTCGACTACGTACTGGACCCCTATGGTGATGGATATTCAGGGGTACAAAGTACTGCATCTCGGTATCGACAACTATTTCACGGTAGACAAGTCCGTAGCCTCCGGTGAACAGGGCGCGTTTCCGACCGACCTGGGACTCACGATCGGCGTATTGCCGTTTGAAAAAATCCAGATGGAAGTCGGTGTAGATGCCCTCTATCCTTCAGACAATCCATATTATTTCAACGCAAAGATCGGCGCCCCGGAAGAGGCTCTTTTTAAATATTCCCCTGCACTGCAGGTCGGAATTTTCAACGTAGGAACGGAAGATAAGGTAACCAATCAGAATATCGTCTATGGCGTGATCGGGAAAACGATCCCCATGCTTGGCCGTTTGTCCGTCGGCCCGTATATCGGCAACAGCGCCGTGCTGAAAGATGCGAACGGCGAAAAAGAAAATACCGGCTTCATGGCGGCATTTGACCGCGGCTTCGTTCCGGCTAAGGACGCCGCAGGGAGTGAGTACAACAAGGTCGTCCTGGCCGCGGATTACGCCTCCGGCAAAAATGCCATCGGCGGCGGCGGGTTCGGCGTCTATTACTTCTTCACCAAGGACATCAGCCTGCTGACTGGTCCTGTATGGTTCAATGAAAAGGCGATCAACGGCGCCTGGAAGTGGACGACCCAGCTCGACATCAATTTACCCCTGTAGTTCCTCCTGCAATCCGGGGGCGGCGGGGGGTGCCTCCCGCCCTCGACTTTTTAGTGAGTTAAAAGAGGTTTTCTGCAAGAAAACGGCTTCGTTAACGAACTATCCCGTTTAGCGGGGCAAGGAGCTTAACCATATACGCAGACAAGGAGGCCCGGCAATGAAACTTATCGAGGCAATAATCAAGCCGTTCAAGCTTGACGAAGTGAAAGATGCCCTCAACGCGATCGGCATCGAAGGGATAACCGTCAGTGAAGTGAAAGGATTCGGCCGCCAGAAAGGCCATACCGAGCTCTATCGCGGCGCCGAATATGTCGTGGATTTCATACCCAAAATCAAGATGGAAATCGCCGTTAGCGATGAACTGGTGAGCAAGGTTGTCGAAACAATCCAGACCAGTGCCAAGACCGGACGGATAGGTGACGGCAAAATTTTCATCATCTCCCTTGAAGAGGCTGTCAGGATCAGGACCGGCGAAAGCGGCGCCGACGCGATCTGACGACGGCGCGAATAACATCTACTAACGGAGGAACATCATGAAATTAAAAATATATCTTGCATCCGTAATGTTTGTAATCCTTGCCGGGCTTGTTCCGATTGCCGCAATGGCTGAAGAAAAGAAAGATGCCGCCCCGGCTGCAGCAGTCGCTGCAGAGTCCCCGGCCGCTGCAACGTCAGCACCTGCAGCAGACGCAGCCGCCCCGGCAGTCGCACCCGCCACACCGCCGGATGTCAAGCCGGTTCTCAACACCGGCGACACCGCCTGGATGCTTGTTTGCTCGGCGCTGGTACTGCTGATGATCCCCGGCCTGGCGCTGTTCTACGGCGGCATGGTACGCCAGAAGAACGTGCTCTCAACCTTCATGCACTCTTTCGTCGCCATGGGCATTGTCGGCGTGCAGTGGGCGGTCATCGGCTATTCACTCTCATTCGGCCCTGATCTGGCCAAGATGGGTCTGATCGGCGACTTCAGCAAGTTCATGCTGAACGGCCTGATCATCGTGAAGGACGCCGCCAGCGGCTCAGTCGAATTTGCCCTTTTCCAGAACTATACCAAGGAGCCGGGCGCGATCCCCGAACTGGTCTTCGCCATGTATCAGGCGATGTTCGCCATGATCACCGTTGCCCTTATCTCCGGCGCCATGGCAGAGCGGGTCAAGTTTTCCGCCTACTGCGTATTCGTCCTCCTCTGGACCACACTGGTCTATGATCCGCTGGCACACTGGGTCTGGATGACCGAGGGGTGGCTGTTCAAAAAAGGTGCGCTCGATTTCGCCGGCGGCACCGTCGTTCACCTTTCATCCGGTATTTCCGCCCTGGCCTTCCTGATCTTCCTCGGCAAGCGTCACGGTTACCCGACCGAGCGCATGGCTCCCCATAATCTGCCGCTTACCCTGCTGGGCGTCGGGCTGCTCTGGTTCGGCTGGTTCGGCTTCAACGCCGGTTCGGCAATCGTCGGCGTCAATACTTCTGATGCCGCCGGCGGCTTGGCAGGCCTGGCCTTCGCCACCACCACCATCGCCCCGGCCGCCGCAGGTCTTTCCTGGATGATCGCCGAGTGGATTCACTCCGGCAAGCCTTCTGCTCTCGGCTTCGGTTCCGGCGTTGTCGCCGGTCTGGTGGTCATCACCCCTGCTGCCGGTTTCGTACAGCCGGGCGCGGCACTGCTGATGGGCATCATGGCCGGTCTTGTCTGCTACGGCGGCATCCTGCTGAAAGCCAAACTGAAATATGACGACTCCCTCGATGCCTTCGGCGTACACGGCCTCGGCGGTACCTTTGGAGCGATCATGACCGGCGTATTTGCCACCGTCGGCGCCACCGGCCTTCTGGCCGGAAATTTCAAGCAGCTGATGACCCAGCTGATCGCCGTCGTGGCTGCCGGCGCCTATGCCTTTATCATAACGCTGATAATCGCCTTCGTTCTCGAGAAAACGATGGGCCTGCGTGTTGAAAAAGAAGATGAGATCATGGGATTGGACCAGACGCAGCATTCCGAAAGCGGTTACAACATGTAATCCCACTCTGGACAAGTTCTCACACCACAGGAAGCCGCCCGATCGTGGGCGGCTTCTTTACCATCTGGAGCATCTATGAAAGATCCGGCTGCCAGGAATAGCGATGAAGCTATCATAACCCCAGATCTGCTGCGGCAGTTGGCCTATAACGAGAAAATGGCCGAATTGGGAAAGATTTCTGCCGGTGTCGTGCATGAATTGAACGCCCCGCTTTCCGTCATAATATCGGCTTCACAGATGATCATGCGTGAAGAAGGCGTTCCGGAGGGAGTGCTGGAAATTATCGCCCGCATCAGTTCGGAGGCACAGCGCCTGTCGCACCTTACCAAGGGACTGCTGAATTTCAGCAGCCATGATGACACCATCGGTGAGACCGATCTCAATCTCACGATCGACTTCATTCTCAATTTTCTCAACTTCGAAGCGGCGCGACGAGCGGTTGTCGTCCTGAAGCAGTTCGACTACACGCTGCCGGCAATCCGCCTGGATGCCAACATTCTGAAGCAGATTCTGCTCAATATCATCATGAACGCCCTGCAGGCCATGGAGGATGGCGGCGGCAAGCTCCTGGTCGAAACGGCGGCAGCCGGAAGCGACAAGGTGTGCTTCACGATTGCCGACAACGGCCCCGGAATCCCGGCCGGAGCGCTCGAGCGGATCTTCGACCGCTATTTCACGACAAAAAAGCCCGGTGAAGGCACCGGATTAGGCCTGTTCGTAACAAAAAGTCTGGTTGAAGACATGGGGGGGGAAATAACGGTAACAAGCAGAAATGGAGGAGGAACGAAATTTACGATCACGCTGCCGGTACAGCGGTAGCAGATTATGCGGCAGTAAATTGTCTTTACAATTCAACATCCACCATTCAAAATTCACCATTTTTTCACCCTGCCGTACACATCACCTTCCGGACCCGGTATTCCCCGCCGATGACGAGATACTCCCCCTCACCTTTCATGATGCTGCCGGGCAGCAGGTCATTGTAGAAGAAGATCTTGCTGAGCGGCACCTGAACCTCCCAGACCGTCGAGCCGAATTCCCAGGCCCGTTCCTCGTCGGACGTGAACGAAACCAGGTTGTTCAAACGGACGATCTGACTCCGCCTGTCTGTCTGTTCGATGACGTCGTGCTCACTGGCGTCGTAGGTACCACGGTAAAGCGGGATGGCAGAGTGCGGGAACTTCCGGGGCAGCTCGAACTGGCAGTATTCGTAGAGGATATCTAGCTGTGACTGAATTGCGTTGGTGCGCGCGCTCCCCCTCATGACATCCACCGAGTAATCGAAATATTCCTCGCTGTGAATCCCCTTGATTCGGGCACGGTGGAAGCTTGGCAGAATACCCATGCGACTCTCGACCCAGCGCTTGAGCACCGCCCCCTCGACCGAGTTGGAATCCATCATCCAGCCTCGCAGATAGCGGAGATAGCTGTTTTTGATGCTTTTCCGGGCGCTGTCGGTCTGGTCCTGCCACTGGTGCAGCTGAAACTTCACCGACATGTAGTCGTTGAAGGTCAGGGCCCGCTCTTCCTGGCTGCCGAGCGTTGCAAGCCGGTCAAAAAGGAAGCGGTTCCCCTCCTTGACCCCTTGGATCTCCAGCTGCTGGGGATTGTCGTTGAAATGGCGCGAGGCGATGACCCAGGGAGGCAGGTTGCAGTTGTTAAAGGAGCCGTTGTGCATGGCGGGTCATCACCTCGTTGTGAAGTTAGGCTGAAGGTTGATGGCTGAAGGCGGAAGGAAAGCGCACCAAGACAATATTTTTCACAACCTTCCGACCTCAGTCTAACCACCTCAAAGAATCTTTGCCAGTTCCACCAGAGTCAGCTTGATCGGGCCGCTGGTAACAAACGGCTCGACGCCGAGTTTTTCCAGCTCCCCTTTCGGATGTTCGCCCATCTGGGCGGTCACAACCGCCCGGCATCCGGCAAGCGCCTCGGCGATCCCCTTCAGAAGATGCCCTCGCAGCGGGTGCTCGGGGTCAAAACTGCAATAGCGCTCCACCTTTCGTTCATCGACCAGCTTAGCATCACCATTTTCGACATCATAGACCAGAAAACGCTCGGCATGACCGAAGTGCTGGTTGATCTCCTTGCCATCTTTTGATGCGACTGCGATTAGCATGCTGCACCTCCTCTACGATGCGCCTCCGAGGTTAATTTCTTTGCAGCTTCAGGCTACTACCGGTTCGAAGCTGAAGCACTTCTTCGAACAGGTACGCTCGCAAGCCTGACAGCCGATGCAGTTGCCGGGATTGGCTGCCCGCATGAACATCTTGGCGGAATCGTCGCCGTCCAGCTCTTCAAAAGCCAGCACATCGTGGGCGCATACCTTGTAGCAGCGGCCGCAGCCGATGCAGAGTTCCTCGTCAATTGCGGTGATGAACTGCGGGGTCCACTCCTGTTTGTCGCGTGTCAATCCGGTAATGTAAGCCATTTTAGTCTCCTCGCTTATTAGATTTTGAATTTTGAATTCTGGATTTTGAAATAAATTCAACATCTAAAATTCATAATTCATAATTTGCTTCACTTTTCTTCCCGTTCATCGCCTTCCTCAGCCAGGGGGGCGGGTTCCCCCGCAGCACTTCCTGAAAGCGCGCCACCGTTTCTTTCAGGCTGACTTCGCTGTTGGTTTTCAGTGGGTGGATCTTCTGCGCCACCAGCTTGGCGGCAGCAGGACCGCCGATCTGCATGGTGTAAACGATGGCGCAGTCGGAGAGCAGCTGTGCTCTGGCAGAGATGCGATCCTCTTCATCGCCGCCATGCTCGCCGACACTGACTTCCTCCAGGAAAGCGGCCTCATCCGGCCCGACCTCCCAGATGTGAAAACTCCGGCACTGTCCGAAATGCTGGTCGATGGATTCCCCGGTTGACGTCGTAAATGCTATTTTCATACATACCCCCAATTCTTCTCTTTACTGAAGCCCGACAATAAAAAAACGCCGCTTCCCGATCGGGAAATGGCGCCATTGCCAGTATTCGTGTGATCTCATTCACCTGCTGCAGATCCGCACTCGCGCTTCTAGTCTTGCACAGATTGTGCCAATATTTATCACCCTGAAATCATTGAACACTCATTGGCACAGCCGGTACTGAGGCGACCACCCGAGGGAGCCGTGCTCAATAATTAACCTCCTGATCCACATGCTGCACGCCGAACATCCAGCGCAGGATCTAAGTATTCCCTGTTGTATACTGTTAATAACTACTGATATACTTCGCTGCCACACGGAGTACGCGTCAAGGAGCATTCCGCATGAACAACCATCATTGCTCCAATTCTTCAATAGACCAGAGGACCCGAAAACGGCTCTGGCTGGCAACCCTGATGGTTTTCCTTGGCGCCGCAGCCTGCTGCGGCGCAGCACTGCTGTTTCTGGAACAGCAGTCCCTTTCCGAAAAACGCAGCCAGGCCGCAAACCTCGCCCAAACCCACCTGCGCACCCTCTCCACCAACATCAATCAGGCTCTCTCGGCCACCTATGCCCTGTCGGCGCTGGTAAGCCAGGGCAACGGAGAAGTGACGGATTTCGAAAAAATTGCCGGCGAAATGCTTCATCTCTATCCGGGCATCGGCGCATTGCAGCTTGCTCCCGGCGGAATCATCAGGAAAAGCTTTCCGTTGACCGGAAATGAAAAAGCGATCGGACACGACCTGCTCAAGGACCCGACCCGCACCAAGGAGGCCTTTCTGGCCCGCTCCACGGGAAAACTCACCCTGGCGGGGCCGTTCGCCCTTGTCCAGGGAGGTCTCGGCGCGGCCGGCCGGCTGCCGGTGTTCCTGACGGACAGCACCGGAGAACGGCGCTTCTGGGGATTTACCACCGTACTGATCCGCTTTCCGGAAATCCTTGAGGCGGCCGGATTGCCGGACATCGTAAATAACGGTTACGATTACGAGCTCTGGAGAAATCATCCCGATACAGGGGAAAAACAGGTTATTTCATCATCACTGAACTCAGGGGTGATAAATCCGGTTGAGATCCCCCTCGCACTTCCAAATGGCGAGTGGATTCTGAGCGTATCTCCGGTCACGGGGTGGCACAACCTTACGACAGTTTCATTAGGCGTACTGCTTGGACTGTTCATCAGCCTGATGTGCGCATTCATCATGCATGTACTGCTGCGGCAGCCGATCGTGCTGCGCCGGGAAGTTGCGGATCGCACCCGTGAACTGCGGGAGAGCCAGGCCGTACTGCACGAAAGCGAAGAAAAGTTCCGGCTGGCCTTTGAAAACGCCAATACCGGCATGTGCCTGGTGGATATGGCCGGCAACCTGATGCGAGTCAACAGCAAATTGTCGGAAATTGTGGGCTACAGCAAGGACGAGCTGGAAAGAATGACGGTCAATTCCCTGGCTGTCCCAGAAGACAAGGAGCTGAGTCCGGAGTATATGAAAAAAACTCTCGCTTCTGCAGACGGCAGTTCCTCATTTGAAAAACGCTATTTCCACAAGGATGGGCATGTGGTATGGGGCCAGGTTGCCAGTTCGCTGGTGCGTAATGCCGCCGGAGAACCGGATTACTTCATTTCACAAATACAGGACATCACGGCCCGCAAGAAGATGGAAGAAGAGCGCACCGCCATGGAGCGCCAGCTGCTGCATACCCAGAAACTGGAAAGCCTGGGTGTCCTGGCGGGCGGCATCGCCCATGATTTCAACAACATCCTCATGGCGATCATCGGCAATGCCGATCTGGCACTGATGCGGATGAACCCCGAATCGCCTGCGGTGGAGAACCTGAAGCGCATAGAGCAGGCAGCCGCACGGGCAACCGACCTTGCCAAGCAGATGCTGGCCTATTCCGGCAAGGGGAAATTCGTGGTCGAGAACATCGACCTGAACCGCCTGTTGGAAGAGATGCTGCACATGCTGGAAGTCTCCATCTCCAAGAAGGCGATACTCCGGTTCAACCAGCATCAACCGCTCCCCCCGGTGGAGGCCGACGCCACCCAGATGCGCCAGGTCATCATGAACCTGGTGATCAACGCCTCCGAGGCGATCGGCGACAAGAGCGGCGTCATCACCATCACCACCGGTTGCATGGAGTGCGACCGGAGCTATCTGAAAGACGTCTGGCTGGATGAGAACCTTGAAGGCGGACCGTATGTCTATCTGGAAATCGCCGACAGCGGCTGCGGCATGGACAAGGAAACCCTGTCAAAGCTGTTCGACCCGTTTTTCACCACCAAGTTCACCGGACGTGGCCTCGGCATGGCGGCTGTGCTGGGTATAGTACGGGGACACCGTGGAGCCATCAAGGTTTACAGCGAACCGGGAAGGGGAACCAGCTTCAAGATGCTTTTTCCGGCCAGTGCCCGGCTGAGTGTGCCCGTCGACAGCAACAGCCCGCAACGGCCATCCGGCAAGAGCGAAGGAACGATATTGCTGGTTGATGACGAGGAAAACATCTTGAAGGTCGGCAGCGAAATGCTGCGCGAAATCGGCTACGAAGTAATGACCGCCTGCGACGGACGCGAGGCGCTGGGAGTGTTTCAGGACAATTGGCACAAAATCAGCTGCGTCATCCTTGATTTGACCATGCCTCGCCTGGATGGCGAACAAACCTGCCGTGAACTGCGGCGTATCGACCCGATGGTCAAAGTGATCATGACCAGCGGCTTTAATGAGCAGGAAATCAGCCAGAGGTTCGCCGGCAGGGAACTGGCGGGATTCATCCAGAAACCGTATCGGCTGGCGGTACTTGCTGAAACGCTGCACGCTGTTATGAATCCCGGTACACCTTGACCTCTGTGAACGCCATAAAAGTGCAGTCGAATCTCATAGCTGCCGAGCGCAACAAATTAACTCCTGACCTGCATTAATTGTGCGCCAGCTTCTGCGCCTCCTTTGCATTGGCCTGGAACAGGTTGGCGACTTCGAACACCAGATTCAGCGTGCCGCGATAGCCTACCCACACCTTCTGATGAGCCCCCAGACGGTCGAAGACCGGCAGACCGGCACGCAGGTGGGCGCCTATTTTGAGTTTTCCCGCAGCCTGACGACCGTTGGAGTTGGCCACGATCAGGTCTGCGCCTTTCGCTGCTTCCTCCAGGTCCTCCAGATCGCCGACATAGACGTTATTGCAGGGGAGGCCGTCCAGCCCCCTGGTCCGGGTGGCGGAAAGCGCCGCCTGAATCTCGCACCCCATCCCGGCAAGAAAGTGTGTCAAGGTTTTGAGATTGTCCGACTCCAGGGCGATTGCCACCTTTTTTGTGCCGAACTGGTAATGGCTGTCCACCATGGCGTCCATCAGGCGGCTCCGCCAGCGGCGGTGCTTCTCCGGGATCGGGCGACCGCTGACCGCCGCCAGGGTTTCCATGAAGCGGTCGGTCTCGGCCAGACCGGTCAACGAGGTGAACCCGTAGACCGGAATGCCGAACTTTTCCTTCAGCTTCAATCCGGCCTTGCCCAGGCTGTCCCCGACATATAACGTCGCAACACTGCACCCGGCCCTGCAGATATCTTCAACCGGAATGCCCCCGGTAGAAAGCGGCGATACGACATCATCGATGTGGCCGTCCATGGCGTTGGAAATGTCGGGGATGCAGAGCACCGTGAGGCCGAAGGATTCGATCAGCTCCTTCAGCTCTTCCACATCGGCGGGGGTCAGATGCGCCCCCGGCAGCAGGTTGACCTGGCCGGGTACAATCGCCCCCCCCTCCGCCAGGCTGGAGACGATCGCCTCCACAGCAGCGGCGTACCCTTCCTGCAGCGAGCCGCAGTAATCCGGTGTAGATGCCCAGATGATCGGGACTGAATCATGTTCCGGATGTTCCTCGCGGAACTGCTTGATGGCGTTGTTGACGTCATCGCCCATGGTCTCGGTCAAGCCGGTGGTCATCACCCCCACCACCCGGGGACTGAACTTCTCGATCACCCGCCCGATGCCCTTTTTCAGGTTGTCCCAGCCGCCGAAAATAGCGCTGTCTTCGCTCATGGCAGTGGCATTCAGGGCGATGGACTCCTTGAAGTGCCTTGAGAGCTGCAGACGGATGAAGGTCGAGCATCCCTGGGCGCCATGCAGCAGGCCCAGCATGTTGTCGATCCCCAGATAAGCCATGGTCGCTCCCAGGGCGGGCGAGTTCTTCTGCGGGTTTACCGTGGCGGCCTTGGAGGAAACCTTGACCCGCGAGGCGGAGATATCCTCGGCCATAAATGCAGCGGCATGCCCGGCGCTCGATGCCAGATCCGCTTCCAGCCGCTCCGGGCTCTTCTCCCATGGCGCCGGAGCATTCAGGGTTGCCCAGATCGGGTTGTTGACCGTCATGTCCAGCTGCCGGGAAAAAGTCACCATCCCTTCATACCCGGCATAGGGATGGGAGCGGCCGTGGTTGATGTCAAGGAAGGGGGTCTTGGTCTTCAGTGCCAGGAACTTGGTCTTGCCGCCGGCAACGATCAGGTCCGGCATCTTGTCGCGCATGACCGCCAGCAGACCGGCCGTGGAGGTATCCTCGATGATCTGGGCGTCCTTGTGCATCAGCCCTTTCATGCGGTAGAAATCCTCCAGGGTTGAGTTCTGCGTCCCGGCCGCCAGCACCTCTACTCCCAGCTCGGACAGGGAATTGACCATCGACCAGGTCTTGACCCCGCCGGTGAACAGTACGGCACTCTTCCCTGCCAGCCTGGCACGACAGGGCGCGATGGCAGCACGGCATTTGCCCTCTTCCTCCTCGATCAACCGCTCCACCCGGTCCTGCATGACCCGTTTCTCCAGACCATTGACGATATTGTCCAGCTCACGGGCGATGTCGCGCAGCGCCTTGGCCGTGTCGGTCATACCATAGAACGACTCCTCCAGGTAGGGCATGCCGTAAGTTTTCTGCATCTTCTTGGCAAGATTGGTCAGCGACTTTGAGCAGATGATGATATTGAGCTTGGCGCGGTGGGCGTAGCGCAGCTCCTCGAATCTGGCGTCGCCGCTGAAGCAGGACAGAACCTGGATGCCCAGCCGGTCGAAGAGCGGCAGCATCCCCCAGAGGTCGCCGGCGATGTTGTACTCACCGATCAGGTTGATCGGGTATTCACCAAGGACCGACGGCTCGGTCGTGCCGATGACATATTTGAAGAGGATCTCGCCCGCCAGCCGGTTGCCGATATTCTTGTCTCCGATGAAGCCGGGGGTATTGACCGGGATGACCGGAATTGCGACTTTTTCTGACGCAGCGACGCAGACCGCCTCCACGTCATCGCCGGTCATGGCGGTCACGCAGGTGGCATACACGAAGATAGCCCGGGCCTGATCACGATAGCGGTCGGCCAGGTCGAGGATAGCCTTGTAGAGCTTCTTCTCGCCGCCGAAGATGACGTCGTTTTCCAGCATCTCGGTGGTGAAGCCGCGCCGGTAGAGCTGCGAGTCGGATGAGCGGGCGCCCCGGTTATCCCAGGAGTTGCCGGCACAGCCGATCGGTCCATGCACCAGGTGGATGGCGTCGGTAATCGGCATCAGCACGACCCGTGCGCCGTCATAGGCGCAGGAGCGTTCGGTACCTTCCCCCGGCTCGGATTTTTTGCAGAACTTTGGTGCGCCCTTGTCGTGGGTGTCGCAATTGTCGGTGTCGTACCAGTCGGGTTTTGCCATGATCTTCCTCTCCAGAACGCAAAGGCGCCACCATTTGTGTATCAATGGTTGGCGCCTTTGCCAAAGTGAATGTGCGAAACGATGCTGCCGGTATCTACCTGTCAGCATTTGGCGTGCCAAAGCACGCACCTGCCACAACAGGCTAATATTATTATGGTTAGCCTCTGACAATACAGTGGCAAAGATAGTTTGTGCTTATTTATTAGGCAGCAGAATGACCGCTGTCATCCTGCAATTGTCTAATAACCTCCTGGAGCGTCGAAAGCCTGTACGGTTTTTGCAGGAACCCTGCCAGCCCTTTGCCGATGAACTTCTGCGTCACCTCCTGCTCGTTGAAGCCGCTCGACATGATCACCTTAACGTCCGCCCTGATTCGGCGCAGTTCGCGAAAACACTGCTCCCCGTCCATATGCGGCATGGTCAGGTCCAGGATCACAAAATCGATATCCGGGGTGTTGCCGAATATTGCAACCGCCTCCCGGCCGTCGTTAGCGGTGATGGCAGTAAAGCCCAATTCCTTGAGCATTTCGGCGCCGATGCCACGGATCGTTTCCTCGTCGTCCACCAGCAGCACGGTACCGCTCCCCTGCAGCTGGCCTGCGTGGCTGTCGCCGTTGAACTGGCCGGACGGACGACCGGATGCCGGGAGGAGGATCTTGAAGGTCGTTCCCCTGCCCGGCTCGCTGTAGACCTTGATCGCCCCGCGGTGTCCCCGGACGATGCCGAGCACGGCGGCCATCCCCAGTCCGCGGCCGGTGAACTTGGTAGTGAAGAAGGGGTCAAACAGTTTCGACAGGGTTTCCTTGTCCATGCCGCAGCCGCTGTCGGCAATTTCCAGGTAGACATACAAGCCGTCCACCAGGTTTTCGTCCAGCCAGACATCTTTCAGATAGCTCCGGTCGCAGTCCATGCAGCCGGTGGTGATGGCGATGACGCCGCTCTTGTCGCCGATCGCGTCGGAGGCGTTTATGACCAGGTTCATGACGATCTGGCGCATCTGGGTGGCGTCGGCCTCCACCGGGGGGAGCGGCTGGTACTGGTTGAGCCGCAGTATCGCCTTCTTGGAGATGGAGACCTCCAGCATGTGCAGCATCTCTTCCAGCAGCCGGTTCAGGTCGATGCTCTCCACGACGAACTTCCCCTTGCCGGAATAGGCCAGCATCTGCTTGGCCAGGTCGGCGGCCCGGGCCGCGGCCTGTTCGATCCGGTGGAGGTTCTCGACGGCGGGGGATTCCCTGTTGACCCGCATCAGCGCCAGGTCGGCGTTGCCGATGATCGCCATGAGGATGTTGTTGAAGTCATGGGCGATGCCGCCCGCCAGCACACCGAGGCTCTCCAGTTTCTGGGCGTGCAGCATCTGCTGCTCCAGCTGGCGACGCTCATCATCGGCTCGTTTTTTTTCAGAAATGTTGTTATTTATCTCCATGATGGCTATCGGCGAGCCTTCATGATCCCTTTGAACAACCCACTTGCTGGCGACCGTTATTTCGGATCCATCCCGTGCAGTATGCACCAGCTCGCCCTCCCAAAAACCGGTGCTGAGCAGGTGGGCGTAAATCTCATCCATGGGCGCTGGAAAACGGGTCTGCAGCAAGAGGTGAATCGCCTTTCCCACGGCATCCTCTTTAGCCAGGCCGTACTGTCTCACCGCACCATTATTCCAGTAGGTAATCCTGTCGTCCATAGTCCGGACAATGATACTGTCATGTGCAACATCCAGAAGCTGTGCCAACTTCCTGTTCTCGTCATCAGCAAGCTTTCGCTCGGTGACATCTATAATATGACCAACCAGCGAGATCAGCCTTCCCTGAGCATCTTCGTGGCGACGTCCGGAAAGGTGTCCCCAAAAATCACCGCCGGAAGCACGTATATAGTGACGTTCCGTACTGACACTATCAATCTCTCCGCTGATCAGCATACGCATCAGCCCGTCGCCGCTGTCACGCTGGTCGGGGTGAACATGATCCGGGTAGCGCGAACCGATCAGTTCAGCCATTGTGCAGCCGAACAGCTCTGCCATGCGGTCGTTGGCAACTGTAATGACACCGGCCGGGTCTACCAGAATTATGCCGGCATTGGATGATTCGAAGAGCACCTGCAGCTGCTCCTCGCGAAGCAAAATTTCATCCTCTGCCATTTTATGGAGCGTTACATCGTTGTAGACCGCGGCAATTTCAGTTGCGGAAATTTTGTAGACACTGTTCTCATAGTATCTCGAGAGGCGCTGGTCACCATAAAGCGTAGCCGGAAGTCTCTCCGGCGTACCAGAGACCCAGATTCTCCTGAGAACGTCGTACAGTCCCATTTCCACCACGCCGGGGAACACCTCGCGTATCTCCTTGCCGACAACTTCCTTAAGGGACACGTCGCTCATCTGTTCGCCGGCGCTATTCAGGTCGGAAAAGAAGAACTGCTCGCCATCAGTGGATGAGTAGATGGCGATACCGCTGGTCATGGCCTCAAACAGGGCACGAAACTTACTGTCAGAGTGGTTGATGGCTGCGTCCATGGTCGGTCTCCGGGCGGGCGGAAGCTGTTATTGCATCATTATAACTGTACCTGACAACCACTTATATTCAATGGATTGTGCCGGCATTACTCCCAGCTAAGCCTGAATCTTCCTGATCGCCTCTTTCAGCGCCGGAAGCCGGTACGGCTTCTGCAGGAACCCGGCCAGCCCCTTGCCGATGAACTTCTGGACGACATCCTGTTTGTTGTAGCCGCTGGATATGATCACCTTGACTGTGGGGTTCAGCTGGCGCAATTCGCGGAAGCACTGTACTCCGTCCATGTTTGTCATGGTCAGGTCAAGGATCACGAAGGCGATGTCGTTTATGGATTTGAATATCTCAAGCGCCTCCCGTCCGTCGTCGGCGGTGATTACCTTGAATCCCAGCTTTTCAAGCATTTCCGTGCCGATTATGCGGATCATTTCTTCGTCATCCACCAGCAGCACCGTACCGGCTCCCTGGAGCCGGTCATTGTCATGGTCGCCGGCGAGCAGCCCGGCCGGACGGCCGGATGCAGGTAGCAGTATGGTGAAGGTCGTCCCCCTGCCCGGGTCGCTGATGACCTTGATCGCCCCGTTGTGCCCCTTGACAATGCCGAGCACGGCAGCCATACCCAGCCCCCGTCCGGTGAATTTGGTGGTATAGAAGGGGTCAAACAGTTTTGCCATCGTCTCCTTGTACATGCCGCAGCCGTTGTCGGCAATCTCAAGGTAGACATACGGACCGTCGGTCAGGTTTTCGCCCAGCCAGACATCATTCAGGTTGTTTCTGTCGCAGTTCATGCAGCCGGTGGTGATGGCGATGACGCCGCTCTTGTCGCCGATCGCCTCGGAAGCGTTGGTGACAAGGTTCATGATGATCTGGCGGATCTGGGCTGCATCGGCCTCCACCGGGGGGAGCGGCTGGTGCTGGTCGAGCCGCAGGACCGCTGTTCTGGAGATTGAAGTCTCCAGGGTGTGCAGCATCTCTCCCAGCAGGATGTTCAGGTCGATGTTTTCAACCACGTTTTTCCCCTTGCCGGAATAGGCCAGCATCTGCTTGGCCAGGTCGGCGGCGCGGGCCGCTGCCTGTTCAATCCGGTGCAGGTTCTCGATGGCGGGAGATTCCGCGCTGATCTGCATCAACGCCAGATCGGCGTTGCCGATGATCGCCATCAGAATATTGTTGAAGTCATGAGCGATGCCGCCGGCCAGTACCCCCAGGCTCTCCAGCTTCTGGGCGTAAAGTGCCTGCTGTTCCTGCTTCAGGCGTTCCTCCTCGGCATGCTTGCGCCCGGTAATGTCGGAGATGACTCCGACGAGGCCTTTCAGGCTGCCGGACTCGTCGTCGATGCGGCTGGCGGCAAGGTCTCCCCAGAAGATCGTTTTGTCCCTCCGCACGTAGCGGTACTCACCGCTGACATTGGACACCGTTCCGGACAGGAGTCCCAGCAGATTGTTGTCGCTTTCCCGAAGATCATCCGGATGAACCACATCACGATAATTGCTTCCTGCCAGTTCTTCGGTCCGGAAGCCGAGCATTTCAGCCAGGCGCCGGTTGGCATAGGTAATGCCGCCCCGGAGGTCACAGATAAAAATGCCTGAATGCGCTGCCTCAACGATAAGGCGAAACTTCTCGTCAGAGTTGGTAATATCGCTGTTCATGTGGTATCTCCAAACAGTCATCAACAGAATATGCTAATGATGTGACTATACCTGAAATTGCCCTCAGATCAAAAGATTACTTGCCATTACCCCATGTTTTGTCGGCAACGGCACCATGCTCCCACATCCCCGGGGACATACTTCCGGCGGATGAACCGGTTGTCCCCGCGAGCATTTCAGTTTTTCCCGGAGGAATATCGTTACGCCGGCATGGCATTTCTCCTCCGTAGTGGTTATAGTTGCATCCATGGACCTTACAGACCATCCGCATAATGACGAAAAGAGCCCATGGAAACCGGTCTTCCCGGCACACGGGGCCATTCCGACCAAAGGTCAGGCAAAAGGCTTGGCGCTCGTGTTGGACTCCCGCTCCATCCCCTGCTGCATCGACTCCGACGGATCCGGGTGGCAACTGCTGGTGCCGGAGCAGCAGCTGGAGAGCGCCCGCAGGGAGCTGCTCCTGTACGAAGAGGCAAACGCCAACTGGCCGCCTCCCCTCCCGGAAGCGCGCCAGCTGATTGAGAACACGCTGCCGACCCTTTCGGTCCTGATCCTCCTGGCGACCTTTCACAACCTGAGCCTCCTCGGGATTTCACTCCCCGGTCGCGGCATACTGGACCTGAACGAACTCGGCGCGACCCACGCCGGAGAAATTCTCGACGGCCGGCTGTGGCGGTGCGTTACCGCCCTTACCCTGCATGCAGACATGATGCATCTGCTCAGCAACCTGACGATCGGTGGGTTTTTTATCATTCTGCTTTGCCGTGAACTCGGCTCGGGCTTGGCCTGGAGTCTGCTCCTCTGTTCCGGTACTCTCGGCAATCTCGTCAACGCCCTGGTACAGTCACCGGCGCACCGTTCTGTAGGCGCGTCAACCGCCGTTTTCGGTGCGGTAGGCATCCTGGCGGCCATCAGCATGGTGCGCTACCGCCATATCATGAGGCGGCGCTGGTTCATACCGGTCGCGGCAGGATTGGCCCTGCTGGCGATTCTGGGCACCGAGGGGAAAAATACCGACCTGGGCGCACATCTGTTCGGCTTCTGCATCGGTGCACTCCTTGGGATGCGGGTGGAAACTCTGCTGGGGAAATACGGCCGGCCGGGGGGAGTTCTGAATCTCCTGCTTGCGGTTCTGAGCATGGCCCTGGTGGGGGGGGCCTGGTGGGCGGCGATAGTGTGGGGAGGATAATGCGGGCGTTCACGACCACCGTGAATCCTCGCCTCTTTACAAACCACGTTGCAGTCAGCTATGTTGTCCCGATGAAATTATCTACAGGAGGAACAGTGCATGTCTGACATCAAGGGGACAAAAACGGAACAGAACCTGAAGGACGCCTTTGCCGGGGAATCACAGGCCCGCAACAAGTACACCTACTTCGCTTCGGCAGCGAAGAAGGAAGGGTACGAAAAAATCGCCGCCATATTCCTGGAGACAGCCGAAAACGAGAAGGAACATGCCAAGCTCCATTTCAAACACCTCTCCGGCATCGGCACAACCGCCGACAACCTGAGGGCTGCGGCCGCCGGTGAAACCGATGAATTTACGGACATGTACCCGCGCATGGCCCGCGAAGCAAAGGAAGAGGGGTTCGCGGAGATCGCTTTCCTGTTCGAATCCATCGGCAGGATCGAAAAGCACCATCAGGAGCGCTACCAGAGGTTGCTGGAGGAGCTGGAAGCCGGCACGATCTTCTCCAAGGGTGAGAAGGTCAGCTGGAAATGCATGAACTGCGGCCACATCCACGAAGGGACAGAAGCGCTCAAAATCTGCCCGGTCTGCAAGCATCCCCAGGCCTACTTCGAGATGATCTGACGGCAGCAAACATGGCTGAACACGGCAGGCCGGGAGGAAATTCCTCCCGGCCTGTTTTTGTGCCGGAGCTGAAACATGGTGGTTTCGGCAATGCTTATCCGAAGCGGTAGATCTGTGCGCCGTTTTCATAGAGCTCGATTGGACCGTCCTGGGATACCTTGATCACCTTGCCGAAATGTGAAGCGGCGCAGGCGGCCGTGGTCCTCCCGCCGCCGGTCACCATTTCCCGGGCGTGGGACGTATCGATGATGAAACCGGTATCAACAAGCTTCCCCTTCGCGTTGAACACGGTGATGCCGTCCGATGACAGGATCCTGAGGAGTGTCCCCGACTGTTTCAGCTCGCCGACGCTTCTCTTTTTCACCCGCTCTATCAGCAGCCGGCCAATCGGGTCGGCGCCGCCGACGGCCCCTTTTTTCAGCTCGGCGAGTTTCCGTCCGCTCCCACCGTACACCATGACCACCGTACCATAGCGCATCTTTGAAAGTGCATAGAGCGTCCAGATGAGATCCTCCGCCGCCTCCGGCTCGATGCTGCTCGAGAGGAACGCCCGGAAGATGTCCGGATCAAAGAGGCTCCACATCCCTTTTCTCCGCACCATGATCCGGGCCGGGCTGGTGAGCACCTCGATATCCGAGGCTTCGTTCACCGTGACGGCAAACGCGCCCGCCCCGCTTCTCCTGATGATGGAAAACAGCTCCCGCTGGGTCTGCCGCTCCACCTCGTTCAGGAGGGCGGTGCCGGACAGCGTGACGATGCCGTTCACCTGCAGCTGGATGCCGGCCAGGAAGAACAGGTTGGTGCCGTCGATGAAGCGATAGGTCAGGGGGTTGTCAAAAAAACCGGGGGCGATGCTCTGCGAACTTTTCAGCGGGACCAGCGTGTGTTTGCGCTGTTTCATCACGGAACGGAGTTCAGCCGGGGTCGTGCGATGGATGATGACGCCGGTGGTGGCCGGCTTTCCTTCGTATTTCTGGTAGGAGAGGCCCTTTAACAGCTGGATCAGCTGCTGGATCGGCCAGAACCCCTTACGATGATCCCCGCGCAGGGCGCGGGCCACCGTGATGTCCATGATGGAGGAAAGCAGGGCCGTCCTGAATTGCGCCGCATACCCCTCCTGCCTGAAGCCGCTGTACAGCATGGCAAACGCGGTCAGCAGCTCGCCGCAGAACGATTCTTCCAGCCTGGTGAACGGGATGTTTTTTCGCGTGGCGCTGAAAACAAACTCCCGCCCGTCCGTCACGACCGGCAGGGAAATAGTATGCCCCTCATGCTGCGGATGCTCGGCAACTGGAGAAAGGACGACCGCCGCGCCACCTAGAAAAGAGCTGATGTTACCGCTCATCGCCTCAAAAATTGTCATCGGCATCGGTTCGGGACCTCCACGGAATACTAACCGTCTGCACTATACACTCCTGCGCTTGTGGCGACAATACATGTGAAACAAATTTGTTTTACAACAAAACTGTCTTAGTTCAACATTGAATACAGGATGCACAATCTTGAATTAACCTTGCGAAAATGCTTAGGATTGATTATACAAGCTTCGTAACCATAGAAGCTGGAGAAACGATATTGTCCAACAGAAAGCTGCTAATATAACTCTTAAAATCAGGAATTGACGACATCGATGATTCTTGTTACGACGTATTCTGCTACAGACATCTGATATAATTAAGCAACATGATTTGTTAGCGATATTCGGGCGTTTTCCAATCCATCCAACTTGGGCAGAAGCAATATGAGCGGTTTGATCGACATCAAATTCAGAGACGAGTTGAATGGCCTGGAAATGCTCCCCGCCGATGGTGCGCAGACGAGTCTTTTTTTTGTCGCTGACAAAGAATCCGCCGAAGCACACATCCGGATTGCGCTGGAGCAAGCAGAGTCCTATGAAGCCCATGCTGTTTTCTTCCGAGTGTTTCCCGAAGGCGATAAACGTTCTCCAATCCCCCAGATTTATGTTTATCACGATACCGATCTTTCCCTGAATGAGTCTCGCTACGCCAGGATACATCTCCGCCTCTGGAATGCCGGAGTTGTTCCTTTGCTGTTTATTCTAACAGCCGGACAGGTAAAGATTATCAATTGCAGACAAGAACCGGCGATTGACAAGACCACGAATGGCCCCGTCTACACCCCCTTCATCATGCTTGAAAAGATGGTGGCTGCCAATCGGGCGTTTGTCGCCCGCGAAGTCGCCGCCGGAACACTTTGGGAAGACCCAAAATTCAAGAAAGAATTTGCGCTTGAGAAGACCGCCTACTACAAGCTGCTCAATCATCTCAATATATTCAGACAGAAACTGCTTAAGTTTAGAATAATGTCAGAGCCGACCGTTAATCGCATTCTGGTCATGGCGATACTCGTCAAGTACCTTAATGACCGGAAGGACTCTGCCGAGAATCGGGTTTTTGAACAAGGCTTCCTGCGCCGTTTTTCCCATGCAAACAATGATGATCTTGAAGCTATTTTCCGCGAAAAGGGGAGCTGCATCAGGCTGTTTGACCATTTAAGCGGGCAATTCAACGGCGGCATCTTTGTATTGACCAACAATGAAAGAGCCGAGTTGGGACAGGCCGATCTTTCACCTATAGCAGACTTCTTGAAGGGCAATCTGGACCCAAGCAGCGGCCAGATGTGGATCTGGCAGCTCTATTCGTTTCAGGATCTCCCGGTTGAATTAATCAGCAATATTTATGAGGAGTTCCTTGCAAAGAAAGATGCCAAGACAAAGAAAAAGGGCTTGGAGACAAAAGACACAAACAAAGAAGGCCATTCAAGCGACAAGGGTGTTGTCTATACCCCTCCCATGCTGGTCGATTTTCTGCTGGATCAGTGTCTGCCCCTTAAGGCTGAAACCCTTTCCTGGAAGATTCTCGACCCGGCGTGCGGCTCGGGCATTTTTCTGGTGGGCGCCTTCAAACGTCTCATACAGTGCTGGCGTATTGCCAATAACTGGAAACAGCCGACTCATCTCGACCTGAAGGAAATCCTGAAAAACTGTATTTTCGGATTCGATGAGAAACCAGAGGCTGTTTTGATCACGGCATTCAGCCTCTGTGTGGCGCTCTGCGACGAGTTGGAACCGCTGGTTATCTGGAAGGAACTCAAATTCGACAACCTGCAAAAGCGGAATCTGCTGGCCAAGGATTTCTTTGAAATTATTGAGTCGGGAAAATTCGATAGTCACTTTGACCTGATTATCGGGAATCCCCCTTTTGAAAGTAAGCTGACGACACCCGCCGCCAAGAGAGTTGAAGCTACCAGCGTCGTTAATCGTCCCAAACTCCCGGATACCCAGCTTGCTCTCCTCTTCCTTGAGCAATCATTCCGGCTTGCCCGCAAAGATGCGGCTGTGTGCCTGATCCAGCCAGCCGGACCGCTGCTCTACAACGGCAACGCACTGCCATTCCGTGGCTATCTGTTCGATCAATTCGCCATCAATCAGGTATTTGATTTCACTCCGTTGGAAGGAGCGCTTTTTTCAAAGGCACAGGTTGCGGCAGCAGCAATAATCGGACGCAATGCCCCGGCAACAGAAGATAAAATCTTGCACGTAACCTTCCGCAGAACCAGGGCGATCAAGGAAAAGTTGCTGTTCGAGCTGGACCCGTATGATTTTCACTGGATTGCCCGCAATTCCATAGCTAAGCGTCAGTATGTCTGGAAGGCCAATTTGCTTGGCGGAGGTCGGCTCCACCGGATGCTGGAACGTTTGTTTGCTGATACTCCTACGTTGGGTGAATATCTGGAGCAAAAGAGAGAGAATGATGGCTGGCAATTTGGTGAGGGGTTTAGTGTTGGGAGCGGTAATCAGCAAAAGAAACTGTCTGATATAAAAGCGATCACTGTCTTGCCATCTGATGAAATTGATTCTCAAATTGAATACATGACCGTACTTGAAGACGCTTCCTGGATTACAGCAAAACCCAATGTTCCTCCAGTCGCATTGTCACAAAAAGGCATAGATTGGAATGAAGTTAAGCCATGTGAAGAACTATACTTTGAGAGATCACGCAGTCGTAACCGTCTCATATTCTCACCTCCACATGTTCTCATCAGAGAAAAAGTGGAAAGTTTGGCAATTCCTGCGTCATTTACTGAAGAATATCTAGTTTTCAGCAAACAGATAATCGGAGTCCACGCACCTCAAAAAGATACAGATAAGCTTCTTGAGCTTGCTGACCGATTAAATAATTCAGGGTTATATGGCGTCTTAGCTGCAGTGGTAAGCGGTAGAATGCTCGTTGGACGTGCGTCGTCGATTCTGAAAAGCGATATTATGGAACTTCCCTATCCTGATGAAACGCAGGATATTGATCTCAGCTTCTGGGAGCAAGCCCTTGTCGATGATATCGGTAATCACCTCATTGATTTCCGACGAAGCGGAGAAAAATCCTCCATTCTCTCCAAAGCGAATCGTTCAGACCTACGCAGCTTCGGTGAAATGTACTGCAACATCCTCAATCCCGTGTACAAAGAGTTCCGCCCGCTATCACCAATCCTAATGGGCTCTTTCATCTGCTACCCGTTCTGCTTCGGCGACACACCTCAAATTGCATTACCGCAAGGAGACACCGTTGTTCCCTATCTTGAGGAGTTGCTCCATCACCAACCTGGCAGTCGTCTGTTCATAAACCGCATTCTTCGCCTTTACGAGCAGAATGTAATTTTCATGATCAAGCCAAATCAGAAGCGCTACTGGCTTCGCTCCATTGCCCTCCGTGATGCCGACGAAACGTTGATCGACCTCTTGGGGCAAGGATATTGAGCGCCGTGGCTGACTTCTCCGCCAGACGGATGCTCGGCGGCACCGGAATGTTACTCGGCCTGCCTCACAACTCCCAATTCAACAGCGTTGTCGAACTCATCGTACTTTCCCTTCCGTTATTCGCGGAATCTGCGATGCAAGAGAATATTAGCAATGAAAACGGCTTAAACAGGCGCTTGGCGCGATTCATTACAAATGTGTCCGATAAAAAGGGTTTCCCTTTTTTTGCTGATAACGAAAGTATGGAAGACGAAACGCGTGGTAACAGCCCGGCGGCGGATATCGGTATTCATCTCAAGATAGATGACATCGCAACCGACCCTCCAAAAATCACCGTTTTTGAAGGAAAGCGGCTGACATCAACTCTACGCCGTGAGCGCCGTCAAGAATATGTTATTGGCCATGAAAAGGACGGCGAGCATATTCCTTGCGGTGGTATCGAACGGTTCAAATGCACAATTCACGGTAGTGAGTTCACACACGCAGGCATGATCGGCTATCTTCAGGAAGATACTCCGGAAATTTGGTACGAGAAAATAAACTCCTGGATTTCAGATTTGTCCAGTCACTCTTTTGAACCTGCTTGGTCGGAGCGGGAACAACTGACACCTCCGGAAACCGTTGGGCGTGTTACCAAATGCACCTCTGTAGCACATCGCACCAAAAGCGAACTTTATTTGACGCATATCTGGATTAACCTCATACCATAACCCTGATAGCCGACGCCGCTCGACACTTCATCCTCACACCCCAACATCCCGCAACAACGCCATCAGATCCTCCGCCGAAACCCGCGCGGACGTCTCGGTTCCCTCCAACAGTGAATCTGCCAGATCGCGCTTCTGGTGGTGCAGGGCGACGATTTTTTCCTCGATGGTGTTGGCCGCCACCAGGCGGTAGACCGTGACCGGCCGATTCTGGCCGATGCGGTGGGCACGATCCGAGGCCTGGTCTTCCACCGCCGGATTCCACCAGGGGTCCATGTGGATGACGTAATCGGCGGCGGTCAGGTTTAGGCCGACTCCACCCGCTTTGAGGCTGATCAGGAACAGTTCCCCCTCGCCGGACTGGAAGGCGGCCACCCTGCTCTGCCGCTCTTTCTGCGGAGTCGAGCCGTCGAGATACTGATAACTGATCCCCTCTTTATCCAGATCATTACGCAGGATGGAGAGGTGATCGACAAACTGGCTGAACACCAGCGCCCGGTGCCCACCCTCGCGCAGTTCGGCGACGATTTCCTGGAATGCCGCCAGCTTGGCGCTCGGGATGCCGCTCCCCGGCAGCACCAGCTGCGGGTTGCAGCAGGCGCGGCGGAGGCGCATGATCTCGGCCAGGATGCGGATCTGTTTTTCACCTGGCGGTGAGTTCTCCGCGCCGGCAAGTTTCTCGACCGCTGTGCGCCGCAGCGCTTCGTAAAAGGCGATCTCCTCGCGGGAAAGCTCAATCCGGTGCAGGATATCGGTGCGCGGCGGCAACTCTTCCAGTACCTGGCTCTTGGTGCGGCGCAGGATGAAGGGGCGGATCAGCCGCTTCAGCAGGGTACGGGCAGGTTTGCTTCCATGCTTTTCAATCTGGATGGCGAAGCGCGTGCTGAAACTGGTGTGAGAACCGAGCAGGCCGGGGTTGAGGAAGCGGAACAGGTTCCACAGTTCATCGAGGCGGTTTTCCACCGGGGTACCGCTGGTGGCAAGGCGAAAGCCGGCTTTCAGCTGCATGGCAGCCTGGGAGCGTTTGGTGGTCATGTTTTTGATCGCCTGGGCCTCGTCCAGCACGGCGGTTTGCCACGCCACTCCGGTGAGAAGGTCGGCTTCCTGCTGGAACATGGTGTAACTGCAAATGACCAGATCGAACGGCGCCAGCGATTCAATGAACTCCGCACGGTTGCCGGTGCCGAAGATGAGCGGATTGAGGGTCGGCGCAAAGCGGCGCGCCTCAATCTCCCAGTTAAAACAAACCGAGGTGGGGGCCAATACCAGCGCCGGGCCGGCGGCAGCCCTTGTCAGCAGCAGCGCCAGCGCCTGCACCGTCTTGCCCAACCCCATGTCGTCCGCCAGACAGGCGCCCACACCCCAGTGAGCCAGACGGCAGAGCCAGTCGAAACCTTCGCGTTGATACTCGCGCAGCTCGGCCTGCAGCGTCGGCGGGAGCGTAGGGATAAGCTCCTGGGCGTTCTTGAAACGGGCCATATCGATCTTCCACTGCTTATCACCTTTTACTCCGGCGGCGCCCTGTAGGGTTTCTTCGACCAGCGGCGCGATCAGCGGGGTAAAACGGCCGTTCTTCTCCACCAGTCGCCGCAGATCCTGCAGCTTACGGCGAAATTCTTCCGTCAGAGCCAGGAAATCACCGTCGGCCAGCCGGATGAAACGCCCCGATTCACCATCCACCAGCTCCATCAGACGCTGCAGCGACATGACTTCATCATCGGAAACGGCAATTTCGCCGCTCAGAGTAAACCACTCTTTACCGGAGTTGACCGACAGCTTCATCTTCGGCCATTCGGCTTTTCCCCGCAGTTTGAAGCTTTCCCCTTCCGGCCAGTTGATGCAGAAGCAGTCTGCCTGTCCGGCGACAACTGTTTTCAGCTCTTCAAGCAGTTCAAGGGATGATTCCGGGTCCTCGAAACGCCAGATGCCGTCCCGTATTTCAGATAGTTCCAGCGCCGGGCAGGCGTCAATAAGCTGAGTAAAGTACTGTTTTTCACTCTCCAGCTTTCTGCTCGTCTGCAGCTTTTTACCCTTCACATCGGCTATGACCGTCGCACCGCCGCGACCGGGGATAAAGCGGGGGCCTCCCTCACCCAGCGGCAGCAGCACGATCTCCATCACAAGCCCGCCGCTGTTGGGGCGGAGCATAATCTGCAGGCGGCTATCCGGCTCGACCACATCGGCAGCAGCATTCTCGCCGGCCACGTCGGAATGAATAGTGACGTGGGGCGAGACCGCCGTGATTGCCGCCATCACCTGCGCTTCGCCTGCCTGCGGTACGGTCAATTTAGCGCCGATAATGCCGGCGATGCGCCGCTGATCAGCCGTCGGCTCGAACAGCAGCAGACGGCTCGTCCCTTCCCATCGGAAAAATGCGCTGTTCTCGACGTTGATCGCTGGTTTCAGCGTGATGCTAAGATTCCCTTTAACCCGTTTGACCTCCAGGGCAAATTCGCCCTTGGCCACGCTGATCTGCTCATCATCATGCAGCGCGTTAAAAACCAGCGGATGCCCTGCCATGGCCCGGATCGCACGCACCGTGTCGAATTCGTAGACTTCTTTGCCGTAATAGCCATAGCCGCTGCGGTTCTTCTTTATGCACGCCACGATCTCCCGATCCTGCGGCGACAGGAAATCCAGCTTGACGCCATCCTCTTTCAGGCGTTTCAGCGCCGCATTACGTCCGGTACTCCACCCCTTGCCGCTCTGTTTCTGCTCGATCGGCTGGATATCGACGTAGGTCTCATTACCGGAGAGCATCCAGATGATGCGGGTCGCCTTTGTTGTACCCTCTTTAGCCGCCGCTGGAGCGGCGCCACCCAATGACATCAGTGCCTTGAGCGAGCGTTCCCAGTTGTCGGCGCTGTCAGCTTTTTCGCTGATGCTGATAAGCCCCCCTATTTGAAACAGCTGTTCGCCCACGGTGGTCATATCCTTGCCGTCCGGTTTAATCCTTTTGCACAGGAAAGCCGCTTCTGCCGAGAGCCAGAAGTAGCCGCATTTTAGCGCCCCGGAGCGGATGCACTCCAATACCTTCAGATGCGGAGTAGCAACGGTCTCCGGCATCCAATGGCCAATCAGCGAGTGAAACAGCTGCGACACCGGGCCCAGATTTTGTTCACTGTTGCAGAGCTGCCCCAGTTCCTGCTTGGCGCGGTTTTTCCCCAACTTGACCTCGGCGTACTGGTAGAGCATCCAGATGACAAACTGCTGGGGGTGGTTGCGCTGTTTGACCACCCATTCGCCCAACTCGACAGCGGCTTGCAACTGCTGCGGCAGGCCGCTCCGAATCAGCGCCAGCAGATAAAACAGGCCGGAGAGATCGCGGAAAAAGACCTTGCGCTTGCCGCTCTCTTTTTTAAGTGCCGCCATCCCCTTCTCAAAATGGGCGATAGCGCGCTCATCATCCCCCTGCTGCACCGCCAGCCAGCCGCGCAGTTCATGCAGCGGCAGTGTGTCACTCTTGTTCAGGATCACGGTCGCTTTATGGACTTGCCCACGCAGCAGCAACTGTGTCAGGTATAGCTTCAAGGTATCGATAGAGAACTCCATACGGGAGTTTACGAGCTTTTCCAGCAATCCGAAAGCGGTGTCGGACGGCTGTAGCTGCACAAGTGAGTGTTCAAGATGAAACGAAATGATCGCCATCTGGAGCACTTCCGGCATCTCGTTGATCCATTCGATGTCAAGCGGTTCAGGGCAGATCAGGGCAAACGGGTGATGTTGATGGAATTCCTGCGGGTAACTGATGCCGCTGTCTAAAAGCAATTTGGATACTTCAGATGCTTTGCCGCGATACAGAGCGATACGAAGATCCTGCACACAGTGGGCATACGAGCGGTAGTAGAACGTATTCCAGGATTCACGGGGGGCAATCACGCTCTGCACCGCTTGCGCGTACCGTTCAAAGAACCCTTTCACCTGAGCCTGGCGCACAAGAAAATGTGACAGCAGAGGGTTGCAGCAGTAGGAACCATTGATATCGACCGCCAGATTGCAGCCAACAAGCTTATCCATTAGCGGCAGCACCAGATTCGGATTCATGATTTTCCCCTGAGCATCCCTTATGTCGGCCTTCTGGAGGCACTGGGCAAATGGACTGCGGGCAACCGGGGCATACATGACCGCCAGCAGGGCAAGCGCGGCACGCTCATCCGGGAGAAGGGTGGTGATCTTATTAAGGAGCGAGATTATATTGTCAGGATGGGTAGCCATGGGATGCCTTTTTAGTGACGGTAGCACGGGACGATTGAGGCAGCTATAGTAGCAGCAAGTAGAGGCGATCTCAATATCAACAGCGCTTATAAACAAAACGGGCGACCAAATGGCCGCCCGTTTTTATGCTCTAATAGTCTCTAAAGATTTATCTCATCAACTCAAAATAGCGGTCCTCGCACGTCTCATCCTTGATGTCGATAAACTTGTTGCAGATCTCGGTCACCATGTTGACAACACCCTGATAGCCGATCAGCGGGTAACGGTGCTTGTTGACCCGGTCGAACACCGGGAAGCCGAAGCGGAACAGCGGTACCTTGGCGTCGCGGGTGGCGAACTTGCCGTGGCTGTCGCCGATTACGCCATCGACAGGATCGGTCATCAACAGGGAGCGGAGGTGCCAGAGGTCCTTGTTCATGTAGATTGTGCAGCCCTTGCCGTACATGGAGCCGTCCAGCAGCGCCTGCAGCTCCTTCTCGATCTTCTTGCTGCCGCGACTGCAGATGATGTGGTACGGACGGGCCCCCATCTCCAGCAGGAAGGAGACATAACCCATCAGGTAATCCGGGTCGCCGTAGACGGCGAACTTCTTGCCGTGCATGTACTGGTGCGAGTCGGTCACGGCATCCACGGCGCGGCCGCGTTCGTTCTTCAAGGATGCCGGCACTTCCTTGCCGAACAGCTCGGCCACCTTCATGATGAAGGCGTCGGTCTTCTCGATACCCATGGGCATCGGCATCGTGACATGCTTGCCGGAGTAGTTGTCCTTGATCCAGCCGAAGGTCTTGGGCGTGGCATGGGGACCGATCGCGATGGTGGCTTTGCCGTTGATCGAGTCGGCGGCGTCCTCCAGCTTCGTGCCGCCGGCGTAGATATTATAGGTGCCGTCGCAGGGTGAATCAAAGGTATCGGAGATATCGGCCAGCATCGTGTAGGGGATGCCGAACTCCTTCAGGATGCGCTTGTATTCGCGGTAGTCGCCGGTATTGAAGTCGCACCCCGGAATCAGGTTCAGCTTGCCGGTGCAGCGCCCCTCGATCTGTTTCCCCTCGGTCAGGGTCTGCAGGATCGAAACCAGCATCGAGTCATAGCCATGGATATGGGTGCCGTTGAAGCTGGGGGTGTTGGCGTAGGGGGTCGGCAGCTCCTTGGGAACAACGGCTTTCTGCTTGGCGTTCTTGATGAAGGCGGTCAGGTCGTCGCCGATGACCTCCGGCATGCAGGAGGTGAAGACCGCGATCATCTTCGGCTTATAGATGGCATAGGCGTTCTCCAGCCCTTCATGGAGATTGTTCTGGCCGCCGAACACCGCGCCGTCTTCGGTCATCGAGTCGGACACCGCCGGGGCGGGCTCGCGGAAATGGCGGTTCAGGGTCGAGCGGTAGTAGGAAGCGCACCCCTGGGAGCCGTGCACGAAGGGGAGGGTCCCTTCAAAGCCGTGTGCAGCCAGCTGCGCGCCCAGCGGCTGACAGGCGTGGACCGGGTTGATCACCAGCGCCTGGCGGGCGAAGTTCTTCTCCTTGTACTCTTCGGTGTTGATCCAGTTCTGGACCTTTTCAATTTCTTCCGGTGTGGTTTCGACGATCTTTTTAACTTCAAGGTTCAGTAAGTTTGACATGGTATATCTCCTTTGGTGGGAAACCAATCCGTTACACCACCATTGTTTTTATTTTGCATTTCCCAACGGGGTCCGATTTTGATGCCAGGTCGGTGGCGGGTGAGGATTTCGGCGGAGACGTAGCAGCGCTACGTCGCACAACGATAATCCGAAACCCGCCGCCGAAATGGCGCAAAAGCGGGCGCCGCACTACCTAGAATGGTGCCTTCACCAGCTTCCAGGTCGGGCTGTTCACCGCCATATCCACATCGCGGGCAAAGATCTCGAAACCCTTGTAGCCGTGGTAGGGACCGGAGTAATCCCAGCTGTGCATCTGGCGGAACGGGATCCCCATCTTCTGGAACACGTATTTTTCCTTGATGCCGCTGCCGATCAGGTCCGGCTTGAGCGCATCGGCAAACTTCTCGAACTCGTACTCGGAAGGATCATCGTAGACTACCGTGGCATCCGGCATCTCCGGGGCGGTACGGTCATAGTCGTCGGTGTGGGCAAATTCATAACCGGAGCCGACACAGTCCATCCCCAGGTCCTCATAGGCGCCGATCGTGTGGCGGGGACGGAGGCCTCCCACCAGCAGCATGACTTTCTTCCCTTCCAGGCGCGGACGGTACTCGTCGATGATGCCCTGCATGATCGGCTCGTACTTGGCGATGGCCTGTTCGACTTTGTCCTGGATGTTCTGATCAAAACGGGCCCCGATGGCACGCAGGCTTTCCCTGATCTTGGTCGGGCCGAAGAAGTTGAATTCCAGCCAGGGGATGCCGAACTTCTCTTCCATGACCTTGCACATGTAATTCATGGAGCGATAGCAGTGGATCAGGTTCAGCTTGACGGTATGGGTGGCGGCAATTTTTTCCAGTTCGCCGTCGCCGGTCCAGACCGATTTTACGTTCAGGCCGATCTCTTCCAGCAGGGATTTGGCCGACCAGACGTCGCCGCCGATGTTGTAGTCGCCGATCAGGGAGATGTCATAGGGGCTCTCCGGCTCGGCAAATTCGCGGGTGCCGATGATGTAGTCGCGAATCGTGTCGTTGGAGATGTGGTGTCCAAGCGACTGGGACACGCCGCGGAACCCCTCGCAGTTACAGGGGATGATCGGGATTTCCAGTTCCTTGGCGGAAGCCTTGGCCACCGAGTTGATGTCGTCGCCGATCAGGCCGACCGGGCACTCGGACAGGACCGAAATCCCCTTGGCCAGCGGAAACAGATCATGCGCCTCTTCCAGAAGGGTTTTCAGTTTTTTGTCGCCGCCGTAGACGATGTCCTTTTCCTGGAAGTCGGAGGTGAACTGCATCGGAAAACTGGTAACGCCGGTGATGCCGCTCATCAGGTTGCGCCTGGTGCCCCAGGAGTACCAGCCGCAGCCGACCGGGCCATGGGAAACGTGAACCATGTCGCGGATCGGGCCCCAGACAACCCCCTTGGCGCCGGCATAGGCACAGCCGCGGGCGCTCATCACGCCGGGAACGGTCTTCTTGTTGGACTTAACCGACGCACAGCCGGAGGCGGCGTCATTGGGCGCCAGATGCGGGGCGCGCTTTTTCCTGGCCTTTTCGGGATAGACCGACAGGGCCTCATCGATCATGGCCTGGGTCGATTCCTTGGTGATGCCTTCTATTTTCCGTATCTTGTCTGACATAATATGTCTCCTTTATTTTTCACCACGAAGACACGAAGTACACGAAGTAAAACCGTTATTTTCCACATAACTTAGTGAATGAAATATGATCAGTTCTTCGTGATCTTCGTGCCTTCGTGGTGAACATTTTCGTTTACTACGCCGCTGCCTCGACTACGCCCACCACGCTCTCGTCTTCCGCTTCCATGATGCCGTACTCCATCAGCAGGTCTTCCAGCTCTTCCATCTCCAGGGGGGTCGGCACCACCAGCATCTTGTTGTTGAGAATCTTCTCCGCCAGGGTGCGGTACTCCTGGGCCTGGGGATGTTCCGGCGAGTATTCGATAACGGTCATGCGGCGCATCTCGGCGCGCTGCACCTGGTTGTCGCGGGGGACGAAGTGGATCATCTGGGTGCTGAGCTTTGCCGCCAGCGCGCTGACCAGCTCGAATTCCTTGTCGGTCTTGCGGGCATTGCAGATCAGCCCGGCCAGACGCACTTTCCCGGATGAGGCGTATTTGAGGATACCCTTGGCGATGTTGTTGGCGGCGTACATGGCCATCATTTCGCCGGAGCAGACGATGTAGATCTCCTCGGCCTTGCCTTCGCGGATCGGCATGGCGAAACCGCCGCAGACGACGTCTCCCAGAACATCGTAGAACACGAAGTCAAGATCATCGGTATAGGCGCCGTTCTCTTCGAGGAAGTTGATGGCAGTGATGACGCCGCGGCCGGCACAGCCGACGCCCGGCTCCGGTCCGCCGGACTCGACGCACTTGGTGTCCCCGTAGCCGATCTTCATGACATCTTCCAGTTCCAGGTCCTCGACCGTTCCCTTCTCGCGGACCAGGTCCATGACTGTGTTCTGCACCTTGGCGTGCAGGATCAGGCGGGTGGAGTCAGCCTTGGGGTCGCAGCCGACGATCATGACCTTCTTGCCGAGGTAGGCCAGTCCCGCCACCGTGTTCTGGGTTGTCGTTGATTTGCCGATGCCGCCTTTGCCGTAAATTGCGATCTGTCTCATGGTGTTTCTCCTTTTGCTCACCAATCCGTGAGCAGCTGTGATTTTTAGTCCGGGGCAAAATAAAAAAGGCGCCCCATTCCTTTGAATGGAGGCGCCTTTGCCTTGGTCAACATACTGATACTGCCTTTTTTAACTGTGGCAGTTGGTTATCGAGATTAAAGCATTTGCCGTGCCAATATTATTTAATTGTATGATAACGGATGGTTATAAATAGTTGCATGCAAATAGATGCGGAAATGGGGGGGGAATCGGGATAGGAACACGCCAGCCGTACAGGCAGATGCCGAAAAATTAATCAATCGGGCAGCATGCGAAACGCCGAGGCCTTGACGGCGGCAAAAATGGTGCTGCCCGGAGTAATGGCCAGTTCGTCGACCGCATCCTGAACGACCTCTGCGATCAGCGTATTTCCGGCGCATTCCAGCTCAACACCGATCTTCCTCCCCGAGCTGAACAGCGAGCGGACGCTGCATTCCAGGAGGTTGCGGGCGCTGATGGCTTCCGGATGCTGCTTGAAGAGGATGATATCCTTGGAAGAGAGCTCCGCCATGGAGCAGTCACGGTCCGAGCCGGCCGAAAGCAGAAGTTGACCTGCGCCCCAGGGGTAGGCATAGAGCCCGGATTTATCGGCTGGCGCGCCCAGTGCCAGCAGGTTGATGTAGCCGGCCTGACTTTGACCCATGCGGTTACGGGCCAGCTGCTCACTGGTCGTCTGTTCAGCCAGAACACCCTTTTCAAAAGCCAGCACCGTATCAGTCATCAGGCGCATCTCGATCAATGAATGGGAGATGAACAGATACGGAATGTTGAACTGTTCACTGACACTCTTCAGGTAGGGAATGATCTGGAAACGGAGTGAATCGTCCAGTGCCGAAAGCGGTTCGTCCATCAGGAGCAGGCGGGGATTGGCCAGAATGGCACGCCCCAGGGCGACGCGTTGCTTCTCGCCGCCCGACAGGTTAATCACTTCGCGGCCAAGCAGTTCTTCCAGGTTGAGCACCGTAACCAGGGCATCATAATCGATGCCGCGGTGTTCCGGACGGCAGCGTTTGAATCCATAGAGCAGATTGTTACGCACGTTCAGATGCGAAAACAGGCTGTGCTGCTGGAATACCATGGCGATCCGCCTCTTTTCGGGGCGCAGGTTGATCCTCCTGTCACTGCTGAAAAGACATGCGCCATCCAGAACGATCTCGCCGCTGTCCGGCTGGAGAAGTCCCGCCAGCATGCTCACCAGTGTCGACTTGCCGCTGCCCGACACGCCAAAGATGCCGACCCTGTCGCCGCTGACAGTTACATCGGCGGACAGGGTAAACGCAGCGAAACTTTTCTTTACGGTCATGGAGAGGTTCACGTCAGTCCCTCCGCGCCATGTTCAGGGCGCTCGGGCGCCATGCATACAGCGCCAGCAGCACCAGGAAGGAAAAGATCAGCATGACGGCGGCCATGCGGTGGGCCTGGGCGTATTCCAGCGCCTCCACGTGGTCATAAATCTGCACGGAGGCGACCCGCGAGACACCCGGTATGTTGCCGCCGATCATCAGCACTACGCCGAACTCACCCACCGTATGGGCAAAGGTCATGATCGCGGCGGTCAGAAAGCCGGGGCGCGCTAACGGCAGGGCCACCGAGAAGAATGCGTCCAGCCGCGATGCACCGAGGGTGGCGGCCACCTCAAGCGGTCGGTCGCCGATTGATTCGAAGGCGTTCTGCAGCGGCTGCACCATGAACGGCAGCGAATAGAAGACCGAAGCCAGCACCAGCCCCCAGAAGGTGAACGGCAAGGCACCGACCCCCAAGGCGCGGGTCAGGCCGCCCACCGGTCCGTGTGGACCCATGGCCAGCAGCAGGTAGAACCCGAGCACCGAAGGCGGCAGCACCAGGGGGAGCGCCACCACTGCCCCGATGGCCCCCTTCAGGCGCGAACGTGTCCGGGCCAGCCACCAGGCTACCGGAGTGCCGAGTATCAGCAGAATGACCGTGACGACCGATGCCAGTTTGATGGTGAGCCAGATCGCCTGGATATCTCCATTGGACAGAAACATTTCCCTACCTTCCGGACTTCTCGCCCGGGAGCACGAAGCCGTATTTTGTCATGACGCCACGAGCCTGTTTCGTGCCCATATAATCGGCGAACTTCTTCGCCAGCGGCTTGTTTCCGCCCCGCCTGGTGATGACGTACCCCTGCTCCAACGGGTTGTGCAGGTTTTCAGGGATCAGATAGTAGCCGCCCTTACCGGACAGCCCGGGGGCAATCACCATTGACAGGGCAATAATTCCCACCTGGGCATTGCCGGACTGCACGTACTGGGCGGTCTGGGCAATGTTCTCCCCAAACACCAGTTTCGGCTGCAGTTTTTCCCACAGACCCATGGAGCGCAGCGCCTCTTCCGCCCGCTTGCCATAGGGGGCATGTTTCGGGTTGGCAATGGCTATCTTGGTGACTTTCGGATCATCAAGGCCGGCCAGTGTCATAGTGGAGGCATCCATATCCGCGCCACACAGCACGATCCGGCCGACGGCATATGCCGTGGCATCGGCTGAGGCAAAACCCTTTTTAAACAGTTCCCTGGGGAAAGCGATGTCAGCGGAAAAAAACAGGTCGTAGGGAGCACCCTGCTGAATCTGGGTGTGAAATTTTCCGGAGGAGCCATAGGCAATTTGAACATCATTACCGGGTTGGCTCTTTTTGAAGTTGGCCACAAGTTCATCCATGGCAAATTTGAGGTCCGCTGCGGCAGCAATGGTTAATTTTTCGGCAGAGGCAGGCGACGACGTAAGCAGGATAATAACCAGCAGTTTCAGAATTGCGCTAGACATGCCCATAATAAGCCCCTTTGTGACTTTGTCTGTATACCTCATGCCGAATTTTACCGCAACTGTAATGCCATCAATGATCTTTCCGGCAACAAGGTTGCGTCCCGGCGATCTGGAGGAAATTTTGCAGCAGTCGCCTGGCAGTGGTGCCATACTCCGTTGCTTCGCGGGAAAATGCTGCCACCAATTCTTCCGTTTTGGCCGGTGCTGCACTGTCCCACGCGCACCAGTCACGGATTATCTTTTCCGTCACTTCCGGGTGAAACTGCACTCCCCACGCGCAACTGCCGACGCGAAAGGCCTGGTGGGGGCATGCCGGTGAAGTCGCCAGCAACACTCCGTTGCCGGGAATATCGAAACTGTCGTGGTGCCACTGGAAACTACTGAAAATCTCCGGAACATCCCTGAAAAGCCGATCAGCTTTCCCCTGTTCCGTCAGCTGAACGGGCAATGTTCCCAGTTCTTCCCATCGATTGGATACCACCTGCGCCCCCAGCGCGGCAGCCAGCAGCTGCGCACCCAGGCAGATGCCGAGGTACGGTACCCGGGCAGCCACAACGGTGCGAATGAGATTTTTCAGATCACCAAGGAAAGGGAAACGCTTGTCGTCGTTTGCCCCCATGGCGCCTCCCATAACGATCAGAGTCCGGATCTGCCCCGGTTCCGGGAGGAGGCCGTCCCGGTACGGGTGATGCACGAGGTGGGGAACGGTGTGATGGTCGAGCAGATTGCCGGGGGGCACTTCGGGATCATTCTGGATGATATGGAGCATACTCTTCATGACAAGCCCTTTGCGCACATACCTGGAATTCTTACAGCTAAAAAACCTGAAAACAAGTTTTGCTGCTACTGACTGATAACAAGAAAACGGTGATCGAAGCACGCTTCCAGAAGCGGTTTTACATCCCCCCACGCCAGCCCTCCGCCGCCGCAGCCGGGACGGGGCACGACAACCCGCCCCCATCCCGAACGATCAGCCAGAAGCCTCAGTTCCTCCGCCGAACGGGCGATGATGCGCAGGTCGGGGAGACACCAGGGAGTTTCTTCCACCGGAAAGGTGACGATGCCGCACCCCAGGTCGTACACGTGGTTGCCCCCTTCCGCGAGCAGACTGCCCGTTTTTTCGGCAAGTCCTGGATAGCGAAGCGCCGCCTGACGCGCCACCCCCCTCCCGAAGATCGCCCGGCCATCACGGGTCAGCGCACCGTTGGTGGTTATGGCGATGATCGCCGTTTCCGGGTAATCCCAGATGTCGCCTACGGTCTCAAGCATTCCCGACTCCGTTATATATGGTGCTGATTTATGCTGATTTACGTATGCCGGCAAGAACAGCGGAGCAATCTCCGCGCCAAAAAAATGTTTGTATTTCGTAACCGTACCGGCACTGATACGACCGGAGAGGAGAATGCGGTTCATGCGGAGGTACCCGATAAGCGGTTTACGTGATATAGTTCACGTATCTGTTCCAAGAGTTGAACCGTACCGTGGAGTAATGAGCATGCCTGACGACAAGGTTACCCTTATTGAAGAACTTACCGCCTCAATACCGGGCGTGGTGTACAAGATGGCGGTTCGTCCCGATGACAGCTGGCATTTTGAGTTTGTCAGCAAGGGGATCGAAGAGCTTTTCGGTATTACACAGGCGGATGCCTGCCGGGATGCCAATATGTTGCTCCACTGCATTGTTGTTAAGGATCGTTCCGCCCACCGGGAGAACCTGCGCCTGGCAGCCGGTACCCTACAGCCGCGGTCTTTTGATTATCGCATCAAGACCATGGCCGGCCAACTCAAGTGGATTCGAACCAGGGCACTGCCGAAAAAACAGCCGGACGGCAACGTTATCTGGAGCGGCATACTGACAGATATAACAGAACAAAAAAACCTCGAAACCGCGTACCGGAAGGCGCAGGAATCGGCCACACTCGCCGAAGCGATTATTTCAAGCCAGCAGCAGTTGCGGACGCTTATCGAGGCGATGCCGGATGCGGTTTTTTTCAAGGATGGCCAGGGGCTCTGGCTGATTACCAACAAAGTGGCCGTGGACCTGTTTGGCCTTCAGGACATCCCGTGGGAGCGGAAAAGCGATCGAAAATTGATGGCGTTGTGTCCCGAGCATGCAAAGGCCCTTGAAATATGCATCCGGAGTGATGAATCAGTGTGGAACTCGGGAAAAGCGCTTCATACCGAAGAGCTCGTTTTTTCACACGACCAGCCCCGGCGGATTTTACATATGACAAAAGTGCCTTTATACCATGCCGATGGCAGTCGCAAGGGGCTGGTAGCCATAGGCCGTGACATCACGGCGCAAAAACAGATGGAGGAAACGTTATGGAACAACTCTCTGCATACGGTGGCAATGATCGAAAAAGAGCGGGCCGGCATAGCTCGTGACCTGCACGATGACCTTGGCCAAACCATGACGGCGCTCTCCTTTGAAGTCAAAAAAGTGCAAAACCTCGTCTCCAGCACGAATCCTGCTGTCAAAAAACGCATTGATGTCCTTTTCGAATATATAGACTCCATGACGGCGTCAATTCACCGTATCCGTACGACGTTAAAACCTCTGCTGCTCGATGAATTGGGTCTTGAAGCGGCCCTTGAGCATCTTGCGGAGGAACTTTCGATAAAAAGCGGACTTCGGATCGACGTTGATTGCCCATGCATCCACAACCTCACCGCAGAAGACTCAACCCATGTATTCAGAATTGTGAATGAAGCCCTCAGCAATTGTGTGAAACATTCGCAGGCCACACATGTTACTGTAACCTGTGCCAGGCTCCCCGATGAGTGTCTTCTTGAAATTTCCGATAACGGCATTGGTTTTATCTACCCTGCTCCTTCCACCGCCGAATCGTTCGGGCTTGTCGGCATGAAGGAGCGGGCCGACATACTCGGGGCGAGGCTTGATATCCGAAGTGTGGTAAACAAAGGGACTGTGGTACGTCTTTACATTCCGTGCACCATCCAAAGGAGGGACGTAAATGCGATTTCTCATAGTCGATGATCACCCGGTTATTCGTAAAGGTTTGATCTACGTGATCACCTGCGATCCGGAGTATGCCGACTCGCAATTTGATGAAGCAGAGACGGCGGCGGAGTCTCTCACCCTGCTGCATGCCAATCACTATGACATGGTGCTGCTGGACATCTCGCTTCCCGACAGGAGTGGTTTGGAGGTGCTGAAATACGTACACCAGGAATACCCTGCCATCCCCGTGCTGGTAATGAGCATACATGCGGAGAGTCTGTACGCAATCCGGACTTTAAAGATAGGGGCTGCCGGATATCTCACAAAAACGTCAGCAGTGCATAACCTGACAACGGCCATAGAGAACATACGCAGGACCGGGAGATACATAAGCCCGAGCGTTTCGCTGTTGCTGGCACATGAAGTGGGCAGTAGCCGCCACCCCCATGCAAATTCCCACGAACTCCTGTCAAACCGGGAAATGGAGGTAGCCCGCCTGATCGCCTCCGGCGTATCGACCAGAGAAATTGCTGATCAACTGCATTTAAGCGTCAAAACCATCCATACCCATCGCTCACGCCTCCTTGCCAAGCTCGGTTTGAAAAACAGCGTTGAGCTGACAACCTATTGTATTCATAACCATTTGATTTAAACGTTTTTGTTTCACTAAACGTAAGACTTTATCCTACCCTCCACCCTCCCGAATATCCCACCATAAAATCAGATGCAGTCCGACATTAATGAATTTCTTACCATGGTATATTGGAACAGTCTGCCGCGTAGATACTCTGGGAGAATTGTTCAAATTCGGCTGTTTACCATCAAACCATCCGTGAACCTGCACGCACTGTTGTCTCACGCCAGGGGGGGCCATGCCCCTAATTGACTCACCTCAGCACCTTCAGCTATCCAATATGGAGACCCATGACAAAAATACCGGCTGAATTCGAGCATCATCTGCACAAACGTGCAAAAGAAGTACTCAGGGCAAACGAAGCCTGGGCTGAGCCGGTCGAACGGGCCGCAACCCCGGAAAAGCACTTAATACAGGAAACACAGCAACTCCTCCATGGATTGCAGGTCCACCAGAGTTGCCTTAAAAACATCAATCTGGACGCCAACGAAAGTAAGGACGGTTATATTTTTTGCTCAATCGTTGACGGCACGGTTGCCAAGCGGTTGGAAACGGAAATCCAGGATGCCAGGGAATATGCCGAGAACATTGTTGAAACCGTACGCGAACCGCTTTTGGTACTGAATTCCGAGCTGAAGATCCTCACCGCCAACCACAGCTTCTTCGCCACCTTCAAGGCAACACCGAAAGAGACAATCGGAGAATTCATCTACGATCTCGGCAGCCGTCAATGGGACATTCCCCGGCTGCGGGTCCTTTTTGAGGATATCCTCCCCCTTGATACCGTGCTCAATGGCTATGAAGTCGAGCATGACTTCCCCGGCATCGGCCGGAAGACTTTTCTTCTCAACGCCCGGCAGATTTTCCGGAAGAAAATCGGCTCACGCATCATCCTCCTGGCCATGGAGGACATTACCGACCGCAAGCATGCCGAAGATGCGCTCGCCGAAAAACAGCAGGAGCTTGAAGATCTCAACCGGACACTTGAGGTGCGCATTGCCGGGGCTGTGGACGAATTGCGCCAAAAAGACCAGATGCTGATCCTTCAGGACCGCCTGGCCTTCATGGGCGAGATGATCAACAATATCGCCCACCAGTGGCGACAGCCGCTGAACATACTTGCCCTTAATCTGCAGTTATTGCCGATCTCCTACGGCTCACCGGAATTCGACAGGGAGTTTCTTGAGGCCCGCGTGGACAAATCCATGCAGGTGGTTAACCACATGTCTCAGACCATCGAGGATTTTATGGATTTTTTCAAGCCGGGCCGGGAGAAGGAGACATTCTGCGTTGACCGCGTGGTCAGAAAGACGCTCTTCCTCATCGAAGAGCACTTCAAAGCCCACAAAATCAGCATTGCGTTCCACACAGAAGGTGAACCAACGATTAAAGGGTATCCCAACGAATTCGCACAGGTTCTCCTGAACATCCTGTCGAATTCGCGGGACGCGCTGACCGAGCACAACGTAGCCGATGCACTGATTTCGATCCGCTCCTTTTCGGAAGGGGGCGCAACGGTCGTAACCATCGCAGATAACGCAGGCGGCATCGCCGACGAGGCTGTTGACGGGCTCTTCAATTCCTACTTTACCACCAAGAAAACGGGTAAGGGAACGGGGATAGGCCTTTTCATGTCGAAGACCATCATCGAGAAAAACCTGGGTGGGAGCCTGACCGTGCGCAATATCGGAAGTGGCGCGGAGTTCAGGATCACGGCAATGGCGTAGCGATGATTGATCCATATCAGCACCTGCCGCCATCATATGAGGGGGCAACATGACAAAATCACCAACAGAATTCAGACAGAATATGCACGAGCGGGCAACAGAAGAATTCAGATCACATGAAACCACCCCCGAACCGGTCGAACGGGCCGCAACCGCGGAAACGTACTCTCCTGAAGAAACGAACCGACTCCTCCACGAACTGCGGCTGCACCATGTCGAGCTTGAAAAAGAGAACGAGACGCTGCGCCGCTCGCAGAATGAACTTGTAGCTTCGAGGGCGCGTTACATTGCACTGTATGATCTGGCGCCGGTCAGCTGCCTGACCCTCAGCAGCAGGGGGCTTATCAAGGAGGCGAACCGTGCCGCCGCTGCAATGCTTGGTGTGGACCATAATGATCTGATCGAGAATGAGATGTCTACATTTGTCTTCCATGAAGACCGGCATGTCTATTACCAGCACCGCAAAAAGGTCCTTGAAGTCAATGCAATGAAGGTCTGGGAGATGCGCATGCTGCAGGCAGACGGTTCACCATTCTGGGCCCGTCTGCAAGGTGCCCTGACACACAACGGCGAATATTGGATCGCAATGGTCGATATCACCGAACGCAAGCAGGCCGAAGAGAAATTACGCCAGTGGATGTGGCGGATAATACCGACATTCCCGGAAGCGAAAGTCAAAGAGCGCACGGACGAACTGCTGCTTGAGCGGGACAACCTCAAGGGGATTCTGGACGCCATGAATAACGGCGTGTACATCGTGAACCGGCAGTTGAAAATCGAGTACGCCAACCCCGCACTGCTGCGGGAGTTCGGACCGGTAGAGGGGCGCAAGTGTCACGTGTACCTGCATGGAAGGCAGGACATCTGCCCCGGTTGCAGGAACAAGGAGGTGTTTTCCGGCCGGACGATCCACCGCGAATGGACGTCGATGAAATCCGGAAAAACCTACAGCACCTTCGACAGTCCTTACAAAAACGTCCAGGGCGAAATCTGTAAACTGGCGATTCTTCACGACGTAACAGCAATGAAATCAGCGGAACTCACCATCAATAATCTTAACCAGGAGCTTGAACAACGGGTAATCGACCGAACCAGATCCCTGGAAGAAGCAAACGCAGCACTGGTTGCCGGCAATAGCGAGCTTGAACTGAGACGTCAGGAAGCGGAAACCACCCAGAAAAAGTTGCAGCAGCTCTCAAGCGCGGTCGAGAACAGCCCCGCAACCATTGTCATTACCGATTATCTCGGGCGGATCGAATACGTCAATCCGAAATTCACCGAGCTCACCGGCTACTTGCCGGAAGAAGCCATTGGCCAGAATCCGAAAATACTCAGCGCAGGCGGACAGCCGCAAGAGCTGTACCGGGAGCTGTGGAGCACAATCAGCGCCGGGCGGGAATGGCGCGGTGGTTTCTGCAACCGGAAAAAAAGTGGCGAGATCTACTGGGAACGGGCCTCAATTTCGCCCATCAGGGACAAGCAGGGGAATATCACCCATTTTGTGGCCATCAAGGAAGATGTCACGGAGCAAAAACGGATCGCCGATGAGCTTCTGGCCGCGCAGTACGCGGCTGATGCAGCCAACCGCTCCAAATCCGAATTTCTGGCGAACATGAGCCATGAGATCCGTACGCCGCTCAACGCCATCATCGGCTTTTCCTCCCTGGCGCTGAAGAGCAGCCTGTCGCCCCGTCAGCAAGAATATGTCCGGAAGATTCAGACAGCTGGGAAATTGCTGCTCACCACCGTAGGTGACATCCTCAATTTTTCCAAGATAGAGGCCGGACAGCTGGAGATGGAGCAGATTCCGTTCAGGCTGGATACCGTGCTTGCCACGACACTGAGCATGGTGCAGCAAAAGGCTCTGGAAAAAGGTTTAAAGCTGTCGATTGAGACCTCTCAGGCCGTTGTTTCCTGCCTGATCGGCGATCCTCACCGGCTTGGCCAGGTTATCATCAACCTGCTTTCCAATGCCGTCAAATTCACGGAACAGGGAGAGGTTGTGCTCGTGACAGAGCTGCTGGCACGGAACAGCGATCGGGTGCAGCTCCAATTTGCCGTTCGCGACACCGGTGTCGGTATTTCGTCCGGGCAGATCAGCAAGCTCTTCCAACCGTTTACCCAGGCAGACGGCTCCACGACCCGCCGTTTTGGCGGCACCGGATTGGGGCTTTCCATTTCGAAGCAGCTGGTGGAGCTGATGGGAGGTGAGATCTGGTGCGAGAGCAATCCGGTACAGGGGAGCTGCTTCTGCTTCACAGCCTGGTTCGGCATCGACCAGGCAAGCAACATGGACCAATACTCCTCTGCCGGCAGTTTGGACGTGGGAAATGAAGAGGCTCCCTTCGATTTTTCCGATTCCCGCGTCCTGATGGTGGAGGACAACGAGACCCTCCAGCTACTGGGGTTCGAGATACTCAAGGAGACCGGCGCCGTGGTGCATCTGGCCACCAACGGCATGGAAGCCGTGACGATGATTACCGGTGGCACACCGTATGACCTGGTGCTTATGGATATTCAAATGCCGGTCATGGACGGCTATGACGCCGTCGGAATTATCAGGTCGGACAGCCGCTTTGCCGCACTCCCCATCATCGCCATGACTGGCCATGTCATGCTGGAGGAGCAGCAGAAGATCATGCGGGTCGGCATGGATGCCATCATCACCAAGCCGTTTGGCGCCCAGACCATGCTGCGGACCATGCAGAGATTCCTTCGTGAGCAGGAATCGGACCTGGATCTCGGGGGACTGATGGAAGACACCGGCGGTGATGGGCCCGCGCTCCCGGACGCCGCTCCACAGACCGGCGACGGCACCCTGTCAGGGTTGGTGAATGTGGCCGCCGTCACGCCGGTTCTGAACAGGCTGTTGGGCTATATCAATGGCAGGGACGGCAGGGCGGAACGATATCTGGACGATTATCACAATGAGCTGGCAGGGCTGTCGGATAAAGACGTTGGACAGATCAGGATTCATCTGAATAATTTCAATTTCACCGCTGCCGGCGATGCACTTCTGGCGCTTACGAGCAGAAACGGCATCATGCTTTCATCCGGCGACACAGGAGATCATCATTCATGAAAACGGCATCTGCTCCGGCACACGTGCTGATAGTCGACGACACGCCGCAAAATATCAGCCTGCTCAACGCCGCTCTGATGGATGAATACATCATCAAAGCTGCAACCAGCGGAAGGCAGGCCATCGATATCTGCCTCTCCATGCCGATCGACATCGTTCTGCTTGACGTGATGATGCCGGAAATGGACGGATTTGAAACCTGCCGCCGGCTCAAGGAGCACCCCCTGACCCGTGCCATCCCGATAATCTTCGTTACGGCACGGATCGAGATTAAAGACGAGTCCATGGGGTTTACCTGCGGCGGCGTCGATTACATCACCAAGCCGGTTCAAGCGGCTATCGTGAGGGCCAGGGTCCGTACGCACCTCGCCCTGTATGACCAGAACCGGGCCCTTGAGCGACTGGTGCAGAAACGCACCGCCGAACTGCACGAGAGTCGTCTTGAAATCCTGCTCCGGCTCGGCAGTGCGGGAGAATACCGGGATAACGAAACGGGGCAGCATGTCGCCAGGGTCTGCCACTATTCCCGTTTAATCGCCAACTCAATCGGTATCCCGGAACAAGAGGCGGAACTGCTCTACAATGCGGCCGCCCTCCATGACACCGGAAAGATCGGCATACCGGACAGCATTCTTTTCAAGCCGGGCAAGCTGGACGACGACGAGTGGAAGATCATCCGCTCGCACTGCGAAATCGGCCGCAAGATCATCGGCGATCATCAGAACACTCTGCTGAAGTCCGCGGCAACCGTCGCCCTGACTCATCACGAGCGGTGGGACGGCAGCGGCTATCCGCACGGCCTCAAGGGGGACAATATCCCGCTGTTCGGCAGGATAGTGGGGGTTGCCGATGTGTTTGACGCCCTGACCAGTGAACGCCCCTACAAACATGCCTGGCCCGTGGCCGAGGCGGTAGAGGAAATAGTACGGGGCCGCGAACGGCACTTTGATCCGCAACTGGTCGATGCATTTATGCGAAAAATTCCTGAACTAACTTCAATACAGCTACAATTTGTCGATAAGGTTTGAAGCAATCGATGTTGACGGCAAGAACAGGGGACGCCTGCAGGGTTTCACGTTCCGGTTTACCGCTGCATCGGAAAATATCCATAAAGAGGGGGGCTTTAAACGTGCAGACGGGAAACACCTCAGCATCGATTCACCGGCCGGGTGGTTGGTCATGACTTCCGGGAGCGGTCTCCACATCTTTGACGAAGCAGGTTTGCTCGGGCGTCTCAATGGCAATGACACCTTGGCCAGGAATATTGCCCGGATGTTCCTGGACAAAGCTCCCGATTATATCTCGGTAATCGAGAAAAATCTGGCCGAGCGCAACCTTTCCGCTGTTCGGAACCAGGCACATAGCCTGAAAGGGGCAGCGGTCACGCTGGGAGCGGACCGGCTCGCCGCTCTGGCGGGTGAACTTGAAAAACCGGAGGTACTTAACGGGCCTGACCGGGCCGATCAGGCCATGCGGCAACTTGCCGCAGAGTTTGAATTTCTGGTGTCGGCATTGACAGAGCGTGGCTGGATGGCGTAATAATGTCTTCCCCGGATCCTTTGGCCGGTTTTGCTGCCGCCGGTTGAGGGGAACGCATTTATCTAAAAGAGAGGCGGCTTCGTCCATGTCGAAAGAGCGGAATATTTCAGCCCCTAAAACCCGCATCCTGATTGTCGATGACGAGGAAATTTGTCTCTTTGTCCTGGAAAGTCATCTGCTTGGCCGGGGCTACGAGGTCATCCGCGCCGCCAATGGCCATGAGGCCCTTTCCCTGCTGGAAAAAATGGCCGTGAACCTGATGATCACCGATCTTCTCATGCCGGGAATGGATGGCATCCAGCTGATTCACTCGGTCAGGGAACGCCGCCCCACGCTCCCCATCATCGTCCTCACGGCCCAGGGGAGCATCGAGAGCGCCGTGGGCGCAATCAAAGAGGGCGCACTCGACTACCTGGAAAAACCGTTTGATCACCAAACATTCGATGTAGTGTTGCAGCGCGCCCTGGAGTTCGGGCGCCTCTCCGGCGAAAACGAGCTGCTGCGGGAACATTTCCGGGAGCGTTTCAGCTTTCAGAACATCGTCACGCAGTCACCGGCCATGGGGCAGGTTCTGGAGCTGGCAGCGCGTGTTGCCGCTTCCCCCAAAACCACCATCAACCTGACCGGTGAAAGCGGTTCCGGCAAAGAGGTGCTGGCCCGGGCGGTCCATTTCGCATCCGGCGGCCTCCCCGGCAGTTTTGTGGCGGTCAACTGCGCCGCCATCCCCGAGTCGCTTCTGGAAAGCGAACTGTTCGGCCATGTGCGCGGGGCCTTTACCGGCGCCGAGCGGGATCGGGAGGGAAAGTTCACCCTGGCCCGCGGCGGGACGCTGCTGCTGGACGAGATCGGCGACATGCCGTTGTCGCTCCAGGCCAAGCTGTTGCGGGTGCTGGAGGAAAGGACCTACGAGAAAGTGGGTGCCAATACGCCCTTGCCGGCCGATTTCCGGGTAATCGCCGCCACCCATAGCAACCTGGCCGAGCTGGTCGGGAAAGGCACATTTCGCGAGGACCTGTTCCACCGCATCAATGTCGTCCCCATTACCATCCCTCCGTTGCGGGAACGAAGAGAAGATATCCCGTTCCTGGTGGACTTCTTTCTTGACAAATTCCGCCAGCATCAGGGCAAGTCGCTGCCGGGTGCTTCAAAAAAGGCCATGGAGCTGCTCACTTCCTACTCCTGGCCGGGCAATGTCCGCGAACTGCGTAATGTGCTCGAATATGCCGCCATCATGGTCTCGGATGAACTGATCAGGCCCGAGCACCTCCGCCTTTCAAGCTCCCGGCCGTTACCCGGCACACCGGACACACACAGCGTAGACTATCATATCAGCCTTTCTCCCGAGGAACTTTCCCTGGACAGCCTGACCGCTAAAGTTCTGGAAATCACCCTCCAGCGCTGCGGAGGTAACAAGTCCCAGGCCGCTGCGATGCTCAAGGTTGACCGCAAAAGGTTCTACCGCTAGCAGACGCTGCCCCCAACCGCCACACAATGTTCCTTATCGGGACACCCCACTCCGACACAAACCATCAACTTGCTTAATTTACAGCTAGTTATCAGTTGGCACCATTCCTGTACCTGTATTTCCCAACAGTGTCATTAAACATCACAATGACCCATTCAAGAACACAGGCAAGGGATCCATCATGTCTCAAATCGAAGTAGAGCGTTTTTTGGGCAGACTCATAACCGATGCGGACTTCAGGACTCGTGCTGCAAGTTCTCTGGAGAAAATCGTCGGCACGGAGGGAGTCAACCTCTCTAAAGAAGAGCTGTTGCTCCTGGCAGGCATTGACTATGCGCTGTTCGGCCGTGTCGCCGAGACCCTGGATCATTCAATCAGAAGAACGTGAGCAGGGCCGAATACCGATCAAGTGCCGGGTGTCTATACATATTCTAATGTTTTGAGCAGCCTGACCAACGAAGAAAGGAAAAATCATGGCAACAAACGCACTGGTAAAATCAGACGATGCCGCCACGCACGATGAGCTGATCCAGCTGGTCAGTTTCATGCTGGCCGAGGAAGAGTACGGGGTCGAGGTGCTGAAGGTGCGCGAGATCATCCGCATGCCGACCATCACCAAAATGCCCAACGTGCCGCAGCACGTCGAGGGGATCATCAACCTGCGCGGCAAGGTCATCCCGATCATCTCCATGAGGAAACGCTTCGGCCTGGAAGAGAACGAGAACGGCAGCCAGACCCGCATCATCATCATGGATGTATGCGGCAGTCTGACCGGCTTTATCGTCGATGCCGTTTCGGAAGTCATCCGCATCCGCAGCAGCGAGATCCAGCCGCCGCCGTCGCTGGTTCTTTCCGGCGGCATCGGCCGGGAATTCATCACCGGCGTCTTCAACCACGCCGAGCGGCTGCTGATCATCATGGATATTGACCGGATGTTCTCGAATGAGGAGTTGGACAGCATTGGGGGAATTTAGGCGCCGCTTTCGCGCGCTGCCGGCCTGATGCAGCCATTACTTGCCAAATAACAATATCAGGATCGTCCTGATGCACAGATAAGGAGAAACAACATGCTCTCAAACATCAAGCTTGGTCCAAAACTTATCGGCAGTTTTCTGGTGGTGGCGTTGCTGGCCATGGCAATCGGCATCTTCGGCTATGTCGAAATACACAAGATCGAAGACGCCGACACCCGCCTCTACGAAAAAGGGCTGGTTCCCCTTGAAAAAATTGGGGAAATATCGGCTGATTTCCAGCGGATCCGGGTAAACACGCGCAGTATCGTGGCGGAACACGACACCAAGGAGATCGAAAGATTCGAGGGGAGAATCAAGGAATTTATCTCCCACAATGATACAGAAATCCAGCACCTGGAAAAGTCCCTGCCGGATGCCGAGGCAAGGAAGCTGTTCGATGTCTTCATGGCGTCCCGCAAGGCGTATACCCCCCACCTGGACAAAATCATCGCCCTGGCGAAAGAGCACAAGGATGCGGAAGCAACGGCATACATGAAGGGGGACGCCATCAAGGCGGAACGGGCTGTGATTGAAGCGATCGACAAGCTGGAAGAATATCTGGTGAAATCCGGCAAGGTTATCCAGGACCAGAACGCCGCCTTCGCCGAAAAGGCCGGCCGGATCATGATCGGTACGGCGGTACTGGCAGCCATATTGGCCTTTGTTTTGGGAGTGATTATCGCGCGCTCCATCAGCGTGCCGGTAAACATCCTGGCGGGTCAGGCCCGTCAGGTGGCCGACGGCGACTTGCGGGTCAAGATCGAGTACCGCTCCGGGGACGAGGTGGGCGAGCTGAGCGAGGCCTTCCGCACCATGACCGAAAGTCTGCGCAGCACCATCAGCCAGGTGTCCGATACCTCCACCCAGGTGGCGGCCGCGGCCAACCAGCTCCATGCCACCGCCGAGCATATCGCCACCGGCGCCGAGGAGGTTGCCGCCCAGGCCGGCACCGTGGCCACCGCCGGCGAGGAGATGTCGGCCACATCGGGCGACATCGCCAGGAACTGCCAGATGGCCGCTGACGGCGCGGAACGCGCTTCGCAATCGGCCGGCAACGGGGCCGAAGTGGTTGAGAGGACCGTGACCGTCATGGGACAGATTGCCGCCAAGGTGCAGGAGACAGCCAGGACGGTGGAGAGCCTGGGCGAGCGTTCCGACCAGATCGGCGCCATCATCGGCACGATCGAGGATATCGCCGACCAGACCAACCTGCTGGCGCTGAACGCCGCCATAGAAGCGGCCCGCGCCGGCGAGCAGGGGCGCGGTTTTGCCGTCGTCGCCGATGAAGTACGCGCCCTGGCCGAACGCACGACGAGAGCCACCAAGGAGATCGGCGAGATGATCAAGGCGATCCAGAAGGAGACCAAAGGGGCTGTTACCGCCATGGAGCAGGGGGTTCTGCAGGTTGAAACCGGCACGGTCGAAGCGGCCAAATCCGGACAGGCGCTCCAGGACATACTGGCGCAGGTAAACGACGTCGCGCTGCAGGTCAACCAGATCGCCACCGCCGCCGAAGAGCAGACCGCCACGACGGCGGAGATTTCCAGCAACATAATGCAGATCACCGAAGTCGTGCAGCAGACTTCGCAAGGCGCCCATGAATCGGCCACCGCCGCGGCGCAGCTGAACGGCAACGCCGAAGAGCTGCAGCGGCTGGTGCGGCAGTTCAAATTGTAAATAGCCCTTTGACTCCGCTCAGGGAATTGAGTCGAAGGTTGGCTGAAGCACGAGAGTTTAACCACGTTTGCATGTTTTGCTGCACATACCAAAGCAGGAAGGAGGCAGAGTATGGCTGAAGAATTACAGACGAACCAGTATTTGACCTTTACGCTGGCCGAGGAGGTGTTTTCCGTCGATGTAGCCAGGGTGCGGGAGATCCTGGAAATAACCAACATCACCAAGGTGCCGCAGGTGCCGGATTTCATGCGGGGCGTCATAAACCTGCGCGGCTGCGTGGTGCCGGTGATCGACCTGCGGCTGAAGTTCGCCATGCAGGAGACCGCCCGGACCGTCAACACCTGCATCATCGTGGTCGAGGTCGAGATGGATGGCGAGAACATCGTCCTGGGGGCGCTGGCCGACAGCGTGCAGGAAGTCATCGAGATGGAACCGTCCCAGATTGAGGCGGCGCCGCATATAGGTACACATCTCAAAACAGAATTCCTCAAGGGGATGGGCAAACACAACGAACGCTTCGTGATGATCCTCGATATCGACAAGGTGTTTTCCTCAGTTGAGCTGGCAGCAGTACAGGGGCAGGAGAATTAATTAGAACTTAATTGTCTAAAAATAAACGATTCACCACTATTCCATGCAAACAGCTGAAGAGAGCTGAAAGAGAGGAAAACATTATGAGTACTGTGCGTATCTGGAACGGAGTTGTGACGCTGACCGCCGCTTTTTACCTTTTCTGCGGCCCGGTTTACGCGGAAACCGATGTAGAGAAGAGGGCTGCTGCCTTCAAGTCGGGACATGAGGACAAAGCCGCGGCAGTTCCTGCAAAAGTTGATCATGGAGCGAGCCCGGCAGAAGGTCAGCATGGGGTGGCGGCCAAAAAGGTCAAGCAGGTCAAAACCGCCGCCAAGCCCCATGCGGTTTCCACCGGGGTATCTCATGGCGCTGACCATGGTACCGCCGTGGTCGCCGAAGAGGCCTTGGCAAAGCTGCTCCAGGGAAACAAGCGCTACGTTGCCGGCAAGCCTCTCCATCCCAACCATGCTGCCAAGCGTCGGGCTCAAGTCGCCAATGGCCAGCAACCTTTTGCCATAATAGTCAGCTGTTCCGATTCGCGGGTGCCGCCGGAGGTCTTGTTCGACCAGGGTCTGGGGGATCTGTTCGTGGTGCGGAGCGCCGGCCATGTGGTGGACGATTTTGCCCTTGGCAGTATCGAATACGCCGTCGAACACCTGGGAACCAAACTGATCGTTGTGCTCGGACATGAACGCTGTGGCGCCGTAGATGCCACGGTGAAGGGGGGAGAAGCCCCTGGACACATAAAGAGTGTGGTGGAGGCGATTCGTCCGGCGGTGGCAAAGGCCAGGGGGAAGCATGGCGATGTTCTCTGCAATGCGGTGAAGTCCAACGTGAAAATGGTGGCGGAGAAGATAAAGGCATCGGGCTCGATCCTGGCCGAGCCGATTGAAGACGGACTCCTCAAAGTGGTGGGGGCTTACTATGACCTGGATACCGGCACAGTGGAAATGACCTATAAACCGTAGGATTAACGATAGCAAAATAAAACAGGGAGGAGATTGCAATGAAATTATTCGGCAATATGAAGATTGGCGTGAAGATTCTGGGCATGACAGCGCTGCTGCTGGTGCTCATGGGTATGCTGGCCGGGTTCGGCATCCTGAAGATCAGGGGAATTGGCGAGGAGTTGAAAGAGATCGCCCATCAAGATATTCCCACTGTCGAAGTGGTAAGCGAATGGGCGAATAATCAGTTGGATCAGATGGTGCTCTTCGAACGGGCGCTTCGCTTCGGGATCACCAATGATCAAGCGGAGCTGAAAAAAGCTGCGGAAGAGTTCGCCACGTTGACCAGGAAGGGTGACGAACTGCAGAAAAAAGCCGAGAAGATCCAGGCGGATGCCGCCGCAGGTACCAAGGATGCCACGGCTCAGAAGGAGATCAAGGAGGTGCAGGAGCAGATCAAGGCGCTGGAAAAGGGGCATGGCGAATTCGAGCATGAAGCCGTGCAGGTGATCGGTCTGCTTCGGGCCGGCAAGCTGCCTCAGGCGGCGGCCCTGGCGGAAAAGGTGGAGAAGGAAGGCATACAGTTTGAGCATGAGATTGACGCCTTCCTGAAAAGAGTTGAAAAGTTCACCGATGACTCGGTAAAGAACGCCGAGAAAGACGAACAGTCCGCGCTGCTCTGGATGAGCATCCTCAGCCTGGCGGCCCTGATCATCGGCCTTGGCGCCGGAATCTTCATCACCCGCGGCATCACCGGTCCGGTGCAAAAAATCCTGACGGTGGCCAACGGCATCGCCGAAGGGAACCTGAATCTGGAGGTCGGCATCAACCAGGGGGACGAGATCGGCCAGCTGGCGGACGCCTTCCGGAGCATGCAGGGAACGGTTAAAAATTTTTCGGACGAAACCACCCGGCTCATTTTGGGGATCAGGGACGGCAAGCTGGAAACCCGTGGCGATGTCGCAGCATTTCAGGGGGGGTGGGGCGATCTGGTGAAGGGGATAAACGATCTGATCGACGCCTTCGTTGCCCCTTTGACCGTTACCGCCGACTATGTTGACCGCATATCACGCGGTGACATGCCGCCAACGATTACCGCCGAATACAAAGGCCAGTTCAACCAGATCAAGACCAACCTCAATCTACTTATCGAAGCCACCAACGGCATCACCGAAAACGCCAAAAAGGTGTCCCAGGGCAACCTGACGATGGAGCTCAAAAAGCGGGGTGATAACGATGAGATGATGGAATCCCTGGCCGACATGGTCGCCAAACTGAAGCAGGTTGTCGGCGAAGTAATGACCGCCGCGGACAATGTTGCTTCCGGAAGCCAGGAACTCTCCTCCACCGCCCAGCAGATGTCCCAGGGCGCCACCGAGCAGGCGGCTTCCGCCGAGGAAGTTTCCTCCAGTATGGAGGAGATGGCCTCCAGCATCCGTCAGAACACCGACAACGCCATGCAGACTGAAAAAATCTCCATCAAGAGTTCTGTCGATGCCAAGGAAGGGGGCAAGGCGGTTATCGAGACGGTAGCAGCCATGAAGGAGATCGCCACCAAGATCTCGATCATCGAGGAGATCGCCCGCCAGACCAACCTGCTGGCGCTGAACGCCGCCATCGAAGCGGCCCGCGCCGGTGAACACGGCAAAGGTTTCGCAGTGGTCGCCTCCGAGGTCCGCAAACTGGCCGAACGGAGCCAGTCGGCCGCCGGCGAGATATCCGGTCTTTCCACCCGCAGTGTGGCAGTTGCCGAGCAGGCGGGCGAGATGCTGACCCGCATGGTGCCCGACATCCAGAAAACCGCGGAACTGGTGCAGGAGATCACCGCCTCCAGCAAGGAGCAGGATACCGGCGCCGAGCAGATCAACAAGGCCATCCAGCAGCTGGACCAGGTCATCCAGCAGAACGCCTCCGCCTCGGAGGAGATGGCCGCCACCTCTGAAGAACTCTCCAGCCAGGCTGAGCAGCTGCAGAGTTCGATCAGCTTCTTCGATATCGGCAACCAGGCGGGTCGCTCGACGGCAGTCAGCCGCAAAACTGTCAGGAAAGTCCAGATCGCACAAACCAAAGGCGACGCGCATGCCAAACAGCCTTCCGGAGTTGGCATCAACCTGCTGCTGGGGCACACCGGCGCGGACCATCTGGATGACGAGTTCGAGAAATACTGAAAAGCGGAAACGAGGAGCGGGGAATGTGGTAATATGACGCTTCCCGCTCCTCGCGCCTTGGGAGCTGCATAAAATTAGTGGATCTTAGCAACTGTTTCAGTACGGGGGAGATGGCGACATGAAAAAAATCATTCCGGCCCTGTTTATCTCTTTGATAATGACCGTTTCACTTTCACCAACAGTCCGGGCAGGAGATGTGATCCGGGTCGGAGGCACCGGTTCCGGCTTGGGCGCGATGAAGGCCTTGGCCGATGCATTCGAAAAAGCCCATCCGCACACAAAGCTCAAGGTACTGCCGAGCCTGGGAAGCTCGGGTGGGATCAAGGCGCTCCTGGACGGAGCGCTCGACGTGGCGGTCAGCGCGCGAGCATTGAAGACGGAAGAGCTGAAGGGCGGAGCGGTTGCCGTGGAGTTTGCCAGAACACCATTCATTTTTATCGCGAACAATACCGTCAACAAAGCGGATTTGACGACTCGCGAACTGGAAATGATCTTGAATGGCCAACTGCCGAAGTGGCCCGACGGATCCCGCATTCGACCGATACTCCGGCCTGCAGCCGATGCGGATACGATGATAATCAAAACCATATCAAAGGAGATGGAACAAGCCGTCGCGGCATTTCACGCCCGGCCGAACATGCTCATCGCGGTTACCGATCAGGAATCCGCCGATCTGGTGGCAAAAATCCCCGGCGCGATGGGCGGGTCAACGCTCACCCAAGTCGAAACCGAAAAAATTCCGGTCAAAGTACTTTCATTTAACGGTATCATGCCAAGCCTCGATGCACTCGACAAGGGGAGATATCCGCTCGTCAAACCGCTTTATGTGGTGACGTCGCCTAAAACACCGGCTGCTGCAGAGCGCTTTACCCAGTTTGTGCGTTCGGCAAAGGGCCGTGCCATCCTGACTAAATCAGGGGCGCTGCCATCCGGCGGCGACGAGAGCAAAAAATGAGCTTCACCGACTTTAAAATCGCCGCTACCGCCGCCAGATTCACGGTACTTTTTTCTGTGGGAGCGGCTCTCATATTGCCGCTTGGATACTTCGTTGTCTCATTCAAGTATCAGAAAGGAATTATGGAAACAGAGGCGGAAATCAATGCGACGCTCATCTCCAGGGTAATCAGCGCCAATCCGGAACTGTGGCGTTACGAGACGGTTCGCATTGAAGAGCTGCTTGCACGGCGGCCGAGGTCAGGGACGGCGGAAACGCGGCGTTTGTTTGACGCGAAGCATAACCTGATCGCGGAAAGCGTCAACCCTGTCCGAGCGCCACGGGTAAAAGTCTCCCACGAAGTTATTGATGCCGAAGAGGTTGTCGGCAGGATCGAAATCAGTCGTTCGTTATTACCGATTCTTCTGCATTGCGGGATACTGTCACTTTTGGGCATGGCTCTTGGCCTGCTGTTTTTTCACCGGCTTCCCTTCAAGGCATTAGTCAAAGCGGGTAAAATGCTTCAGGACGCGAATGAATTTCATGTCAAGGTCATGGAAGGGAGTCGCAGTTCCCTTATCGTCCTCGATCCCGATGGCACTATCCGGATGTGCAACAAACGGTTTCAGGAACTTACCGGTTGTTCCGGCAAGGAACTCTTGGGACACTCTTTTATCGGGCTGTTCACCGGCGACTCCCGGTCGCAGGTCGATGCCGAATTGCATAAAGTGTCCATTGGAAGTTGTCAGAATGTCACCTTCGAGACGGTTCTTTCATTGCGGAACGGCACCATACTCAGTCTCGACTGTGCCGCGGAACCTCTTGTGCGTGAAGGAACGATCAGTGGTCTAATAGTCTCGATGGACGATATCACCGAACGGAAAATAGCAGCGGAAGAGAAACGCGTCTATGAAATGAATTTGCAACAGACCCAGAAGCTGGAAAGTCTTGGCGTATTGGCCGGTGGCGTTGCCCACGACTTCAACAATATTCTGGCGATAATCATGGGAAATTGCTATCTGGCAAAGGAAAATCCCGGCGCTTTTTTGACCAGGGTTTCTCAAATAGAAAAAGCTGTTGACCGTGCCGCCCTGCTTTGCCGCCAGATGATGACATACGCCGGCAAGACTCAAATGATCCAGACTCAAATCAATTTCTCCGCCTTGGTCGAGGAAGTGGTCATGATGTTGAAATCGACCACCTCAAAGAATGTGAACATTTTGTTTGACGGTTCGGCCGATACCCCTTTCATCAAGGGCGATGCCAGCCAGATCAGCCAGATAGTCCTGAATTTGATAATCAATGCATCGGAAGCGATCGGCGTTGAACAGGGCGAGATCCAGGTCTCGCTTGCAAGGGCGTCCGTAAGCGCCGAGCAAACTGACGCCAGGGACCATCTCGGCAAAATAATTCCCCCCGGTTTGTATGTCCGTCTGGAAGTCACTGACAACGGTTGCGGCATGGATGAAGAAACAAAACGGCGGATCTTCGAGCCGTTCTATTCCACCAAATTTGCGGGTCGCGGCTTGGGGATGTCGGCAGTACTCGGCATTGTCGCAGCGCATAAGGGCGCAGTGCAGATCTCCAGCAATACAGGCCGGGGAACAACCTTTAAGGTCTATTTGCCCGTTCAGGCGAGTGATTCCAAGGTGGTCGAATCTCCGCAGCAGGCCGATCCGGCGCCATGGCAGGGAAACGGCACGATATTGCTGGTTGAGGACGAGGAAATGATCTTGTATGTTGCTAAAACCATGCTGAATTCAATGGGGTTCACGGTAATTGAAGCTTCAAACGGCAAAGATGCGTTGGAATTGTTTCAGAAGAATGCCGAATACATCACTTTGGTCGTGACCGACTTGAGCATGCCGGTCATGGACGGGTATGAATTAATCCGTGAACTGAAAAAACTCGACCCCGCGCGGCCGATCATCATCTGCAGCGGATATGATGAAGTGGCTGTCACTGCACGGATACCCCGCGAAGACATTGCCGGTTTAATCAGCAAGCCCTACCATGTCGACAGGTTGCGGGAGGTTCTGAAGAGCGTGTTGGAGGAAATATTGCCAGTCCGTCACTCCATGCCGAGTGCCGCCGTCGAGAAGCAGTCAGGCGCGCATGAATAGGACACGGCCTTACCGCCGCAAACATTCCCTGGCCGACCCCTGCAGATAATCGAAAACCTCGCCGCGGGTCGTGATGAAACCCGGCATCCCGTTCAGCAAATCTTCCAGCAGGTTCAGCAACTCGCCGTCTTCGCTCCCCAGCTCATCCATGACCGCTCCCATCATCGGCAGAATCTCGTACAGATCGTGGCGGTTGAAGGGGGCGGGGTCGGGAAGTCCGGCAAACTTGGGCCGGTCGCGGTTGACGACATCGCGGGGATATTTGAATTTGAAATCTGATGCCTTGACGATGATGGCCATGATTCACCTCCTTAATGCCCGCCGCAGCCGCTGCCACAGCCGCCGCAACCGGGCTTGACGATATCCGCGGCCTTCGGCTTGCCGCACAGCTGCAGCGAAGAGCGGTCAACATACCAGCTGTCGTCCTCGTTTTTTCCCTTTATCTCGTTTTTCTTCAGCATCATCAGCACCCGCATCTCGGTCGTTTCCAAAAGGAGTGCCGCTTCGGCAAGCGGTACAAAAGATGTTCCGGCTTCACACATGATAGCCTCCTTGTATTGTTTCGACTCCGCTCTTAAAACCGTACCCTGAGCGGAGCCGAAGGGACTCAGGCTGCCTTCGGCAGTGTTTCTCCTTCTCGATAGATGCCCATCAGTTCCCGGTTTGTCAGGTCGCGCTTCCTCCGGCACGATAGGGCCCGCGTCAATTCCAGCAGCGGCAGCGCCCCGATGCGGTCTACGGCCACACCCATGCTGCGGTAGCGTTCGATCAACCCCCCCGTACCGGAATGCTTGCCGATCACGATGCTGCGCGTCAACCCCACTTCGGCCGGATCAAACCCCTCGTAATTGCGGGGGTCCTTGATGACACCGTCGGCGTGCAGACCGGATTCGTGGGCAAAGACCCGTTCACCGACAACCGGCTTTGACACCGGAAGAGGCCGGTGGGAGGCCTTGGCGACAAAAAGCGACATCTCGCGGAAGCGGTGGGTGTCGATACCGGTTTCGACACCGCAGGCGTGCTTCAACCCCATGACGACCTCCTCAAGTGCCGCATTACCTGCCCGTTCTCCCAGGCCGTTGATCGTGGTATTGACAAAGCGCGCTCCGGCCCGGATTCCGGCGATGGCATTGGCGGTCGCCATCCCCAGGTCATTGTGGGTATGCACCTCGATAGCTACTTCCGGAACAGCCCGGCGCAGAAATGCCACCTTGTCGAACATGGTGAAGGGATCCAAGATCCCCAGCGTGTCACAGAAGCGGAAGCGGTCCCCCCCCATGGAGCGGGTGATTTCCAGCAGCTCCACCAGAAAGGAGAGGTCGGCGCGACTGGCATCCTCGCCACCTACCGAAACGTAGAGGCCGTGCTGTTTGGCGAACCCAAGCGCAACCTTCAGCTGTTCCTTGACCGCGTCCCGACTTTTGCGCAGTTTGTGAACGATCATCTGGTCGGAAACCGAAAGCGAAATGTCCACCGCCTGCACACCACAGGCAATACTTGCCTCAATTTCAGGCACCAGCGCCCGGTTCCAGGTGATCAGCCGGGCGCTCAGGCCGAGATCAACCAGCGAGCGGATGCCGGCCTGTTCCTCTTTCCCCATGGCGGGTATGCCGCACTCGATCTCCCCCACGCCGATAGAGTCCAGCATGCGGGCGATGGTGATCTTTTCGCGTTTGGAAAAGACCACCCCGGCGGTCTGTTCGCCGTCCCGCAGGGTAGTATCGTCGATTATGACCTGCTGCCTGTTTTCCGTACTATTCATGGCTGTCCTCCTGACGGCAAATGGCGCCGCACCCCTTGATGGGATGCGGCGCCATTGCCGTAAAAGTCTGGTTCTGTGCAGCAACCATCTGCATCTGTTGTGCCATTACATATAAGAGTTTTTACAGACAGCTTGCATCGTGCCTAAATTGTGGTATCTTCATAATAGTATTGTAATTTTTGGTGTTTGCTGCATAGAGTACCACACGCTCCGATTCCCGGCTTCAACTTCTTCTTTGACATGGTAATAGCCGCTATTGAAGATGGCGGCGAAAGGACATGTTATGAAACAGACTTCTGATATTAACCTGCAAGGGCTCCGGGTCCTTGTCGTAGAGGACGATCCGGTCTCTTCCCTGATGCTTTCGCGCATGCTTGCCAGATACGGCGCTGTTTTGGACACGGCGGTCAACGGCAACGAGGCGCTTGCCCTGTTTGAGGAGAAGCGGCATGCGGTTATCGTGACCGATATCCGCATGCCGGGCATGGACGGGCTCGAACTGGTGGAACGGGTCAGGCGGCTTGATAAAAACGCCCAGATCATCGCCACCTCGGCACACCGTGATACTGATTGCCTGATTTCGGCGATCGAACTCGGTTTCAGCGACTATTTCCTGAAACCGCTCGAAGTCGATAAACTGTTGTGGGCCATCAAACGCTGTGCAGACACCATTGCCGAAAGGCGGCGGCTGGAAGATGAACAACAGAAGTTCCGCACCGTCGTCGAGAGCCTTGGTGAAGGAATCACCATCAAGGATCTCGACTACCGGATACTATATCAGAACAGGGCCATGACTGAGCTGTTCGGCGATCGGGTCGGATCGGCATGCTATGCAGTCTTCAACCTCGAATCCCCTTGCCAGGGCTGCCCGACAATTCCGGCTTTGAATGACGGCCAGACCCATTCGTCCTGCAGAAGCTACCGGTTTGATGGCGAAACTCTGCACATCGAAAGTACCGCCTCGCTTTTGCGGGATTCACAAGGCACCGTTACCGGAACCATCGAGATTATCCGTGATATCAGTGAACGCGTCAAATACGAGGAGACCATCCGCGACCTGGCATTTCACGACCCGCTCACCGGCCTGGCAAACCGCAGACTGTTCGAGGACCGCCTGGAGCAGGCTATTGCCAAGTCCCGCCGCTATGGGGTACAGTTCGGCCTGTTAACTCTGGATCTTGATTATTTCAAGGACGTCAACGACACCTTTGGACATGAAGCCGGGGACCAGGTGCTGCTGGAAGCCGCCGAAAGAATCAAGACCTGCTGCAAACGCGATCTTGACACCATCAGCCGCCAGGGTGGTGATGAATTCTGCATCATCTTCACCGACTGCGGGGGGAGAGATAAGCTTACCGCCCTTGCAGAAAAACTGCTGGAGCAGTTCTCCCTGCCGTTTCACCTGGCAGACGCCCGGACGGAGGTAACAACAAGCATCGGTATCAGCATATTCCCGGACAATGGTTCGGTCATGAAAGAGCTGGAGATTGCATCCGACAGGGCCATGTATGCCGCAAAGAAAGCCGGGCGAAACACCTACCGCTTCTGGGAACCGAATCCTGTCTTCAGCGCAGCCAAGGCTTGACCCCCTCAGTCCGGCATCATTCCTAGCCGCAGCTCCCCATCGTAGCCAAGCCGTAGAGCAGATCCGGCCTGTAGTCGGGCCTTATGCCGGCATACATCAACTCGGTGCATCCGGCAATTTTCATCTTTCTGCGGTTGAACATCCGCAGGGCCGCTCGATTGGATGCCGGCGAATCCAGGCAGATTTTTGTTCCAAGCGGGATCGATTGGAGCGCCGCATCGTAGAGCCGCTCCGCCGAGTTGCTGTCCAGGGCAGTGAAGGGGCCGAACTGAAAGGCATGGCCGCAGGGCTGAATCGCAGCGAAACCGGAGTCCTCAAGCAGCAGCCTCCCGCGACCGATGGTCGCCGCCAGCAGGGCGTCACGCCGGTCGCCCCAGGCCTGGCAATCAATGCCGCACACCGAGGTGTTCGAATCATTCCTGTCTCCGGGACAATCATGCACACCATATCGCTGCCGCCCCGCTCCAACCCAGCGAATTACCCTGTCGATGCTGCTGAATCCAAATTTTCCATAGAGCGGCGCCCCCGCTTTCGAAGCGGTCAGCCAGATCGTCTGCGCGCCGGCACTCCGCAGCGCTTCCAGAGCTTTTTTGAACAGCGCCTCGCCGATCCCTCTCCCGCGGAAAGGTTCCGCAACGATCAGATTACCGATCCAGCCGCTTCGCTGATGCAGCAGCGAGGTCACAAATCCCGCTGTTTCACCGCTATCGACACGGGCTGCCCAACACCCCTGCGGAAACTCCGCCTGGAGGAACGCTAACTCCCACGGTTCCGTTACCCACCCCTCCGCTGCAGCGAGCATCAGGAAGGATCCGGCATCATCACCCCTCAAAGGTTCGATCCTCATGGCGCCGGGCAGGCCGCCACTGCAACAGTCAGGTTGAGGTCCTGTCCGATCAGGCCGATTGCATCCGCCCGACACTGTTTGCAGTGGGCAAACTGGCCGATGATCCCTTCATTGTCCTTCCTGATTCCGGCCAGATACTCTTCGCTGGGAGGTAAAATATGTGACAGCTCTGCCTGGGGTATGATCGGCATGATGTTCATGACGAACGCGCCCAACTCCTTCACCCGCGCCGCGATCAACGGGATCTGGCTGTCGTTGATTCCGGGCGTCAGGACGGTATTGATCTTGATCGTCAGCCCCAGCTCCCCGGCCCGCTTGAGACCTTCAAACTGGTTGGTGATCAGGATCTTGGCCCCCCGGGCGCCGGTATAGTGTCTGCCGTGATAGATGACATGACCGTAGATCAGGGCTCCGACTTCCGGATCAACGGCGTTGATGGTCACCGTCAGGCTGTGGAGGCCGAGTTCATGGAGGCGATCGATCGATTCCGGCAGCAGCAGGCCGTTGGTGCTCAGGCAGAGCATCAGATGGGGGAATTCCTCCTTCACCATCCTGAATGTCTCAAAGGTCTCTTCATTGGCCAGCGGATCCCCGGGACCGGCAATGCCGACCACCTTGACGATCGGGCCGGCTATCGGGCTGGCCATGACTTCACGCACCTTTTCAATCGCCTCTTGCGGGGTCATGATGCGGCTGGTAACGCCCGGACGCGATTCGTTGGCGCAGTCATGCTTGCGGGAGCAGTAGCCGCACTTGATATTGCATTTGGGCGCCACCGCAAGGTGCATCCGGCCGTTTTTCTTATGGTTGCCGCCGAAGCAGGGGTGCCCCTGAATCCTGTTCTTCATCTCGCACGCTGTTGCCATGGCTCACTCTCCTTCCATAAATGAAAACGCCCGCGGGAGGATCTCCTGCGGGCGTCGTTGCCTCGTCGTTGTTTGCGTTGTCTGTCTCTTGCTAGGCATAATGCGTGCCAGCATGCGATCATTTCAATACGGTGCCGCTGAAATCCCGATAAACAGCGCCTTTGAGCCGACTGCTAGACACCCGGCAACCCAAAGGTGATCTCCTTGCAAACAGATGTCTGCACGTAAATTGTGCAGTTGAGCTGGATTATGAATTGCATGGCCTATGGTGTCTCAACGTCTCTCTGTAGACGCGTTCTGCAGGAAAGGTTCTCCATGTTCAACCGCCACAACCTCGAAGAGATCCGCGACCGCGCCCGTTCAGCCTTCATCGGCATGGCGATCGGCGATGCCCTGGGCGCCACGGTCGAATTCATGACCGCATCCGAAATTGCCTCAAAATACGGCACGTTCCGGGACATTGTCGGCGGCGGCTGGCTGCGGCTGAAACCGGGGCAGGTAACCGACGATACCGAAATGGCGCTCTGCATCGCCCGGGCTATCGTAAAAAACCAGGGCTGGTCGCTGGAGGCGGTAGCGGACAATTTTGCCGCCTGGCTCAAGTCCCGCCCGGTCGATTGCGGCGATACCTGCCGCAAGGGAATCCGCGCCTACCTTCTGCACGGGCAGCTGGTATCGCCGCCGAATGAATGGGATGCCGGCAACGGCGCGGCCATGCGCCTCCTGCCGGCGGCCCTTTTTTCCATTCCCGATGAGGAGCTGCTTAAAAAATACGTGCTTGAGCAGGCCCACATCACCCACAACAATCCGCTATCGGATGCCGCCTGCCTCTGCCTGGGACGGCTGCTGCACATGGCTCTCTGCGGCGCCGAAAAAAGCCGCCTGCGCCGCACTGCCGACGGCTTGGTGACCAGGTATCCCACCTTTGCCTTTGAGCCGTATCGCGGCCTGGCTACCGGCTATGTCGTCGATACGATGCAGACCGTGTGTCACTGGTTTTTTCGTGGCAGGAGCTTTGAGGAATGCCTGGTCGGGACGGTCAATCAGGGGGGTGACGCGGATACGACCGGCGCGATCTGCGGCATGCTGGCCGGGGCCTATTATGGGATGGCAGCCATTCCTAAGCGGTGGATAAAGAAGATGGATGCCGCAGTAATCGCCGAGATCGAGGTCATGGTTGAGCGGTTGATTGCGGCAAGTCCGGCGGGTAGGATGTTTTAAGGGTGAAGAGTGAGGAGTGAGGAAAAAGCGAAAGGCAGGGTTAACTGGAGGGCTGCCGTTGCATTCCATACTCTATGCCATGTCCCACCGGGCCATCGTCGTTTTTTTCACTCTTCACTCTTCACATTTCACCCCTCACTCTTCTTTCAAAATCCCGTCCGCTACCTGCCGCAGTGTTTTGCGTTTGTCCATCGCCGCCTTCTGCATGATGCGGTAGGCCTCCGCCTCGGGTACGCGGTTCCTTTCCATCACAATCCCCTTGGCTTTTTCGATGATTTTGCGGTTCTCGATCAGTTCGCGCAGGTCGTCGATCTTCTCTTTCAGGTTTTCGACCTCTTCAACATGCTGCAGGGCGATTTCTATCGCCGGCAAAAGATCCTGCTGCCGGAGCGGTTTGGTTAAAAAAGCGGCAATTCCGCTTGCCGATGCCCGTTTAACAGTCGCGCTGTCGCAGGCGCTCGTCAGCAGCATGATCGGAATCTTCAGCTTTTTCCTGATCTCCACCGCGGCGGTTATGCCGTCCATTCCGGGCATGGCAACGTCCAGGATCGCCATATCGGGAAAACTCGCCAACGCGAGCTCCACGGCTTTTGCGCCGTCTCCGCACTCCAGTATCTCATCAAAGCCGAGATCGACCAGCATGCTCTTCAGGTTCACCCTGATGAGCGGTTCGTCGTCACAAATCAGTATGGATTTACTCATGGTTGTTTCCCCCTGAACCGGGGAGGTAGCATGAGACGTGCCACATGGGAGTAAAAGGTGGGAGGTGGGAGGTGGGAGGGGTGAAGGGTGAAGGGAAGAAGGAAGACGGGTTAAAAAGTGATGGGTTAAAGGTTGAGGATTTCCCTGACCACCTTCACCCCTCACCCCTCACTCTATCAGGCCGGCTCTTTCAGCTTCTCTTCGAGGAGGGGGATGATCACAACCCTGATCTTCCCCTTGCCCCACAGGCCGATTTTTTTGGCCGCGGCACGTGACAGATCAATGAAGTGAAACGATTTCGGGGCGCAGCGGTCGTTAATGGTGACGTGGACTTCCTGTTTGCTGACCGGATTAACGACCCGCACCACCGTGCCGAGCGGCAGGCTCTGGTGCGCGGCGGTCAACTTTTCGGGATTGTAGCGGTGTCCGGAGGCAGTCCGGCGCCCCTCGAATCTGCGGGCGTAGTACGAGGCGAAGCCTTCGACCGATTCATACCGGCTGCTTTTCCGGACGAGTTCTTCCAGATTGGTCGGATCCGGCAGGGAGCCGTCTCCATCCGGGAGGGACTCCGCGCCTGCCGGCGACAGCAGCAACAGGGAGGACAGGCAAACAACCACGGCTATCATATTGATATTCAGTCGATTCATGCGATCCTTATACAATACCGGCGCATGCCGGTCAAGTTTTGTGCAGATATTCAGCAATGCCGGCCTTCAATCCGCGCGGTTCAAATCCGAAGCTCTGCCGCCATTCACCGTTGCAGATGCTCTCCTCCAGCAGCATCTGCAGCTGATCCATGGTGATCGGAAACTGCGGGATCTCCTGCGCAATCGGGATGACCAACTTCATCAGTCCCAGCGGCAGGTGCGGCTTGAACGGTCGCGACCGCCCCAGCGCGAAGGCGATCATATCGAGCAGCTCTTCATAGCTTACGCGGTCGCCCCCGCACAATTCATACGCCTGGCCGACCGACCCCGGCATCTCCAGTGCGAGCGCAAAACAGCGGGCCACATCATCGGCATGAATCGGCTGCAGCCGGTAGCTGCCGGAACCGATGACCGGCATGACCGGAGCGAGCCGCAACTGCGCCGCCAGCATGTTGATGAACGCGTCGTGCGGCCCGAAGATCAGCGACGGGCGGAAGATCGTCCACTCCAGACCGCTCCCCCGCACCGATTCCTCCGCCAGCCACTTGGACCGGTGATAGGCCGAAACCGCATCCGCCCGCACCCCCAGGGCCGACATCTGCAGATAGCGGCGGATGCCGCTCCCGGAAGCGGCCTCCAGCAGGTTCGCCGTGGCCTGGACATGCAGCTTCTCGAAGGTGACTCCTCTTGCAGGAAACTCCCGGATAATGCCGACCAGGTTGATCACGGCATCACAACCGCGCACACCCTCGGCAAAGCTCCCCGGCCGGGTCACATCCCCTTCGAAGAGCTCGATGCCGCTCTCTTGCGCGCCTCCCCTGCGGTGAACGAGCAGGCGCAATTCGTGTCCGCGCTCGCGCAGCGCCCGGCAGACATGTCCGCCGACAAATCCGGTTCCTCCACTGATAAAGATCTTCATGTTGTCGCCCCCCGTCAGGCCGCCAGTTCGGCCGGATGTTCCAGCAGCCGTTTGATTTCGCCGAGAAAAGCGGCGGCGGTGACGCCATCGACGATGCGGTGGTCGCAGGAGAGGGTCGCCGTCATCAGGCGCGCGGCCTGAATCTCGCCGTTGCGAACCAGCGGACGGTCCGCCACCCTGCCGACACCCAGGATGGCGGCCTGCCCAGGCATGATGATCGAGGCCAGAGAATCGGCGCCGTACATTCCCAGGTTGGAAACGCTGAAGCTCCCCCCCGATATTTCGTCCACAGACAGCCCCCCCATCCGGGCCCGTTCGGCCAGCCGCGAGGATTCTGCGGTCAGTTCTCGCACCCCCTTGCCATTGGCTCCCCTGATTACCGGCATCTGCAGCCCGTCGTCCAGAGCTACGGCGAAGGCCAGGTTGACGTCGGGATAATTGACGATGCCCCCGACTACGTAGCCGGAGTTGAGCGCCGGAAAAGCGGTCAGCGCCTTGGCGACGGCGGCCAGGATCAGGGCGTTCAGCGACACGGCAACCCCTTCACCCTTCAGCCCCCGGATAACCAGTTCGGCCTGGCCCATCTCGATCTCGCGCGTCAGGTAAAAATGCGGGATAGTTCGCCACGAGTCGCCGGTGGTGCGGGCAATGGCGCTCCGCATGCGGCTGAAAGGCGTTGCAAGCGCCGGCTCGGCAGCGGCCGGCGCTGCGCCGGGCGGCGGCTGCGTGTGCGCCTCCGGCTGCGCCTGAGGGTGCCGCGGCACATGACGTTCCAGATCCTCCAGCATGATCCTCCCCTCCGGGCCGCTGCCGACGACCTGCGCCAGATCGACACCCAGCTCACCGGCACGCCTTCTCACAACCGGCGCCGCCTGAGAAGAGTGCGTAACGCTCCGTTCAAATGCCGCGACCGGGGGTGCCTGGTTTGTCGTTGCCGGGATCGGCTCCGCTGCTGCTGAAGTTGGCGCCGGAGGTGGAGCGGTATCTGTCCGGGCAGGATGAGAGACAGCTTCACCCGCTTCACCGATCAAGCCGATCACGGTCCCGACCGGCACCAGTTCGCCGGCCTGAACCCGCTGTTCCAGCAGAATGCCCGAGGCGAAAGCCTCCAGGTCCATGGTGGCCTTGTCGGTCTCCACCTCGGCGATGATGTCGCCCCGCTCGATCCGCTCGCCGACGCTCTTGCGCCATGTACCAAGCTGCCCCTCGGTCATCGTGTCGGACAGCTTCGGCATGGTGATTTCAATTGCCATATACCCCCCCGCTCATCACATGTGAAGCTTTAAACCATAACCTCTTTTACCGCTTTTGCAATACTCTCCGCCTGGGGAATACAGATCTTTTCGATCTTGCGGGAGTAGGGCATCGGGACATCCAGCCCGGCCACGCGCCTGACCGGCGCCAGCAGGCTTTCGAAACAGGCCTCGTGGATGCGGTGGGCGATGTCGCCCCCCAGTCCGGCGGTGCGCCAGCACTCCTCGACGACCACCGCCCGGCCGGTCCGGCGGGCCGATTCGATCACCGTCTCCATATCCAGCGGGCTCAAGGTGCGCAGGTCGATCACCTCGCAGGAGATCCCCTCCTTGTCCAGCCCGGCGGCGGCCTGCAGGGCCAGAATGCTCATGCGGGCATAGGCCACGATCGTCACGTCACTGCCGCTGCGCAAGACCGCTGCCTGTCCGAAGGGCACCAGGAATTCAGGGTCGAGCGGCACCTCCCCCTTGCTGTTGTAGAGCAGTTCGTGCTCCAGGAAGATGACCGGGTTGTTGTCGCGGATGGCGCTCTTCAGCAGTCCCTTGGCGTCGGCCGGCGTCGCCGGATAGGCGATGCGCAGTCCGGGGCAGTGCATGAAATAGCTCTCCAGTGACTGGGAATGCTGGGCCCCCAGCTGGCTGCCGCCGCCGCCCGGCATGCGCACCACCATCGGCAGAAAGGTCTGGCCGCCGAACATGGAGCGCACCTTGGCCATGTGGTTGATGATCTGGTCCATCGCCAGCAGGGCGAAGTTGACCGTCATCAGCTCGGCCACCGGCCGGAGCCCCCCCATGGCGGCACCCACCGCCACCCCGACGATGGTGTTCTCCGAGATCGGGGTGTCCCTGACCCGCTCCTCGCCGAATTCGGCCAGAAGGCCGCGGGTGACCTTGAAGGAGCCCTCGTAGAGTGCCACGTCCTCCCCCCAGAGCACCACCGACGGGTCACGGCGCATCTCTTCCTTCAGGGCCAGGTTCAGGGCATCGCGGTAGGTCATCTCAGACATAGATGTCATTGAACACCTCCTCGTCCTCCGGCCAGGGGGACTCTTCGGCAAACCGCACCGCCTCCTCTACCACCGCCCGGGCCTTTGCCGTGACCGCCTCCAGCTGTTCGCCGGTGGCGACCCCTTCTTCCAGCAGGCGTTTGGCAAAGCCGGGAATCGGGTCACGCGCCTTCCAGACCTCGTGCTCGGCCGCCGAACGGTACTTGGCCGGGTCGGCCATGGAGTGGCCGCGGAAGCGGTAGGTGACCGCCTCGATAAAATAGGGGCGCGATGTTTCGCGTACCTTCTCCGCGGCATGCTTGACCGCCTTGTAGACGGCTATCACATCCATGCCGTCCACCTTTTCCGAGGGGATGTCATAGCCGCAGGTGCGCTTAAAGATGCTGGCCAAGGCCGATGAGCGGTGCACCTCGGTGCCGATGCCGTAGAAATTGTTCTCGCAGATGAAGAGCACCGGCAGTTCCCACAGCCTGGCCCAGTTGAGCGATTCATGAAAAGTACCCTGGTTGACCGCCCCGTCGCCGAAGAAGCAGGCGGCAATACGGTCCTCCCCGCGGTACTTGGCGGAGAAAGCCAGGCCGACCGCGATCGGGAACTGTCCCCCCACGATGGCATACCCCCCCATGAAGTTGAGCTGAGGGGCAAAAAGGTGCATGGAGCCCCCCTTCCCCTTGCAGAGGCCGGTGGCCTTGCCGAACAGCTCCGCCATCACCCGGCGCGGTTCGGCGCCCCGCACGATGGCCTGGGCATGTTCACGGTAGGCGGACAGAATATAATCCTCACCGTGCAACCCGGCCGTCGCTCCGACCGCCACCGCCTCCTGCCCGCTGTACAGATGCAGAAAACCGGTGATGTGACCCTTGGTGTACTGCTCGGCGCACGACTCCTCGAACTCGCGCGACAGCACCATCTGCTCATACAGCCTGAGCAACTCCTGATCGGGCAGCACCGCCCTCAGCCTCGTTTCCATACCTCACCCCGATTCCAGGACAGCGCAAGTGATGTTCAGTGGGTCGTTTCGGAGCATTCAGCGCGCTCCCAGGAGTCCAGCTCGCCGTTATTCAGCCGTACCTGAACCGTTTCTCCGGCATTGGTGCAGCCAAATGACATTCCCGTCTCCCCTGTTTTTATATTTCTGAGCAGGACCGGCTCTTCACGCTGCTCGGTCCAGTAGCATACCTTGTTGTATTCTGCTGTTTTCATGGTTCATACCTCACCATCATACCAAAAGGTTGTGTATCCGTTTCAGAGCGGGCGATTATTGGAGAACTCACCCCACTCCAGATAGTATTTCGGTGCCTCCACAAACTCGTAAATCCCCTCGATCTCCTCCAGGTGCCTTTTTTCATCTTCCACAAACCAGTTCAGCAGGGCCTTGACCTGCTCTCCCTCTTCCACCCTGGCCATCCCTTCACAAAGCGTGATCATCTCACCTTCAGCACGAACCACATGGCCGAAGGCGTCACGGTCATCCCGCATTTCCTTATTAAAATCACGGGCGGTCAGTGCCATACGGCAGCCGTTTATCACATGCCCGGCACGTTCGGTCAACTCCGACGTCAGATCTTCACTCCGGACGGTCTCCATCAGGGGCGCCAGAAGATCCATATGACGCTTCCGGCTATCGGCCAGAAGTTCGTAGAGCCCCCTCAACTCCGGATCGGTAGTCCCGGCAGCAAGGGCACGGTAGAAACTGAGGCAATCATTTTCAAAACTGCTTAGAAATTCAAGCGTGTTCATACAGCTCACCTCCTTTTACAAAGACAGTATAGCACAGAACCATAAAAGACCTAATAAGTCTTTTTACGTTTCGGAGCCGGACACGGAAAAGCCCGTTCCGGGCTGCCGGCAACGGGCTTTTGCTGCATATAAAAATTGTCCGGTGGAGGGTTTCCGGGAGCGCCCGGATCAATCGATGAAGCTCTCCCGCTCAACTTCAGAAAACATCCGGTCGATATCCATGATGATCAGCAGCCGCTCGGCGTGGTTGAAAACGCCGGTTATGAACTCCTGGCCGATGCCGCCGGAAAGCACCAGCGAGGGAGGGGGCTGGATCTCGCTGCTGTGGATGCGGATGACTTCAGAAACCGCATCGACGATGAAACCGGTCAGGCTGCCGGCTACATCCATGATGATGATGCGGGTCTGGCCGCTGTTTTCGTTCTCCTCCAGACCGAATCGCCTCCGCATGGAGATGATCGGGATGACCTTGCCGCGCAGGTTGATGATCCCCTCGACGTACTGCGGCACATTAGGCATTTTGGTTATGGTCGGCATGCGGATGATCTCGCGCACCTTGAGCACTTCCACCCCGTACTCTTCATCGGCCAGCATGAAGCTGACCAGCTGGATCAGCTCGCCCTGCCGGGTATTTTCGCTCACTTTCACCAATGCGTTAGTGGACATGTGTAGGTCTCCGTTCGTGAATTACAGCTTGAACTGCTGCACCAGCCGCTGCAGTTCCTCGGCGTTGCCGTTGAGCTGGGCCGCTGCCGTGGCCGATTGGTGGGCGCCGCTGGCGGTATCCTGCACCACCTCGGTTATCTGCATCATATTGCTGGATATTTCGCTTGTCGTGGCGGTCTGCTCCTCGGCGGCGGTGGCGATCTGGTTGACCTGCATGGCTACGGCGTTTATCTGTTCCAGGATGTCACTCAGCGCCTCGCCGGATTTGGCGGCCTCCGCGGTACCGGACTCCACCTGGCGGACACCCTGCTCCATGGCGGCCACGGCGCCCCTGGTCTCTGACTGGATCGCTTTGATCATTTCCCCTATCTCTCGTGTGGCACGGGTGGTGCGTTCGGCCAGGGCGCGCACCTCATCGGCAACGACGGCAAAACCGCGCCCCTGCTCTCCGGCCCGGGCCGCCTCGATGGCAGCGTTAAGAGCCAGCAGATTGGTCTGGTCGGCGATGTCCTCGATGGTGCCGATAATGGCACCGATCTGGTCGCTGCGCGCCCCCAGACTCTCCACCGTGCTGGCGGATTCCTTGACTTTTGCGGCGATCAGTCCCATGACCACGACCGTGTTTTTGACAACCTCCGCACCATTATGTGCCGACCGGGAGGCCTGCTGCGCCCCCTCGGCAGCCATCTGGCAGTTCTGGGCGATATCGCCCGACGTGGCCGACATCTCTTCACCGGCGGTCGCCACAGTCGCAGCCTGGGAGGCAACTTCTTCGGCGCCGGTGGCGATACGCTCGGCGGTGCTGTTCACCTGTGAGGCCGCCACGGCAACCTGTGCCGAACTTTCCGCCACTTTTCTGATGGCCTGCGAAAACGAGTCGGCCATGATGTCAAACGAGTCCCCGATGGCGCCCAGCTCGTCCCTGCTTGTCAGCCGGACACGGCGCGACAGGTCGCCATGGGCCATGGCGCTGCTGGCATCCACCAGCGACGCGGCGGCCGACGAAATGGAGCGGATGATCATGAAGCCAAGAATGACCGACACCAGTATGGAAGCGATAATTGCGCCGACAACCAGCGCCATGGTGGTACGATACTGTTTTACCGCGTCGTCGTATGCTTTCTTCCCCTGCGCCTGTTCATTTTCGTACAGTTTCAGTGCGGCTTCATTTGCTGTTTTGAAAAGCGGATTGATTTTCGTGATGGTAAGGCGGGTCGCCTCCGGGAAGTTGCCTGCGAGTACCAAATCATGAACCGGAAGCAACCCCTCTTTGACGAAAATTCCCCGCTTTTCGGCAAAGTCGTCAGCCATCTTCTTTTCTTCAACGCTGAGAGTGCCGCTGCCGGTATATTCCTTCCAGATTGCCGCTATCTCCTCAATATTTTTCTTCACCGAATTCAGATGCAGCTCCATGGCATGGTCATGCAGCTTGACTATGTCCGGTGCTGCCGGGTTGTGCTGAAGTGCCAGCAGCAGTTGAATCCGGTTATCGCGCATAAGCCCCATGATATGACTGAAACGCGTAACATTCGTCAGGCTCTCCTTGTAGAGGTTCTCGATATCGTTGTTGCTCCCCTTCATGCCTGCCAGGCCCAGAAACCCGGCAACCATCACCGAAACACATCCCACCAGCAGGATAATCGTGATTTTGGTTTTTATGCTGAGACTCATTGCATGCGCTCCTTTACGGTCAGATGTACCTTCTGCGGACGTTTTCTCCGGCTATACGCCGGAAAACCGGCAATGTGGCAAAATATAGATACATTATCGCCCTGTCAATTGGGGAAAACCCTTAGTAGAAGTTTTTTTCTGGCGCTGACTGTGCCGGCAGCACGGGGAGGGGGGGCCGATCAGCGGCCGGATCTGGTGCGGATCGACGCCGCTGTTATTTCAGTTGCGAAAAAGACAGAACCAGCGTCACCAGCAGGGGATACAGGTTAAGGTAGATGAAGAGCGGCTTCCTGGAGCGGAGCAGCGCCAGAAGCAGCAGCGGGACGGGGACGGCGGCATACCACACGGCTGCGGGGCGGCCGATAAGTCCGAAGGCCGGCAGCAGCAGGGTAGCCGCCGCCAGGGCGACGATCCAGAGCCCGAACAGTCCCTCCCTCACCGTAACGAGCGGAAAACCGGCCAGGCGGTAATCCGCACGGTGGCGCTCCTGCAGCAGCCAGAAGTGCGGGACCTGCCAGAGGAACAGGACACCGGCCAGAGTGATGATCCGGTAATCGGCCGGAGCGCCCCCGGCAAGAGTCCAGCCGATCAGCGGCGGAAAGGCCCCGCACAGTGCCCCGAGCGGCAGGGCCAGGGCGGTTTTGCGCTTGAGCGGGGTATAAACGGTAAGATACCAGGCCGTGGCGGACAGACCGAGCAGGGGGGGGAGGAGACCTCCGGACACGAAGAGCAGGGCAAGGCCGGTCAGGATGGCGCAGGTTCCGGCAAGAGCGGCGGTTGCAGCGGTGAGTCGTCCCTGGGGTAGCGGGCGCAGCATGGTGCGGGACATCAGCGCGTCGAGGTCACGCTCCAGCAACTGGTTGAAGGCCGAACCGCCCATGGCAAGCAAGGTCACGCCGCCGAAAGCCGCCGACAGAGTCACCGCCTCGATCGGCGCCGGGAAGAGGCAATACCCCCCCAGGGCGGTCACTCCGTTCAGCAGCGCCAGGCGCAGGCGGAACAGGGTGGCCAGGGCGCGGATCATTTGAGCCCTGCCAGGTATTCCAGCAGCGCCGACAGCTCCTCTTCCTTGAGTGAAAAGGGGGGCATTATCGCCGGAAAGCCTTTGACCACGTCGGCGCCAGGCTCCGAAAGGGAGCGCCGCAGGTAGGCGGCGTCCGTGGTGACGGTCCGTTCAACGTCGTGCGTCACAACCGTTACGCTCCTGCCCCAGATCCCCTTGAAAGTCGGCCCGACCCCGGGGGTTCCATCCTCGGAGTGGCATCCCAGACAGCCATATTTTTCCAGCAATTCGTGTCCGCCATGTTCCTCGCCGACTTCTCCCTTTTCTTTGCCCTCCACTCCCTGTTCCAGCCATTCGGCAAATTCCGCCTCGGGCAGCGCCTCTACGGTGGTTATCATGGCCGAATGGTTGGTGCCGCAGTACTGGGAGCAGAAGAGATCATAGCTGCCCGGTTCCGTGGCCACAAACCAGGCGTAATTGGCCATGCCGGGCACCACGTCACGCTTGACCCGGAAGGCGGGGAGAAAAAACCCGTGGATCACGTCCTGTGAGACCAGTTCCACACGCACCGCCCTGCCGACCGGAACATACAGCTTGGGACTGGTCCTGCCGTTTTCATACCTGAAATCCCACGACCACATGCGTGCCGTGGCGGTTACCGAAAGGGCACCCGGCGGCACGGTCCGCAGCACCAGGTACTCTTTCCAGCCGTACCAGAACATGGCCAGCACCAGCAGGGTCGGCAGCACGATCCAGACGATCTCCAGCGTAAGGTTCCCCTCGGCCCGGGAGGTCGGCTCCGGTGCGCGGGAGCGGTGGTAGCGCACGACAAAAAACACCATGGCCACTGTGATACCGAGCAGCAGTACGAGGCAGGCGCCGAAGATGAACATGAAGACCGGGTCGACCGCTTCGGCGGTGGTTATGAGGGCCTGTGGGTTCACGTTGTCCCCTTAGCGGTAAAGTACATCAAAAAAGGTGAAGCCGATGAAGATGGCCAGGGTGGCCAGCGTCAGGAACAGCAGCCAGCGCAGCAGCCGCCCCTCGTACTCCATGTGCATGAATACGGCTATTACCAGTCCGGCTTTGGCGCAGGCGATGGACAGCGCCCCCAGCACCTTGTATCCACCAAGCTCCACGCGGGTGATCGCCACGGTCAGGACGGTCAGGGCCAGCAGCGCCAGCCAGATGCCGGTCAGTTTCTTGTAGCTTACGATGTGCTGTTGTTCAATCATGGTCTAAAACTCGATTCACGCGGAGTCGCGGAGACGCGGAAGGAGAAAGGTTATTCACGATTCTGTCTACTCCTTCTTTCATGGTAGCTGCTCCAAAATTAAGCAGTAAACCAACATTAAATTTAAGTAGACGCAGATAGGTCAATAACTGTTTGGAATGAACCGCAGCTAACTTTTCAACCGATTTCAGTTCGACAACGACACGATCTTCAACAAGTAAATCAATTCTGAAGGCATCCTCAAAAATCATTCCGTTGTATTCAAATGTTATAGGTTTCTGTCGCTCCACTGCAAGTCCTCTACGCTCCAGTTCTTTAGCTAGGATCATTTCATAAACCGACTCGAGCAGACCCGGACCCAGCTGCACATGGAGCTTGTAGGCTGCATCCACTATTTCGCCTGTAATGTCATCAAGGTTTTTCATAACTTACCCTGTATAGCTTACGCAGATTCGTGGAGTACACGGAGAAAACAAAAAAATTGAACAATATTCCTGTTTCGAATTGTCTTTTCCGCGTTCTCCGCGTCTCCGCGTGAGGCCAGCCTCTAAAGAATTAAGTAATAGAGCGGGAAGATGAATATCCAGATCAGGTCCACCAGGTGCCAGTAGAGCGCCCCGTTCTCCAGCAGGATGAAGTTATCGGCCGTTACCGCTCCTCCCTTGACCCTGACCGCGATCCAGGCCAATAGCGCTCCGCCGATCAGCACATGCAGGCCGTGAATGCCGGTGGTCATGAAGTAGAGGCTGAAGAAAACCGACTCCCCCGGCGCTCCCTCCCTGAGGAGTTCGGAACCGGGGTAGATGCCGTGGCCGATCTTGGCGCTCCACTCGAAATACTTGACCGCCATGAAGCCGGCGGCGCAGAGGATCGTGCCGAAGATCAGCCCCAGGACGCGGCGCAGCTCGCCCAGCTGCACGGCGGTGACCGCCATGGCGGCAAAGAGGCTGCTGGTGAGCAGGATGACGGTGTTGGCCGCTCCCAAAGCCCAGTCGAGCTGCGTGCCCCCCGCCGCGAATTCGTGCGGATAACGCTTGAGGTACACCGCGTAGAGCAGGAACAGCCCGCCGAAGAGCAGCAGTTCAGTGAACAGGAACAGCCACATGCCGAGCTTGGCCCCGAAGTAGTCTTTGTGTGCCTGGTGGGTCACGTCAGTCGCCCTCTTTGACAATCTTGATCCTGCCCGCCACATCCCTGAAAAAATCCCGCGACCAGATGGCCAGTGACTGCCGATCTTTCACGAATGGCGTTACATCCTGAAGCGCCTGATCAAGGTCGAGCCGATCAATGGCGTCATGCATCAGCCGATCAAAATCCTGCCGCGTCAACCGGGCATCGCCAGTCCAGTGGCCTGTCTGGCGCATGCGCTGCTCCAGATGTGCCAGATTCAACTCAGGGTGATTTGCGGCATACCAGACAAGGTCGTACCAGTCGCGACCCTTGACCCGGTTATTCCATTTGCGGAACAGTATAGCGTGCATCTTGCCGGCAAACAGGCCGGGAAGGGTGTAACAGCGCACGGCAAAGGGAATCGGCTGCAGCAGGTAACGGGTAGTGGTCATAAAGGCCGGGGGAGGATCGGTGTCCACCTCGATCTTGATCTTCATGACCTGTCCCGGCGGTATCTGCCCGGCGATGCGCTCGTCCGTCTCGATCACCAGCAGTTCATTGCGGGTAGTAGCCTTGAGAAATGCCGACTGAACGGCGCTTTCCACGGATTTGTCGACCTTTTCCACCCTCAGGTTGAAACCGAATGCCCGCACCTCCTCCTCGAGGGCGGCGCTGTAACGCAGCAGAGAAAAATCGGTCGAAGGCGCAAGCAGCGAAAAGTCCAGATCTTCCGAAAAACGGTCGATACCGTGCAGGATACGCAGGGCGGTGCCGCCGTAAAACGCGGCGTGTTCAAAAAAACGCGCCCGCCACAGCCCCAGCAGGGCGATCTCCTGGATGATTTCCCGCAGTGCCCGCACCGAGTCGTCGATGCTTTGGGGATCGTATTTGGCAAGCATCCGCTCGATGGCGTCATGCATGGCCAGCCCCCTCTTTCTTTGCCTGCATCCGCCTGACCAGAGCGGCCAGCAGCTTCAGACGGCGTGATCCGTAGGCGTCAGCCACCGTCAGCAGGTTGCCGGAGTCAAGCTGTACCAAGGATTCCCGATCAATTCTGAGATTCTCTTCCAGATAGACCGCCAGATCCTTCTGAGAGGCGATGCCGGTGCCCCGTTCCGCCACGACCCGGTCAGCCAGCGCCTTCTCCGGTATTGCCATCAGGAAGGAACGCCCGTCGGCAAGCTCGATGCGGTCAATTCCAAAGTGGTATGCCGCCAACGGAACCATGCGGTAGCTGAACCGTCCGACCGGTGTTTCGAAGCTGCGTGAACGGCCGCAGGTGACCGAAGTGAAGGTTTCGGCGCGCTCCGGAATCAGGCCGTGATAATGCAGGGCGTACTCCAGGGAGATGTATGATGGACCATAGATCAGGTTGGCCAGCAGCTCCCGGCAGAAAGGGGTGCGGCGGTAGCGCTCGCCAAAAAGGTACAGCCCTTTCTTGACCCGGATAAGATCGCCCTTGCGCAGCAGCGAGCTGATCTTCTTGCGCGGGTGGGCATACTCGCGCAGCGAATCCAGCAGGGTCTGATAATCGAATTCCTCGAACGGTATGGTTAGTCTAAGTTGTTCGTACATGGCTCAATAATAGCGATATTCAGCATGGTATGTCCATATTTATGTCACTTACTATGTTGAAATATATCATCTACCTTACTGTTTCTCCGCGCTTTTCAAAGCCGTAAAATCATACGGCCCGTGGGTGACGATCGGCTCCTCGGTGAAATTCTCCGTCGGGGGGGGCGTGGGGATGCTCCACTCCAGCGTGGCCCCTCCCCAGGGGTTCCCTGCGAACGGCACCCCCCACCGGAGTCCCCGGAACAGGTTGACCAGCATGATGACCATGCCGGTTGCCAGAATCCAGCTGCCGACGGTGGCGACCAGGTTGAGGGTGGCGAATTCCGGCAGATAATCGTAGTATCGGCGCGGCATCCCCTTCATCCCAAGTACCTGCATGGTGAAGTAGGTAATGTTGAAACCGGTGAACATAAGCCCCCAGGCGATGACCGCCGGCTTCTCGGCGTAACGGCGGCCGTAGAATTTGGGGAGCCAGTAATGCATGGCGGCGAAGAAGGCGAACCCGGAGCCGCCGAAAATCACATAGTGGAAATGTCCCACCACGAAATGGGTGTCATGCACGTGGATGTCGGTGGCGGCCGCGCCGAGGATCAGGCCGGAGAGGCCCCCGATGGAGAAGAGCAGGATGAAGGAGAGGGCGAACAGCATGGGGGCTTCCAGCGAGATCGAGCCGCGAAAGAGGGTGGAGACCCAGTTGAACACCTTGATGGCCGATGGTATGGCGACGATGAAGGTCAGAAACGAGAAGACCATGACCGCGGTGTCGCTCATGCCGCTGGTGAACATGTGGTGCCCCCAGACCAGGGAGCCGAAGGCGGCAATGGCCAGGCTGGAGAAGGCGATCATCTTGTAGCCGAAGATCGGCTTGCGCGAGAATACCGGGATGATGTCCGAAATCACCCCCATTGCCGGCAGGATCATGATGTAGACCGCCGGGTGGGAGTAGATCCAGAACAGGTGCTGGTACATGACCGGGTCCCCCCCCATGGCCGGATCGAACAGGCCGGTGCCGAGCAGCCGCTCAGCCACCACCAGCACCAGGGTGATGGCCAGGATCGGTGTCGCCAGGATCTGTACCCAGGCGGTGGCGTAGAGCGACCAGACAAACAGCGGCAGGCGGCCCCAGGTCATCCCGGTGGCCCGCAGCCGGTGGATGGTGGTGACGAAGTTGACTCCGGTCAGGATCGAGGAAAAACCGACGATGAAGACCCCGAAGACCGCCAGGGAGACGTTGGTTCCGGTACGGGCACTGAAGGGAACGTAGAAGGTCCAGCCGGTATCGGGCGGGCCGCCGCCGGTGAAGAGCGAGGCCAGGATAATGACGGCACCGATCATGTAGAGCCACCAGGAGAGCAGGTTCAGGCGGGGAAAGGAAACGTCGCGGGCGCCGATCTGGATCGGCATGACCAGGTTGCCGAAGGATCCCTGAAAACCGGGGATGATGAAGAGGAAGATCATCACGACGCCATGTACCGTGAAGAGCGCGTTGTAACTCTGCGCCCCCATGAGCGTCCGTCCCGGCGCCATCAGCTCGATGCGGATCAGGAGCCCCAGCAGTACCCCCACCAGGAAGAAACCGAAGGTGGCATAGAAGTAGAGCAGCCCGATCCGCTTGTGGTCGGTGGAAAAAATCCAGGAGGTGATGCCCGATTTCCCGGTATCGTTCCAGAAGCTGGTTAGTTGTGGTTGTATGTGAGTCATCAAATCTCCTGAAGTGTAAAAAAATAATTATCACGCGGAGACGCAGAGTTCGCGGAGAACGTCAAAAACAAATGATTTATGATATTACCCCAAAGACTTTATGATTTTAATCTTGGCTTTCTCCGCGTTCTCTGCGTCTCCGCGTGAGGCGGCCCTTCGCTTTTTATCTATTTTCGGCCCCGCCGTTTACCACTCAAAACCAGAAACACCAGAAATCCCCCGGTGCAGAGAATCACCACCGTAGCACTGACCCGCAGGATATTGAACACGTATGTTTTCTGCGCCGGATCGAAGGTAAAGCAGTACTCCACCATTTTCCGGATGGTCGTGCCGGAAGTGCCGTCCCGCGCCTCGATCAGCGCCAGGGCCAGGTCCTTGGGGAGAAAGTTCGTGCCGTACAGGTAGCGGACAATCGTACCATCCCCGGCGACGATCATGCTGGCTACCGGATGGAGAAAATCCCTCCCCCGGCGCTGATAATTATACCCGATCGCCTTTGTAAAGCGACGAATAGTGTCGGCATCACCGGTCAGAAAGCGCCACCCGTCCTGAGGAAAGGGGGCATGCATCGATGTCAGGTAGACCCGCTTAAAACTGGCTGCCAGTTGCGGTGAATCAGTTTCGTCAAAACTGACCGAGATCACCCGGTACTCTTCACCCGGCCTGCTCTTGATTCTGGGGAGCACCTGCGCCAATCCCCGCTGCAGATTATAGCAGACATTCGTGCAGCTGTAATAGACCGGCAGAATGATCGTCGGACCGGTGACCAGTTCGGCCAGCCTGACCGATCCGCCCGCCTCGTCCCGGAAGACCATGTCGAGCGGGATCCGGGAACCAAGCCGCTCCTCTACCCCGACCGCTGTGTCTTCGGCGCTGACGGCAGCGGGACCCGGCCCGGATCCCCGGTCTTTTTCCACACCCCGCGCTTCACCATGAATGAAGAGCAGCAGGGCCGCCAGTAGCCCGGCCCGGCAGAGCATCATGAGCGCCGCCACCCCGCTGGCGCTACGGGATAACTGCGGGAGTGATTCAGGCATTCCGTCCTCCCGATGTCAGTCGCTCGCCGAGCCCCGACCTTCTGATCGTGCGCCGCTCTACCGCCTGGAGGAATACCTCATCCGTTCCCCAAATTTCAATGGAGCTGCGAGCGCGGGTGACCGCCGTATAGAGCAGTTCCCGGGTGAGAACCTCCGGCAGATGGTCCGGGAGGATCAGCAGCACCCGGTCAAACTCGGAACCCTGGCTTTTGTGGACGGTCAGGGCAAAAGCGGCCTCAAGCGGGGGGAGGCGGAGAGGGGATATGTGGCGCAGCCCACCGTCCGGATTTTCAAACCAGACTGCCGGCGCCCCTTCATTCTCCACCGACACTCCGGTATCGCCGTTAAACAGCCCGAGCTCGTAGTTGTTCCCGGTGATCATGACCGGCTTCATGCGGAGGGTTCTCGGGTCATTTTTTCGCTCCGGCGTGAGGGCCGCCATGCAGAGGCTGTTCAGGTTTTCCACCCCGTACGGCCCCGAACGGAGCGGAGACAAAATCTTGCACGAGCCCAGCTCCAGAAGCGCCTCTGAGGGAGATGCGGCCCCGGCACAACTCCCGTATCCATCACGGGCAGCGGCCTTGAAAGCGTTTTCGAAGGACCTTCCGGTCGGCAGGCGCCGCCAGAGGATGTCCGGGCAGCGTCCGGATTGTACCAGTTCCGCTGCGGCAATGCCCTCCCCGGCGTTGATCAGCTGACTCAACGCGGCAATGCCGCTGTCGCTACCGAAGCGGTAGCTTTTGGTCAGCTGCGTCACCGGAACAGCGGCCTGCCCCGCGCTGTCGCAGATATCCGCCAGCACCGCCCCGGCTTCGACCGAAGCCAGCTGGTTGCGGTCCCCCAGCAGGATGATCCGGGCATCGTCGCGCAGCGCTTCCATCAGGCTGGCCATCAGCTGGAGATCAACCATGGAAGCTTCATCTACGACGAGGATGTCGCAGGGGAGCCGGTTATCACGGTTATGCCGATACCCACCCCTGCGGGCTTGCACGCCCAGCAGCCGGTGGATCGTGCTGACCCCGGTCGGCAGGCGGTCTCTGATGTCATCCGGCAGGTCAAGGCGGTCGGCAGCCTGCATGATCGACTGGTGGAGGCGGAGCGCGGCCTTGCCGGTCGGTGCGGCCAACGCGATATCCGGGCGGGAATCCCCCGCCACATCGAGCAGCAGCGCCAGGATGCGCGCCACGGTAGAGGTTTTGCCGGTGCCAGGCCCGCCGGAAATGACGGAAAAGCGGTGAGCCAGCGCCATCCGGGCTGCCGTGCGCTGCAGATCGACAGCGCCGCTCTCCGGCGGAAAATAGCGGTCAAGGGCGCCATCCAGCCTGGTTTCGTTGATCGCCAGCGGCCGGCTGCGATTCAGGATACCTGCAGCGACCAGCTGTTCATACCTCCAGCAGCGATGGAGGTAAAGCCGGCCGGCCCCGTCCAGCACCAGCGGGGTATATGCACCCGGAACCCCGACCGTATTACAGGGCATAAGATGCTCGCGCCAGGCGTGGATATCGGATGGCGGCGGGGTTCGAGGCGCCTGCAGAAGCGGGAGTGCGGCAGCATCGGGCGTATCGGACAGGTTGAAACAGGAGTGGCCGCGTCCGGCAAAATAGCTGGCCAGGGCCGCGCCCCACCAGAGCGCATCGCCCGGATGCGGGTCGATGCGGACGATGAAATCGGCAAAGTGGGTGTCGAGTGTCGAAAGCCTGATAGTTCCTGTCATCGGGGGCGCTCTTCACGTATACTGATAGATTCGCCGTGCATGGTTTCGCTGAAAACCGTCAGGCGGTTTTTGCCGGTACGCTTGCTGACATACATCGCCTCGTCGGCATTTGCCATGATCGTGCGCACATCATCTCCGTCACCCGGATAGCCGGCCAGTCCGGCCGAAAGGGTGGTCGTAATGCTTTCCCCTTCGAAGTCGAAGGGGGTGGATGCCATGCCGCTGACTATCCGTTGAACGGCGTTGATCACATCTTGCCTGTCGGTCTCGGTGAACATGATGACAAATTCATCGCCGCCGTAGCGGGCGCAGATATCCGCACCGCGGATGTGTGCCGTGATCATCCCGGCGACCTGCTGGATCAGCTTTGTGCCGGCGAAGTGGCCGTACCGGTCGTTGATTTTTTTGAGGTTGTCGGCGTCGATCATACAGATCGCGAAGGGCCGGTTATAACGCTTTGCCAGTTTTTCATGACTTTCGGCCAGCAGGAAAAAATTACGCATGTTATTGAGGCCGGTGACATCATCCGTCAGGGAGAGCCGCTCCACTTCACGGCGGGCGGACTCGCTCTCTCCGGCCAGGGTGGCCCCCAGGTGGGCAATCAGCATGAAGGGGAACAGTTCGATGATGTGGGTGAGATAATAGTTCAGCTCCCGGAACTCCGCGGAAGCCAGCAGGATATAGGAGGTGACCGCCAGGCCGGCCATGAAGTAGGTGACCCGTCGCCCCTGCGTAAGAGCGGTGGCCATCAGAACCAGGTAAATCAGCGACATGAACGGGCTGGTTAATTTCCCGGTATACCAGCAGACCGCCACGATAAAGGAGAGAAAGACAATAAGATCGATAAATATTTTCAAGGTGCCGTATTTGCGGGAAAGCACCCCATAGCGGGCGTTGAGGTTATAAAAGAAAAGAAGCACCGAGAATCCTGCCGGAAAAGCCATGCTGCCGCCTTCCATCGGGGAGAGCTTGATGTCGAGGGCGACCAGGGCGATCAGCAGCCAGGAGATATTACCCATGATGCGGTCGTATCCCTTATAGCGCTGCTGCACGCTTTGGCTTCCGTCCATCTGAAGCTGGTCGTTCATGCGTATGTCTCCTCAGCCTGAAGCTTTCAAGGCAATTATTGCCGTTATCACATAGCGGGCGAGCTTTCCGCTGGCGACCAGGAGCGAAAACAGCCCGAAATTGATCCGCAGCACCCCCCCCACGAGGCAGAGCGGGTCACCGACTACCGGGAGCCAGGAGAAGAGCAGCGAGTAGGCCCCGAAGCGGCTATAGCAGTCCCGGGCCCGTTCCTGCTGCTGCGGCGAGACCCGCAGAACCTTCTCGATCAGCCAGCTCCCCCCCCAGATTCCGATCAGGTAGGTGACAACGGCTCCCAGATAATTGCCGGCGGTGGCGACCGCGACAGCCGACAGCGGATCATACCCCCCCACCAGCATCATCACCAGCAGCCACTCCGATCCGAGCGGCAGCAGCGTGGAGGCAAGCATGCTCATGAAAAACAGCGAGGGGTAGCCGGGCTGGCTGAGCCAGTCATGGAGCATGACAGTATATGTCAGAAATTGGTTGTCAAAATGGCTCAAACCGCTACAATGCTCCCCGGTGCCGACTGTGACTTCAATCTGTGCATTGTAGCGATTAATTCAGATTCGGCAAGGGGGAACCATGCTGAAGGGAAAACCGGCAAAAAAATATTCCCAGGCGGGGAGGCTGCATTCGATCATCCGGCTGCTGGAAACCAGGCGGGGCCTGACGCTGGACGAGCTGGCGGAAGAGTGCGATGTCGACCGACGCACCATCCACCGCGACCTGAACGCGGTTGAGCAGGCCGGCTACGCGCTGACGGCGGAGTGGTGCGAGGGGAAAAAGGTCTACAGTTTTCTGACCAGATCGCGCAATCTCCCCCCGATCACCTTTACCCTGCCGCAGCTGATGTCGCTCTACCTGCTGCGCTCGCTGGGCGCCCACCTGGCCGGCACGCCGTTTCAGGCCGAGATAGACGAGCTGTTCAAAAGCATACACTCGGTGCTTCCCGATCGCCATGCCGCCCATCTGGAGCGGATCGCTCGGGTTTCCCTGCCGCTGCTGCACGGTGCGCGTGATTATTCCCCATCGGCCCCCTTTGTCGGCGACCTGCAGAAAGCGCTGCTGCAGCAGTACCGCATCCGGCTGAACTATGCCAAGAAGGGGAAAGACGAGATCGAAAGCTATGAGGTAGACCCCTATACCCTGGTCTTCCACAAGGGGGGGATTTATCTGCTCGGGAACGCCCTCAACCGTTCCGGCATGCGCCTGTTCGCCCTGGAGCGGGTCAGGGGGGTGGAGGTCACCCGCCAGCGCTTCGAGATCCCGGACAGCTACCAGCCGGAAGCCCATTTCAGCAGCGCTTTCGGCCTGGTCAGCGACAGTCCGATGAAGGTGCGGGTCCGTTTTTCACCCGAAATTGCCCACGCGGTCAAGAACCGGATCTGGATGCCGGGGCAGACGGTCAGCTCAGACGCCGAAGGGCGGACGGTCGTCGCCTTCGAGGCGGCGGGGCAGATGGAGCTGGTGTCGTGGATTCTTTCCTACGGGATACATGCCGAAGTGCTGGAGCCTGCGGAACTGCGCAAGGAGGTCAGGCGCCAGGTGAAGGGGATGCGGGAGTTTTATCGGGGGAAGGAAGAGGAGAAGATGGAAAAGGCGTTGAAGCAGAAGAAAAAATAAGTACGTCCCGTTTCCATTCAATTACAATTTCAGGATACGACATGACAAACGATGCCACACTAGACAGCATACTAGCCGCCCGCATTGCACAGCAGGGGCGCATCACCTTTGCCGAATTCATGGCGGCCTGCCTCTACGAACCGGGGCTCGGCTACTACACCTCTCCGGGGCGCAAAGTCGGCGCCGAAGGAGATTTTTACACCAGCATCACCGTGCATGCCGCCTTCGGCCGGGTAATCGCCCGCGAGATCGCCCAGATGTGGCGCAGCATGGGAAACCCGGCCGCTTTTACCCTGGTGGAGTGCGGCGCCGGCAACGGCCGTCTGGCGTGCGACATCATGGACTTCCTGGCGGAGCGCGAGCCGGGGATGTACCGGGGTCTGAAGCTGGTGCTGGTGGAGCAGGAACCGACCCTCGAAGCGGCGCAGCGCGAGATGCTGGCAGCCCACGTCGACACACTGTCCTGGCTTTCCCCGGCTGAATTCGCTTCGGGAAACTTCACCTTCAGCGGCTGCCTCTACTCCAATGAACTGATCGACGCCCTGCCGACCCACCGGGTCGTGATGACCTCCGACGGCCTCCGGGAACTGTATGTGGTCTGCTCGGATGGCGGATTTGCCGAAGAAGTCGGCGATCCGTCGACGCCGGAACTTGAAGCCTACCTGAAGAGGGTTGACGTGGAGCTCCACCCCGGCCAGCAGGCCGAAATCAACCTGAACGCACCAAAGTGGCTGGCATCCGCCTCCAGGGCGCTCCGGAGCGGCTACATCCTGACGATCGATTACGGCTACCCGGCACCTGATCTCTACACCCCCCGCCGCAAGCTGGGGACGCTGCTCTGCTATTACCGCCACCAGACCGAGGAGAACCCCTTTCTCCGCCCCGGTCTGCAGGACATCACAGCGCACGTCGATTTCACCACGCTGATGAAGTGCGGAGATGAACTGGGGTTGCAGACCAACTGGTTCGGGGAGCAGTACCGCTTCCTCCTTTCGGCCGGCATCGTCGAGGAGATTGAAGAGATCGAGCGGTCATCCAGAACCGAAGCGGAAAAGCTGCGGCTCCGTTTGACCCTTAAAAAACTGATCATGCCGGAGGGGGGAATGGGTGACACGTTCAAGATACTGATCCAGTCCAGGGGTGTGACGGCCCCAAAGCTGCTCTGCCAGCGCAGGATCGGAGGGTGAATGCCTGCGCTCACGACTGCTGAAATCCGCGGGATAGTGTTCGACCTGGACGGCACCCTGTACGTGTGCGATCGTTTTGCCGCCGAGATCCAGGACGCTGCCGCTACGTACATCGCCGGAGTCATGGGGATCAGCAGGGAAGAGGCGGGGGAGCTGATGGCCGCCACACGGCTGAGGCTTGCGGAAGAGAGCGGCACCGTCCAGACCATCTCTGCGGTCTGCACCGCGCTGGGGGGGAGCGTCCGGGAGATGCATCGCCATTTTGAGCGCACCCTCAGACCGGAAACGCATCTTGTCCGGGACGAGAGGGTAATACGGCTGCTGGAGCTTCTCGCAGAGCGTTTTTCACTCTACATTTACACGAACAACAACCGTGTCCTGACGACCCGCATCATGGATTATCTCGGGTTGGATGGATTGGTACGGGGCATTTTTACGATCGATGACTCCTGGCGCGGCAAACCGGATGAGGGAATGGTGCGCAGGGTGCTGGAGGAGATCGGGCTGGCTCCGAACGAGGCCCTGTTTGTCGGGGATCGCTATGACGTCGACCTGCGGCTGCCGGAGCAGCTCGGCTGCCCCGTGTACCTGAGCCAGAGCCTGGAACAGCTGCTGCGGCTGGAAGATCTGCTTACTTCACCTTCTCGCGCAGATAGGCCAGCAGCGCCTGCATGTCCTCCGGCGGTTCAGTCGTAAACTCGATATACTCGCCGCTCGACGGGTGGATGAAACCGAGGCAGCGGGCGTGCAGGGCCTGACGCCCCAGACGGTTGATCATGCCTCGCAGCTGCGTGTCCGGAAGGTTGTTGCAGCGCCCCCCGTCAGGGTAAAGCGGGTCTCCCAGCAACGGGAAGCCGGCTTCGGTCAGATGTACCCGGATCTGGTGGGTACGCCCGGTCTCCAGACGCAGTTCCACCAGTGAAATCCTGCCGTAGCGTTCCTTAACCTTCCAGCGGGTAACCGCATGTTTCCCGTTTTTAGCCATGCCGGACAGGCGCAGCCTCTCGGTCGGGTGCCGCCCGATGATCCCTTCGATCTTGCCGGTATCCTCCGGCGGCGACCCGTAGACCAGTGCCTGGTAGATACGCTTGACCGTATGGGCGCTGAATTGCTCCGAAAGCGCCTGATGGGCCCGGTCATGCTTGGCGGCTACCAGCACGCCTGAGGTCCCCTTGTCGAGCCGGTGGACGATGCCGGGACGCAGTTCACCGCCGATGCCGGCCAGATCGCTGCAGTGCGCCAGCAGGGCGTTGACCAGGGTGCCGCTGGTGTTGCCGGCTCCCGGGTGCACCACCATTCCGGCCTCCTTGTTGATCACGATCAGATCGCCGTCCTCATACAGAACTTCCAGCGGGATCGACTCAGGTAACGGCTGTGCCGGCAGCGGCGGCGGGATGGTGACCTCTATCTGCTCCCCCCCTTTCAGCTTCAGCGACGTGCGCACCTGTTTGCCGTCAACCAGTACGTTGCCGGTTTCGACCAGCCTCTGGATGTTTGCCCGGGATTCACCTTCCAGCTCGCGGCTGAGAAAAAGATCAATTCTGGTCGGTTCGCTTTCGGATGTGAATGTAAACGATATTTTGTCCATGGAAAACCTCAGCCCTTGAAAAAAGAAATTTGCGTTAGCGAAGTTATTTTCTGCCTGAAAATCGCAGAAAGCACTTCTAACTTACAAAAATAGCAAAGGCGCACCGAAAAAGGCACGCCTTGCAGAAATAGCCGGTATGGCGGTGCGTTACCAGATGGAAGATTCGATCTTGCCGGCCCGCTTGATCAGTACATCGACAACGGCGATCTCGTAGATCAGCTCCGGGTTGACATCGAGGGAGACCCGGGAGAGAAAATGCTGGCGCCCCTCTTCAAGCTCTTCCTTGAGAGCATCAAAAATGTTGTCGTTTTTGATGCCGTTCTCAACTTTATCCTTGTTGTACATGGCAACGTCGGAGAGGATGGCTCTGGCAAGCCGTTTTGCCTGATCTGGATTGTCTATCATGTTCATGGATGATGTTCCTCATGTAGTGAAAGTTTAGTGCGTCACAAAATTTTTCTGCAGTACAGGCAGAAAATAATGCGGCCAACAACTATCCTGATTTCAGGCCTGACACCATAGCACTATTTTACACGCAATGCAAAGTAGATGCTCGCATCACCGCGACGGACCAGAAGCGTCAGGGTTCCGGCCCTCCCCGCCTGCTGGATGGCCCGGCCGTATTCGGCGGTATTGGCGGTCCGTTTGCGGTTTACCGACACAATCACGTCGCCACGCCTGATGCCGGCATCGGCAGCGGTTCCGTCACGCAGCACATCAACGACCACAACACCGTCACCACCTTCGGCATTTTCGACGACCAGGCCGAGCAGATCCGCTCCTCCCTCCCGCTGCCGGCCGCCCTGCTCCGCACGCTGCCGCTGTTTGGGTGCACTATCGGCGCTTGCCAGTGTTATGCCCAGCTCAAGCACCTTGCCGTCGCGTAAAATGGAGATTTTTGCGACCGTGCCGATGCCCGCCTCGGCAACCTGCCGCTGGAGGTGGGAGGGATCCTTGATCTCTTTGCCGTTCAGGGCGGTAATGACATCCCCCTGCCGGATTCCGGCCCTGTCGGCCGGACCGCCCTTGATAACATCGTTGACCAGGGCGCCTTTGGCCTGTTTCAGCCCGAATGACTGCGCCAGCTCTTCGGTTACCGGCTGGATCGTAACCCCCATGTAGCCCCGGCTGACGCTCCCTTTCTGAATCAGCTGGGAAAAGACCGGCTTGGCCATGTTAACCGGAATGGCGAAGCCGATCCCCTGCCCGGCGGCCACAATGGCGGTGTTGATGCCGATCACCTCTCCGTAGACGTTCAGGAGCGGCCCTCCGGAGTTGCCGGGATTGATGGAGGCATCGGTCTGGATAAAGTTCTCGTAGGTTTCAATTCCCATATTGGAGCGGCCGGTGGCGGATATGACGCCGACCGTCATGGTGCGGTCAAGGCCGAAGGGGTTGCCGATGGCAATCGCCCACTGCCCTACTTCAAGCTTGTCGGAATCGCCCAAAACCGCCGCCGGAAGGTCGGCCGCATTGATCTTGATGACGGCGATGTCGGTTTTCTGATCGCCGCCGATCACCTTGGCGTCATACACCTTGTCATTGGAGAGCTTGACCTGGATGCTCTCGGCATCGCGCACGACATGATCATTGGTTACGATGTAGCCATCCTTGCTGATCAGGAAACCGGAACCGAGGCTCTTGTCCCGCCGGGTCTGCGGGGCACCGAAAAAATCTTCGAAAAACGGATTGGCTTCGAAAAAAGGCTGGACTATTTTCTTGCGGCTGACGGTCGAGATGTTGACAACGGATGGTGTCACCTTTTTCGATACATTGCTGAACGCCCTCTGAGTGGAGAGGATATCGGACGGCACATCCTTGACCGGCGCTTCCGCTTCCCCCCCCTTCCGGTTCGATTCGACAAACAGCGGGGCTTCGTTATTTCCGCTGCAGCCGCCCAGAGAAACGGCGCTGAGGTATGCAGCCAGAAGCAGGATAGGAATACGGGGCAGAGAATTCATTTTGAGCGGCACCTTGATGGCATAAAGTGAGTTAACCTGCCGAAACAGTAGTCAAAATTTCCCGGTGTGTCAACGGAATTACGGAACCAAGCGCCCGGAAGCCGCTCCCGTTCTATCCAGCATAATTATGTTATTGAATCGGCGCTCCGTTTGTGTAAAAGTACCGTATTCCAACACGTGGCGGGAGCACTGCATATGTCCGACATCAAAGCGCAGATCAGGGAATTTCGCATCGGCGAGAAAATCAGGGGACTCCGCCAGCAGAAGCGGCTGACTCTCCAGGAGCTGTCTGAGCTGACGACGCTTTCCAAACCGCTGTTGTCGCAGATCGAAAACCAGCAGGTCATCCCCCCCCTGGCCACCCTGCTCAAGATCGCCAAAGGGCTCAAGGTCGATATCCATTTCTTCTTCGAGGACGCCGGCAACCGCCAGAAGTACGTGTTGACCAGGCGCGAAGATGTACGCGAGGATGAAAAGGTCCCCCGCTCGTCTTCCAATGAGGTAGCACGTCCGTACGCCTACCACTCGCTGGCCCAGGGACTCAGGCATAAACATATGGAGCCGTTTCTGGTCGAGTTCGAAAACAGGGAGTGGGATGATTCACTCTTCTTCAAGCACGAGGGTGACGAGGAGTTTATCTACATCATCGCCGGGGAGCTTGATTTCCACTACAACAATGAAGTACTCCGCATGCGGACCGGTGACAGCATTTATTACGATTCCAGCCAGCCGCACGGCTGGGTGGCTGTCGGTGACGGCAGCGCCCGGGCGGTGGCGGTGATGTACACGAAGGAATAGCCGGATGACCCGTGATAATTCTGAGCCGTACCCATTCCACTGTTGGCGGAGAAACACCCCGTGAAAAAACTGAAAACAGGGACCAACCTTATCCGGACGCTCCTTGCGGCCGGCATCGTCTTTTCCCTGGTCGGCCTCCTTGCGACGCTCTGGCCCGATACCCCCAACAAGGCATCTCTTGCTCTTCTCTACGTTCTCAACGCGGTTTTCATGGCGGCGGTAAGCTGGATTCTGATTTCCCGCAAACTGGTGGTCCGCATCAGACAGATCGCCGCTGCAATGAACAGAGCCGCCGAGGGAGAGTTGTCGGAACGGGTCGGTTACATGGGTGAGTCGGAGATGTCGCTGCTGGCCGAGAACTTCAATTCCATGATGGAGCGTCTGGCCGGGGCGATCACCAAGGTACATTCATCGCTGCTCGAGCTCAGGAACATCTCCGGGACCATCAGAAAACTCTCCGAAGACGGCGTCACCTCGGCCGCGGTCCAGTCCGAGGGTCTCAAACGGACATCGGCGGCGATACGGGAGATCAACCGTTCCATCACCGACATCTCCGGCTCGGTAGTCACCCTCTCCACCCTGTCGTCCAGCAACACCTCCTCCATGACCGGCATGTCGCAAAGCCTCGAATCCACAACGCGGCACCTGGAATCTCTCGTCCTTTCCGTTGAAGAGGTCAGCTCCTCCATCACTGAAATGGCGGTTGCCATACATCAGATCGAGGAGAATGCCGTCATCCTCGCAACGGATACCAGCAAAACGGCGGACCTGGTCAGCGAAATGGACTACGCCATCGATCAGATCGGGATCCAGGCGGCCGATACGTCCCGCATTGCCGAGGCGGTCAGAAACGATGCCGAGGAAGGGTGGAAGGCGGTTGATGCGACGATTGCCGGCATGAACGAAATACGGTCATCATCGGCCGTTACCTTCGACGCCATAGAAAACCTGTCCAAGAGAGTGGCAAATATCGGCACGATCCTCTCCGTCATCGATGAGGTGGCCGAGCAGACCAATCTCCTGGCGCTGAACGCATCCATCATCGCCGCACAGGCCGGCGAACGGGGCAAAAGCTTTTCGGTGGTCGCCGGAGAAATAAAGAATCTGGCGAAGCGGACCGGAAGCAACACCAAGGAAATTTCCGAGATCATTCTGGGAATCAGGGAAGAGACGGAGCGTGCAGTAAAGGCCATCACCCTATCCGAAAAGCGCATTTCCGAGGGGAGCGCGCTGTCGAAGCGGTCCGGCGAGGCCCTGCTGAAGATTGTCGACGGCATCACAGCCGCCAGCAGCCAGATGATGGAAATAAACACGACGGCGGTCAACCAGGCAGAGGCGAGCAGGGCCATGAGGCTGGCGATGAACCGTGTTGCCGACCTGGTGGAGCAGACCGCCCGCGCGACCCAGGAGCAGAGCCACGGCAGCGAGTTGATAGCTTCGGCGGTCGAACGCATGAGAGGACTCACCCGGGAGGTCATGCATTCCATCAGCACCCATCAGATTTCGGCGTCCCAGGTTGTTAACGCCAATGAGGAAATCAATGTCATGGTTGCGGAGATTTGCGAGGCATCCGTCCTCCAGTCGACCAGCGCCGAAAAGATCGGCGAATCACTCAGGGATATCGAGGAATCAACCGACGTGCACGTCACCTCGACCCTGGTCATGGACGAGGTTCTGGTCAAGCTCGCCCGGCAGATCGATGCGCTTCAGGATGAGATGGGGCGGTTCAGGGTGTAAGAGCTGGATGTAGATTTGATTGCAGAGTGATACCTGGTAAAACGCCGTGAATCCCTGAATGGAATTCACGGCGTTTTTGATTAGGTGCCAAGTCCCCCAGCCACCCTACGGAATGACCGCAACATCTCTTGGACCGACGCCTACGCCTATGGTGGCAACCGCCGAGTTGTTGACGGTATTAATGACGGTCAGCGTGTTGCTGCCGCTATTCACCACATAGACACGGTTGATGCCCGGATTCACCGCCACCCCTTCCGGCAGGCTCCCTACGGCAATAATGGCTGCCGTCGTGTTGGTAACGGTATCGATGGCGGTCAGCGTATTGTTGTTGCTGCTGCTTGACACATAGATCCGGTTGGCAGCGGGATTTGCCGCGATCCATCGTGGTCCGTTTGCCACAATGACAGTAGTAATCACGGCGTTACTGACCGTATCGATTACCGAAAGCGAGTTGCTGCCGCTGTTCGCAACATACGCACGGCTGGCGGCGGGATGCAGCGCCACCCCCTGAGGACTTGGACCGACAGGAATAGTGGCAACGACCGTGTTGATGGTCGTATCGATAACTGAGAGCGTATTGCCGCCGCCGTTTGTCACATAGGCGCGGCTGGCGGCAGGATTCAGTGCAACAACCTGCGGTCCCGTTCCCACGGTAATGGTGGCAATGGCCGTGTTGCTGACGGTATCGATCACCGAGAGCGTGCCGCTGCTGCTGTTTGCCACGTACGCCCGGTTTGTGGAGGGGTTCACGGCAACCCCCCTGGGCCCGGTTCCCACACCCACTGTGGCGACTACCGAATTGCTGTTCGTATCGATGACGGAAAGCGAATTGCTGCCGCTGTTCGTCACGTAAACCCTGTTTGTGGAGGCATTTACCGCCACTCCCCATGGGCCGCTCCCCACGGCAATGGTGGAAACTGCCATACTGGTTGTGTCGATCACCGACAGGGAATTGCCGCCGCTATTCGCCACATAGGCGCGGCTGGACTGGTTAACCGTCAGGGTGATCGATTTTGTAATGCCGACAAATGTTGCCGTGATTGTGGTTGATCCCGGAGTGTTCGCCGTTACGAGCCCTTTAGTCCCTTCTGCATTGCTTATGGAGGCGACTCCGGGATTCACTGTTCCCCATGTGACCGAGGCTGTCAGGTCCTGGATGGAACTGTCCAGGAATGTTCCGGTAGCAGCAAGCTGGAGGGTGGAGCCGGCTCCAATGGTTGGAGCTGCAGGCGTTACGGATATGGAAGCGAGCGATTTCGCCGACATTGTTGTTGAGCCGGAAATACCCAGGGTTGCGGTGATTGTGACAGAGCCGGCAGTCTTGACTGTTGCCACCCCCCTGCTGCTGATGGTTGCAACGGCGCTGTCCGATGAGCTCCAGGTTACCAGAGTCGTCAAGTCCTGCACCGAATTATCCGCAAATGTTCCCTTCGCGGTGAACTGCAGGGTTGAACCGGCTACGACACTCGGTTTGGCGGGCGTCACGGCAATGGACTCCGGCCCTTGGACTGTCAGCGTAGTGGTGCCGGATACACCGACAAAGGCAGCGGTAATAGCGGCTGAGCCGATTGAAAGGGAAGAGGCGATCCCGCCGGCGTTGATCGTGGCAATCGGGATACTTGATGAACTCCAAGTGACGAGCGACGTTATATCCTGGGTTGCTCCATTTGACAAGGTGCCCTCTGCCGAGAACTGGCGGGTCGCTCCAACGGCGATCGCCGGATGTGCGGGGGTAACGGCTATGGATGTCACCGTTGCCGTGTTCAGCGGGGTTGACCCGGAAATACCGTCAAAGGTGGCGCGGATGGTAGTTTGGCCGGCAATCAAGGCAGAAGCTATTCCAGTGGTGCTGATGGTGGCTATCGCAGCATCTGAAGAGTCCCAGGCAACAAAGCTTGTCAGATCCTGGATGACACCGCCCGATAAAGTTCCCGTGGCCTTGAATTGCCGGGTGGTGGTGACAATGCTGGTACCGTTTGTGGGTGTCACCGCAATGGAGGCCAGCGCTGCCGGTGTAAATGCGGCCGAGCCGGAGACACTTCCCGAAGTTGCGGTAATGGTGGCAGTACCGGCAGCAACCGCGGTTGCCGTCCCTTTTGAACCGTCTGCGTTGCTTACTGTTGCAACTCCCCCGTTCGATGAACTCCACACGACCGACGTAGTCATGTCCTGGGCAGAGCCATCTGAAAATGATCCCGACGCTTTGAACTTCGTCGTTGTGCCGGGGGCAATGCTCGCACTTGCCGAGGTGACCGTGATGGACGTCAGCGTAACGGAAGTGGACTTTTTGCCGCCGCAACCGGCTAGCATCAGAAGTGTTGTGAGAACAATAAAATAAGTTGTTGCCATCGTATCAAAAAGGGATGACACGCGAATCGGAGTTGCTGTTGTTCCGGATTTCATTGATTCCTCCATTTTGATCAGGTTGCAAAACGTATTCTTAATTGTTCAATCCGGTGTGCCGGTATCTATGAGCAAAGCCGAAGCCAGATCCTCCCCCCTGCCGGTCAGGACGGCTATGAGTTAACCAGGCTGGAGGGATTCCGCCTACTTTGCCAGCCACTTACAAAATATCGGATCAGTAACCCGCCAGCCAATATCGTCTTGCTCCACAAGATCAAGCTTCTTCAACTTTGCAAGACTGCTCTGCACCCCTCCCTGTGAACCAAGCCGGTGAGCAGTTAAAAACGCAGTCGCAAAGATGCTGGGCGGATGAGACACCGCAATGGCTTGCAGTAACCTCTTTTGGTGATTGGTAAGCCCGACGAAGATGTTTTCACAGTCGGCACTCTCCATCTCGACAAGAAACTGCCCAGCCTCTGCCACGGATGCTCCGGGGCGTTTCATATCATAGTAGAGCATGGCAAGCTTTTGGGTGTAATAAGGATACGCTTCTGTAAAGGCGACTATCTGATCAGCCTCCTCACGCGGCAAAATCAGCTCCCCTGCAGCAAACTGCCGGATCAGATAGTCAGCAAACTCGTCTCCCGGCATCGGCAACAGCTTCATGACATAGGCGCTCTTGTAAAATGGCCGTTTACGGTCTTCAAACATATCCCGCAGGGTAGTACGCCGACTTCCCAGCATCATGAATGACACGTGCCGGGCGACCTGCATCCCTCCCCGCAAAAGAGCTTCAATTGTTTTGGATTCTTTGAGATTACATATTTCCTGAAACCCGTCCAGCACCAGACAGACTTTGATCTTGTTCTCAGCGCAGTATGCATCCAGGTTGGCAATCACGGTTTCAAGATGAATCTCTGCTGCAACATCCCCCAGAGATACGGAAAACTCAGGTGATCCCGATGTCTGGTCAAACTCCAGGGATAAGCGCAATTGTAGCCGAAAAAACGCAAGAATAAATTCAGAGTGTAACAATCAGAGCAGGTCAGAGTTTCGGGACTGGGGGAGCGTTGTTGACGTACTATTTCCACCAGAATTATGCCACCTCTTTTGGCGTGCTCCACTCCCGCAACATCCGTACCCGCTCCACCGTCGGGGGATGGGAATAGTAAAAGGCCGCATACAACGGGTGCGGGAAGAGGTTGGAGAGATTCTCGGCCGACATCTTGACCAGGGCCGAGGCCAGGTCCTCCGGCCTCCCGGTCAGATCGGCGGCGAAGCGGTCTGCTTCCCGCTCTTGGCAGCGCTCGCGCCAGGCGGAAAACGGCCCGAGCGGAAACAGGGCCAGCGAGGCGACAAAGCCGAGTACGACCATTTTAGCCGGAAGCGAGATGTCGGCGGGCAATCCGAGCAGCCCCGGCAGCCCGGGCCAGGCCAGCAGTTTGAAGCCGAGCCACGACCCGGCCAGCGCCATGACCTCCGCCCAAAGGAGCCGTTTCCAGATATGCCCCTTTTTCCAGTGTCCGATCTCGTGGGCCAGCACGGCAACGATCTCCCGGTGGCTCATCTGTTTTATCAGGGTATCGTACAGCACGATGCGCTTGACCTTGCCGATGCCGGTGAAATAGGCGTTGGAATGTCTGCTCCTCTTTGACGCATCCATCTGCAGCACTTTTCCGACCTTCAGCCCCGCCTTCTCCATCATCGCCCGGATGTCGTCCTCCAGCCCCTCTTCCGTGACCGGTTCATATTTGTTGAAGAGCGGTTCGATCACGTAGGGAGAGATGAACATCATGAACAGGCTGAACAGCGCCATGAAACCCCACACCCAGAGCCACCACTGCTGCGGGCTCCAGCTGATCAGCCAGAATACGACGGAGATCAGGAAGGCGAGCAGAACGGCGCCGATCCCCTGCGACTTGAGAAAATCCGCTACCCAGACCCGGGGGGTCATGGTGTTGAAGCCGTAGCGTGCCTCGATGCGGAAGGTGCCGTACAGGTCGAACGGGATCCCGAGCAGGGACGATGCCCATCCCAGCAGCAGGAAGAAGAGGATGGCGGACAGAATGAACGAGCAGCCCAGAGTGGCGATGAAGCGGTCGAAGGTCACAAGCAGGCCGCCGAAGAGGAAGACGATCAAAAGGGCATTATCGAAGAGCGAATCCCACAGCCCGAGACGGCTGGAGTCGAAGGAGTAGGCGCTGCTTGCCCGGAGCTTTTCCTCGTCGATTGCGCTTTCAAATCCTTCCGGCACCCTGTGGCCATGTTTTTTAAGGTGCTGTAGATTGATATGGCGCAGCCAGTAGCTGAAAGCGGTGATGGCGGCAAAGAGGAGGAACAGGGTGAGCTTCATCAGGGGTGTCCTTGAAAAAACAAGGGCGAAGCATGCGTTCGCCCTGAGTTAAATGTTGTGCGGAAAGAATTAGAGCTAGATCAGCTTTACCACTTCCCTGACGCACTTCTCGATCCCTTCGGCAACTTCAGAGATGCGCGTTGCCAGCATGTAGGCCGGAGAAGTGACCAGCTTGTTCTTCCGGTCCACGACGAATTCGGTCACCGAACACGCCTGATGTTTCGCCCCGGTCTTGTCGATCTCGGCTGCGGTGCCGGAGTCGGTGCCGATCGTAAGCGTCGGTGAATAATCCCTGCCAAGTACCGCTGCTATCAGGGCCGGCGCGATGCAGACCGCTCCGATCGGCTTATTGGCAACTGCCATCTCCTTCAGCAGCCGGGCAACCTCGGGGTTGACGGAAGCAGCGGCGCCTTTCACGGCAAAATCACAAAGATTTTTGGCGGCGCCAAAACCTCCCGGAAAAACAATCGCATCCAGCTCGGCGGCGGTGACCCCCTTGATGTCGCGAATGTTGCCGCGGGCGATACGCGCCGATTCCACCAGTACGTTCCTTTTTTCAGCGGATTCCTGCGAGGAAAGATGATTCATCACGGTAAAATCGACGGCAGGCGCCATGCAGACCGCTTCGCACCCCTGGCGGTCGATCGCCAGCAGGGTAAGTACCGCCTCATGGATTTCACTGCCGTCATAAACGCCACATCCAGACAACACTACGCCGATCTTCTTCATGGCTGTTCCCCCTCCGTGAGGTGATATTGGAATATGACTCCAGTGTGCCACAACTCCGTCGGAAGGCAAACAGGATTTCCGATTTCCCTAATCAAGGCGAATGTTGCCGGACATCGAGCGGGATCTAAAACAGTTGGGGTATCCGGCAGATCGGCCGTGGCAGGTCAGGCCGCTGCAGCTTTCCTGTTGAGCGAGTTGAACACCATGTCAAGGACACTCTTCTGGCGCGCTTCAAATTTGTTCAGCACGGCCAGGCAGGAGCCCATCGGACAGACGTCATGCAGAAAATCCGCATCCCTCCCCGAAAGTATAACGATTCGGTTTTTGTCCATCCCGACGCTCACCGCAAATTTGAGGAGCTTGAGACCATCCATGGCGGGCATTTCGAGATCGATCAGCATCAAATCATAGCTGCCCCCCTTGATGGAGTGGAGCGCTGACACCGGATTGTTGCAGACCTCTACCTGCAGCAGCGGGAAATTGTCTGCAATATACGTCGCCAGAAAGCGGGTAAAGGCCGGATCGTCATCAATTAGCAGTATTCTTCCCATAGGAGCGTACTATAGCGTATTCGACAAGGCGGGGAAATAAAAATGATGCCAATGAGGACTACTTTATCAGGCGGGTAGCGCTGCGCTGTGCGGATAACGGTATTTCGATCCCGATTTCACGGGCCCGGCGCATGTTGATAACCAGGTCAATCCGGTGTGGAGGAATCAGGGGAAGAAACTCGGTTTTTGCTCCCTCCAGAATCCGGACCGCCATTTCAGCCGCCAGATACCCCTGCTCCTGGGGATTGATTTCAAGCGACACGATGGCTCCTCTGTCAGCGGCATCAGGCATGGTTGAGGCGATCGGAATTTTCCGGGCTTTTGACCGGGAGATGATGCGCTCGAATTGTTGGCCGAAAAGTCCCCCTTCCGTAACTACCACAGCGTCGCATTTGTCAAGCAGCCTGCCCAGCTCCGCGTCGAGCGCGGCTGCAGTGGAGACGCTCCCTTCCAGCACCGTGATTCCGAGCTTCGCGGCAAATTTCTTTACATCGTCAAGCTGCTGCTGCGATCCTGATTCACGCGGCGTGTAGAGCACTCCGATCCGCCGGTAGGGGCGTATCTCCAGCAGTGTTTTGAGCAGAGTTACCATCGACACGCGGGAACTCACACCGCAGATCCCCTTGACCGGCAGTTCGGACGTGAAAACATCAACCGAAACGACCGGTGTCCCGGTAGCTTCGCGCACCGCAACAAATGAAGCGGGAGCTCCATAGGTAACGATCAGGTCGGGACGTGTGACGTTGAGCTTGCGCACCTCGGCGACCCAGGAAAGCGGATCGGCATTGGGAGCCAGCAGGATTATTTCCGTGGAGGGGGACATATAGCCATGAGCGGCAATTGACTTGACGAAGGAGCGGTGAGCTTCTCGATAGCGGGGTTGGTCGCTGCTCAAGATGGCGGCAATGGTGATGGCGGACGACTGCACGGGAATCACCAGTGGCGCTAAGGCGCAAACAAGCAGAATTATGTTGAACAGACAACGCTTCATGGCCGTCTTTACCATCAACCCGGCAAATAAAATGCCTCTCCGCAGAACGATGGAACAAAATAGGATTTTAACTGAGAGTCGTGACAATGCAGGTACTAAGTGCAGTATTCATGCCGAGTGATGTCAGAACAGGTACTTTGAGCGGTTGGTAAAATAGTCCCGCTGACGGTAAATGAAGCCGGAAAGCAGCAGTATGGCCACCATGACGCTGATATTGCTGGCAAGCAGACCGGATGGATCAACCTTGACGCCGACCGCTTTCTCCAGATCTGCGGTTGTTACAAATAGCAGATTTACCAGTGTATTGACGGTTTCAAAAGCGTTGTAACCGAGGAGCAGATACCAGGTCAGTTTCTGGCGTTTCATGAGGCCCAGGAACAGGTAGAGACATATCAGGCTGTCGAAAAAGACCAGCAGGTCAGCCGCCCTGCCGTGATAGATGGTACCGAAAAAGGGGACCGGGTGACCATAGCTGGAAACCGTCAGCATAAAAAAGAACAGATACAGCCCTCCGAGCAGAGTTATCCCGAGAGGCCGCCGCAGTTCTTGCTCGTTATGAATGTCGCTATCTTCCACGCAATACCCGTATTGAACCCGCCGTCAGTTTCACCTGTTTTTTGATTTACGCATATCACTGATGGCAACACACAAAAAAATAACCAGCAGTATAAATCCGCAAAAAATCCAGTCAGCCGTACTGAAACCGAACATGCTCAACTCCTCTTGAATGCTTCTGCCGCTTCGGCCATCAGGCCAATCTCCTGATAGCAGGTTCCGAGAAGATAGTATACCTCATTCAGCGGAAACTGCTCGGCAAATACCGGATCGGCCAGGACATCTATTATGATCGCTGCTGCGTCGTCGTTGAAACCGGAGTGATGCCGTTCAACAGCTACCGAGAGCGCCGTGAGGTAGTCCAGCGGTGGAACGGCCGGGGTTTTGCCCGCCAGAATCCCGGCGATTCGCGCTTCGACCCGCGTGCGCTCCGCCTGGTCCAGGAGAACAAGAGCCTCGCTCCAGATTTCCGCCGCCTGTTCGTAGCGACCCAGCACGTACATTGCCTCACCGTATTCATACGCGGCATGGCGATCGCCCGGATTGAGGGCCAGTGCCGTTTTCAGCTGTTTTTCGGCGGCATACCAGCAGCTAACGGCGTACTGCATACTGGACAGCCGGGAGCCTTTGTCTACGTAGGCCCGGGCTATTTCCAGCGGCAGGCCGGTGTTGCCCGGATCAAGCAGAGCCATGATCCTGAGGAAATTTATCTTGCGGTCCAGATAGGGGGTGTCAACCTCCCTGGCTTCCAGCATGATGATCTGCCCCCCCAGTTCGGAGACGATATGCGGGTAGGCCTCTTTCAACACGGCGGCATAACCGGCGGCACCGGCGCAGTCCGGATTAAGCCGCAGGGCCTGGTAGATGCCGCGCCCTACCATATCGTAATCAGGCACACCGTCCGCTGCCAAAGCGGCATAATCTTCCTCCAGCAGCGGGATGGGTGGCTTGCCCTCCCACAGAATCGCGACCATTCCGTCCCTGCCGCTGAGCTGGTAATCGCCAGGGGGGGTGAAATATTTTATTCCTTCCAGCGGGGTTGGTTGTGACTGCAACTTGTCGATCATCGTTTTTCTTCCTCTCTTCCAGGAAAGGTGTTGATGCCGGCATGAACGCCGATCATCCGGTAAATCTGCACACCGTCCCACGGTTCATCCATGATACCGTCGTGAATTGCCCAGCTTCTCCCCTGCACGGTGCGCTCCATACCGGGCATCCGGAATGGGCTTGATCCATCCAGTTTTAAAAAATACCGCCCTCCGGGCTGAAACTCGCGGTCAATCTCCAGCATCAGCCGCCTGCCGCGCAGGTAGTCGAACCCGTATTTTTCGTAGCGGATGGCATTGTCGTAGGAGAGCGGTTCGGCCACGATCATCTGTATCCCGAGAGAATCGGCGAAACGCTCCAGCAGCGGGAAAAAGGTAACAAACAGCTGCAGTCCGTGATGGGTCTGGTTCGGGAAGAGCCCCGCCCGCATGGCGCGAAGTTCTTCCGGGATATTGCGCCCCTGGGAGGCAAACCAGTTGTTCACCCCCTGTTCGTCCACATCGACTGCATAGCGGGGGGCATTAGGATCACGAACGATACAGAAGCTGAGCTCCATTTGCTGGAACTGGGTGTCGGACAGTTCCAGAAAGAAAACTACCACTCCTCCATCAGGTTGCGAATGGGCTTCAATCCGCATCAACGACAACCCTTTCGGGGCGATGATTGTTACCAGATGCTCCCCGGAGAAGTTGCAGAGGCTGTTTTCCGCCAATCCCAGAACATCACGCAGGCGCTGCGGCAACAGGCAGGAATAGATCCGTTCCTTTTCTGGCTCATCAAGCCGGTTGATCGCCAGAATTGATGAAAGCGGCCGGCCGGCGGCATCCAGCAGCTGGCTGTTAGAGGGAAGTATCGCCATAGCTTCCGAGTATACCAGGGAAAATTGTATTCTTTACGCATGCAATGCTTTTTTCCACCGCGGCCAGAGCCAGCGTCCGCTCCTCTTCGTCAGCCCAGTGCATGGCGTCAAGCAGTACCCGGTTCTGGTAGCCAAGCGGTTCGATCTTGTCGACAAAAGCGGGAGGAAGTCGCGGGTTCAGTTCGACATTGTTCATAATCGACCAGGCCAGTGTCCATGCCCGGGCCGTGTTCATCAGGTCGTACCCACCGCCCCCCAGCGCCACCCAGGGAATTTTGAGCCGCTTGATTTTCAGCAGCATCTCGCAGTAGCTGCGGGTGGTAATCTCCAGATTGGTGAGCGGGTCGGTACGAAAAGTATCGGCGCCGATCTGGGTAATGATAATGTCCGGATTGAAGGCGGCAATAAGGGGGTAGGCCACTTCATCAAAAGCCTTCATGTATATGGCATCATCCGTATGGGCCAGCAGCGGCACATTGACGGAATACCCTTTTCCGCGCCCGGAGCCGATTTCATCTTCAAAACCGGTGCCGGGGTAAAAATAGATGCCGCTCTCGTGGAGGGATATCGTCATCACCTGATCGGTGTCATAAAATGCCTCCTGGACACCATCACCGTGATGGGCATCGATATCCAGATAGAGCACGCGCCGGCCACGGGCGACAAGCCAGTTAATGGCGACCACCGCATCATTAAGGTACGAAAAGCCCGAGGCCCTGGCGCGGTGGGCATGATGCCACCCGCCGTTCATATTGAAAGCGGCATCGAAACCTTCCTCCTCCACCAGCCGGACCGCTTCGAAGGTTGCCCCGGCACCCAGCGCGGCATAATCATACAACCCCGGGAATACCGGACATTCCGCATCGCCCAGGCCGAATCGAAAATCGGCTCGCGCTTCCCCCGATGCACTGAACTCCTTGAGACGGGCAATGTAGGCCGGATCATGGAACGACAGCAGCAGCTCAACAGGCGCCGGCAGGCAGTCGCGGATCTGCATGTGTGGCAATTCCAGCAGTCCGTATGCGTCCATCAGATCATACGCCAGCCGGTTGCGCTGCAGCTTGAACGGGTGATTTTCGCCATAGTTGAACGTGCCGAAAAGCGGGGAATATATCAGTGCGGTACGGCAGGGGGACATCAGCAGGCCTCGCGGCGGAATAAGCAAAGAGTTAACCGGGTTGCCGTAAGCACAGTCGCGAATCAAGGCAACCCGGTTTCAGGAAGTCAGTACGTCATGCCATCTAATCTGTTCTCTCTTCAGCCCAACTTACATCCTGAACTGAGCCACGATCTGCTTGAGCTCTTCAGCCATGGAAGCGAGTTCATTGGCGGCGCCGGCGGTATCCTGGGAACTTTTCGAGGCATCGCTGACTACTCCGGTAATCTGGTGCATGCTCTTGCTGATCTCGTTGGTAGTCGCGGTCTGCTGCTCCGCAGCCGTGGCGATCTGATTGATCTGGCTGGTCAGATCCCCCACCTGGTTTATGATCTCTTCCAGGGCCTGGCCGGAACGGGAGGCATCCTTCGTGCCGCGCTCAACCTCCTGGACCCCCTCTTCCATCGCTTCCACTGCCGACTGGGTCTCCTTCTGGATCGCCTTGATCATCTCGCTAATCTCGCGGGTCGCCCTGGTAGTACGCTCGGCAAGTGCCCGGACCTCGTCGGCAACAACCGCAAAACCACGCCCCTGCTCTCCGGCCCGGGCCGCCTCGATCGCGGCATTGAGGGCCAGCAGGTTGGTCTGGTCGGCAATATCCTCGATCGTGCCGACAATGTTGCCGATCTGTTCGGAACGGGTTCCGAGCGATGCTACCGTCTTGGCGCTCTGCTGCACCTTGACGGCGATACGCTGGATGCTCTGAACCGCGTGGCCAACCACCTCTGAACCGGTCAGCGCGGTCTGGGTGGCGCGGTTCGATATCTCGACCGTACGGATGCAGTTGCCGGCAATTTCAGCCGAGGTTGCAGCCATCTCTTCGCAGGCGATCGCCACAGAGGTTGACTGCGAGGCCGCCCTTTCCGTGCCGCTGGCGATGGCGGCAGAAGTCCTGTTGAGATTCTCGGCCGACCCTGCGACATCTACTGCATTCTGATTGATGCGAACAACGATCTCTTTCAGGTTGTCAAGAAAATTGTTGAAAGAACGTGCCAGTGACCCGGTTTCATCCTCACGTTCGACGTGCAGACGTTTGGTGAGGTCACCGCCACCCTGTGACATCTCTTCCAGACTCGAATCGACATACCCTAGTGTCCTTGTTATCCCTCTGCTGATAAAAAAGCAGAGCAGCAGCATGAAAACTGCGAACACGATATTCAGACCGACCAGGACCCATTTGACCGCATTTACATCCCTTTTGACATCATCGATATAGATGCCGCTGCCAAGCACCCAGCCCCACGGCTCATATTTCTGCACATAGGATAATTTGGTAAATAGTTCTGTTGTTGTACCGCCGCCTTCTTTCGGCTTCGGCCATTCGTAATTGACGAAGCCTCTGCCTGACCTCTCGATCACTTCATTAAAGGCGACAAACAGATTCTTGTTATCAAGCTTCCTTATCTCACCGTTCAGCCCATCGATAGATTTTGTAGCCTTGTTGAATTTGGCATCATCGAGCAACTTGCCGTCCAGCGACGGAACAGTCGGATGCATGATCATCTTCGGCACCGGCTTGCCCAGGTCGTTAATCCAGATATACTCTTTCTTTTCATAGCGGAGTTTCTTGATATGTTCCGAAGCCTCTTTCTGTGCCTGTTCAAGAGGCATTTTACCAGCTTTGACTTCGGCATCCTGCAGTTCAAGAATTCCCATGGCCAGCTCAACCACATGACGGGTGGCATCCTGCTTCTCAGACATGATCCGTGATTCGATCAATGGCAGGAGATAGGCGAACAGCCCTATCATCATAACCGCCACGCTGATAACCGAAATGGACATGATTTTGTATTGAATCCGCCAGTTTTTAAAACGAGTAATCCCCATTTACATGCCCCTTGTCTTTATATCCTTGATCAATTATTCAAACAGGTTTTTCATTTTGTCAGCAATTCGTTCGGTCGGCAAGATAAAATCGATTCGTCCGGTTTCCGCAGCCGCCTTCGGCATGCCGTAGATGACACTCGTTTTCTGATCCTGGGCAATGGTGATTCCCCCCAGTTGTTTGATATGCGTAATACCGGCGGCGCCGTCGGACCCCATTCCGGTCAGAATAATCCCTGCGACCCTGATCCCGAACGGTGCGGAAACGGACTTCATGGCCACATCGATCGATGGCCGGACGGAGTTGACCTTCTCTCCATCATAAAGGTGGACAACGCTGTTCCGGATCAGCGTCAGGTGGACACCACCGGGTGCCAGATAGACCCGCCCCGGTTGAACTGTGGCGGCTTCCTTGGCAAGGGATACCGGCATCTTCGATACTCTGGCCAGCGAGGTGACAAACGACTGATCAACCTGCGGCGTTATATGCTGGACGATGATGATCGCCGCATTCAGGACCGGCAGTCGCGGCAGCAGCTCTTCAAGCACTGTGAGTCCGCCGGTGGATGATCCTATCAGTATGAGATTGCACCCGGCCATGGTTCAGCCCGCTCCACGGAGCTGATCCAGGAGAGCCAGATACTTCCTGACCGCTGCTACAAAAGCGGCCGGTTCAAACGGCTTGGTTATGTAATCGATGACGACCTCCTGGAGCCCATCCATCCTGCCGTCGGGAACATCCATGGCGGTCAGCATGGAGATGATATTCCCCTTCAGGAGTCCAGCTTTCTCAATTTCGCGAATGGTAGACCAGCCGTCCAAGCCGGGCATCATGACATCCATCAGAAGGACACCCCTGAAGCCGCCGCGCAGCAGTTGCAGGCACTCGCCGGCACCGACGGCGGTCACAACATCGATCCCTTCCGAATCAAGCAGTTCACTGACCGTTTCGCGAATGCATGCTTCATCATCAACCAGCATGACCCGCGGTTTTACACCTGCCTGTTCGAACTCGGCAGCAATTATGTTCATACACAATCTCCTGATTCAAAGAGTTCTGGTGATATGATGGAGAAAAATCAGGCCGACCGCCTGCAGAGATGCTGCAGTGGCGGTCGATTCAGGTGATTGCACAAAAAATTCATATGTGTGAGTCCGGCAGAAATGCAGCGAGGAAAATAAGGATATGAGAGGTCTTGAAATGCCCATCGATCCTCATGGCTCCGAGCCGGTGTACATAAGAATCCGAACCCAGACGCCGACCAATCGGGCAAAGCTTCCCTGTGAAAAATTTGGTGGAGCTGAACGGGATCGAACCGTCGACCTATGCGTTGCGAACGCATCGCTCTCCCAGCTGAGCTACAGCCCCATGATGCAAATATAAAGTCAGAAGCTATTTTTTCGAAGCTTTGCAGAAATCGCTTTCATGTACGTACTATGTCTATTATCAGGAATCGGTATAATCCGCCAGTGGCAATGACACGGTAAAAACAGCGCCTCGTCCGGAATTGTGTACCTCTATCGAGCCTAAATGATTGAGGATAATGCGGTTTGCAATCGCAAGACCAAGGCCGGTGCCATGATGTTTGGTTGTGAAAAAAGGGTTGAATACCTGCGGAAGCATCTCCTTTGCGATGCCGCCGCCGGTGTCCTCCACGGTTGCAATAACCGCTTTCCCGCCGGGGGAAGTTTTTCCCAGGGTCAAAGACAGCTCCCCCCCTCCCGGCATGGCATCACAGGCGTTCAGTATCAGGTTGAGAAAAACCTGCTTCAACTGATGCGCGTCACCGGAAACGGTCAGGGGAGGGACGTCGCTGGAAAACGAAATCTTGATATTATGGTCCTCTATAGCGGTTTCACAGCTTGAAATGGATTCCTGGATAATTTCCACAAGGTCACAGGGACTGAAACAGATCGTCGGTTTGCGCGAGAACGCCAGAACTTCAGCCAGCATTTTCTCCAACCGGCTGACTTCAGAGACGATGGTACCGGCATACTGGTGTTCCCGAGTCGCATCAGGCAGTGACTTGAGAATCCGCCCGGCAAAGCCGCCGATAGTGATAAGCGGGTTCTTCAGCTCATGGGCCAGATTTGCCGCCATTTCGCCGATAGCAGCCAGACGCTCGCCCTGCAGCAGGCGCTCCCGTGCATCGCGCAGACTTACATGGGCCTCTTCGATGCGATTATACAGCATCGAATTTTCAATCGCCATTCCGGCCTGATTGGCAATAAGCTGCAGGAAATGCAGATTTTCGCTTGAGATCAGATGTTCTGAATCCGGGTTATCGACCACTATCATGCCGATGGTCGCTTCGCGGGCCACAAGGGGTACCGCCGCGAATTGTCCTTCACAGAGGAGTCTGATAAAGCTGCAGGTCGAGCATCTTTGGCAGAGTATGTCTTCGGAGTGGCAGAGACTCCGTTCCTTAACGATCTGATGTATGAGCGGGCAGGAACCGTCAATTTCAATCCGTGTCATTCGCACCCGCAGACAAAATTCCGCAGAGCGCTGGCGCATGATTATTTCTTCGCTTATATCCCAGCGACTCCCTAGGGAATCCTGGCCGCCGACGATCTGCAGCCCCTCGGACAGATTGCGTGTCACCCCAAGCATGCCTTGCAGGACGCCGGATTTTTCGTTACGCAGAAACAGAATGGATCGTTCAAAGAGGTTGGATGATGATGTAGTAATTGCGGTGAGTATGAGGTGCGTCAACTTGTTGAGACGAATGGTGGAAAGCATCGTATTGCTGAACTGGTACAGAAGTGTCAGCTCAGACAAACGATGGTCGGTTCCAGGATGTAGTAGAGAATCATGAATATTCATGCCTTATCCTGTGTGCCGTCATGCCTTGATTAGATGGAAATCAGATTCGCCGCTCTTTTTCCTCAGCGGCCATCTTGCAGTCGATGCACTGGGTGGTTACCGGCCTCGCCCTCAGGCGGGCCTCACCAATTTCCTCTCCGCAATCGTCACAAATGCCGAATTCTTTGGACTCAATCCGGTCGAGGGCGTCTTTGATTTTATTGATCAGCTTCCGCTCACGATCCCTGATGCGCAACTCGAAATTGCGGTCAGACTCCTGAGTGGCACGGTCGGTCGGGTCGGGAAAGTTTAAAGCATCCGTTGTCATTTCCGTTACGGTTTTCCCCGCCTCGCCAAGCAACGCCTTCATCTCTTCATTCAGGATGTTTTTGAAATAATCCAGTTTTTCCTGTTCCATGGCCAACTCCCGATTTCAAATAAACTATGAGATTTTAGTGAGAATGGATCAACAAGTCCAGAAAAAAATCGGGGCTGCCGATTCCGGGATTGCCGTTTCATTTTACAAAACTATTACATTCACTATGGCTGCCGCCTTGCTATGATACAACAGTTAAATCATTCATGGGGGGTAACTATGATTCAGCCATTAAAAATCGGAAAACATACCGTTCGCTATCCGCTTATCCAGGGAGGCATGGGTGCCCGGATATCTGCCGGCAGACTGGCAGGACATGTTGCAAAAAGCGGCGGTGTCGGACTGGTTGCCGCGGCCGGCATTGCCCTTAACAGCGGACTGTATGACGGCACAAACTTTTTCCAGGCTGAAACGGAGGCCTTTAAAGCCGAGTTGCGCAAGGCGTACGAAATTGCTCCCGATGGAATTATCGGCGTCAATGTCATGGTTGCACTCTCCGATTTTGAGCCGCTCGTCAAGGCGGCCATTGAAGGTGGCGCGAAAGTCATCGTATGCGGAGCCGGCCTGCCCATGGGACTGCCGGAACTGACCGCCGACCACCCCGACGTTGCATTGGTGCCGATCGTCTCCTCACTTCGAGCTGCCCAGCTAATCGCACGTAAGTGGCAGAAAACCTACCACCGGTTGCCGGATGCGGTTGTGGTGGAGGATCCGGATACCGCCGGCGGGCATCTTGGTGAAAAAATGGAACGAATCGGTACCGGTGAGTACGATCAATACGCAACGGTACGGGATATAAAAGCATTTTTTCGCGATGAGTGCGGTGCTGAGGTGCCCGTAATCGCCGCCGGCGGCATCTGGGATCGTGCCGATCTGGAGCATGCGCTGGCTGAAGGGGCGGATGGCGTCCAGATGGCAAGCCGCTTTGTCTGCACCGAGGAGAGCGATGCCAGTGACGAATTCAAACAGCGCTACCTTGACTGCACCAAAGAGGATATCGGCCTGATCATGAGCCCGGCCGGGCTTCCGGGAAGGGCCATCTCCAACAACATAGACAACATCCGCCAGTACGATCTTGACCACCACACCACCTGCCGAATGGGATGCCTGAAAAAATGTTCCTACAAGGAGTCGGGCGAACGCTTCTGCATCGTGACCGCTCTTGATCGTGCCCAGCGCGGTGACGTCGAAACCGGGCTGGTTTTCTGCGGAACCAACGCTTGGAAAGCCAACAAGATCACGACCGTGCAGGCGATTTTTGACGAACTTTTTGGTGACGATGCTGGAAAATAACTGCAATACTCCTTACCACCCCTTAGCCAATTAGGCCTTTTGGGTCCTCCTAAAACAAAGAGTGGGACTTAAGCTCCCCCTCCTTTGACAAGGAGCGGTTGGGGGTGGTAGATTCCCGTCCATTTTCATGGCAATACTGAATGCGTGCATCGGCTCCAGAGTATTTTCAACCTGCGGATGTATTTTCTGCTTGACATGTCTTGCCCATGTATCTATATTCCATAACTCTTTAAAAATCAGAAGCGGATGGAGATGGCATATGTACGCAGTTATCAAGACAGGTGGCAAGCAATACAAGGTAACCGAAGGCGAATTTCTCAAGGTGGAAAAACTTGAGGGCGAAATCGGCGACAGCATAGAATTCGCCGAGATCCTTATGGTTGGTGGCGAAAAGACCGTTGTGGGCGCACCGCTCGTAGCCGGAGCTTCAGTAACAGCCAAGATTGCCGTACAGGGCAAAGGCAAGAAGGTCCTCGTATTCAAATCCAAACGCCGTAAAGATTCACGCAAGCTGCGCGGTCACCGTCAGCACCTGACCGTCCTCAAGATTGAAAAGATTACCGCGTAATCAATACCGCATAAATATTTTTCCCAGGAGATACGGAAATGGCACATAAAAAAGCTGGTGGTAGTTCAAGAAACGGCAGAGATTCAGGCGGACAGCGTCTTGGCTGCAAGAAATTCGGCGGAGAAAGCGTCAAGGCCGGTAACATCATTTACCGTCAGCGCGGCACCCAGATCCATCCCGGCAACAACGTCGGCTGCGGCAAGGACTACACCCTGTTCGCTCTGATCGAAGGCGTGGTTGCATTTGAGCGCCTCGGCAAGGATCGCAAAAAGGTTTCGGTATACCCGAACTAACGTAGCGAACTTTTCAATTAATTCAAAGGCCCGGAAGATTTTTCTTCCGGGCCTTTGCCATTGCACCAAAGCATTTAATAGGCAAGGCCCCTGCAGAGTTTCTGCGGGGGCTTTGTTTGTATTCCTTCACGTCGATACTTTATCCTGACTCACAATAATCAGAAACTCAATGAGCAGACCGTCGCATATGATGCATCTATAACCTGCGGCACCGAATTAATGGTCGCAGTAACGGTTCCATCAGAGTTAAACACCATAACGACATCGTTCACGGTCATTTGCCCTGAAGTAGTGCCGCTGAAGGTGCTTGTAATCGGTGATTGTGTCGTAATTACAAACGTACCGTCCATACAGGCCGGTATTGTTTTAATGGCGTACGTTCCGTTAATAGTGAGCGTATTTGCACCTGAAGCTGAATTCACCGTGCTTCCAAGCTGGAGATTGCTGAAAGTCATTCCGGAAGCGGTATCAATCGTGCCGAAGGCCGTACCGGTAAATGTATCCATACTGACGGCACCGTTCATCGTCATGGAGGTAGTTGAGATCGTCCCGACCACATTCTCGATGATATTAAGCGAGAAGTTCCCGAATGACTGCTTTTCGCTTGTTCCGGCAACGTAATTAATCTGGCTTTGAGAGCCATTCAAGGCGAGGCTCATGGCTCCGGCGGCTGTATCAAATGAAGTAAGCGTCATGGTCATATTCAGAACGGATTCATTCTGCTTGATCGAATATCCGGAACCTGGCGCATAAATGATGGAAGTCAGATTCACGGAAAGAGTGCCCCCCGTACTGCTGCTCGTTTGTCCCAAAAGGGCCTGGGGCATCATTACTGTCCCATTCTGATATTCATCTCCTTCTTTACAGGCGGCAAATGTTATCACGAGAGGATTGCTTGCCGGATCAAACGACATCGCCCCTCCGCCGGTGCAGGCTTGTGACTGTGCAGCTGCCACCTGTTTTCCGAGGGACTTTTGTTTCTCAACAAGCCCGACGACTCTCTGTTGCATATCGCGAACGGTAGAGATGATCTTATGGCCGTTCGCAGCCTGGCCCTCTTCCGGCTTGCCCACTAAAGAACCCAAAGACGGGAACGATGTGCCCGAGGCAAAGGAAGATGCCAGCGTCTTTGAAGCATTAACCGTCTTGGCCGCCTCTGCAGGGGTAGAGACAGGTGTCTTCGTCGCCGATATAGCCGGAGCGGCGACAGTTGTCGTTGTGCCGGAATTGCCTCCTGCAGTGTTCTTGGAACCTGACCCTCCGCAGGCGTAGAGCATCCCCGTTACAGCTACCATCCCGATAATCACCAGCGTCTTTTTCATGGCTCCCTCCCTTTTGTGCAGCCTTTTTGCTGGCTGCAATCTCTTGATCTGTCTGGCCGGCACCATCTCTATATTAACGTTATTTACTGTGTAAATATACCGAGTATTTTTACATGTCAAATACTATTTTAGAGTATTGATATCAGCAAACAGGCTTCTCCAGGAATTATCTAATCCAAGAGGGAACATTATTTAAAACCGGTGTTTTTTTCTGATATGTGCCTACTTCCAGATGAGAGTGCTCCCTTTGGTTTTCTTTATTCGGCACAAATAAGGCACCCCGGCAATTACAGCAACCACAAGAATCATAACCATTGTCAGTAAAGGGTACAGGATGAGCAGCACCAGGGGCGTTATCGTCCAGCGGAAAATAATGCGCAACGCCTCGTGCTTTGCAATGAGATGTGCGACAGGCGGGCTCAGACGGTAGTACAATCCGACAAAAACACGCCCCGGAGGGTTAGTGATAAGGTGGCTGTCACGGAAATTGCGCAGGAGCTGTACTTTAGGGTGCAGATAGCTCCCGTAGGCTGCGGTGGCGATGAAGCATCCGCTGCCGCTTCCTGAAGAGGGTGGCGTTATCGTAATGGTGAGGCTTTCTATCCCCGTATTGCCGTTATTGTCCGTTATTTTCAAACTGACTTTATAATTACCGGCAGCACTAAAAACATGGGTTACGCGAGAAGTCACTCCCTGTATTTCCCTGAATATTCCATCACCAAGGTCCCATTCGTATTTCGTTATGGTTACGCCAGACAGGATCTCCGCAACAATCTCCACCGTCAATGGCGCAGCACCCGAAACAGCCGTCGCCGCAAGGTTTATCAACGGTGTTACCGTTACCGGAAACCCTCCCCCCTGCCCGTTCACCTGAACTATCCCGCCCTTGGAATTTTGGGGGACAACGGCTGTTATCTCCGAATCGCTCCAGGAATTGGCATTCAGATTTACACCGGCAAGTGAAATGGTGCCGGGCGAAATCCCAAAGCCCACCCCTTTGACCACAATCGTTCCACCGTTCCAGCTCAGTTGAAACGGAGACACGTCGAAAACAGCCGGCAGATTCTGCGAATTCAGTGCCTTTTCAAGATTCAGCCTTCCTCCTGTAATCGTATTCTCTGCAAATGCCGGAACCGGATCTACACCGTTTAGTATGCGGGCCTTCACCTGCGCGGCAGACAGTAGCGGATGGAGGTTCCAGATCAGGGCGGCGGCTCCGGTCACGTGGGGTGCCGCCATGGACGTGCCGGCTGTGGTGCGGTAAAGCGTGGCACCGCCATTCAGCCAGACCGTACTCAATACGGCATCGGCAGAACCGGTGGCAACACCTCCCGGAGCGGCGAGTTCCACCGTGTGCCGGCCGTAGTCGGAATACGACGGCAGGGTGTCTACTGATGTGGAAGCGGCGACGGTTATATTGACGGGCGATCGTATCGATGCGGGGTATACCCCGGTCTGATCAAGATTCTTTCCAGTATTGCCGGCGGCTGAAACCACCAGTACGCCGGCATTCTCAGCGGCGGCCACCGCATCCCGAAGCGATACTGAATCTTCATCAACCTCGAAGCTCATGTTGATGAGCTTTGCCCCCTTGTTGAGGGAGTATTCCACACCGCTCAACGCGTCGGCAAGCTCTCCCACTCCTTCAGGGCCGTGGAGGAACTTGACCGCCATGATTTTTGCCGCCCAGTTGACCCCGGCAATGCCGACCCCGTTATTGCCGACTGCCCCCATGATCCCAGCCACGTGTGTGCCGTGGCTGTCCGCCGTATCGTCATCCCACGGGTCTCCACGGGAAAATCCGCCGAAATTTGCGCCGTAACAGTCATCCGTAATGCCGTTACCGTCATTATCGATGCCGTCTCCGCAGAATTCTCCACTGTTTACCCAGATATTGGGAGCAAGATCGGGATGTGAATATGCGATGCCGGTATCGAGCACTGCAACGATGACGGCATCTGTCCCCCTGCTCCCGACAGAGTTGTCCCACGCGGATGGCGCCGAGATGAGCGGCAGGTTCCACTGCCCGACATAGCTCGGGTCATTGGGCACCACGGACTTGCGGGCGAAGTAATTCGGCTCGGCATACAGCACATTCGGGTCGCTCCTGAATGCTTCCAGCGATTCCTGCACCGAAGACCCTGCAGGAAGCTTAATATGATGGGCAGGAAACCGCTTGAATTTCCTTAGGATGGATGATTTCTGGGCAGTGGCACTCTTTGCCGCCTTAAGGGGGTTTTTGAACCGGACAATCAGCTCTCCCTCCTTGTATGCCGGCCTGAGCACTTGGGATGGGGCGCCGTAGATGGCCGGTGCATATGCAATAATCAGCAGTATATGAACAGCGGCCAAAAAGTGTCTCATCAACTCCCCCACTCCTCTGTTAAATCACGCTTCGCCATTCTCTAACGCAGCATGAAACGATCGCCCCGTTTCATGCAATGCACCTTGTTATTACCCTATCTGCAGGCAATATGAAAGGGGCAGCTTTCGCCGCCCCTTCCCGTTGCATGGCTCATTAGTTCTTACTGCGCAGGGGTCACGGTCGTGCTCCCCTTTGCCCTGAATGGATAAACATATGCCGTACCTGTCTGATTTCTTTCTCCCCAGAAGTTGAACTTGAAGGAGCCGTAACTGATCGTTGTTTTACTGGCGCTCTTCACCGCCCTGAAGTTCCATGGCTGATACACGTCTCCGCTCCCCGGGAGCTGCTGCAGGCAGGCTTTATTGTAGTTTGGATTTGGGGCGGTGCCAGTTGGGTTGGTTATTGGATCATAGGGAAGAAACGGATTGCTGTCCCACTGGTGGCAATAGTCGCCCAGGTTGTTCGTGTCTGCCGGAACCAGGCCATACGAGTAATCACCGGCATTCACAATGTTTTGCATCAGTATCGGATCAAATTGGCTGTTCACGTACGGATAATTGGTGTAACAGACCCTGCTTCCGAGTACTACCTTGCCAGCGGAAGTGTTGTTGGCAAATGACCATGTGCCGCGGTTCTGCGGATTTGTGCCGGAGCAGACGATGGTCTCAACATCCTTTACCGTAATGTTTACATATGGCGTATTAGTTGATTGCGCCTTTATTGCCGTGGCACCCTTTGCCACTTTGGCGACAGGTGTGCCCAGCACAATAGTCCTGTCTGTGGAAGGCTTCCACTCGATTACCCCGCCGGTTACGATGGTGCCCCCTGTAATGGTGGTATCAGGCAGAGCGGCCATGAGATCCAGCGGCAGACCGTTCTGGGTGAATGTTGTTACTCCTCCGCTGGGGAGCAGGCTTTCGGCTGACCCGTACAGGATACTCCCATCAGAAGGATTCCCGCTCTGGGAGCCACCGTTATCTTTGCCGCTTATCATCACTATCTGGTCACCTGCGCTTTCTTCACAGGGAAGTCCGTAGAATGTATCGAAACCGCACTTCTTGGTAAGATTATAACCATCATTTCCCAGTAACGTGCTGTTTAAGGTGCCGACAAACTGGGATGCCATCCAACCTGCTGCACGAGCGCTGGTGTTGTTATTGAAACGAAGCTTGACCGCCCCGCTTCCGCCGCCGACCGGCTTGGAGAAGTCGATTGAGCTCTTGCCCGCTTTGGCCAGCGGTTGCGAACCGCTTTCGACTATAAAGTCGATCAGCTGCGTACCGTCACTCAGCACGAGCGGTGAAGGGACGTCAGAAGCATTAACAATCGTCCATTGACCGTCCAAAAAAGTGAGGATAATCGTGTTTGCCTGACCGGATTTCACCTCGCCTCCGGTGCTGGTTTCGCCGACAATTGTGCGGGTGGCGGGGTCTGTAGAATCATAAGCCCTGGCAAAGACCATGTACATTCCGGGGGCGATCTGCACCGTCTTACTCTGTTCCGTAGGGGTAAGCGTCGCTATCAGGGTACCGCTGGGGTTGATCGGGTCGTACGTAAACGGCATGGGCTGGGCATACACTTCGATTGCCTGGGCGCCGGCCGGGATCAGGCTTTTTACTGCACCATCAGCTGTGGGGAATTTGGCCGCAATCGTTACTTCCGCCTTGGCGGCCTGATTCTGCCCAATCGATGGGGAGCCTGAGCCGGTGGAGCCGCAGCCGGAAAGTAATGCGGCGGCACTAAACAGGGCAGAGGCGATCAATACTGCATATATTCTCTGTCTCATGGAGTGTTCCTCCTTCAGTCTGAAAGATAGATGTTACTGAATGACAACCGTCGTCCCATCCGAAACGGATAGTGTCCTGTCCTTTGTACCTGTCCTGGCACCGTCACTGGCGCTGAACCTCAGAACAACGGTTGCCGCAGCCGCTGGCGGGACATAACTGCAGGAACTGCTGATGGTGCCGGTCCCGGAGCCGCTGCATCCCGCTCCCAGCGTACCGCCACCGCTGACGACGGACCAGCTCCAGGTGATCGGGTCGCCGTTTGGATCAAAGGCGGACGCTGTCAAAGTGGCGCTGGCGGTCCCGGTCGGTACGGATGCCGGCACTCCCAAGCTGGTTATGACAGGAGCGGCAGGGGCTGATTTGACGGTCGTACTCCCCTTTGCCCTGAGAGGATACACATATGCAGTGCCGGACTGGGTTCTTTCACCCCAGAAGTTGAACTTGAAGGAACCGTAATTGATCACGGTTTTGGATGCACTCCGTACCGCCCTGAAGTTCCAGGGCTGGTAGACATCACCGGCCCCCGGGAACTGCTGGAGGCAACTGTTGTTTGTGAAGTCCCACTGCTGACAGTAATCACCCAGGTTATTCGTATCTGCCGGAATCAGGCCATATGAATAATCTCCGGTGTTGCGTACGGACTGCAGCAGAACCGGATCCCACTGGCTATTCAGATATGGATCATTGGTGTAACAAACCCTGCTTCCAAGCACGACCCTGCCGGCGGAGGTGTTGTTGGCAAATGACCATGTGCCGCGGTTCTGGGGATTTGTACCGGAGCAGACAATAGCCCTGTTTTCTTTTATCGTAAGATTAGAATATGTCGTATTGGCAGATTGCGCCTTAATCGCCACCGCGCTCTTTGCCGCCTTGGCGATTGCCGGTGTTCCCAGCGTAATAGTCCTGTTGGTTGAAGGTTTCCATTCGACGACCCCGCCGGTTATGAGATTGCCCCCCGTAACGGTGGTATCAGGCAGAGCATTATTGAGATCAAGAGGCACCCCGTTTTGCGTGGCTATTGTCTGTCCACCGTTTGGAAGCAGGCTTTCAGCCGATCCGTAAATGATGTCCCCCGTGAAGGAACCGCCGCTCTGAAAATTGTCGCTGTCTTTACCGCTTATCATCACGATCTGATCACCGGCGGATTCTTCACAGGGAAGGCCGTAGTACGTATAATAACCACATTTTTGGGTCAGGTTGTAGTTGTCGCTTCCCAGTAACGAACCGTTTGTGGCGCCGACAAACTGGGATGCCATCCAACCTTCCGTCCTGGCGCTGGTATTGTTGTCGAAGCGAAGACGCACCAGACCGCCGCCGCCGCCCACCGGCTTGCTATAGTCGATTGCACTTTTGCCCGCTTTGAACGCCGTCTGCACTCCGCCGCCGACAATAAAATCAATGAGCTGCGTGCCGTTGCTCAGCACAAGCGGCGTCGGGGTGTCGTTGGCATCGACAAGCGTCCACTGGCCATCCAGAAAGGTGAGGTTCACATTGTTCGTCACCCCTACCTGAACCTCGCCGCCGGTGCTGGTTTGCCCCAGTATTCTGCGCGTGGCGATATCTGCCGAGTCATAGGCCGTGGCATAGATGAAATACATGCCGGGCGCCATCTTGATCGTTTTAGTCGCGGCAGCAGGAGTTAATGTAGCCAGGAGGAGAGGCTGCGTCTGGGTGCCCGGCTGATACCCTGACACCTCTATCACCCCCGCACCTGCAGGCACCAGGCTCTTCGAGGCGTCTCCTGACGAGGGGAATCTCGCGGAGATCGTTACATCCGCCTTGGCTGCAACGCCCTGTTCCGTCGCGGCGCTGCCCGGTCCTGAGGAACCGCACCCGGAAAGGAACGCGGCAGCCACGGTCATGGCAAGGGCTGTCAATATGTTGAATTTTATCTTTTTCATGGAGTGTCCTCCTTCTTCCCGTTGGTAGTTTCATTTACTGGACAACAATATTCACGTCGCTCAGGTTGCCGTAGAAAACGGTCGTTTCACGGAAACTTGTCTTGCTGCAGCCGGCTGTCGTGAAGCGGAACACAAACGCATCCCCGGCATTTGCCGTACCTGGAATGGCATAGGTGCAGGTTGCCGCCGTTCCGCTGGGAAGAGTCGTTACATCCGGGCAACCGGTTATCGGTGAGCCGTTCACCATCCAGCTGCCGCTCAGGTTTATGCCGTCAGAATGTTTGGCAACTGCTGTTAACATTACCTCCCGCCCTGTTCCTGCTGCCCCCACCGGAACAAGTGAAGGAGATGCGGTAAGACTTGACACCCATGGGGCGGATGAATAGGTGGTAACGATGACATTTTTGGCAACGCTCTTGCTGCTGTCACTCACCGTGTAGGTGTATGTCGTATCGCCGGTTACGGTCACGTCGCATGGGGTATTAACAAATCCGGCGAGACCGCTGTTGCCGAGGCAGGCAACACCGGTTCCGCTCCACAAGGCAGAGAGCGGGTCTCCGTCCGGATCAAATGCAGAGCCGTACAGGGAGACCGTATTGTTGCTGCCGCAGGAATTGACAAACAGCTGGCTGGCGTAGGCTGTCACAACGGGGGGGCGCGAACCGTCGGAAACGGTTATGCCTCCGGCAGGGATGGTGCGGCTGGCCCCCTTGCTGTCCGCAAGTGCGAGTTCAACGGTATAATCACCGACAGCAAGACCGGTAATAGGGTGTGATGCCGAGAATACGGTCGTGCCGTTTATGGAGCCGGTATAGCTAGTGGCAACTGCGGTTCCGTTCAGAATTTTGAGTGTGTAGCTTACCGGGTAGTTGCCGTCTTCATCATATGCGGAGATTTCTGCCGTGATCGTCCCCGTATTCCTGATGGAGCGCTGTGACAGGTTGACATACCCGTTTGGCGAAATGTTCGGGACGGTCAGATTCTTAAGTGAGACCTTTGCGCCGTCATCAGTGGTTTCGTCGCCTGCCACCGCACTGTTGACATTGAAAGATAACAACTTGCTGCTCCCACCGATGTAAACTCCGATATCTGAGTTGCAGGCAACTAAGCTGCTGAACGCTCCCGTACTGTCGGTGCTTGCGCCGCGATAAAAATTTGTCCCCTGAAGACTGACCCAGCGGTTTGGAACGCCATTTGCCGCGTCATCAACCAGTTTGCCGCTCACGTCACATGGCTTCGGGAGCGTTTTGCTGAAAGCCCCGCAGTTCGGTGAATCACCCAGGGTTACATCGACTCCGGGGTAGTTTCCGTTTTCATCCGTGTAGGTTAGTCTCCCTTTCCTGTCAATGTTATTACCGTTAAGGAGCACTGTTGTCAGCGTATAATTTCCGCTGTCATCGGTTCTTACCCATTTGTTGTCCAGGTTTGCACCATTCAGAGAGAGTGAGAGGCTTTTAACAGGGTCTCCGTTACTGAATGAGAATTTGCCGGAGAGGCAAACCTCTTTCGGAACGTCGAAGACGATATGATCCAGATTCCACCAGCTCTTGGCAAATTCCGTGTTGGAAACCAGAATTTTCAGACGGTATGAGCCGCCTTTGCACCCTGTGGTGTTATCACCGGGCACGGGGGCGGCAATGACAACCCCGCTGCTGTCAACAATGGTCCCTTCGCCGATGAATACCCATTTTCCTGTGGACGGGTTGAGCGACCAGACCGGAACCTGACGACCTGCCGCCGAGGCGTTGTAGTCCTCTATAAAAAGGCTGTCGCAACTGGAGCTGTAAATGTTGCGGGTAACCGTGGTGGTGGGTTCTGCAGCCTTTCGTACCCCCGATTTGACGAGCTTTCTGGCGACTTGTCCCAGATTTTCTCCAGTCTCCGCATTGGATATTTTCATGAAGTCAAAGGCCAGGGAGACCATCTTTCCTTCCCTGCCGCCAACGATTCCGGTGTAGGAACCGGGGAAATTTTCCGACTCCGTGGCCGGCTCGAAAGTTTCAAGTTCACCTTTGAGTTTTTTCACGCCGGGAAGGGAGGCGGCGGGAATATTGATTTCCAGCTCAGTAGTTCCGCCGGCCGCCTTTGCCGCCCGGATAGCTTTTCCGGCCAGTGTCTTTTTGACTCCGTTGGAGAACCTGACTACGGCAAAACTGAATGACGGTTCTGTCGACTTGCCTATGCCGGCGGCAAGAGCACCGCCGGTAGAGAGATTTGCAAATGCCACATTGAGACCCTGCAACGCCGCCTTAAGCTCGATATTGCCGGGAGATGCGTAGTCTATTTTTTTCTGGAACTGGGTAAAACCCTCTTTGGTCGCCGACACGATGACATAGCCGCCGGTGTCCAGCAGTGGCACTTGGGCGGCGAAACCGCCCGCGTCATCTGTCGTCACCGCCGCACGACCAAGCTCTTTGTCACTCCTGTCGTAGGAAATGATCTCGACCGCTACGCCATCGAGCTTTGCGGAAGCTTTAGACACCAGCGCCGATAGCGAAAGCATGGCGGTTCCGCTCACCGTAGCGGTGCTGGTCTTGGCCACCGGCGGGGGCACCGGAGCAGAACCGCCGCCGCCTCCGCCACCGCAACCGGCAATAATTACTACTGTCGCCAATGAATAAAAACATTTCCCTATCATTTTTCTCATAGCTTCCTCCTTTTCTTCGCTGGAGCGGCCACCCACGTGAACTTTCAACTGAACAAACTCTTACTAACCTGCTTATACCGCGTTATTTTAGCTTGTCAATAGTATTATTACCCATTCGCGTTCCACGGCAAATCCAGCGACTTTTTTTTGGAATTATGCCGTAACATGCTTTAAAAACTACGCTTTAATTAAGTCAATAACTCCATGCACAGCAGGCGGTTAGCCAAGAACAGGGTTTTAAAACCCCACAAATCGTTTGTAAATACTACCCTACTTGTGTAGAATCCCCGCCATATAATTTTAAGCGTACTCCGCTAAAGGGTGAACACCATGACCAAGTCAAGCCTGTCCCGCAAGATCGTCCTTATCATCGCTGCAACTCTCTTCTTCGGCTTCGCCGGTCTCGGTATTCTCTCAATCTACCTTGAATATACCTCCACCATTGATCTGCAGAAAAAAAATGCCCGCCAGCTGGCTTCTACCGTCACCCACGATATACTCAACCAGATGGCAAAAGGGGATATGAAGGATTTCGCAGCATATGTAGCCGAAATCAAGGCCAATGGGGGAGTCGCCGGGATCCGGCTTTTTAACGCCGAAGGAAAGGAATGGGGAACTGGCGCCGTCAGTGAAGAAATGCGCTCGGCCATCGCCTCCGGCTCGCCCAAGGAGCTGGCGGCAAGCAAGGAGGGGAAGCGCTTTCTTGATCTGGCGGTTCCCCTGGCGAATGAAGAGCGCTGCCGGGGATGCCATAAGGGGGATGCGAAATTTGTCGGCGGTGTTATCCTGACAACTTCCCTTGAAGAAGGCTTTGCCACCGCCATCCGGCTGACTCTGGTTATGTCTGCCGTAGGCGCGTTTTTCTTTTTTGTCATGCTGGGGACGCTGTATGTTTTTTTCAATCGCACCGTCGTCCAGCAGATCGCTCAGCTCTATAAGCAGCTGGGGGATCTGGCCGGCAGCGAAGGGGATCTGACCAAGATACTTCAGGTTCGAACGACCTGTGAAATCGGCCGACTGGGAGACGAAGTCAACAACCTGACGGAGAAAATTCGCAACACTTTTTCCGATCTGTATTCCCAAACCTGCCTGATCGGAACCAGCGTCTGCGAACTGGCCGCCGGAACCGAGCGGACACTGAAGATGACCCAGGACCAGAAGGACCAGGCTTTTACCGTTGCCGCCTCCTCCGAGGAGATGGCGCAAACGATTCATGATGTAACCGAGAACACTCATCGGGCGGCCTCGCTCTCCAGCGCCGTTGACAGTGCCGCCAGCAGCGGCATGACCGTTGTTGAAGAAACATGGGACTGCATGCAGAAAATCAGCGTCAGTGTAAATGGCACCCTGGTGATCATCCGCGAGCTGGAGGCCGCTTCCGCTCATATCGGCGAAATGGTCGTTCTGATCGAAGACATTGCCGATCAGACCAATCTGCTGGCGCTTAATGCCTCGATTGAGGCGGCTCGGGCCGGTGACGCCGGCAAAGGGTTTGCCGTAGTTGCCAGTGAAGTCAAGGGACTGGCCGAAAAGACAACCTCATCAACGCGCGAGATCAAGAGAGTCGTGGCGAACATCCAGAAGACCAGTCGCAGCGCAGCAGATATGATTGGAAACGAAAGCGTTCTGGTACAGACCGGCCTTGTCAAAGCCGAGGAAGCCCGCAACAGCCTCGAAAACATCAAAAACCATGCAAACGAGTCGCGGGTCATGATCGAGCAGATCGCCACCGCTTCGGAAGAACAGAACGCCACAACAAACCATATTTCCGAGATGATTCATCTTGTCTCCCGCAGTGCGGAAGAAACGAACACGATGATGCAGCGGACCAGTGAAGCTTTTGTAACATTCTCCGACGTTGTCGAGCAGATTTACGGCTCCGTCGGAAAATTTTCGGTCGGCAACTACCACGATACTGTAAAGGCCTACATCCGCGAGATGGAAGAAGGTGTGGGGGACGCCATTGAAAAGGCGCTCCGCGATCGCAGCATTACGCTGGAGAATCTGTTCGACAGGAACTACGTTCCGGTGCCGAATACGTCACCGCAGAAGTTTACCACCCGTTTCGATACATTCTTCGACAGGATTATTTCCCCCATTCAGGAAACCATCGTCAACCGCGACCCCAAGGTTTTGTACGCCATCTGCGTTGACAACAACGGGTATGTGCCGTGTCATAACCTGCGCTATACCAAACCGCTGACCGGTGATCCTGAAACTGACAAGAACAACAATCGCACAAAACGCCTCTTTAATGATAAAACCGGCATCCGGTGCGCCCGCAACACTGACGGCTTCCTGCTGCAGACCTATCGGCGAGATACCGGCGAAATCTTGAATGACATGTCAAAACCGCTGATCATCAACAACAGGCATTGGGGCGGAATCCGCATCGGCTATCTGGTGCCGAAATAGTCCGATTTTGTCTGTGTATTACAGCAGGTACGTGAATATGCTGTAATTGCCCCACAGTTGTGTGATACAAGCGGTCTTGGCATTACTGATCGGACATCGAGGGTGGGTTGTATGAAACATTTGGGAGACATACTGGTCGAAGCTGAGATCATCAGCACCAAAACGCTCGAGCGGGCGCTGGAACGCCAGAAATCAGACAAGAAACGCCTGGGCGATGTTCTGGAAGAAATGGGGGTCATCACCGAAGATGAACTGGTAGACGCCCTGTCCAAACAGTTCAAATTCAAGACCATCAAAAATTTTGTCGGCCACGTGTATCCGCAGGAACTGCTCGACATGCTCCCGTCCGATTTCGCGATGAAGAGGCTGGTCTTCCCGCTCAAACAGAAGGATGCCATGCTGGCGGTTGCAATCACCGACCCCTTTGACCTGGAAACGATGGAAATGCTCAGCCGCATTACCGGAATGCAGGTGGTTCCGGTGCTTGCCACCCGCAAGGAGATCCTGGATGCGATTTCGGTCCATTATCTGAAAAGCAGTACCGGGGGGGGGGATGCGATTCTGGTGGTGGAGGACTCGGCGCCGATTGCAACGGTCATCCAGATGGCGCTGGTGAAGGAAGGGTACAAGGTGTTGATGGCCTCTGATGGTCTTGAAGGCCTGAAAATCGCACTATCGGAGCGGCCGAAACTTATTATTACCGATTCGATTATGCCGCGCATGGATGGCTACGGCTTGCTGCGGGCCATCAAGGCCAATCCGATGACATCGGAAATTCCTGTCATCATGCTGACCTCCAAGGCATCAACCGAAGATGAGCAGAAAGCCCTGGAGTTCGGATTCAGCGACTTTATTCCCAAACCGGTCCAGCCGGTACGGGTCGTTTCACGCGTTAAACACATCCTCGATATGACCAAAAAGTACCGCCGCTGATCCTGGCGGGCATTACCACTGCCGGGAATGTTTCCCACCCCCTTGCTGCCTCTCCCTGAATTCCCAGGGGGGCTGCGGTTTCGGCTCTCTCCAGACCCCTGCACGCCGTGAACGGGCCCTTGTTTCGCTGCTGATATATTCCGACTCGTACGGACTCTGGAGATACTGGCGATACGCCCATGCCATCCCCTCCGCCACCATTTCGCGGTTGATGTCTCTCCCGTTATACCGAATGACCGCCACCGCCCGCTTGTACTGATCTATATCCACAATCTCCGCAGTAACGCGGCGCCCCATGATCTTGTACATCAGAGTGCGCCTGGATATATCGCCGTACGACTGTCCCGGCCGGTCCGGTTTCCTGGTCTCCGGTGCATCGATGCCGTACAGCCTCACCTTGAGCCGGCTCTCCTCGCGGGTGGTCAACAGCAAGGTATCACCATCGTAGACCGCCCGTACCATTCCGTCTATCGTTCTCCCGGCGCAGGCGGGGGCCGCCAGGAACAGGATCAGCAGAATGGCGGCGAGATAATTCTTCATCAGATCAGCTCCGCGGCATAATTGAATTCGGTCGTGCCGGGGAGTTCTCGCCCGGACTTGAACGCGGCGATGACTTCTCCCCACCGTTCGCGCGGTTCTTCACTGAGGTCGATGACAAACGAGCTGCACCCCTTCTGCCCCAATTCCCCGTGACGTGCCGTCAGCGAAAATTGTAGCGAGGAACTGATCGTCTGCAGACCGTCCTGGCTCGTGACCCGGTACGTTTCTCCCCGGTCTGAACGGAGCGGCGTGTTGGCATGAACATCTTTGATGCGGATCTTGGTGGTCATGACCGGCAGCGGAGAATAGACCAGCAGCCGTAGATCGATGCCGACTCCGGCCGCCAGCAACTCGGCAAGGTTGCTGCTGTCGTCCTCCAGATAGAGGGTAGCAGCTTCGGCGCCAAGGTCTCGCCAGGAGGCCAGCGCCTGGCTGTTGAGCGAAAAACAGCGGTGCCAGGTCGAGATGTGCACCCCTTCAAGACCTCGAAACATCTCAAAGTGGGACAGATTGGCCGCCTCGAAACGGCGGAAACCGGCTCGATGCAGAGTACTGAGCGTGTCGCGGTACAGCGGCACGTCGCGATCGAAGAGCATGAACGGGAGCTGCCAGATGATATGCTCTTCCGAACCGCGCATGCGCGGGAGTGCCGCAGGAAGTCCGTGGATGGCCGCTTTAGAGAGCGGCAGCAGCGTTGCATCGGCTCCGTTCTGGAGCGGAAAACGCCACTCCTTCGGTTCATCCACGACCACCGTCAGCGTCTCGCGTGATGCCTGACGACGGGCGGCGGACTGCACGGTCATCACCTCCCGCAGTGCGCCCCTGCGGGCAGTTGCGATCTGCTCGCGGAAAGCGGCCGAGGAAACTTCCCGTAACTGCCCGTAAAAACGGCGGCGCAGATCCTTGAAGAGGGCCGAAGGAATCAGCACGGCCGGAAAATCGGGCGCCTCCAGCGAATCGAGCCTGAACGGCGTATCACCGCATTTCGAAAACTGGCCGAACAGGACCGCCTGCATGTCACCGCTGCGTGCCGGTTCCAGCTGGCCAACGGGAAAGCTGAACCGGTGCTGACATCCCGCTACGTCAGCAGAGATCGTGAGTTGTCCGTCTTGCAGAGCAACCACCAGCCTGCAGGGTAGCTTGTCACCACCCTGACAACCCTCAAGCCTGCGCTGGCAGGCGCTGTCGCTGAGGGTATACGCCTCTTTGGATGAGACCTTGTAGATCGAATCGCCGACGGAGAAGCTGAAGGGGGTTTCGACCTCAACCAGACTCCCTGCAGGGGCTTCCATGCACTTTTTTCGCTTAACAACCATCTCGCGCAGGGTCCACGCCTGGCCCGCCATGTCGCTTTTGGGCTGAGCCCGCAGGCGGTCCCCGACGCAGAGGGCATCCCGTGTTTCAAAGATCAGGCTCTTCCCCTTGATGCTTTTGATCTGGCCGATGTAGCGCCCGGTCCCTCCCTTCTGCCAGGGGTTGGCGATATCGTCCGGCTGCTGGGACGACAGAAAGCCCTTTGTCGGCGTGCGACCGAAGGAATATTTCAGCATCCCCTTGGCAACAGTCAGCGCCTCCCTGCGCGATTCCTCCGGGGCATCCAGCACGGTGCGGTAAGCTTCTACTACCGTAGCGACATACTCGGCCGACTTCATCCGCCCCTCGATCTTGAGCGACTTCACCCCCGCCTTGATCAGATCAGGGAGGAGGTCGATTGCCGACAGGTCGCTGGTGGAAAAATAGTACCCCTCCTTGCCGCGATGGCTGTACAGCCGGCGGCAGGGCTGGGCGCAGCGGCCGCGATTGCCGCTGTGTCCACCCAGCAGTGAGGAGAAGAAGCATTGACCCGAGACAGAGAAGCAGAGGGCGCCATGGACAAAACATTCTATCTCGACCGGCGTGGAAGCCGCTATTGTCGCAATTTCATCAACCGCCAGTTCACGCGCCAGCACGGCCCGCTGGAAACCGAGTTCTTCCAGCATCCTGACACCCGGAGTGTTGTGTATCGTCATCTGGGTTGAAGCGTGAAGGGGGATGGAGGGGAAGTGATTGCGGATCAGCCGCGCCACCGCGAGGTCCTGGAGAACCACGCCATCGACCCGCATCCCCGCCAGAGCGGCCAACGTATCCACCAGCTGCGGCAGTTCCTTCTCTTTCACCAGGGTGTTGAGGGTAACGTAGATCCGGCGATTCTGGCCGTGGGCGTAGGCCAGCATCCGCTCCATCTGGGCCAGAGTGAAGTTCTTGGCCCGGGCACGGGCCGAAAATTCTTGCAGCCCGGCATACACGGCATCGGCGCCCTTCTCGATTGCAGCGAAGAAGGATTCAAGTGAGCCGGCAGGGGCAAGAAGTTCCGGTTTTGCATGAGCTATTTTCATAGGTTACCTCAAATAGAAAGCGCCCCAAACGGGGCGCTAACTCCATACTCACTGATTAAAAGAGTGACAGCTATTTATCCAGCAGAATGCGCAGCATCCGGCGGAGCGGCTCCGCTGCGCCCCACAGCAGCTGGTCGCCGCAGGTGAAGGCTGACAGGTACTGCGGCCCCATCTTCATCTTGCGAAGGCGGCCGATAGGCACGGTCAGGGTTCCGGAAACAGCCGCCGGGGTGAGCCCGGCAAGGGTTTCCGTCTTGGTGTTGGGTATCAGCTTGACCCACTGATTGTCGTTTTTGATCAGATTTTCTATTTCGCCGATCGGCAGATCCCTGTTCAGCTTGATCGTCAGCGCCTGGCTGTGGCAGCGCATCGCGCCGACACGGACACAGATGCCGTCGACCGGGATCGGCGTTGTCGTGCCGAGGATCTTGTTGGTCTCGGCAAACCCCTTCCACTCTTCACGGCTTTGGCCATCCTCAACCTCGCGGTCGATCCAGGGGAGCACGTTTCCGGCCAGCGGATAACCGAACTCCTTGATCGGCATTGACCCGTCACGCAGTGCGGCGGTGACTTTCCTGTCAATCTCCAGAATAGCGGATCCCGGATTCTTCAGCTCTTCGGCAACGACCCTGTGCAGAACACCCTTCTGCGACAGCAGTTCACGCATGTTGGGAGCACCGGCGCCGCTAGCCGCCTGATAGGTCATGGAGCTGATCCATTCCACCACTCCGGCGCGGAACAGCCCGCCCAGGGCCATCAGCATCAGGCTGACCGTGCAGTTGCCGCCGATGAAATCCTTCTCTCCCTTGGCGAGCGCGGCATCGATCACTCCGCGATTGACCGGGTCGAGGATGATAACAGCGTTGTCCTCCATGCGCAGGGTGCTGGCCGCATCGATCCAGTAGCCGTTCCATCCCTGCTTGCGCAGTTCCGGGTGAACCGCCTTGGTGTAGTCCCCCCCCTGGCAGGTGATGATTACATCCAGCTTTTTGAGTTCGGCGATATCTGAGGCGTTCTTCAAGGTGCCTGCATTCATGGGTGCCGGCTGACCGGCCTGGGACGTAGTAAAAAACACCGGTTCAAAGCCCAGTGCAAAATCGTTTTCTTCCTGCATCCGCTGCATAAGAACCGAGCCAACCATTCCGCGCCATCCGACGATTCCGACTTTCATTGTAGTATTCCTTTTCCTTTGTTAATTTCGATCATGATCTTAATCTAGGTTGCGATTTTTGTGCAAGATCAAGGCTGTCGAGGAATTCGGCGGAGGCATCAGCTATTCGCCGCACAATTTCGCTTGCGAAATTGGACCGCAGAGGCGCCCCGAAGGTGGCGGCCGTCAGGCCGAGTCACAACTAATCCCGAAGACTTACGCTGAGATTGCGCAAAAGGCTCAACCTACAGATTCGCGATTATTGCCGCACCCATTTCCCTGGTATTCACCAGTTTCTCGCTACCCTTCTTCTGGTAGATGTCGGCGGTGCGGTACCCCTGATCCAGCACTTTTGCCACGGCATTATCAATCGCTTCCGCGGCATCCAGCATCCCGAAGGAAAATTTGAGCATCATTGCAGCCGAGAGAATCTGGGCGATCGGATTGGCGATGCCCTGTCCGGCTATATCAGGAGCGGAACCGCCCGAAGGCTCATACATGCCGAAGGTGCCCTCTGCCAGCGAGGCGGACGGGAGCATACCCAGCGAACCGGTCAACATGGCGGCTTCATCGGACAGGATGTCGCCAAACATGTTTTCACACAGAATAACATCGAACTGCTTCGGCCACTTGACGAGCTGCATGGCGGCATTATCAACATACATATGGGTCAGCTCGACATCCGGATACTCCTTGGCGATACCGATCACGACCTCGCGCCAGAGGACCGATGTTGACAGAACATTGGCCTTGTCGATGGAACAGACCTTTTTGCCGCGCTTCCGGGCGGCCTGAAAGGCAACATGCGTAATCCGCTCGATTTCCGGAACGCTGTAGCGCATCGTATCAACACCTACCCGCTCACGTCCGACCCCTTCGATACCCTTCGGCTGGGAGAAATAGATACCACCGGTCAGTTCGCGGATGACCAGAATATTGAAACCGCCGCCGATCACCTCTTCCTTGAGCGACGATGCGCCGGTCAAGGAAGGGAAGATGATGGCGGGGCGCAGGTTTGCGTACAGGCCGAATATCTTGCGAAGCGGCAGCAGCGCCCCACGCTCCGGCTGCTCGTCCGGCGGCAGGGCTTCCCACTTCGGACCGCCAACCGAGCCGAACAGTATCGCGTCGGAGGCTTTACAGATATCAATAGTACTCTGCGGAAGCGCTTTGCCTTCGTTGTCGATACCGGCTCCCCCGACGTTGGCAGGGGTACGTGCGAAGGTCACATCATATTTTTTCTCTACCGCATCAAGTACGTTAAGCGCTTCGGCCATAACCTCGGGACCGATACCGTCTCCTGCCAGAACCGCTATTTTATACATCTTGCCCATAATTCCTCCGAAAGTTCACATCATAATTTCAATCTTTTCATAGTAATTTTCAACGCACTGTTTTGTCAAACTAAAAGCACAGCCACCTTGCTCTTGTTTCATTTATTTCGGCGTATAACAGGGTTGATCTCTAATCGCATTCCGCTACAGTCCAAAGCTCATAATGTATTGATTACCTCACTTTCATCCCGTACAATGGATCACATTTCAGTTCAAGGGGTAAATTGTGAGCAACCTGTTATTAATCACTGATGTGGCGCGGCTGCGAAAGATTTTTGGCCGTCTGACCGATGACAAGAACATTCGTCTCCGTGTCGTTAACAACCTGGAGAAGGGTGGCGAAGAGATCGCTATCGAGAAGCCGGACGTGGTATTTGTACAGACTCATTTATCCGGCCTTTCGGCGGATATTCTACTCATGCATCTGAAAAAACAGTTGGGACGCAAGCGATCTCGCTTTGTTCTGCTCGCTTCCCCCGGGCAGGTCAGCGATGCGATTCTGAAACCATATCAAGGTTGGCTCGACACTTCGGCAGAGGATAGTCAGCTGCTGCAAGATCTGCAGCAGCTTCTCGCAAATCTTCTGGACAAATCAAGGAAGGGCGTGGAACCTGCCGCACCGGAACCGGTTGCGACAGAAGTCCCCAAACCGCAACCTGTCAGCACTGCAGAATCATCAGCCCTCCTCGGAACCGTTCCGGAAACGGAGGCCACTCCTCCTCGACAGGGGGATTCCTCTCTGCAGCTTCAGGTTGCCGCACCGGCCACCACCGGGGAGCCGTCACTGGAGGAGCAGGGGATCACGTACGCTCCCCGTCAGCGTTTAAAGGTCTATTCCGAATTCAACAGTTCCTTCGACCACGCGGTCAGCAGTACGTCAGAACCGGAAACACTCGAACAGGCGACTCCGCCCATCGAACATGACTGGCATGCCGAGAGCATCGACACCGTCGAGGAGAAACCGGTGCGATCAAAAAGGGGCACATTTCTGCTCTGGCTGGCACCGGTTGTCATCGCGGTCGTTGTTATTACGTACCTGCAACAGCAAAGGTCGGCAGTCTTACCGGCACCGAAGACTGCAAAAACAGCCCCGGCAACCGACGTAATACCTGCTCCTCAGGCGCCGCCTCCAGTCGCTCCGACGTCTGGTCCCGCCAAACTCCCGGCGGCAGCGGGAAACGCGCTTCCGTCAGTCCCCCAGGAGCAGGACCGGATGAGTGACAAGGCGGTGCTGAATGCCATCGCCGAGAACCGCGTTCCGAAGAGTCAGGCCCCGTCCGCATCTTCCGCAGCGCGCCCGACAACTCTGCCTGATTTTATTCCACGCTATGGCTACGACAAGCAGTTCAGCGCCTCCAACCCTGGCTGGGAACGGTATAAGGGACAGGTCACCGAATTCAAGGTATTTCGCGAAGGACAGGCAATCAAAGCCATTCAGGTTATTGACCGGGGCGGGCAGGGTGTACCGGAATCATTCATGAAAGGCGTGCTGCGGCAGGTGGCAAAAAACCCTGCCTTCAACACCGATTCTTCCGAAAAGAAGGAGGGGTACGAAATTCAGCGCGGCAGTATCGCGGAAAACATCAAGGTCGTGTATTACCGTGACGAGAAAGGCGGTAAGTTGCGGGCCTTTGTGCTGACATGGCAATAGAATTCAGGCGGGCAGATAATGAATACAGACATATTTGAGCCTCTGACCTTGGTGCTCTAAGAATAAAAAAAAGGGTTTTCAGCAGTTGCTGAAAACCCTTATCTTTTGTGGTGCCCGGGACTAGACTCGAACTAGCACACCCTTGCGAGCACAAGAACCTGAATCTTGCGTGTCTACCAATTCCACCACCCGGGCAAGTGAACTGACTTCTTATCATCTCCATTTTTATATTGCAAGCAGAAAAAATCAAAGTCCCGCGGAAAAAACCTTAAAACTTGACAACCGGACAGTCGTAATGATATCAGAAGTGTTCACATTTTCAGATACCTATCGGAGGAATCATCATGGAACGTACATTCGCAATCATCAAGCCGGATGCAGTTGAGCGCAAGCTGGCCGGTAAAATTCTGGCCAGAATCGAAGAAAAAGGTTTCACCATTGCCGGGATGAAAAAAATCCAGTTGACCAGGAAGCAGGCTGAGGGTTTCTACTACGTACACAGTGAGCGCCCTTTTTTCAACGACCTGTGTGCTTTCATGTCCCGCAGCCCGGTGATCGTACTCTGCCTGGAAAAAGAGAATGCCATTGCCGACTGGCGCACCCTGATGGGCGCGACGAACCCGGCCAATGCAGAGCCTGGAACAATCCGCAAGGATTTTGCCGTCAACATCGAGGAGAATTCATCCCACGGTTCTGACGCCCCTGAAACCGCCGCTTTTGAAATCCCATATTTCTTCAGCGCACTGGAACTGGTATAACGGTACCCCGCATCTTATAGAACGCAAAAAGGCCCTGCTGGCGCAGGGCCTTTTCTATTTCTAGATACGGGAGAACCCGGATTCAGCCGAAATGGGCTTCGAGAGCATCCACAAGGGCGTCCAGAGTGTACGACTCCGGTTCGATATCAACCTTCAGTCCCAGATCACGACAGCTTTTTGAAGTGATCGGCCCGATTGAGGCTACAACCACCCCTTTCAGCATATCCAGCATCATTTCTTCTCCCAGCATCGCTGCCAGATTTTGAACCGTTGAAGACGACGTGAATGTAATGCAGTCCACCGAGCGCTTCTCCAGAGCAAAGAGCGTCTCCGGTGGAAGCCGTTCCGGGAATAGATTGCGATACGCGACCGGACTGTCCACATGCGCCCCCATCCGTTTCAGCTCGCGCTGAATTACGTCCCGCGCCTTGTCGGCACGGGGGAAAAGCACCCGGCTCCCCTGCATATCCAGGCGGGAGAATTCTTCGACCACACCTTCGGCTTTATAGTCGGTCGGTACCAGATCCGGCTTTATGCCAAAGGAGCGGATCTCCTCAGCCGTCCTCGGACCGACTGCACATACCCTGCACCCTGCCAAGGCCCTGGTATCAAGTCCCAGCGTATCCAGCCTCTGGAAAAAGTAGCGCACCGCATTGCCTGATGTCAGCACCACCCAGTCGTACCCGGACAATTCACGGATAGCCAGATCGAGCAACTGCCAGCTTTCCGGCCCCACAAGACGGATGGTGGGACATTCCAGCACCGTTGCACCGCGTGCCGCGAGTTTGGCGGAAAACTCACCCGCCTGTTCGGCGGCACGGGTGACAACAATCTTTTTTCCGCAGAGCGGACGCCTGTCAAACCACTGCAGCTTCTCCCGCAGCCCGACTACTTCGCCGACAATGGTAACCGCCGGCGGCTTGAAACCGCACTCTTCGGCACGGTCTGCAATATCGGCCAGCGTGCCGACCAGCACCTGCTGGCAGGGGGTCGTGGCCCAGCGGACCAGGGCAACCGGGGTACCAGGCGGCCGGCCATGCTCCAGCATGCGCTGCATGTTGCGCCGCAGGGTGGTAACCCCCATGTAAAACACAACCGTACCGCTCCCTAGCGACAGCCGGTCCCAGTCGATACATGATTCATCCTTATCCTTCCCTTCCTGGCCGGTAACGAACGCAACCGAAGCGGTTATATCCCGATGGGTCAACGGAATTCCGGCATACGCCGCTGCCCCGACAGCAGCAGTGACGCCGGGAACGACCTCAAACGGGATGCCGGCCTCTCGCAGCGCTTCGCATTCTTCACCACCGCGGCCAAACACATACGGGTCACCCCCCTTCAAACGCACAACGACCTTTCCGGCCGCCGCCTTTGCAACAAGCAGGCTGTTTATTTCGTCCTGTCCCTGATTGTGGCGACCTCCGATCTTGCCGGCATAAATGCGCTCGGCACTCTCGGGAGCGTGGCACAGGAGCTGCTCGTTCGCCAGATAGTCATAGACTACCACCTCGGCCCTCTGCAAACATTCCACGCCGCGCAGCGTAATCAGGGACGGGTCACCGGGGCCGGCGCCCACCAGATATACGGTTCCGTTACTCACCTATCGACCTCTGATACACCTCTTCCAGGATCGCTTTACCACCTTCGGCCAACAACTGGTCCGCGAGGCGGATACCAAGCTGCAGGCATTCGGCCACCGGGCCGCTGATTTCGCCGCGGACGGAGCGCTGACCGTCAACTGCAGCGATGAAACCGACCAGCCGCAACCGGCCGTTGCTGACCGTTCCATGGGCGGCAATCGGCACCTGGCAGCCCCCCTCGCAGCGTTTGAGCAGGGCGCGTTCGGCCCGGACTGCGTAGCTGGTGTCGGCATGATTGAAGAACGCTATCGTCTCGGTTATGACCGGGTCGGCCAGACGACACTCGATCCCCAGGGCACCCTGGCCGATGGCCGGAATGGAAAGATCGACGTCCAGATATTCCCCGACGCTGTCGGTGAACCCGAGACGCTTGAGACCGGCAGCAGCCAGGATGACGGCGTCCAGATTGTCCTCGGTAAGTTTCCTGATGCGAGTCTCTACGTTGCCGCGGATGATGACCATCTGCAGGTCGGGGCGTACTTTCAGGAGCTGGGCCTGGCGGCGCAGGGCGCTGGTGCCGATGCGTGCTCCCTGCGGCAGATCCGCAAATTTAACATTCCGTGAGATCACTGCATCACGGGGGTCTTCGCGCTCCGTGATGCAGTGCAGCCCCAATCCTTCCGGAAAGTCAGTCGGAACGTCCTTCATGCTGTGTACGGCAATGTCTATCTCATCACGCAGCATGGCCTCTTCGATCTCCTTGACGAACAGCCCTTTGCCTCCAACCTGCGCCAGAGGGACATCCAGGATTTTGTCACCAATGGTCTTGATTTTGGTCAGCGTGACTTCCATGCCCGGATAGCGCTTCTCAAGTTCAGACTTGACCCAGTTGGCCTGCCAGAGGGCCAGCTGGCTGGCACGGGTTCCGATACGTAACTTCTTGGGGTGCATATTGTTCTCCATTTCTTGTCTTTATATTTATTTTGAAAGCTTATTCCTTACACAACTACCGGCAGGCGCTCCGCAAGCCTGATTTCCTCCGGAGTCACCAGCGCCCGGTATGCCAGAGCCTCCACGCCGTTTTCCAACGCCTGCCTGAGAAGACGTCCGTACTCCGGATCTATCATGTCCGCAGGGGATACCGAGTCGCCGTCGCCGCGCTGGACGGTATAGAATATTACGCCACGGTCCCCTTCTCTCACCACCCGCATCAATTCCCGCAGGTGTTTCTGCCCCCGGATTGTAACGGCATCAGGAAACAGGCCCCGGCCGTTTTCCACCAGCGTGACGTTTTTAACCTCAACGAAACAGCGGCCGGTCGTTCCTTCCAGCAGCAGGTCAATACGGCTGTGCTCCCCATAGGGCACTTCGGGTCGGATAGTCGCATACCCCTGCAGTTCTGCCACCGTGCCGTTCTCGATCGCCTCCCGCGTCAGACGGTTGGGCAGCCCGGTATTGATGCCTGCCCAGAAACCGTCTGCCTGCACCAGTTCCCATCCGAAAGGATATTTTCTTTCCGGGTTGCCGCTTCTGGATAGGAAAACACGGCTGCCGGGGGTCGCACATCCTTTCATGCTGCCTGAATTCGGACAATGAACGGTGACGACATCACCCCCCTCAAGCATCACATCCGCCAGAAAACGTTTGTAGCGTTTGATCAGGGTACCGGCAACCAGCGGCGGCAGGCGCACTACTCTTCCAGCTCCAGCTCTTCATCGTCCCGATGGAGTGCTTCCAGTTCGAACAGTTGTCGCAGGGCGTCGACGTACAGATCGACCCGCCCACCCTGACCGGCCTGCTTGAGCACGTTCGTGGGGGCGTGGAGCAGCTTGTTCATCATCGCAACCGTAAGCGACTCCAGCCGCCTCTCTGCATCGGGGGGCAGTTCCTTCCACCCGGCGATGGTCTTGTCAAGTTCTGCTCTGCGGATCTCGTCAAAGCGGGTGCGCAGTGCGACGATAGTTGGAGTCACCTCCAGCGTTGAAAGCCATTTGTGAAACTGGCCTATCTCCTGGTCGATAATCTCCTCGGCTTTTTCAGCCTCCAGGCTCCGCTGGGCAAGATTGGCCTGAACGATCTCCTGCAGATGGTCGACGGTAAAGAGATAGGCGTTCTCGACCTCATCGACCTTGGGATCGATATCGCGCGGCACGGCGATATCGATGAAGAAAATCGGCTTGAATCTGCGACGCTTGATGACCTCTTCGGCATCTTTCGGTCCGATGATGCAGTGCGGGGCACCGGTGGAGGAAAGGACTATATCGGCCCGGTGGAGGTGTTCCAGGAACGACTCGAATCGAACAGCCTCGCCGCCGAATTCCTCCGCAAGCCGCTCTGCCCGTTCAAAGGTGCGGTTTGTGACCATTACCCCCTTCGCGCCGCTGTTGAGAAAATGCTTGGCTGCCAGCTCACACATCTCACCGGCACCTACCAGCATGACGGTCTTGTCGGAGAGGTCGCCCAGAATTTTCTTGGCCAGCTCTACAGCTGCAAAAGCCACGGAAACCGCTGAAGAGGCGATCTTGGTTTCAGTGCGCACCCGCTTGGCAACCGAGAAAGCCTTGTGAAGAAACCGGTTGAGGATAATTCCCGAAGATTTGAATTCAGCGGCATATCCGTAGGAGGTTTTGATCTGCCCCAGGATCTGGGGTTCACCGACGATCATCGAATCCAGGCTGGAAGCCACCCGGAATACGTGGCGGATGGCGGCCTCGGCATGAAAACTGTACAGGTGCGATTCGAGCGTTTCAAACGGCAGGTGGTGATACTCAGCCATAAACCGTTTTATCCTGGCGATGCCGCCGGCAATATCGCGGGTAGTGGCATAAATTTCAACCCGGTTGCAGGTTGAAACAATAACCCCCTCAATAATGCCTTCAAGCCGGATCAATTCACCCAGCGGCTTTTCAATCAGGTTGGGAGAAAAAGCCACCTTTTCACGGATTTCAACTGTAGCAGTTTTGTGAGAGAGGCCGACAACGATGATATTCATCAATGATTCCGTTTCACTGTTTCAAATATTGATCTTAGAGACGTAACATGCAACGTCTCTGCTAAATTGGTACGTCCCTACCAGATGATGCTGTGCTTCATACCAAAAAACGTAAATAATACAACAATGAAGCCGAGTATTGAGAGAATTGCAGCCCGCTTCCCGCGCCAGCCGACGGTAAGTCGACCATGCAGGAGCGCCGCATAGATAAACCAGATAATCATCGACCAGGTCTGTTTGCGGTCCCATACCCAGTAGCTCCCCATGGCCTTTTCGGACCAGATGGAGCCGGATATGATCGCGATTGTCAACAGCGGGAAACCGACTGTCAGGCAGCGATAGCTGATATCGTCCATCGTTTCGAGAGAGGGGAGTTTCTGGAAAAGCGCGCCGAGGCGCTTTGTCTTGAGGAAATAGCGCTGGATGAGATACATGACGGCAACACCGGCGGCTATGGTGAAGCAGGCGTAACTCGCAAAAGCCAGCAAGGCGTGAATCCAGAACCAGTTACTCTGCAAGATGGGAGGAAGCTGGCGAACTTCCGCATGCAGGGAACTTGAGGCAACCAGCATCATCAGTGCGACAGGGATAACAAAAGAGCCAAGCGTCGTGACTTTGTATCTCCGCTCGAAAAAAATAAAGCCGCCGACGATGGAGAGGCTGAAGAACGACAACGATTCCTGCATGTTGGTGAGCGGCAGGTATTTCATTTTGCTGGCAAGATGGATTGTCGAAAGAAGGTGTGCGGTGAAGCCGGCAGCCAGTATCAGGCCGGCCCAGCGTGTCAGCTGTGCTGACGTTCGCAGCAGACAGGCAAGATATGCTGCGGTTGCACAGCCATATAAAGCCACCGTCAGAAAGAAAAAAAAGTGTGTCATGGCGATGGTTCCTTGCGTTCAGTAGACTCGGCGAGCAAGCGCTTGGCAAGCGAGCGTAAAACCTTGGTATTGTAAGTGCTGGAACTCCCGTTCGTCAACAGCTTTTCTCGTTCTTTGGCCAGCTTGAGGAGGATTGTGCCGTATTCATTGCCGATCAGTTCAGCAATGTGATTGCGCACATCAACGGCAAATGTCGGACACCGGCCTCCTGTTGAAACCGCTATTTCAAGATTGCCACGCTGCAGGAGCGCCGGAAAAATGCAGTCCCCCGTATCCGGATTATCGGCGACGGCAACAAGGATACCCCGTTCCCGTGCATCGCGGCACACCTGCCCGTTTACCTGAGCATTGTCGGTGGCAGCGACCGCCAGAAAAGCCCCGTCAAGATCAGAAACCGAGTAGTTGCCGACCCGTGCGGTGACCTCGCCCGAATCTCTCAGGGCCGCAATTTCAGGACGGATTGCCTGGGCCACCACCCTGACGGAGGCACCAGCGGCCAGAAGGGAACGGAGCTTTCGCAAAGCAACGGTACTGCCGCCGACGATGACCGCCAGCTTGCCCCGCATCCGTATGTTCAGTGCCAGCGTGGACATATCCGCTCCTCCATGAGCCGCCATCATACTCCCCTTGTGCTTCCAATTCAACGATAAGCCGCCCGCCGAGTTTGCTCTTGATTTTTTCACTGTCTCGTATATCATCCGATCACAGATATTTATGCACTCAAAGGAGAATTACTGATGGCTAGTGAAAACGTTCGCGCCTTTACCGATGCAAATTTCGACAGTGAGGTATTGCAGTCCGACGTGCCGGTACTCGTTGATTTCTGGGCTACGTGGTGCGCGCCCTGCAAGGCGATTGCACCTCTTATTGATACCGTTGCCGATGAATATGCCGGAAAAGTCAAAGTGGGCAAGGTTAATGTCGATGAAAGCCAGGCCACTCCGGCCAAATACGGTGTCCGCGGCATCCCGACCATAATTTTGTTCAAAAATGGGGCCGTCATCGAACAGGTTGTCGGAGCGGTACCGAAATCACAGCTTGATGCACTCATCGCCAAAGCGCTCTAGGGTTAATGAGACCTCTATTTCATTCCGCCCTGATATCCGGATTTCTGCTGGTCATGGCAGCCGCATCATTCCTGTCCACCCCCGGTCCGGCTGATGCGGCGCCCCGACCGGGGCAGCCCGCCCCGAATTTCAAGGTTATCTCCACAGCCGGACAGACAATATCCCAGGAGAACTATCGTGGTCACGTCCTGATACTCGATTTTTTTGCCACCTGGTGCCAGCCATGCCGAAAGTCGATTCCCCATCTGGTCGAAATGAACCACAAGTACGGCAGGCAGGGTCTTCAAATTCTAGGTCTGAGTGTGGACGAGGATGGGGAACGAAACGTCAAGACATTTACCGATGAGTTTCAGGTAAATTATCCGCTGGCACTGGCGGGGGATTCAACGACCGTTGATTTTGGCGTCCGGTCTGTACCGATCATGTACCTGATCGATAAAAAAGGAAGAATTGCGGAAGTATATCGCGGCTATACGATCGAAATGGGCCGTTCAGTGGAACAGTCGATCAAACGTTTGCTGGCAGAGAAATAAATACATCGGGATAAACGACCTCCATCAGGCATAAACCGCAGGCCGGAGCGGTGCATCCGGCCTCCCTTCTATCCCCCCCCTGTAGCAGTCTGTCGATATCCGCTGGCGTAAAGCGACCCTTTCCGATATCAACAAGTGTGCCGACCATTACGCGCACCATATTTTTCAGGAAACCGCCACCGGTAACATCAATCGTAATGCGAGCGCCATCCCTGGTGATCCGGACTGAATCTATACGCCTGACCGTGGTCTTGGCGGCACAATTAGAGGCGCGGAATGCAGCAAAATCGTGGCTGCCGACAAAGCGAACCGAGGCATCGCCCATTGCGGCAAGGTCGAGCGGCTCCCGCACCTGCCAGCTGTACAGGCGATCAAGCGGCGAGCGGACGGAAGAATTGATGATGGTATAACGATAGTGCTTGGCATATGCCATTGTAATCGGCTTGAACCCCTCCGGCACAATGCAGGCACTCTGGATAGCGACATCAGCGGGAAGAAAACGGTTCGTGCCTTCCACATAGGCCCGCAACGGGAGACGACTGTCCGTGCAGAAGGATGCCGCCATGGCACGTGCATGGACACCCGCATCGGTGCGACCGGAAGAGCGAACCTGCACACGCTCCTTCAGCAATTGCGCAAGCGCTTCCTCGACTACCTGTTGCACCGCCAGGCCGTTCGGCTGCACCTGCCAGCCGGAATAGTTTGTGCCGTCGTAGGCAACGGTCAATAAGACGGTCGGCATACTAGCAGCCGGTTTTTTCTGATGCCAGCTCGATCAAAGCGTCAAGTTCGGTTGCATCCAGGTGATAAGCTTTGCGACAGAATTCGCAGGTCACGTCGGCTCCGCTCTCCTTTGCCCGCATATCCAGCAACTCCGGGACCCCCAGCGTAAGAAGGGCACGCTCCACCTTTTCCTTCCCGCATCCGCAACGGAAGAAGATTTCGTGAGATTCTAGGATCGTATAGGGAATATCGCCAAAAAGTTCTCTAATGACCCCTTCAGCGCCCCCTTCTTCAAGCAGTCCTGATAATGCCGGCAATCCTGCAATCCGCTCCATTATTTTTTCAATTTCGCCGTCATCCGCCTTTGGCAGTGCCTGGACCAGAAAACCGCCGCAGACCGCAATCTGCCCGTCGGCAGCCAGGGTTGCACCCAATCCGACAGCGGAAGGGGTCTGCTCGGAGTCGGTCAGATAATAGGCCAGATCCTCGCCGATTTCACTGCTGACCAGCTGCACAACACCCTGATACGGCTGCCCGCCTGCGCCAAGATCCTTGGAAACGGTCAGAAATCCCGCCCTGCCGATCAGTCCCGCCACATTCCATTTACCATTCACCGCTTCAAGATCGGCTGCAGGATTACCGACACAGCCGCGTACCGCCCCGTCACTGTCCGCTTCAATTATCAACTTGCGAAGCGGGCCGTTGCCCTCAAATTTGAGAGCGGTCCGCTGACCGTCCTTGAGAAGAGCGCCCATCAAAGCCCCTCCCGCAAGCCCCCGGGAAAGTGCGATACGTGCCGTCGCTGATGCCTGCTGAAGTTCGCAGATTTCACGCGCCAGCCCGCCGGCATTGCATACAAGCACCCGTATTCCGCCTGACAGGCATAATGCCCGTACGATCTGATCAGCCATATGTAATTAGTCCTCTTTAGATAGGTTTAAGCTGTGACTCGCACTATACTACTGCTGCACGCACAAAAAAAGCCGCATCTTTCGATGCGGCTTTTTACAGCGTTCGCTAAAAGCGAATTACTTTGCAGCAGGAGCAGCAGGAGCAGCAGCAGGAGCAGCTGCGTCTTTTTTCTCTTCTACTTTTTTAGCTTTTTTTGCTTTTTTAGCTTTTTTAGCAGGTTTTGCTTCTTTTTTCTCTACTGCAGGAGCAGCAGCGTCAGCAGGAGCAGCAGCAGGCTTGGCGGCATCAGCAGCGAAAACTACGGCGGAGAAGGAAACAGCTACGAGGGCGGCTACGATTGTGGACAGAACTTTTTTCATTTGTACTACCTCCAAAGGAATGTGTTTGTTTTTTTATTGCAGACGACGTGCCAAAAAAATAATTATTCCGTAACCATCCGTTATTGATGAATTTACAGGTTTCAGCCCTCTGCCGTTTCTGCAACGGCTACCCCATACACAACATGAGATACCTCATTTGCGGTAGATCAGTCAACTTTATGCCGTACCTGCTGTGGATCAGGTTCAGAAGGGTCCGAAATACGGACAATACACCCCGGCAAAGCGTGCAACGCCTCCCTCGAAACCGTGTCAGGCCTTCCAATGGCCGCTAATTTCCAAGCTCAGATTCCAGCTGCTGACAGCCGCTATTCGATTGTGGAGCGAATCCTTACCCGATCACCTACATGATAGCGGGTTTTGGTACGAAACTCTTCGCCCCCTTCAACCGTGACAATATACCCGTCGATCACTTCCTGTTCACGTTCAGCATAATTTATCCGCTCTCTCGGATAACATTTTGTACCGCGTGCCATGCTCTGCCCGGTCGCCGCACCAGCAACAGCCCCGAGGGCGGTCATCGCAGCATTGCCCGACCCCCTGCCGAACTGGTTACCGATAAGCCCCCCGGCGACACCCCCTATAATTGCACCGCCGATCCCCCTGTCATCCTCGCAGATTTCCTCCCGTGTGGTAACCGGTTCGCGAATGGTAATGACTCTGAACACTTCACGTACATTGGTGACCGTAGCCATTGTCACCGACTGCCCTTCAGCATTTATGCACGTACCAGCAAAGAGAATGCTTGCAGCGATCAGCAACGTTGCTGTTTTCATAATGCGCCTCCCGTTTCAATGCCTGATGCAACTCTTGTGTAGTACTACCGCCAAAACAGATGAACATCCGTACAGCAAGTATATACAAATCAGAGCCAACATTCAAAGGCCGATAACAATTCGAATGAACGAGATCATCACATTTGAGAGCCACAAGCAGCAAAGGCGGCCATCCGGCCGCCTCTTGAATTACGCATTAATCCATCGCTATTCAGAATCCCAACCGCAGGCCGAGAACGGCACTGTGGCCGGTATATTCCATAGTAAATTTTCGCCCGTCGGCTTCGGTGAATGTTGATCGGGTACTGCTGAAAAAACGATAGCCAAGATCCAGATTCAGATAGCTTGTCAGCTCAATATCGACCCCACCCGCCAGCTGGTAGGCAAAGACAACGTCCGAACCGCTCCCCATGGGGAATCCTGCTTCCTGCAGATCGGAAGCCTCGATACGGGCCGCCCCGACGCCGACTCCCGCATACGGCGAGAGCCGGCTGTTGTCGCGGTAGACGCCAATCAGGTTGAGCAGCAGGCTGTCCGACGTCACAGAGCCGCCCCCCTTGAAGCTTCCCTGGACAAACTTCACTTGGTCAAGCGGGTTGCTGCGCCGGGTGTATTCAAGCTCGACCCTTCCCTCTCCCGCCGGGTGACCCGGCTCAAAGTCCCAGCCGAGAACGGCGCTCCCCTGCAGAGCTGGATTAAATGTAAGGCCGAAGTCCCCCTGGTCGTCGGAGGCCCTGGCGTTAACCAGCGCATTCCCGCCCAGGAACGCCCCGACGTAGGGTCCGGAGTGCTCTGCCATGGCAGAGCCGCAAAGAAAGAGCGTCAGGCAGAGGGCGGTTATGGTATGGCAGTATTTTTTCATGTTTTCCCTTCCTGGTACTGGTAAAAAACCACTTTCATTAAGGTGCAGTGACAGTGATCGTCGAGGTCAGGGTCTTTCCGTCGAAGCTTGCCGTGAGAGTCGCCAGACCGGAATCAACGGTCACAACCTGTCCCGGCTGATTCAGGGTGTCGGCAAAAACTGCGACGGACGGCTTGTCCTCCGCCCACGTCCACGTCGTATCTTCGGTCACATCTATGCTTAAGTCGCTGTAATTTGCAATCGCCGTGTATTTGACCAGATAGCCGGGAGGAAAAGTTGTGGCGGGCGTGACGGTCAGGGTCAGAAGAGTTCGCGCGGTGACAGTCACCGGGGCGGTAACAGTCTGGCCGCCATACACGGCAGAAATGGTAGCAGTGCCGGCGGCTATTCCGCTAACCCGCCCCTTGTTGCTCCCGCTGTCACCGACCTCAGCTACTGACGGGTTGGAGGACGTCCAGACCGCACTTTCGGTCACATTCTGGGTTGTGCCGTCGCTAAAGGTTGCTGTCACAGCGAACCGGCCGCTGGTTTTGACCGTCAGAGCCCGATTGGCGGGAGTGATCAACAGACCGTTGGCGTTCAGGGTCGGAATGGTGACAGCCAGAATGGTTGTGGCCGTTTGCGCGCCGAATGTGGACTTGACAGCGGTTGCCGATGTCGCAGCAGTGGCGGTAAGCAAGGCCAGGTTGCCGCCCGGAGTGGATACCGTTGCGAGTGCCGGGTTTTCCACCGACCAGGAAACCACCCCGGTTATGTCCCGTACAGCACCATTGCTGAAGGTTCCTGTGGCAATCAGGCGGCCGACGGTATCCTTTACCAGAGTTATTGTCCCGTTAACCGGGGTTATGGTGGGCGTGGACAGGGTAATCCCGGTCAGATTGCCTCCTGTTACCTTAAGGTCGGTCGTCCCACTGACGCCGTCCAGGGTGGCATTGATCGAGGACGTTCCCTGTGCGAGGGTTGTTAATGCCCCGCCGGCGGTGATCGTGGCTATACGAGACTGGGACGAGTTCCAGGTAACCAGACCGGTGATGTCGGGAGTTGTTCCGTCTGAGTAATGGCCGATCGCCTTGAAACTTCCGGTGGAGACACTCAGGACCGAGGGGTTGGGCGGTGAAACCGTAATCGATTGCAGCACCGGTTCTATGACGGTCAGCTGCGTACTGTCGCTGACGCCGGCGAAAGTCGCCGTAATCGTCGATGTGCCGACTGCTATGGCTTGGGAGAGGCCTTTACTGCCGACAGCGTCGCTGACGCTCGCCACGGCGGGAGCACTTGAAGTCCAAGAAACATCAAAGGTAATGTCTCGAGGAGGCAGATCCGAAAAAGTGCCTGTTGCTATAAATTGGGTACTTCGCCCTTTGGCGATGTTTGGATTGTCCGGGGTAATCGTCAGGGCTGTCACAGTAGACGAGCTTACCGTCAATACGAAGGTAGAAGACACCCCCCCCACGGTTGCCGTTACGATAGCGGTTCCCGGAATGAGACCGGTCACCCTGGAACGGCCAGTAGCTGTCGCAAAAGCGGCAACGGTCGGAGTATCGCTCGACCAGACCGCCTGATCGGTAACATTTTCAGTAAAGAGACCCGAACGGTTGCCTGTCGCCGTAAATCTCATGGAGGTTTGCGCAGCAATGGTCGAGGAGACCGCACTGATCTCGATCGAAGTCAGCGGGACGAAATCATTTTTCCGGGTCGGAGTCCCATCCCAACCACAGCCTGACAACAGCAGCAACAGTAAAAATCCTGACCTTATCAAGGCAATCATATGCGTCCTCTATGAAAAGTAGTGGCAGGCGGTATATCGGGGTTCAGTTACACAATCGCTGCGATGAGCTGAATCCCGGTACGAGACATAATGGGTCGTCGGCTGACTAGTGAGTTCTTCTTACTTGTCACTGCGTTTTCCGGTCCAGACTCCGGTACTGGATCGCCTCGGCGATGTGCTGTTCGTGTATTGTATCGCACCCGCCAAGATCGGCAATGGTGCGGGCCACCTTCAGGATGCGGGTATAGGTGCGGGCGGAGAAACCGAGCCGGTCGGTGACCAGCTCCAGCATCCGGTTGCCGCTCGTGTCCAGCTCGCAATGTTTTTTTATGAAGCGCGGCGTCATCTGGGCGTTGCAGTGGATTTTGGTCCCTTTGTACCGCTCCAGCTGAAGTTCGCGCGAACGCTCGACCCTCCCGGCAATTACTGCCGAACTCTCGGCCTCGCTACGGTCGGCAAGATCGCGGTATTTGACCGCCGGCACTTCGATGTGGATGTCGATCCTGTCCAGCAGCGGCCCGGAGATGCGCGAACGGTAGCGATGGATCGAAATTGGCGTGCAGGTGCAGGGGTGGGTCGGGTCGGAAAGATAGCCGCAGGGGCAGGGGTGTGTGCACCTTTCTCTACTATTCTGACTCAAGACGGCACTTGTTCTCAATTCAAATTCCCCTCGAAAAACAACCTGTTCCCGGTTATCCCGAATTCCCAATCACAGTTGGTGAACACATCCGCAAGAAACGGATGGATCTCGGTCTCCTCCAGAGAGAAGTAGCAGAGATCATCGGCGTCACCGAATCCTCTATCTGGAACTGGGAGCATGGCACCGAACCAGAACTGCAATATAATCCAAGAATTATCAAATTTCTAGGTTATATTCCGTTCGACTGCCCGGATGACACTGTGGGGCGGCTTGCGTGGTATAAGAGAGCTATGGGAATGAACCTGGATCATCTGGGTGAAGCTATGGGCCGTGATCCTGAACAATTATCTGACTGGCTGAGTGGAAGACATAATCCATTTCTGAAGAACCGGGAGAAGATAGAGCAGTATCTGAAAAATCAAGAAACCTTCCTTCTGCCAGAGAAGAAATAGTTGATTGTTTCTTCCGCAAAGGGAAGCTTTTCATAATTGGAACTTCCGGTACAACCCTTCATCAAAAATCATCATTGACCTTTACCAGTCCACGAATCCGTTTGGGTAGCAGGGCCAGCTTATCATCGATGTGCCTGCCGAAGGTGTAACGAACTGAATTCTCCTCGTCGTTGAAAAGTTTCACTCCGACTATGTTGGCAACCTCAAACACCAGGCCGATTTCACATTTCGGATCGCCGCGCTCGATCTTCTGCAAGGTTCTTCTGGAAATCCCCGCCCGTCCGGACAGCTCTTCCTCGGTCATCTTGCGCTCTTTCCTTCCAAGCCGGATGAGCTTGCCCAGCAGTTCTGCTGCATCTCGGGTCTGACGGAGATATGTACGGTTCACAGGAGAGGCCATAAACCACCGTTAGGCTATTATCTTACTCATAATAATACTTATTGAGTACGATAGTAACCAAATGGTGGTAATTAAGTCAAATGCTATACATTCCACAGTTCGCTTTCGCTCTATCAACACAATTGAGGTTGCAGGACATTTTTCAGTTTTACTAACGCTCGCTCTTCAATCTGACGTACCCGCTCACGTGAAATGGAAAAGTGGTCCGCAATATCTTGAAGTGTTAGAGGATCATCATTGGTGATCCTGTGTTCAACAATATATTTCTCTTTTTCGTTCAACCCCTGCAGGGCATGGGCAATTGCTTTCTTCAGTGAATGCTCCTGCTGATACTCACCGAGCATTTCTTCCTGATTCATCCGGTCGTCAGCAATAGTCTCAAGTATCGTCAGGCCATCGCCCTCAATGATTTCCTCATTGAGAGAAACTTCTCCTTTAAGCCGCTGCTCCATTTCTACGACTTCATGATCTGGTACGTGGAGCATACTGGAAACTTCAAATGCGTCGCTATCCCTGCCGGTTAACTTAAGTAGTGCTTCCTTGGTTTTGCGCAACCCATAAAACAATTTTCTTTGTGCTTGCGTAGTACCAATTTTTACCAGGCTCCAAGCGGAAACAATGTAGTTTTGAATGTAAGCACGAATCCACCATACGGCATAAGAAATCAATCGAACCCCTCTATATGGATTGAATTTACGAACCGCCATCATGAGCCCAATATTGCCCTCCTGAATCAGATCGAGCATTTTCAGGCCGTAATGACGGTATTCGGAAGCGACTTTAACCACATAGCGAAGATTGGAAGTAATGAGGGTATGAGCAGCCTCCAGATCCTTTTCCTCAAAGAACTTGACGGCGTAGTCCCTCTCTTCATCTTCTGTAAGTAAATTGAATTTGCGGATTTCGGAAAGATAGAGGGTAAGACTGTCGGAAATGATTGGCAGATTGGTAACCATGACGCACCTCCTGAAAACTTGTATCATGATTAGCACTCTATGGTGCTGACTGCTAAAAATGTAGCAAATATTTTTAGCAGTTTCAAGTAGAAAATCAATATAAGCTACATAATATCAGCGTGTTAACCTTACTAAAAAAACATCTCTTCCCCCCTTGATTTTTTGAAAACAGGAATTATTTATTGATCAGAAAGTCACACATCGAAAGGAGGTAATCCACATGGCAACCTGGGATGTATTCAAAGAACTGGACACACTGAGAAGGGAGATCGATGAAGCTTTTCGTGGCGCTGGTTACAGCCGTCCATTTGGCCCGACATTCCTTTCGCCGGTAACAACCCGCCGCTTCCCGCTGGTTAACTTCAGCGAGGACGAAGGGCATGTCTATATTGAGGCACTGGTTCCCGGCGTAGATCCAAAGGATGTCGATCTGTCCGTACTACGGAACACTGTCACCATTAGTGGCGAGCGCAAACCGTTTGTCGAAACGGAAGGCCAGATCGTGCATCGCTCGGAACTCGGCTCCGGCAAGTTCTCCCGCACGTTGGAACTGCCGGTCGACATCGACCCTGAGAAGATTTCGGCCCAGTGCAAAGACGGTATCATGCAGATAACACTGGCCAAGGCAGAACATGCCAAGCCGAAAAAAATCGAAATCAGACTTTCGTAATCACACAGACCACTTGGAAAGGAGGTAATTATCATGGCAGCAAACAGCTTGACCGAAAGAAATGATGAACGGAATGTTCAGGCTCGTGAAGAAACACGGTCGAATGAGAAATATATCCGCCCGGCGGTGAATATCATCGAGACCGAAGAAGGACTTGTCCTTACCGCAGATATTCCCGGTGCATCCAAGGAAGCTCTCGATGTCAACGTCGAAAAAGGCATCCTGACCATCACTGCGCCGGCCCAGCATACCACGCAGGGAACCTCTGCATATCGTGAATTCGAACTGGCCAGTTACTACCGGCAGTTCACGATTCCTGAAAGCCTCGACCATGAAAAAGCAAAGGCAGAGTATGTCAACGGTATTCTGACCCTGAAGGTGCCTAAGGCGGAGGTCGCCAAACCAAAACGGATTTCCGTACAGGTCGGGTAAGGAAGGAGCATTAACGGGAGGTGATCACAATGTCTAACCTGTTGCCTGAAAGATGGAGTGAGGCGCTGGAGCGGGTTAACGACAAGATCGGCCATTTCCTGACCAAGGTGGCGCCATGGAAGAAACAGGAACAGTCACCTGAAAGGATAACAACCGATACCCTTCCAGCATTCCTGAAACTTGGTGGTCCGCTGTTGGACATGCATGAGACCCCTGAAGAACTGATTATCAGGGCAGAAGTACCGGGACTGAATAAAGATGACTTTTCAGTTGAGCTTGTCGGCAGGCGGTTAACAATACATGGTGATAAAAAAATCGTACGTGAAAAGAAAGGAGGTGATGGGTGCCTTATTTCAGAATGCAGGTACGGCAGTTTTTCGCGTAGTATCCAGTTGCCGTACGAGATAGATGAGAAGTTTATTTCGGCGGACCTCAAACACGGGGTTCTCACGATCCGGCTCCCAAAGCCGGAAAAGGCACAGCATACCCGCTATCGGGTGCCTGTCTCCTGAACCAGCAGATTGTACCGAGGGCCGCTTCAGCGGCCCTCACTATTTCAGCAGGGTAATAATGGCAGGTGAACGTTATGAACAACTACCAGGACTACTACAAGACACTCGGCGTCGAGAAAAAAGCAACTCAGGATGAAATCCAGCGGGCGTATCGCAAGCTGGCTCGTAAATACCATCCTGACATAAATAAGGAAAGCACTGCCGAGGAAAAGTTCAAACAGCTCAATGAAGCCTACGAGGTCCTGGGTGACCCGGACAAAAGAGCCAAGTATGATCAACTTGGCAGCGGTTGGAATGGGCAATTTTCCAATCAGAGCTATCAGGATGGCGAAAATGTCCGATACCATTTTTCCAATGCCGACCCGGGTCAGTTCAGTGACTTCTTCCAGAACCTGTTCGGTGGTGGCGGATGGAACTTCACGGAGGAGAGCACTTTTCCGGGTGGCGGAGTCAGGCGACGTCGAGGGCGCGACCATGAAACCGCCATCAACATATCATTGGCTGATGCCTATCATGGCGCAAAGAAGAGCATCGAACTGGAGCGGGCTGAACCGGGCGGTGACGGCAGGCCGACCAGAACCAGGCGCAGCTATGATATCACCATCCCCCAAGGAGTGACTGATGGCTCCTTGATCCGCCTGGCTAACCAAGGCGGGAGCGGGAGCGGTGGTGGAGATGCAGGAGACCTGTTTCTGCGGGTGAACATACTTCCCGATAGTCGCTTCACGCTCAACGGACACGACCTTGCCACTACCGTTGATATAGCTCCCTGGGAGGCTGCCCTGGGAGGGAAAGTCTTGGTGCCTACTGTCGATGGGCGCATTAACCTTTCCGTGCCCGCCGGCACCCAAAGCGGTCAGAGCCTGCGGGTGCGTGGAAAGGGAATGCCGGTCGCCCCGGGCAGGTTCGGCGACCTGCTGGTAAATGTCCGCATTGTTGTGCCACAGCATCTCACAGCCAGGGAGCGGCACCTCTTTGAAGAACTGGCAAAAGAATCACGATTTGAGCCGCGAAAGTAACTGAGGTACAGCCATGACAGTCCAACACTATGAAATTATTATCAGCAGAAAGCATGAACTGGTCTCCGTGCCGGGGATAACCATCCATGAGTTGAGCAGGCTGTGCGATTGTCACCTGACGGTGGCGAGACGGCTCTTCTCAATCGGCCTCATTGAACCGTTGACTGCCGGAGATACTCCGCTGTTTGATCAAAGCGCCGTGGTTCGGGCACGCAAAGCACTGCGACTGAAACGGGACCTGCGGCTCAATTTCGATGCCATTGCCCTGGTAATGGATTTACTTGACCGCATCGACGAACTGGAACGACGAATATAAGCAATACCCTGACAGGAGCTCAACCATGATACAGAAAACTGCCGATCCGTTCCTGCGCCGCCTGCGTTGGTTGACCATCGCCGTTATCACCGTACTGTTTGCCTGGCATGCCCTGTCATGGGCAGACCGGGCTTTCCAGAAAGAATCGGCAACCCCACGTGCGGTTACCGCCCGCGGCGATCTGGCTGCCGATGAGAAATCGACCATTGAACTGTTCGAGCGTTCACGAGATTCGGTCGTGTATATATCGACTTCGGAACGGGTCATGGACTTCTGGAGCCGCAACATCTTCACCATCCCCCGCGGGACCGGATCCGGGTTCATCTGGGACGACAAGGGGCATGTGGTCACCAACTACCACGTGATCGAAGGTGCCTCGGAAGCACGGGTCAGATTGTCGGACGGCAAAGAGTACAGAGCAAGCCTGGTGGGCGCAAGCCCCATGCACGATCTGGCTGTGCTGAAGATCGGCAGCAGCTTCAAAGGACATTCGCTGCCTGTAGGGACCTCGCACAATTTGAAAGTCGGCCAGAAGGTTTTCGCCATTGGCAACCCCTTCGGCCTAGACTGGACCCTGACAACCGGTGTTGTCTCGGCCCTGGACCGCTCGTTGAAGGGAGAAACGGGAAGCGTCATTGAGCATCTTATTCAAACTGATGCTGCCATCAATCCGGGCAACTCCGGAGGGCCGTTGCTTGATTCCGCCGGGCGGTTGATCGGCATTAATACCGCTATTTACAGCCCTTCAGGGGCGTCAGCAGGGGTTGGCTTTGCCGTGCCGGTGGATACGGTCAACCGGGTTGTGCCGCAATTGATCGGTCGCGGCAAGTACCTGCGTCCTTCCCTTGGCATCGAAATAGACCAGGACCTGAACGAGGTCATTACGTCACAGCTGGGTGTAAAAGGAGTGGTCGTACTCAGAGTTACCCCCGGTTCACCGGCTGCACGGGCCGGGCTCAAGGGGAGCAGGGTTGGCCGAGATGGTTCACTGACACCCGGAGACATTATATCCGCCGTGCAGGGCAAACAGGTAGAGACGATCCCCAAACTGCTGGCCCGGCTTGATGACTTCAAGGTAGGGGAAACCGTGACCATCACTATTCTCAGGGATGGTAAAAAACAGCAGCTAAGCATACAATTACAGACCGAATAACGGAACACAAGAAAGGCAACCATGCCCCAATCAATTGACGATCTCATACTGCGGATTAAAGAACTACAGGAAGAACTCGAAGTTGAGTTTAAGAAGAAACGGGACGAGTTTGAGTTCATCATCGAAAAGAAGCGGGTCCGTTTTGCCGAGGAGGTGGCGAGACAGCAGCGACGCCTGAAAATCGGCTGGTTCCGCTATCTGGTCAAGGCCAGACCGCTCAACATACTGACTGCACCGGTCATTTATGCCGGCTTCGTACCGTTCATCCTGCTGGATCTGTTTCTCTGGTTGTATCAGTCGATCTGCTTTCCGGTGTACCGAATCCCCAAGGTAAAGCGATCCGAGTATTTGGTCTTTGACCGTGAGGATCTTCCCTACCTGAATATTATTGAGAAGTTCAACTGTTTTTACTGTTCTTACGGTAACGGTCTGATGGCATACGGACGGGAAATCGCCGCCCGAACCGAGCAGTACTGGTGCCCGATCAAGCATGCCCGCCGAATCAAGGCTTCCCATGAGCACTATCCCCGGTTCTTTGAATATGGCGATGCGGAGAGTTGGCAGAAAGGGCTGGAACGGCTGCGTCGGCAATATCCGAAAGAAGATCCTGGCGTGAAAAAAGAGGTACGCTGACATGAATACTGCAAGCTACATCGTGAAATGTCCATCGTGCGGCACCGGCAACCGCATCCCGGCAGATAAAGAGGGGCTCAGGGGACATTGCGGCAGTTGCAAGACAACCCTGCCACCAATGTACTGTCATCCCCAGCAATTGACCGACCGGACGTTTGACTCATTCGTCAGTACTTATCCCGGTGCGGTACTGGCAGAGTTCTGGGCACCTACTTGACCGCATTGCCATACCTTCGCACCGGTGGTGCGAACCGTTGCTGAAAAGCTGGCTGGTCAGGCGGCTGTATTGCAGATCAATACCCAGGACAGCCCGGCGTTAGCAGCTCGCTTCGGTATCCGCGGCATACCGGCTATAGTACTGTTGAAACATGCCCGCGTTATCGATCAACTGCCTGGAGCGCAAACGCTCGATACCGTTCTGGCGTGGTTCCGACGAAAGACATAATGAATTAGATCAAGACACTTGATATGGTCCTTGACCCGGGACAACTTTCAGATTGGTTGAGTGGCCGCCACTACGCGTTCAGAAAGAACCTGGAAAAGATCGAGCTGCTTTTGGCAAGTCATAAAATGTTCTCCTCTTGAGAAAACATTACGAAATTCAGTTCTTTTGATGGATACTACACGTCCCACTCTCGCATTCATGCCGTTTCGGCAGATAAAGGCGAACGCGGGCAAACAGCCAGTAGCCAATGCGAGCTAATCGATTTACCACCGGTAACTGGATGATGCGCCCCATGATGCCATAGACTGTCGAGGCCGGGAACGCCTGCCAGATTGCCCAGAATGAGTCAACCCCTTTGAAAATCTGTCCGTCCTGATCAATCGCATGCAGTTGATGTATGAAATCGGCAATCGAGATTTGGTACGGAACCGCATCGAAATCAGGGCTGCTGATGTCTACTGCCACCAGCTTTTCACCATGATCTTTCCGCAGGTAGTGCTCAATCTCGGTAGCACAGACAATGCATGCCCCATCGTAGAATACTTTAAGAGGAAACCGTGGTGGTCTCATCAAATAAGGGGGCGCACTTCGGTAACCGTGAACCAGGCCGCGTGGGTGACAGCGGCACCGGTGCCGGGGCCGACGGTGGAGTCTGCGTTTTCCTTGATTTTTGCCAGCATGGGCCCGGACTCTTCTGTCTTTACCAGTTCCAAAGCCAGACGGACGCCACTGAAACCGGGACCTGAAGCCTTGAACAGGAATGAGGCCTGCGGATTCTCGGTAATATTCCGATAGGTCCGCCCCTCGGTCATTCCCCATACCATGGTTTGTTCATCTATGACATGCGGTCGGGCATAGATGGCCGTGTTGACACCGCCATTCTTTGATGCTGTGGCCATAATCCCCATGCCTTGCTGTTGGAACAGTTCGTTCAAGTTCATATCATCTCCTTGAAGACAATCTGGGTGTGTCATTCCGAAGCTATTGGAATCAATATCTCGTTCCGACGCAGGAACCAGAGTGTGAACGGTGGGTTGTAGCGTGCCCAGACCGGCTCGCCAATGACTTTCAGGTTGTTGGCTGTTATCCAGTTATCCAGTTCCTGCTTATATTGCAGAAATTTCTTCTCACTCCAGAATCCGGAATATCGAACAGCAGCCACCCGGCGGGCAGGAACCTGCCGCAGCTTAATATTTGGATCATCGGGAGTCGGCAGGTTTTCCATAGTATATGTAGCCGGCATCATAAAGCTCACAGCCCACTTTCCCTGTACACTCTGCTGACTGACAGGAGCGGTCATGGATATTTTCTCCCCCCTCTGTTCCTGCGAAACAGGAGCTGTCATAGCAATCTTGCCGCGTGATTTGTTATCACCGGAGATGTATCGAAAAAGCGGTCTGAAAGCCTTGCTACCGGCACTTTCCAGGTTTCCGTCAACAATGATTTCGGCGAGTACCTGAGGCGCGTACTCGCGCAGTTCGAAAATATCGTCGGTTTTAATAACCGTGTAGGGTGCTTCTTCGGTTGCCATAGCAGTAGTCGCTCCTGTGAGCAGCAGCAATAATATTGCAGTGATCAGTCCGAAAAGTCTCATTTACTGCTCCTTGCGCGGCAGTGTAAATAAGTGCAGGCGGTCTATATTTGCTGCTGGTTCAGAATGAATTTTCAATAAATACTTCTGCCAGCGGCAGCTTGCCCGTCCGGGGGAACGATTCCTGCGAGCGACTGCCCACCGCAATCATCATGCTGACGACATGGTCGTCTGGAAGATTGATCAGTTTCCCCACGGCATCGAAATCAAATCCGTCCATTGGACAGGAGTGCCACCCCTGTTCCTGCGCCAACAGCATGATGCTCATGGCGAGCAGTCCACATGAACGCATCGCTTCGTCCCGTTGTACCAGCGGTTTTTCTCGATAATATACATCAATTGCAGGTATGAGCATGTCTTGGTACATCTGCGGCGCTCCCGCCCAGTAACGTGCTGGTTCTTTTGCCCAGGCATTAAGATCAGCACAAAGGACAAACAGGAGGGATGCATCAGTGACCTTGTCCTGGTTCCAGGCAACTTCACGAATCTTCTGACGCAAAGCAGGGTCTTTGACATTAACAATACGCCAGTTCTGGATATTGAAAGCCGTTGGCGACAGCATGGCCTTTTCCAGCAGCTCAGTTACCTGCTGTTCGCTGATTGTAAATGCCGGGTCAAACATTTTCTCCGCGCGTCTTTCCTGTATTGCTGTTGATACATTCATGGTTATTCTCCTTTAAATTGTGGGTTTGATATGTTGAAGCTCTTGGAATCGTCTATGCGCCTTTATGTTGAAGAACTACATCATGCATTTCCGTAGTCAGTGTTTCTATCCGCTGACTCAACTCTTTCACGATTTCGGTCAATTGCGTATTTTGCTGGAGCAGTTCCATTATCTGCTCGGATTGCTGTGCAGCCAATGCTTGTCGCTGCTCAGCAGCCAATGCAAGGGCCTCCCGATGTTGTGCGTCGGCATCTGCATGTGCCTTATCTCGATCAGCCTGCCGTGTCTGAGCAAGCAGGATGAGAGGTGCAGCATAAGCTGCTTGGAGACTGAAGGCAAGGTTGAGCAAGATAAACGGGTAAACATCGAATTTGGTATATCCGGCAACGTTTAACCCGATCCAGATGGCTACAATAACCGTCTGCGCAACAAGGAAAACCGGTGTTCCAAAAAAACGCGCAAATCCTTCCGCCTTAAGGGCAAACCAGTCATTCCCGAAGACAGTACCAAGATGAACATGAGGGAGATGGAAGCGGAAGTAATCATTAGGTACATTTGAGACCGGGACGGGAGCCGGTATTTTTGATTCTGCTATCATATCATCTCCTCAATGGTTCAGATTCTTTTGCAAAAACTACAATGTTTCATGATGTTTTCTTCTCGCGGTCCTTGATAAGTACAAACAGCAGGTAGGATACAACACCAAGATTTATAACAAGAACAGTGATTCTCGGCCATGTAACTTTAATAGCCACCTCATAGATCTCGACTGGAATGTACATACCTCCGGTGAGGACGGCAAACCACTCGGCCCAGGTCTTTCTCAGCCAAAGTCCAGCCGCTTCAATCATGCGCACAATAAAGTACATTGCAGCAGCAAGAGCCATGCTCCAGAGTTTGGTATCGTCTATATGTTCCATCAGGTCGAGAAAGATTCGCGGATAATGGCTGGCAGGATTAAGGTGAAAGTGTTTTACCAGATGCATGGCGGCTTCATTGATGTCCTTGTGGATGTAGGTCAATAACTCGAAACCCACAAGGAGAACCAGTAGCCCCTTTGCTCCTTCAAAGAGCGCAACAACGTGCAGCCCGCGTGCGTGTGACTGTTTGCTAAGCTGTTTTGGGACTTTGGAGTGGCTCTTTTTCATTCGTATGTCTGCATAAAATCACTCCGCAGACCCAACTATTTTACAGGGTATAAGTTCATCCTCATTGAACGAGTAAACAGCACACATCCGGTGATAACCATCAGCAATAACGACTTTGCCAATGCGCTCGTCTCTCACCAGAAGTATTGGTGAGATTGATTTTCCGTTCTCGATCTTGTTTCGGTCTTTCTCCACATGGGAATTACTGACTCCAAGCAAAGACAGTCCCGATGCTCGAAAGATGTCTTTTGCTTTGAACTGAGCTAGCTGGGCACTCTTCAGGTTATTTACGATCATCTTAACTGTTGTGCCATTGTAGAGCAGCCCAAGGTAAGATTCTGCTGCCGGATAATTCTTGTCCTCAGGCTCTTGCAACCATTTGATCTTGATTTGTTTGACCATACTGATACCCCATACCTTACCCAATCCATACCCGTTTAGATGTCTGGATTATGATCGCGTTATCGCCGGTCACCGGTAAACCGTAGCAACATGAGAAAAAGGTTTATAAAATCAAGATACAGTGTCAATGCCCCGAGAATAGCAGGTTTTCTTCCTTCAGTTCCCTGAGCTGCCATTGCTTTGATTTTCCAGGTGTCATATGCAGTAAGACCTGTGAAAACAATCACGCCGATACCTGATATGACCCACGAGACCGCACTGCTGCCAACGAAGATGTTGACGACCGAGGCGATTACCACACCTATCAACCCCATGAACAGAAAACTTCCCCACGACGTGAGGTCACGTTTGGTCATAAATCCAAAGAGGCTCATTGCGCCAAACATCCCGGCAGTGGTAACAAAGGTGGATGTAATTGAGCTGGCAGTATAAGCCAGAGCCACGCTAGAAAGAGTGATTCCGTTTAGTGCGGAGTAGACAATGAATACTAAAGTCGCTGTTGATGCACTCATCTTGTTTATTGCACCTACAAGAGTGAATACCAGAGCCAGTTCTCCGATCATTATTCCGTAAAAGACAAGCCTGTTTCCCAATACGGCATTGAGTATTGCCGGTGAGGAGAGTGTGATGAGCGAAACAAAAGCTGTAATAGCCAATCCTGCTCCCATCCAGGCGTATACCTGTCGGATAAGAGAGTTTTGCCTTACAACTACCTGCGTTGCAGTACGTGGTTGCATGGTACTAAAGTCATTCATAATAAAGCTCCTCTTTTCAAGATTCTAGGGGCACGATCACGTCAGATCTCTAAAGTAAGATTGACTGTTGATCGACGCCTTGGGAAATATACTTTTCTTGGCTTGACATATAGAGTTAGTTTACCATTTCCAGCAATCCATTAGGTGATTGTTTCGGCTACTCAAATAACTGCGCCAAAGAACTTGCCAACTCCGGCGGTTAGTCCCATTGCAAGCACACCCCAAAATGCAACACGAATAGCACCCTTAGCAATGGGAGCACCACCGGCGTATGCTGCGGTAGCCCCCAAAATGGCTAGAGTAATCAGCGCGGTTGCAAATGAAACCTCGGTAACCAAGGCTTTAGGAGCGAGTATTACGGCCAGGATTGGAACAACTGCACCTACAACAAATGCAATTGCAGACGCAAGTGCTGCTTGAAGCGGTCGAGCCCGTAAAGTTTCTGTAATGCCAAGTTCGTCTCTGGCGTGAGCTCCAAGAGCATCTCCGGACATCAGTTTTTCTGCCACTTGGCGTGCCAAAGGTTGGTCGAGACCTCGGCTCACGTAAATTGAAGTGAGTTCAAGTAGTTCGTGTTCCGGCTGAAGTTCAAGTTCACGCTTTTCTCTGGCAATGTCAGCATGTTCAGTATCTGCCTGCGATTGAACCGAGACATACTCGCCTGCAGCCATTGACATTGCTCCAGCGACAAGACCGGCTATACCAGCAAGCAGAATGCTATTTTGTGATGCTCCGGAAGCTGCAACTCCAACGACAAGACTTGATACCGAAATTGTTCCGTCGTTAGCGCCAAGCACTGCTGCTCGAAGCCAACCTATTCTTTCTGACCTGTGAGATTCGCTGTGAAATTGTAGCATTAACAGAATCTCCTTGAGATCCAACTTACTACTGGACGGTCACTACAGACTGCTGATACATCCTCATCAATCACCCCATAAATCTAGACGATATCTTCATTCCTGAATCGCTTGAAAAGCAATGCTCCAAGAATAAGACAGTAAACAAGGACATTGATGAGTGGATAGATAGGTCCGAATCCATGGCTTGATTCGCTCTCGATCAACGAAGAGGCCAGCTGCTGAACTCCTAAGAGCTTCGGCCAGAAAAAATAAACTACTTTCCACCAGGTCAGGTCTGACTGTGGCTGGCCGACCGATTGCTGCACTATCGCCTGCCCTATCTGACTCTGGCTGGCAGCAGCTATGCCATCAGCTACAAAGCCGACGGCACCAACGCCAAGAACACAAAGAAAAGCGACAATGTCGGACATCATAAGCGACAAAAGAAGCACAGCAATAACCACAAAGAGCAGGTTGATCGAGCATAGCAGTGAGGCAACGAGGTATTCCGGCATGAAAACCTGCAAATTGATGGAGGTGATCAGGAAGACAATACTATGCAAGATGAGCATAAAAAGTGTCGATAAGACCCATAATCCGAGGATTTTTCCCATTACATACTGCCACCGCGCTATCGGTTTTGACAAAATGCACGCTTGCATCCCCTCATTTCGGTCACGCCTGAAGATTCGCATCGAAAGTAAGGCTGCTATGACCATCACACCAGCACCAATTACGTGGAAGGTCGCTTTCGATAATGTCCTGACTATGGTTCCGGCATCAAGAATCTGTCCGTTCACCATGTAATTACCTTGATAACAGCCACGAACAAGAAATACACAGAGTGCGCAGAATACGAACATGACGACGAAACTTCTCTGCTGCACTTCGTCGATAAGCGTATATTTTGTAATCCTTGTAATGGGGGGTAGTGATTTTGAAGTTTCCATGTCAACCTTTCACCAATCGAACAAACACATCTTCCAACGTCTCCCCGTCTTTTACAATGGAGGAAATTGTGTCTTTTACCAAGAGCTTGCCTCGGTTGATGATAGCTGCGGTATCACAGATTTTTTCAACTTCCGACAACAGGTGTGAATTTAAGAAAATAGTCATGCCTTGATCTTTAAGCGACTCCAGGAGTTGGCGTATTTCCCTGATACCAATGGGATCTAAACCAGAGGTGGGCTCATCAAGAATTAACAGTTTGGGATTTCCCATGAGTGCGGCGCCTAATCCGAACCGTTGGACCATGCCCTTGGAATATGTGCTAACCTTTGTATTCTCCCTGCCTTGCATTCCAATCAGCTCAACAATACGCCTACAGTGATCTGCAGCCTCGGACCGGTTCATATCCAATAGCTCAGCACAGCGTAGAAGGTAGTGCCACCCTGAAAGAAATGGTGGAACATGGTGGTTTTCAGCAAGATAACCGACCGATTGTCGGCATTCTGCCAGAGTACTTGGAATACCGCTTAAAGATAAGCTGCCCGATGTCGGCCGTGTAAAATCGAGCAGCATCTTAACGATGGTCGTTTTTCCGGCACCATTGGGTCCAAGCAGAGCAAAGCACTCACCTGGCTTTACCGTGAAGGAGACATCATCAACAGCCGTAAGCGATTCGTATCGTTTGGTAACATTTTTCAATTCAATCATATTATGGACTCATGAAATCTCAGAAAACTTTCCATCTGCAAGGTATTCGTGATTAATCTGGACGTTGTTCTCTATCAGTTGTTCGTACGGATCAGAAATCGCGGGAATGGTAACAGGCAATAAGTACGCTGACTATTAACCCAGTTCCTGGCATGATTCAGAGTAGACCTCCCCAACCTTTGGACACTCCACAGCACATGTTTCACACTCTCCCGGACAGGGTTCGATATGAACAAGGATATGGCTGTGAGCGAGGCAACTCTCGATATCAGCTGTAATCTGATGGGTAAGAGCGTGCCCCGCCTCCACGGTCATCTGTTTCGGAACTACCAGGTGCATGTCGATATGCCTGATATGGCCTGACTTGCGGGTGCGAAGCTTGTGGTATTCGATAATCCTGTTGGAGTATTTCTCCATCACTTCATGAATCAGGGACTCTTCATCGTCAGGCAGTTTTACGTCAAGGATATGGAAGAAGGCTGCCTTGGTTAAATCCCAGGCTGCCTTGATAATCATGAGTGCCACAACAATGGCAATAATCGGGTCGAGCATGGCGATGCCGGTAACTTTGATGGCAACTAAACCGCCAAGCACGCCAACCGACGTATAAACATCGGTCCTGAGATGCATGGCGTCAGCTTCCAGCGCAACGGAATCAGTCTTTATCGCTACATTGAGCAGATAGCGTGAGACAAAGTAGTTGGCTACTGCTGAAACAAGCATGACCAATGCGCCCAGTCCAAGGCTTTCGACCGCAATTGTTCCAGAGCGTAGTTTGTGTATCGCCTCCCAGATGATATAAAAAGCTGCACCGAAGATAAGCACCGCCTCGATCGTTCCTGCTACGTTCTCAATTTTCCCATGTCCAAAGCGGTGCTCGTCATCAGCAGGCTTTCCTGATTCCCGGACAGAAAACCAGGCGATAATTGCCGCTACGAGGTCAATTCCGGAATGAACTGCTTCGGAGATAACGCTGACCGACTGCATCATGATGCCGACAATCAGTTTGAGGATGATCAGTATGGAATTCGAGGTAATGGAGAATACGGCGGCCTTGCTTTTTGCTCGTTGTACTTCAGGTGATTGGATCATTGCTATACTCCGGCAGCGGTCATAATTTGTTTCAGTTTTTCCGTGGCTCCCTTGAGCAGTTCCTGAGCCTCGGCATTCTTCTTCCGGTACTCCAGAAGCGTCATCGGATTTTTGTCCGTGACAAAGCTTCTGATGGCATCGAACGATGCAGCGTATGTTTTGTAAGCAGCGATCAAGCCCGTTTTCGCATCATCCAGGATCTTCCTGGCTTCGGGCGGCAGGGCTTCCGGAATAGCCTTCTTTGCCAGAGATTCTCCGGCACGTAGACACTCAGACTTTGCTTTGTCGATGATGGAGGGGAGGTTGATGGATATCTCGCCCCCCTTGAGGACACTTTTCAGTTCATCTAGCGCCAGTTGAATAGCCTTGTCCGTGAGGTTTTCAATGCTCAAGACCTCTTTCTGAAATGCCATCAGCTTTTCTTTGTCGGCAGCAGATAGCGTGATAGCGGGGATCTGTTGCTGCGGCGCTGGCGCTTTTTCGGTTGAGCAGCCACATAGTGCCATAACTCCAATTACGAGAGCAACCAATACGATATTTTTCAAAATGTATCCTCCAGTAATAGTTCGTCTCAAGGGGAATTTTTCTCTTTCTTCCTACTGAACATCTTAAACAACTCGAACCAGACAATGCTCGATATGCCGGCAGACACACATATGACAACATCGAGCGGATGGATCACTGAGAACCTGAATACTTCTCGAAAAATAGGAATATTAAGCGCCATACCGAGGAAGATTACTGCACCGCCTGTTACCCACCAGAGAGCGGAATTCGGAGCCCCTAATATCCTGCCAATTGTGTTGCTCCAGGAACGGTTGGTCATCATCAGGCCAAGGTTGGCGATTATCAGGGTAGTGAATGCCAGGGTACGGGCCTCAAGTTCTCCATGCCCACGAACAAGACTGACGCCAAACACAATTAGAAGTACAACCAGGACACTCACACCTTGAAGTGTGCTTAACAACAAGACGCGCTTACTGAACAACGGTTCCTTTGGATCGCGGGGTGGCCTGTTCATCGCATCCATCTCCGCCGGTTCGACCTCGTACACTATAGAACAGGCAGGATCTATGATCAGATGGAGGAAAGCGATATGGATCGGCATGAACAACAGCGGCCACTTGAAAAGCACCGGAATGAGGGACATCCCGGCAATCGGAATATGTATGGCCAGAAGATAGGCCATAGCCTTCTTCAGGTTGTCAAAGATACGCCGCCCCATTTTTACGGCCCGGACGATGGAGGCAAAGTCATCGTCCAAGAGCACGAGATCGGACGCCTCGCGTGCTACGTCTGTCCCTCTGCCACCCATAGCGATACCGATATGAGCTGACTTAAGAGCCGGCGCATCGTTCACCCCGTCTCCAGTCATGGCAACAACCTCGCCATTGCTCTTCAATGCTTTCACCAGACGGAGCTTCTGTTCCGGTACAACTCTGGCGAAGATGTTGACTGTTCTGATCCTCTCCTGTAGATCCACTTCACTCATGTTTTCCAGTTCAGGACCGGTTATGACTTCATCCGGTTGAACAAGCCCGATCTGCCGTGCGATACTGCGCGCCGTGCCGGGATAGTCACCGGTGATCATCACCATTCTTATACCAGCACGGTAGCAATCCTGGAGTGCTGCAGCCACGGTTGGTCTGACCGGATCGGCCAATCCCACAAGCCCTAAAAACTCGAAGGTGAAGTCGTGTTGTTCACCCGGTAAACCTACTTCACGAAAGTACGATCGCGCTACTCCCAGTACCCTCAGGCCGTCATCAGCCATGCGGGTCACCGCCGTCATCATCTCCCTATGTTGGCTATCACTGAAATGGCAGAGGTCGGCAACCGCTTCCGGTGCGCCTTTGGCGGCGATAACGTACTCATTCCCCTCCGGAGCCCTCCAGACATGGGACATGGCAAGAAGTTCAGGAGATAACGGGTATTCCTTTTCAAGGCGCCAATCACCGTGGAGATGCTCGGTATGGGCGAGATACTCTTCGCCAAAATCCTTGATGGCCCGCTCCATCGGATCATAGGGATCGCGCTGGCTTGCGAGAATGCTGAATTCCACCAGATCGTGAAATGTATCAGGGGGTGGGTCATTGCGAAAGTCACCAATTTTGTACAAAGTCCCATCGGTGTTGAGCGCAGAGACTGACATCCGGTTCAACGTAAGGGTACCTGTCTTGTCCACGCACAGGACAGTCGCCGAACCGAGTGTTTCCACTACCGGTGCGCTGCGGGCAAGAACCTGAGTCCGGGAAAGTCGCCATGCCCCCAATGCCAGGAAGATTGTCAGGACCACCGGAAGCTCATTCGGCATGACCGCCATGGCCAGGGTGAGCCCCGCCAGTACCCCATCGAGCCAGGCACCGCGGGTGATCCCGTACACCAGAATAAGCAGTGCACAGAGCACGAAGACTGCCGTGGCAAGAATTTTTACCAGACGACCGGTTTCACGTTGCAGCAGGGTTTCTTCGCTGGTCACTGCTTGCAGGGCCTTGCCAATTTTGCCGATGGCGCTCTGTTGTCCGGTAGCAATCACGCGGGCAATTCCCTGTCCACGAACAACCAAAGTTCCCGAAAAAACAAATGGGAGATCATCTCCCCCTGGTTGCACTACAGGTGAAGTAGCATCGCCAGGCACCTTGCGTACCGCAATGGATTCGCCTGTCAGGAGCGATTCGTCTGTAGATAGACTCGTGCAGTCCAGCACCAGAGCATCAGCAGGAACCCTATCGCCTTCTGCTAGAACAATGATGTCACCTCGAACCACGTCTCGACCAGCAATCCGCTGCTGGGCACCATCGCGAATAACAAGGGCTCTTGGGCTGGAGAGATCACGGAGGGCCTCCAGAGCTCGTTCTGTCTTTCTTTCCTGATACAGGGTTATGCCCATGACGAAAAAGACAAATGCCAGAAGCATCATCGCTTCCTGCATATCCCCCACCAGCAGATAGATTGCGCCACAAGCCACCAACAACAGGAACATCGGCTCACGCATTACGTCGAGGGCTATTTGAAAGTTCCCACGTTGCTTTGAAGACGGAAGTTCGTTGTGGCCTTCTTCCCCAAGAATTTTGGCGGCATCCTGTAAGGTTAGACCAACATGTTCATGTATTTCAGGTTTTCGAGCCATAACTGCCACCTTTTTACGGAGAGAGGAGATATCCCCTCTCTCCGAGACTGATATCAGTCGAACAAATCTGACAGCCAGGACTTTTTCTTGTATTGGCCGTTATGACCATAGCCATGATCATCATGATGTTTTCCATACTGCTGCTGAATGTCGCCGGAGTAGTATTTTTGAGGTTCCAATTGTGTATGAGTTGGTGTTTGTGTAGTTGACCGTTCGATGATTTTATCCAGTTCTCCCCTGTCGAGCCAGACACCACGACATTCTGGGCAAAAATCAATTTCTACTCCCTGGCGTTCGGCAATTTTAAGGTCTATTCCTGTGCAAATCGGGCATTTCATAACGATTTCTCCCTATGATTTTGTTCGTTATTGGTTTTAGCGTTGCTAGTAGAGCGTTGTATGCGATCCCTTACAATGTGAAGCATTCTCCTGGCCCAGGCAAACTCGGTGGCAAGAATTCCCAATGCAAGAGGAATTACGACAACTGCCGGACCGGGCAGAACTATCATGGCAATACCAATTATAAGAATGGTAATGCCGACAACTGCCACGAGAAGACGCTTCAGCTTTTTAAGCGACCATTGCTTCATGATAAAGAATGCTCTTGTTTTTGGTAATTACAATGAATTCGATGCAGCCTGAGCCACAAGCGGTAAAGTCAGGCGTGGTTCTGCGGGGGGACAAATATCCTGTCTAATAGACGTGGCAGAGCAAGTTGAGGTTCATATAGGGATGTTCGCTCGATAATTACTTGGGAGATTATTTTCGGCACGATGTCGGCCAATATTTGACCGGCGCAACAACAGGTTGTTTCACAATCATCAGCATCATGATTTACGGGACATTCATGATCTTGGTCAGTAGTCAGATACTCACATGTATCTTTATGGGCCAGTTCGCCAATAGATGAACAAGGATGTGCCAGACATTCCACAGGAAGTATGAGATACAGAACGATCAATATGATGGATACAATCTTCATGAAGTTCACCTAGATCTCAAATTCCAATACACCAAACTATCTACGAACGTCCTATCTAAAATGTTTTATTTATATCATCAATGTACATTTTTAGATAGATATGACTATACACTATGGCGAAATCATTACGAATAATTATGTTCCAACTGCATGATGTCCCGGTATGGAACAATGCCATGAATAGTATCCTCTTCATCAAGCACCGGCAACGCTGAAAAGCCATAACGCTTGAACTTCTCCTCGGCATCGGCAATGGAGTCGTTGCAATCCAGGCTGATGACCTGGGTCGTCATTATCTCGGACAAAGGCGTACTTTGCTTGGCCATAAGAAGCTCAGGCAGGCTGACAACGCCTTTGAGCTTGTTGTCATGATCAACGACGAAGACATAGTCGAGAACATCAGACTCTTGGCTGACCGTGCGATAAGCAGCAATGACCAGGTCGGTATGAACATCAGGGAGGAACCTGATATAGGCATTGGTCGTCAGGTTAGTAATGGTATTAACCTGATTTTCCAGAAGCGCTTCGATCTTCTCTGTTTCGTCATGCTCCATCAGGTCGAGAATCTCTTCCGCTTGGTCAGTCGGCAATACCGAGAGAACATCAGCCGCCTGAGCGGGGGTCATTTCATCTATGAGGTCGGCGACCCGCTCTTTGTTCATGGAAGAAATCAGAATGCGCTGTACCCGTGGTTCCATTTCCTCCAGGGTGTCCGATGCCTGATCCGTTTCAAGTTCATTAAAAATGGCAAGGCGCTGTTCTTCAGAAAGTTCTTCCAGGATATCTGCCAAATCCACCGGATGGATGTCCGGCAGAGCCTCCTTAAGAATTTTGAGTTGCACATTCCCCTTGAAACTGCCTATTTTCTCCGGAAGACGCTGGACATAGGTCCAAGGGATGGTCTCCTTCTTGAACATCTCAGCAAGGTGATATACGAATTGGGCCACATACCGCAGGCCAAGCCGTTTCAGCAGTCCATATCGGCTGAAGTCAACATCGGTAGCGTAAAGGCGGGCATTCCGCAGTAACAGCTTTACATCGTAGACCACGTCGATTTCGTTGCCATCAAGGTCAATCACCTTCTTGTCCAGAATATGGTCCTTGAGCAGAACCTGATTATCTTCTGGTTCAGCTTCGAATGCCTCCAGGTTCTGTAGGGAGAGCTCAATTCCGTCCCGTTTCAATTCATCGATTCTAGCAAGTGGCACCATCAATGACTTGTACCCGAAGGGACGGCTCACGATAACGTGAGTCACTTCGGCAACTTTCTCGTGCTCTACGATTAGCAGGTCATCGAGCTTGCCGATTTTTTTGCCCTGATTGCATACCGGGATGCCGGTCAGATCACTCAGGAAGAATATATGATCGTTCTGAATATTTTTCATATGGTTCATGGCGCACCTCGCTTTCACAGGAGAGTAATGAACTTGTACAAAAGCAGCCCGACCAGCAGAACGAGGTACAAGCGTAAAAACAGCAAGGAGCCTTTCACCCAGCCTGACATCTCGACATTCGGTTTTGAATATTTTTGATTGATCTCACGCACCTTGGCGAAATTATGGGAAAAGAAATCTCTGATCATGGCTAATTGCCTCCTATTTTAACAAGTTCGGGAACAGCGTGCTGACCGCGTAGAGGGTCGAGAGAATAACAATCGCCACCACGATGCTACAGGTAACGATATTCTGCCACAGCGTATTGGTATATTCTCCCATTGTCTTCTTGTTGTTCAGCAGCAGGATCAGGAAGACCAGTGCAGCCGGCAGCAGGGTCACCGCGATGACCTGCACGAACAGGGTAATCAGCACCAGCGGTGCTTTGGGAATCAGTACCACCAGTCCGGCTGTGATGAGGGTCAGGAAATAGTTAGCGTAAAACCATGGCGCTTCGCGGATCTTGTTGTTAAGCGAGTGCGCCCAGCCGAAAACTTCGCCAAAAGCCCATGAACTGGCCAGTGAGATGCAGATCGCTCCCAGCAGGCCGGCGTCAAAAAGGCCGATGGCCATGAAAGTACCGGCATATTTCTGGCTCTTCATCAGCATGATCGAAGCTTGGGCGGCATCGTCGATATTGACGCCGGGCAGAATGGTACCGGTTACTATCACAATAAAGATCGCTACCACCACGGTAAGAAACGACCCGACTAGGGTATCCAGTTTGCCCCAAGGGATGTCCTTTTCCCTTGTTCCTTTATCAACCACAGCACTCTGCTGGAAGAAGAGCATCCAAGGAGCAATGGTGGTGCCGATGTTGGCCATCAGGAAGAAGAAGAGTTCATTGGTGAAGCCTCCTGGCGGTATATGGGGCACGAAGCCGGTCTGAATGATGTCATGCACAGACGGTTGGACCATGAAGGCACCGGGGATATAGATCAGGTTGACCGCGCAGAAGGCCAGGGCAATCTTCTCCCATGTCCAGTAGCGTCCATTTAGAACCATAATACCCATCAGGACGCAGACTCCAAGTACTGTTAGCCAGGGAGGGACGCCAAAGATTCTGAGCGCAGAAGTCATGCCGATAAACTCGGTGACCAGGGTCAGCCAATTGACAATCATTAGATCGATCAATGAGAACCAGCCCCAGAAGGCGCCGAAACCGGCGAAGATTGCTTCGCCGTGACCCCGCTTGGTGACTGCCCCCAGTCGGACTGTCATCTCCTGAACGTAGTAGGCGACTGGTATCAGGATAAGCAGAAACCAGATCAGGTGGTAGCCGTACTTGGCGCCGGTAGCGGCATACGTTGTTATGCCGCCGGCGTCATTATCGGCTACCATGACGACAATGCCAGGTCCGGAGATGATAAAAAAGAGCTTAATAGCCTTCCAAATACGACGGAATTCGTAGTAGAGCTTTGAAATACTGAGCACGTGAAACCTCCTTCAGCCAGAAGTTGCGCAGAATTTGTTAAACCGCGAACCAATATTGTTGATCAATTTTGAATCAATCTGCAGACGCGATTAGGCTTGGGGAGAGAGAACGATAATGAGGAAGTCTCTCCGCTGGCCGATAGATGCATGGCCCAGCGGAAAAACCTGAAGAAAGAGTCTTGAGGAAGTTACCGACTGGGTATCGATGCGATTGAATTCTTACTATGACTGTCCAATTTGGATAACCACCACCCTTCGCTTTTGACATGGGACAACAAAAAAGGCCACGGAAAACCGTGGCCTGATACATAACGTGCCATGATTCCCCTCTCGTAGGTTTTCGGCAGTGCACAACGTAGGTCGGTTGACCAGCTACCTTAAGTCAAGCCTTAATCCGGCAAGACCTGGTCTACCCATTGGCGTCTTTCGACGTTTCCGGGCAGTAGCCTGTGTTTGTGCAAACGCCTCATGCTAACGAGGAATTCAACCCTTTCCACATACGCCTTCATAAATAGTATGTCAAGAATTTTGTATCCACACCACTGACACGTTGACTCTTGCTCTCATCTCACATATATCCGTTGGTGAAATAATGAGGTGACCATGAAACGTGTCAAATTGGAACACAAAAACTCACAACTGATGTCAAAGCGTGATTTTATAATCCGTATGGGGTGGTATGGTTTTTTCGGGTGTCTGTTTTTGGTGTTTTCGTTAGGTGTCGGGACGGTTGGATATCATATAACGGCGAATCTGGGCTGGATAGATTCCTTTTTGAACGCATCGATGATCCTGACCGGTATGGGACCAGTTGATAAACTTGAAACCGATACAGCTAAGCTTTTTGCAGCTTTTTACTCAATCTTCAGCGGAGTGGCTTTCCTGACTTTTTGCGGAGTTCTATTTACCCCGGTCTATCATCGGTTTATACACAAGTTTCATCTTGATCTGGGGGATAAGAACCTTTGAATGGGAACTGACTGGATCATTGAGGAAAGTTGGAAAGCTTCACACTCAGTCGGAGTGTAACAGCCTGTTATTTAAGGACTACCCGGCAAATTCAGGGGTGTGTTAACCTTTCTCTACTATACCCACTTAAAACGGCACTCGTTCTCAATTCAAATTCCTCTCGAAAAACAGCAGCTTCCCGGTTATCCAGAATTCCCCATCACAGTCGGTGAACACATCCGCAAGAAACGCATGGATGTTGGCCTCCTCCAGAGAGAAGTCGCAGAGATCATCGGAGTCACCGAATCATCTATCTGGAACTGGGAACATGGCACCGAACCGGAACTGCAATATAATCCAAGTATTATCAAATTTCTAGGTTATATTCCGTTCGACTGTCCGGATGATACTATTGGACGGCTTGCATGGTATAGGAGAGTGCAAGGGCTTACAGTGGTAGCACTGGGAAATCAGATGAAAATTCACCCTGATCAGCTGTACGAATGGTTGAGTGCGACGAGGAAGCCGTTCAATAAGAGCCTTCAGAGGATTGAGCGGTTTCTGGAAAGTCAGTAAGTGATCGCCAAAATAATAACCTGCATGTGCTGTCAGAAATCATCATTTATCTTTACCGGCCTGCGAATCCACTTGGGCAGCAGGGCGAGCTTATCGTCAAAGTGTCTCCCGAAAGTATATCGGTTCGAATTCTCTTCGTCGCTGAAGAGCTTCACCACAACCAGGTTGGCGACTTCTATGCGTCAGACAAGCGAGTTCTCTCCAAGCCTACACGGCAAAAAGATCATTTGCTGATTAGAAAAGGAAAGCCTATCTGTTTAGCAGTTTTTTGACTACGGTCAAGCAAATGTCACTAAACGAAGTATAATGTAAGGTTACACAGTTATAAATCTATCAGTCAAATCAATTAAACAACAAACCAAAGGAGAATAAAAAAGATGAGTATGTTCTGTAATCAATGCGAGCAGGCAGCAAACGGCACCGGCTGTAACATTTCCGGTGTCTGCGGTAAGAAACCCGATGTAGCGGCCCTGCAGGATCACCTGTTGTACGGTCTCAAATCTCTGGCCCTCTACGCTGTCAAGCTCGGCCGCAATGCCGAGATCGATCGTTTCACCATCGAGGGGCTCTTCAGCACCGTCACTAACGTTGACTTTGAAGCAGCCCGCATTGGCGACCTGATCAAGCGTTGCTACGAGTTGAAAGAGAAGGCCAAAACCGCTGCCGGTGTAACTATCACTGGTCCGGTAGCTGACTGGAAGCCGGCCGATGATCTGGCTGGTATGGTTGCGCAGGGCGAAGCCCACGGCCTTAGTACCCTGCATGTCAACGAAGACATTCGTTCAGTCATCGAAATTTTGACGCTGGGTCTCAAAGGCATGGCAGCCTATATGGATCACGCCATGATCCTGGGCAAGACAGATGATGAAGTCATGGCATTTTTCCAGAAAGCATTGGCAGCAACCACCGACGCCAACCTGGGTCTAATGGATTTTGTTGGTCTTTCAATGGAGTGCGGCAAGCAGAACCTGACCGTCATGGGACTCCTGAATACCGCCCATACCGACGCCTATGGCCACCCGGTCCCGACTCAGGTACAATTGGGCACCAAGGCCGGCAAGGCAATTCTGGTATCCGGCCACGACCTGAAGATGATGGAGGAGATCCTTAAACAGACTGAAGGCAAGGGGGTCAATGTCTATACCCATGGCGAGATGCTGCCGGCTCACGGCTATCCCGGCCTGAAAAAATACAGCCATCTGGTTGGTAACTACGGCGGCGCATGGCAGGATCAGGCCAAGGAATTCGCCAATTTCCCCGGTGCCATTATTTTTAACACCAACTGCATCCAGAAACCGGCCGAATCCTACACCGACCGTCTCTACACCTGGGGCCTGGTGGCATGGCCCGGTGTCAAGCACATCGACGGCTGGGACTTTACTCCTGTCATCAACAAAGCACTGGAGTGCCCGGCCCTGCCGGAAAATCCGGGCCAAGAGATCCTGACCGGTTTCGGCCATAACGCCGTCCTGGGTGTGGCTGACAAAGTAATTGCCGCGGTCAAGTCCGGTGCCATCAAGCACTTCTTCCTGGTTGGCGGCTGCGACGGCGCCAAGTCCGGCCGCAACTACTACACCGAGTTTGCCGAGAAGGCTCCCAAGGACACCGTTATACTGACACTGGCCTGCGGTAAGTACCGCTTCAACAAACTGGAGTTCGGCGATATCGGCGGAATCCCACGCTTGTTGGATGTTGGCCAGTGCAATGACGCCTACTCCGCTATCCAGATTGCCGTAGCCCTGGCAGGTGCCTTCGAGTGCGGCGTCAACGACCTGCCGCTCTCCATGGTGTTGTCCTGGTACGAGCAGAAGGCGGTTGTCATTCTGCTGACCCTGTTCCACCTCGGCATCAAGAACATCAAGCTCGGGCCGACACTGCCGGCCTTCATCACCCCCAACGTCCTCAACTTCCTGGTTGAAAACTTCAACGTCGGACCGATCACCACGGTTGATGCCGACATGAAGGCCATGCTGGGATAACACTTTCCAAATAACACCGTTGAATAATGAGCGCCTCGCGGGTCCCCGTGGGGCGCTCATCTTTTTTTGTGTACTACACTAGTTTATGTTCTTTTATTGATGTGGGTCAAAATACAAACATAGCCATCGGTGTATCATTTAATCATTGGGACATACGACAAGTCACAAATTGGAGGAAATATGGACAGGATATTGATTCAAGCAGTTAATAATGCTCCGGATGCAATCCTCATTTCAGACCGGGAAGGAATTATCAGCTATTGGAACAGCGGAGCAGAGCAAATGTTTGGACACACGGCAGCTGAAGCTGTTGGTCAATCACTTGATCTGATTATTCCTGAAAATCTGCGGGGCCGCCACTGGGATGGCTATCACCGGGTAATGGCATCTGGAGAGACGAAATATAAGACAGGTCTCCTGTCATCACCTGGAATTCGTAAAGACGGATCCCGTGTTTCGCTAGAATTCAGCATGGTACTGCTGCACGACGAAGCAGGCCAATTGCAGGGCTGTGCATCGATCATGCGGGATGTCACCGAACGATGGAAAAAGGAGAAGGAATTGAAAGAGCGATTGACTGTTTGTGAATCAAAACTGGCAGGATCACCTGATTAGGATTCAACAAAATGAGTCAGATGGCAGACTAATACCGGCCAACACTGATTCAGAGGAGAACACACATGAAAGAATCAACTCTTCAAACGAATTACACACTAAATACAACAATCGGTGAGATAGTTGCCGCCGATTATAGAACTGCCAAGGTCTTTGAGTCTCACGGGATTGACTTTTGCTGTGGTGGTAAGGTTGCTCTATCATCAATATGTCAGGAAAAGGCTATCAACCCCGACACGTTATTGCGGGAGATCGAAGCAATCAAAAGTGAACAGATTGATCGTAGCCAAAATTACACCTCATGGGAGCTCCCCTTCCTGGTGGATTACATAGTCAATACACATCATGCATATCTCAAAGAAAACGACGAACAAATTGCCATATACGCTCGAAAAATTGCAGAAGTCCATGGTGCTCATCATCCCGAGGTGATCGAGATCGCCACTATCTTCCAAAAGATAACCGCAGATATGGCAGCCCATCTACTTGAGGAGGAAGAAGTTTTCTTCCCAGCGGTAAAACGGGCCGATGCGGCAAGAAAAGCAGGCAAAGCATCATTGAAAGAAGATTGCGATGTAATTACGGAATCCCTAGCGAAACTCGGCCGCGAGCACGAGGAGATCGGCGATGCTATCCACACGATTCGTCACCTTTCAAAGGATTATGCAATACCAAAAGACACGTGCAATACATTCATGATCACATATCAAAAGCTCAAAGAGTTTGAGGATGATCTCCACAAGCACGTCCACCTGGAGAACAACATCCTCTTCCCCAAAGCGTCACAACTTTAGAACCTTTACGATGCCTCGGTAATTCTTAAGGGTTAGAGCGGATATGGATTACTTCAAAGCTAGAGTTACAAAATTATTGGTGGATTACTTTGGAAATGATTTTCGAAGAATCTCGCATGCGTTAGAGGTCTTGAAACACTCTGAGTTAATTATGGAGAATTTTCAGTGCTGTGATTATGAGATTCTGGTTGCCTCCGCACTTTTACACGATATCGGCATAAAGCAATCTGAAGAGAACCTTGGATATAATAATGGCAAGACTCAAGAGGAGTTCGGTCCGCCGATTGCCGAAATGCTGCTTAACAGCATCTGCTTCTCACAGAGTAAAACAATAAAAGTATGCGAAATCATAGCCAATCATCACTCACCTTCACGGCACGATTATATTGAGCTTAAAATCCTTAAAGAAGCTGACAGAATCGTGAACAAACTGGAAAGTGGCTAAGAAATACCTTGGTAATTCAGAGTGGTAGCGCAGCTAATCCAACCATGGGAGGCAAAACATGTAAATGAAGTATGTGAGAAGATTCACCGTGCTGGCAATACTGGCAGCCACGGGTATTTGGTCAGGGTGCTCACCAAAGAAGGTAGAGCCCTTGAAGACTGTAGCTATCGAAGACGGTACGGTCGACCCTGCTGAGTGGGGTAAAGTGTACCCTAGTCAGTATGAGCTCTGGAAACAGACAGGCGAGCCTACCCCAGCCGGGAAGAGTAAATACAAGAAGGGTTACGATGTTGGTGAGGACCGGCGTGACAAGCTCGATGAGTATCCATTTTTGGCGTTGTTATACAATGGCTGGGGTTTTGGTTCCGAATACCGCGAACCACGTGGACACTATTTTATGGTTCAGGATCAGCTTGAGGTTGACCCAGGCAGGGTAAAAGCAGGTGGTTCATGCCTGACATGTAAAACACCTTACGCACCAATACTAGAGAAACAGATGGGAAAAGCCTACTTCTCAACCCCATACAAGGAAGTGTTGGCAAAACTTCCTAAAGATCAGCAGACCCTCGGCGTCGCTTGTATTGACTGCCATGACAACAGGGGAATGGCTCTAAAGATTTCTCGTGGCTTCACATTAGGCAAAGCACTCAAGAAAATAGGCGTGGACGAGGCAAAACTCACGACTCAAGAAAAGCGGACTCTGGTCTGTGCACAGTGCCATGTCAGTTACATAATCAGTAAGGACAAAGAGATGCATTCGACGGATGTCGTCTTTCCTTGGCAGGGCAGCAAAGTTGGTAATATTAGCATTGAAAACATAATTGCCGAGATCAAGAGTTCTCCTGCACATGCAGAGTGGACACAGAGCGTTACAGGCTTTAAGTTGGGCTTTATTCGTCACCCCGAGTATGAACTATTTTCCAACAACAGCCCACATTGGGCCAACGGCGTTAGCTGTGCGGATTGCCACATGCCGACCGTTGCAAGGGATGGTCAGAAGATTTCCGATCACAGGATTATGAGCCCGCTTAAAAACGATCTGGTCGCTTGCGCCGCCTGCCACGAAGAGAAGCCGCAGGTACTCCGCGATAAGATCTTTGCTATCCAGGATAACACAATGATTGTGTACCTTAAGGCAGGCTATGCAACGGCAACAGACGCGAAACTGTTTGAGATTGCGAACAAGGTTGAGGCATCAGGTAAAAAGATCGATAAGGTTCTCTACGCTCAAGCAAAAGAACAGTACGAGCAGGCTTTCTATCGTCTCATATTCATTGGCGCAGAGAACTCGAATGGTTTCCATAACCCCAAAGAAACCATGCGCGTCTTGAATGATGCTGCAAAATACGCTGCGTCTGCCGAGGCACAGCTTCGCAAGCTGCTCGCGCAGGCTGGAGAAAAGGTGCCGGAAAAGATCGACCTTGAACTCTCAAAGTACACCAACAACCGGGGTGCAAAAAAAATCATGTTCAAACCCGAGCATGAGATAAAGTCCCCCGAAGCTAAATAACTCCATTTCCGGAGAGCGGCACATATCCGCTCTCCGGTTTTAGACAGCTATTTCGGCTTTTCGTCATTTGAATCTTCGGTGAGCGATGAAACTGGCCGTAAGCGGGGTTGTGCCTTGATCATGTGGGACGTATCTGCGAGGTGGAAGAAAGAGAGGGAATTGTAGGTGCATAAGGCTGTTTGCGAAACTAAATTGGCAGGGACATGTGGCTAGATTTCAACATATATCAAGTTATTTTGTTTTTTACTCTTAAATTGACCTGAATCAAACTTATTGCGAACATACCATGAGATCGTTGAGCAAGAGTTTTCAAATTCAGGACGTAGTACATCGGAAGATGCTTATGATGTTCTCAAACAGACATAGTAGGATAGTAATAATATTATTACTGCTGGTTCAGATCTGTCTGCCGCTTACCGGTTCGCTCTACATCTCAACTAATATGAGTACGAGTGAAACCGGTCATACGGAAACCGCGTGTGTCCATTCTGACGCCGATGCCGACCATGAATCCGGGGACCGGCACGATCAGATTCCCCACTGCCACGAACTTGATGCACCATGCGACGCTGTCTCCGGTACGGTAGTTAAACACTCTCCGCTCATTTCGCTTCACAAGGTCTCATACAACGGTGCCTTTCTGCCAGGCTACGGCGCTCCGCTGGAAATCCCCCCGAAATATAACGTTTGACTCATATCTGCCGGCATTATCTTCCTTCGTTGTAAGGCAGTCCCGGCAATAACGTGCAAATTCGCTTAGTACTGGTGAATCAACCGTCAAACCATACACATAAAGGAGAATAACTCATGAGATATACACACATATTTAAAACAGGCATGTTGGCAGTTTCAGTATTTACGGTGCTATTTCTTGCAACCCCTCGCGAAGCTGCTGCCCATTGTGACACCCTGGACGGCCCGGTTATCCAGGATGCCAGAATGGCGATCGAAGGCAAGGATATCACTCCAATTCTGAAATGGGTGAAGCCAAAGGATGAAAAAGCTGTCCGAGCTGCCTTTAACAAAGTGTTGTCCAGTAAATCAAAGAACCAGGAAGAAACAGAGCACAAATTCTTCGCAACCCTTGTCAAAATCCATCGCGCCGGAGAAGGTGCATCATTTACCGGTCTGAAACCGGCCGGCGCAGTAGAACCTGCCGTTGCCGAAGCGGACAAGGCCCTGGCGAGCGGTTCAGCCGACGCACTGGTGAAACTGGTCACCGACGATGTATCCGCTGGTATCAAGACCCGTTACGAGCATGCAGCGACTACATACAAGCACAAGGATGAGGGTGTTGCGCAGGGAAGGGAATTTGTGGAAGCCTATGTTGCGTACACCCATTATGTAGAGCGGCTTCATCAGGATGCAACCGCTAAAGGCGCACATGGTGAGCATGGCAAAGTCGAAAAACATAACGCGCATAAAAAAGCGTCAGAGCATTCTACACACTGACGTTATGAGAGGTGTAACAGATTTGACCCCATAACACAGGATTGCTGCCTGGCAGGGACAACACCCCGTCAGGCAGCTTTTTACTGAGAGAACCATATCGTGGTCTATTGATACGTGACCAATAAGGAGATTTTACAATGAAAATAGAAGTGTTAGGTACCGGCTGTGTAGATTGCATCACACTTTACGAGAACACAAAGAAAGCACTCGCTGAAAGCGGAAAACAGGGCGAGGTGCTGAAGGTCGTGGAAATTTCCTCCATGTTGAAATATGGCATCACCAGTCTGCCCGCGCTGGTCATTGACGGTCAGCTCACGTGTTCTGGCAAATTGTTGTCAGTAGCCGAAATCAAGGGGATGATATGAAACTAATCGTTACAATATTTACCATGTCATTGCTGTTTGCCGGCGTAGCCAATGCGGAAATCCCTGCAGCCAGCGCGACAGTCGTCAATCAGGCCCTGTCATCCGGCAAGCCGACGCTGATCGATTTCGGCCTGCGCACCTGCAACGTCTGCAAGAAGATGGCACCCTACCTGGAATCACTTTCCAATGATTACCGGGGGCGTGCCAATATTCTTTTCATCGACGTACGTTCAGACCAGTCAACCGCACAAAAATTCCGCGTCCAGATGTTGCCCACCCAGATTTTCATCAACCCGCAGGGGAAAGAGGTACAACGTCACACCGGTTTTATGGACAAGGAAGGGATCATCAAGGGATTGAAATCGGCAGGACTCAAGTGACCTTCATCGACAACATTGAACAGATCATTGCTGCTTACCCGCTGCTGGCCTTCGGCGCAGTATTTCTGGCAGGCGTCATTTCTTCAGCTTCACCCTGTGTTCTCAGCACCATCCCCCTGGTGGTCGGTTTTG
>CAZGEG010000004.1:0-205598 GCA_964524835.1 uncultured Geobacter sp.
CTACCACAGCTGATTCGATGGAGCTTGCGCTCCACGCGCCCTGCCAGGCGCACAATAAACAAAAGGCCGGATCCATTGATCCGGCCCTGATTATCTTTTGGTGGGCGTTACTGGGATTGAACCAGTGACCCCTGCCGTGTGAAGGCAGTGCTCTCCCGCTGAGCTAAACGCCCTGATGTGTATGTGATTACCAGAGCAGTCTGCTGCTGTCAAGGGAATGCTGGTATATGCCTCTCCGGTCGCGCCACTCTCGGGAGAAAGCGTCTCTTAGTACACAGCCGGATCGGGTGAATCAATCATCGGGTTGAGGCGGACTGCCAGCGAGAATAGATATGGGTAGTCATGCTTCAAATGTCGCATGTACATGAGCCATTCGCAGGAAAGGTGCCCGAACACCCTCTTGATATCACCATTTATGTGGTCTGTATCGCTCTGCGGCATCTGATCAAACGAATCCCGAGCTTCGAGTTCCTCCACCAGATGAAAAACAGCCCAGAGCAGGTCGGTAAACTCTTCATGTTCCAGCAGGTTCTGGTTTTCCAGCAAACTGACCAGGAAACCTCGTTTTTCAACAAGAAACCTCTTCAGGCCGAGCTTATCACGGCGACTGGACTCGATTAAGGTGTCATTTTTCCGCAGATAATCGAGTGAGGCTGAAAAGTCCTGATCCTTCCACGTCCCGTTAACCAGCAGGTGCCGTTTCAGCTCGTCACAGGAAACAACGTATGCCGATAACTCTTTGAGAAGACGATTCCCCACTTCACTGAAAAAAACACCGATTACCATATTAAGTTTCCGCAAGACAGCCTGGCGCTCCCTTTCCTTCAGCACACGTTCTATCATAAGAGTAACAATGATGACGTAAACTGGCAGGAAGGCGAGATTGCCCAGAAACCAGATGGTTAACTCTTTTACACTGCCGAGCAGCAGATAATCCATGCCATAAAGAGCAAGTGAGACTGCAATCAGGGCACAAACCATCAGTTTTTTGTTCAGTATCAGTATGCGTAGCATCATACATGCCTTTCATGCTGCATATTTTAACGATTAATGTTCCCTCAGTGCATCGACAATCTTGAGCCTGCTGGCCCTGACAGCCGGAATGACACCGCCGATGAAACCCATGGCGACTGAAAACAGCAGTGATTTCCAGGCAATATCAAATGTCAGCGTAAACGAAAATGCCAGCTCGGAAAAGGTTTGCCAGTTCATGGTCGAGATGGTAATCAGCTGCATGAACGAGGCGCAGAACAGCCCGCTGACACCGCCAATCAACCCCAGAAACAGCGATTCCAGCAGAAATGCCGCCAGCACACTTGAACGCTGAAAACCCATGGCACGGAGAGTTCCGATCTCTCCGACCCTGTTGGCTACGGCGGCGTACATGGTAATCATCGCACCAATGATCGCACCGATGGAAAAAATTACCGTCAGCGACAGGCCGAGAATCCGGAGGAACTTCGCCATCGCTTCTGACTGATCGCGATAATAACGGGTTTCCCGACGTACATCGACCGTGAGACGCGGGTCTGCATCCAGCCTTGCCTTGACGGCAGGAAATTCAGAGCTGTCGCGCAATCGAAAGGTAAGCGAAGAGTAGACCGGGCGGCGAAACGCCTGCATCAACTGTGTTGCATCCCCCCAGATTTCGGAACTGAAGCCGGTTGCTCCGGCATCGAACACCCCGACCACAGTCCAGTCACGCATACCGAAGCGCAGGGTCTCGCCGATCCCCCCACCCTTGAATCTGGAGGCTATGCTGCTGCCGGCCATTATTTCAGACAGCCCGGGTCTTGGCATCCTCCCCTCAAGCAGCGTAACTTGGGGCCTGAGCTGCATTGAAGCCGCCTGAATACCTCGGATGACAACATTAGCCGGCTTGTTGCTTCCCCTCTTCGGGAGGCTGATCAGTACCACCAGTTCCCTGGCCAGCAACGGTTCTCCCTTGCTGTCGGTTGCAATTTCGGGCAGGCTTTCGATAATGGCTGCCTGGAGACGTTCGACACCGCTTTGTACTTCGGAATTGGCGGATTTGCGAGTAATTATGACATTATCGTCAGAACCGGTTTCAATCAGCGTTTTTTCCAATCCTGCAGACAGCATCAGGATCGAGGCAAAGACGAACACAACCAGGGCCATTCCGGAGGCGGTTAATAGTGTAGTCAATCTGCGGGTGGTGAGATTGCGGAGGCTGTAGGAGACCGGTATAGCCATGGGTTACGGCACCGGCAGTGAAATAACAAACCTGCAACCGCCGGATGGAGCTGCTTCGACAGTCAGGTCCCCGCCGTGTGCTTCAATAATGCGATAGCTGATAGCCAGGCCAAGACCGGTTCCAGCCGGCTTGGTAGTCCAGAACGGTTCGAACAGGTGCTGCAGGGCATCTTCCGTTATTCCGGCGCCGTTATCGGTGATGCTGATGCAGGCAGAGGACGTAGTGACATTGCACTCAACCATGATGTCACCGCCATCCGGAAGCGCATCGGCGGCGTTTTGAAGCAGGTTGATGATGACCTGGTGTAGCTGATTCGGATCAACGATAACGTCAACCGACGGCAATACCAGATTATGCAACGTTATTGACGCAAAACGGGGGTCATTGGCAAGGAAGAGAAACTCTTCTTCAACAAACCGGTGCAACGGTACCATTTCAAGCTGGGGTGGTGCCGGACGGGCGTACACCAGGAATTCAGATATCAGTGCATCGAGCCTTTCGGCTTCCCGGGTGACTATTGCCAAAAGACGGGCATCGTGTTCCTGAATGTCTGTGGCACTGGACAGCAGCTGTACTGATCCGCATAACGCCGCAAGAGGATTGCGGATTTCGTGAGCCATGCGGGCGGAGAGTTCTCCCAGCGCCGCGAGTCGATCAGCTTTTTTCAGTGCTGCTTCCATCCGGCGGAGTCTGGTAATATCCCTGAAATTTATAATATAACCTGCCAGCGCACCTTTACTGTCATTAAAGGGATCGATACGGTACCCAAGGGTCATGACGGCACCGTCCGATGTTATATATTCGAACTCCCGGCTGATCGAATCACAATTCGGAAAGACAGGTTCGCACAACTGGGGAAAAACAGTCTCGATATGCTTGTCATAGGCATCAGACTGGCTGAGTCCGACTATGGCTTCGGCATACGGATTAAATACCCTGATTCGACCTGCTATGGTTGTAGTCAAAAGACCACTGTCACTATGTGCAACAATGGCGGAGTTCAGTTGGGCCAACTCAAAATAATCGATCGAAGAGCGTTTGAGCGCCTCCTCGCTCAATCGGGCACGCTCTGCCAGCAAGCCGGTGATAAACGCGGTCAGGCCGAAGGCAATCAGGTTGAATGATATCGTATAAAAAAGCTGAAAGGCACCGAACTGGTGGGCATCTTCCTGACTTAAGCCGATGAACGAAAGATAACCGAAGTACTGAAAGTCCAGAATCGTACCGTACAGAATACCGCACAGTGACGCGGTATAGAGAGCCTGGCGCCGACCAAGCAGCATGCCGGCAATCATGATCGACAGCAGGTACAAAAATGAATACGGGCTGAGAATCCCCCCGGTAAAGAGTATGAGAACGGTTACAAACAGCAGATCCCAGATTACCTGCAGATATGTAAGAAACTGGGTAAACCTCTGTTTCTTCAGGAACAAGAGCGATAGTACGGAGAATACAAAAGAAAACGCCATCAACCTGATTACTCCAGGTTGAAAGCGTTCAATCTCGACAGAAGAGTCCTGATATTCGAAAAGCAGGGTGGAGGCCAGAAAAAGAAAGGAAACGATAATCCTGGCGTAAATGAAGAGCCTGAGCCTTCGTTCAGAGCCCATGATCAACCGCCGACGGCCCCCGCCAGCTTGAAGATCGGAAGATACATGGCAACGACCAGACCGCCGACGGTAGTCCCGAGAAACACCATCAACAGCGGTTCCATCATGGCGGTCATGGCGCCGACGGCATCATCAACCTCATCGTCATAAAAATCGGCAATTTTGTTCAGCATCGCGTCCATGGCGCCGGTCGCTTCACCAACCGCGATCATCTGAACCACCATCGGCGGAAAAACCCCGCAGGCTGCCAGCGGTTCGGCCATGGTTTTGCCTTCCGATATTGCCTGTCGGACGGAGTAGATCGCCTCTTCTACAATTTTGTTGCCGGCGGTTTTGGCGACAATTTCGAGGCCGTCCATAATCGGCACGCCCGAGCTTACCATGGTCCCTAAAGTTCTGGTGAATTTGGCAACGGAAACCTTTCTGATCAGCGGTCCGGCAATCGGTGCCTTGAGGGCCATCCGGTCGATATTCTTTTGCCCCATCGGCGTTTTGTAATATCTTTTTATCGCCCAGACGATTGCGTAGAAACCGCCAATGAGGACGACAAAATATTTGACGAGGAAGTTACTGAGAGCAATAACAAACTTGGTCGGCGCGGGCAGTTCTCCGCCGAACTCAGTAAACATTTTGGCGAAGGTCGGTATAACAAATATCAGAATGACGCCGACGACCACGACGGCAATGGACATGATCGTGATCGGGTAGACCATGGCGCCCTTGATCTGCTTTTTCAGCTTCATCGACTTTTCGATGTAAGCGGCAAGTCGCGTCAGAATAGTATCCAGAATACCGCCGATTTCTCCGGCAGCCACAAGGTTCACGAACAGCTGGTCAAATGCCCGTGGATGTTTCCCCAATGCATCGGCAAACGTGGAGCCGCTCTCGACACTTTCCTTGACCTTGTACAATATTTCCTGAAAGGCCTTGCTTTCTTGCTGGCTTGCGAGGATTTCGAGGCATTGCACAAGAGGCAATCCGGAGTCGATCATCGTAGAAAACTGCCGGGTAAAAATAACGAGATCTTTTTCGTCGATATTTTTACCGGCACCGAATTTTGGCAACTTGAAGCTCAGACCCTTGGACTCGGATTTGATCGTTATATTGCTGAACCCGTATTTTTTCAGTTGGGCCTCAACAATATCTACCGTCGCAGCCTCAATGACGCCTTTTTGCGTGCCGCCGGTTCTCGTGCGGGCTTCCCAGTTAAATTTCGGCATTGCGTTTCTCCTCCATCAAATCAGTGCATCTGGGGCCGGCGTTGCATACCCGCCGAAGGGTTGCTGATCATGTTTTTTAGTTCTTCCGGGTCCTGGGAGCGACCAAGCGCTTCTTCAAGCGAAATCATTCGCTTCTGGAAGAGGGAATACAGGGACTGGTTCATGGTCTGCATGCCGAATTTTTCCTGCCCTATCTGCATCTGGGAATAAATCTGGTGGACCTTGTCCTCGCGAATCAGATTGCGGATAGCGGCATTCGGCACCATGATCTCAAGAGCCAGGGCACGCCCCTTTGAACCCATTTTTGGAATCAAGGTTTGCGACAGCACCCCTTCCAGAACAAAGGAAAGCTGCGCCCTGATCTGTGTCTGCTGGTACGGGGGGAATACGTCCACAACCCGGTTTATGGTCTGGGCACACGAATTCGTATGCAGTGTTGCCAGGCAGAGGTGGCCGGTTTCAGCCAGGGTGAGTGCCGCCTCAATCGTTTCGAGGTCGCGCAGCTCGCCGACCAGCACCACATCCGGGTCCTGCCGGAGCACATATTTCAAGGCGTTCTTGAATCCTTTGGTATCGGCGCCGACCTCGCGCTGGTTTACCAGACACCCTTTGTGCGGGTGGAGGTATTCAATCGGATCCTCGATGGTGACAATGTGCTCGCGCCGGTTGATGTTGATGTAATCGACTATGGAAGCCAGGGTCGTAGATTTCCCGCTGCCGGTAGGTCCGGTCACCAGGATCAGGCCGCGGGGGCGCGCCGCCAGCTCAGGCACAATAGGAGGTAGGTTTAATTCTTCAAACGTCATGATTTTATACGGGATTACCCTGAAAACTCCTGCCACGGCACCCCGCTGGATAAACATGTTTCCCCTGAAGCGGGAAAGCCCCTTTACCCCGAACGAAAGATCCAGCTCGTTTTCCTCTTCAAATTTGTGCTTTTGTGCGTCAGTCAGCACACTGTAACAGAGCTGCTTCGTTTCTACCTGGTTCATGGGAGGGAAATCCATGGGCAACAGGTGCCCATCAACACGCATCTGTGGAGGTGAATTGGTTGTTATATGGAGGTCTGACCCACCGGATTCAACGAGAAATTTTAGAAGTTGGTGAAGGTTGAGCACCGCACGCCCCCTGTTTAGTCGTCAGATACGGTTATACGCAAAACTTCCTCGAAGGAGGTGACTCCCTCCTTAAGCTTTGTCAATCCGGACTGCCGCATAGTTTTGATGCCGATTCTCATGGATTCCCGCTTGATTTCAGCGGTATTGGCGCCATTCAAAATCAGTTCCTTGATCTCTTCACGCATCGGCATGACCTGGTAGAAACCGACACGTCCCTTATATCCGGTGTTGTTGCAGGCCGGACATCCCTTGCCCCGCATACAGACATATGTCGGCGCTTCATCCGGAGACACGCCGGCATCGATCAAGGCCTGTACCGGGATATCTTCAGTCTCCTTGCACTCGCCGCAGACCCGGCGCGCCAAGCGCTGGGCGGTTATCAGGTTCACCGCCGAGGCGACCAGAAACGGCTCGATTCCCATGTTCAGCAGGCGGTTGATGGTGGCCGGAGCGTCATTGGTGTGCAGTGTCGAAAGAACCATGTGGCCTGTCAGAGCCGCCTTGATGGCAATTTCAGCCGTTTCGAAATCGCGAATTTCGCCGATCATGATTATGTCGGGGTCCTGACGCAGAAATGAACGCAGGGCAGCTGAAAAATTGAGGCCGATGTCTTCGTGCATCTGTACCTGGTTTATGCCGGCAAAGTTGAATTCGACCGGATCTTCGGCGGTTGAAATATTTTCCGAAACCTTATTCAGCTCGGATATGGCTGAATAGAGCGATACAGTTTTGCCGCTGCCGGTCGGTCCCGTAACCAGAACCATGCCGAAAGGCTTGTGGATTTCATGCATGAAATGCGCTAAAGCCTCCGGCTCATAGCCGAGCTTGGTCAAATCCGTCTGCAGATTCCCCTTGTCAAGAAGGCGCATGACGATTTTTTCGCCAAACAGCGTTGGTAGGCAGGAAACACGGAAGTCCATGTCCTTGCCGCCGCCCAGCTTGATTTTGATGCGCCCGTCCTGCGGGAGACGCCGCTCGGCGATATCAAGTTCCGCCATGATCTTGATACGCGAGGTAATCGCATTCTTCAGTTTCAAAGGAGGTTTCATGACTTCGTAGAGAACGCCGTCGATCCGGTAGCGGACCCTGAAAAGTTTTTCGTACGGTTCAACATGAATATCGCTGGCTTTTTTACGGATCGCGTCCTGAAGAATGGCGTTGACCATCTTGACGACCGGAGCATCCTCCGTTGCCCGTTCAAGGGAACCGACGTCGATCTGTTCAGCGTCGTCAACGATTTCAAAATCTTCGACATCCATATCGCTCATGACATCTGCCAGCGATGCCGACTGATCATAATACTTGTCGATTGAATTCTTGATATCGCGCTCTGATGCCACAACCATTTCGATGTTGTAGCCGGTCATGAACTTTATGTCTTCTATTGCAAACAGATTGGATGGGTCGCTCACTGCGACAATCAGGGTTGCACCGGCCCTGTTGACCGGCAGCAGCTGATACTTCTGGACGACTTCCGGCGGGATTATCTTGATAACGGCGGGATCGATTTCATAATCGCCAAGATTGACACTCGGCACTCCATACTGCTTGGATAAAAAAGAGGTGAGCTGCTCCTCCGTAAGAAGCTTCTGATTGATCAGAATCGAGCCGATCCGGAGCTGATTGCCGGAAAGCTTCTGCTCTTCCAACGCCTTACCCAACTGATCGCGGTTGATCAGGTTGTTTTTTACGAGGATTTCTCCCAGTCTGTTTGACTGCATGCTTGCTCCGTTTACGTGTCTGAAACGCCATACTAGGGAGAATACCGGTTATTGTCAAGCCGTAGTTGAGATGAAATCCGGCTAATCCAAGGCCCGCCTCATTACTCCTGCAGGTGGTTTTTGACCAGTCCATATTTCAAAGGCGCGTTCACCCTGGGCGACCAGCATGCCCAACCCGTTTACTGCACGCAACCCCCTGGCAGAAGCTTCAGTAACGAGTGGAGTGCCTGTAGGTGAATAAACCATGTCATACACTTTGGCATGCTCCGGCAGCCCGGAAAGGGCAATGCCTTCGAGCCTTTCGTTGTTCATGCCAAGTGACGTCGTATTAAGAAGCAGGGAAGTCGAACGAAGGAGTTCGCGACTCACCTGCAGCTGGCCGATCACATCCAGAGCTGTTTCCGGATAGCGGTTGTTCATATCCCGCATTACTGATAGGGCGTTTTCGAGTGAGCGGTTACAGATCAGAATTTTCCTTGCACCGGAGCGGCACAAGGCGGCGATCGCTCCGCGCGCCGCCCCTCCTGCTCCCACAACTATAATCTGATCCTCTCCGGGAATAAAATCCAGATCGGACGAGAGCGAATCCACCAGGCCGTCGCCATCGGTATTATAGCCGATCAGGGAGGTTCCGCTCAGCTGCACGGTATTAACAGCACCGGCGGATTCGGCGCTTTCATCCAGTCGATCCAGAAACGGGATTACCGACGTCTTGTGGGGAATGGTGACATTAAATCCGCACACCCCCAGGGCCTTCAAACCGGTCACCGCCAGCTCCAGATTGTCGGGAGCAACGGCAAAAGGAACGTAGACATAATCGAGGCGGCCGGCGGCAAACGCCGCGTTCTGCATGACCGGCGAGAGGGAATGCCGGACCGGATCCCCGATAATGCAGAACACACGAGTTTTCCCCTGAATCGCAGGCATCACTAGCGTCCCAGACCGTAGCGCATGCGGATCTGATCCGCAGAAGCCCGCATTTCCGGTGAAATCAGCACCGCTTTTCCCAACATCTCGGATGCCTCCCGGTGCCTGTTAATTCCGGCAAGAAATTCTCCTACCTCCAGATAGCTGTTTGCATAGATCATAATCGCCTTTCCGGTATCAAGATCGAGAAATGACTGTTTCTCCATGATGCCACGATTGTTATAGTTATCCCATACTGAAAGATCAGGTATTCCGGATGGCTCGTTAATTTTCCGTACACAGTACACAATTCCCCGCTGAATCGGCTGGTATTCTTTGAACTCGACCGAATATCGTGTTGAAAAATCGATGTAGACCGGCCTGAGGCCGATGTTTTCGGTTATAGCGATTCGCAAGGCCGATTCAGGGCCAAATGAGGACGTATCGAACTTTCGGAGGTTGCTGTTGTGAAAGAGACGCGGCATTGAATCGAGATACCAGTTGAATACGAGATGGGGAGTATGGGGCAGATCCAGGTCTTCGCGCATCCGCTCGACTCCCTGCAGATACCAGAGCGGAAACGCCCCGCTGTCGCCCCACGTGAACATGATGCCGTTCTGCGGCAATGACCGCAGGGAGTTAGTGGCATAATCAAAAGCGATGTAATTATCGTGCTGGTCATTTTCAAAATAATTGACGGCGCACAATGCCGAAGGAAGTGTAAAAAACAGGACGGCAACAACTGCGTATACCGGGGCTCCAATTCGCTCCGGTAGCCGGGCGGTTCGGGTCGCATAGGCAAGAAGATTAAAAAGGCCGATGCCGACCAGCACCGCAGACAGCAGATAAAGCGGTGTGAAAAACTCTTCCGTCAGAAAGATCACTTCCATATGGGTATTAAAATAGCCGACAATCACCAGCAGGAAGACTGCGACCGACGCGAGGTAGGCAATGAAAGCGGTCTTGTTGCTCTTCCAGAGATGCGCAAGCCCCAGCAGTGCCAATGCAGCTCCGAGCCAGGTATATTCACGAGGGACGTTAAATGCGCTGATTTGTGCCCACAAGAGTGGAAGGTCTCGTACAGGGGGTTCGGAAGGGTACCCCTTGCGGAGAAAATGCCACAGAAACTGATCAACCGTTTTGGAATCACCCCAGTTAAGCAGCGGATTACTCAGAGCCCGAAGCGGCAGATACAGATGAACCGAAAAACCGAGCAGGGCAAAAGCCGTTGCGAGAATCAGCTCCTTGACCCTGTGTATCATGCGCCAATCGGTCAGTATTATCATCAGAAACCAGGCCGGAAGCAGCAGCACGATGGTCTGATGCACCCCCATGGACAAACCGGCAAGAAACGTACAAACATAGATATATGAAGGACGTTCACACCCTTCCCGGTATCGCTCCTGCCATTGCAGCAGCAGATAGAAAATAACCGCCGCAATAAAAGCCAGTAATGGATAAGGCTTGTCATGATTTGACTGCAGCCACAACCGGGGAGTGAAGGCAAAAGAAACCGCAGCCGCCAGGCCGGCGCATTTAATCGCAATCTGATTGAACCGCTGGTCAAGAAGCAACGCTTCTTTTTTCAGCAACAACGTGGTCAGTACGTACACCATCAGGCACGCCAAAGAAGAGGAAACTGCAGTTGCCACATTGATTCGAAAAGCGATGTTGCCGAGCGGCAGCCAGGTAAAGGGCTTGGCGTACATTAAAAACAGCGGGTAACCGGGAGAATGCGCCGAGCCGAGCGAGGCGGTTGCGGCAAGAAACTCCCCGCTGTCAAAAAAGGTTACCGAGGGAGCCAGCGTCAGCATATACAGAGTAAACGGGAGGATAAAGGAACAAACAAGAAAGGGGTCCAACATGTTTTTTGTGGATGCAGGTAAACTCATCTGGCTTTTTCCGCCCTTTGCAGTTCGTTGAGAGAAATCTTGTTTTTCGAGAGATAATACAGTCCGGCAAAAATAACCGGAAAAAAACCGGTGCCGTGCATTACCAGAGCGATGCTTACGGACGTCGCCTCCGGAACTCCGAAAACAGAGAGTCCCTTGTAACAGGCATAATGGTAAGTGCCGATAAAACCGGGAGAAGCCGGCACCATAACCGCAAAAACCAGCATGATTAATATGAACACCGAAGCCGACAAGGGAAGATGGATATTGAATGAACGCAGCGTCATGTCTACCGGCAGCATACAAAACAGCCATATCCCGGCTGACGTGGCCAGAAGTGCTGCGACATGAACCCCGCGCAGGGACAACCTGATCCCCCCGATGAAGGAGCCGAGCAGCGGTATTAGTCTGTTGGAAAGGCTTTTGGGAAACGGCTTCAGAATGTGCCCTACGGCTGCAAGCGTTTGAATTGTCTGCCGCTTCAGGAAGTAGAGAAACAATACAATGCCGCAATAGAGGAGAAACATCATCATCCCGCCAACCTTGAGCGCCCCTGCGGCATCTTCCATCCCTGCCGGGAACTGCAGGGTAAACAGCGTAACCAGAAGCAGCAGCAGTACCGTAAATCCGTCGAAAAGGCGATCGATCACCAACGAAGCAAACACCCGGGGGGCTTCAAGTCCTTCTCTTTGTGCCAGAGTGTACGCGCGGACAAACTCGCCCAGGCGGGCCGGCAGCAGGTTATTGGCCATATAGCCGATAATGGTTGCAGAAAAAAGCGAGGAGAGCGGAATGGCCTTTTCTGTAATCAGCAGATATCTCCAGCGTATCGCACGCAGAAAAAAATTGATGAACGTGAAGCAGATTGCCAGAAGTATATAGCGATAATCAGCGGAGTTAAAAGCGGCTACCAAGGATCCGAAATCAATCTTATAAAAAAGCAGAGCCATGAAAAACAGGCTGATGGAGATTCCAAGCCAGAATTTCAAATCAAGTTTAGTGCTCACGAGATTCCGATCTACCGAAGAGTTCGATGTTGTTTATGGCACAATTTTCAAGGATTGTCCGTGTGTCTGCCACATCCAAAGCTATTGCGGCCTTCAGTGATGCAGTGTCGGGAAACTTCTTTTCCGGCCGGAGCCTTTGCACAAACTGAACCGCAACAGTGTGACCATAAATCCGGCCGGAAAAATCAAGCAGGAAAACTTCAATTATCCGTGTCTTCCCGCCAAAAGTCGGGTTGCAGCCAATATTGCAGGCTCCCTTGACGCTCAGGCCGTCAACCTGGGCCATCACCGCATACACACCATCAGGGGGAAGGAGTTCATTGGGTGTGGCGATATTAGCCGTCGGAAACCCAAGCGCCTGGCCAATTTCCCGGCCATGCTCGACGGTTCCGGAGATCTGGTAAAAGCGCCCAAGAATATGTGAAGCTGTCGCCATATCACCATCAGCAACGGCTGACCGCACCAGGCTGCTGCTGAATACAACACCTCCCTCTCCGATCGGGGGGAGATCTTCAAGGGTGAATCCGTTCTGACCACCCAGGATTTCCAAAGTTTTGAAATTCCCTTCCCTTCCCCGGCCAAAGGCGTAATCATGGCCGATGATTATATGCCGCATGCCGAGCGGGGCGCAGAGAATCCTGAGAACAAAATCACTTGCCGTCATCCGGGATAGCTCAGTGGAGAAGGGAACAACGATAAGATAGTCAATGCCGGATTCCGCGATCAGCGCCGCTTTTTGCTCAAAGGTCGTTATTAGCAACGGGGCGGCTTCAGGGGCCAGTATTTTTAAAGGGTGCGGCTCAAAGGTAACGACAGCTGAAGGCAGACCGAGGGCCATGCTCCTCTGCTTCAGATGAGCAAATATTTCCGCATGGCCGCGATGGACGCCATCAAAATTCCCGATGGTAACCACCGAAGCCTCGAGAATTTTTTCGTAGATATTAATGCCTGTTACAATCTGCATGGCTTTCCCTATCCTATTGCCGCAAGTTCCAGCCGTTTACCCCAGCGCCGCAACAGCTCGTCCTGCATCGGCGCATATGCCGGGCGGGTGAGTCCCGGATCACGTTCCAGCAGGCCAAATGCCGCCTGACGAGCCTTTTCCAGTAGAGATCCGTCCCGCAGTATGTTGGCGACACGGAAATCCGGCATGCCGGCCTGGCGGGTGCCGAGGAAATCACCCGGTCCACGGATTTCCAGGTCGGCCTCGGCAATCCGGAATCCATCGCTGCTTGACTCCATTACCCTCAGGCGTTTTTCTCCATCTTCAGACAATTTACCCGGCGTCATCAGAATACAGCATGATTTTTCCGTCCCGCGCCCCACCCTGCCCCGGAGTTGATGGAGCTGGGAAAGTCCAAAGCGTTCTGCATGTTCGATGACCATCATGGTTGCATTCGGAACGTCAATGCCGACTTCGATGACGGTAGTTGAAACCAGAATATCGAATTTTCGTGACTTGAATGAAGCCATGACGGTTTCTTTATCCGACGGACTCAATCTGCCATGCAGTAAACCCACCCGCAAGCCGGGAAATATTTCCGTCTGCAAATGTTCCGCCATTTGGCTGGCAGCCTTCAAAGCCGACTTTTCCGACTCTTCCACCAGCGGATAAATGACGTAAACCTGTCGTCCCGCTCTAACTTCATCCCGGATCATACCATAGAGTTGCGGGCGTCGTGACTCAAAAAAGATCCTGGTTTCAATCGGAATTCTGCCCGGCGGCATTTCATCTATAACCGACAGGTCCAGGTCTCCGAAAAGCGTCATTGCGAGAGTACGCGGGATTGGAGTGGCGGTCATTACCAGGATGTCCGGATTGGCTCCCTTTTTCTTCAGAATACCCCGTTGCAGAACGCCAAACCGGTGCTGCTCGTCTATCACCCCCAGGCCGAGATTCGCAAATTCAACCTTTTCCTGAATAACTGCGTGGGTACCTATGACAATCATGGCACTGCCGTCGGCTATACGTTCGAGCGCATCTTTTTTTGCTTTCCCCTTGAGACCGGCTGTTACCAGCGTAACTTCCAGCCCCATCTGTGCACACCAGCGGTGGATGGTGTGCCAGTGCTGTTCGGCCAGAATTTCGGTTGGAGCCATGATAGCAACCTGGTAGCCGTTCTCTACTGCGATCAAAGCGGCCATCAGCGCCACGAGGGTCTTGCCGCATCCCACATCGCCCTGAATCAGACGGTGCATCGGGTGCGGCGCCATCATATCAGTCTTGATTTCCGTCAGCACTCTCCGTTGGGCGGCTGTCAACTCGAATGGGAGCATTCGGGCCAGCTCCTTGGTGTAGCGGTGAGTCACCTGAAAAGCGATTCCTTTCTCCAGTGCGATCCCGTGTTTTTTACGGGCAAGCCCCAGTTCCCAGAAAAAGAATTCGTCAAAAGCCAGGGCCTGATGCGATGGAGTCGCGCCGGAGTTCAGCCCGTCAAGATCCGCCTCAGGGGGAGGCGAATGCACCAGTCCGAGCGCTTCACGGAGCGGGGGAAATTCGGGGGGATAAAGTTCGGCAGGTAGAATGTTGTCAATATTCTGCAGGAATTCATCCACAACTTCGCGCATGACCCGGCGCATTGTTTTCTGATGAATTCCTTCCGTCAGCGGATAGACTGGAACAATTCGACCAAAGTTGGCCGGATCAGACTCCAGCAGCGATTGCAGCGAGACCCCTTCGGGAAGCCATTCCACTTCAGGATGATGCACTTCCCGCTGATAACCGAACTGGTTCACCTCTCCAGTGAAAATGCCGACACGTCCAACTTTCCAGGTGCGCTTCATCCAGACAGTGTTGGCATGAAACCACTTGCAGACAATCGTGCCGCTTTCATCACGAACCAGCGCTTCAAAGACGCGCCGCCCACCCTTGGTAGTCGTCGCGTCGGCGGACAAAACGGTACCGGAAAAAACGGCGCTCCGTCCGGGGCAGAGAGAAGAAATCGGGTTGAGTCGGCGGCGGTCTTCGTAGCGCAGCGGCAGCAGATAGAGAGCGTCCTCAACCGTGCGAATATCGCGCTTTTCAAGGAGAGCAGCCAATTTTGGTCCAATGCCTTTAATATACTGGATGCCGGTATCAAGGTTTTTGCGGGAAATCGAATTTCGCACGATTTTGCTGACTGCTGCTGCAGGTTTTACGTCCGGCGTCAGGCTGGCAGGACGGACAGGGCGCACTACGAGCTCACCGTTATCATCTTCTACGGAAAGAGAATCGCCGGGTGCAAGGCCAAGTTTCTTGATAATTTCGGAAGGAATAATAAACGAGTTATCTTCTGCAAGCGTGACAGTGGGCATGCATATTCCTGCATCGGGGCAAAGTGGGCTTCAAGCGGTAAACATAGTATTCTTTGCTACAGATTGTCCACAGAAATTCGCCCTGTTTGATTGACAAGAATTCGCTCAACAGGCATATCTGTCACTATGACTTCAACAGCTGCTGTACATTTTCCCGAAAAGGAAACCTTATGAATCCACCACACGCCACATTCGACCAACTCGTTACCATTATGCGAAAACTGCGCGCCCCGGGCGGATGTCCATGGGACGCTGAACAGACGCATGAAAGCCTTACCCGCTATCTGCTTGAGGAGACCTACGAAGTCATCGAAGCAATCGATGAAAAATCTCCTCAGCATCTTAAGGAGGAGCTGGGAGATCTGCTGCTTCAGCCGGTTTTTCATGCGGCCATTGCCGAGGAGTCCGGACAGTTCACCATTAACGATGTCATCAGTACGCTCTGCGCTAAACTGATCCGTCGCCACCCCCACGTCTTTGGCGATCTTGAGATCAAGGACAGCTCTGCACAGATTGAAAACTGGGAAAAGATCAAAAAGCTGGAGAAGGGTGTTGAACGGCCATCAGCCCTTTCAGGAATTCCCGCCAACCTCCCGGCACTCATGAAGGCGCACAAAATCAGTGAAAAAGCCTCTCGGGTCGGTTTTGACTGGGAACATGCCGACCAGGTATTTGCCAAGGTCATGGAGGAACTGCATGAATTTGAAGAGGCATGGGCTGGAGGCAATCCGACACGAATGGAAGACGAGTTGGGTGATCTTCTCTTCGCCATCGCAAATCTGGGGAGATTTTTAAACCTCAATCCGGAAGAGGCCCTGCGTAAAACAATCACCCGTTTCCAACAGCGCTTCAGTTACGTCGAGGCTGAATTGCTCCGCCTGGGAGTACCGATGCAAAACGCCACGCTTGAAGAGATGGACCTGTTATGGGAAAAGGCAAAATCCGCCGAACGCGATGGTACATACTGATCCGTTTCTGCGATGTAACTGTTTTAACAGGTTTGTTATCCTTATCCACAAAAATTGTGGATAACTTGTGGAGAACGATGTTGACGATATTCAAAAGTGATATTTCCGCAAGAGTTTTGTCCGGAATGCCTTTTTTTTACTCAGATCAGTATGTCCGTAATTACAAATACTTATAATCATGTTCAGTAAAAATAGGGGTTTGCGTTGTCAAGCTCTATCAGTAATAAAAATACGATTTTTAATGGGCTGACTTCCTGTGTATAACCAGCTGTTTTTTAGCGACCAGCATCCCTTTGAATTCAACACCTTCCATATGCAGCAGTGCCATTTTCGATCTTTCCCCCCCGGGAGCTGAAAAACCTGTCAGCCGGCCATCGGCTGCGACAACCCGGTGACATGGGATGATAATCGGAACCGGATTCGAAGCCAACGCACCACCTGCGGCCCGGGCAGCGGACGGTGAGCCGCACTCGCGTGCAACCTGTCCATAGGTGCTGGTTTCTCCATAGGGGATATCCCGGATAACGGCGAGAATTTTTTGCCGAAACTGGGGCAAACCGTCGAGATCAACCGGAATGCTTCTAAAATCGACCTGTTCTCCATTGAAGTATCTCTGCAGCATTCCGGCGGCGCGAACGGTAAGTTCAGACGGCTCGAACCCGGGCCGTTCCCCGACAGGGGATGCTACACTCCGGCTCACGTCAGGAAGTTCGACTCTTACCACTCCATGTGCGGTGGCATACACGCTTCCGGACCCGTAACAGGTCAAAAAATGTGAGCAGTACATTGATGCCTCCCTACCCCTTCTTCAGTTTCCTGCGCAGCAGCGAGACGGCATCGAGAGCTTCTTCGGAGCGCAGGAGCTTCACCGTCACCATATACAGGGCTGTTCCACAGACAATGGCTCCGCCGAGGACAGAACCTTTCAGCACCTTATGCCCGGCCTGTGACCAGTCAATCAGCGAACAGATGTACCATACGGCCGCAGTCATCGGAATCGATGCCGCCGCAGATTTCAGCGCGGTCAGCATGATGTTGCCCCCGCCGAAAGAGCCGATCTTGCGCTTGAGGAACCAGAGCAGCATCAGCATGTTGCATAATGCCGAAAGTGTCGTCGCCAGAGCCAATCCGCCATGCTTTAGAGGTCCCATCAGGGCAAGGCTCAGGCAGAAGTTGATGATAAAGGCGATAAGTGCCGCATATACCGGGGTTTTTGTGTCCTTCAGCGCATAGAACACCGGTGCCAGTACTCGCGTTAATGCAACAAAGGAGAGACCTGCAGAATAGTAGAGCAGCGCCGACGCGGAATTGACGACAGTAGCATAATCAAAAGCGCCACCCATGAATATCAGGCTGAAGATTGGCGTTGAACAGACCATCAGACCCGCCATGGCAGGAATGGTAATGAAGAGCATCAGGCGAACTCCAAAAGAGAGAGAATCTTTCATACCTGCAATATCGCCGGCCGCAGCCTGCCTGCTCATCGAGGGGAGAACCGCCTGCGCCACGGACGCAGTAAATATCCCCTGGGGAAATTCGAACAGCCGCTGGGCATAATAGAGATATGAAACGCTCCCCTGGTGCAACAGGGAGGCCAGGATGGCGCTGACTGTTATATTCAGATAGTAGACTCCCACTCCGAAAACGGACGGCAGCATCAACAGGGCGATGGTGCGGATTTCGGGAGAGGAAAAATTGAAGTCGGGCTTGAGCGGAAACCCTTTTTTCCAGAGCACCGGCAGTTGCAGGAGCAGCTGGATACAGCCACCGATAAGGACTCCGACCGCAAGCGCGGTGATGGGAGCATCGAAGAAGCCACGCAGGAAGAGGGCGGCCAGAATCATCGCCATGTTCAGGAATACGGTCGAAATGGCCGGAGTAAAAAAGTGCCTGAGAGTATTGAGGATGCCCATGCAGAGGGCAACCAGGCTGATGAAGAAGATGTAGGGAAACATCAGGCGATTGAGAAGGATTGCCAGTTCCAGCTTTCCCGGCTCGGCCCTGAAACCGGGGAACATCATTCCGACAATAGCGGGGGAGAATATGATTCCGGCCAGGGTGATACAGGCCATGACAATGGTAAGCAGCGTAAAGCAGGTATTTGCAAGCTCCCGCGCCTTCTCGTCACCCTGCCGGGCGAGGGCTGCTGAGAAGGTCGGTACGAACGCGGCGGTCAGAGCCCCTTCGGCGAAAAAACGACGCAGCATGTTGGGAATCTGGAACGCGGCAAAAAACGCATCGGTCGCCAGACCGGCACCGAACAGACGCGACACTACCATATCCCGAACCATGCCCATGACTCGGGAAAGTATCGTGGCGCTGCCGAGAATTCCTGCAGCCCGGGCTATATTTCGTTTTTCTGACATGGCGCGGGCCAGTTACCCGATATGAGCGACAATGAATTGACGGACGCTGTCTATGTCGGCATCCATGATTTCGCACCTGGTGGGTTTTCCATATAAATCCCTGACGGATTGGGGCGCCGGCACCTGGTATCCGATTGACAGTTCCACGGTTTCGCTGAATTTTGCCGGATGGGCCGTAGCAAGGCAGATCCGTGCAGAATCGGGAGGCAACAGGTCAAGGGCGGCCTTGACACCGACCGCCGTATGCGGGTCGAGCAGGTAGCCGGTCTCCGTATGAAAATCACGGATTTCCTGAAGCGTGGCTGCCTGATCAACTGAAACGGAAGAAAAATCCTTCCGTACCCTGGCCATTTCATCAGCACTGCAAGTAATGCGGCCATGCTCTTTCAGTTCGGCGAACGCCGCTTTCACACGGGCCGGCTCTTCAGCAAACAGGTGAAACAGGTAGCGCTCAAAATTGGATGCGATCTGGATATCCATGGAAGGCGACACGGTCGAAACGACCTCTCCCAGAGAGTAATCGGATGCATTGATAAAACGGGTCAGGATGTTGTTTTCATTGGTGGCCAGCAAAAGCGTATCAACTGGCAGCCCCATCCTCTTTGCAACATACCCGGCAAAGATGTCGCCGAAGTTGCCGGTAGGAACCGAAAAATTGACCGGTTCATCCGTTTCATCGGTGACCCGCAGCCAGGCGTAAAAATAATAGACAACCTGCGCCAGCACCCGGGCCCAGTTGATTGAATTGACGGCGCCGAGTGAATATTTCTCCTTGAATTCCAGATCCCCGAAGAGCTCCTTCACCATATCCTGACAGTCATCAAAGGTACCGCGCAGTGCGATATTATACACATTGGCGTCGGTAACTGAGGTCATCTGCAGCGCCTGCACCGCGGAGGTCTTGCCATGGGGATGGAGTATGAAAATGGAAATACCCCTCTTTCCGCGAACGCCATGAATGGCGGCACTGCCGGTATCACCCGAAGTGGCGCCGATGATATTCAAGGTCTGCTTGCGTTCCGCCAGTATATATTCAAAAAGATTGCCCAGAAACTGCAGCGCAACATCCTTGAAGGCCAGGGTGACGCCGTGAAACAGTTCGAGAATATAGACGCCGTTCTGTTTGACCAGCGGCGTAATCTCAGGGTGTGTAAAGGTGGCGTAGGAGCGGTTGATCAGGTTTTTCAGGTCGCCGTCGGGGATGTCGTCAACGTAGCGTGAAATAACTTCAAAGGCCAACTCCGGGTAACTGAGGCCGCGCCATGATTCCAGCTGCTCACCGGTGATCGTCGGGTATGATTGCGGCAGAAGCAGGCCTCCGTCTGAGGCCAATCCCATCATGACGGCGTCTTTGAAGGAGATGGGGCTGATGCCGCCGCGGGTACTGATATAGCGCATGATAAATACCTTTCACTCGTAAAATAGGGTACGAACTATAGCAGATAGTGATCAAATATGAAAGGGGTGTCACCCTCCCGATACTGTCGGCATCACGCTCTCACGAAGCTCTCCCGGTGCCAGCATGAAAAACATCCGCAAAAGGCAGTATTTGTAGAATTCACGAAACAGCAACTGAAAACTACCGCCATGATTCCACCAGGATTCTTTCAGGTTTACCGTGTCTACCGGATATGGAATGATGGTTATGTCCGTGGGGAGAGAATTGCGGAACAGCAGGGAGGAGCGCTTGAGATGATAACGTGAGGTAATCAGAAGTACCGAGTGGACACCGCTGCTCATAAGTATGTCACGCCCGAAGATGGAATTTTCAAGAGTATTGCGGGATGATTTTTCTAGAATGACGTTGTCGGCGGACGGATCTCCCGGTTTTGGACGATACAGGTCGCTTTTCCGGACGGAAGGGTCAACTCCCACAAAAAATAGATATTTCGCACGGGAAGCACGAAACAGGCGAACCCCCTCTTCGACACGGCCTTTGCCTCCCGTCAGAACAACGATTGCATCCGCCTTCAGCGTACTCTGGCGATACGAAAAGGTTTTATAGGTGAAATCAATAAAAAGAACCGTAATTACAACCAGTCCAATGATGCACAGCGTGAGGAATGCCTTGATGATATTCATACCCGTCCTATATTTATCTTGCAACAACCACATCAGTCTGCTATAAGATTTTTTTCAGCAATCAACGGAGGACAACAATATGTCAAGAAAATGTGAAATTTGCGGTAAAGGCCCCAGCTTCGGAAACAACGTCAGCCATGCAAACAATAAGACCCGTACTGTCTGGTACCCGAATCTCCAGAAAATCAAGGCGGTCAAGAACAACGGCAGCATTGCTACCGTAAAGGTCTGTACCCGTTGCATCCGTTCAGGATTCGTTACCAAATCCCTTTAGTAAGTTAGAAATCATTTTTTGAGAAAAAAATGATTTCGTTAACGCACTTATCCTGCGCTAGGCAGTTCCAGTCAGCTTCAGCCATGCAGCCGTACCCCCCAGGGGATGCGGCTTTTTTTCGTTGTCCGGGTTTACAGAGAGGCGATTACCTCTATCTCCAGCAGTGCCCCGCGCGGCAGCGCTTTTACGGCCACCGTTGAGCGGGCCGGCTTATGGGCCGGGAAGCGCTCGCCGTACACCGTATTTACTGCGGCAAAATCGGCCATATCCACCAGATAAATGGTAGTTTTGACGACATCATCAAAGCCGATTCCTGCAGCGGACAGCATAGCCTCGATATTGCTCATCACCCGCTCTGCCTGAAGGGTTATATCTCCCGTCTCCATCTCGCCGGTGGCGGGATGGAGCGGGATCTGGCCGGAGCAGAACAGCAAGTTCCCGCATTTTACCGCCTGTGAATACGGCCCGATTGCAGCCGGCGCTTTTTCAGTATGCAGAATTTCAAGTTTCAATGTTTTATCCTTTCAACTTTAATGACTCCCTTAATTTTCATAAGGGAGTTCATGACTTTCTGAAGATGAGCCAAATTGGTAACGTTTACCTCGAAGATGTTTTCTCCTCGCTGGTCAATGGTGCTCTGTATGTGGGCGCTGGCGATATTGGCTTCGCAGTTCGTTATTGCCAGCGTGATATTGGCCAGAATTCCTTTTACATCGTGACATAGCACCCTGATTTTAACCGGCAGTACGGCCGTCTTGACCCTGTTCCATTCGACATCGACCCGCCGTTCGGGATCGCTTTCCAGGGCGAACTGGCAATCGGCTGTATGCACCGTGACACCCTTGCCGCGGGTGATAAAGCCGACAATCTCGTCCCCAGGCACCGGGTTGCAGCACTTGCCGAAGCGCACCAGCACGTCGTCCAGACCGCCGATTTCAACCGCGCTGCTTGATTTCCCCTTCAGCTTGTTGAGTACCGACTCGAGCCGTGATTCCTTGTGCTCGGCACGCTCTTTCAGTTTCTCTTCAGGAAGCAGTTTGGCGACGATCTGGCCACTGGATATCTTTCCATAGCCGACCGCCGCCAGAAGGTCATCATCCGCCGCATAGCCGAATTCGGCGGCAATCTTCTTGAACTCGCCGCTTTTCTGTATTTTCTGCAGATTGATTGAATATCTGCGGAAATCCTTTTCACAGATTTCACGACCCAGCACGATGCTCCGTTTGCGCTCCTCGATCTTTATCCACGCCCGGATCTTGTTGCGGGCCCGGGAACTTTTTACGATCTTGAGCCAGTCCTTGCTGGGGGTATGGTGAGGCGAAGTGATGACCTCGACAATATCGCCATTTTTCAGCTCGTACTTGAGCGGCACCAGCTTGCCGTTGACCTTTGCACCGACACAGCGATGGCCGATATCGGTATGGACGCTGTAGGCAAAATCTATCGGTGTGGACCCCTTCGGATACCCCTTCACATCGCCTTTGGGAGTAAATACGTAGACCTCTTCCGTAAACAGCTCAACCTTGACCGAGTCCATGAACTCCTTGGAATCCTGCAGGTCCTGCTGCCATTCAAGGAGCTGCCGTAGCCAGGCAAAGCGTTTGACGTCCTTCTCGTCGTACCCTTTCCCTTCCTTGTACTTCCAGTGCGCCGCGATTCCGGCATCGGCAACGCTGTGCATCTCGTGGGTCCGGATCTGGACTTCCATCCGGTCCCCCTGGGGGCCGATAACGGTTGTATGCAGGGATTGATACATATTCCCCTTGGGCATCGCGATGTAGTCTTTGAAACGCCCCGGAATCGGCTTCCACGCCGAATGGATCACCCCCAGCACCTCGTAGCATTCACGGATATCGTTCACCAGTATTCGAACGGCAATCAGATCATAAATTTCTTCGAACTCTACATTGCGCTTTTCCATTTTACGATAAATTGAAAAGAGATGTTTGCTCCGGCCGGACACTTCGCCGTTTATTCCGTAGAAGGCCAGTTTTTCCGAGATGATGGCCTTGGCTTCTTCAACAAAAGCTTCACGTTCATGTTTCTTCTGGGAAATCTTCTTTACCAGATCAAAATAGATTTCCGGGTGAAGGTAGCGGAACGAAAGATCCTCTAGTTCCACCTTCACCCATGAAATGCCGAGCCGGTTGGCGATAGGGGCGTAAATGTCCATCGTTTCACGAGCGATCCGCCGCTGTTTCAATTCATCCTGAAACTCCAGCGTACGCATATTGTGAAGCCGGTCTGCCAGCTTGACCAGGATGACGCGAATGTCGATGGCCATCGCCAGCAGCATCTTGCGGAAATTTTCAGCCTGGCTCTCTTCCTTGGTTTTGAAGTTGATCTTGCTGATTTTGGTGACGCCATCCACGAGGGCGGCCACTTCGCTGCCGAACATCCTGGTCAGGTCTTCCGAGGTTGCGAGGGTGTCTTCGATCGTATCATGCAAAAAGCCGGTCACGATACTCGGAACATCCAGTTTCAACTCGGCCAGAAGCCCGGCAACCTCCATCGGGTGGATGATGTACGGCTCTCCCGACAGCCTCGTCTGTCCCTGATGCACCTTGGCACAGTAGACGTACGCTTTGCGGATCAGATTGTGATCGGCAGACGGATTATATGCTGAAACCTTGTCGAGTATGTCGTTGAGTCTGATCATACGCTATTCATCGCCTGTGACTGATTGAACGGGAATGTACGAGGAGTGGATAAAAAAAGGGTGAAACCGGAAATAATCCAGTTTCACCCGGGGTGGCAGGTTAGACGCGCGGTTTTTTTGAAACTTCGAAACCGATTTTGCCGGCAGCGATTTCACGAAGAGCAGTGACTACCTGGCGGTTGTTTTTGGATTCAATCAGCGGATGGGCTCCTTTATAGAGCTGTTTAACCCGCTTTGCAGCCAGTATTACGAGCTGGAATCTGTTTTCTACTTTTTCCAGACAATCTTCAACGGTTACCCGAGCCATAATTAACCCCTTCCTGCAACATTAGATGAATGATCTTTGTACGCTAATTCAGTTCAAATATCAAACACTTTTCCGACTTTTTCCATCATCCTGAAGGTTTTGCGGCGATGGGCAATCACTATTGCCGCCAATTCGCGGCATGCGACATCGAAGTTATCGTTGAAAATTATGTAGTCATACCAGCGCGCCTCCCTGATCTCGGCGGCCGCCCGGGCAATACGGAGTTCGATAACCTCCTGGGCGTCGGACGAGCGGTGTTCGAGACGGCGGCGAAGCTCGGTCATACTGGGCGGCATAATAAATACGTACACCCCTCCCTCGAACTGCTCCTTCAGCTTCAGGGCACCCTGGCAGTCGATGTCCAGAACCAGATCCACGCCGTTTTTCCGCGCCTCTTCGAGAGTGCGCAGGGCGGTGCCGTACTTGTTGCCATGTACTTCTGCCCACTCGGCAAAGGCGTCCTCCGCAACCATGCTCTCGAAAACATCATTGGATACGAAATGGTACGCCTCCCCCTCGACCTCCCCCGGCCTCGGTGCGCGGGTCGTAAAGCTGACGGATTCCTTCATATCGGGAAATGTCTTGAACAATTCCCGGCAGAGGGACGTTTTGCCGGCGCCGGACGGGGCCGAAAGAATCAGGATCAAGCCTTCGCGTTTCATCAGGTATGCCTTTCAATAATGTTACGTTTGAGAGTTTAGTGATCCAACATCGGTTTATCAATATCATACATTACAATAACCGGTTTCATTTCTGGCGCTCTCAAGCAAAACCTTCTGTTGAAGAAAGGTAGGAGGAAAAGCCTGAGAAGGTTGTTCCACCATATAATGGCTAAGAACCGTTCTCACTGCACGTGGCAATTCTGCATGATTGATTGTCCGAAAGAGCTGATTACAGACAATTTTATCGAAGATATCGCGCTCCCAATCAGACAGAGAACACACTTGTGACCACCATAAATCGGTTGATCCATCGCCCTCATGGTCGAAACGGTGAATAATATAGTGCTCAGGCATCAAGAGAATTTTGTAAAACTCTTCATGATCTTTGCCAAAAGCTTTTAAGAAGTAGTCACGCTTGGTTCCAACAAGACCACGTGTACGGATAAGGACGCATTGAATAGCTCGAAGAAATTTGACGTTCCAGTGCTTGCCGATATTCCCAGGAGTCGATGTAAGGCGATTCTTGCTTTTTAAATCGACGTACCGCATCGGAAACGAAAATATCTGCAAGCCTAACTCCACATTGAGATCAAGATTTATTTTCAATCGGTCGTAAAAATCAACTGGATGGTCTTTGAAATTATAGAGTATGTAATTTGAAAGATGTGTCAGGCCGTACTTGGCGGCTAAGCGCATCTTCTCTTCATACAATTTACGAAAGCGAATATCATCAAAGGCAATTCGGGCAGGTTTGATCGCAATTTCACTCAACATAGCCATCTTTTCTTCTGTAAGCAAACGGGCATCTAGCCCCTGATTAAAGTCAACATACCTATTTACTGTGCTTGTTCGACCGGAATTGTTTCTATATGAAAAAGTTGCTCCCTTTCCGAATCCCAATGACTTGATGTCCTGAATAATATCTTTGAACCGGTCTGATGCCAGGACATTGTTGTCAAATAAGATAAGATTTTTCTTCTCACCATAGAGTTCTTCGATCAGCTGTATCTGTCTTCTAAGAGGCAAATAACCATTGAACTCAGGTTCTATTTGATGAACCGCGCAAAAACTGCATTCATTTGGGCATCCTCTTGTTGCGTACCCTATATAGCTGTTTTGAAGCTCATACGTAAAATTTGCCCCGTTCAGGATACTGTAATCTGGAGTGAGCGTATCAATTTTTGTTTTATCACCCGAATCGAGAATTCCAGGGGTATCAAGTAGTCCTGATATTATCGTAGCACCAGTTTCTGACTCCAAATCATCCTGAAGAAGGGTTGCTAAAACGCCTCCTACAATTACATCAGACCTGCGTGGCACACTGTTTTGGTAGTACTCTATCGCTTTGACAGTCTGTTTCCAGTAATAGGTGAAAAGTGAACTCACATAAACGCGATCCCAACGTACTGCACGCATTTCAGGAATGCATCCTTTAACAAAGACAACCCGGTCATTCAGGCGCTTATGATAAGCAGCAATCTTCATTAAACCCAAAGGGGGATATTTAGTTTTGTAGGGGGGTTCAACCAGTAAAATATCCCGCATTAGCCACCCAAGCTATCAGATTCAGCCTGCTCGAATATAAAGTGGACAAACTGTTTAGTGAGTTCTTTACAGAATGTAGAATCGAGTTGAGGGTTTGTGTTTCTGGTATTAGAAAGCAAAAAGTCTCCTAGAAATTCATCGATGAGGATTTCCATTCCGGCATTAGCATAACCTTCAATGATTGCGAGTACATCTTTATCATCCGACACTTTTTCATAGGCAAAGCAGTTTTTCTCCAGCACCATGGCGTAGTAGCATGCCCATTCACGTGTTGTAATGGTTCGAGACCAAAAACGTTCATCGCGTTTTGTAATTGATATTGGATTACCTTTTTTATAGCCAAGACATGAACATAGAAAAAATAATTCGTGGGAGTCTTCAACAGCTCCACTATTTTTCATGTTATTATAAAGTTCCTTGTACCTGACATCAGTAAAAACACGTATATTCCCATCCATTTTCATTGGTAATCCTCCTCATCGCGCAGAAACGCCAGAGCAGAATTAATATCCTGCTCCACGACCACAGTATTCCCATCATTGGTAGAACGTAAAAAATAGAACTTCCCCCATTTTCCGCTATTCTTAAGTAAGTGAGCTTCCTGTCTCCGGAATTCTGTATCGGTTGCGAGGAGGATCCATTGGGAAGCAAACGTAGGTACCAGATTAATGAGGTTTTGTCGGTGTTCGTAAGATAACCGCCCAAATGGAGTGTCCATGAACAGAGGAATTTCAATTTTATCTCCTCGTGCAGCTGCCCTTGCCAAGGCGGCAATGAAAGAAATAGACATTATTTGGCGCTGCCCCGCAGAAATATTGGCTAAGAAGGGTTTATTGTAGCGATCAAGTACTTGCAGGGAATAATCGTCATTAACAATAATGGTTCTAAGATTCTCCCGCCCCTCTTTATCCAGCAGTTGGCTAAATAGTTTAGTAGCTGACTCTCCTATCAAATCCTTTATCTCGCCCTTGAATTGATTGAATACCTCAGTGAGAGCGTCTTTAGCGTCGCGGGCTAAAATAGAGCGACGCGACAACTCGTCATTCCGTCCGACTTTCAGTTTTTCCTCTTTAAGAAGTGCATGGAGTTTGACATTCTCTTGTTGTAGTTGCTCTAACTTTGTCTGTGCAAATCTAGCTGCCACTTCCTGATCAATAATTTTATCTTGCAGGCTCTTGCGAATTCCGTCTAATTTTGAGGCGTCTTTCCGTTCTGATGTACCGATCTGGTTACTCAACCCTGCAAGCTCATGTTCAATGTTTTTGATAGTGCTGTTAATATTCCCATATTGCAGAAGGCGTTTTTCTACCATATCAGCGTCGTCACTAAAGTGATGACGGACTTCACTAAGATGTCGCCACAAATTAAGGGCTGCGTCCTGTGTGATGGCATCGCTAGTACGTTTCTGCCACTCAAGAATATGAGTATGAGCTTCTGGATCTCCGATAATACACCTACCACATATGCATTTATCATCATCGAGGATTCGTTCGATTAGGTCACTACGGATCTCCGAAGGAATTTCACCTTTTCGTTTTTGCTGATCTATGTGTTCAAATACATTTATCACTGTCGGAGCCATTATGAGGGAAGTTGTTTTACATACAATATTCCTCATTTCGTTTTGAGCGTTTGTCCTTTGGCGCTCCATATCATCAAGACTCTGCTCTAATGTTCTACGTTTTTCAACCAGATGTTTGATTTCATTATATTTTTCCAGATCCTTATCAGTGCTTTCGATTTCTTTGCGAGCTAACCTTGTTTCTCTTGCATGCTCTTCTAGTTTATTACTCAAACAAGTCTGTGCTTCCTCGTTATCTCCAAGAAGCTTAAATAATCGCGATAAATCCTCATGCGAAGAGTTGGACAAATCCTTCTCTAAGTTCTTGGTTACTCGTCCTACAGCTCGAATAGCCTTCTCCAATGCATCAACATTGAGCAGATTCCGAATTCCTACACTAATCTCTCTGCGTTGTTCGACGCTTGCACGCGTCAAGCGTTCAATCTTCTCGCCATCAAACAAGAAGTAGTCTTTGACACGACGATCAAGGATGCTATCGATTTTAGCATCTATATCAGTTGGCAGAACCTGCTGGGTGTTTCCACCAATTGTTACCCAAAGGCTTAATTCATCAACTTGTTCATCAATCTTGTTACCATCCAGCAATCCAAGGATTGCTCTGCGAAGACGATAGGTCTGTTCGCGGTGTGAAAACTCCAACTCAACAACTGTTCTTACAGGCTGGTTAGGGTTTTCCTCAAGTGCCGACACATTTACAAGCTGTATCTCCTCACGCTGGACATCACCATCCTGACTCAAAAGGCGTTCACCAAAAAGGCAAAACATTATTGCCCTGAACAGTCCTGTTTTACCTCTCCCATTCTCTCCAAAAATCACCGTAACATTGGCACTTTCATTTGATGGAGATACAAATTCAATAACCTGCTTTTCACGAAACTGGCGAAAGTTTTCCACTGTCATTTTATGCAGTATCATTTTTCACCTTCCTGTTGATTGGCAAGCTTCCGCACAACGGATTGCAGTTGATCAGCTATTGCTGTCTCCGATTGAGGAGATTCGGACAATGATATTGCCCTAATAGCTAATTCACGAACGTCGTCAGGATATTTGCTAAACATTGCAAGAATTTTTTCACTAATCATGTTCACTCCAATCCCATTGTTTCAACGTATGGTAAACATCCCAAGGTTTCTCTTCGAGCAGATTCAGCATTTCTAGATTATCCAGAATATTTCTCACCACCGACCGAGCTTCGAATTGGTTAAGTGCAGAGGAGGCAAACTCAACAAAACGAGGCATCTCCCTCTTAAGTATAGCCACATCAGCACTGTGCTTCTGAGACAGCCTTTCAAGAGGGGGCGCTACAATAAAATCATAGATAACCGCTCGCCTCTTTCCTTCTGACTTACGGAGGATTCTTCCGCGACGTTGGACAAATTCACGCGGGTTTGTACTACTGGCAAGGATGAAAGCAGTTTTAGTCGAAGGGACATCAACCCCCTCGTCAAGGCATTTAATCGCAACAAGAACCTGAATATCACCAGCTTCAAATTGGCATAAAAGCTTTTCCCGATCAGACAGACTAACATCATGAACGAACTCACGACAGCGTAGTCCAAGAGCTGATACAGCTTGAAGCACTTCTTTGTGCCCTCCTGGCGCGCAATAAATGAGGATGCCATTTAACTCGTCGCCGCTTTGTCGATTCTCATCCAACATACTGCGAAGTAATCGGAGTAATGATGGTAACTTCTGCTGCGCTGAAGAGATTATTCGTGCTCTTTGCAAAAGTAGCTTTGAAAGACGTTCGCGAAGTTCTGGATTATGCTTTGCAGCAGAGCAGATAGCCACAATTTTCTGTGTTATCTCCTCATAGCGCTCGGTTTCTTCATTGGTGAGATTCACCAGTTGTGGGAAGTACTCGTAGGGTGTAAGAAATTCCCCAATAGCTTGATCCAACGTGTATTCAAAGCAGGTCGGCCCAAAATAGCTAAAAATTGTATCGGTGCCTTCATCATCGAACCAGCGTCGCGGTGTTGCAGACAATCCGATGCGCATACCGGCATTATCTATTAATGCCTTTCGTAAATGCAAAGCGCCCAATCCATGGGCTTCATCGCCTATGAGTAATGTATTCCCCTTCGGAAGACGGCGTATCGCCGTTGCGAATCTGTCTGTCGTTGCGGTTTTATGTACCGCAAGAACACAAATGTGGTCCCTTACTCCAATGTTAAAATCCTGAATAGACGATTTTACGTCGATTTGCCAGCGACCATGTTCACCACTACAAAGGATCGGGTCAAACCCGAACTGGCGGCAGTTTCGGCCCCATTGTTCAAGCAGATGCAGATATGGGACAAGAATGATTAGAGCTATACGACCATGTTCCTGGTAGACAGAGGTCGCTGCTGCCAAAGATGTAATTGTTTTCCCGGTGCCTGTAGCCATCTCAAAAACGCCAAGGCAACCCGCTGTGCGCCACGCTTCGATAGCAGTATTCTGATAAGCGTGAAGTTTTACAGTACAGCATGGCGACAAAGTGGGTATTTCTGAGGTGGCTATTGAACAGATATAAGGACGATCCGGAAATGTTCTCAATTGTATGAATTTTTCACGGATAGCTTCAGGAATGTGGTGCACGCTAAATTGTTTGTTCTGGTTGTTCCAGAGTGCCTCAAGCCTCATCTGATGCATTATTACATACGGTAATTGTCCGTTATCCCATGATTTAAATACCGAAAATGCTTCACCGTTCAGTGATGCCTTAATTGAGTCGTTCAGCGAACCATGAATTGCTACCCGATCGCCGTTCTCATCAGTAAAAATCCCTACCTTGTCGTGGTAATCTCCAGCGGACTCACGATTTCGAGGAAGTGCAAAGCGAAACTCAAGAAATCCATCGGCGACCATCCAGGCAAGAGCATTGCGTGTATCGTTTTCCAGAGTTACCGCAAGTTCTTCTATGTTTTGTGCAAGGGTTTCTCGTAGGATAGCATCCGTTTTGGCAGTTTCCCCAAATTTCAATGCTTCCCAGTCGGCTTCATCAAGAATTGGTGAAACTACGATTCTCGCAGAACCGCCACCTGTAACAAATGTAGCCATCCCCTGTGCTGCAAGGCGTAGCCAGCCGGAAGTGAAGAATCCCACACCACGCAAATAGTCCTTGGATTGCAGAAGTAACGGTACTTGCAAGTCACGAATCAAGTCATAGCATTCACTGTCGTATACTGGCTGTAAATTAAGTTCTTTCAGCATGACCGCTTAACCCCGCTAGTTTAACTACATTTCCTTCAATGACGACACGACTCTCTTCTCCCAGCATCATTGAAGTCAATTTTCTCTTAAGGATACCGGCTTCACGCATATCAGAAATGAAGTGATCAATGTTCGCTGCTCCATCATATTCAGTGTTGAGTATATAATGGAGCAGATCGTCAAGAGTCTCGATTCTATATGTGTTGGGAACAGACAGAAAAGCATTTCGCTGTGTGCCAATGCTTCGGAATCTTCCCTCTCTACATAAAAGTTCTCCGATGAGAGTTGGCGTCCAGGAAATCTGATTTGGAAGCTCAGGCAATTTATCAAGATTATATTCGTATAAATGTGCAATCAAGCCGTAAGGCTTGCCAGCACTTTTCCTATTATGTAGATGATTAGTGACTAACATCTCCAATGTCGTCTGCCTATCTTTCGACCACCCAAGTGATTCAAGGTGAACAATCACACTTTCGCTGTATCGAATGACCTGACTATTAAAATGAACATTATAAACACTCAGCTGTTCGTACCCGAGCTTATCAACAAAATGTTGATATAATTCCGCATAACTACAAGGTGTACCTTTTTCTGTTATGTACCGAATAACCTCTGAAGTAACTCCGGTTGTTCGATTTCCCGCTTCATTATGACCAGCAAGGCAAATTTTTGGATATCTTGAGAGGTTAAATTGATCAGAATAAAAAAACTGTATCAATGAAAAAAGAAGTATTGGTGTCGAAACTCCAATTAACCTACAAGTAATCTTCTTGTCATTGTAGAGTTTTAACGCTGATACATGATTGGATAAAGTTAGGAGCGTCTTCAGGTGATCAACTATTGGCAAGAGTCTATCTGCTTCAATTGAAAGTTGGCTTAGGTGTATATACTCACCGCGATTCATCCGTAAAAGATTCGGAATGTTCGGAAAATGGCTCGTCAAAAAAATAGCTTCGTTAACACAAAGTGTTTTTAATGCGTACTTCCTCACTTCCTCATAAGTCACAGAACCTTCTTGAGTTAATACAAAAGCTTCAAGTACAAACGGTACCGGCAGACGAGGTGCCAAATCCCCCTTTTTCACAATAGTGGGATAATCGGGACAAGATAATACATTATTATTAGATTCTCTCAAGCAGGTGTAAAGTGCACTCTCGCTTGGGATGTTCTTCTTTAACAAATCTTCTTTGAATAGCTCAAATATGCCGCTAACAGATATGTAAGGGATGGTGCCGTCTAGCCGTGAGACAATTTCATTTTCAATTTTTTTGATCAAGTCGAGTGGGACTATAACATGATCTCTATGAATATATGTCCCTCTATCCCATAATAACAACTCATGTGAATAAGCAATCCGGCCATAAATATTTCGTTCAGACAGTTGACCGTGCGGAGGCCTATCCTTATTTATTTCAGCATGTACTTCTGTGAAGTGCATCGGCCGACTAGCATTACGGAGAATATTTTCGACTAACAATAGTCGTTGGTTCCCGTATTTTTGCGTCCATGCGTATTGAGTGTATAGTGTAGTCCCATCTGCAAAAATTTCATCAATCTCGTCATCAAGATAACGAAGAAACCCTTCTGAAAATTTAAGTAGATCAGGGGTTTTTCTGCATTTTTGGGATTGGCAGAATTCGCGCATTATGGCTATTGCATCTTCAAATAGAAGCGTCCCGCTTGACTGGTTTTCAACTGCTTTGATAAGGCACGGGCCTATTATTTCGCAGTTAACACACTCATATTTTGGCATAATGATACGAATTGGATCTACCCAGACCACTTCATATTTTGCAGACAAACTAATGAGTGACGCAAGAGATTCTTCTGTCGGTGGTGTTGACCATTTCAAGCTAATTTTTAATAGGTCAGCAATTTCAGAAACGCAACAAATGCCTCCACCAGCCTCAAGTGCTTCGTCTACCGCATACCAAAATAAATTCAGACGTTCTAATACCCTAGGTGTTTCAAGCGCAGGCATGAATTTCTTTTCTATCTGTCGAATTCTCTCTCTAGTCAGCTTTAATCTCTGCCCTAGTTCTTCGAGGGTCCATTTTCGTTCATCAAGAAACCCCAAACGCCCCATGAGGACAGGATAGTGGTAAGCCTTTTTTATAACCGTTCGCACAAAACTGTCTACGAGACTACTGAAACTTCTATATGACTCTGATGGTAGTCCCGTTAATATTCGATTTATAAATTTAAGTGCATGTTCTTTAAGAAGCCAAATGTGCCTAATCGCTTTGAGGCCCTGTAGAGTGAAGCCGAAATGTCTAATAACAGTACGTTCCGATATTTTTGCGATGTCTCCCCAGGTTTTTGATGACTTGCTTTCATAAAATATATTAAGCAAATCCTGATTCAGTAACGATGGAATTCTAAATGCCGCAATTAAGTTAGTTTTAATGTCGGCAAAAATCGGCGTGTCTGAGACTTTTGCTGTAGATGCGAATTTTTGGGATTGACTCCGTTGCCCAGTAAAACGTTCAATATAATCTAGCAATTTCAAAAAAGCATCATCACTAATGCTTACTTGCAGAAGACGGCCAAGAGATAATGAAAATAATAGGTCGGCTGCATCCTCTTGAAAAAGTGTAATCTCACGAAATTTGCAAATGTCGGTGGCAGAAATACCAAGATCGCCTATGGTGACATCCTCATCATAATCGGAATCATTGAGGCTTGGAAGTGTAACCCAAAACAGTTCCGGTAGTGTGCGAGACAATAGACTCCAATCTTTGGGATCAGAAAGCCAATGCTCACTAGCTCGAGGATGGCAACGGACTCGTTGAAAAAAGTTCGGACGATTGTTGCAGATTGGTTTTTTCGGTTGGGTGTCCATTTTTGCTGATGTTTGGATTGTATGCTCAGTGAGATCTGCGACTTTGTTTTGCAACTGCCTGATGTCATAGACTGTTTTTCTGCCGATGCTTGCAATTTTATGTAGGTCTACTTCTTGGAATTCTAAGAGGCGTTCAATTGTTAAAACTTTTTCTCTAAAGAGAACATTTCTTGCTCGGGTAGGCAGTCTTGCAATTAATTCATTTGGAATTGGTGTGCCGAGTTCTAAATCAAGCGGACAACTTTCAAGTTCCCGGCTCAGTTCTTTTTGTTCTTGCATAGTAGCTTGAGTAGAAATGTCATTTTGATAAATTACAGAATTTTGCCCGTCCGATTCAGTCGCATTTTTGTTAAACCGAAGAGGAATACTTAGTAGCTCTGAAATAATGTGCTTAGATAAGCCATCCTTACGCATATCTTCTGAAGTCAGCTGCAATAGCCCGTTAAGGTTTCTGACACCGCATGTCAGCAGGGCGTCGAACGCCTGCACGCTAATTTGCTTTAACGCACGTTCGAAAAGCTCATCTTTGGATTCGTCGATATTATTAACAGCTTGCGTTGGCAAAATCATCCCCGAGTACAATCAATTACGGTTTCACTGGTCAGACTTTGTTGCTATTAACTCCATGCTCTTCAGCCCTGGCACCTTTACCCCACCAACCCCATCCGCTCCCTAAAACCAACAAAACAACCTCTTGATCTCAATGGAGTACATCACACAATTCAGGATGGTTCTTCTTGAGCCAGACCAGCACATTCGTACGCAGCTCATCAACAAACTCGATCAACTCCATCACCTCGCCATCGCTTGTGGCGCCGATTCGATCATATTCAACCGTGTTGCGCTTTACCCGGCAGGTATCGAGATAGTTGGCGTCTGCATCCCGTTTGCTGCCGAGTATCAAAGGAAGCGCCTGGATTGTGCGATAATGCTGCAACCCATGACCCGCACGGTATCCTTCAGCATAGAGCAATATGGTACGGAGCTTGAGCGCGGCGTTGTAGGCGATGCCGAATTGCCAGTCGGAAGAGATGCCGCCGGATTTGGCGTCGCTTAAGTCACGATCCACGATACCCAGCAGGTCGGCAATTTCCTGCCGACTTGAAGCGTGATTCCGCAGCCACCCGTATTCACTCCATTTCTGCAAGGTCATGCTCTGTTCCCTTTACGAACAATTTGGGTGACGAGAGTACGGAGGCGATGAAATGCTCGCCTTCGTTCTTCCGTTTCAGAAACTCCTCAATGCCGAATACATGCGGATTGACTTCCCGGCCGACTGTTGCCCGGAAATCAGCCAAAAGTCCCGACACGGCACGCAGCCCGATAGACCCGATGATCATCAGGTCTATGTCACTTGTAGCCCGCTCCTCATCCGATGCTATTGATCCGAAAACGAATGCGAACGTTATGTCTTCCCGTAAGCTGAGGCGCTCCTTCAGATAATCGCCTAAACCCGAAGTTTTGAGCACTATGGAACGAATGTCGGGATAGAGCGGGTGTTCAACATTTGCACGATAGTAGAGCCGGTTGCCGCTACGACGCGCCGAAACCAATTGCATGGTAAGGAGTTTTTTCAACTCGGATTGGATTGGGCCGATAGTGCATCCGGCTTCCCGCTCAAGCTCGCGCATATGCAGCTCGGTTGTATGGACGCCGAACAGGAGACGAAATATTTCGGCTCGCACTTTTGATGAAAGTATCAGTGTCAGGGTATTCATATTGTACCTTTATACAATACAATTGTATTTTTATTCAATACAATAAAGAGCGAACCAAACTCATGAATTACCCGCCTCAACCACTTTACTGAACTGGTTTTTGGCATCCCTTAATCGCCATGATTTACTCCACATTCTGGACCTGCTCCCGCATTTTTTCCATTTCCGCCTTGATCCGGATGACCAGAGTCGTAATGCCGGCGTCATTCGATTTCGAGCCGATCGTGTTGACTTCCCGGTTCATCTCCTGCATCAGGAAATCAAGTTTGCGCCCGACCGGTTCGGAACTGCGGAGCGCCTCGTCAAACTGGCTGAAATGGCTCGAAAGCCTCACCAGTTCCTCCGTGATATCTGAGCGGTCAGCCAGCAGCGCCACTTCCTGCGCCAGCCGTCCTTCGTCCATCTCGGCCCCGTCAAGCAGCTGTACCAGCCGTGTCTTCAGTTTCTGACGGTACTCCAGCACCATCTGCGGTGTCCGCTCTTCCACAAGGCTCGTCCACTCGGCAATCTGCCGCCGCCTCCCCTGCAGGTCCTCAGCGAGCGTTTCTCCCTCCCGGCTCCGCATGCCGTCCAGCGCTGCAACGGCGGCCTGCACGGCGGCAAGGAGCTGCGGCTGCAGCTCTGTCTCATCCAGCGCGCCGGCGGTATCTTTCATCACCCCTTTTTGCGACATTATAAACGAGGGGGGAGCATCCTGCGGCAGATTGAGCTCTTTTGCCAGGCGGCAATAGGCATCATAATAGCTCCGCGCGACAGCCATATCCAGTTGAGGTACGGAATTAGCTGTAGCGGTTTCCTCCCATTGCACCGAAATGTCAATTTTTCCCCGTTTGAGGATTGAAGCGGCCTGCCGCTTTACCTCGTTCTCGAATGCATAGAACGGCCGCGGCAGCCGCACGGAAATTTCACCGTAGCGATGGTTGACGGAACGGATCTCTACCAGAAAATTGCCGCTTGGAGCCGATGCTTCACCTTTGCCATACCCTGTCATACTTTTGAGCACTAAATCTACCTCCTGACCGCATTAAACGGTATGCGTGCGTCTACAAAGTTATTTTCCAACTTGCCAATAATTTACGTTCACATACCGTAATTCCTGCTTGTTTGTCCAGCCAATTCCGGTATAGTTCCGGACATGCCGACTCTCCGACTCATCACATGCAGTTCGCAACGCCGCCTGCTCGAGGCGCTTGCCGACAGCATCTTCTCCCCGCCGCTGTCACCGCTGGAAAAAGAGAGCATCGTTGTCCTCAGCAACGGCATGGCACGCTGGATATCCATGGAGCTTGCGGAGCGCCTCGGGGTCTCTGCCTCCCTTGAGTTCAGTTTTCCCAATGACCTTCTCGACAGGAGCTTCAGGGCGGTGCTACCAGGATCACAGCCATCGTTTCCGTTTACACAGACCGCCCTGACCTGGCGCATTGCGTCCCTGTTGCCGTCTCTTTCGCACTTGAACGGCTTTGAGCAGATTTCATCATATTTGGGTGACGGCCGAGACGATCGCCGCCTGCTGCAGATTTCCCGCGCACTGGCCGACTGCTTCGACCAATACACCATTTTCCGGCCGGAGATGATGTGCGCCTGGGACGGCGGGGATGGTGCCGACTGGCAGGCGCAGCTATGGCGCGCCATCAGCCGCGACTGCGGGGGTAACCACCGGGCGGCGCTGCTCCGGGAGCTGCAGCGCCGCGTTTCCAGCGGCGCCCGGCCTGACGGTTCATTACCGCGCCGTATCAGCCTGTTCGGCATTTCATACCTCCCCACGTTCCACCTGGAAGCGCTCCGGCTGCTGTCGACTTATTGCGACGTGACCTGCTACCTGCTTAACCCCTGCGGGGAATACTGGGGAACGATCATATCAGAGAAGAGAAAATCCCGGCTGGCGCTCCAGTCGCCGCTGCCGGAAGAAGCTGAAGAATATTACGAAACCGGCAATCCGCTCCTTTCCTCGCTCGGCACCCTGGGACAGGAATTCTTCGAGACGCTCCTGGAATACGGCTTCGAAGCCGAAGAGCTGGGCAGAGAGCCGCAGGCTGCACACCAAAGCGGAGATGCCGTCTCCGCCTCTCTTCTCGCCGCCATTCAAAACGACATCCTCACCCTGTACGACCGCCCGGCGAGCGGAACCAAAGGTATCGTTTCCGCAGAGGACCGCTCCCTGCAGGTCCACTCCTGTCACGGGACGCTTCGCGAGATGGAGATCCTGTACGACAACCTGCTGGGGGTTTTTGACGACCTGCCGGACCTTGAGCCGCGCCACATCGTCGTGATGATACCGGACATTGAAACCTACGCACCCTACATCAGTTCCGTTTTCGGCAGCCGTTCGACCGGACGGCCGCCGCTCCCCTATACAATCGCCGACCGGAGCATCCGCCGGGAAAGTCTTTTTGTCGATGCGTTTCTCAAGGTTCTTGACACCGCACCGGGCCGTTTTGCTCTCCAGGAAATGCTCGATCTCCTGGAAATCCCCGCTGTTATGAGCCGATTTGACATCGATGAAGACGAGCTTGTCGTCATCAGAGAGTGGCTGCATGACTGCAACGTGCGCTGGGGGCTTGATGCCGACCACCGCGTCGAACTCGGTTTCCCGCGCTACACCGATTTCAGCTGGCAGGCCGGCCTGGACCGGCTGTTTCTCGGCTATGCCATGTCGCCGGATGATGCAGCGACATTTGGCGGCATACTCCCCTACCCCGGCTGTTCAGGCCGTCAGGCGGAGGCTCTGGGGAAACTGGCCGAATTCATGGCGGTTGTCCGGGAATCCGCCGTCCGTTTTAGCACGCCCCATACCCTGCCCGAATGGGCTGATATTTTCAACGAGACGGCTGACCGGATGCTGCAGGGCGATGATAACGATTCAGGAGGACCGCTTGCTGTTGCCAAAGCCCTCAACTCACTCCGCGAGGCATCGATCCTCTACGGTTTCGGGCAGCCGATAGCGCTCGATGCCGTGAAGGATCACCTGGCCGAGGTTCTAGCCGGGAGCGGCGGAGGATACGGTTTCATGGGCGGCTCGATTACCTTCTGTGCGATGCTGCCGATGCGGAGTATCCCGATGCGGGTAATCTGGCTGGCCGGGATGAATGACGGGCAGTTTCCGCGTACCGAAAGACCTCCGGGATTCAGCCTGATGAACGGTGCCAGAAGGCGCGGAGACCGGTCGCTGCGGGACGAAGACCGCTACCTGTTCCTCGAGGCGCTGATGGCGGCGGAGGACCGTTTCTGCATCAGCTATAACGGTCAGAATGACCGCGACAACAGCAGCGTGCCGCCGTCGGTCCTGGTCGCCGAGCTGCTCGACTACGTCACGAACGGTTTTGTCGGTCCTGACGGCATGACACCGGCATCTGTCCTGACCAGGCACCGGCTGCAGGGATTCAGCCCTCTCTACTTTGACAATTCCGACCCGGCACACCTGTTCAGCTACGACCGCGAGATCTGTCAGGCGGTCGAAGCTGGAAGGCTGACGGGGCGCACCGGTCGCCTGTTTATAGATGGATCGCTGCCCTTTGACTGCAGCGAGATCCGCCAGATTGATCTGCAGCAGCTGCGGCTTTTCCTGGCAAACCCGGCCGCCGCCTTTCTTCAACAGCGCCTGCGGGTCACCCCTTTCAACCCGGCTGAAGAGCCCGATGAATCCGAGCCGTTTTCACTGGACAACCTTTCACGCTACTCCCTCTCACAGGAGCTGGTCGGCCGGATGCTCGAAGGCGCGCCATACGAAGAATGCCTGGCAGCGGCACGGTCACGGGGAGTCCTGCCGCCGCTGTCAGCAGGCAAGTCGGCCTTTGATGCCGTCTGGGAGCGGAGCCGCCAGTTTGCCGCGGCGCTTGCATCGCAGCTCGGCACACCGCTGGAGCCGCTCAAGATCGCGTTCGCCGGCGGCAACGCGCTGCTGCACGGCGTCCTCGAAGGGTGCCGGAGCGGAACGCATACCCGGTGGCGCTGCTCAGGGATGAAGGGGAAGGATCGGCTCGCGCTCTGGCTTGACCACCTGCTGCTCAACACCGTCAGGGCGGATGGCTACCCGCTGCACAGCACGTTGATCGCATCCGACACGGCCCTGGAGCTGCCTCCGGTTGAGGGTGCCGCCGGCATGTTGTCCAACCTGCTCGAACTGTACTGCGAAGGGATGACGCGACCGCTCCGGTTTTTTCCCGAAACGTCCTGGGCTTTTTTGAAAGAGGGGCAGCAGAAGGCGGAAAGGTCCTGGCGGGGTGATCAGCGGATGGGGTTCCCCGGTGAATGCGACAACCAGGCGGCGGCGCTCTGTTTCGGCGGCGAGGAGCCGTGGGGGGAGGAATTCAATACGCTGGCGGAGCGGATATACGGGCCGCTGATTGAGGTTATGAAACAATAAACAACATTGAAACGCTTTGTCTGGGCTGCAACAGCGTCTTTACCGAGATTTTCCAGAAACTCCGCTTTGCCCTCTCTCAGCTTTACTCCCAAACTATGCTCATAGTTTCTTGCGATTACTGTTGCCACTCAATGACGTGAGTGTTCAAGTCGAGACGATACGGGAAATCTTTCAGGAAGTTCATCCCCAGCAGACCGTCAAATCCGATCCCGGGACCATCGGCAGGCATTATGGTTACGGCGGCACCATGCTTCATTTTTGGCCCCACGGCCATATAGTCAACGTCCGTCCGGAAGGCCTGAACCACCCTACCATCAGCCACCCGCATCAACTGGCTCTCTGTGCCGGCAAGTTTTATACCGAGACGGTTTGCCAGATCAACCGAAATCATTGTGGTTGTCGCCCCGGTATCCAGCAGCAGCCAGGCATCCACGGTTGTATTGCGATAGCTGAACCGGACCGGTACGAGCACCTTGCTGTTTTCAACCCTTACTGCGGTGGTCTTGCTGCCGCCGCCGGGATCGGCTTTGGTGGTCCGGGCCTGCTTGCGGTATTTAGCGGGGATCTTGCCCTCGTCATCAACCATGACGACTGTTCCGTTCCGGTCGGTGTACTGGAAAAAATCCGCCCGGGCGGTCAGGGAGAATGCCGGCAGAATCAGGATGAGAAGTATGGTGAGGAATCTGGACATGCTGTTCTTGCACCCCTTTAGTATTAATTTCCACATCCCGCTACTTGGAGGCATTTTTACTAACCCCCAATTCAGGATGAATATATTGTTGCGGCATAATTCAGGGAGTTTTTATGTTCACGGATAAAAACATAGGAGTCACGGTTTACTAGCACCAGATTACCTGTTACAAAAAACAGTCATGCTATTTAAGCCATCCGGAATTAATACATACTTCAGAAACAAAAAGCCCCACGTACACGGGCACGAGGGGCTTTTTGTCTTGACTGTCAATAAATCTTACAACCCGAGCTGCTTGAAAAAATCGGTCCCTTTGTCATCAACCAGAATGAAGGCCGGGAAGTTCTCCACCTCTATCTTCCAGACCGCTTCCATCCCCAGTTCCGGGAAGTCGATGCACTCGACCTTCTTGATGTTCTCCTCGGCCAGAACTGCCGCAGGGCCGCCGATGGAACCGAGATAGAAGCCGCCGTATTTCTTGCAGGCGTCCGTCACCTGCTGGCTGCGATTCCCCTTGGCGATCATGATCAGTGAGCCGCCCTTGGACTGGAGTTCATCAACATACGAATCCATGCGTCCGGCGGTCGTGGGACCGAAAGAGCCTGAAGCCTTGCCTGGCGGGGTCTTGGCCGGGCCGGCGTAGTAGATCGGATGGTTGAGCAGGTACTCGGGAAGCGGCTTGCCGCTGTCCATGATCTCCTTGAACTTGGCGTGGGCGATGTCGCGCCCGACCACGATGGTGCCCGAAAGCAGCAGCGGCGTGGAAACCGGATGCTTGCTCAGCTCGGCCAGGATCTCCTTCATCGGCTTGTTCAGGTCGATCTTGACGCCGTGCTCATGCTTGCCGCGGTACTGCGCGGGGATCAGGCGGCCCGGATTGCGGTCCATCTCCTCCACGAACAGGCCGTCCTTGGTGATCTTGGCCTTGATGTTGCGGTCAGCCGAACAGGATACCGCCATGCCGACCGGGCAGGAAGCGCCGTGACGGGGAAGGCGGATAACCCGCACATCGTGGGCGAAATATTTGCCGCCGAACTGGGCGCCGATGCCGAGTTTCTGGGCGGCTTCCAGCAGTTTGTCCTCCAGCTCGACATCGCGGAACGCCTGGCCATGATCATTGCCACTGGTCGGCAGTCCGTCCAGCTCCTTGGCGGTTGCCAGCTTGACTGTCTTCATGCAGGCATCGGCGGAGGTGCCGCCGATGACGAAGGCGATGTGATACGGAGGACAGGCGGCGGTGCCGAGATATTTCATCTTTTCGACCAGAAATTTGAACAGCTTGTCCGGCGTCAGCAGAGCTTTGGTCTCCTGGTACAACATGGTCTTGTTGGCGGAACCGCCCCCTTTGGCCATGAATACGAATTTGTAGTAATCCCCCTCGGTGGCCAGGATGTCGATCTGGGCCGGCAGGTTGGTGCCGGTGTTGATCTCTTCGTACATATCGAGCGCCACGGTCTGCGAATAGCGGAGGTTCTCCTCGGTATAGGTCTTGTAGATACCCTTGGAGAGCCACTCCTCGTCCCTGACGCCGGTCCAGATCTGCTGTCCCTTCTTGGCGGCAACGGTTGCGGTGCCTGTATCCTGGCAGACCGGAAGGTCAAAACCGGCGGCGATCTCGGCGTTGCGCAGGAAGGCCAGGGCAACGCCCTTGTCGTTCTGCGACGCTTCCGGATCACCCAGGATTTTGGCAACCTGCTCGTTGTGGGCAGGACGGAGCAGAAAAGAGACATCACGCATCGCTTCGTTGGCAAGAATTGAGAGCGCCTCGGGGCATATCCTCACGACATCCGTGTCGGCAAACTTCTCGACCAGGATATATTTTTCCGAGCCTTCAATTTTGCGGTACTTCGTCTCATCCTTTGCAAGCGGGAACGGGTCCTGATAAACAAACGGTTTGACAGACATCGGTACTCTCCTTTTTAGTAAGTTAGAAGTGCTTTTCTGCTTTTTTCTGGCAGAAAATTATTTCGATAACGCACGTATCCTGTTTATAAGGTCAGGACCAGATGGCGGGTGGTCGATATGTGGCACAGATTGTGACTGTATACAGAACCGGAAGTAGTTAAGTAATGCAAACCGCTGTATAAATCAAGGCAAAATTATTCTGTTACAGGTACAGGCAGCGGAGCAATTTGATACCGTCTTTGAAGAGGACCTGCATCTTGTTAGGGACGGTGACGGTTTTTACGAGCCCAAGGCCGAATGTCGGGTGAAGTACGAGCCGCTTGGCCAGGAACCTGCCGTTCATGTCGTAGGGGAGAGCTTTGTCGAGATCGAAGGTCGGCTGGAGAGATGCCCATTCTTCACGTTCCGCTTCAACCGGATCTTTCCTGGATGCACGCGGGACGGCAGTTGTCGAGCGTGGCTTGCTTGCTGTGGCTTTTTTCGGGGCTTTGGCCTCTTTTGCCGTAGGTGGGGCATGGTAGTTGTGCACACCAAGACAGGTGTTGCATTCGACCCGCACGACTTTGCCTTCCACCATCGCAACGATCCGGTGATTCAGTATTTCGCGACACTTGGTGCAACGGGCTTCAATGATGTCGCCGGCGGATAGTTTATTCGTAGTCATTTTTTTCCTTCTTTTTGCTGCAGGTTATTTCGTTCCAGTATAAACGATTGGTTTAAAAAATTCAGAAAAAAAGCCGCTCTACAGCATCACTGCCGGTGAGCGGCTTTAAACGTGATTGGGTGAAACGGCGGCTGTCAGACCACCCGTTTGTCGATGACTCGCCGGGACTTACCCTCGTGACGCGGAATACTGTTCGGTTCCACCAGCTTCACTGTAACGCCCACACCTAAGACAGAGTCAATCCTTTTCCCGACCATGTCGAGGAAGGCGCGTTGTTTTTTCATTTCATCAAAAAAGATGTTCTCCCTCACCTCAATGCAGACTTCCAGCACATCCAGCGAACCTTTGCGATCGACAACCAGCTGGTAGTGCGGTTCGCACCCTTCAATCGCAACCAGCACCTCTTCGATCTGCGAAGGGAAAACGTTGACTCCCTTGATGATCAGCATGTCATCGGACCGACCCATGGTTTTCTTCATTCTGGCCATGGTTCTACCGCAGGCGCAGGTGGCATGGTCGAGGGACGTGATATCCCGCGTACGGTAGCGGATCATCGGGAAGGCTTCCTTGCTGATCGTCGTCAGCACAAGTTCGCCGACACTTCCAGGCGGAAGCACCTGGCAGGTTTCCGGATCTATTATCTCGGCAATGAACGCATCCTCGGCGATATGCATGCCGTTTTTGCACAGGCATTCGCCCGCGACACCCGGACCCATGATTTCGGAAAGGCCGTAATTGTCGGTGGCGCTGATCATCAGCCGTGATTCTATTTCGGTCCGCATCGCTTCAGACCAGGGTTCGCCGCCAAAGAGACCGACCTTGAGGGAGAGCGCCTGGGGATCTATCCCCTGCTTTTCAATCAGGTCCGCGAGCGTGATCGCATAACTCGGGGTGCAGACGAGTGCGGTGGACTTGTAATCCTGCATGATCATGATCTGCTTGTCGCTGTTCCCGCCGCTCATCGGGATCACCGCCGCTCCGATCGTCTCCGATCCGTAGTGAAGGCCGAACGCCCCGGTAAACATGCCGTACCCGAACGCAATCTGCACGACATCATCATGGGTGACCCCGGCCCCCGTCATGATGCGCGCCACCAGGTTGGACCACATCTTGAGATCGTTTTTGGTATAGCCGACAACGGTCGGCTTCCCGGTGGTCCCGGATGAGGAGTGAATCCGGACAACTTCGCGCAGCGGCACCGCAAACATGCCGTAGGGGTAATTGAGCCGCAGGTCTTCCTTGGTTGTAAAGGGAAGCTTAGACAGGTCGGTCAATGAAGCGACGTCCTCGGGAATGATGCCGAGTTCGTTGAACTTGTTGCGATAACAGGGCACATTTTTGTAGACACGATTCAATGTCGCCTGAAGGCGCTCCAGTTGAAGCTGCTCCAGTTCTTCACGAGGCATACATTCGTGCTGGGAATCCCAAATCTGGCTTGACTGCATTAAAAGGCCCTCGCGCTGATGGTGGTGTTTACTCTGCGTGTACCAAAGCTGCATCTATCAACTGCTTGACGGTTGCTGCCGCTTCCTCCAGCGAAAGCGACAGCACCTCTCCGGTCGAGCGGATCTTCATTTCCACCCTACCTTCGGCCAACCCTTTGCTGCCGACGACGATGCGGAGCGGAATCCCGATCAGGTCGTTATCCTTGAACTTGACTCCCGGGCGTTCGTCGCGGTCATCGAAAAGCACCTCGACCCCGAGTTTCTCAAGCTGGAAATAGATCTCTTCGGCTGCAGCCATGACACCGGAGTCCTTGGTGTTGACAGCGACTACCGAACAGTGAAAGGGCGCAATCGGAATGGGGAAAATGATACCGTTTTCGTCATGGTTCTGCTCGATCGCCGCCGCAACGGTCCGGCCGATGCCGATGCCGTAGCATCCCATGAAGATAATCTGCTCCCTGCCGTTGGCATCTAGGTAGGTAGCGCTCAGTGCCTTGGAGTATTTCGTTCCGAGCTTGAACACATGCCCGACTTCGATACCGCGCCACATCTCGAGTTTTCCGGAGTCGCAGCGCGGACAGGCGTCGCCGGCGGCAACGGTACGGATATCGACAAATTCGGGCACCTTGAAGTCACGGCCGCACTCTGCGTTGATGTAATGCTGATCCTTTTCATTGGCACCCATAACGACTTTGGTCATGCCCTGGATGACCCGGTCGGCAACCACCGGAATGTCCTGTCTGAGCCCGATCGGACCCAGAAAACCGACGGGCGAACCGGTACAGGCAAGGATCTGTTCCTCGGTCGCCATCTGGATTTCGTCCCATCCAAGATGATTCTTCAGCTTGAGTTCGTTAAGTTCATGATCACCGCGCAGCAGTGCCATCGCCAGATCACCTTTGTCGGAAGCGTACACGAGCGTTTTTACCGTCCGCTCAGTCGCAATGTTTAGAAAAGCGGCAACATCGGCAATGGTTTTCATATCCGGTGTCGATACCTTCTGTAACGGTTCAGCAATTGCTTCGCATGCTGCTGTAAACAAAGGAGATTCCGCTTTTTCAACATTAGCGGCGTAGCGGCATGCATCGCAGGAAACGATGGCGTCTTCACCGGAATCCGCCAGCACCATGAACTCATGTGAAAAAGATCCGCCGATGCTGCCGGTGTCGGCTTCGACCGCTCTGAAATTGAGTCCGCACCGCTCGAAGATGCGCATATACGCATTAAACATCTTGCTGTAGGAAAGATCCGCGGCGGCGCTGTCAACGTCGAAAGAATAGGCGTCCTTCATGATGAACTCACGACCGCGCATCAGGCCGAAACGGGGACGAATCTCGTCGCGGAATTTGGTCTGGATCTGATAGAAATTAACCGGCATCTGGCGATAGCTTTTAATTTCGCGCCGCACCATGTCGGTAATGACCTCTTCATGGGTCGGTCCCATGCAGAATTCAGCCTCTTTGCGGTCTTTGAAGCGCAGCAGTTCCTTGCCGTAAAAAGCCCAGCGCCCCGACTCCTGCCACAACTCAGCCGGCTGGACGCTCGGCATCAGCATCTCGATCGCATCGGCCTTGTTCATCTCTTCGCGGACGATGTTCTCGAACTTGCGAATCGAGCGGAGGCCAAGCGGCAGGTAGTTGTAGATACCTGAAGCGAGCTTGCGGATCATCCCGGCTCGCAGCATCAGCTGGTGAGAAACCACCTCGGCGTCAGACGGAGTTTCCTTGATGGTCGGTATGAAATAGCGTGAATACAACATTAATAGATCCCCGGAGTGGTACGCCTATACCACGTTGAATTTTGTTAAAAGCGTTTTTAAGGCATCAAGCTGAAAAGGCTTGATGATGTAATCATCACACTGGTCTTCAAAAAATGTGTCTGCCACCTGCCGCGGCGAGTTGCCGGCCGATATGACCACCGCCTTGACCCGGTCCGCCACCGCGATCGAGCGGGCGGCCTCCCGTTCGCGGATGGAACGGAGCAACGTATGTCCATCCATTACCGGCATGTAAATATCGAGCAGCACGAGATGATACGGCTGTCCACCCGTGAAGGCGCGGTCATATTTTTCCAGCGCCTCCGCCCCGTTCTCCGCCAGGTCACATTCGGCGTACTCTGAAATATACTCATTGAGGATGGTGCGGAAGAGGGGTTCATCATCTACAATCAATACTCGTTTCATAAGCGCCACCCCGTAATGGAACTAATGCCCCTGTAATTTGGATATTTCTTCCATCAATGCGTCGGCCAGCCTGTCTTCGGGAACCTTACGCACTATTTCGCCGTGGCGGAATACGAGACCCTCCCCTTTTCCCCCGGCGATACCAACATCCGCTTCACGAGCTTCACCGGGGCCGTTAACGGCGCACCCCATGACGGCAACCGTAATCTGTTTGTCAACCCCCTGCAGCCGTTTTTCAACATCTTCAGCCACCCGGATCAGGTCAATCTGGCACCGTCCGCAGGTGGGGCAGGATACAAAGTTTACCCCGCGCTGACGAAGCCCGACCGCCTTGAGGATGTCATACGCGACCCGCACTTCGTCATTCGGCGCGCCGGTCAGCGAAACCCGCATCGTGTCGCCGATCCCGTCCGCCAGCAGGATGCCGAGCCCGACTGAAGACTTGATCGTCCCGGAAAAAAGTGTGCCGGTCTCGGTAATACCGATATGCAGGGGATAGTCTGACTGCTCGGAAAAAAGACGGTACGCGGCGACCGTCTTCATGACATCGGAAGCTTTGAGAGAAATCTTTATTTCCCGGTAGTTCAGCTCTTCAAGGATGCGGATATGCCCGAGGGCCGATTCAACCATCGCTTCGGCAGAAGGGTGTCCATAACGCTGCAGCAGCTCCTTTTCAAGCGAACCGGCATTGACGCCGATCCGGATCGGCACCTTGCGCTCGGCAGCGGACGCAACAATCTCGGCGACTTTCCACTTTTCGCCGATATTGCCGGGATTGAGACGCAGACCGTCGATACCCCCCTCGAGTACCTGGAGCGCCAGCTTGTAGTCAAAGTGGATATCGGCGACAACGGGGATGGGGCTCATCCGCTTGATCTGCGCCAGGGCGAGGGCGGCATCCTGATCCACCACCGCGCAACGGACTATTTCGCAGCCGACGTCGGCAAGCCCCTTGATCTGGGCGATCGTAGCAGGCACATCACGGGTGTCGGTGCTGCACATCGACTGCACCGAGCAGGGAGCATCACCGCCGACCGGGACGGAGCCGATATGTATTTGCCTGGTAATTTTTTTCATGGAGCGACATAGTGCCAAAGACGTGGGTGAAAGTCAAGAACGGCGCCGTTTCCGAATAAATCATATACCGGCTTGGAGCAGGATCGGCGGAAAGATTCTGCCGGAGTAAAACATTGGAAACCGGGAAGCCGCCATGTATCAAATTGACTAATTGATCCGAAATGAACTACTATTCCGCCGCACCGAGAAGCGGTCCGGCTCCGGAAATACGTATGCGAAGGAATGACATGACCACTGAAGCTCCTGATATCCTTAAAAAAATAGTCGCCCACAAGCAGGTGGAGGTTTTGGCTGCAAAAGCTGCCGCACCACTAGGCGAGCTGCGATCCCGCATCGCCGATCTGGAGGACGTGCCGCGCGGCTTCGAGCGGCACCTGCGCGAGGCGGTGGCTTCCGGCTGGACCGCGATCATTGCCGAGGTCAAGAAGGGTTCCCCCAGCAAAGGGGTCATCCGCGAGGATTTCGACCCGCAGGAGATCGCCGGTATCTACCGGGACAACGGCGCCACCTGCCTGTCGGTGCTGACGGACGAGCAGTTTTTCCTGGGGCACCTGCGCTACCTGGCCCTGATCCGCGAGGCGGTGTCCCTGCCGCTGTTGCGCAAGGATTTCATCTGCGATCCGTATCAGATCTATGAGGCCAGAGCCGCAGGGGCCGATGCGATCCTGCTGATCGCCGCGATGCTTGATCTTGACCAGTTACGCGAGTTCCATGCGGTGGCGGGAGAGGTCCAACTGGATGTGCTGTTGGAAGTACATGACGAAGATGAAATGGAAAAGGCCCTGAAAACTGACTGTACCATGATTGGCGTCAACAACCGCAACCTGAGAACGTTTGTCACCGATCTCGGCACAACCGGACGTCTGGCCCGCATGATGCCGGCCGACCGTTTGCTGGTAACGGAGAGCGGCATAAACAATCGTGACGACATCAACCGTCTTTCGGCAGACGGTGCCAGGGCCTACCTGATCGGCGAGTCAATGATGCGGGAAGCCGATATCGGCCGGAAACTTCGTGAATTGATCTCGACCTGATCTGCTATTTACCGGTTATCAACCCGCGTTCCTGAAGCAGGGAGAGCGACTGCATTAGCTCGACCGCACGCCGGAGCTGGAAATCGTTCTGTAAGTCCTGATCAACAGCCGGTTTCTTGACAGCATCGGGCGGCTTGATGTGCAGTTCGCCCGGTTTTTCAGAGGGCGGCAGACGGTTGTCCAGATCTTTTTCCTTGATCTCCCCTCGACTCGGCTGTACCGGTGTTAGTTCCGCTTTGATCGCAGAGACCTCGATATCAGGGACAATTCCTTTTGCCTGGATGGATCGTCCGCTCGGGGTATAATAGCGTGCCGTAGTCAGTTTCAGAGCGGCATTGCCCTTCATCGGGATGACAGATTGTACCGAACCTTTGCCGAAACTCTGCGTGCCCATGATGATGGCCCGTTTGTGATCCTGCAGGGCACCGGCGACAATTTCAGAGGCGCTGGCACTGCCGCCGTTAATGAGCACAACGATCGGATAGCGCGGTTCCTTGGTTCCCAGTGTGGCGTTATAAACCCGGTTGGATTCGGGGGTTCGTCCCCTGATGCTGACAATTGCTGTATTGTTGATGTCATCGCCGATATAGCAGTTAACCACTTCGACGCACGAATTTATCAGGCCGCCCGGATTGTAGCGCAGATCCAGGATCAGCCCCTTCAGCTGTCCACCCGATTTCAGGTGAAGATCTTTCAACGCATCCTTGAATTCTCCTCCGGTTCGTTCCTGAAACTGTGTTATCCGGATGAATCCATATCCCGAATCAAGCAGTTTTGTTTTCAGGCTTTTCAGCTTTATGATGTCACGCACAATCTTGAAAACGAGCGGTCCGGCGTTTTCACCCCGCATGATCGTCAGGGTCACCGGCGTCCCCTTCTCGCCCCGCATCCTCTTTACCGCGGCGGCGATATTCATCCCGTCGGTCGTCGTCCCGTCGATCTTCCAGATATGATCATTAGCCTGAATTCCTGCCCGGAAGGCCGGTGTGTCTTCGATCGGGGCAATAACCGTCAACCGCCCTTCTTTTGTGCCGAGTTCGATCCCGACTCCGCCAAACGAGCCCGACATATTCACTTCCATTTCGTGATACGGCTCGGGAGGCAGATAGGCGCTGTGCGGGTCGAGAGCGGCAAGCATACCGTCGACCATCTTAAGCACCAACTTCTTTGAATCCGGTTTTTCTACGTAATTTTCGAGAACTGACGAATACGCTTCGCGAAGAAGCTTGAGTGCGTCCGCATCATCTAGTGCTTGTCCCAGCTGACGTCGACCGTAGAAAACAGCGGCCAGACAGAAGACAATCGTCAAGACTATCAACAGGATCGTCTTTGTCGAGCGCTTTTTAAAAACAGGCAGCATTTCAGTTATCTCCGTATGTCAATTCCATAATTTTTAATTTTGCGGTGCAGATTGCTCCGTTCAAGTTCAATCAGTTCGGCAGTACGGGAAATATTCCAATCATTTTCCTCGAGTTTCTGAATTATGAACTCGCGTTCGAAATCCTCACGGGCGTCCCTCAGCGCCGACCGGGTATTGGCAACCTCCGGCAGTGGAGAAGAACTCCCCGTCAACTGATCACCCGATATGCCGGAAAGGTCATCCGCAGTGATCACTCGCCCCGGAGCCATGATAAGTATCCGTTCCACGACGTTTTTAAATTCTCGCAGATTTCCCGGCCACGAATACCGCCGCAGCGCCTCTATCGCCTCCGGCAGGAACGCCTTTGCCTCACCCCCTTCCCGACGGAAGAACCGGGCGACGAAATGCTGAACGAGCGGCCCGATATCTTCCAGGCGCTCACGCAGAGCCGGGGCTCTGAACGGCACCGTGCTCAACTGATAATACAGATCGGAGCTGAACGTTCCTGCTGCCATTTCCTGCTCTATGGACCGGGATGTAGCGCCGATAATACGGATATCGGCAGCCAGACGACGGTGGCCCCCTACCCGTTCGAAGACGCCTTCCTGGATGAAGCGGAGAATTTTCATCTGCGTACCCAGCGTCAGATCACTTATTTCATCCAGAAACAGTGTGCCGCCGTCTGCCTGATCGAAGCGTCCCTTCTTGTGCGACGTTGCGCCGTTGAATGCACCTTTTTCATGGCCGAACAGCTCGCTTTCGATCAGCTCTTCAGGGATCGCGGAGCAGTGTACTGTTATAAACGGACGGTCCCGACGCGGACTGTTGCAGTGAATGGAACAGGCAATCAACTCCTTTCCGGACCCGTTTTCACCGCTTATCAGCACAGAGGCAGCTGTTGATGCTACCCGCCTGATCTGCTCACGTACGGCGACAATTTCGGGAGATTCCCCGACTAGTTCATATTCTGCAGTTGCCGAACGCTTCAGTTCGGCATTTTCAACAGTCAATTCCTGCAACTTCAGCGCGTTTGCAACGCTTATCAGAACTTTTTCCAGAGAGAGCGGTTTTTCAATAAAGTCGAACGCCCCCAGTTTGGTGGCACGAACAGCCGTCTCGATAGTGCCATGCCCGGAAATCATGATGACGGTAACCTGCGGAAACTCCCTCTTCAGCTTTTCAAGGGCTTCCAGTCCGTCCATTCCGGGCATCCAGATATCGAGCAGAATCAGGTCGGGCAGCTCCTGCCGGGCAGTTTCTATCCCTTCGGGACCGCTTTCCGCACACAGAACCTGATACCCTTCATCCTCCAGAATTCCGGCCAGCGAGGTTCTGATATCCCTTTCATCGTCAATTATCAAAATCGTATGGTGCATGACAACTCCTCATGTCGTAGTATATTCTTACCCTGCCGGCAGTTCGATGACAAATACCGAACCGTGCGGCATATTGTCACGAATCCGCACAAATCCGCCATGGTCGGCGACGATGCTGCTCACAATGGCCAGCCCGAGTCCCGTCCCCCCCTTCTTGGTCGAAAAATAGGGTTCAAACAGGCGCGGTTTGTCCTCCGGTGAAATACCGGGCCCGTCATCAGCAATATTGATGGTTGCCATTTTCAGGACTTCATCAAAAGATGTGGTCAGGGTAACGGTTCCGTGTCCTGAGGTGGCGGCGACCGCGTTTTCAAGAATGTTGATCAGAACACGCTTGATTTGATCACGATCAATCAGCATCTGCGGCATATCGGCATCGACGCTGACATTGAACTGCACCCCGCGGTGCGCTTCCTGGTACAATGTCAATGATTCACGAACCAAGCCGTTAAGATCATTCGGCTCAGGCTGGATCGCCGGCATGCGGGCAAAGTTGGAGAACTCGTTAACCAGATTTTTCAGTTCATCGACCGATTTGATAATCATTTCCGTACATTCGTCAAACACTTTCTCATCGTCGCTAAAGCGGGAAAGATAGCGTTTTCTGAGGCGCTGGGCTGAAAGCTGGATAGGAGTCAGCGGGTTTTTGATTTCGTGGGCTATCCGCCGGGCAACCTCACGCCATGCGGCCATACGCTGGGCACGCATCATCTGTGTCAAGTCATCTAGCACGGCAACAATCCCCAACATTTCGCCGTTTCCGGCGCGAAGCAGCGTCAGATGCAGTTGCAGGGTAATCCGTGAACCGCGCAGGTCCAGAAAGACCTGCTTGCTGACCGCCCCCTGTTTCGACTGCAGCAGTTCCCGGATGGAATCCGAGGCAATATCGAGGTGTTTTTCATTGATGACATCGCGATAGTTTTTACCGAGAACGTTAGCGGCGTTCAAACCGAGCAGGCGTTCGGCGGACGTATTGATCGTGCGCAATAACCCCTCGCTGTCAATGGAGATGACTCCGGCCGCAATATTGCGCAGCACGATTTCCATATACTGCTGACGGCGTTCGATTTCCCGGTTGCTCCGGAGCAGCTCGAGGTTGGAGACATTCAGGGCTAACTGTTTGGTACGCAGGTCCTCCGTCATGAGATTGAACGACTGTACCAGCATCCCTATTTCATCAACAGAATAGGACTCGATCCGGACATCGAGGTTGCCGCCCGCTACGGCGCGGGTTGCATCGACCAGCTCCTGGAGCGGCCGTGTCATGCTGTTGGCCAGATAGACCCCCATCCAGTAAGCAAAAAACACAATCACCATGGCAATCAAAAAGAGAGTGACGATATATGCGGTCCGGATCGGATTTTTCAAGATCTTGAGCTGACGGAATTCGTGGTACGACTCGGTGATCTCCTTCATTTTGTTCACGAGTGAATACGGCACGTAATAATTGACGACAACAACGCCGACAATATCGGACTCGTTCCAGGTTGAACGGATCGGCACGATCCCGCGGATCAGATCCGCCTTTCCGGCCTGGTTGACCCTGGTCAGCTCTTCTCCCGCCAGACCACGCTTGATGTCTTCCGAAGAAGGGTTGGTGAACTCACCTTTTGGCACCGCCGGGTTTGTCGCCCGGACCAGTTCCTCCCGCTGGGCGGAATAGACCTCGACCACCCCCAGGTTGTATTCTTTCTGCTTCTGGTGGATAAGCCTTTTGAGCTGCGGCAGGTTATCTTCGTTAAGGAGTTTTTGCTCTTTAATAAAATTACTGATCTGCTTGCCGTAGTACAGTGAGTTTGATGCCGAGCTTTTGTAGTAGGTCTGCGCGACTTCAAGCGACTCGCTCAAAGAAGTTTCAACCTGCGTGTTGAACCAGTTGTGCACGGTGTTGTTTATAAAGCCGGCAGCGGCAAAAAAGAGCAGCAGGGTCGGTACCAGAGAAAGGGCGACGAACGAAAGGACCAGTTTTGTACGCAATTTTTTAGCAAAGGGGTTTGAACGGCTTTCGACAAAAAGCTTTACTACATTGCGGCTTACCAGGTACACCAGCAGGATGACAAGGAGGATGACGACGTTGATTACTGCAAAGATAGCGATATTACTCCCAAGCTTGGCACCGGCGCTCAGCTGAGTCAGGCTGATTTCTGCCTTTGTCAGGAAAATGATCAGTATGACTGCCAGAACAATGACAATCGCTTCACGCAATCTTTTTTTCCGCTCTTCCTTTGAAACTCTTGTATTCATGCAGCCGGTATTCCTTTCTTGAGCCGAAGTGCAGATACTAGCACAGAGTGAGCCTGTTTTAAATCCCATTGTTGCATTTTTGCATCAATTGCCGATTGAAATCAGGTATGCTATTGTCTGCGGCGAATAACTTCCGTTTGGGGTCCACCTATGCGCATACAAGACTCATCGTCATTACGCGAACTCGATAAAAAAACGAAGAGTTCCTCATCGATAAAGGGGGCCATGAATTCGTTTTTTGCGGGAGAACTGAGTCACCATGCAGAAGAGGCCGCTTCGTACCGGGATGACACTGAAGCACTCAGAACCGAAATCGAGACAGCGGGAAATCTGCTGACATCCGAGCCGACGCTGGCTAACTTCAAGCATTTCCGCGATCTTCTGAGTACACTTGCAAAGAAGGTGAATGCCGAGGCATACCGTTTGGACAAAGTCGGCGGGACTCCACAGAATCCGCGCTATTTCGAAATAATCACGGTAATCAACCGTGAAGCCGACAACCTCTACAACCTTATAGTCAAAGAAAATCGCGATACCATGGCCATTACCGCAAAAGTCATCGGTATCAAGGGGCTTGTGGTTGATTTAGTTACCTGAGCAGACGAACCATTTTAAATCAATACCGGGAGCGAAAGGAACAGATCATGATTAATACGGAGCTTAACGCAGCTGTACAAAAGGGGTTGGATCTTCTCGACCAGGGAGAGACAAAAAAGGCGATTGCGATCTTCGAGGAGTATTGGGACGGCAACAAAGATCATCCGGACAGCTGGTTCTATCTTGGCGATGCACTGGCTGAAGACGGTCGCCTGGAAGATGCCATTTCCCGCTACCGTGAAGGGCTCAAGTTGGCACCTGAGGATGCCGACGCGCTGACGACGCTGGGGGACATGCTGCTCGAAGCGGGAAACCACAAGGATTCGCTCGCCTGTTACAAAAAAGTTCTGGATATCGACCCGAAGGATGCCGATGCCCTCGTCAGCATGGGCCTGGTCTACAGCAGCCAGGACCGGAGTGACGATGCAATTCGCGCCTTTCGTCAGGCGCTTGATCTTGAACCGGATAACGTTTTTGCGCTCAATGCCCTGGGAGACGCGCTGTACGGGAATGGAGACGTCGATGGAGCTATCGCCGCCTTCACCAGGGGGGTGGAGATCGATCCCGAAGACCCTGCTGCTCATTTCAACCTGGGCGAACTGTACTATGATCTCGATGAGTTGGAAGAAGCCGAAGATGCCTGCCTTGAAGCGGTCCGGTGCGACCCCTCATACAGCATGGCGTACCTGACTCTGGGCGGCATCTGCATGGACCAGGACCGCACGGCCGATGCGATAGTACATTTCGAAAATTATCTGCGGCAGGAACGATCAACCCAGGCAGCCGACATGATCGCAGAGGTCAAGGCGGTTATCGAAGGACTCAAAGAGGAACTAAAGGGGTAGCAATGCCGCACAAAAAACCGGGCCTGATCGACTCCCATGCCCATATATACTACCGGGATTTCTCCGGTGATTTTGGCGACATGCTGAAGCGTGCCGAAGATGCCGGTGTAGCTGCCATTCTGGTGGTCGGCACCGACATCGAGTCGAGCCGTGAATCGGTGGAACTTGCGGAGAAGTATCCGCAATTGTACGCCGCCGTAGGTATTCATCCCCATGATGCCGGCCGGGTCACGGATGCCTGTTACGACATTATCCGGACCATGGCACTCGCCAGCCGGAAAGTCGTTGCCATCGGTGAAATTGGGCTTGATTTCTTTCGCGACCGTTCACCGCGGGACCAGCAGGAGATCGTTTTCCGCCGTTTCCTCCGGCTCGCGGCCGATCTGGACAAACCGGTTATTGTCCATGATCGCGATGCCCATGACCGTCTCATGTCGATTCTGCGGGAGGAGCCGGTAAGAAAAGGCGTTTTGCACTGTTTTTCCGGCGATGCCGCAATGGCTCTGGAAGCTTCCGCCCTTGGATTCTATATTTCGATACCCGGAACGATCACCTACCCCGGCAACCAGAGCCTGCGGGACGTCGTGCATGCGGTCAGTATCGACCGGATGCTGGTCGAGACCGACTGCCCCTACCTGACCCCCGCCCCGCATCGCGGCAAACGCAACGAGCCTGCGTATGTGCGTTTTGCCGCAGAGAGGCTGGCCGAAGTCAAGGGGCTGACCCTGGAAGACGTCGCCCGCATTACGACCAAAAATGCCGGGAACCTGTTCGGCATACGGCTCTGGGACCAATCGACGAAGATCGCCTACCGGATCCGCAATTCGCTCTATCTGAATATCACCAACCGCTGTTCCAACCGCTGCTCGTTCTGTGCGAAGTTCGACGACTTTACCGTCAAGGGGCATAATCTGCTGCTGGACCGTGAACCGACCTTCGAGGAGGTAATGGCAGCGGTCGGTCAACCTTCAGATATTGATGAGGTCGTGTTCTGCGGCTACGGTGAGCCGCTGATCCGGCTGGACCTGGTCAAACAGGCGGCGGGCGTCCTTAAGGCCCGCGGCTATAAGATCCGCATCAACACCGACGGTCAGGCCAACCTGGTCCATGGACGCGATATCCTGCCGGAGCTGGCCGGGCTGGTTGATACTGTTTCCGTCAGCCTGAATGCACCCGATTCGGCTACATACAGCAGGCTTTGCAACACCCCGTTCGGCGAAGCCGGTTTCAGTGGAGTCTGTGACTTCATCCGGGCTGCATCTGCCCATATTCCTCAGGTGATAGCCAGTGCCGTTACCGTGCCGGGTATCGATGTCGAAGCCTGCAGGGTTTTGGCAGAATCGCTGGGGGTTGAATTTCGCGTGAGGGAATACGCGGAGGTCGGGTAGCACTTTTATTAGACATGTTGGCGATTGAGAGAGTGCGAAAACATGTGTTGACATGTAGCACATAAAAAGTATTATTGTTTGTGCATTTATTCCACGGAGGCCCATTATGGCACGAGCAACCGTTACGTTACCGCAGGACCTGCTGACCGAACTCTTATCGCTCGTTGACGCCAAAAGCAAGACCGAGGCGGTTATCACTGCTGTAAAGGATGAAATTCGCTTCCGCCGTGCAGCCCGTATCAAGGCAATGGCCGGACTGATGGAGTTTACTGCCGGCGCCGAAGAATTGCGCCACGGAGATCAGCGCCTTGGCTAGGGTATTGGTTGATACCTCGGTCTGGATCGAGTTTTTCCGTAAACACGAACCGTATTACAGCATCGTGACGCGACTGATTGACGACGAACAGGTCTACTGCTGCGGCATCATTCTGGCCGAGCTGATGCAGGGGGCCAAATCAGACAAGGAACTGTCAGTGCTTGACGATTTTCCCCGTGTTTTTCCCTTCATTGCTGCAACACCCCAGTTATGGGCCGATGCCGGGAGGCTTGCCTTTCAGCTGCGTCGCAAAGATGTGACAATCGGCCTGTCGGACTGCTATATCGCCGTTGCTGCCGCCTCGGTCCGAGCCCAGGTGGCAACTCTTGACAATCATTTCCTGATGCTCGGCAAACCTGCCAAAATAACTCTCTATCCTTTATAGTGATTATCGATTAACAACTAGACGCCTTCCCTTTAGCCATCTCCTTACACTTATACCCGAGCTTGCAATAGCTCATTTTCAAGGGGAATACCAAAGTGAGATATGTACCTCGCCGCTGTTTTATTTTACATGCATGGCTGGCTTCTTAGGTGTTCTAATACCGCATGACCCTTCCCAGGAACTGCTGCAGCTCACCGCTCTGCGGCTCGGCGAACAATAGTTCTGCCGGGCCGCTTTCCACGATCTTTCCCTCAGCTACGAACAGGCAATAATCGCCCGCAGTCCGGGCAAATCCCATATGATGTGTTACGAGCAGCAGGTCGCGACCTTCATCCCGCAGCTCTCCTATGATATCCAACACTTCGGAGGTCATTTCCGGATCAAGCGCCGACGTCGGTTCGTCGAACAGCAGAAAACGAGGCTTGATGGCAATGGCCCGGGCGATGGCCACCCGCTGCTGCTGACCGCCCGACAGCTGGGCCGGCTTCTTGTCCGCGTGCCCCGTCAATTGAAAGCGTTTCAGGATGCCCTGTGCCGTTTCAACCGCGTGCTCATGGCTGTAGCCATGGGCCTGCTCCAGCGGCAGGAGGATGTTCTCAAGCGCTGTCAGGTGCGGAAAGAGGTTGAAAGCCTGGAAGACCGTGCCGATGCTGCGGCGGTGCTTCAGCAGACTGGCGTCATCAAAATGTAGCAGATCTCCGTCAATGCGCAGTTCACCGGTATCCGGCCGTTCCAGCCCGGCAACCGTCCGGAGCAGGGTGGTCTTGCCGCCCCCCGATGGCCCTATCACGACCAGGGCGTGGACATCCGGCAGATCGATGGAGATGTCATCCAGAACCCGTCGTCGGGCGTAGCTTTTGGTGAGGTGCGAAAGATTAAGATGCATAACGGTATTTTTGCTCCAGAAAGCGGCTGAAGAGCGAAATGGGGAGAGTCAGCGCCAGGTAACCGACCGCCAGCGGCAGGTAGCTTTCCAGCGTACTGAAGGTGAACGAGTTGATCTCCTGCGCATTGAGGGTAAATTCGCTGACGGCGATGATCGACAGCAGGGAAGAGTCCTTGATCAGTGAAGCGAACTGTCCGGCCAGCGGCGGCAGAATGCGCTTCACCACCTGCGGGAGAATGACGAAGCGGTAGGTCTGGAAGGTCGTCAGACCGATGGCTTGCGCCGATTCCAGTTGCGACTCGCCGACGCTTTCGATGCCGGCCCGGATAATCTCGCTTAAATATGCCCCGGCAAAGAGGGCCAGCGTCAAAATACCGACCGCATAGCGGTTGCTGACTCCGAACGCGTCCGCCACCACGTAGAAAAAAACCAGGATCTGCACCAGCAGCGGCGTTCCCCTCACTCCTTCGACATACAGAATCGCCAGGTAGCGCAGGGGAAGCAGGCGGGAGCGTCGCGCAAGGGCGAAGAAAACGCTGATCAGGAGGCTGAGGCAGAGAGCGGCGGCTGATATCAGTACCGTGGTCATCCATCCCTGCAGAAACTTCTGCCGGTACTGCCAGACTGCATGCCAGTTCCAGCCGTACTGCAACCTGCTGAAGGCGAACCAGAAGACGGCGGACACGAGCAGAAAAACGACACCAAACGCCGCAATCCGCGAGACCAGCGGCGCATCGCTGCCGTCGTCCGGCTGGTACCATATACCCGGCATCATTCGGCCCATTACAGCTCCTTTAGTTGCTACAGGAAGAACGGATACCCTAGCCGCTTGAACTGCTGTTTCTGCTCCTTCAGCCATGTGTCGCCGAGCTTTTCAAAGCCGCCCGCGGCGCGATACTCTTTCAGAAACGTATTGATGCGGGCTTTCAGCGGGTCGTTCCCCTTGCGTATGCCGATCGCCCATGATTCCTGCTGAAACGGCTTCAGGATAGCGCGGGTGGTTTGAGGGTTGCGCTGCCAGTTGCTGTAGGTGGACATCTGGTCATAGATGAAGGCATCCGCTTTCCCCTGCACCACCTCCAGAACGGCCGCCGCCTCCTTGTCCAGAACCAGAACCCGGGCATGCTTCAACTGCCTGCCTGCATAGCTGTGACCGGTTGTCCCTTTTTTTACCGCTACTGTCATGCCTTCCTTGTCCAGGTCGGAGATTCCCTGAACGGAAGAATTTTTCCGCACCAGCAGGCAGAGGCCGGTCTGCAGGTACGGATCGGAAAAGTCGATCGACTGGGCCCGCTCCGCCGTGGCGGTCATGGAGGAAATGATCAGGTCGATCTTGCCGGTCTTCAAGGACGGGATCAGGCCGTCAAAGGCCATATTCTCAATTTTGACCTGCTTCCCCAGCGCCGCACCGAGCGCCCTGGCCAGATCGACGCTCACGCCGGTCGGCTGACCCTTGGTGTCGGTCATCTCGAAGGGGGGGTAGGCCAGCTCCATCCCGACAATCAGCGTCTCCCTGTTATCGGCGGCAAAACCGGTGCAGCAGAGCGCGGAAACGATCAAAAGTGAACGCAGACAGACTTTGGTTCCCCGTAATACAGAACGTAAACAGGTTGCGAGATCCATGGCAGAGCCCTCCTCTTTAATTCTTTTCAACGTAGCGCAAAAACAGCTTGGATTCAACTGATAGTATCGTAGGGGGAGGAAGAGTAGCCGGAATATATAAAAAGGCCGCGTCAATCGACGCGGCCTTTTGAATTATTGGGGTGGCTGGAGGGTATCGAACCCTCGCATATGCGAGTCACAGTCGCACGTGTTAACCGCTTCACCACAGCCACCATAAGAAACGATTTAATAGCCTAAACAGTGTCCGTTAGTCAAGATATTTTTGCTTTCTCCCCATTCAAATCCCGAAGTATTTTCTGCAACTGAACATACTCGCCATCCGTCAGCCTCCGGTCGTGATAGACCGCCCCGGCATAGATCTCTGCAAAAGCCGAAACATGGCTGTTTTTTGCTGCCGCCGCTATCTCAAACAGTCCCGCCCCACCCTCCGGCGTGGCTATGCCGAATTCACGCCCCACCGTCCGGAGAAAACGCCGCAGGATGCGCTGTTCGCGGGAGCGGAAGAGCGACGCGCGCACTGCTGCAGCCAGCAGACCGGCAACCAGCAGACCGGCAGCCACATAAGGCAGTGCGCTGCGGATCATTTTTGCCGGACTGGCACCCTGTAAACGTGAACCGACTGAGCGGGCAATCGTCATCTGCTGTTCGAAATCGTAGCTTATAACCGACCTGTTCCATACATAATTGAAGGAATCAAGCAGAAGAGCCAGCTGTTGCATGAGAGTGCGCGACCGGGGTGCCGTCCAGAGCTCTCCGGCGTTGGCGGCGAAACCGCTCGGATCTATTCTCACCCATCCGCTCCCCTCGATGAAAGCTTCCACCCAGACGTGAGCCTTGTCGTCGGTAACGAGATAATAGCCTCCCAGCTCGTTATATTCTCCGCCGAGATACCCGCCGACCAGCCGGCATGGCACGCCTGCCGCACGGAGAAGCAGGGCGAATGAAGAAGCGAAAAATTCACAATGCCCCTGTTTCTTATCGAAAAGAAACAGCTCGAGAGCCCTGTCGCCGGTAGCCAGATCCTTTGTTGTATAGCGGTAACCTCCGGCGCGGAAATAATTTTCCAGAAACTCGACTTTTGTACGGTCACCCGCCCCGCTGCGAACTATCTCTGCGGCAAGAGCCTTTACCCGGGCCGGAAGCCGCTCTGGCAGCTGCAGATAAAACGGTCTGTTAACCGCATTGCGTTGCGCGGTTACACCGCTGGATTGAGAATCGGCGGTATAACTCACTCGGCCGCCGCCGAATCTCGAAAGTTCAAGGACACCGTCCGGCGAGCGCGAGACACGCTGCAGGGAAAGAGCGGTTGGACGATCGAGCGCTATAAGGGTGCGAATGTCAGTCGGTTCCGGATAAATAACCTGCCTGGTCGTCTGCCCGGTGAAATCCGGCAGTTCAGAAGGTATCTGCTGTATTCGAGTCCACCTGTTTCCGTCCGTCCGGTTGAATACCATCCCCCGCCAGTAGAGCTGATTTTGCGCGAGACGCTGCATTTCAGCCCGAAAAGCGAGCGTGCGTGACACGGCGATACTGCTCTGGCTGCCGGGCTCCACCGTATCTGAATATCCGGTTGATCGTGCAGGCGGCGGATTGAGGAAATGCCAGAGCGGCAGTTGCGTGCGGGGCATGACCGGAAAAAAGATCAGCAGCAGCGGCACCGCCAGAACGGGCATCAACAGACCGGAAAACAGGATCCGTTTCAGGTCGGGCATCGTGACTGTCATGTCGCGGTCCTGATTCTGGAATGTCAACAGCACCAGGGCGAGAGCAATCATAAACAGCAGCAATCCGAGGTAAACCAGAAAAAGAGGGCTTAGATCAAAGAGCGATGAAGAGGCGAGGCAGAACATCGAAAGGGCGTATATCTGCTGGCTGTGCCGGACAGTTTTTTCACCGCTGAGCCGGACGGCAAGCATAATAGACAGTACGCTGACAACCGGGTCCACCGGGTTGGAGCGACTGAACTGAAGGGCGTAATGGAGAAAAACCGGGACTATCGCCACATTCTGCATCCATGACTTCAGCCCCCAACTCCCCCTGCGGTCCTGCCAGAGCCCAGCCACCAACCCGGCCACCAGAATCAGGCGGGGAAACGTCGCCAGCCAGGGAAAGAGCGGGATCATCCCGCACAAACCGATGAGGTAGGTGCATATTGTAGTAATTGATCTAATCGCTACCATACATCGCCAATTCCTTCTGCAGCATCAGTCCGTGCCGCCTGCCGACTCCAGGCGGAAACTTGCGGCCGCCGAGCTGCAACCCGACCGGGCGTTCACACACCCAGCGCCGAACCAGCCAGGCAGCACGCGACAAACGCTCTTCAACCCCCTGCCCCGGCAACGCATCCAGATCAATCACCAGAGGAGAGGCCACACTTCTGCCAAAGCCCTTCACCAGAAGTTCGTGGCTGCGGGCCGAAAGCTTCCAGTGAATCATTCGAAGCGGTTCCGATCCGGAATAGGGATTTATCCGCTCCAGCTCACCGTCCAGGCCCCGTTCGTGGCGCAGCCCGGCTCCGGTATTTGGGGATTCATCAAAGCTGCCGCTTGAATCTGCAGCGAGCGGATGGGGAAATACCGTAACCGCAGCGTTAATTTCAAAACTCCAGAAGCGGGTAAAAAAACCGACCGGATACGGCGAACTGATCGTTATCCTGCCGAGCGTCGCCTGTCCCCGCCGGTTGAAGGTAAACAGTACCGTGTCCTGATGAGTTGAACCCGGGAGAACGACAGGGAACACGAGAGTCTGACCGCTGCTGCACTCAAGACGGATCAGAAATGAAGGGAGGCGGCGTTTGTGGTTTTTTACCGCTAGGCGGAAAGGAGCCGGAATCCCGGCATAGATTTCTTCCGGAGGGTGGAGATCGGGGATCAGCTTTTTGATATTATACATACCGGCCAGACCGGTTACCGACATGAATGCCAGTAAACCGGCAACAACAAGAAACAGCAGGTTGTTGCCGGTATTGACCGCAGCAAAACCGAGCAGGAGCGTGATCAGGATATAAAGCACCCCGGACGTGCTGATTTTCAGTCCAAAGGCAACGCTATGCCGGCGATGATCGTCCGTAACACCCCTCCCCTGTCAGCAGTAGTCATGTCGCTCCGCATGGTCAGGCGATGGGAGCAGACCGCCACGGCAATACTTTTGACGTCATCCGGGGCAACATAATCGCGCCCTGCCAGGAAAGCGGCCGCTTTGGACGCCTGGACCAGGTTGATTGCAGCCCGGGTTGAAAGCCCGGTCTGGATCAAATCGTGAGAACGGGTGGCCAATACGATGTTATGGATATAGGAAAGCACCTTGTCCGAAAGGTAGACCTCCTGTACATCACTCTTGGCAGCCTTGATTTCTGCGGACGTTACCAACGGCACCATGCTGCCGACCCGTTCGCGGATGCCGCCGCCGGCAATGATTCCCCGTTCCAGCCTCTCCGACGGATAGCCGATTCCGGTGCAGATCAGGAAGCGGTCAAGCTGCGATTCAGGCAGCAGGAAGGTGCCGCTCTGGTCGGAGGGATTCTGCGTGGCAAAGACCATGAACGGGTCCGGCAGCGGGTGCGTCACGCCCTCGATCGTCACGCGCCGCTCCTCCATCGCCTCCAGCATGGCGCTCTGCGTGCGGGGCATGGCCCGGTTGATCTCGTCCAGCAATACAATATTATTGAAGATCGGCCCGGGCTGAAAACTGAAATGCCCCTCTTCGCGGTTAAAGATCGACAGTCCGGTGATATCGGAAGGGAGCAGATCACTGGTACACTGGACTCTGCCGAAGGTGAGCCCGGTAACACCCGCAAGTGCAAGAGCTACAGTCGTCTTGCCGAGGCCGGGCAGATCCTCCACAAGAATGTGGCCGCCCACCAGAAGAGCGATAGTTGACAGTCGAAGAACCTCATCCTTCCCCTGCAGATAGTCACGGGAGAGCGATTCAAAGACATGCGTAAACACATGAGACCGGGAAGATAACTGCACAAAACACCTCGTAGAGAAAACTTGTAATCGTCATATTACCAAAGTTATACTGTGCACGCGAGGACATTGTCAGCGGGGGTTTTCGGCATGATATTCAAAAAACACATTTTGAGTAAGATACTTTCAAACGGCCTGAAAGCGGACTTCTCTCTGGTTAAGGAGGAGAATTCTTTTCAAGCCGCATTATATGTGGATGGCCGCCGGATTCCCGGACCGTTTCTTCCCATGCCCCTTGATCCTGCCAAGGGAGACCTAACCCATTGGATGGGTAACCGGCCCAGCGTTGGCTTGACAACAGAAGAAGCGGATAAGATCATCAGGGAAGTGAACCTGGAAAACAGTGTGCTCGAACACCGCAGGCAACTGTGAACCGGTAAATGCCTGACCCAAAAAAAGTTCGACCCCCGGAAAGCGATCCACGGGGGCCGAACTTTTTTTTGTATGTTCCGCTGTTCAGCCGATTGCCGCGTTCAAGTCGCTCAGCAGTGTTTCAATATCCAGGCCGTGTGCCCGTGCACCCTGCTCAAGGCTTTCGTTTTGGGCTCCCATGCACCCGACACAGCCGAGGTTATGCTTCTGCAAAACCTTTACCGACTCGGGATGTGTGCGCATCAGCTCAAAAAATGTCATGTCTTTCGTTATTTCTGCCATTGGAAACTCCTTTTAATTCAAACGTAATTAAAATCCTATTCGTATTTTATGTCGATTATCTCATATTCCTTGGTACCTGACGGGACAATCACCCTGACCGAATCGTCCAGCTTGTGGCCGATCAGCGCTTTTCCGACCGGCGACGTACACGATATCTTGCCCAGCTTTATATCGGCTTCATCCTCGCCGACGATCTTGTAGGTCACCTCTTCTTCAGATGCCGTGTCGTAAACGGTCACCGTGCAGCCGAACACGACTTTATCCGGGTTCAAGCCGGAGAGATCGATTACATGCGCACGGGCCAGCTTGCCGTTTATCTCCTGAATGCGTCCTTCAATAAAACCCTGGCGATTTTTGGCGGCATCATATTCGGCATTTTCCGACAGATCGCCATGGTCACGGGCTTCGGAAATATCCTGAATAACCTTGGGACGCTCCTCACGAACAAGCCGTTTCAATTCTTCCTGCAGCGCTTCAAAGCTCTCTTTAGTTAACGGTATCGAATGGGACATCGAGTAGTCTGCTCCTGTAAAAAATAATTCAACCTGCCCTGATAAACAGGATACGTGCATTAACGAAGCTGTTATCTGCATTGATTGTGCAGAAAACAATATCTAATTTGCTAAATAATCCTGAATCGGCTTGACGTTCAACTCCTGGGTTTGCAGGGAAACAATACTGTCGGCAACAGCTTTTGCTCCGGCAACGGTCGTATAATAAGCGAGGCCATGCATCAGGGCCTCGCGCCGGATCGAGAAAGAATCGGCCACCGCCTGGGCGCCTTGGGTGGTGTTAAACACCAGTTGAACCTCTCCGTTCTTGATGGCGTCAACAATATGCGGACGCCCTTCCAGCACCTTGTTGACGCGCCGTACCGGAATCCCTTTTTCTTCAAGAAACAGTGCCGTTCCGCCGGTAGCCAGTATACCGAATCCGGCTTTATACAGTTTTTCGGCGGCGCTGACAACATGTTTCTTGTCTGCGTCCCGCACGCTGATAAAGGCATTTCCGGACAGCGGCAACTTAACATTTGCTCCCAGCTGCGATTTGGCAAAGGCCTCGGCAAAGGTTTCACCGATCCCCATGACCTCGCCGGTTGACTTCATTTCCGGCCCCAGCAACGTATCGACACCGGGGAACTTTACAAACGGGAAAACCGCCTCTTTTACAGAAATGTGTTTTGGAATGATATCGCTGGTGATCCCGAGCTCTTTCAGGGTTTTGCCGGCCATGATGCGGGCGGCTATCTTCGCTAGCGGTCGTCCGGTCGCCTTGGAGACAAAGGGCGCAGTCCGTGAAGCCCGCGGGTTTACCTCCAGAATATAGACGACGGTGCCCTTGACCGCATACTGTACGTTCATCAGCCCCTTGACGTTCAACTCCAAAGCCATCATCACCGTCTGGCGGCGGATCTCGGCGATTATTTCCCGGCTAATCGAGTAGGGCGGCAGGCTGCAGGCCGAGTCGCCGGAATGAATGCCCGCCTCTTCGATATGCTCCATGATCCCGCCGATCACCACGTCTGTCCCGTCACAGAGGGCGTCAACGTCGATCTCTATCGCCTCGTCGAGAAAACTGTCGATCAGTATCGGATGTTCCGGCGAAACCAGCACGGCGGTCTTCATATAGCGCTGCAGGTTATCAGAGTCATAGACGATTTCCATGGCCCGTCCGCCGAGTACGTACGAGGGTCGAACGACAACCGGATAGCCGATGCGTTCCACGACTTTCTCCGCTTCCTCGAAGGAACGGGCGGTACCGTTTTCCGGCTGGAGTAGCCCCAGCTTGTTCAGCATTTCCTGGAACCGCTCTCGGTCCTCGGCGCGGTCGATCGCGTCCGGCGATGTGCCGATAATCGGCACACCGGCCTTCTCCAGGGCAACCGCCAGCTTCAGCGGCGTCTGTCCGCCGAACTGCACGATCACCCCGACCGGTTTCTCCTTGGCGACAATTTCCAGAACGTCTTCAAGGGTCAGCGGCTCGAAGTAGAGGCGATCGGACGTATCGTAATCAGTGGAAACCGTTTCCGGGTTGCAGTTAACCATGATCGTCTCATAGCCGTCTTCAGCCAGCGCGAAGGCGCCATGGACGCAGCAGTAATCGAACTCGATCCCCTGCCCGATCCGGTTTGGCCCTCCCCCCAGGATCATGATCTTTTTCCGGTCCGTCGGCGCGGCCTCGCACTCTTCCTCGTAAGTGGAGTACATGTAGGGGGTGTAGGCGACAAACTCTGCGGCACAGGTATCGACGCGCTTGTACACGGGACGCACCCCCAGACTCCAGCGGAGTTCGCGCACCTCGTCCTCATGGCATCTCCACAGCTTCGACAGGAACTTGTCCGAAAAGCCGAACTGCTTGGCGTCACGCAGCACGGAGGTGGTAACGTCCGCAAGGGAGAGGGACTTCAGCTCATCCTCTTTTTCAATGATCTGGCGGATGTTGTGCAGGAACCAGGGATCAATGGCGGTATGCTTCTGGATTTCCTTCACGCTCATGCCGCTGCGCAGGGCGTCGCCGATGTACCAGAGCCGGTCGGCATTCGGCACCCGCAGTTTTTCCAGCAGCAGCTGCTGTTCCTTGCCGGTCAAGGCCCGCCTGGTTTCACTTCCCAGTTCGAACAAACGGGAATCAAAGCCGCTGACGCCGATTTCGAGCGACCTGATCGCCTTCTGGAATGATTCCTTGAAGGTTCTTCCGATGGACATGACCTCCCCGACCGATTTCATCTGCGTGGTCAGGGTTGCGTCGGCAGCAGGGAACTTTTCGAACGTGAAGCGCGGTATTTTGGTGACGACATAGTCGATGCTCGGTTCAAAACAGGCCGGCGTTTCGCGGGTGATGTCATTGGTGACCTCGTCCAGCGTATAGCCGACCGCCAGCTTGGCGGCGATCTTGGCGATCGGGAAGCCGGTCGCCTTGGAGGCCAGGGCCGAAGAGCGCGACACGCGCGGATTCATCTCGATCACGACCAGGCGCCCGTCACGCGGATTGATGCCGAACTGGATGTTGGAGCCGCCGGTATCAACGCCGATCTCGCGAATGATCTTCAGCGAAGCATCGCGCAGGATCTGGTATTCCTTGTCGGTCAGGGTCTGGGCGGGAGCGATGGTGATCGAATCGCCGGTATGAACCCCCATCGGATCAAAGTTCTCGATCGAGCAGATGATCACGACGTTATCGGCGGTATCGCGCATGACTTCCAGTTCGTACTCTTTCCAGCCGATCACCGATTCCTCGATCAGTATTTCATCCGTCGGCGAGGCATCGATCCCCCCCATCGCCATTTTTTCATACTCTTCGAGGTTGTAGGCGATGCCGCCGCCGCTCCCCCCAAGGGTGAACGAGGGCCTGATGATCGCAGGGAAACCGATGGTTTTAACAACCTCCATCGCTTCGGCATGGTTATGAGCCAGACCTGAATTGGGCACAGCAAGCCCGATCTTTTCCATGGCCGCCTTGAAAAGGGTGCGGTCTTCCGCTTTCTTGATTGCCGGCAGCTTGGCGCCGATCAGCTCGACGCCGAATTTTTCCAGGATGCCGGCCTCTGCGACGGATACCGCGGTATTAAGGGCTGTCTGACCGCCCAGCGTCGGCAGCAGCGCATCGGGGCGTTCTTTCTCGATGATCTTGGCCAGAATCTCGGGGGTGACCGGCTCGATATAGGTACGGTCGGCAAAATCGGGATCTGTCATGATGGTGGCCGGATTGCTGTTCAACAGCACGACCTCGTACCCCTCTTCCTTCAATGCCTTGCACGCCTGGGTACCGGAATAGTCGAACTCGCAGGCCTGTCCGATAACGATCGGGCCGGCACCGATGATGAGAATTTTTTTGATGTCAGTTCTTTTAGGCATTTATGCAGTACTCCTTCATGTGATTATCGAAATATCAACTTGCAATCAGGGCGATGGTTATCATACCGCCCCGCGTTCTTCGTCGAGATCCTGAACCCAGCCGTTTTCAAGTCCCGCTTCATACAGCACTTCAACGGCCGCATCGTACTCTTCGTGATTCACCGGGCGCCCCATCCCCGCCATTCCTGTCGCCCTGTGCGCCGGGAAATACTGGCTCATCAGGGCAACATGGGTTCCCTCCCCAAGGTTTTCAGCGACCCAGGGGAGAGTTTCCAGAGATCCCGCCCGCCCTTCCGGAAGCACGAGGTGCCGGATGATCAAACCACCGGTCGCGATCCCTTCCTCGTTCACGGTAAGATGCCCAACCTGCCTGAGCATCTCTGTAACCGCCGCCCGGTTGATCGAGCAATATCCGGGCGCGGAGGATATTTCGACCGCCGCTGTTTCAGCGCTGTATTTCATATCTGGCAGGTAGATAGAGACGATTCCGTCCAGCAACTGCAGGGCATCAATTTTTTCATACCCGCTGCTGTTCCAGACGATCGGCAGACGGAAACCGTGCGGTATCGCCAGATAGAGCGCCGCCAGGATCTGAGGCAGATAATGGGTCGGCGTGACGAAGTTGATGTTGTGTACCCGCTGCTTTTGCAGCCTAAGCATCCGCGCCGAAAGCTCCGCCGTGGTGATCACTTCGCCGTTGCCGAACTGGCTGATCGGGAAGTTCTGGCAGAAGGCACACGAGAGTGAGCAGCCCGACAGGAAGATAGTACCGGACCCTTTCGTCCCCGATATCGGCGGTTCCTCTCCCCGGTGAAGGTTGGCCGAGGCGATCTTCGGTTTCAGACCTGCGCCGCAGAGGCCCGGCTCACCCTTGATGCGGTTGACGCCGCAGTCGTGGGGACAGAGGTCACAGGCAGACAGGCGCCGGTATGCCTCGCGAACACGCTGCAGCAGTTCACCTGATTGATAAAGAGCAATATAGTTCAAAATAAGTTTCTCAAGAAATATATAAGTCGTGGAATAAACAGCGACATTGAAACCATAATCAAAGACACTATTATCGAAAGAAACAACATGAGCTTTGCTTCTTTTTTAAAGTTCATTCCACACATCCATACCGGTTGCCGATTTTGCGTCAGATCAAGGCTGTCGAGGGAGAGCGCGGAGACGTAGCAGCGCTACGTCGCACAAGGTCTGCCGAAGACTTACGCAGAGCTGGCGTAAAAGCGGCGACCGTCAGCGGTTCTTTTCCATCATCTCCACGAACCGCCCGAACAAATACTGCGAATCATGCGGCCCCGGTGAAGCCTCCGGATGGTGCTGCACCGAGAAGATCGGCAACCTGCAGTGGCTGATCCCTTCGACGGTCCGGTCATTAAGATTCTCATGCCCCAGGCAGGCAACATCCCCCAGCGAATCGAGATCGACGGCAAAGCCGTGATTCTGGGAGGTGATCTCGACCTTGCGGGTGGACATATCCATGACCGGCAGGTTGGAACCATGGTTGCCGAACGGGAGCTTTGATGTTTTGCCCCCCAGGGCCAGCCCCAGCAGCTGGTGCCCGAGACAGATGCCGAAGATCGGCTTTCTGCCGACAAACTTCCTGATTTCTTCCTGCACCTGCAGCAGCGGCTCCGGGTCGCCCGGGCCATTGGAGAGGAAGATACCGTCCGGGTTCATGGCCAGCGCCTCCTCGGCAGGGAAGGAAGCGGGCACGACGGTCACGTCGCAGCCGCAATCCACCAGGCAGCGCAGGATGTTGTACTTGATGCCGAAGTCGTAGGCCACGACCTTGTACTTCAGTGTCGATGGGTCAACCTGCGGGTAGCCTTCCGCCAGATCCCACACTCCCTCGCTCCAGTGGTACGGTTTGTCGCAGGAAACACCTGAAGCCAGGTCCAGGCCGGCCATGCTCGGAACGGCACGGGCCTTGGCGACCAGGCTTGCATGATCCCGATCTACGGTGGAGATGATGCCGTTCTGCGCCCCCTTGTCGCGCAGGTGGCGCGTCAGGGCGCGGGTGTCGATCCCCTGGATGCCGACCACGCCGTTCTCCATAAGATAGGAGGCAAGGCTCATGGTGGCGCGCCAGTTCGAGTAGCAGTCGAGATACTCCTTGACGATGAAGCCGGACAGGAACAGGCCGCGGCTCTCAATGTCTTCGGGGTTGATGCCGGTGTTGCCGATCTGCGGGTAGGTCATCGTGACCATCTGACCCCGGTAGGACGGGTCGGTCAGTACCTCCTGATAGCCGGACATGGCGGTGTTGAAGACGACTTCACCGCTTGCCTCTCCCGGTGCCCCGAATGACTTCCCTTCAAAAATACGCCCGTCAGCGAGCGCAAGTATTGCTTTCATAGACTGCTTCTCCCGGATTTAAGTTTTAACGTTTGTACACCAGTTTTCCGCCGACTATGGTCGCGGCGGCGCCCCCGGTCATCTTCTGGCCGAGCCAGGGGGAATTTTTGGATTTGCTGGCCAGTTTGTCAGCATCTACAATCCACTCGACGGTCGGATCGATCAGGGTGATGTCAGCGACAGCCCCGGCTTTTAGGGTACCGCGATTCAAACTGAGAATTTTCGACGGGTTGCATGACATTGCTTCAATAAGTTGGTTAAGCGTCAACACGCCATCCTGCACCAGCTGCAAAGAAAGCGGCAGGGACGTTTCCAGCCCAATTATGCCGTTCATCGCCACATTGAATTCCACATCTTTTTCATCCTGATGGTGCGGGGCGTGATCAGTGGCGATGGCATCGATGGTGCCGTCCTTGAGCCCCCCCTTGATGGCGGCAACATCCCCGGCCTCCCGGAGCGGAGGGTTCATCTTGGCGTTGGTGTTGTAGCCGCGCACCGCGTCGTCGGTCAGGGAGAAATAGTGCGGTGCCGTTTCACAGGTCACCTTGACGCCGCGTGCTTTTGCCTCGCGGATGATCCGCACCGATCCTTCCGTGGAAACATGGGCGATATGGATCGGCGTACCGGTATACTCGGCCAGCAGCATCTCTCTGGCCGTGGCAATATCTTCGGCAATGCGCGGTATCCCTTTCAGCCCCAGTTCGGTGGAGGTAAAACCTTCATTCATGGTCCCTTCACCCACCAGTTCAAGCTCCTCGGCGTGCGATATGACCATGATGCCGATCCCGGCGGCATACTGCAGCGAGCGCATCATCAATTCGCTGTTACCCACCGGTTTGCCGTCATCGGAAACGGCAACGCAGCCCGATTCCTTCAGCTCGCCCATCTCCGCCATACGCTCTCCGGAAAGCCCGTAGGTAATGGAGCCAATCGGAAACACGTTGCAGAAGCCTTCCGCTTTGGCCTTGTTGATGATGTAGCTGGCAACGGTTTTGTTGTCGATGACCGGTTTGGTGTTCGGCATGCAGCAGACCGAGGTAAAGCCGCCCGCAGCAGCGGCCTTCGTCCCGGATACAATGTCCTCCTTGTATTCCAGCCCCGGATCGCGCAGATGGACATGCATGTCGATCAACCCCGGCACCACATACGTGCCGGCAGCGTCTATGGTCTCGGCGCCGGCCGGTGCTGCCAGACCCTTGCCGATTTCCCTGATCAGGCCGTTCTCCACCAGGACATCCAGCGTATCGTCAAGCTTCTGGGAGGGGTCGATCACCCGGCCGTTTTTTATCAGCAGATTCATATAGTCACCTCGTAAATGAAGTTTGTTTTTATTCCAGCTCTCCGCCACATACATGGTAAAGCATCGCCATCCTCACCGCGACGCCGTTCTCCACCTGCTTCAGTATCCAGGACTGGTCGCCGTCGACAGTGCTGGAGGACATTTCCACCCCGCGGTTGATCGGGCCGGGATGCATGACCATGGCATTCGGCTTGGCCAGCTTGAGGTTGGCCGGGTTCAGGCCGAAATAGCGGGAATATTCGCGGGCATTCGGCATGAGAGTCTTGCCCTGACGCTCCTGCTGGATGCGGAGCATCATGACCACATCGGCATCAGCAAGCGCCTCGTTCATCGTGGCACAGACGGTAACATCACCCAGTTTTTCAACCCCCGGCGGCATCATGGTCGGAGGGCCGGCCAGATACACCTTTGATCCGAGCTTGGTCAGTCCCTGAATATTGGACCGGGCGACGCGGCTGTGGGTTATGTCGCCAACAATCGCCACTTTCAAGCCATCCAGCCTCCCGTAACGGTCCTTCATGGTCAGCATGTCCAGCAGCCCCTGCGACGGATGTTCATGGGCGCCGTCTCCGGCGTTGATGATCGAACAGTTGATCTTGTTCGCCAGAAAATAGTGCGAACCGGAGACGGCATGCCGCATGACGATGATGTCAGGCTTCATCGCCAGCAGGTTCAAGGCCGTATCGGCCAGTGTTTCACCCTTGGTGGCCGAACTGTTGGAGGGGGCGATGTTGACGGTATCGGCCGAAAGCCTCTTGCCGGCAATTTCGAAGGAGGTGCGGGTGCGGGTCGATGATTCGTAGAACAGGTTGATAATCGTCTTGCCGCGCAGCGTCGGTACCTTCTTGATATCGCGGCTGTTGATCTCCCGCATGCTCTCCGCGGTTGAGATCAACAATTCGATATCCGCTTTCGACAGGTCTCGCAGGGCAATAATGTGTTTGTGCTTGAACTCGGCCATGTCAGTTACCCCTCCCCTATTTTTCGAGTATCACTTCAATCGGCTGGTTAAATCCGTCAAAAACAACCTGCACATTCTCTTTCTGACTGGTCGGCACGTTACGCCCCACAAAATCGGCACGAATCGGCAGCTCCCGGTGGCCCCGGTCAATCAGCACCGCCAGCTGAATCGACTGGGGGCGGCCGAAATCCATCAGTGCATCCATGGCTGCCCTGATGGTGCGTCCGGTGTACAGCACGTCATCGACGAGGATGACCTTCTTCGCTTCCAGGGAAAAGGGGATGTCGGTCCTACCGACCGGGAGATGCGGCAACTGGCCGGAACAATCATCACGATATAGCGTAATATCGACCGCTCCGACCGGAACGGCTCCCCCCTCGATGACGCCGATCTGCTGCGCAATTCCCTCTGCCAGAAATACGCCGCCGGACCTGATTCCGATCAGAACGATATCGGCAACTCCTTTGTTGCGCTCCAGTATTTCGTGAGCGATGCGTGTCAGGGCTCGCTTTATTCCTGCGCCATCCATAAGTACGGTTTGTTCAGCGGCCATCGGACAACCTCCTTGGATATAAAAAAAGAGCCTCCCCGCGCAATGCGGCAAGACCCTTCCGGTATGATATTAGTTTATCCATTGTGTCGCCTTTGCTAGTCTCTCGGACTAAATTAAAAGGTGGTATGTGTAGTGGCGGCACTCTATCATTCTTAACTGAAACAGGTCAAGCAAGTTTTCAATTGAATTTTCAAGACCCCGGAAAAACCGGGAAGCCAGGCTCTCTAAACGGACAGCATCGCGTCAGAAAGCCCCAGATCGGCAACTGGTCCCATGACTTCCAGATGAAGAAACTCGTTCCGGATCAGTTCCTGTGACACCCTTTGGATATCGGTGCTGGTGACCGCATCGTAATTGGCGACAACATCCTCAATGGACTGCTGTTTTTGCAGATATATTTCGTTTTTGGCCAGACGGGTCATCAGACTGTCGCTGCTTTCAAGCGACATGAGGGTCTTGCCCTTCAGCTGTTCCCTGGCGGCGTCAAGTTCGTCCCGAGGCACCTCTTCGGCGACAAGCCGCGACATCTCACGCTGCGCAATATCGAGTACTTCGAGGCAATGTCCTTTTTCGGTGCCGGCGTACACGACCAGCGCCCCGGAGTCGGCATGGGATATTATGTAGGAGTAGACCGAATACGACAATCCTTTCTTCTCGCGAATTTCCTGAAACAGCCGTGAACTCATTCCCCCACCCAGAATCGTCGTCAACAGGAACAGAGCATAACGATCCTGGTGATCATACCGGAGCGAACGTGTGCCGAGGCAGACCAGGGCCTGCTCCATTTCCCGCTCGATAAGGTTCACTTTTTTATCGGCAGGGGGGAAGATATCACTTACCTGGGGCTGCCACTGTGAATCAAGGTTAGAGAAAAGCGGCGCCAGAATGGCAACCAGCTCATCGTGCCGCACATTGCCTGCCGCCGCAATGATAATATCCTGTGGACGATAGCGGCTGACCTTGTGCGACAGGATCGCGGTTCGGGACAGGCCGGCAATCGTCTCTTCGCTTCCCAGAACCGGCATGCCGAGCAGCTGACCCCTCCAGAAGTTCTGATGAAAGCGGTCATGGATGTACTCTTCGGGAGCATCATCTCTCATCTTGATTTCCTGAAGCACAACCTTGCGCTCCCGCTCGATTTCATCCGCCGGGAAGGTGGAATTCAGAAAAATATCGGCCAGCAGATCGGCGGCCCGGGGCATAAATTTTGCCAGGACCTTGGCGTAATAACAGACATACTCATGCCCGGTAAAGGCATTCAGAATCCCCCCCATTGAGTCGATCTCACGGGTAATCTGGTGAGCACTGCGGCGTTTTGTTCCCTTGAACAGCATATGTTCAATAAAATGCGCAACGCCGTTATTTTCTGGTGCTTCATGACGGGTGCCGTTGGCAACCCAGATGCCGGTTGTTACCGTGTGCATGTAGCCGATGTTCTGAGTGACGATGCGGACGCCGTTATCGAGTGTTGTTGTAGTAATCATCTGCTGATCATACCCTAGTTTTCTGCTAATTCAACCAAAAACAGAGCTGAAGAAATTTAAAACCTTCGCAAAAATCGGCTGAGTATTTTTATTCATAATTAATTTATCTAAAAGATTCCGATTCTGTAGTCAGCAATAATAAGCATGACAAACGTAAAATTTTACTGTAAATAAAATATTACTGCTTTTCATGCGACGTTTCGCAATTGTATGTATACATCGGCAAGACGGTTGGCCGACCGCTATCCAGGATCTTTAATAAATGGTTGACATTAAACGCCCAAAGGAATAATTGGTAATACCAAGCTTTATAACCTGATTATATTATTGTATAGACCTGCAGGTAGCCGCAACCATTTATCCCACTTTTTTTACATCCAGATGCAAGGATATACGAAAGATCAGAACAGGAGCCTTTCCCATGAATATTCACGAATACCAGGCAAAAGCAATCTTGAGAAAGTTTGGCGTGCCGGTCCCCGACGGACACGTCTGCTACAACAGCGCCGGCGCCCGCGAATGGGCCAAGCGCCTGGGTGACGGTCCCTGGGTCGTCAAGGCGCAGATCCATGCCGGCGGTCGCGGCAAGGGGGGCGGCGTAAAACTGGCACGAACACCCGATGAAGTCCGCAACATCTCACGCGAGATGCTCGGCATGATCCTCCGCACCCACCAAACCGGGGAGGAAGGAAAGCTGGTTACCCGCGTCCTGGTCGAAAAAGGGTGCAACATCGCCAACGAACTCTACGTCAGCCTGCTGGTTGACCGCGCCACCTCCAAGGTCACCGTCATGGCCTCCACCGAGGGGGGGATGGATATCGAAGAAGTTGCCGCCAACACCCCCGAAAAGATCTTCGTCGAAGTTATAGACCCTCTGGTCGGACTCACAGCCTTCCAATGCCGCAACATCGCTTCCAGCCTTGGGCTGACCGGCAAACTGGTCGGCAAGGCCGTTGCAGCGCTTGAAGGACTCTATAAAACTTTCATGGCCTGTGACTGTTCCCTGCTGGAAATAAACCCACTGGTAGTCACTGCCGAAAACGAACTGCTGGCGCTGGATGCCAAATTCGGATTTGACGACAATGCCATCTTCCGACATCCGAAAATTGCCGACATGCGTGACTACGACGAAGAAGATCCCAAGGAGATCGAGGCATCCCAGTTTGACCTCTCCTACATCTCCCTGAGCGGAAACATAGGCTGCCTCGTCAACGGCGCAGGTTTAGCCATGGCCACCATGGACATCATCAAGCATTACGGCGGCGATCCGGCCAACTTCCTTGACGTAGGGGGCGGCGCCACCATCGAGCGCGTTACCGAAGCCTTCAAGATCATTCTCTCCGACAAACACGTCAAAGGGATTCTGGTCAACATCTTCGGCGGCATCATGAAATGCGACATCATTGCCACCGGAGTTGTCGCTGCAGCCCGCCAGGTGTCGCTGAACGTTCCCCTGGTGGTACGCCTTGAGGGGACGAACGTCGAGCAGGGCAAGCAGATCCTGGCCGAAAGCGGTCTGGATATTGTCGCCGCCGATGGAATGGCCGATGCAGCTCAAAAAATTGTCCAGGCCGTGGCAGCCTGCTAAAGGAGATACGTACATGAGCATTCTGATCGATAAGAATACCAGGGTAATCACGCAGGGGATCACCGGCGCGACCGGCCTCTTTCATGCGCAAGGCGCCCGAGAATACGGCACCCTGATGGTCGGCGGTGTAACTCCCGGCAAAGGCGGCACAGTTATAGATGGTTTCCCGGTATTCGATACCGTCAAGGAAGCGGTTGAACAAACCGGCGCCACCGCCACCGTCATTTACGTTCCACCGCCATTCGCGGCCGACTCCATCATGGAAGCGGTCGATGCCGGCATGGATATGGTCTGCTGTATCACCGAGGGGATTCCTGTCCTTGATATGGTCAAGGTAAAACACTTCATGAAGGGAAAAAAAACCCGACTGATCGGCCCTAACTGCCCCGGCGTTATTACCCCCGGAGAATGCAAAATCGGCATCATGCCCGGCTACATTCACAAGCCGGGCAGGGTCGGTGTCGTGTCGCGCTCCGGCACGCTCACCTATGAAGCGGTCTGGCAACTCACCTGTCTCGGCATGGGACAATCGACCTGCGTCGGCATCGGCGGTGACCCGGTCAACGGCACCAACCATCTTGATGTCCTGCGCCTTTTTCAGGCTGATCCGGACACCGATGCGGTCATCATGATCGGCGAGATCGGCGGCACCTCCGAAGAAGAGGCGGCGCGATTCGTCAAAGAATATATGACAAAGCCCGTAGCTGCCTACATCGCAGGTGTTACCGCCCCTCCCGGCAAGCGCATGGGACATGCCGGCGCGATCATTTCGGGCGGCAAGGGCACGGCCACTGAAAAAGTTGCAATTCTAAAAGAGTGCGGCATTAGCGTCGCCGCCAGCCCGGCCGAGATGGCCCAGGCGCTGATGAAAGTGTATAAGCCTTAGTCAAAGTGCAGCATGCAAAAATCAAAGAGGCGACCGAAAGGCCGCCTCTTTGATTTTCATGAATCAGTGAAAAATCACCTGTTATGATTGATCTTGTTATCAACCCTTTTCAATGAGGACTCACAGGGCCTAAAGAAGAAGTGGGCCGAAGGCCGGATGAGGGGACAGCAATGCAAATACATCCACGTCTCACCCTAACCCACTCCCTCCTGGAGAAGTAACTATTTTGATTATCTATCCAACTGTTCTGCCAGAAGCTCAACCGTATGCCTGACCTTAATATCCGCTCCATCCTGATCCATCCCCCCCCTGATCTGCATGACGCAGCCGGGACAGTCCATCGCTACGGTCGGAGCACCGGTATCCTTGATGTTCCTGAGCTTGCGCTGAAGTATCGGTGCGGATATCTCCGGCAGCTTGAGGGAATATGACCCGCCCATGCCACAGCAGGTATCGCACTCGAACATCTCGGCCAGCTCATATCCCGCTTTCTGCAGCAGTTCCCGCGGCTGCTCCGAAACCTTCAGCGTCCGCTTCAGATGACAGGAATCATGGTAGGTAATCTTGCCCAGTTTCTGCCCCTCTTTCAACGACAACCGCCCCACATCCACCAACTTCGTAACGAGAGTTGAAAAATCCACCGTTTTCCCGGCCAGCTCCATTGCCCGGGGAATCCATTCGGTCCACCCAAGGCTTTCAAAGGTGCTGATAAATTCATGCTGGAGAGCCACGGTACAGGTCGGACAGGCGGAGATCACATAAGTTGCATCCACGCTCAACAGGGCCTTGATATTGTCAACAGCGTTGCCTGCTGCGGTTTCATACGCGCCGTTGTAGCGTGCCGGGGCTCCGCAACATGTCTGTTCCTCAGGGAAAATGACCTCGATGCCGGCCTTGTTCATTATCTTTACCAGGGCCTCACCCTGCTCCGGGTAGGCAAAATCGATCAGGCAGCCGGCGTAGAAAACCGCTTTCTCCTCCAGTTTCGGTTGCTGAATCTTTTTGAATCGGTCCCTGAACGGCTCGGCCGCGATGGCGGGCAGACTGCGGCCGTCGGTAAGGTCGGCCAGGAACAACGGCAGGTGACGGATGAATTTACCCGACGTAAACGGCTTGCCGGCGATTGATGCCGCCCGCAGCATGCCGTGGAACAGCTTGCGGTTGTTCACTACGGAATAGATCGTCTTCTGCAACAGCGGCACCCCCTGTTCCAGCACCAGCCGCCTCCGGAGTTCCATGATCAGTTCCGGAATGTCAATTTTTCCGGGACAGACATCCTTGCAAGCACCACACTGGATGCAGAGCCCCTGGATATCTTCGGATTTTTTCAGTTCATCGAACCAGGCGGTCAGGATCGTACCGATGCCACCGGTATAGACTTTGCCGAAGACATGACCACCCACCAGCCTGAATACTGGACAGACGTTCAGGCAGGATGCACAGCGGATGCACTGCAGCGCCTGTTTAAATTTTGGATCGGCAGCCATCTCGGAGCGGCGGTTGTCCATCAGTATGATATGCAGATCCTTCATTGATCCATCCGTATTCGGAGATGGACCGGTGATGATCGAGACATAGCTGGTCAGCAGCTGGGCTGTGGCGCTCCGGGGAAGTGCTTTAAGAATCGTGGCGACATCGGTATAATTTTCGATCAGTTTTTCGATGCCGACCAGCGCGATGTGGATTTTCGGTAGTGACGTTACCAGGCGGGCATTCCCTTCGTTGGTCATCAGGACGATACTGCCGGTTTCCGCGACGGCGATGTTCCCGCCGGAAATCCCCATATCGGCGGCCAGGAAGGCGGGACGCAGCTGTTCGCGGGCAACCTTGACGAGACGCGGTATATCGGAGGTCAGCCGTTCGTTGATTTCCTTGCTGAACAGGTCGGAGACCTCCTCCTTGGTCATGTGAATGGCCGGCATGACCATGTGCGAGGGGGTCTGCCCGGCCAGCTGGATAATCCATTCTCCCAGGTCGGTTTCCCCGACTTCGATTCCGGCCTTTTCCAGATAGGGATTGAGGTGAATCTCTTCCGTCGCCATCGACTTCGATTTTACTACGGTTTTGACGTTGTGGTCCTGCGCGACCTTCAGGATGTACTCCCTGACTTTGGCCGGATCGTTCGTTCTGAAAACAGTGGCGCCGCTCGCTTCGGCATTCCGGGTGAACTGTTCGGAAAGTTCTTCAAGGTGCGATGCCGCATACGATTTCAGTTCGGCTATTCTCCCGCGCAGCTCCTCGAAGTCGATTCCCTCATACGCCTTGGCGCGGTTTACCTTGTACGCTTCGGAGAACTTGCCGAGCGCCCCGGTCAGGTTGGCGTTGTTGATGGCCCGATGGACCGATTCCTTGAATTCATTTCCCATTAGACCCCACCTCCCAGCTCATCGACAAAAACAATAACCAGCCGTTCCGGTCCATGCACCCCGATCGTCAATACCCGCTCAATGTCGGCGGTCCGGCTAGGCCCGGTGATCATGGCGAGGTACGCGCACTCTTTCGGATTAACCTTTGACAGCAGTGCAGGCATATCGGGAAGGATTCCGGACGTCGGCACGAGAGCAATGTGAATGGTGGATAGAGACGACACCAGGCGCTGTTCTATCGCGGTAGAATTCTGGGCCAGTGAGCCGGTATCCGCCAGTGCCCACTCCATCTGGCTTATGCCGAACCTGGCTTCCGCTGCCGTTTCGCGCGTAACCTCAAACGACAAGCCGACAATACCCACCAGCGCATTCCGGTCCATGCCGTTAAGGAAGGAACTATCAGCCCAGAGAGCGGTGCCCTGCGGAGTGTCGGCCAATCCTTCCCGCTGCAGAAAAGCAAACATCCAGGCAAGTGCCTCGTTCTTGGCCGTAAAGCGATAGACCTCGGCGCTGACCGTTTCCGCCCTGGCTTTGAATTGCTCATACATAGTGATATCCTCCCCTATCCTGCCTCGTTATGACCCTATGTTTCATACTGCTGAAAAAAGGTTTTGTTATAGCCGCTGCCGGCTCATTTGATTCAAACAAAATAGCTATCAACCAAAAACTGCAAAACAAATTTGTATAACCACATTACATCCCACCCTATTTCATCTCCATGCCCCTTGTCAACAGGCTTTTTAACAGGTAACAAAAAAATGCTTGACAGCTTTTTTTAAAACACGTAATTGGTAATACAAGTTTACAGAACCTGTTTTTATTTTATAATATACGGATTATACCACTGGCCCTGAGCAAATATATACACGCAGCATTTATTTACCCCCCTGGAATGGAAAGGAGAAATATCATGCCCTGGATTCAAACGTACACCCCTGCAGCAGGAAGTCTCGGACTGTCGGCACTGGTTGCCGCCATCCCGCTCGTCGTAATCTTTGTCTGTCTCGCCGTCCTGAAAATGAAGGCCCACAAGGCCGGCCCCCTGGCCGTTGCCTCGGCGATCGGCATTGCCATTGCCGTCTGGGGGATGCCGGCCAAACTGGCCGGTCTCGCTTTTGCCCAGGGCGCCGCCTTTGGACTTTTCCCGGTTTTCTACATCGTCATCACCACTCTGTTTCTCTACAACATCACCGTCAAGGGAGGACAGTTCGAAATCATCAGGGCATCGCTCGCCGGCGTGACTGGAGACCGTCGCATCCAGGCGCTGCTGATCGCCTTCTGCTTCGGAGCTTTCATCGAAGGCGCCGCCGGCTTCGGCACACCGGTAGCCATTGCCGGCGCCACTCTGGTCGGTCTTGGTTTCCGCCCCCTGTATGCAGCCGGCGTCTGCCTGATCGCCAACACCGCCCCGGTCGCCTTCGGAGCCATCGGTATTCCGGTTGTGGCTTTGGCAGGCGTTATGGGGTATGGCGATGACGGCCTGATGAAGCTTTCCACCATGGTCGGCCGCCAGCTCCCCTTTGTCTCGGTCGTGATCCCTTTCTACGTAATCTTGGTCATGGCCGGCTGGAAAAAGACGATCGAGGTACTTCCTGCCATCATAGTCTGCGGTGTTACCTTTGCCGTTTCCCAGTGGGCCACCGCCAGCTACCTCGGCCCCTACCTGCCCGACATTACCGCTTCGCTCGCATCAATGGTCGCACTGGTGGCACTTCTGCAGGTCTGGAAACCCAAAGAAACATATGTATTCGACCATGAAACACATTCAGGATCGAAGGAGCAGCACCACTATACTGTTGCCGAGGTACTCCGCGCCTGGTCTCCCTACCTTGCCCTGACCGTGATGGTCCTGCTGTGGGGCATCCCTTCGATCAAGACGCAACTCGACAAGAGCAAAGTTGTTATCACCGTTGCCGGCCTCGACAGTATGATTGTCAAAAAGGTTTCCAAGCCGGAGGATGGCCTGAAAAAGATTGACGCCGTAAAGACCGAGACTGACAAGCTGCTTGCAATTCTCCCTGCTACCGATCCTAAGCTGGCCGGGGTTATCGTCATGCTGAATGAACTGAAGGTATTGGAAGAGAAATTCCTGCCGGTTGAGCAGGGCATGATTGGCAAGGGAGCCGTGCTGACCGACGAGCGCAATGCCGGATTCAATGCCATTGCCAAGAAAAGTGCCGATATCCAGAAGCTGGTCAAGGACGATCTGGAAAAGAACAAAATCGTCGCCAAAGATCAATTCAAGCCCCTGGGCAAAGCTACCGCCGATCAGCTGCCGATCAAGCTGCCTGCCAAATACAATTTCAACTTTATGTCCGCCGCAGGTACCGCTATCCTGATAGCCGCCTTCCTCTCGGCGCTTCTCTGTGGTGTCGGTTTCGGTGATGTCGTCAAACTTGGCGGAAAGACACTCTATGACATGCGTTTTCCTGCGATCACCGTGGCCTCCGTGCTCGGGCTGGCGTATGTCATGAACGCCTCCGGCATGACCAACTGCCTCGGCCTGGTCTTCACCAAGACCGGTCACTGGTTTCCCTTTATCGCCCCGTTCCTCGGCTGGCTGGGGGTCTTCCTGACCGGTTCCGACACCTCCAGTAACGTCCTCTTCGGCGGCCTGCAGAAAGCCACCGCAGAACAGCTCGGCCTCGACCCGATCCTGATGGGTGCAGCCAACACCAGCGGCGGCGTCATGGGCAAGATGATTTCGCCCCAATCGCTAGCCGTCGCTACTGCCGCCTGCGGCATGGTGGGCGAAGAAGGAACGCTGTTCCGCTTTACCCTGAAACACTCCATCTTCCTTACGGTGATCGTTGGTGTTATCGTGTATCTGCAGGCGTATTACCTGCAGTGGATGATCCCTTAGCGGGGAAACGTCACTTTTCCGTTCTGGCTGTGTAAGTCTTCATAATCGGTTGTGCGGCGTAGCGCTGCTACGCCTCCGCCCGATTACTCGACAGCCTTGCCAGAACGAAAAATTGAGCGTTTCCGGGAACTGATGTTTTTTAACAAGAAACCAACAGGAGCATGCCGTGAGCCACACAACAAATCCTGCCGACATTGCCCGACTGCCGGAAGCATATCGCATCTTTTACCATGAGTGTATCAGGTTCATCCCGGAATCAAGGGTGTTCTGCGATCCGATCAGCACCATGGCCTACGGAACCGATGCAAGCGTGTACCGTCTGATACCCAAAATTGTCATCAAGGTCAACTGTGCAGATGAAATGTCGCGCATCATCAGGATTGCCGACTCTATCAAGATTGCCGTTACATTCCGGGCAGCCGGCACCAGTCTTTCCGGCCAGGCGGTCACTGATTCGGTTCTGCTGGTGTTGTCCGGCGGTTGGGGTAAATGCGTTATATCCGACAACGGCGAGACCATCTCGCTTGAACCTGCCATCCTGGGCGCAGAAGCCAATGCCTATCTGAAACCTTATGACCGCAAGATCGGCCCGGACCCTGCCTCGATCAACCATGCCATGATCGGCGGCATCGCCGCCAACAACGCCAGCGGCATGTGCTGCGGCACAACCGACAACAGCTACAAGACCGTTACGGATATGAAGATCATCTTTCACGATGGTACCCTGCTGGACACTTCCGACACGGCTTCCCGTGCAGCGTTCCTGGCAAGTCACCGCGACCTGGTTTCAACGGTAGAGGGTATTCGCGACGAGATCGCTGCCGACAGTGCCCTGTCTGAACTGATCACGCGCAAATACAAGATAAAAAACACCACCGGATACGGCATCAACTCGTTTGTAGATCACCGGGACCCTATCGACATCATCAAGCATCTGATGATCGGTTCCGAGGGTACGCTCGGCTTCATTGCCGACATCACCTTTCGTACCATTGTGGAACATGCCCATAAGGCCTCAGCCCTGATTTTCTTTCCCGATATGGCCAGTGCCTGCCACGGGGTCATGCAATTGGACCGTACGGTGGTTTCGGCTGCCGAACTGATGGACCGGATTTCACTGCGCGCCGTGGAAGAAAAGCCGGGTATGCCGGAATACCTGAAAACCCTTGATGAAGATGTGGCTGCCCTGCTGGTGGAAGTACGCGGGGAAAACCCCACTGAACTTGAAGGGAAGGTCGAGCTGCTCAAGCTGCGCCTGACTGGTCTCCCGACGGTTTTTCCGATCGATTTTACCGCTGTCAAAGCCGAATACGAGGCGCTCTGGAACATCCGCAAGGGCCTGTTTCCGGCTGTCGGCAACGTGCGGCGTATCGGAACTTCGGTCATCATCGAAGACATCGCCGTCCCGTTGGAACGGCTGGCGGATGCGACGATCGAACTGCGCAGCATGATGATCCGCAACGGCTATGGTGATGCCATCATCTTCGGACATGCACTGGACGGCAACCTGCATTTCGTGTTGACCCCCGACTTTACCCGGCAGGAAGAGATCGATCAGTACGAAAAATTCATGCAGGAAGTCTGCGCCATGGTTGTCAACACCTACGGCGGCGCTCTGAAGGCTGAACACGGCACTGGGCGTAATATGGCACCCTTTGTTGAAATGGAATGGGGAATCAAGGCCTATCGTCTGATGAAACGGATCAAGCAGGCCTTTGATCCGCACAACCTGATCAATCCCGGTGTTATAATCAACGACAATCCGGCCGTGTACCTGGAGAATCTCAAACACATGCCGCAGGCGCATGAGATGATCGACAAGTGTATTGAATGCGGTTTCTGCGAGATCATGTGCCCCTCGAAGCACTTAACCTCCACACCGAGACAGCGCATAACAGCCCAGCGGCAGATCGCCGGCTTGCGCCATTCCGGTGCAGACGCTGGCCAGTTGAAACGCCTTGAGCAGGATTACGACTACTGGGGTGAAAGCACCTGCGCCGCCGACGGTCTCTGTGCTACGACCTGCCCGGTCTCAATCAATACCGGTGACTACACCAAGCTGTTGCGCAGCCAAAAGCACGGAGCACAGGCCAATGCCGTCGCCAACTACATCGGTCGTCATTTCGCCGCTACAGCTGCCCTGGTACGTACCGGACTGAGCCTGGCTGACCTGCTGCATCAGAGGCTCGGCAGCTCGGTCATGCTGCGCCTTACCGGCACGGCCCGCAAACTGTCAGGGCAGCGGATGCCTCTCTGGACCCCCTGGATGCCGCAGCGTGGTTCAAGTCCTTGTTCAACGCATCAGCACACGGCCGGTAATAAGCCAAAAGTGGTCTACTTCCCCAGCTGTTCCAGCCGAACAATGGGACCGGCACAGAGTGATCCGGACCAGCGCGCCCTTAACCAGGCTGTGCTGTCACTGCTGGAAAAGGCCGGCTTCGAGGTGATCCTGCCTGTTGATATGGACAAACTCTGCTGTGGCATGGCCTTTGACAGCAAGGGTTTTTTTGAGGCGGCCGAGAGCAAGAGCCGTGAACTGGAGCAGGCACTGATGGCCGGCAGCAATAACGGTCAGTATCCGGTGCTGTGCGACACCAGCCCCTGTCTGTTCCGCATGCGACAGACCCTGGACAAGAAACTGAAGCTGTATGAGCCGGTTGAATTTATCCATGATTTTCTCATGCAGCGACTGATCTTTACCAAGGCGCCCGAAACCGTCGCTATTCATGTCACCTGCAGTTCAACCAAGATGCTGCTGGCCGAAAAGTTCAAGACCGTGGCCCTGGCCTGCGCTGAAAAGATCGTCACGCCGACCAAGGTAACCTGCTGCGGATTTGCCGGAAGCAAGGGCTTCGATACACCGGAACTTACAGCCGCCGCCCTGGCGGAACTGAAACCCTCCCTGCCGGCCGACTGCAAATCCGGCTATTCCAACAGCCGGCCCTGCGAAATCGGTCTGTCACAGCACGGCGGCATCAACTATCAGTCCATCGTCTATCTGGTGGACCGCTGCACAACCCGTAGAAACCTGATTAACAGTGAAGAGGTGCTGCTGGAGGCGACCAATTGGGTTTAACGTAATCAGCCGGTTCTTGCCGCAGTTCAAAATCATGCATCTGAACGAGATACCGGCGCGAAACATGGCAGGTTAAGCATAATAGGGCTGTTTTGAAGTGCCGTTATTCGTACCGGTTTCCTGTTATGGTATTTAAATCAATTTTTAACTTCAGGCCATGCCGAGCAGGTTGCAGAAATACAGAAAATGCTATAAAAGAAGGGGTGCCGCGATGACACCCCTTTTTGATTGGATCAGAACATGAATTTTCAACCGATAAAACCGAAAAAAGTTTCAACACAGATAGCTGAACAGATTCGCACCTCGATCCTGGCCGGGGAGTTCGCACCGGGTGACAAACTGCCGCCGGAACGCGAACTGGCCGAGATGTTCGGGGTGTCCCGCCCCTCCGTGCGCGAAGCGCTGAACGTCCTGGCTTCGTCAGGTCTCGTCATGTCGTATCAGGGGGGGGGCACGGTTGTCATGTCCCTGGTGGAAACTTCCTCCTCAAATTCTCTGAGCGAGCTGATTCGTGTCCAGCAGGATCGGGCTCTGGATGTTATCGAGGTGCGCAAATGCATGGAGTCGTGGACGGCCTATTACGCCGCCCAGCGTGCGCTCCCGGAGGATATCCGCCGCATGGAGGAGATCGTCACCGGCATGGAGCGCAATCTGGAGGGACTGCTCCCTTCGGAAGATCTTGACGCAAATCTTCACATAGTTATCGCCCGCGCCACCCACAATATCGTCTGGCTGCACCTCATGCAGAGCCTGTTTGACGCGATGAAGGAGTTTCAGCAGAGCGTCTGGAGGGCCGTCTACATAACCAGCGAAGATCACCATCAACTCTACCGGCATCACCGCAGCATATTCGAAGCGATCCGCTCGCGGGACGCCGAAGCCGCCCGTGAGGCGATGATGATGCACCTCACGTTTGCCGAACAGCGCAGCACGGCATACGTTTCAAAAAATCAATCTTTTTGAGTGACTTACCTGTATGGAGAATATGCATGCAGATCATCCCCACAACCATCCCCGACGTCCTGATCCTGGAGCCGAAACTGTTCGGCGACGATCGCGGTTTCTTTTTTGAAAGCTTCAATGAACGCCGCTGGCGTGAACTGACCGGGATAGACTGCAACTTTGTTCAGCACAATCATTCGCGCTCGACCGGAGGCGTCCTGAGGGGACTGCATTACCAGATCCGGCAGCCGCAGGGAAAACTGGTGCGAGTCGTTGTTGGTGAGGTATTCGATGTGGCGGTTGACATCCGCCAGGGTTCACCCAGCTTTGGCCAATGGTTCGGCACCCTGCTTTCTGCAGAAAACAGGCTCCAGATGTGGGTGCCTCCCGGCTTTGCCCACGGCTTCTGCGTAACATCGGACGTTGCCGAGTTCCTCTATCTCACGACGGAGTATTATGCGCCGGAGCATGAACGCTGCATCAGGTGGGACGACCCGGGCCTGGCCATAAGCTGGCCGCTGCCGACAGAGCCGATTGTATCAGCCAAGGACCGCGATGGGCTGGCATTCAAGGACGCCGACCTGTTTCCCTGATCCGCTAGAACCTCCGGCGCTCGCTATCCAGCTTAAGCAACTTAACTGTTTTCTGGTAATGTGAACCTCTGCTAAAATATGCCGAGAAATTCCGGACAGCTGAACCGTTGGTGTCGCACATCCAGGAGCCAGCCATGAACTCCCCGCCATTCGTCGGCGCCGCCGGAAACAGCAAAAACAGCACATTGTTCCTTTTTGCCCTGATCGCACTCGGCCTGGTCGGCAACTATTTCAATTACCCCGTTTTTCTCAATATTGATTTCCTCTTCGGCGGCATCTTCGCCATGCTGGCGCTGCAATTCCTGGGTACTGGACGGGGCATTGTCGCCGCCGTCGTCATCGCTTCTTATACCTACTTCCTCTGGAATCACCCCTACGCTATCATCATCATGACCGCCGAAGTGGCGTCCGTCGGCTGGCTGGTCACTCGCCGGAAAATCGGACTGGTGCTGGCTGACACGCTCTTCTGGCTGCTGGCAGGCATGCCGCTGGTTTACCTTTTCTACCATGTTGTCATGCATGTTCCTCCCGGCAATACCCTTATCGACATGACCAAGCAGGCGGTAAACGGCATCGCCAATGCACTGGTCGCCCGGCTGATCTTTACCGGTCTTGCTCTCCGTTCGCGCAGGCCGCTCATGTCGTACAGCGAGATTGTCTATAACCTGCTGGCCTTTTTCGTACTGTGTCCGGCCCTGATCATGCTTGCGGTCGGCAGCAGGACCGATTTCACCGAAACCGACCACCGTATACGTACATCGCTGATTCGTGACAGAGATCGTTTATCCCTGCGTCTGGAAACCTGGATGGTGAACAGGAAATTTTCGATTCTCACTCTGGCGGAAATGGCAGCGTTGAAGTCCCCGGACCAGATGCTGCCGTTTCTCGAGCAGGCAAAGAAATCTGATCACAATTTTCAGCGTATCGGGCTGATTGACAGAGGAGCGCTTTCCGTCGCCTCCTATCCGCTTGACGACGAGCTTGGGGAAAACAACATCGGCATTAACTTCGCTGATCACCCCTTCATCCCGACGCTGAAACAGACACTCAAGCCGACCCTCTCGGAAGTCGTAATGAGCAGGATCGGCACCCCCAAAGCTAGGGTCGCAATTCTGGCGCCGGTGTTGAACCGAGGCGAATACGACGGATTCGTCGCCGGCATCCTGGGCCTGGAGCAGGTACGAGAGCATCTTGACAAGAATTCGCATGAGAATGCCATGCTCTACACACTGATTGATAAAAACGGCCGTGTCATAATGACCAACCGCACCGATCAAACGGTCATGTCCCCCTACATGCGCGGTAAAGGGATACTCACCTCCCTTGACAAAGACATCAGCCAATGGGTACCGACTGCGCTTCATAATACTCCGGCCTCGGAACGCTGGCAGAAATCATTTTATTCTGTGGAAACCACAATAGGCGACCTGGCGGAATGGAGGTTGATCCTGGACCAGCCGGTCGCGCCTTTCCAGAGGTTGCTCTACAGCAACTACACCGGCAAACTGTCCCTGCTGTTCCTTATTTTGCTCGTAGCATTGGCACTGGCTGAATTATTGAGCCGCCGGTTTATTGTCACGCTCAAAAAACTGCGGCTGATCTCCCATGACCTTCCTGTCAGGTTGGAAATGGATAACAATGAAATCGCCTGGCCGGAAAGCAGCATTAAGGAAACCAGCCACCTGATCAGCAATTTCAGGGAGATGGCTGAGTCACTGTCGGCGCAGTTCTTTGAGATCCGGCAGATCAATGAATCACTGGAGCAGCGGGTGGAGGAGCGAACGGCTGAGCTGCGGGCCAGCGAAGAGCGGTTCCGAAGCCTGTTCGAGAAAATTCATATCGTCGCACTCATCATCGATCCGAAAGACGGGTCTATAGTAGACGCAAATATTGCCGCATCAGCGTTTTATGGGTGGTCAATCGATGAGCTGCGGGCGAAGAGGATCACCGACATCAACATCATGTCGGCTGTGGAAATCCAGAAGGAAATGGAGGTGGCGAAAGAGGAACAGAGCACTCGCTTCCAGTTTCGTCATTGCAGGGCGGACGGCTCGATCAGTAACGTTGAAGTTTATTCCGGACCGATCAGCCATGGCGGGAAAAATCTGCTCTATTCCGTCGTGCATGATATAACCGAGCGAAAAAAGGCGGAAGAAGCACTCAGAAAATCAGAATCGCTCTACCACTCTCTGGTCGAGACTTCTCAAGATCTGATCTGGCAATGTGATGCCGACAGAAGGTATACGTATCTCAATCTTGCCTGGGAGCAGGTTTTTGGCTATGAACTGGATGAAATGCTGGGCAGGAGGTTCACAGATTTTCAATCATCCGCCAGCGCCGAAAATGACCTGAAATTGTACCAGTTGCTAATGGAGGGAAATTCGGTCAATGGCTTTGAAACTACCCATATCGGGAAAGCAGGCAATGAAATACATCTGGTTTTCAATGCCCTTTTTATGAGCGATGAAAACGGAAACATAATCGGCACGAGCGGCACTGCATACGACATCACCGAACGAAAGCGGGCGGAAGACGAGCTTCGCCAGGCCAAGGCGGATGCCGAAGCCGCCAGCACCGCCAAAAGCCGGTTCCTCGCCAACATGAGCCACGAGATCCGCACTCCCATGAATGGTGTCATCGGCCTGACAGAACTGCTGCTGGGTACGGAACTGACCGAAGAACAACGCGAGTATGCCGAACTGGTCAAGCTGTCCGGCAGGAACCTGGTGCAACTGCTCAGCGACATTCTCGATCTCTCCAAAATCGAAGCACACAAGGTTGAACTCGAAATACGGGATTTTGATCTGCAAACGGAATTAACCGGCACGGCCAATTTCCTTTCTCTGCGTGCCCGTGAAAAAGGGCTGGAACTGGGCTTACTGATCGACCCCGATGTCCCGCTGCTCCTGAAGGGTGACGCGGGCCGTCTGCGCCAGATCATCACCAACCTGATCGGCAACGCCATCAAGTTTACCTTCAGGGGCTCCATCTCGCTGCAGGTCCGCACAGAGACGGAGGATGACCGGTTCACGACCTTGTGTTTCCTGGTGCGCGACAGCGGCATCGGCATTGCGGCAGACAAGCTGGAAACAATATTCAAGCCGTTCACACAGGCTGACGGATCCACGACCCGTAAATTCGGCGGCACCGGACTGGGGCTGACTATCTCGCGTCAGCTTGCCGAACTGATGGGGGGGAGTGTCGGTGTCGAGAGTGCCGAAGGTGAAGGTTCTACATTCTGGTTTACCGTTGTTTTGGAGAAACAGACAAATACCCCCCTCCTGTTGGAGGAGTATAAATCTTCCTCCCCCAGCGGGGGAAGGGTGGGGAGCGGGAGCCACCGCACCGCCGCCCGTCTGCTTCTTGTCGAGGATGACTCGACCAACCAAAAGGTGACACAGTCGATTCTGGTAAAGTGCGGTTATCAGGTGGATGTGGCGGACAATGGCCGCGAGGCGCTTGCATCACTGGAGCGGAACGACTATGCCCTTGTACTGATGGACTGTATGATGCCGGTGATGAACGGCTTTGAAGCGACAGCTGTCATCCGCGATCCGGCTTCGGCGGTCAGAAACCATGGAATACCGGTGATCGCCCTTACGGCAAACGCAATGCGGGAAGACCGCATTGGCTGCCTTGATGCGGGGATGGATGATTACCTGAGCAAACCGCTTGAGATTGGGGAACTGCTGGGAATGCTGGAGAAGTGGTTGTCGTTCGGTTCCGCTCCGGAAACGGCCGTCCAGATACCGATCACGTGTGCAGAAGCAAAGCCGGGAGCCGTTTTCGACCGGAACGAGTTTGTTCGGCGAAATTGCGGCGATCTCGAGCTTTCCCGGGATGTGGCGATCATTTTTACTGACCACCGTCCGGAATATACCGAATCGATCCGCATCGCCGTGGCCGCACGCGATGCGGATGCACTTCGCCGGGCGGCACACAAACTGAGAGGGGCTTCGGTAAATCTAGCCCTGCCGCTGCTGGCTGAAACGGTCGGCGCCATCGAAGCGGCAGCCGCAGCCGGTGATATGGAAAAGGCCGGAGAGCTGCTGCCGGAGTTGGAGGATCGTTTCGATCAGGCGGAAAGGGAGATTCGGGAACTGCTTGGTGCTCCCGGAGAAAAGGGCTAATACTGTAATATTGTTGCACAGTGCCATGCTGCCCATAGCGCTCATCTTGCTGCTGCACAACGTAATTACGAGAGGACCAGGAAGACCGCCGGCTGGATCACGGGTGTGCATTCCTAATCTCTTGATTTATCTTTGTTTTAGTTTACTATCGACAATACAGAATTAACGGGAGGAAATGTATGGCAAAAGTTCTCGTGCCGATGGCTGCGGGTTTTGAAGAAATTGAGGCCCTGACGGTAGTTGACATACTCCGCAGAGCTGACATAGATGTCGTTCTCGCGGGCCTTCAGCCTGGATCTGTTGCAGGGGCACATAATATATGCATTCTCACCGACACCACGATTGATTCTGTCGATGCGGGCGATTTCGACATGATCGTCCTCCCGGGCGGGCAACCGGGCAGTGACAATCTCAACGCGGATCCGCGCATTCACGCGCTCCTTGCTGAGTTCGCAGCCAAAGAAAAATTGATCGGCGCGATATGCGCAGCCCCAATCGTACTAGCTGCGGCAGGGCTTCTGAGCGGTAAGAAAGCGACCTGTTACCCGTCATACAGTGATCGTCTGCATGGCGTAATGTACGAGGAGTCACCGGTCGTCAGTGACGGTACAATCATTACCAGCCGGGGGCCGGGAACAGCAGTAAATTTCGGGATTGAAATCGCTGCCCGTCTCGCAGGCCGTCACGTGGCGGATGCCGTTGCCAAAGCCATGCTGGTTCCGGACAAGCGGCAGGAAATATGGAACCCCTATTTATTTAACAGCATTATTCAGGCCCTTCTGGGCGCATTGGAGCTTAAAGACAGCTATACACAGGGGCAGGCACGCAGGGTTGCGGAATACTGCCTGAGCATCGGATCAAAACTGCAGCTGCCCATACTCGAGATGCGCGACCTTTATCTGGGAGCGATGCTCCATGACATCGGCAAGTACAACACTGCCGAAGATGTCCTCAACAAACCCGACAGCCTCAACCTTCGCGAAGAAACGCTGACACGGGAGCATACCCTGAAAGGAACTCTCTTTGTCGTGGGGATCAATGATTTGAGCCATATCGGCCCGACAATCCTCCATCACCATGAACATTGGGACGGCACCGGTTATCCCGGGCGGTTGAAAGGAGAGCAGATTCCCCTTCATGCCCGTATCGTTGCCGTTGCGGATTCGTTCGACGCCATGATCTCAAACCGCTCCTATCGGGACGGACTTGACAAGGAGGCCGCACTGCGGGAACTTGTAAAGAAGAAAGGTTCGCAGTTTGATCCGTTTATAGTTGATGTCTTTATTGAGTGTCTGAACGATTCTCCGTTCGAGATGAAAGATTTCAGCTATTACTTCTAGAAGTACATGTTTTCAAGCAGCACTGCTGTTTCTTGTTACGATCAATTACACCAAAAGGAGAATAATCATTATGAGACTGACTTCCTCACTGTTCGCAGCGCTTCTGGTGATAATCGGGTTACCACTTGCTGTTCTGGGTGCGGAAACCCCGGAAAATGTCGGCCCTGCCATAATCAAACTTAAAATGGGCGACAAAACCATGGAATTTCAACACCTGAAACATCAAACTCTTAATGACAGCGAATGCTTTCACTGTCACAAGCCCCAGGAATGGAAGATTAAACAATGGGACAAGGAAGTAGCACACCAGATATGCATTTCCTGCCACGATCTTAACGAAAAAGGACCGGTGGAATGTAAGGGATGTCACACAACCAAATGAAAAAATTTCTGGTACACTAATGTCATAAAACGTAAAAGTCGCGGAGCGTTAATGCAGTCGGTTCACCGCCGAGGCGATCCTTTTCGGAAGAGCCGGTAACAAAACGCATTGTCAGTCACCTGTAGGGTGTACCCAACAAGAACATAGGAGGATATCATGCAAGAACTGCTCAACAAAACGTCTATTCGAACCACCCTCGTGCTTTCCCTTTCCTGTTCATTGGCTCTGCTGACTACCGCCTGCGGAGGCGGAGGCGGAGGCGGTGACGGAGCGCCGGCACCCGTTGCTCCCGTGACTGTCACCAGGCAGGCCACGCTGACCACTGCCCAGGAGGTGCCGGCAGCGTCCCTGCCTGACGCAGCCGCCACTAATCCCGGCGGAACCGCCAGCTTCACCCTCTATTCCACCAACAAGCTCCGCGGCTCCATGACACTGACCGGATTCACCCTCTCCGGCACCCCCCCGACTGCGGCGGTTACCGCCGCTCACATTCATGACGGCGATATCGGACTGGCACCGGCAAATAATATTGTAAAAGCCTTGGTAGCCGATGCCGACAAAGTCGTCTGGAGCCTGCCGGCCAACACCACACTGACGGATGCCCAGGTGGCCAGGTTCAAGGCGGGCGGATATTACGTCAACGCCCATACCGTCGCAAACGGTCTCGGCTTGGTCCGCGGTCAGCTGATATCGTTTGCCGATAACATCCAGGCGATATTCACTGCAAATTGCGTTGGTTGCCATTTCACGGGTAATACTGTGGCGGCCCCCATGTCGTTAGCGGCGGGAGAGTCATACGCAAATCTTGTGAGCTTGGCCGGTACCCGGGTGATTGCGGGTGATTCCGCCAACAGCAGCTTGTTCAGGAGGGTCAGCGGCACGACCGCCGGACCGCAGATGCCTCTTAACGGGAGCGCACTTAGCACCAACAATCAGAACCTGATAAAGATGTGGATTGATATGGGCGCTAAAAACAACTAGTTAAAATTGCGTCAGCTCGTTTCAATACCAAAAGCAACTAAAATAATAAGCCCCGAAGTGTCAAGCTTCGGGGCTTATTACGTGGATTCGAAAGGGGGATTCAGGCTTCCCCTTGTGCCGCGGACCTGAATTGGCAGTTTATTGTTTTGAATTTATTGCCCGGTCCTTTGTGACGACAACTCCTTCGATCCAGAGGGAAAGAGCCTTGCCGGTCTTCAGTGTTTCTTCGGGTATCACGAGACCGTTTTTTTGCGCAAGGTCTCCCGCGTATTTGAGCTGCCCCTCACTCGGCGCGCCGCCCGGTGCCCTGGCCGGCGGAACCGAGAACCCCATTTTGTTGTGGACCCCACGGCAGAAACGCTGCCAGGTTTCCTTGTTCTCCACAACCAGGTCCAGAAAACCCTCCATCTTTTTGGTCAGCTCGTAATCGATCACCCAGGCATGCCTTTCCCTGAGGAAGTCAATCAGCGTCTCGCCGGGAGGAAGGGGAACCACCCTCCCCTTCTCTTCCTTGACGTAGCCGCGGTCGGTAATGTTCTTGGTGATGGCGGCGTAGGTGGAAGGACGGCCTATTTCAAGCCGTTCCAGCTCCTTTACCAGCGAGCCGAGCGTAAAGCGTCCCGGCGGCTTGCTCTTTTTCTCGTCAAGAACTTCCTGACGTTTCGGCACCAGCTCACCAATGTCTATCGGGGGAAGCAGCTGCAGTTTATTGTCTTCATCTCCCTTCTTGTCTTTTTCCTCGTCGATCTCGGCGTACACCTTGAGAAATCCGTCAAAAACCAGCACCCGGCCGGCGGCCTTGAATCGCTCCCCGGCAACGGTAAATATCATCACAGTGGAATCATATCGTGCCGCTGCCATCTGGCTGGCGACGGCGCGCTTGAATATCATTTCGTAGAGCCTGGCATGATCGGGGGTGAGGCCTTCCTTGCTGATGATGGCGGCAATATCTGCCACCGAATGCATGTGCGTCGGACGGATCCCCTCGTGGGCCTCGGCCTGGGAGTTTTTCGATTTGTGCACGTTCGGCTGCGGGGGGAGATAACTGCCGCCAAGTGACCCGGTCAGAAACTCGCGGATTTCGGCAATGAAAGCCTCATCCATCCGGACGGAATCGGTGCGGTGATAGGTGATGACGCCATGATCGAACAGTCCCTGGGCAAGCTTCATCGACTGCTCCGGAGTGAACTTCAGACGGGCGGCAGCGGCTGCCTGCAGGTCAACCGTCGTAAACGGCGGTTTGGCTGATTGCCTGACCTCCTTCCTGTCGACTTTTTCCGCCAGGGCATGCGTTTCATCCTTGATTGCTTCAATAATGATCTGTGCATCGGCTTTTTGTAAGAACTTGCCGTGAAGATGACGGGCCAGGAAGATCGTGCCGTCCTTGTCCAGCTGAATATCAAGCATCCAGTAGGGAGCGGAGGAGAAGGCGCGGATCTCCCGTTCACGATCGACTACCAGGCGCACGGCCGGGGACTGGACCCGCCCGACGCTGTAGGAACTGCGGAGACTTTTGCTGGCGATCGGCGAGAGGATATAGCCGACCAGCCGGTCGCCGATCCGGCGCCCGAGAAAGGCGTTATAGAGGCCGGTGTTTGTCTGTTCGAACGGCACCGCCTTCGCAAGCGATTCTTTCAGCCCCTTCTCGGTAACCTCAAAAATCTCCATCCGCAGGCATTCTCTGGCGACGTCCTTCACCTCTTCATAGATATGACAGCTGATCGCATACCCTTCCCGGTCAGGGTCACCGGCAAGCATGACGGTCTCGCCGCGTGCCGCGGCGCGAAGTTCCTTGGGGAGGTGCGCCTTTTTCTCGTGGTAGACGAAGCTCGGCTCATAGGTTTTCAGGTCAACGCCGATAGTGGCTTCAGGAAGGTCTTTGAAATGTCCGACCGTGGACATGGTCTTAACTTTGAGGATCGACTGTATTTTTTTCGCCTTGGTAGGCGATTCGACGATTATGAGCATGAAGCAGATGGCCTTATTATGTTTATATTCTGCACTTATTCTTTTTTATTCTGCAATTTCCCAAGTAGGTGATTTACGCGATCCTGCTCATACCGTAACGATTCAATGGTGCAATCTCTTATTTAATGGTGTAATAGCAGCCAGGCAATTACACCGTTAACCTATATTTACAATCTTTCGCCAGCGTGCATAGCGACCCTTACCCGTTGCCACGATAACCCCTTCATCTCTTAACTTGAACAGTTGATGTTTGAGCATATCCCTGCTGACAACAGGACAAGCTTGAGCAAGCTCGGAAATACTGAAGTCTCCGATACAGGCGTCAATTGCGTTCATTATCATAGCCGTTTTGCTCCCCTGACCGGATGATATGCGGGTAAACCGGCTTTCAAACTCCTTATAGGCTGCCAGGATAGTTGACAGGCAGTATTCCATCCAGGGGAGAGAGTCGTGCCCGGCTTCGTACCATCCCTGAGAAGAGCTTTGCAGGGTTTCGTAATATGATTCCTTGGTCTGCTCAATAATTCGTTCCAGACTGATATAACGACCGACATCATAGCCATTGTGATAAAGCAGCAGAACCGTCAACAGGCGAGCCATGCGGCCGTTGCCGTCAAGGAAGGGGTGGATACAGAGGAAATCAAGTATATAAAGCGGAATGAGCAGCAGGGGGTCAAGTGTCTGTTCGGCGAACCGGTAATCATAACGCTCATGCAAGTGTTTCATATACTCGCCGGTCTGGTAAGGTTGAACCGGTACAAGGCGGATTCGCTTGCTGCCATCTGGCAAAACCTCGGATATTTCATTGGCAACAGATTTCCAGCGACCGCCTTCTTTGCCTGCATACTTCATAAGGTCACGATGGAGTTGCAGGATTATGGAATCATTGAAAGGAATATTGGTGTAATTGCCATGAATTGTGTTCAGCACATCACGATAACCGGCGATTTCAGCCTCCGGACGATTGGCTGGTGTGGTGCGCTCCTGAACCAATGCCTGTATCCTTTTAATGTCTGCTGTAATTCCCTCAAGCCGATTGGATGATTCAGTGCTCTGAATCATGGCAACGTGACGAAGGTTTTCCAGCATTTCCGGCGCCTGTTGACGGTAAAGATCCTGCTTCCCCTTGTATTCGCCAATCTGGCGGATAATGGTTATCAAGCGGTGTGGAATAACCAGTTCCTGAATATATTTAGGGTCGAATGATTTCATTTACCACTTCCTGTAACTTCATGATTTGTTCCCTCTGAATCGCCACCAGTTATCTAGACACTCGCTGTTTTCATGAAGTGTCGTCTTTCATTATTCGTCCGCTGCTTTCTTAAAACAGGTCAGTGAAAATATTGGTGTTCTCGTCATGCGTTGATTTAGAGAGCGAAAGAACGTCGTATCCTAATCTGTATAAATGCAAAATTGCCGGTATTTTCACCTATTCATTGAAGCTCATATAAATCCTTTTCAAAAATGGATTCTGTTCCATATTGATCTTATGGCCAATGCTCCGGTCAACACACCATCTCCCTTTCCATCCCCATAAGCATAAACAATCATCACGCAGCTCTTCAGTTGCTGTTTTTAGGATAGATAATCCGGCGGATGAAGCAGGCGGCGGCGAAGAAGAGCAGATTCACCATGACGATGGAGGCGCTGGCGGGGAGGTTGGACATGATGGAAAACAGAATACCGATAACCACCGAACTGCACCCCTGAAGTGCGGCCAGAATGATGCATATCTTAAAGCCCCGCGCCAGCTGCAGGGCTCCGGCTGCCGGAACGATCAGCAGCGACGAAATCAGCATGATGCCGACCAGTTTCATCGCCAGGACCACCGACATCGCGGTAAGCAGCACCAGGATCGAGTTGATGAATGACGTGCGGATCCCGGATACCTGTGCCAGTTCATCGCTGAACGAGATAGCGAACAGCTCATGGTAGTAGAGCGTCACCAGCAGCATGACCCCGAGGCAGAGTATCGCCGCTATCACCACCTCTTCACTCCGTATCGACAGGATATTGCCGAAAAGGTAGCTCAGCAGGTCGACATTATACCCGTCGCCGACGCTGGCCAGAATAACTCCGGCCGAAATTCCGAGAGCGGATACCAGGCCGATTGCGGCATCGCCGCTCAACCGCCCTTTTTCGGTCAATTTGAGTATGCCGAGAGATGCGAGCAGCACAATCGGCATCGTCACCAGCAGCGACATGGCGGAATAAAATTTGAGCGCCAGGGCGATGGCGGTGCTGCCGAAGGTGACGTGCGCCAGTCCGTCGCCGATCAGAGACAAGCGGCGCAGCACCAGAAAGACCCCCAGCACCGAACAGAGCAGCGCGATCAGGGTGCCGGCCAGCAGGGCCCTTTGAATAAAGCCGTATGAAAGGATTTCCAGTAGATTCATGTCAGTGCCGGTGGCACATTAGGTGCTGTGAGTGTTCACCGAACAGCGACGACATCTCCGGCGAACAGCAGAACTGATCAAAACTGCCGTAAAAGAGGATCTTCTTGTCAAGGTAGAGCATTTTTGAGGCGTGCTCCCCGATCGCGCCGCTGTCATGCGTCACCAGCAGGACCGTTACTCCCAGCGTGCGGTTAATGTCCGCGATCATCGCGTAAAAACGGTCTCTGGTCTCCGGGTCGAGGGCGGCGGTCGGCTCGTCCAGCACGAGCAGTTCCGGATCGTTTACGATGGCGCGGGCTAGAAGTACGCGCTGCAGCTGTCCGCCGGACAGTTCACCTATCAGTTTATGTTCCAGGCTTGAAATACCCAATTCATCGAGGATTACGCTTATTTTGTCGTTATCGGCTCGATTCAGCCGTTTTGGAAAACGTTTGAGGCTTAACAGGCCGAGTCCGACCGTTTCGCGCACTGTCGCCGGAAAAACCGGGTTGACCAGGTGGAGGCTTTGCGGCAGGTAGCCAACCTTGTGCCAGTCGCGGAAATTCTGCAGCGGAGTGCCGAACAGCGCGGCGGAACCGGTGCCGATCGTTACCAGGCCGAGCAGTGCCTTGATCAGCGTGCTCTTGCCGGAACCGTTCGGGCCGACGATTCCGACATAGTCACCGCGCTCGACCATGAAGGAGACGTCCTCAAGCACCCTCCCCTCGCGATAACTGCACGACAGCAGCTCTGTTGCCACTATTTTCACCGACATTTCAGACCTTTCTTCAGCTGTTCCAGGTTGCGGTCCATCAGGTCAATAAACGTGGCATCCCGGGACAGGTCATCCCGGGACAGGTTATGCGCCCCGTGAAGCATCAGCACCCCCACGCCCGCTTCCTGAGCCAGCGTTTCCGTCAGGCGCGGCGACAGCAACTCCTCGGCAAAAAGGTACCCGGCAGCGGATGACCTGATCTCCCTGACAAGTGCGACCATCCGCTCGGCCGACGGTTCCGCGTCTGATGAAATCCCGCTGAGCGCGTGATACTCAAGCCCGTAGCGGCCCGCCAGATAGCCGAAGGTGTAATGGCCGCCATGCAGGAGTTTTCTGGTAAAGCAGGATGAGAGACCCTGCTTGTACCGCAGGTCAAGAGCGGCCAGTCGTGTTTTCAGGGTTTCGGCATTCTGTCGGTACAGTTCGCTGTTGACCGGATCAGCGGCGACAAAACCGTCCAGAATTGTATCCACCATCCGCGCCGCGTTGGCAAAATCTAGCCAGAAGTGCGGGTCCATGCCCTTCTGGTCGTGGTCAGGGTGACCTCCACCTTCATGTCCTTGATGGCTTACACCCTCTCCCGTCCGGTAGTTGACCCGCTCTCCGACATTAACAACCCGAAGTGCGCGATTGTCAATGCCGCTGATGATTTTTTCCGCCCACGGTTCCATATATCTGCTGGTATAAATGAACAATCCGGCACGGCTGATACTGATCATATCTTCCGGTTTCGGTTCGAAGGTATGCGGTTCGACACCGGGCGGCAGCAGCATGGTCACCGCTGCCTTGCCGCCGGCAATCGTGCGGGCAAAGTCATACAGCGGGAACAGGGTCGTAACCACCTGCAGGCCGGCGACAGGCTTCACTTCCGCTCTCTTGCAGCCGGAGGCAAACAGTGCGGCACAACATGAAACAAGCGTAATTATTACTATAATTCGTATTTTCATAACGATTCCTTCATATAAACCGAAACTAAATCTGTTTCACGCAACGACGCAACGACGCAACAAAAGGCTTTAAAACAAATTTTTGATTATTAATTAAAAATGTTGCGTCGTTGCGTCGTCGTGTGAGTAATGCCTTACTTTGCAACGTAAGCAGTAATAAATTAAATCGCCATGCTCTATGACGTCTGCACGCTGCGCAGCCGGAGTCCGTCGGGAGTTATGGTGACCACGCCCTCTTTGTACAATCCCCCGACCGCTTTTTTGAAGCTCTTCTTGCTCAGGCGCAGCAGTCCGGCAATCGAATCAGGAGAGCTCTTGTCGGTCAGGGGGAGAAACCCGTTATGGGCCGCCAGGGCGGCCAGGATAGTATCACGGTCGCTTGCCGCCTCCTCTGCTCCCCCTTTGCGCAGTGTGACATCAACCTTGCCGTCGTCCCTGATTTTTTTGACGTATCCCCGCAGACGCTCGCCGCAGGGCGGTTTGACGACAAATTCCGTATTGAATATCAACCCGCCGAAACTGTTGTTGATCAGCACCTTGGCTCCCAGATCAGTGTTGGCATACACCAGCAGTTCGACCTCTGCGCCTTCCGACAGGGTGTCGTCCACCGGGGTGATGAATTTGTCCAGTTTCGCCGATGCGGCAATCCGGCCGCTGGAGTGGAGAAATACCCGTACCAGCACCTGGTCGCCGCGCCTGACCGGTTCATTCTGCTCGCCGAACGGCAGCAGCAGGTCCTTTTCCAGTCCCCACTCCAGGAAGGAGCCGACAGTCGTCGCCTCCTTGACCTTCAGGAGCGCAAACTCCCCGACAACGGCACGGGGCTTTCTGGTGGTGGCGGTCAAACGCCCGTCGGAATCGACATACACAAAGACATCCAGGATTGTGCCCGCTTCCGCTCCTTGCGGCAGGAGCCGCAGCGGCAGGAGCACGTCCCCTTCGTCCGACTTGAAAACGGCTCCGGAAGCGGTGATGCGGTCTACTGAAAGTTTATTGTAGTTACCTATTTGAAGCATACTTTCTCCTATTCCTGTCCCCAATATAAAGGGATAAGCGCGTTCACGACATTGTTTCCTGCAAAACCGCAGAAAGCCGGTCCCTGCATACTAATTGCGCCACTTGAAGTTAACCGTTTTACATCCCGGCATCGCCTTGCGGAACAGGGTCAACCCCTCCTCCGTGGCGGCAGTACCACTGCAGGTAAGCCATTTCAGTCCCGGCAGCAGCGCCAGATTCAGAATTCCCCTGTCACTGATGGCGGTATGGTAGATCGATATACGTTGCAGCGAGACCAGGGGAAGCAACAGAGCCACTCCCTGGTCCGAAACCTCGGCATCCGAGAGATACAGCTCCTGCAGTCCGGTCAGATGTGCAATATTGCTCATAACCTTGTCATCGCATCCGTATAGAAACAGCGATTGCAGATCATCGGGGCGCAGTTCACCCAGAAAGCTCGTATCCAGGGAGTTTTCTGCCTTTACATCCAGCCGCAGCGAGGTATCGAGAAAGATCTCCTTGGCACCACGGGCAACACCAATCCGCTGCCAGTCCCGGAAATCAAGCGAGGATGACTTGCGGATAAAGAGTGTCCCGCAGTTCTGCCCTGCAGGAAAGCGGATTATCCGTGTTTCGAACGGGGCGCCATCATCGCTGGCGGGTACTTCTGATTCGCCGCGAGCCGCAGACAGGCGCCGACGTATCCGGGCTATATCAAGATCAACGGCAGCAGCCATATCCGCCAGAAGGTCGACACCATCGGCCAGCGCATCGTCCACCCGCAATTTGAAATGATAAATATCGGTCTGCTTAAGCTCTTCGGTCTGGCGGACAACCGCATGGATATTCTGCTGAACCGCCGCAAGCTGCCGGATGACCCGCACCAGCTCAAGTGCGATATCCAGTTCCGACCCATAAGAAACCGGCGCCTGTTCCCACTCGCTCAGCAGGTCGATCAGTACCTGGCGGTTTCCGGCTTGGTACGCTTCATTGGCAAGCGCCATCAGCTCCTGCCTGCGAAAGCGTTCGCTCTCATCGGCGGCCAGATCGGGGTGCACCGCCTTCGCCACCCCCCGGTACAGTGACTTGAGAGAAAGGTTGGCGCCATCATGCGCTGTTTCGTCCTCATCGAGCAGGTCGGTAGTGTGCTGGAAGCCTCTGTGCGAAGGAGGAGACTGTTTCACCGGTTCGGCCTTTTTTTCGCCCTTCGTTTCTCCCAGAAGCCCGGTCAATTGCCACTCAAGGTCTTCCAGGTTCTGAATCCGAACCCCCAGGATATCTTCATATACCTGTTCGAACATCCGTATTTCGGACTTCAGGCTGCTGTATTCCTGTTCACGGCGCAGGAGTTCGGCCTTGACCCCGGCCAGATGCTGGTACTTTTGCTCCAGTTCAATTTCTTCAGGGGTCTTCAAGCGGTTTCTGAAGGGTGTCATGGCACATCCCCGGTCAGGGCCGTTTCGCGCGCTTCCCTGGCGAGCGGCAGAGTGATGCGCCGTTTTTCAGCCATGGAGAATCGGTATACATGCTGAAAGGAGGCTATCAAGGCGCCGACCTCACGACTGGTTGTCGCCAGGATATAGTCTACCACATCATCTGGAATTCTGATTTGATGGTCATCAGCCACCTTTTTGATAATCATCCTCCGGGAGTTGTCATCAGATGTATCGAGGCGGGCGACAAGTCCCCACAGCAGCCGCGACGTCAGATGATCGTCCAGATTGGCAAGATCGCGAGGTGGCACGGCACCCGCCATGGCAATCGAGCGGCCGGAGGTGTGGAATTCATTGAACAGCTGCCACAGCGCCCGGCGCAGGTCAGGGTCATCCGGCATGTCCTGCAGGTCATCCACCACCAACCCGCCCGCTGATTGAAAAGTCCTTGCAAGCCTCTCCGGGGTAAGGGGTTCACTGAGCGACAGATAGGGGAAACTGCTGCCGGCGATGGAGCGCAGCAGATGGGTTTTGCCGGACCCGGACGGGCCGTACAGGTACAGCAGACACTCAGGGTCGGAAGGGTCGGCAATCCTCAGCGCAAACCGGAGTGCAGCCGCGTTTCCTTCACAGGGGACAAAGCGGTCAAAGCTGAAGCTCGGGGTAACGGGAAATTCGAAAAACTGCTGCATGGCTAGAACAGGACCGATTGGGGTGATTCCGGGGCGGTGCGGCCAAAATGCAGGTACGCCGCACGGGTAGCGACCCTGCCGCGCGGGGTGCGGTTGATGAAGCCGTTCTGGATCAGAAACGGCTCGTAGACATCCTCGATGGTATCGCTCTCTTCGCTGATCGCGGCGGCGATAGTGTCCAGTCCCACCGGCCCACCTCCGAACTTGTCGATAATCGTCAGCAGGATCATGCGGTCCATCTGGTCAAAGCCCATCTCATCAATTTCAAGCAGCTTGAGTGTTTCCCGCACGACGTCAAGCGTTATCACGCCGTCGGCCCGCACCTGGGCATAGTCGCGTACTCTACGCAGTAGGCGGTTGGCGATCCGGGGGGTCCCCCGGCTGCGGCGGGCCAGTTCGGCCGCCCCGCGGGGATCTATTTCCATTCCCAGTATGCCGGAGGAGCGGCAGATTATGGTGGCAAGTTCACCAAACGTGTAAAATTCAAGCCGGGAGATAACTCCGAAGCGATCGCGGAGAGGCGAGGAAAGCAGCCCTGCCCGTGTTGTAGCGCCCACCAGCGTAAAGCGGGGTAGGTCCAGTTTGATCGAACGGGCGCTCGGCCCCTGGCCGATCATGATATCGAGCTGGTAATCCTCCATGGCCGGATAGAGGATCTCTTCGACTATATGGGAAATCCGGTGTATTTCGTCGATGAAGAGGACGTCATGAGGTTCAAGGTTTGTGAGAATGGCGGCCAGATCCCCCGGCCGCTCGATAACCGGCCCGGAGGTGGATTTGATATTCACACCCATCTCGCAGGCGATGATATTGGCCAGCGTAGTCTTGCCAAGACCTGGGGGGCCGTACAGCAGCACGTGGTCGAGCGCTTCGCCGCGCCCCTTGGCGGCATCTATGAACAAGCGCAGATTGCCTTTGATCTTCTCCTGACCGATGTAGTCGTCAAAGGAGCGGGGGCGCAGGGTTGCGTCAAAGTGACTGTCATCATCACGTTTTTCAGGCGTGATCGTACGGATTATACTGGTGTCCATCACTGCTCCGATTTCATAACCAGCGACCGTATCCCGACGGCCGTCAGTGGAGCAAGGCTCAGGAGTCCGTCAGTCATCCGCTTGAATGATGCCTGTCCTGATGCCACCTCATTTTCGCCGATCACCACGCTGTAACGCGCCTTGAGCTTGTCGGCACGGCGCATCTGGCTCTTCAGGCTTTTTCCTTCATAATCCATCTCGACGCGAACTCCGGACTTCAACAGTCCATCCATCAGGCGAAAAGCGACGTCACGCTCCCCTCCCCCCATCGTTGCGATAAACAGATCGGGCTGGGTGGCGAATTCCTGGCTGCCGAGCAGCAATGCTACCCGCTCAAGACCCATTGCAAAGCCGATCCCCGGAATGGCCGGTCCGCCCAACTGCGAGATCAGGCCGTCATAGCGCCCCCCTGCGGCAACGGCAGATTGCGAACCGAGCAGTCCGGTGACCATTTCGAAGGTCGTGCGGGTATAGTAGTCAAGTCCGCGCACCATGAGGGAATTGATGCTGTACTGCGTGGCGGAAAGATCGAGATAGCGGCGGACTGTGCTGAAATGCTCATGGCAGCCGCTGCAGAGATGGTCCAGTACTGATGGGGCCCCGGCAGTCGCAGCGACGCAGCCCGGCACCTTGCAGTCCAGCGTACGGAGCGGATTGGTTTCAAAGCGCCGTATGCAGTCTTCACAGAGGAGTCCCAGACGCTCTTCCAGAAAGCTCCGCAACGCGGCGCGGTAAGCGGGACGGCACTCGGGACAGCCGAGCGAGTTAATCTGCAGCGTCGGCTCAGTCAGGCCGATTTCGCGAAAAAACGACGTCAACATGTTCAGCACCTGGGCATCGGCAAGCGGGTCATGGACGCCGGTGAGTTCGGCGCCGATCTGGTGAAACTGCCGGTAGCGCCCTTTTTGAGGGCGTTCATAGCGGAACATCGGCCCAAGGTAATATAATTTTGCAACCGGGTCCTGGGCGTACAGCTTGTGCTCGATGAACGCGCGCATGACTCCGGCGGTCCCTTCCGGCCTGAGCGTCACGCTGTTTTCACCCTTGTCGATGAAGGTGTACATCTCCTTTTCCACGATATCGGTCGCATCGCCGATCGAACGGCAGAAAAGCTCGGTTTTTTCCACAATCGGAACCCGGATTTCACCAAAACCGTTCAGTTCAAATACCCGCCGAGCCGTCTGTTCAATATGCTGCCAGCGGCCGGATTCATCCGGAAGAATATCATTAAAACCCTTGACTGCCGTAAGTGCCACAGATCACCTCGTGAGTGGATAGAGCGTAAACAAGGACCGGACTGCACGGAATAGCTGCAGGGTCGGACCCGGGCGGGACATGCTTCGATCAGGAAACGCCGGTTACGCGCTGGACCCGGTTTTTACCGGACGATTTACCGGCATACATGGCCTTGTCGGCCATTTCAAGCAGTTTATCCTTTGACGCGGTATCATCGGGACAGCAGGCATAGCCGATACTGCAGGTCAATCGAATGGTCTGCCCCCCGGCTCCCGGAAAATGATGGGCCTCGACCTGCCTGCGGATACGTTCGGCAACCATCTCGGCCGTTACACTGGATGTTTCAACCAGTATGGCGGTATATTCATCGCCACCGTAGCGGATAACGATATCAACATCACGGACCGATTTCTTGATCAGTGAACCGAATTCGGCCAACACACGACTGCCTACCAGATGCCCATGGGCATCGTTTACCAGCTTGAATGAGTCAACGTCGATAAACAGGACCGCCAGGTGTGAAGCATATCGTTCAACGCGCTTCATTTCCCGCTCAAGAGCAATATCAAGATACCGATGGTTATAGAGTCCGCTGACGTCGTCAATAAACAGGAGATCCTTTGCCTTGGAAAAGGTGTCCGCGTTTTCAAAAGCGCTCAATGACTGCTCGATCAAAAACAGAATATTTTTTTTGCGCGATTCAATGTCGGGAAGGACGCAGGACGGATTGTTCAGCAGTACGATCATGCCTAAAACTTTTGAACGGCTGCAAATCGGGATCAGGAAGGCATCGGTGACCCCATCCGCACCATAGGATGATGAAAGGTGCAGATGCTGTATTGAAAACTCGGTCGCAGAAGACGAGTCAAGCCGGGCGGCCATCTCATTTGACAGGGACCCGCCCAGTTCTGCTGAAACCCCTTTGGATACTTTGAGGCCAAGAGCGCCATCTAGAATAAAAAAACCGAGAGCGCGACTGAGCCCGGCTTCACGGGCAATCGCCTCAACCAGAAGGTGGTAGATATGCTCACTGTCCAGGCAGCCGGCAATGGACTGGCTGGCCCGAAACAGTCCAAGCATGTTTTTCAGCTCTTCATTTTCATCGAGGAGCCGACGCTGCTGGATACACTGTGCAACGGAATGCTTGAATTCATCGGGATTGACAGGCTTTACGAGATAATCCCTGGCACCATGTTTCAGGGCATAAATAGCCGACTCCAAGTTGGCATTGCCGGTGACCATGATGACTTCTACCGTCGGATGACTTTCGCGAACCCGGGAAAGGATCTCCAGACCACTGATATCAGGCATGACCAGATCGGTAATAACCAGCGAGTACTGACCTTTGGCAAGCATTTCGAGGCCGTCGCTCCCGCAGGAGGCGGTCTCAACATGATATCCTTCAGCGTGGAGCAGGCTGGAGAACATTTCCCGAAAAAACCGGTCATCTTCAACTAACAGGATTGTATCCATGTACCTTCGCTCAATAAAAGTAATTGCGCTGAATCATCCAGCCTTTGTACTCCATTTCACGGTACAGAGTCAACGTCATTCGGGTTTGAAGGGGGTTGAGACGGTCCAGCCGATGCCATCGGAGACAATCTCGATCGTCCCGTCAAGATCCGTGCGATACAGGCGGATCCCCTTTGATCTCAGCAATTCAACAGTCCGGGTGGAAGGGAGGCCGAATCGATTCCCGGCACCGGCAGAAATTAACGCCAAAGCGGGCTTCACCTGTTCAAGAAATTCCTCTGACGTTGAGAAGCGGCTCCCGTGGTGTCCAACTTTAAGAACCGTAGATTTAAGATCATGCCGGCCGGCACGCATCCGCTGTTCTGCATCAAAACCGGCATCAGCGCAAAAGATCATGCTGAAGGCGCCGTAGCTGAGCCGGAACACGAGCGATTGTTCATTTACACCCGCCTCGTCGCTTCCTGCAGCAGTTCGGGCCGGCCCGGCCGGTGAAAGTACGGTGATGACAACCGGACCGGGCAATGTGATAACATCACCTGCAGCAACAGTACGCTGCGGCACCTTTAGTCTATTCAGCTCCGTCTGTATCCCGTCTGATACTCCCGTACCACTCCAGAACTCCCCGACGGTGAAGTTTTTTATTATAAAGGGCAGACCGCCGCTATGGTCCGGGTGGTCATGCGTGGCTATCATCTTGTCGATGCGACCGACATGCAGTGCTCCCAGAGCCGGCGCCAGAACCCGCTGGCCGAAGTCGTGGCCGGTATCGTGCAGATAGCCGCCGCCATCCACGAGCAGGGTCGAACCGTCAGGCAATCGCACCAGCATGGATTCGGCCTGTCCGACACTAAGCATCGTAATATGTAGGCGGCCGTCTGCGGAGGTCGAAGCGTGCAGATGCAGGGCGAATGCGGTGACCGGTATCATCAGAGCCGAAACCAGGAGCAGCAGCCTGCTCCTCATAAATGTTATGCAGGTCATGAACAGCAGAAAAAAAAGCATGTCCCACCCGGTGATGCTGTGAAAAGTAAGTACCGGGAGGGAGGAACACCAGATGATTAACCGGTTGGCAACCGCGACAAGCGCCGCTGCCGGCCAAAGCAGCAGATCTGCTGTGGACGGGAGAAGCGCCACCAGAGGCATTGCTATGAATCCGGCCAGCACCGCCCCGTACCCCAGCAGCGGTACAATCAGGAAATTGGTCAGAATTCCGTTGAACGAGGCGACCTTGAAGATAAAGAGTACCGGCAGCAATGTTACCGTAGATGCCGCTGCGGATGCTGCGACGAATTGGATTGCCCCCCGCAGCCAGCCGGACCCGACATTTTCAGTACACTTCATGATCAGCGGAACAGCAAGGAGTATCCCCCACAGCGAGATAAACGAGAGCTGGAATGACACGTCAAAAAGGGTGGGCGGATTGGTCGCAACCAGAATAAAAGCCGCAAGAAGGAGAGTGTTAAGTGAATCCCGGCCCCGCTCCGAGAAGAGTGCCAGGGCAAAAACCGTAAGCATGATCACCGAACGTGCCGTTGCCGGAGCGGAACCGGTCAGGAACAGATATGCCACCATGGTCGGAACGGCGATCAACAGTGCGATTCTGTGGACATTCCAGTGCAGTGCCGGATATTCAAAGCGGGTCAGAAGCCATGCCATCACGAGCGAAATAAATGCTGCGATGATTCCGACATGAAAACCGGAAATCGACAGGATATGGTTGACTCCCGCCCTGGTATAGGAGTCTGCAAGATCACGGGGAATTCTTCTCTGATCGCCGATAAGGAGCGCTGTGAGTACTGAAGAAACCCGTTCATCAGGAATCGAACTGCGGATAGCGTCGCCCAGATGCCTGGCTGCCACGTCTATTGTACGCTGCACAGAATCAACAGCGGCGGCACGAATGAGGACGATCTCGTTTTGTGAGGCGACCCTTCCGGTAGCTGATATCCCATGTAATGCAAGATACCGGGAATAGTCAAATTCGCCCGGAAGGCCTAGAAGCCGCGGCAGAGAGACACGGGATACGAAGCGGATACGGTCTCCGCGGGACAGCGAAACATCCCCCTCGCTGACATGCAGCAACAGGTTCCCTGACGCCGGTTCCGCCCGCTCTCCCCTGATTACACGTTCCGCTCTTACAGTCAGGCGGCTTCCTTCTGGAGCAACAGACGGGCGAGCAGAAATCACGCCCTCAACGGTAACGGGGGTGCCGGACGCTTGCACTCTGATCGAGTATGGATCCGGATCGGGAGACAGCCAGGGGTGCAGGGCACACAGACCCCAGAGGAAGAAAAACAGGGCGGTGCAGGTACTATAAAGTCCTGAATTCGGCAGGAAGGATGCGAGCAGCAGACATGAAAAGACAGCCGCTACCGAGGCAATGGGAAAAAAAACGCCGCTATGGGCAGACACCGCCAGACCGGTTGCCATGAACAAGAAGGGGGTCAGGAACGGCCAGCGGCGTGACATGACAACCGTCTATTTTCGGATGGAGATGGAACCCTGAATTTTCTTCAGATTTGCGGCGGCTTCTTCCACCCCTATCAGACGACCTGCAGGGCCGGGCACGCCGGCAAGATGCAGAAAATCGTCCGGCGCAGTACTTTTTCTGCTGAACTCAACGGCATCAATTCCTCCTGCCGGCGGAAGAGTGACGGAGAGTGTATTATCTCCCGATTCAAGACGGTAGAGACCAAGATTCAGTTTGCCAAGATAGGGTTTGGCCGCCAGTTTGAACGGAGTGTCGTTTACATTCCCGGTGATTACTTCGCCCATGACATTGACAGTGAGACCATAATAACCGGTTTCAGCAATCGTAAACGGAATCCGGATCGTTGCGCCCCTGTAATCGGCCCGGAGCCATTTGGGAGAAGAAAAGGGGCCGAGATAGGAGGCCGTTGTGAGTGAGGCGGCGGGCGGAAGAACAGCCTTCTCGGAAACGGCGATCGATGCGGGTGAAGCCGAGCGCGCGGCGTCGGGCAGCAGATCGTACCGGTTCGTCATGGCAACCAAAACCTCTGCCATGCGGACTGCGGTTAACTGCTCTTTGAATCGCCATCCTGGAAACGGCTGAATCGGAGTGACCGCGGGTGCCGCCAGCGAAAAAGAATCTATGGCCCCTTCGGGAGGGATGGTAAGCTTGATGGTAACGGTTCCCGCTTTCAACTTTACCCTGGCAATTTCGACATCAATGAGATTTTCCGATTTTGAATCGGCCCGAAACTCCTTATCATCAATATTCCAGACAAATCCGTCCCCCTTTATGACCGCCTTCAGGTCATATTCACCCGTGACCGGCAACAATATGGTAAAGGTTGAGGAGGTTGCCTCGGAAACCCCCTGTATCCACCCTTTTCCGGTAAATGCTCCATAGAGGGGATATTCACGGACCGAAACCCGGTCAGTCTTTTCGTTATAGGCGTTCTCGGACTCATAGCGAAAGGTGCGCTTGCCGCCCAGGATCAATAGATAATCACGGTCTGAAGTCTCTGTGGGCAGGCCGTCACTCCACGAGAACTGCTGCAGAATCAGACGGGCAAAATCTTTTTGTGTAAAAACGGGAGTCTTGTCAGATCCCCATGAAACTGATAGAAACAAAGATGAAACCGTAATAATCAAGATAAGGTAGCGAAGCATACTTCCTCCCGGCTGGGTAGTTTATCGTAGCGAGCTGTGATTATCGAGCCGTGCCTTCGTGTATACCACAGGTTATGCCACTTGAAAACATGACAATTGAATGGTAGAAGTCAGGTCGCATGCTTACGCTACCTACCCGGAAAAAGAATGAAGAAGGTGCCCGCGGGATGAACTCAGACCAAGCCATATCAGATGTAGTCGGACAATTCGCTGAAACGGAACTGCGCAAGTTTTTTCGTGCTTCAGAGGTCGGTTACGGACAGGTGCTTATCACTGACAGCGCCGGAACCATCGAGTATGTCAACCCCGCTTTTTGCCGGGTTACCGGTTATTCCTCACAGGAGGTGGTCGGCAGGACTCCGGCGATTCTCAAGTCTGAACGGATGTCCGCCGCTTTTTACCAGCGTTTGTGGGAATCGCTGGAATCCGGTGTCGAATGGCGCGGAGAGTTCTTCAACCGCCGCAAGGATGGCACCTATTATCTCGAAAAAGCCGTTATTTCGGCAATCAAATCAAATGACGGTTCGGTTTCCCATTTAATAAAAGTTTCCGAGGACATTACCGACCAGAGACACACCGAAGAGCATCAACAGCGGCGTTTAAAGCTGATTGAATCGATCAACAGCGCTAATCTTGATTTCATGGAGCACGGCAACCTGCACCGGATGGCGGTGATAATTCTTGAAACCTGCATGACGCTGACGAGCTCACCCCTTGCAATTCTGTATGAAATGCTCCCCAACGGCAATGCCGGAGTATTGGCATTGTCCATGACGTCGCTTGATCCGGTACCCGGTTTCCAGGAGGTGCAATATGAACTCCTGCGCCACGGGCAGTACGAGGTTCCTCTCCATGCATCACTGATAATGGCACCGGTCATCGAGAACAGGACGATCGTCGCCAACTCTCCGGCAGAAAACTACTGGAAAACCTGCTCCTGCCGCATCTGTTCAGCCAGCATCACGGCTTTTGCCGGTTTCCCCCTAAAAATCGGTTCGGCGACAATCGGCATGATCGGTCTGGCCAACAGTGAACATGGCTACTCCCATGATGATATTATCGACCTCGAAACTTTTTCACACTCCTGCGCTCTCGCCATTTCCGCCGCCAGGGCGGAAACGATCCGCAAATCAACCCTTGACCAACTGCGCCAGAGCCAGAAAATGGAAGCGATCGGCCAGCTTGCAGGGGGGATTTCCCACGACTTCAACAATCTGCTCACCGTTATCACCGGATACAGCACACTCGCCCTGCAAAAGATCGGTTCAAATTCAGCCGCCGCAAAAGACATCGAGCAGGTTATCAATGCGGGTGAGCGGGCAACCACTCTCATTCGTCAGCTGCTTGCCTTCGGACGCCGCCAGATTCTCGACCCGCAACCGATTAATATTAACATCTTCATTGCCAGCATCCACAAGATCCTCTGCCGCCTGATCGGTGAAAACATAACCCTTACGACTGAACTGTCAGTGGATATCAGCATGGTGCTGGCTGATCCATGCCAGATTGAACAGATCATCATGAACCTGGTTATCAATGCCCGGGACGCAATGGTGCGTGGTGGAGTTATCACGATTGAATCTGCAAATTGCACCATTGACTCCAACTTTGTTCGCAAAAACCGTGGGGCTCTGGAGGGGGATTACGTCGTCATATCGGTTCGCGATACCGGCATGGGGATGAGCGATGAGGTCATGTCCCGAATATTTGAACCTTTTTTCACAACCAAAGCCGAATCGGGAACTGGCCTTGGACTTGCAACCGTGTACGGCATTGTAAAACAGAACAACGGCTATATCCAGGTTCTCAGCCAGGTAGGTATCGGAACGGAGTTCAAGGTTTACATCCCGCGCCTGCAGAAACTTCACGAAGGCAAGGAGTTGACCGACACCCCGCGGGTCTCTTCAATTCCGGAACGCGGGGAAGGGTTGATTCTGATAGTCGAAGATGAGCAGACGGTTCTCGATCTTGCCGCCGTATCGCTACGATCCCAGGGATATGACGTGCTGACCGCAAGCGGACCGCTTGAGGCATTCAGAATTTTTGATCGATCCGGGGAGAAAATAAACCTGGTTCTGACCGATATTTTGATGCCTGACATGTCCGGCCCCGAAATGGCCAAGGAAATGCGCCTGAAAAATCCCGGCGTCAAACTGCTGTTCATGTCGGGATATCCTGAGGAAAAACTGAATGATCTGAATCTACCTGGTGAGCAGATTATGTTCATGAGAAAACCGTTCAGCCCGGCAGACCTTGCAAAGATTGTGCAGAAATGCCTCTCAGGGGATGCCACCACACATGGAGAACAAAGGAATGAAGGAACATATTCTGATTGTTGATGATGAAGAGATGATTCGGGATCTGCTTTCGACCGCCCTGCTGCAGGAGGGGTACCTGTGTCATCAGGCTGCCGACGTCGACGAAGCGTTTGTACTTCTGGGCGAACAGCCTGTCGACCTCGTCATTTCGGATATCATGATGCCGGGAAGAAGCGGGGTTGAATTGCTGCGTGACCTGAAAAAAGTCAACCCGGATATCGCTGTTCTGATGATTACGGGACTCTCCGACATGAATACCGCCATGGAATGTGTCCACCTCGGCGCTAATGATTACATAACCAAACCGTTCGGCATCAATCGTGTGGTATTGACCGTTAAGAATCTGATCGAACGGCGCTGCCTTGCAATTGAAAAGAAAAACTATCAGGTGAGCCTTGAGTTCAAGGTCATGGAACAGACAGCCCAGATCCGTAAAACCATGAACGAGCTTTCCATCGCCTATGACAGCACCCTGACCGCACTGGTAAAAGCCCTGGATGCACGTGAAAAAGAGGTTGGCTCACATTCGGAACGGGTGATGAATTTTGCCGCTTTTCTGGGGGGTAAACTCAACATGTCCGGACGGGAACTGCAGGAGCTTTCAAAAGGCGCTCTGTTGCACGACATCGGAAAGATCGGTATTTCCGATAATATACTGCTCAAACCGGGCCAGCTGGATGATGGAGAATGGATCGAAATGCGCAAGCATCCGCAAGTCGGTTATGCTATTTTATCCGAAATAGCGTTTTTAAAGACTCCGGCAGAGATCATCCTCAGCCATCATGAGCGTTTTGACGGGAGCGGCTACCCTAAGCAGCTCAAAGGGGAACAGATTCCGATCGGCGCCCGCATCTTTGCCGTAGTCGATACGCTGGATGCAATGACGACCGACCGCCCGTACCGCAAGGCACTCCCCTTTGCCATGGCTGAGGCTGAAATATTCAAATACCGGGGCACCCAATTCGACCCGGCAATTGTCGATCTGTTTCTTTCAATCCCCCGTAAACATTGGGAGGAGTGTGCGGGAAAGCGTTTCATATAAAAACGGGGCCCGGACGAATCCGGACCCCGTGACAGGTATCCTCATATTATTTCCGACGATTGACTACTCGTCGTATCTCCAGCCGTCGTCCTCTGCACCATCGCAATCATTCTTCGTATCATCATCATATCCGTCATCATCACTGACATCTTCTTCAGCATTTTCATCGTCTTCTTCTGAAACAAAACGTTCAGGGGTCCGGAGTTCCTCCTCGGCTATCTTTTCAAATCGATCCAGCAAGGCGGGATCGGCACAATAACGGCCGTTCTTGCTGCAGCACGTATCCAGGTCACACAAATCGAAAAGCTGAATCTCTCCGCAGAGTCGCTGAGGCAGGATATCCGGTTTTTGTACGGAAACGCGCATATCAACGCACCCGTTAACAGCTGCCGTTCAAAAAATCCGCCGCCTTGGCGACATCTTCCCTGCAGCCGATATAAACCGGACAGCGCTGGTCAAGTCCTTCAGGAACAATGTCGAGAATCGGAATTTCGCCATTGGTAGCAGAACCACCGGCCTGTTCGATCAGGAACGCCATAGGGTTGAGTTCAAAGAGCAGTCTCAACTTGCCGTTGGGGCTGTCACTGAGCGCCGGATACATGAAGACACCTTTCCCCTTCATCAGGATTTGATTGATGTCCGGAACAAACCCGCCGGAATAACGCAGCTTCGCACCCTTCTCTTCCAGATAACGGATAAAACGCTCATTACCCTCACTGTATTTCTTGCGCAGACCGCCGGGTGAATAAATATCGCCGGAAGGCTTCATCTGGATATTCTCGCGGGTAAGGGTGTACTCCATCAACTGGTTCATTGTGAATTCGAAGACCCCTTTACCGACTGAATAAACCAGAGAGACGCGGGGACCGTACAGGATATAAATCGAACCGACCATCTTCCGGCCGGGCTGAAGCAGATCATTCCCCTGGTAAATGCCGACAATCGTGCCGACCGCCAGATTGACGTCTACCAGCGAAGAGCCGTCCAGGGGATCATACGCGACGGAGAACATTCCCTGCGGGTTGCTGGTAACCTGGAAGATCTCCTCCATCTCTTCTGATGCGATGTTGCAGACAACCCCGGAGTGCTGCAGTCGCTTGCGCATGATGCGGTCGGAGAGGACATCCAGGGCAAGCTGCTCTTCCCCGTACAGATTGGAGGTACCGGCAACACCCAGGTCTCCGGTTCGAACAGCGTTGATCACGTATTTGCTTGCTTCGGCAATTTCACAGATAAGATGGACAAGATTACCGCTGATATTCTGATCACGCAGATGCTGACGCAGATCAACCTGAAATTTTGTCTTGCCGGCCTGGCTGTACATGCTTCCTCCGAACGGAATTATATGAGTGTTTAACAGGACGAACATACTTAAAAGCGCCTGTTTTAGCAAGATTAAAAATATATTTCACAGCCGATAAACATGGTGAAACTACAAAAAACGGGGCGCTATTCCAATAAGATTAGATTTCATATTGTGAACCGTCGCGCAGCAGTTCAATACCGGCAATCGCCAAGACTTCGATTTCACTCCGTATAAGGTCGTAATACTGCGGCTTTGGGTGGGTAATGAGAATCCTTCCGGGCATTACATCTATTTTTGCAAGCTCTTCAACCAGCATGGACGCGGTCAAATGCCTGGTCAGCTGGGCCAGATCCTTCATGGAGTCGGGAAAAGAGACTTCGACAATCAGTACATCCGCACCGGAGCAGTACTTCCAGATTTCCTCTGTCGGGCCGGTATCGCCGGTATAGACAAGAGTTTTTCCGCCGTATTTTACCATATACCCCACGGTTGGAACCGTGTGATTCACCGGAATGGCCGTGACGCTGTACCCGCGGACCAAATTTTCCTGGTACGGGGTGATGGTCGAGAACTTAATAACCGGATTGTCTACCGTGGGAATTCTGGTGAAGTCGGGCCAAATAATGTCGTTAAAGAGATGATTCTGCATCGCCGAAATGACGTCACCGATGCTCTGAACTGAAACTGTGTGATGTTGATTCCTGATAATGACGTTGTCAGCCAGAGCAGGAATGCTTCGAATATGATCCAGATGGGAATGGGTTATGAAAATGGTGTGAATTTTCCACTGTTCTTCTTCCGACAGCACCGAACCGATCGTCCCGGCATCGAGGAGCAGCTGACCATCAAGCAAAAAAGCCGGAGGCCTGAAGTCTGGAAGTTCTGCACCGGCACTTCCCAATACCCGCAATTTCATACCCCCCCCCATGGCACCCGGTGATTTGTGAAAACACGATAATGTTTGATGTATCATTTTCACCCGTCAAAGTCATCCCTAATTCCATCAACAGATCCATGGATATTTCCGAGGAGGCGGGGGTTCAGTCGATTGATACGGAGATAATTTACCGGAGGGAATATCTTGAATAACGCTTGAGATATACCCATAATCTGATACTCTAACGCCAGTTCATTTCCCTGCCCCTGTTAACGGGATTAGTAATTTTACTTACTAAAAAGGACCATGCCATGCAGCAGGAGACTGACGCGTTACGACAGCAGCTTGAATACCGCAAACGGCTGATGGATAAAATCAATGAAATCCACTCCGCCGACAACCTCACGACTATCCTCCTCCATATAAAGGATAGTATCGCAGGACTGTTCAACGCTGAGCGGATCACGATATTTTTGGCTGATGCCAAACGCAACCTGCTGATATCGAAAGTTAAAAGCGGCAGTGAAGTCCAGCAGATCGTCGTGCCGATAAGCGATGCAAGCCTTGCAGGCTACTGTGCAATCACCGGAACCATTATCAACATAAAAAATGCGTACGACCAGCATGAACTGAAGATGATCGGCAGCAATCTCAGGTTCGACGACAGCTGGGATCAAAAAACCGGCTTTGCCACCAGGCAGGTACTGTGCGTGCCTATGAAATTCCAGACAACCCTGATCGGCGTCATCCAGATCATCAACAAAAAAGGGGACATTCCCTACGATGACACCGACATCAGCTACGCCATGGAATTGGCCACTTCTCTCTCCATAGCCATCCACAATATCTACCGGCTTTCGGTTACCACGAAAGTTATCCGTCACAAGGCGCGCTACAATTACCTGCTGGACAAGAATCTGGTTGACGACAAAATCCTGGAAAAAGCGTCAACCCATCCCGACGTCGCCAAGGCGGGCATGGACACGGTCTTGATGAAAGAGTTCGGCATCAGCCGGGAAGATATGGCAAAAAACCTCTCTTTCTATTTCGGAACCGATTTTGTCAGTTACGACCCGACGTCGCCGCCACTTGAGGACGATCTGCTCAAACGGGTCAAGCCCGATCGACTGAGCAAGGAGTGGTGGGTACCCTACAAAATTGAGAACGGTATTCTGGACATCATCATTGATGACCCGACCGACCTTGGAAGACAGGACATGCTTAAATTCGTCTATCCCGAATACAAGCGCATCAGCTTTACTGGCGCCTTTCGCGAAGACATCCTGAGCTACATCAATCTGTTCTACTACAATGGGGCATCAGGCTCTTCAAGCAGCAGTATCGATGACATTCTCAACAAGCTCGATTCAAGCGATGATCCTGAAATCGAGACTGAATCACAGCGGGTCTCGGAACAGGACAGCGTTATCGTCCAACTGGTCAACAAAATCATCATTGATGCCGTCAACAACAAGGTGTCGGATATCCATATCGAACCATTCCCCGGCAAAGAGGATGTGCAGGTCAGGATGAGAGTCGACGGTCGCTGCAAGGTCTACCAGAAAATTCCCTACAAATACAAATACGCTATTCCGTCCCGCATCAAAATCATGTGCAACCTGGATATATCCGAACGCCGCAAGCCGCAGGACGGCAAAATCGACTTTAAAAAGTTCGGTCCGCTCGATGTGGAGCTGCGCGTTGCGACGGTACCTACTGCAGGGCAGCTTGAAGACGTCGTGTTGCGTGTGCTTGCTTCCGGGGAACCGATTCCCTACGACAAACTCGGCTTAACCGAGCGCAACTCACGTATTCTGGACGCCTGTGTCAAGCAGCCGTACGGACTGGTACTTGTTGTCGGGCCGACCGGCTCAGGAAAGACCACCACGCTTCATTCAGCCATCTCGGTCATCAACACGGTTGACACGAAAATCTGGACCGCCGAAGACCCGGTCGAGATAACCCAGCGAGGCCTCCGCCAGGTACAAGTGCATCCCAAGATCGGCTTCACCTTCGCCGCGGCTCTTCGCTCGTTTCTGCGTGCCGACCCGGATGTCATAATGGTTGGCGAAATGCGGGACCAGGAAACGGCAGAAATCGCCGTCGAATGTTCTCTGACTGGTCATCTGGTTTTTTCGACACTGCACACCAACTCGGCTCCTGAAACGATCACCCGCCTGCTCGACATGGAACTAGACCCGTTCAGCTTTTCAGATGCAATCCTCTGCATATTGGCACAGCGACTTGCACGACGGCTCTGCTCCTGCAAGGAGGAGTATACTCCGCCTCGGAAGGAACTTGAGGAGATCATAACCGAATACGGTACCGAATATTTCGGGAAGACCGGCATCAGCCGGGACGACATCAGGCTATTCAAGGCGGTTGGTTGTCCGAAATGCGGAGATTCAGGATACAAGGGACGCCTGGGACTTCATGAGCTGCTTGAAGGAACTGATGCTATAAAGGCGCTGGTAAAGCGGAAATCTGAAATTGAATTCATCAGAAAGCAGGCGATAGAAGACGGCATGACAACCCTGAAGCAGGACGGCATTCTTAAATGTTTCCAGGGCTTGACCGACCTGAAGGAAGTCCGCAAGGTCTGCATCAAGTAGGTTTCCCATCGGATACAGCGGTCCCGCAGTATTTGCACACGGACGCCTTCCAGGGAAAAGTTCTTTCGCAATGAGTGCATTTCCGGAAATGTCCGCGTATTTCGTGGGTGGGCCGGTGAAAATGAAGAACAACCAGAAAAAACGGGAAAACCCCGGATAACATCCCCCATAACAAGGGGTTTTTGCCCCGGGAAACAGCCAGTTTGAACCCGACCGCAGCCGGGAGGCCGAAAAGCAGCAACAGAAAAATCATTTCACTCATAGTGTTCCCCATTATTATCAGAATTCAATTCTTCTACTGTAAAAATCATACGCCGAATATGTTTCACCCTTGGTAAACCGGACAAGATCCACAACGATGATATTTTCTTTCAGCCCCGATAAACGGAATAAGTACGTTCACGAAATCATTTCTGCAAAAAATCTACAGAAATTATTTCTATCGTACTATAAACGCAGAATACAACTTCTCACTTACTAAAACAACTCATCCCCATTCGCGGAGCATAAGCTCCAGAAAAGCCGCTGCAGCGGGAGACAGCTCCCTACCTTCACGGCGGGCTGCATAGAACCTTCGGATGATCTGTACGCCCGGAATATTGACGGCAGTCAACTGGCCGCATGCCAGTTCCTCCGATATGGTGCGGGCAGAAACAAAGGCATAGCCCGCGCCATTCAGAAGCGCACGTCTGACCGCTTCGCTGCTGCCGAGCCGGGCGACGATCGACAGTGAATCCTTGTTGATCCACGTACCGGTTAACGCTTTGTTGACCGCCTTCTGAGCGCCGGAACCGTCCTCCCGCGCAATCAGAGGAACCTTGCATAGTTCGGCCTGGCTCAAAGCACCGTTGTGTCCGCGTCCCAAATCCGGTGAAACGGCACAGACCAGGGAATCCTCTCCCATTCGTTCAAACGAAATGCGCTCATCCTCAAAACGCCCTCCGACAAAACCGAGCTCGACCTCTTCGTCTGCAAGTCGGCGCACTACCGAGCGACTGTTTTCCTGAACCACCTCCAGTTGAACCTTAGGGTGCATTTTCCGGAACTGACCGAGCACAGCGGGTATCATCCATGCCCCTGGAACATCACTTGCGCCGACTCGCAGCGTAACATCCTCCATGCAGAGAAAGCGGCGCATGGCGGCACGGGAGCCGGAGCAGTCGGAGATAATCTTTCCGGCACGGCCGACAAAAAGCTTGCCTGCTTCCGTCAGCATGGCCCCTCCCCTGCCACGGTCAAAGAGCCGTACGCCCAATTCCTCTTCCAGGCAGAGAATATGCTGGCTGGCGGTGGACTGGGTAATGCCGCTCTTTTCGGCTCCCTTTGAAAAACTTCCCGTTTCGGCAATCGCGACAAACACTTCCAGTTGCTTTAACGTCATGGACTAGCACCTTTATTGGTGAAAACGATGAATAGCATCGGCAATATACAAATATAGCGACAATTATTTCAATATAATAATTCAGAGTTCACTCACATGGCCCCATTTAATTTGGCTAATTCTAATTGACGCGTATCAAACTTTACCGTATTTTCATTCACTTCATTATCATAAAAAATGCATGGGATCCGGTGCTGTCATGAACTCAACACGTAAGTACCTCCTGCCGCTCATCCTATCTGCTTTGCAGCTGACAACCGCAAATGTGTCCGCGTCCCCTGACACCGACCTCACAAACATTCCATTGGAATCGCTGATGGAATTAAACGTGACCTCCGTTTCCAAAAAGTCACAGCCGATCACGAATGCCGCAGCAGCCGTCTTTGTAATTACCCAGGAAGACATCAGGCGATCCGGCGTGACCACCATAGCGGACGCCCTCAGAATGGCACCCGGCATCCAGGTGGCCCGAATTGACAGCAATAAATGGGCTATCAGCTCTCGAGGCTTTAATGGACGTTTTGCAAACAAGCTTTTGGTGCTCATGGATGGACGCAGTCTGTATACCCCCTACTTCCTGGGCGTCTACTGGGAGGTACAGGACACCCTCCTGGAAGATATCGACCGGATTGAAGTTATCCGCGGGCCGGGAGCGGCGCTCTGGGGAGCAAATGCGGTTAACGGCGTGATCAACATCATCACCAAGTCAGCTGAAATAACCAGATCTACGCTGCTCAATGCAGGCGGGGGATCATACGAGAAAGCATTCGCTGCGGCCCGTGTCGGTACTGCTCTCGGTGAGAACATTAATCTGAGGATGTATGCAAAGCATCAGCAGCGGGACAATTTTTCGCTGGAGTCCGGCGCGAACAGCAACGACCGGTGGCATACGACTCAAGGCGGGTTCAGGATGGATGCGCAACCCGGGTTGCGGGATACCCTTACGCTTCAGGGAGATTATTACGACGGGCGGCTGGATGAAACGTATCTCCTCTACGATCACCCGGCAACATCGGTTCCGCCGTACAAGCGTGAGGCTCAGGCCAGCACGGCGGTACGGGGAGGAAATATCCTCTCTCGCTGGCAGAGATCATTTTCAGACACCAACAGCCTCTCATTGCAGCTGTATTACGACCATTCTGAATATGGCATGCTCGTTTCTCCTCAGACCTTCAATACTATTGACATTGACTTCCAGAACCGTTTTTCACTCTGCACGTCCCAGGACATCGTATGGGGAATCGGTTATCGCCACTACCAGTACGGGATCAGCAATACACCGACCCTCAGATTTAACACGACTAATGTAACCAACCATATTTTCAGCGCTTTTCTGCATGACGAGATAGCCCTCGTCCCATCGAAAGTCTCCCTGATAATCGGCTCACGTTTTGAACAAAACGATTATTCCGGTTTTTCCTTCCAACCGAATGGACGCCTGCTCTGGATGATGACACCGCACAATTCGCTGTGGGGGGCCGTTTCCCGTGCCGTGCGCTCAAGCACCAAGGGAGAACAGGAGATTAATTACAACTATCGGTCTCTTGCACCGAGTACACCCGCCAGCCCGACCCAGAATCCGTTGCCTATCCCTTTGAGGCTGGAGATCGATGGCAATCAGAATTTCAAGTCGGAAGAACTGCTGGCGTATGAAATCGGTTACCGGACCGAAGTCATGGCTCATCTCTCCTTCGATGTGGCGCTTTACTACAACGTGTATAAAAACTTGCGCGTGATAAGTCCGGGAACGGACTTCATGGAGCCGACCAATGCCGTCAAGCAGTACATTCTCAGCAATGACATGCGTGGCAGAGCGATCGGAGCGGAAGTTGCGGCAGACTGGACACCGCTCGACTGGTGGAGACTGCAGGCTGCTTACAGTTACCAGAATTTGAAAATGCAGCTTGAAGGCACAAGCGTTGACGAAATAAACAAGGGTAATGCCGAAGGGGACACACCCCGGCATCAGGCGTCGCTCCGTTCCGGTTTCGACCTGGGCCGGCAGGTGTCGCTCGATCTCTGGCTGCGGGGAACTGACCGTCTTGCTTCAATCGACGGCACTTCCATACCCGGTTATGTAACCATGGACGTCAGAATGGCATGGAAACCGGTCAGGAATCTTGAATTTTCTGTTGTCGGACAGAATCTGCTCCATAAGCGCCACCAGGAATTTATCCCGGAATATATCAATACCCTGCCGTCCCAGGTCGTTCGCAGCGGCTACGGCAAAGTCACCTGGAAGTTCTGACTTTCTTAAACCAAAGCAGTTATCGAAACGTGAACTCATATGATCTATTTCTGTAAAATTATCTGCTTCGTCATATTGACGCTCCATTCCCACGCCATCTCTGCGCACGCAGCGGAGGAGCGGCAGATAAGCGAGAGCCAGGCAAAAGCGGCATTCGTGTATAATTCAGTGCGTTATGTAAACTGGCCTTCGTCCGGCAGCAATACCGTTCTGATCGGAATTCTGGGAAAAGGTCCTCTTGCGCATGAATGGCAGAACATTTCCGGGAAATCCGTGAACAGCAGGAAGCTCCGCGTAGTAAAATCTAATGATGTTGATGAATTGCTTGATTGTCAGATTGTTGTCATCGAAGAAACCAGTCCCCATAAACTGTCCCGCCTCCTGTTGTCACTGCGGCAATATCCGATCCTCACTATCGGTGACTCGCCGCTTTTTACCGGCTCGGGAGGCTCCTTGAACATATCCCTGCGTGACAACCGCATCTCGTTCTCCGTCAACCTGGTCCAGACCCGCTCCGTCGGCCTTGAAATCAGCAGCAATCTGCTCAAGCTGGCAACCGAGGTAATCAAATGATTCATCGGATCTTGACAACTATCAGAAACAAATTTCGCGATACACCTATCCAGCGCAAAGTAATGTCGATCATGCTTTTGCAAAGCACCGCAGTTCTACTGCTGGTATCTCTGGCGTTCGTTGCCAACGTGGCAATTGTAAAGCATAAGGAGGTCAAGGATGATCTGGCTTCACTTGCCGACATTGTCGCTGTCAATGCAACTTCGGCACTGGTATTCGGCGACAGGAAAGCTGCGCAGGATACTCTGAATGGGTTGAAAGAGAAAAAACAGATACTCTCGGCCTTTATTTTAGACAGCGAAGAGTCGGTTTTTGTACAGTATCTCTCCGGACGTTCCACCCACGGTAAAAATACTGATAGACATATTTGGGAAGCGGTTAATGCCGGCGGCTCTCTATGGCAAGGTGACATCGAGACCGTTAAGAACATTAATGTTGATGGCCTTACCATCGGAAAGGTTTTGATCCGGTCCGACCTGTCATTATTATATTCACAACTCATCCATTTCATCATCATTATTGCCACGGTTTTTTTCTCGGCACTGCTGCTCACGTACGCGCTATCAAAAAGCTTACAGTTTGTTATCACCAGGCCGATTATCAAGCTTGTACAGACGATGCAGCAGGTCAGCAGCAACGCCGATTTCTCACTTCGGGCTGAAGAGCGGAGTCAGGATGAGGTCGGCACACTGATTGAAGGCTTTAATTCCATGCTGGCCGAGATCCAGGTACGTGACCAGAGGATTTCAGATTACAATGAATCACTCGAAGACATGATTATCAACCGGACGGGGGAACTCACCGCAACGAACAAGAAGCTGGAAGCCGCAATCTCCAATCTGCAGGTTGCAAAGAAAGCCGCCGAGACCGCAAATCTGGCGAAATCACAATTCCTGGCAAATATGAGCCATGAAATCAGGACCCCCATGAACGGAATCATGGGAATGACCGAAGTGCTGCTGAAATCCGGACTTACCGCCCGTCAGCACCATTTTGCGGCGACAATCAAAACCTCCTCAGACTCACTTCTCGCCATCATCAACGATATCCTTGATTTTTCAAAAATTGAAGCGGGACGGCTCACGTTGGAAATCATCCCCTTCAGCCTCCTTGACACTCTCAATGATCTTGTCGAAGTTTTTTCCGAGCAAGCCCGATGGAAGGAGATCGCTCTGAGAACAGACATTGATCAAGCAGTACCGAATTTTGTTGAAGGTGATCCCGTAAGATTACGACAAGTCCTTATAAATTTGATTAGCAACGCCCTGAAATTCACCGAACGGGGCGAAATATCACTCAAAGTTCATATTGTTGAACTTGTTCCCGAGCATATTGTTATAAAATTCGAAGTCACAGACTCCGGCATAGGGATACGGCCGGAGGCGCTCCCGCAGATTTTTGACCGCTTTGCCCAGGCTGACGGCTCAACGACAAGACGTTTCGGCGGCTCCGGATTAGGACTTTCAATTGCGCGGCAACTCGCTGAACTTATGGGGGGCTCAATCGGAGTTGACAGTAAATACGGGGTCGGATCGAACTTCTGGTTCACTGTCCGGTTGGCGCGATTCAGCGGCCAATTGCCTGAGACTTCCTGCACAACGATTGAAAACGACATGGACACTTACGCTGCCATCGGATCGAGGGTACTTGTAGTAGAAGATACAAAGGTCAACTTTGAAGTTTGCTGTGAACTTCTGATGCACATGGGACACTATCCTATCGTTGTCAACAATGGAGTCGAGGCGGTGGATATTCTGCAGAAAGAACGCTTTGACCTGGTATTGATGGATTGCCAGATGCCGGTCATGGACGGCTATGAAGCAACCCGGAAATATCGGGAGTGGGAATTGACGCAGGGAGACAGTCGCCTGCCCATAATTGCCCTCACCGGAAATGCGATGGAACAGGATAAGCAGCTATGCCTTGATGCCGGCATGGACGATTATCTGAAGAAACCATTTAACCTGAAACAGTTGAATGATATTTTATCCCGCTGGCTGCCGGGTACTTTTAAAAATGATTCCGTCAACCTGCCCGAAAAAACTTTAACCGCCATTCCTTTAGAGACACACTCCGGTTCCATGCCGCTTCTCGATCGAGCACCGCTGGATGCAATAAAAGAACTGAGGAGACCGGGAACCCCTGATATTCTGGCAAAAGTTATATCGGTGTATGAAACCGATTCTCCGCAATTAATCATAACGATGCGAAACAGCCTCAAACAAAACAATACGGATGAGTTAATCAGAGCAGCACACAGTCTCAAAACGTCCAGCGCCATGCTTGGCGCGCAACTTCTGGCAGACCAGTGTCACAGTTTTGAAAAATTGTTGAGGAATGGGGAGGAACTTCAGAATGCAAACACGATAATAGACAGGATAGAAACCATGTGCCAGTCGGCGACAATTATGCTGCGTAGCGAGCTTGAAGGGGAAGCCGGCTAGAGACGGCTCCCCCTCTGCACAGCCAGTTTGATCAATACGAATAGGAGGATGATACGAATATTGTCCAGCTATTTGAGTTTGCGTCCTGAATGGCGTTGTTTCCGCCAAGAACCTGCGACTTGCCGCTGCCGAATTTGTAACTTCCACCGCACGAAATCGACGTATTTTTTGTAAAATGGCTTACGGTAAGACTTCCGCCATACATGTCGATATGTTCTTTCTGGTCTATGCCTCCTTCCACAACTTTTGGAGTATTTGCAAAGTCAGTGAACAGACCGCCGCGAATCGCCCAGTTTTTGTTGACATAATACTCTGCACCCAGCGCCCCGTTTATAACCGCTTCACGTTTATTCAAGCCGTCTACCCAGGTATAGTCAAAGGCTGAATAATAACTCAGATCTCCGGAAATCAGCAGCGAGCTGTCCGGAAAGAATGCAACTCCTGCGGTGACCTGATAAGGGTATTTCCGCTTGAAATCATATTCAACATACGTTCTTGAAGTCGAAGGCGTTGCTGCTTCATAAGATGTAGTTTGTTGTAATATTTCGGAAGTGAGCACAACTGTTTTTGAAAGTGTCAGGCCCAATGAAAGTTTGTCCATCGGCGCCCACATGACTCCGACAACCGGTTTAAGACCCCATTCGTCACTTTCCACGTAGCCGTTCGACCACTGATCAATTACTCCTGCCGCATTTACGTTAGAGGCGTTTAGTATCGCTTCCGTATTACGCTTATGAACATAGAGTGTTGCGCCGAATGACAGTGAATCGCTCACCTGGAGAGCAGCTGAAGGGCCAAATAGATTTGTGTCGTTTTTATTATTGAAATTGATAACAGTTGAATTCCCTGCTCCGGAAAAATCAAATCTCTGATCCTGATCCTCCTGATTGCTGTCAGGGACTGCGTACGAAAATCCAAGTTTAATTTTTCCGACCGGCTGAATGATGCCGAAGAAGTTCGGCAGCAGCGTTGAGGAGGTTCTGGTCCAATCCTGGCCATTGATAACTCCTTTGTACGTCCTGTTTGACACACTATAGGCGTTGACGCTGGCGGAGAGGTTCTTTCCGGTAGAATAGGCGATCCCTGCCGGGTTGTAATACATCCCTCCCGGATCGTCTGATACGGCAGTGTACGCGCCGCCCATGCCGGATGCCCGGTCACCGATCAGTATATTATTGTAATGAAACTCATCGGCTCCGGAAGTCGCAGGGTACGAGAATAAAGCAAGTATGGCAGCGCCCTGAAGATATCTTCTAATCATTGGTTCCTCCCGGGATCACTTTACGGATCATATGTAATGGATTAACACTATTATCTGCCTTCACAGCTTTCATGAATCGTTCCGTGTTCAGGGCCAGCTTCATTCCTGCGATCCCTTCGTCAGACATCGCCCGTTGGAGAGTATCAAGCCGCACGTCATACACAGGATAGGTTTTTCCGACCCCGCTCTTGATTTTGCCGACCTTATCCAGAAACGTAACAAGTCCGGAAGGATCGTACCCGGAGAAGGCACAAAGCAGTACGGCATCTGCGTCGGCCTGCATCTCATCCTCTTTCTTGTAGCCGTCCCGCAAAATCAGGTCCACCGCTTTGTCAACCGCTTGTGAGAATGCAATCCCGGCCGATTTTGAAGCCCCGCCAATCAGTGCGGCAATCGACGACACCGCCGACTTTTCCGCCCCCTTCAGACTGAGCTCCTTGACAATATGTCGCTCGGTTACGTGAGCAATTTCATGGGCAAGAACTCCCGCCAGTTCCGCCTCATTTTCCATTTTATCGAGGACCGCCGTCGTGACGAAGACATATCCTCCCGGAGTTGAATAGGCGTTGATTTCACCGCTCTCGATAACAATAAAATGGAAATCAAGTTCGGGCCTGTTGCAATTCCTGGTCAATGTAGTGCCGACAAGGTTGACATACCTTTGAAGCTCTTCATTGCCCGACAACTTGTACTGGCCGAGCAAACGGGCAGCAATCTCCCTGCCGAAGGTAAGCTCCTCATCCGTGTCGGTTTCTGCATAGCTGTCGCGGTCTATAACCGAAGAACGGGCCCTCCAGTCAGATTTCTTATCCTCAGCAGCGTGAAGGATGAGCGGTTGAAAGGCGAAAAGAAGCGCAATTGAGAAAAACAGACTCCATATTTTCATCGTTTACCCCCTTCCAGCTGAAATACCTTGAGCTCATCTGGTGTTATCTTCAGCGCCTCAACTTTCTCCAGAGCCTCGAAATCACTCCGTTCACCCTTTGTCACCCTGGCCCGGTCTTCGTAGGTAAGACCCTTCATTCCGGCGACCACGGCGGATGAAGACGAAGTTCTCGCTCTGGCGCCAAGCTTGGGGGACGTCTCGGCAGCTTGAGAGACGCTTTTTCCAAGTGGCGGAGTCCTGGCGGTCTGAACGGCGGGAAGAAAGCCCTGCTTGCCCTTAAAACCGAGCTTCACCCAACTCCCCTCCCTGCCGGCAGGGACAAACTGAAAACCGGAATCCACCGAACCGAGAACTTCAGCGGCAATAGACGGTTTCGCATAGATTTTGACCCGGTACGGCTGAACGAAGAGCGCTTCTTCAGAAAAAGCTACTGCAGTAAACGTCAAATAAAACAGGGTGATGGCAACCAGCAGCACACATTTGTTTTTCATAACCCGATACCTCCTCACGAGAATTCGGCGTACTATGGATAAATAAAGAACAGCGTTTAAAAATAACTTGCAATACAGCATGCGTCAAAGCATATTATGTAAGTATACTCGAATATTGAACCATTTCAATTGATGAACAAATGGCCCTTTCAGCCCGGCAAGAGCCCTTCCTTATTTGATACGATTCTGACTCTCTACCTACATGCCGAGAAACGCTTTTGAAATTTTCTTGGCTATACGAAATTGGCAATATATAAAAATCACTTCGTTTTCGCCATAAAAACACCGTACCATTCTTCAGGTGGAGGAGAGGCGATAAACTCCCGGCAGCGCTCAGCGTAGAGGGCTGAAACATGATCATGCTTTTGGGTGCAAAGAGCATCGAATATCCGCACTGCAGCAGCAAACTCCCTGTTCCGGTACAGCCTGAGTCCCTCATCGAACGAGCCTCGCATCTCACTGTCATCATAAATCATCAATTCATAAATCGGCACCGGCTGATGCTTACCCTTTACTGCCACCAGATCGATCTCCCGGAAAGGGAACTCACTCCCTGCCAGCAATTTTGTCGATTCGCTGACGATGATATGCGTGCCGTACATCTTGTTAAGCCCTTCCAGGCGGGAGGCCAGGTTGACGTTGTCTCCGATGGCGGTGTAGTCAAAGCGCATGGAGGCACCCATGTTGCCGACGACGGCGTCGCCGGTGTTGATCCCGATGCCGATATCGAGGGTCTGGAGGCCCCGTTCGGCAAATGAGCGGTTAAGTTCGGCCAGCTTTTCCATCATCTTCATTGCGGTACGGCAGGCGTGTACGGCGTGATCGGTAACATCGAGCGGTGCGTTGTACAGGGCCATGACCGCATCCCCGATATACTTGTCGAGCGTACCCTTTTCCTCCATAACGATCTGGGTCATCGGGTTTAGATATTCGTTCAGCACCTGCACCAAATCTTCCGGTGACAGCTTTTCGGACAGCGATGTGAAGCCGCGAATATCGGAAAACAGGATGCTGATTTCCCTCTTTTCTCCGCCCAGCTTGAGACTGTCCGGGTTCTTCATGATCCGGGCCACCAGATCTGCGGAAACGTAATTACTGAAGGCCTTCTTCATGTAGCGCCCCTTACGGTCCACGACAAGGCTCCGGTAGATTTCGGAACCGACCGTCGTCAACCCGAGGGCCATCAGCAGGGAAAGCAGAGACAGGTCAAGATGATATCTGCTGAACAGAAGATAGTTGACGACAAGGTAAAAGGCGCTCAATCCACTTCCGGCCGAAAAACCGATTGTGGCGCTTGGAGCCAGACCGAGAAGCAGCGCCAAGGTGAGCGGCAGCAGGAACAGCAAGACTCTCTCCATGAGAATGGTGCTGCTGTTACGGATTATGAAGCGCTGTTCAAGCGCGTTGGCGGCCGCGGTAGCGTGAATCTCGACGCCGGGAAAGACGGAGTCGAAAGGGGTCGGTCGAACGTCATAAATGCCCATTTCGGTGAAACCGGCGAATGCCAGTTTCCCCTGCAGCGCATCGGGCGGAAGCCGCCTTTTGATGACATCAACCGCCGAATAGGTTGTGATGCTGCCGCCTGGGCCGTAATAATTGACCGAAAGTTCACCCTCATGATTGGACGGAATCGTGTAAGTTCCCAACTTGATTGCGCGTACCCCGCCCCTCCCGATACTGACATGGGCAGCTTCGCGACTGTACTGCTCCAGCGCGTGCAGAACCAGCGACGGGTATACATCCCCCTTGTACAGCATGAGCAGCGGCAACTGCCTGAACAGTCCGTCGGTATCCGAAATAACGTTGAAAAAACCATAACCGATCGCGCCCTCAACTACGTCGGCAATGTTGGCGTCCAGATTGGCATACTCGATGAGAGGAACTGATGTAACGCCTGAATCGATCTGAAGTTCACGGATTTTAGATGATTGGATCTGCGCCAGTACCTCGGGATCAACGGGATGCATTTCATTTCTGAAAAAATGGCCCGCAATAACATTGCCGGACAGTGCAATACTCTCGGCAAGCGCACTGTCCGAGGCACGGTTTTGTACCTCGGAAAAAACAACATCGAGCGCGGTAACTTTCACACCATACTCAGCCATTCCCTTGATCAGATCGCCGATAATTTCACGTGACCAGGGCCAGCGCCCCATCTCTTTGACACTTTTGTTATCAATGGCCACGATAACTACCGAGTCTGGCGGTTTGATTGGACCCCTCAAGAGCAGACGCAGGTCTGTCATTTTAAGGTCTACGTTATGGATAAAGGGAGGCGATACGATGTCTATAAGCAGGACCGAGAGTGATGAAGCAAATGCCAGCAGGATAAATACGAGATATTTGCGCATAATGGTGACACCACGCGGTCGGATTGTCTGGCTATCAGAAAATAGATTCGTTTACACGGTTTATCCTGCCAGGCGTGCGATAAAATAAAAGGCCGGGCTTATTGCCCAACCTTATTTTGCACCGGCGACAGTTCATCAAGGACTATCAAATAGCCATCGGGATCGAAGCACCACATCTCTTTGACACCGTACGGCTTGATATCAAGCGGGTAGAGCACCTCAAGTCCCTCTTCCATAATTGCATCTCGAATATCCTCTATTTCGGTGACTTCAAAATGGAGCGTTACGCCGATGCCGCGAGGGAACATGCTGAAACGAGGCTCCAGCACTGGATGGGCTTTGATTACATCGGCCTCCTCCACAAAAATGATCGCCATGCCGTCCATGTCAATGACCAGATGATCGGGGGCACCTTTCGATGTAAAGGAGCGCCGTACCGGCAGTTCAAGTATGCCGGCGTAAAACGCCTCCGTCACGACAAGTTGCGAAACGGTCAGCTGGATGGAATGGGGGGAACGATGCGCCTTCACTCGAACCATGTATAAAGAAAATTCATATACCCTGAAAGGCGTGAAAGCCAGTTGGTGTAGATCAGCACACCGACCACCATCAGGAAAATTCCGGTAATAATTTCAAAGACGCGGATGTATTTTTTAAAACGGTTGAACAGAGCCAGAAAGCGATGCATGGCAAGAGCAGAAATCAGGAACGGCACACCCAATCCCAGAGAGTAGAGTAACAGCAGTAAAATCCCGTGATACACACTCTCCTCGGTTGCAGCCACGGCCAATATGCCGGCAAGTATCGGCCCGATACAGGGGGTCCAGCCGGCGGCAAACGCAATGCCGACCAGAAAACTCCCGGCATACCCCGCTGGTTTATGTTTAATCGAAATTCTTTTCTCGCCCAAGAGAAATCGGAGAGGGATGAGGCCGGTCACGTGTATGCCGAGTATCACCAAAAGAACGCCACCCACTTTTCTGATGACAAAAGCATTATCGCTCAGAAACGATCCGATATACGTTGCGGAGGCTCCCAGCAGGACGAAGACGGCTGTAAAGCCGCAGATAAAAAAGGCTGTATGGAGAATTGTTTTTTGACGGATGACATGCGAAGGGTGTTCCGCCTGCAGGTCGGCAAAGGAAATGCCGGTGATGTACGTGACATAGGATGGTATCAGCGGGAGCACGCACGGCGACAGAAATGACAGGAGACCAGCAACGAAGGCCCCGATATAGGTTACCTCCTGACTGATCATGGGGCTCCCTGCTTCATCAACCCTTCCAGAAACGAAACCGTTTCGGGAGAATCCCAGGCTAATCCGCCGATGATTTTTTTGACCAGGACTCCCTTTTTATCTATGATAAACGATTCCGGGACCCCGGTAATTCCATAGGCTTTTGTTGAAGAGCCGCTTTCATCAAGGTATGTCGGAAGGGAAAAACCTGACTCTTTAAAAAATGATTCAATATCCTTCCTCCCCCCTTCATCGATTGAAATCGCCACCATCTGAAACGGTTTGCCGGCCATGAGGCTGTTCAGTTTCATCATGGAGGGGATCTCCTCGCGGCAGGGGGGGCACCAGGTCGCCCAGAAATTCAGCAGTACCACTTTGCCTTTCAGATCTGATAATTTCAGGGTGCTCCCATCTGCCAGCGATGTGACGGTTACATTTGGAGCAGGATTCTTTTCAGCCGCAACAGCACTTTTTTTTGGTGATTCCGCCTTGGTGCAGGCTGTAAACGTCAGAAACAGGCACGCTGTGAAAAGGAAAACGATCCGATGCATGAAACCTCCGGGATATGTTTAATTGCGCGACTGGAAAAAGGGAACGGCCTGGGAACTGACTTACCTGCTGCGCGTCACCACATATTCGGACAGACTGAGCAGAGCTTCGCGAACGGGTGACGCAGCGAACTGGAGCAGATGGCCCTTGCAGCGATCTATGTAAAAGCGGGCTTTCTCGATGGTGTAGGTAATACCGCCGTACTGGCTGACCAGTCCGGATACAGCCCGAAAGTCATCCAGCGACATTTCATCCTGTTCAACAACGGCAGCAATCAATGCCCTTTCTGAATCGCTGCAGAAGCGGAGCGTATGGATCAGCGGCAGCGTAATCTTGCCCTCTTCAAGATCATGGCCGATGCTCTTGCCGAATTCTTCCTCGGTGGCAACATAGTCAAGAATATCGTCCATCAGCTGGAACGCGATGCCGAGGTCCATCCCGAAATCGGCCAAAGCCTGTTGATGTCCCTGTGGTACCGCGCCGAGAATCGCTCCGGCTTCGCAGGCGGCAGACATCAAAATGGCGGTTTTGGCGCGGACAACGCTGATGTACCGTTCTTCAGTCAGGTCGAGTTCACCGGTGCAGAGGAGCTGCATGACCTCTCCCTCTGCGATCACTGTCGTGGCATCGGAGAGGACACGAAGAATATCCATGCTGCCGACATTTACCATGAGCAAAAATGACTTTGAAAACAGAAAATCACCTACCAGCACTGATGCTTCGTTTCCCCACAGGCTGTTGGCCGAAGCGATGCCTCGCCGCAGCGTAGCGCTGTCAACGACGTCATCGTGCAGCAGGGTGGCCGTGTGAATGAACTCCACTACACTCGCCAGCGGGACGGCCTTGTCACCGGCATAGCCGCTCAAACGGGCGGCTAGCAGCAGCAGGGCCGGACGGACACGCTTGCCGCCACTGGAGAGGACATATTCTCCGACCTTGCGAATCAGAGGTACATCTGACTGCAAATCTTTACGGAACTGTTGTTCGACCAGCTTGAGATCTTCACCGATTATGTTGAGCGCAGCCTGCATTTGATGACTTCCTTTGAGAAATTCGATGCATAGTAATGGAACGGCTTCCGGTTTGTCAAAGCATTTTTGGTCAGGATTTATGGCATTTTGAGGGGCGGTGACCATAATCTTTCGATTGCCAGACGAGGCGGCACGGTATATGGTAGAGGAAGCTTGTCAAGAGATGAGCGTCAAAGGAAAAAATATGCGATTTGATGAACTTCCGATTCCGGAACTGGTACTTCGAGGAATTGCCGAGACCGGTTTTACCACCTGTACCCCCATCCAGGAACAGACCCTTCCCATTACCCTGACAGGCACCGACATTGCCGGCCAGGCACAGACGGGAACCGGCAAAACAGCCGCCTTTCTGATTTCACTTTTCACCCGGCTGCTCGCGGACAAACCTGTCGGCAGACCACGTGCGTTGATTCTGGCACCCACCCGCGAACTGGTTGTCCAGATTGAAACGGATGCCAAACAGCTGGGAGTCCACTGCGGCTTCGTCGTCCAGGCGATTTATGGCGGTGTCGATTACATGAAGCAGAAAAACGCCCTGCTGGACGGCGCCGATGTAATTGTCGGCACTCCAGGGCGCCTGATCGATTATCTCAAGCAGAAAATCTACAGCTTGAAGGACATCGAAGTACTGGTCATCGATGAAGCCGACCGGATGTTCGATCTCGGCTTCATTGCCGACCTGCGCTTTATCCTCCGCAAACTGCCGCCGTTTGAAAAGCGTCAGAACATGATGTTTTCGGCGACCCTCAACCCCAGGGTCATGGAACTGGCCTACGAGTTCATGAACTCGCCGACCAAGGTATCGGTCACACCGGAATCCATGACAGCAGAACGGGTGGAGCAGCTCCTGTTTCACTGCTCCCGCAAAGAGAAGTTTTCCCTTTTGCTGGGGCTTTTGCGGCGCGACGGCATGGCACGCACGATGATATTCATCAACACCAAACGCGAAGCCGAACATCTGCACAATCTTCTTAATGCCAACGGCTTTCCTTGCAAGGTGATTTCCGGAGATGTCGAGCAGCGCAAGCGGATGAAAATTCTTGACGATTTCAAGGACGGCACTCTTCCGATTTTGATTGCAACCGACGTCGCATCACGGGGCCTGCACATCGATGGTGTGTCTCACGTGATTAATTATGATCTGCCGCAGGATTGCGAGGATTATGTTCACCGCATTGGCCGTACCGCCCGTGCCGGCGCCGAAGGGAAGGCCATTTCTCTGGCTGATGAGGATGGCGCCTTCTTTCTGGAGGCCATAGAAGAGTATATCAAGGCTAAGATTCCGACCGAATGGGCCGATGACGAGCTGTACGTGCTCGATTATGTGCGGACTGCTCGGCCAAAACGGGTCCAGGACCTAAAGCGGGACAAACCGGGTGCCGGCCGGGGAAGCGATAAGAACAGAAGGCCTGCGGCGAGCCCGCATAAAAAGACAACCACAGTCGCTGCCAAGCCGGCAGCTATTGCTCCTCCGACTGAAGAGGGCGCTAAAAAGAAGCCGCGACGGCGCAAAAGAAATTCCAAGCCGGCGGGAGACCAGCCGAACACAACAACACCCGTTCAGGAATAAAAAGGCGCCCTTCCTTGAAGAGAGGAAGGGCGCAGCTGTATCATCACTGAAATATTTGGGCATTCCTGCTCTGCGGTTTCAAATACTATCCCATCTGTACCCCATTAATCGTGTTGCCACCCTCTTCGCGATCCAGACGAAGGTTATTAACGGCTTTATCAAACAAATTTCTGCTGTGAAGCCCGGTTTCTTTTGAGGTTTGCTTCGAGTACACTACGCTGGAGACGGTTGTCATCAACGATAAGAATCGGGAATGATTGCAGCGCAGTCGGAACTGAGTTACTCATTGCCAAACCCTAGCACGCAGCTAACCAGAATTGTCCACTCACACCTTCCCGGACGAAGCAATTCATGCCTCCACGGCAGCTGCTTCTGTCTCTTCAGCGCCTTCAGTTGCTTCGGTGCCGTCAGCATTCTGTTCGCCCTTGCGTGCTTTTTTTTCATCCTTCTTCTTCTGGCGCTCCAGTTCTTTCTTGCGTTTTTCGAATGAATAATTCGGCTTGGCCATGTTCATGTCTCCTTGTAATAAACTTAGGTTTGGAATCAACTATCGCAGAATCTGCCTGCACCTCACGTATGATGGCTCTTAGAAAGGTAATAATCGTAGCTGCCTTCATACACCCGCATCTCGCCGTGATCAACCTCAAAAACCCGGTCAACCAGCAATCGCAGGAAATGCCGGTCATGGCTGACCAGAACGATCGTCCCGCCGAAGTTTTTAAGCGTTTCCAGCAGCATCTCGCGGGAGCGGATATCTAGATGGTTGGTCGGTTCGTCAAGGATCAGGAAATTGACCGGACGTGCCAGAATAGTTGCCAGCACCACCCTGCTCTTCTCGCCGCCGGAAAGGTTTTCGATACGCTTGTCCACCGTGTCTCCGGAAAAGAGGAAGGCACCGAGCAGGTTACGGATCATGCCGATGGTGGCGAGCGGCATATAATCCTGCATGGTTTCAAAGATGGTCTTCCTGGGATCAAGCAGTTCCATGGCGTGCTGACTGAAGTAGCCGATCTCCACGTTGGCGCCGACCGTCATGTTTCCGGCCGTCGGCACGGTCTGACCCGCCAGGATCTTGAGGAAGGTCGATTTGCCGGCGCCATTCACGCCGACAACGGCGATCTTGTTGAGGCGCTTCACCATGCCGGTAACACCATGGAAAACCGGCCGCTCCTGACCGTCCGGCGTCATCCAGACCTTGCCCAGGCCTTCAAAGGCGGCGACATCATCGCCGCTGCGGGGAGGATCGGCAAAACCGAAACGCACCGTTCGTTCCTCCGCAGGAATCTCGATCCGCTCGATCTTCTCCAGCTTTTTGACCCGTGACTGGACCTGGGCAGCATGGGAGGCGCGGGCGGCAAACCGGGCGATAAACTCCTCTTCCTTGGCCAGCATATCCTGTTGGCGTTTGTGGGAGGCGATCAGCTGCTCAAGGCGAATATCCCGCTCGCGCTCATAGAAATCATAATTTCCACCATAGGTCGTTACGGTAGTATTGGCAACCTCAATGACTCTGGTTACAACCCGGTTCATGAAGTCGCGATCGTGGCTGGTCATCAGGAGTGCGCCGTTAAATTCATTGGCGAGCCACTCCTCCAGCCAGATAATCGATTCCACATCCAGGTGGTTGGTCGGTTCATCGAGCAGCAGCACGTCAGGCTTGAGGGTCAGGATACTGGCAAGGGCGATGCGCATCTTCCAGCCGCCGCTGAACGATTCAACCGGGTGATTGTAGCGGTCGGGACCGATGCCGAGCCCGGTCAGAACTGCCTGTGCTCGTGAATCAAGATCATACCCCTCCATATGTTCGAACTCTTCAACCGCCGTACCATAGCGCTCAAGAAGGGCAGCCATCTCATCATCGGACTGCGGCTCGCACATGGCCGCTTCCATCTCCTTCATCTCGGCTGCCAGCCGCACGGTGGAACCGCAGGTGGCCATAACCTCTTCAAGTGCGGAGCGGCCGGACATATCACCGACATCCTGGGAAAAATAGCCGATAGTCGTTTTTTTGGGAAGGATGACTTCACCCGAATCCGGCTCCTCCTGTCCGGCTATGATCCGAAAAACAGTCGTTTTTCCGGCACCGTTTGGACCGACCAGACCGGTGTGTGTCCCGGGCAGGATCTGACAGGATGCGTCCCGGAACAGGATCTGCGAACCGTGCTGTTTGGATATGCTTGACAACTGAACCATTCCGTAAAACTCCTGATGTAAAGATTGTAAACGTGATATATGGGTGCGCTCTGCAGCTTACCCGAGATGGACCAGCCAGACGTATGGGATCATGCCGTAATTCCAACCGAGGCAGAGACGCCTGTACCCGGAGAAGAGTACCCCTTCTCCGCCGCTGCTGAGGATTATCGGTGCTTTGAGAGCCAAGGTTCCGTCGCTCTGCAGAGAATCCTCCATCCGCGAATAGTTTTTCCGGTAGCCCCGCTTCGCCCGTGCAAGGTAGGTCTGGTAATCCTCATAACGGTGATACGAAAGTGCAACCGGAATCTCCTCGATCGTTGCAGAGCGTGGATAGGAAACGAGTGCCCCGCCGTCAAACCGGGAGAGTATCTGCTCCCACGTGACGGCATGTGACCGGTACCACTCCTGCTTGGCCGGATGATTGAAATATTCCCAGCGTTCCTCTTCGATATCGGGCTTCAACCAGGTAACGGTGAGCGTTGAGGGGGAAACCATGGCATCTCCGCTGCATAAAAAACCACAGGGGGTAATCCCTGTGGTTTTAGTAAGTTAGAAATTGTTTTCTGCGGTATTTCGCAGAAAATAAATTCGTCACCGCACTTATCCTGCCTTTCGGACGAGGTGTTGTAAATACATTACCATTTCTGCGGCCGGTCGGGCAACGATAAACAGAACAACGGTCCCCTGCTATGGACAAATTATTTCGGGCTGCCGTACTCCTCCAGCTCCGGCTTCATATTCACCATCTCGCGAATCTCGCTCCACTCCTTGAAGTCGACTGCGGCGTCATCACCTTTCATCGTGGCGATTATATCGAAATAGTCCATCTGATGTTTGCTCTTCTTCACCTCGGCAGCCGGTTTGACCCTGACCGCATACACCGTCTGGACCGACTGATGGTCGAATTTACGCCAGTACTGTTCATCTTTCAGGCCGGTATACTTCCGTCCCTCCAGTGCCGTTATGACCGCTTTGGTGTTGAATGATTTCGCCTGCTCAACCGCCGCTTTATATTCATACAGAATCACATAGGCCGAGGCACCGGACGTCGTCGGATAGCGGTTGAAGCGTTCTTCGAATTTCTTGACGAATGCAATACCGCGGGGATAATTGTATTTGAACGGCACGCTCCACATCCACGGGGTTGCCCCGATAATTCCTTCCATAGCCTCAGGGCCGGCACCCTGGGCCATATCCTCGTTCATCTGCGGGACGATAATCTGCATCCTGTTTTTGAGCCCCATTTCGTCAGCCTGTTTGACGGCTATTTCCATATCGCGCCCGAACAGCGACAGCACGAGAACTTCTGCACCGCTTGCCTTGGCTTCGAGCAGAGCAGCCTTGAAATCCTTGGCACCCAGCTCGGTCAGGATTTCCGGGTATTTCACTGTGTCCTTGGTATTGGTAAAAGAGCGCAGTACCGACTCGGTTGTCCATCCCCAGGTATAATTGGCCGTTATGTAAAAGTATTTTTGACCTTTGAAGTTTTTGTTGAGGTAATCGGCCATGACTTTACCCGCAAAATAGGCATCGAAGCATTCACGGAAGATATGGCTGTGACCGTATTCACCGGTTGTTTCGGTAGAATAGGAGAGCGTGGCAAAAAACAGCCGGTCTTTCTGCAGCGCCACTTCGCCTGTTGCAATGGCAACAGCACTTGAGGAGCCCCCCAGAATCATCGGTACTCCTTCGGTATCATACAGTTCGACGGCATTTCCCTTGGCGATTTTGGGATTGGACTTGGTATCGCGCAGCACCAGCTGGACTTTTTTCCCCAGGATGCCTCCCGAAGCGTTTATCTCCTCAACGGCAAGTTCGGCGGCACGTTTCTGGTCCAGGCCCTGTTTTGCGTACGGACCGGTCTCCGGATAATTGAGCCCGATCTTGACTATTCCGGGGTCCGCTGCGATCGAGTCGGATATATAACAAAATATCATAAACAAAACTAAACTTCCGATTGCACAAGCAGTTCTGAACAATTTAATCACTTTAATATCCTCCGGTTATGAACCTTCATTAAGAGTAGCACTGTGTTTTATAATACACCTTTTACCTGGAAAAACCACAAAAAAAAGGCGCTCCTCGCGGACGCGCCTCATATCATGTGGACAACGGCAGAAACCAGCTACAGACTTAAATCGGCATGACCATGGTAAAACTCATCACGCTCCCGCGAGACCTCCTCGCTCTCCAGATACTCTTCAAAACCCATGGTACGGTCAATAACCCCACCAGGAGTGATCTCGACAATCCGGTTGGCTACTGTTGAGACAAATTCATGGTCATGGGAGGCAAACAGGACTACTTCGCTGAATGCGATCAACCCGTCATTAAGAGCTGTGATAGATTCCAGATCCAGGTGGTTGGTCGGTTCATCAAGGACAATTACATTGGCGCCGGTCAGCATCATGCGCGACAACATGCAGCGCACTTTCTCGCCGCCGGAGAGGACAGTAGTTTTTTTCATGGCTTCTTCGCCCGAGAAAAGCATCCGGCCAAGGAAGCCGCGCGCAAAGGTTTCACCTTCGGTGGGAGGTGAGTACTGCCCCAACCACTCAATCAGAGTCATCTCGCGTTCGAAATACTGGCTGTTTTCCTTGGGAAAATAAGCGCTGCTGATGGTAATGCCCCAGCGGAAGCTGCCGCTGTCCGGTTCCAGTTCACCCGCCAGGATCTGGAAAAGTGTCGTTCGGGCAAGGGTGTTGCCTCCGACAAAAGCAATTTTATCGTCCTTGCGCACGATCAGGTCAAAATTATTCAATACCTTGAAACCGTCAATCTCTTTTGTCAGTCCCTGGATTTCCAGGATGATATCGCCGCAGGGGCGTTCCGGCTTGAACACCACGTGCGGATATTTTCTGGAAGAGGTCGGCATGTCCTCCAGGGTAAGTTTATCAAGCAGCTTCCTGCGCGAAGTTGCCTGTTTGGCCTTCGATGCATTGGAACTAAAGCGCTGGATAAAAGCTTTAAGTTCATCAGCTCTTTCAGACACTTTGCGGTTTTCGTTCTGCTTCTGCTTTAAGTTTAACTGGCTGGCGTGATACCAGAAATCGTAGTTGCCGACATAAATCTGAATCCGGCCGAAATCGATATCGGCGGTATGCGTACAGACCTGATTCAGGAAGTGACGGTCATGAGATACCACAATAACCGTATTGGGAAACCGGAACAGGAATTCTTCCAGCCACTTAATTGACTTCAAGTCAAGATTGTTGGTCGGCTCGTCCAGAAGAAGAACATCCGGATTGCCGAACAAGGCCTGGGCCAGCAGAACGCGAACCTTGTCACCCGCCTCAAGCTCCTTCATCTGCTTTGACCGCAACTCTTCAGGTATTCCGAGTCCGTTCAGCAGCACGGCAGCCTCTGATTCGACTTCATACCCGTTCATTTCGGCAAATTCACTCTCAAGCTCGGCGGAACGCACCCCATCTTCTTCACTGAATTCGGCCTTGGCATAAATTGCCTCACGTGCGGTCATGACATCGTACAGCCGTTTGTGTCCCATAACAACCGTGTTGAAAACAGTTTCCTCGTCAAAGGCGAACTGGTCCTGGCGGAGTACGGCGATCCGTTCCCGGGGGCCTACGACAACTTCTCCCTTGTCGGCATCCAGCTCACCGGCAAGAATCTTGAGAAAGGTCGATTTTCCCGCGCCGTTTGCACCGATCAACCCGTAGCAGTTGCCGGGGGTGAACTTGATATTGACGTCCTTGAAGAGAACTCGTTTGCCGTAGGAAAGGGTGATATTGGATGCTGCAATCATGCTGGCGGTGCTCCTTGCGAAGAAATAAAAAACCACAGGCCATGGTGAGCTCTGCGGTTCACGAACTGTTGAATGTATCACACTTTTTGATTACGCGGCAATACATTTCGGTTATTATGCTGCGAAATGCACCGTCTCAGCAGATAAACAGAAATCCCGCATCAGATTGACTTTTAACTGCCTGCGGTGCTATTCAGAAAGGTACATATAATCAGACAGGTACGGGAATTGATGCACACATCGCAGAACTGTCTTATCCAGCCAAGGAGTCACCGTGTCCCGCACTCATAGCCGACTGTTCTCTTTCATATCTAGATACCCGCGCCTGATTCTTGTCCTGGCACTGCTGTTTTCCTCCGTTTCCGTTTTATACACGGTCAAAAACATGACGTTCCTGACCGGCCGTGATGACCTGATGCCGAGGAACGCCCCCTTTCAGGTCGATTACCGGGCATACCGCGCCGAGTTCGGCGATCAGGAAGAGATTGTGGCGGTGGTCGAGTCGGATGATGCCGAAAAGTCCATCCGTGCCGCAGATGCGCTCCATGCAAGGCTGAACAGTGACACGGGTGTATTCCGCGAAGTATTCTATCCTGGCGGACTCCCGTTTTTCCGTACAAACGGCCTGCTGTTCATGCCGCTGGACGACATCAGGCAGCTCCGCGCCACACTGACCAGGGCCGCTCCTGTGCTAAAGGAACTGGCCGCCGCCCCATCGGTGCAGACCCTCTTCACCTGCCTGACCGGCCAGATCGACGTCTATCTGGAATCAGGGGATCCCGCTGCCCTGGAAAGCCTGACCTTCATGCTGACGACGCTGGACAAGGGGTTCAGGGCCTTCGGCGGCACCGGCAGCACCATGACGATGGACTCGTTCCTCAAGGGTGGTGGCGAAAACGCCAAACCTTCCATGCTGGAGAGCGCCGGCAAGCAGCAGGTCATCACCATGCTGCCGGTCAAGGAGGAAGGGAGCTTCGTCGCCGCGGAGAAATCGATCCTGGCTGCCCGCACCGCCCTGGACGATATCCTCAAGAGACCCGAGTTCAAAGGGGTCCGGGGCGGCCTGACCGGCGTACCGGTCCTGGAATACGAAGAGATGGCCACCAGTCAGGACGACCTGAAAATAGCCACCATTCTCTCCCTGGCCCTGACGGTGATTCTGCTGCTGTTCGCCTTCCGCGGCCTGCTGAACGTGATTGCCGCCATGGTTTCTCTTATCGTCGGCATCTGCCTCTCCTTCGGTTTTGCCACTCTGGCCGTCGGGCACCTCAACATCCTCTCCATGGTGTTCGCCATCATGCTGATCGGCCTGGGGATCGAATACGGTATCCAGGTAGTGCTCCGCTATCAGGAAGAGCTCAAAAACGGCACCCCCGGCCAGGCGGCTATCGAAATCGGCCTGACAACCAACATCCGCTCAATAATCATGGCTGCCGCCACGGTTGCCATGGCCTTTGCCACCTTTGCCTTCACCGACTTCAAAGGCATCGCCGAACTGGGCATCATTGCAGCAGGCGGCGTCATTATCTGCGTTCTGGCAACCTTTACCGTCCTGCCGGCCATGCTGGTCCTGCTGGAGCGCTTCAGAAAACCAGCCTCTCCTTCAGGTGCCGTTCACCGGACGCATCTCTCCGAACAGCCGCTTTTCAGAACAATCTTCGCCTATCCCCGGACGGTCATCGCCGCGACCCTGGCCCTGTCGGCAGTCTGCCTCTACCCTGCCCTGACGATGCGCTTTGACTACAACCTGATGAATCTGCAGGCTAAAGGGCTCCAGTCGGTTGAATACGCCTACAAACTGATGCGCAGCAAGGAAAATTCCGGCTATTTTGCTGTTGTAACCGCCAGGGACAAGGCTGAAACCCGGAGCCTGACGGAACGTCTTGAAAAACTGCCGGCCGTAGACCATGTCGTCAGCACGCTCTCCTTCGTTCCGGAACAGCAAAGAGAAAAACTGGCGGAAATTGCCGCAGTGAGAGCTGTCATGGCGGAAGTCAAACCGGTACCCTACGAGGAAAATCTGCAGGTAATGGCGCTGCCGGCGGTCTTTGAAAATTTTCGCGACCGGGTGGAAAAACTGGCTACGGCTCTGGAGAAGGAGGATAAAGCGGCACAGGCCAGGCCGGTCGTGGCCTTTCTGGCGACACTGGATGCCTTCTTCGCAACACTGGAAAAAGAGAAGGACAGGAATGCCCTGGGTATGCTACGGGAGTTTCAGGGAGGCATGTTCGCCGAACTCCCCGACAAGCTGATGATGATGAAGGAGAGCCTGAATGCTGTCCCGGTCAGCGATGCCGATGTACCTCCGGAGCTGATGCAGCGGTTCGTGGGGAAAAACGGTAAACTGCTGCTGCAGGTTGCGGCCAGGAAGGAAATTTTTGAGCGGGAGCCACTGCAGGAGTTTGTCGCCCAGGTCAAGAGTGTCGTTCCAAACGCCACCGGAGAACCGGTCATGGTCCTTGAATCTCTCACCGTACTGAGAGACTCTTATCTAAAGGCTTTCATCTACGCCTTTATCGGCATCGCCGCGATCCTCCTGATCAATTTCAGAAGCATTCGCTACGCCCTGCTCGGCACGCTGCCGCTGGCGGCCGGCCTGCTGCTGATGATCGGGGGAATGCGGCTGATAGGGGTAAGTTTCAACTCGGCCAACATCATCGTGTTGCCGCTGATTCTGGGGGTCGGGATCGACTCAGCGATCTATATCATAAACCGTTATCGCCAGGGGAGCGAGACCCCGGGCCAGGTTGCAACGCGCAGCGCCGGAATTGGCGTGTTTCTGAATGCCCTGACGATTCTTTTCAGCTTCGGCGCCCTGATGGTGGCCCACCATCAGGGGGTTTTCAGTATCGGCGCGGTCATGTCACTCGGGATGATCGCCAGTGTAGCGGTCTTCCTGGCCTTCCTGCCGGCACTACTGACGCTGTGGGGCAGGCGCTGACGCTCAGTTATTCAGCCGATTCAGCCTGTTCTTGTAGATATAATTGGTGCCCTGAATATATCCCAACGCGTCCTTCAGCAGATCTTCCTGCGGCTTTAACACCGTTGTTGCTCCATCCTTCCTGACAAAGCTGAAGTAGTCGGCTTCTCTCTTCGGGCCGAGAACCAGCAGCTGGTCGTCACTTATGTACCCCAGTTTTTGATAGGTCGATATAAACGCCCGCTCGCTCCATGCATCGGCGGTCATGATATCCTTGCCGATGAACGCGCTCGTGTATCTGAAATTAAGCAGCCCGAGCACGGTCGGCGCCACGTCGATCTGGCTCATCATCCGGTCAACGACCTGCGGCTTGATGATTGCCGGGGCATAGATGAAGAGCGGAATTTCATAGTTTTTAACCGGCAACGCCAGCTTCGCCGCACTGCCGGCACAGTGGTCGGCCACAATGACAAAAATGGTGTCCTTGAACCAGGGCTTCTTTTTTGCTTCGGCCAGCAACCTGCCAACCGCGTAATCGGCGTATTTGACTCCGCCGCTGCGACCGGATTTTGACGGTATATCGATCTTGCCGTCCGGGTATGTATAGGGTCGGTGATTCGATGTGGTCATCACGACGCTGAAAAACGGTTTTTTATTGCCGTGGGAAAGGTCCGCCTCCTTTATCACCTTCAAAAACAGGTCTTCGTCGCACACTCCCCAGGCATTGGTAAACGTTATTTCGTCTTTCGAGAAGTTGGTCCTGTCAACTGTAGTGAAACCATTGGTTGCGTAAAAATAGTTCATATTGTCAAAGTACCCATGGCCGGCATAAATAAACTTGTTATCGTACCCTTTCTCCTTCATGACCGAACCCCATGAAACAAAGTTTTCATTTTTAGGTCGTTTCACTATTGAAGTTCCCGGCAACGGCGGCATGGAGAGGGTAAGCGCCTCCAGTCCGCGTACGGTCCGGGTACCGGTTGCATACAGATGGGTGAAAAAGAGCGATTCTTTGGCCAGTTTGTCCAGATTCGGAGTTATACCCTTATCGTTTCCGAATGATGTCAGGAAATCCGCACTCAGGCTTTCTTCGACCACCAGTACTATGTTCAAGCGTTTTTCCGCACCAGGCGGCTGTATGATCCGGGAAACGGAAGTACCGTCCTTGCTGGCAAAGCGGCCGTGCTTTTCCTGCAGCAACCCTCTCAGATGGGCAAGCACCTCTTTATCATCCTTGGTGACGTAAAACTTGTTGAAATCCAACTCGTTAGTTCTGAAAGCCGAAAAGAGACAATAGATGCCGTTTCCGCATAACTCGTTCGCATAATTGTTCGGGGATATTTGCGACAAAGACAGCTCTACTGCCACAAAAGAGAGCACCGGCAGGACGAGAAACGCTGCGCCGTACTTCAGGCGACTGCCGATGCCTGATATGTGGGAGAATGATCGGGACAGCTGTTTTTTTACCGGGAGAAAGGCAAGGATATTCAGTAGCAGCAGCACCCCGAGGATCGCATTAACCGGATAAGACTCCCTGATATTGCGAACAACTTCGGTGGTATAAATCAGATAATCGACCGCGATAAAATTGAAGCGGGTGGCAAATTCATCAAAGAACGTGTATTCGGCGACCACGTCAAACAGCATCAGGTAGGTCAGCGCAAATCCGACCGCATAGGCGCACGTCTTGAAAAATGAACTGTTGAACACCCTGTCGGGCAGAATGACTGCAACCAGCACCAACGGGATGGCGAAGTATGAAAAGGTCACACAATCAAAGAAGAACCCGACCGCATATATTTTTACCAGCAGCAGCGGATTCAGTTCCAGCTGGGGAAGCGATATCACCAGCAGGATTGTCCGGGTTATGGCCGAAAAAACAACAATAATCAGCCAGAGGATATAAATTGAATGAAATCTGCTTCTTGCCTGCATAAACATGATGTCCTTTAGTTGCATCATAATGAGTTCAGTACGGAAACCCGGTGGTGCCCTGCCGGAATACGTCGAAGTCAGGGAGCAGTTACGGTAATGATCTGACTGCCTTCAGCACCGGGGTTGACTATCTGCAGACGGAAATCCTTATTGACCGGAGAATAGGGATGCCGCTGGTAGATCAATTTTGTGCAGTCGACATAGATCAGTTTTTCCCGTTCGGCCATTTCCTGACCGCCGCGCCCGCCGACCTGAATTCCATCCACATACAGAGATGAATTTTGGTTGAAGTTCCTGCCGCTGATAATCAGCTCGTAGAAGTTAACGTGCTCGCTTCCCACCGTCACCTGCCCGATTTCCGGCCTGGTTTCGACAGCCAGATTCAGCTGCACCGAACTGTTTTCAGGGGCGTTCTTCACCTGCACCTGGTGAAGTCCGCCCGGTACGGTCGGGACAGTGAAGGAGAGCGACTCCGGCGAAAGGAGTGTGCTTGTCAGCGCAGCGCCATCAAAAAAGAGCATCGATGTACCGCCAAAATTACTGCCGCGTGCAATTACCTCGCGCTCCCTGCCTTCGGCACAGGAGCTGATCATGGGCGGCTGCAGAGAACTGAGAACGGGACGCAGCGGAAGGACCGTGAAATTATAGGTTCTTCCGGTCGTACCGTCGGAGCGTTTCAGGTAAAGGGCATACAGACCGGCCTCCAGCTGAGGGGGGACATTAAATTCAGCCTGTCTGGCTCCGCTGATGCGGGCAGTAATTTCAACGTTCCCCAGAAAAACAGATGCGGTTTCCCCGAAGCCGTTTCCGGACAGCATCACCTGTGCACCCGGTTCGGCCTGGACAGGGATGATACTGAGAATCGTGACCGGAACAGCTGCCGGAACAGCTGCCGGAGCAGGTACCGGAGCGGTCTTGCTCTGTACCCTTTTCGGGCGTTCAGCGGCAGATGCCCCGCAGACAAGACACGAGAAGAATACAAATACGAGTGTTCGTACGAATGTCAGCAGCATTTTGGCTCCTCCGATTAATGAGATGGAGATCAGACCTACCCTTTGACCTTCATCGACAGCCAGATTCCACCCAGCATAAAAAGGACATTGGCTCCCCAGGCGGCGACAACAGGAGTCAAAACGCCGCTCCGGCCGTATGAAAGCAGTACCGCGTTGACAACGAAATACGCAAAACCGATCCCGATGCTGGTGCCTATGCCCATGGCGATGCCTCCGGAGCGGCTGTTACGCAGGGCAAAAGGAATTCCGAGCAGCACCATGATCAGGGCCGCAAAAGGTGAGGCGATCTTGGTATGCATCAGCGTCAGGTAGCGATAGGCCTGATAGCCGCCGCGCCTCAGGTTTTCCGCATACTCGTTCAGCGTGCGGATACTCATGTTATCTGCATCGCTAGCCAGAACCCGCAGATCCTCGACCTTTAGGTTGAGATCGAGCGGCATTGATTGTGCAACCTGCGGAGCGTACCCTGCCGGAGTCTCGAAGTTTCGTGTGGATGTAGATTTCAGCTGCCACTGCCCATTCCGGAAGAGTGCGGTTTCGGCATCAATCCTGCTGACCGGATTCATGGAGCCGTCCACATTCCAGACAACGACCCCACTCAGCGTCTGCGTTTTTGGCTCAAACAGGCGCGCCTGCAGGATCATCGAATTGGAGCGGAACCAGATATTGTTGCGTTTGAATGCTACACGATCACCTTTCTTCTTGATCTTGACCCGGTCAATCAGCTCAGTGCGGGCATAACTATACGGCAAAACCAGTTCGGCGTTGACCAGCAGCAGGATGCTGGCCGCAAATCCAAGGGCCAGCATCGGCAGGGAAATCCTCAGCAGGCTGATTCCGCAACTGCGCAGGGCAATAATTTCACTGTCGCGAGACAGCAGCCCGAGCGTCAGCAACGTAGCCATAAGAATCGAGAACGTGGCGGTGCGACTGATCATTTCAGGAACTTTCCAGATAAAGTACTGCAGGATATCGCCAGCAGCCCCTCCGGCCCGCAGAAAGCGCGGGACCTTCTCAATCAGATCAATGACAAGGTATACCCCGACAAATCCGCTCAGGCAGAGCATAAGCAGGCGTAACCAGGTTCGGGCAATATAGCCGTTGATAATACCCATATCAGGCGGCCTTCCGGAAATAACGGAGAACATTTTTCAGCGGGAAAAGGTCGATACTCTTCTCCTGTGATGCCATTCGCAACAGCACCACTCCCGCTGCAAAAAAAACCAGGTTTGGAATCCAGAGAGCAGCGACGGGGGGAATGGGGCCCCTCTCCGCCAGCAGCCTTGCAACCGACATCAGCACATAATAGGTAAGAATAATACCGATACTGAACGTGAAACCACCTGACTTTCCCGAGCGTCGATTCTGAATCCCCAGAGGGACCGCAAGGACTGCGAAAACAAGTGAGGCGAATGGAAAGGTAAAGCGGCTGTGAAATTCTGCCTGCATTTTCAGGCGATCCTTGACAGACGTGCCGGGATTATCAATCCGGCTTTGGAGTTCGGACAGCCACAGGTCCGGCTCATTCCGCGATATTTTTGTACCACTTCCCTTTTCTCCCACCGTCATGCTGTATTCGCCGAAATGGACCAACCGGTAGAGGCCACCGGCGCCGGCAATATGTATGGAGCCATCATGCAGGGAAAGAAGCAGCGATTGACTGCCGGCAGCACTCGTAACGACTCCGTCCCGTGCAAATATCGTCATGGGGCGGACCGGGTTACGGCCATCGTGAATAACGACCCCTTTTAACTGGCGGCCCTGTTCATCATACTGATCTGTATACATGACGACACCAGGAATATCATCCCAGAATACTTTTTCACGGATGGTGGCGGTAATATTGTCCTTCAATACCTGGAAACTGAGTTCCCTGAAAGAACTGTTGCCCCATGGCACGCCGATTGTACTGGCTCCCAGCGCAAGAAGAACGGCAACCAATGCGCAGAAGATCACCGGAGGCATAATCTGGAAAAGGCTTACCCCGCTGGCCTTGATGACAACAATTTCGTTATCTGCCGAAAATCTGCCGAACGCCAGCAGGACTGCCAGCAAAAAAGCCATGGGAATCGTGAAAACCAGAAATGACGGGATAAGATACAGTATCATCCTGCTGACATCAGCCAGCGGTACGCCGCGCGACACGACAAGGTCTGTCAGCGTAATCAGGCGACCCATCAGGAGGACCAGTGTAAAAATGACAATACCCAGCAGGAAAAGCGAAGAAATTTCGCGAATTATGTAGAGGGATAGAATACGTTTCACGGAAGTGATGATACATGAGTGGGAGATGGGTGTAAAGGGGCGTGGAGGTTAATCACGTCTATGCCCATCGCAGTGGGTTTCCGCATGTGTATTACTGAATGGCTGACAGCTGACGAGATAAGGAAAATCCCCCTGAATCCCCCTTTTGTAAGGGGGGACTTAGAAACATACATCATCACCTGAACCTTTTTTTCTTCATAGATGACTATCTATCACCCCCCCCTTTACGAAAGGGGGGTCGGGGGGGGATTTGTCGTTGGTTGGTTGTATCCTTGCTCATGCGTGGAACATGGGTTTATTCGACTCCGGTACTGACGTATTTTCAATTCATCCCCGCGCTTGCGGGGAACATGATTCACGGAGTTCGCGCTTCAGGCCGGTGGACGGTTCATCCCCGCGCTTGCGGGGAACATTTGACCGGTGCCTCGGGGTTGGCCAGCTCCAGCGGTTCATCCCCGCGCTTGCGGGGAACATGCCGACCATGACACCTCTGTAAGTTTTTGTTTCGGTTCATCCCCGCGCTTGCGGGGAACATATAACGTTCCCCCTTTTAAATTCCGCAAAGCCCGGTTCATCCCCGCGCTTGCGGGGAACATACCAGAAAACCACTGTCTTTTGCGATCTCGATCGGTTCATCCCCGCGCTTGCGGGGAACATTTACCCCCGGTTTCGGCGGCACCATCGGCGGCCGGTTCATCCCCGCGCTTGCGGGGAACATATCAGCACGAGCGGCAACACGGCGGGACTCTTCGGTTCATCCCCGCGCTTGCGGGGAACATCGCATTCATGCGCTCGTATGCGGCTGTAGCATCGGTTCATCCCCGCGCTTGCGGTGAACATCATGCCGCCGATTGCGGTGCGGTCGAAAGCCTCGGTTCATCCCCGCGCTTGCGGGGAACATTTAGTATTATCAGGTATGTTCATTTTTGCCACCGGTTCATCCCCGCGCTTGCGGGGAACATGCCAGAAACGCCTCGCCGATCTTGGCGTCGAACGGTTCATCCCCGCGCTTGCGGGGAACATTCAAAGAGGGTTAAAGCTGCGGTTAAAACAGCCGGTTCATCCCCGCGCTTGCGGGGAACATCAATACCCCGCCAACAGATATCACCAGGTCACCGGTTCATCCCCGCGCTTGCGGGGAACATCTCATGTTGTGATGTGACAGCCACTGCTGCACCGGTTCATCCCCGCGCTTGCGGGGAACATTTCCTTGTTGCTGGATCCACCGCTCAGCATCTCGGTTCATCCCCGCGCTTGCGGGGAACATCTCTGGCGCAGTTTGGCGCCGACCTCCTCCATCGGTTCATCCCCGCGCTTGCGGGGAACATACCAACGCCCAATATAGTATTACATTTTTTGGCGGTTCATCCCCGCGCTTGCGGGGAACATTTGTCGAGCCCGAGGATACGCGCCATAGCCTCCGGTTCATCCCCGCGCTTGCGGGGAACATATGTCACCAGCCGCCAGTTCCTGTCCGCCCAGCGGTTCATCCCCGCGCTTGCGGGGAACATCCCTGCCCATGTCAGAGGGCAAGCCTGTGAATCGGTTCATCCCCGCGCTTGCGGGGAACATACTTTTCCAGGCGCTGATCACCTCGGCCGGCACGGTTCATCCCCGCGCTTGCGGGGAACATGCAATCACGGTCAGGTCGAGCAGCGGGTTGGCCGGTTCATCCCCGCGCTTGCGGGGAACATGTGAATCGTTTTCATAGCCCTGACCTCGCGTGCGGTTCATCCCCGCGCTTGCGGGGAACATGCTGGCGATAGTCTGCCAGACGTTCCCCATTACGGTTCATCCCCGCGCTTGCGGGGAACATTCCTCAACTTTTGTTCCGAACTTCCGCCCGAACGGTTCATCCCCGCGCTTGCGGGGAACATGCCATCCTTGACGAAGTCATACCCGCCATTACCGGTTCATCCCCGCGCTTGCGGGGAACATACCGGTGCGCTGGCTATCCAGCTGAAGGATATCGGTTCATCCCCGCGCTTGCGGGGAACATATCGGCAACTTATGTACCCTTATTTCATCGCCCGGTTCATCCCCGCGCTTGCGGGGAACATAGTTCTTCGCCTCTTGTCTCAATGGTTCGTAGCGGTTCATCCCCGCGCTTGCGGGGAACATAACGCCAGAACTCTCCGTGCACATGGCATACCCGGTTCATCCCCGCGCTTGCGGGGAACATGCGCCACTCTCGACCAGGGCCGAGACAATGTTCGGTTCATCCCCGCGCTTGCGGGGAACATCGATTGGCCGACAGAACCGAGAACATCGACAACGGTTCATCCCCGCGCTTGCGGGGAACATTCTCCCCCGGACAGGCCAGCCTCATGCTCCTGGGGTTCATCCCCGCGCTTGCGGGGAACATTCTTCAGGCAGCCAGGATAGGGCAAAGTCTATCGGTTCATCCCCGCGCTTGCGGGGAACATGAGAGCAGCAGCATTGATTGCAATTTCCTTGTCGGTTCATCCCCGCGCTTGCGGGGAACATGGTCTCAACCCTTGAGGCCAATATAGTGGAATCGGTTCATCCCCGCGCTTGCGGGGAACATTCCTGCAGATCGCGCTCGACGATGACGCCGTCCGGTTCATCCCCGCGCTTGCGGGGAACATAATGATTCATCGCTCCGCAAACCCACTACTGCCGGTTCATCCCCGCGCTTGCGGGGAACATGCCATCACCACCTGATAAAAGCCATCCTTAAACGGTTCATCCCCGCGCTTGCGGGGAACATAGTTCTGCGCGTCTCCTGGTGCCGCTGCCGTCCGGTTCATCCCCGCGCTTGCGGGGAACATACCAGACTGAATGTAGTGGATAGCTGCCGGATCGGTTCATCCCCGCGCTTGCGGGGAACATTCGGGCTTCGTCAGTCGCTTCCTTGATTCCCTCGGTTCATCCCCGCGCTTGCGGGGAACATTTACGGTGTGTTTTCTGGTCTGTGCTGGCGTTCGGTTCATCCCCGCGCTTGCGGGGAACATTGCTGAAACTGCCGCAAAAATTGTTACACTTTCGGTTCATCCCCGCGCTTGCGGGGAACATTCGATCCTGAAACACCACGGCCTCCCCTACAACGGTTCATCCCCGCGCTTGCGGGGAACATATCAATTTTGCCGGGGCCATATTTCATTCCGCCGGTTCATCCCCGCGCTTGCGGGGAACATATCACAATGCTCTGCATAACTAACGATGCCATCGGTTCATCCCCGCGCTTGCGGGGAACATAACGACACACCATCTCCTTTCTCATGGAGCATCGGTTCATCCCCGCGCTTGCGGGGAACATTGGTCATATTCAGCAGCAGTAAGCGGCGCGCCCGGTTCATCCCCGCGCTTGCGGGGAACATATCAGGACATCCGCCGCTTCCACCTCTGTTTTCGGTTCATCCCCGCGCTTGCGGGGAACATTATAAAAAGCTCTTTGGCAATACTGATGCACGCGGTTCATCCCCGCGCTTGCGGGGAACATGGCTGATCGCCTGCTCCACCGGCGTCTACCACCGGTTCATCCCCGCGCTTGCGGGGAACATACACTCTTCTTGTTTTTAAGCCAGGCCAGCGACGGTTCATCCCCGCGCTTGCGGGGAACATCGAGTTCTACAAACCAGTTTATCACTTGCGGCCGGTTCATCCCCGCGCTTGCGGGGAACATAGGAGTAAAGGGGTAAAACCTCACTCCTCACCCGGTTCATCCCCGCGCTTGCGGGGAACATTACTCAAGTGCGTCCACAATAATGCCGGATAGCGGTTCATCCCCGCGCTTGCGGGGAACATGGGCTTACCTTTGTGCAACCTTCCACCAGCGTCGGTTCATCCCCGCGCTTGCGGGGAACATTCAACCGATTTCTTAGCCATTCTATCCGATTTCGGTTCATCCCCGCGCTTGCGGGGAACATCGCCTCACCTATGAAGACACTATTGCGGACATCGGTTCATCCCCGCGCTTGCGGGGAACATCTCTTCAGGAACTTGCGGACGCACGGATCATCCGGTTCATCCCCGCGCTTGCGGGGAACATTATGAATGAATTCCAGACACCTGTTGAAGAGCCGGTTCATCCCCGCGCTTGCGGGGAACATTTCCAGGGCGATGATCCCATCGTTGCTGCAAGCGGTTCATCCCCGCGCTTGCGGGGAACATAATGATGGGCCTTGTGTGGTTGACTTCGCACCCGGTTCATCCCCGCGCTTGCGGGGAACATATGTTATCTCACCTCTCCGCAGATTCCGCCGCTGGGTTCATCCCCGCGCTTGCGGGGAACATAACAATATCGTTGATTTAACTGCTCTGTCCGGCGGTTCATCCCCGCGCTTGCGGGGAACATAGCAATTCCGCAGAGTCGATATCCAGCTCCATCGGTTCATCCCCGCGCTTGCGGGGAACATTAAGGGCTGGGCCCCTGCCGTGCCATTCAACACGGTTCATCCCCGCGCTTGCGGGGAACATTTTGAGCTCGTCGGGGCGATCATCGCCGCCAGCGGTTCATCCCCGCGCTTGCGGGGAACATGCGCGGTACCGGCCGCAGGCCGAAGGGGCCATCGGTTCATCCCCGCGCTTGCGGGGAACATGATCGGTAAAACTCAAACCCAACGGCAAAGAGCGGTTCATCCCCGCGCTTGCGGGGAACATCTCCAGGGGCGGGAGGTTATCGAACAACCCCCCGGTTCATCCCCGCGCTTGCGGGGAACATAAAAGTGTCCACGGTGTCCACCGTGTCCATGACGGTTCATCCCCGCGCTTGCGGGGAACATACCGGCATGGCGGTGCAGCGGCTGCAAAACTCCGGTTCATCCCCGCGCTTGCGGGGAACATAGGAAGGCAACATCGGCGAGATGCAGGCCACCCGGTTCATCCCCGCGCTTGCGGGGAACATGCCTGCCGGCCGGGCTGGAGTTCAACGTCCCGCGGTTCATCCCCGCGCTTGCGGGGAACATGCCAAAGGCATCCAGATCGGCGGCACCCTCGCCGGTTCATCCCCGCGCTTGCGGGGAACATGTCTATTTCCACTTCCCCTCCTGGCTCAGTCCCGGTTCATCCCCGCGCTTGCGGGGAACATCCGCGCCCTCGGCGGCCCCGTTTCCTCCGGCGCGGTTCATCCCCGCGCTTGCGGGGAACATGGACTCTGCTATGTTGGTATCCCTGCCAAGATCGGTTCATCCCCGCGCTTGCGGGGAACATAGGAAGGCAACATCGGCGAGATGCAGGCCACCCGGTTCATCCCCGCGCTTGCGGGGAACATGGATTCAGAGAGGATCATGACGCGCTCGACAACGGTTCATCCCCGCGCTTGCGGGGAACATGACAAACGAATTTGTCAATATGGCGGCATTGTCGGTTCATCCCCGCGCTTGCGGGGAACATGACCTGTTTGCGGGTCAGGTAGTCGCTGGTGCCGGTTCATCCCCGCGCTTGCGGGGAACATGCTCGACGGCATCCGATATTGACGTCACAGATCGGTTCATCCCCGCGCTTGCGGGGAACATCGGCCGCACCTGGGCCGACGTTGCCGGGGCAACGGTTCATCCCCGCGCTTGCGGGGAACATCTTGCTACAAGCCTCGCTCTTAATGACCTGGCCGGTTCATCCCCGCGCTTGCGGGGAACATAGATTCTAACGGCTGGCGTTTGACCCGTCCATCGGTTCATCCCCGCGCTTGCGGGGAACATAAGAGCCGTTTTGCGGTGTTATATTTCAATACCGGTTCATCCCCGCGCTTGCGGGGAACATGAGAACATGTTCCTGGTGGTCAAACATGGTGCCGGTTCATCCCCGCGCTTGCGGGGAACATGATCATGAAGAGGCTGTTGCTGGCCATGACGACGGTTCATCCCCGCGCTTGCGGGGAACATCTCCCCTGGACGGTGCAGGTCGGCTGCCTGATCGGTTCATCCCCGCGCTTGCGGGGAACATCAGACAGTGCAGGTCGTTGAAGTCGGTGGGTCCGGTTCATCCCCGCGCTTGCGGGGAACATCCATACGAGCGTCCGGACACGATCCGGAGCCCCGGTTCATCCCCGCGCTTGCGGGGAACATGTTACCCGCACCCCGATCACCTGCTGGCGCAGCGGTTCATCCCCGCGCTTGCGGGGAACATCTAAAAGCCTCAACCATGCCTCTGCATGGCATCGGTTCATCCCCGCGCTTGCGGGGAACATAACATGTTGAGCCAGCCGTTGATGGTGGCGAGCGGTTCATCCCCGCGCTTGCGGGGAACATTTCAATTCCTACGGGTCGCTGTGTTCATTTATCGGTTCATCCCCGCGCTTGCGGGGAACATGTTAAGTGAAGGAGACACAATATGAAAAAACTCGGTTCATCCCCGCGCTTGCGGGGAACATTGTTCTTGTGTCTGAAAGCGCGTGGATTCCAACGGTTCATCCCCGCGCTTGCGGGGAACATCGTGAAACGCGGCTTGAAACAACATTTGAGGGCGGTTCATCCCCGCGCTTGCGGGGAACATCCTATCTGTTTCGTCGCCAGAGGTTTAAGCGTCGGTTCATCCCCGCGCTTGCGGGGAACATGGTGCAAAACATGTTCTGAAGGTTGGAACTAACGGTTCATCCCCGCGCTTGCGGGGAACATACCAGGGTATCGTTGACAGGATCGCCAACGAGCGGTTCATCCCCGCGCTTGCGGGGAACATGCAACGATTTCCAGCCGAAGTAATCAATGACGCGGTTCATCCCCGCGCTTGCGGGGAACATCTGCTCGACCATGGATGTCTTCGGGCAGAGCCCGGTTCATCCCCGCGCTTGCGGGGAACATAAGCCACGTTCTGGCACGAGCTGGAGTTTTTTCGGTTCATCCCCGCGCTTGCGGGGAACATACCCAGACGCCGTCGGCGCCCACGGCTATGATCGGTTCATCCCCGCGCTTGCGGGGAACATGTCACGGCCTTCTTTCATTCTAGCCTGCAGCACGGTTCATCCCCGCGCTTGCGGGGAACATGCGGAGCTGCGGGCGGAGGCGTCCAGGTGCGTCGGTTCATCCCCGCGCTTGCGGGGAACATCTGATGGGTCTGGTCAAGCTGCGGGAGCAGGGCGGTTCATCCCCGCGCTTGCGGGGAACATGATATTGTTGCTGCGCGCCTGGACCAGCTGCTCGGTTCATCCCCGCGCTTGCGGGGAACATTCTGTCCGGCTGATTTTTTGACAGCCGGACAGCGGTTCATCCCCGCGCTTGCGGGGAACATGGACATAATCTCCCTGATAAAATTCAACCGCTCGGTTCATCCCCGCGCTTGCGGGGAACATGCAAGAGAAGGAAGTGAAGTATGAGCATGACACGGTTCATCCCCGCGCTTGCGGGGAACATCGGTCAGCGTCAGCAATAAGACCACCATGGTACGGTTCATCCCCGCGCTTGCGGGGAACATGACTGGAATGCTCTGACATCAGTCAACAGCATCGGTTCATCCCCGCGCTTGCGGGGAACATTCCACCGGCACGGCGGTCACCGACGAAAAGCGCCGGTTCATCCCCGCGCTTGCGGGGAACATAAGCGCTTGATCATGCGGCGGCCGTTGATCAGCGGTTCATCCCCGCGCTTGCGGGGAACATTTGTCATCCCCTTGTTTCGCACCGCTGCTGGTCGGTTCATCCCCGCGCTTGCGGGGAACATCGGAGAATGTCCGGAGAAAGTTTTTTCGTTGCCGGTTCATCCCCGCGCTTGCGGGGAACATCATGAATTCAATAGGCAAGAACCATGCTATAGCGGTTCATCCCCGCGCTTGCGGGGAACATGTTGGCGCATCTGTGGAAGGGTGGCGTTGCGGCGGTTCATCCCCGCGCTTGCGGGGAACATAGCAGGAGTGAAAACAGCAGAACCACTACCATCGGTTCATCCCCGCGCTTGCGGGGAACATAGGATGCCGTTCACCCGCTGCCAGCGGATGCGCGGTTCATCCCCGCGCTTGCGGGGAACATAGCAGTTTTACTTCTCGGTGGTATAGGCATAGCGGTTCATCCCCGCGCTTGCGGGGAACATTCATACCGTCTATACGGTTTCGGGCCCCGCTGCGGTTCATCCCCGCGCTTGCGGGGAACATGTCAATGCCGAGTTTGACGCCAAGAACCTCGACGGTTCATCCCCGCGCTTGCGGGGAACATACTCGGCAGACCTCACCGGTGCAGTAACTGGCCGGTTCATCCCCGCGCTTGCGGGGAACATGCGGTCGCGGTGGCTGCGGTAACAATGCCGGCCGGTTCATCCCCGCGCTTGCGGGGAACATGTGCAGATCAACAGTGTCGCCAATGCAAACGACGGTTCATCCCCGCGCTTGCGGGGAACATAAAATCTGTGACAGCTGTTCAACGTTGTGGGGCGGTTCATCCCCGCGCTTGCGGGGAACATGGGGATACGATCACGATCGCCAGCTCCGCCAACGGTTCATCCCCGCGCTTGCGGGGAACATTAATGCCGAACCTGCGCCACTACTACCGCATGCGGTTCATCCCCGCGCTTGCGGGGAACATCAAGGTGTTGAAGTCTGTCCGGACGCTGGTCTCGGTTCATCCCCGCGCTTGCGGGGAACATCCATACGAGCGTCCGGACACGATCCGGAGCCCCGGTTCATCCCCGCGCTTGCGGGGAACATCTGCCGGGCCGTCAGCTCGAAGGCCTGGCCGACGGTTCATCCCCGCGCTTGCGGGGAACATCCACCGCAGATGATCGCGCCCGGGTCGAAGCGCGGTTCATCCCCGCGCTTGCGGGGAACATGTCCTGAATTTGTTCTATGTAACCATTTCATCGGTTCATCCCCGCGCTTGCGGGGAACATTCCACAACCTGTATATTTTGAACCTCCTCACCGGTTCATCCCCGCGCTTGCGGGGAACATTTTACAAAATAAGATTAGATGACTACATACTCGGTTCATCCCCGCGCTTGCGGGGAACATCCAGCCGTGCCGGTGATATCTGGCACGTGTACCGGTTCATCCCCGCGCTTGCGGGGAACATCCGGACGAGGAGGAAGAGTGAGCAAGTGCGGCCGGTTCATCCCCGCGCTTGCGGGGAACATTTACCATTTCCGGACCAGGCGCCGACGTTGTCCGGTTCATCCCCGCGCTTGCGGGGAACATGATGCCGAGCATGAAGCTGATCAGCTCGGGGGCGGTTCATCCCCGCGCTTGCGGGGAACATTCGGCGCTGTTGCCGAAGATGTCGGCCATTTGCGGTTCATCCCCGCGCTTGCGGGGAACATGGGGGTCACATCGTGCCGGGTGCCGTTCGTGCCGGTTCATCCCCGCGCTTGCGGGGAACATACTTCCTCTACTTCCTTAAAATCATTAAGCAAATTCACCATCAAAAATTCTACCGATTTTCAAGCTCTCAAAATGGGTATTCTTCCGGATTTTTCCCCTCTTCCGGGAAGAATGATACCAGTTTTATACCATCCATCTCAACCGGTATCCGCCGGTTCGTCCCGAGCGTGAGAAAGTCAAAACCGGATTCGTTGTTCGAAGTCCAGGCCATGACAGCATTTCCTTCATCCAAGCCATCTTCAAGATTATTCCAGATCATCTCCCGCACTCTTCGGGTAACATCACCCACATAAACCCCGGCCCGCACCTCAACCAGCCAGAGGCCGAGTCTTCCCCGCAAACGCGGCGGAACATTTTCAACCACGATAACCAGCATCACCAAGCCCCTCCTTATTGGGTATGGCAATTTCGACCGCCTCTTCATGCGCCTTCGGTCGTTCCATCTCTCCTGCCGCCAGAACCTCTTCAATGGTGGGGATGATCTTATCCAACAGATGGCTTTGACGAAAGGCGTCCCGGCAGGCCAAGCGCACCTCACGCTCCGGATTGCGGGGATTCTTGCCGGCAATGCGGAAGGCCACCGGCACGACCGTATCAAACTTGAAGATGTCGGCAATGTCGTAGACAAACGACTGCGGCTTGCCGGTGTGGATAAAACCGACCGCCGGGGCATACCCCGCCGCCAGGATGGCAGCTTCGCAAATACCATAGATACAGGCAGTCGCCGATGAGAGGCAACGGTTGGGTACATCGCCACTCTCCCATTCCGTGTGGTCATAGTTGCGATGTTTCCATTCCACTCCGTACTGCCTGCCAAGCAGTTCATACATCTTGCGCACCCGGACCCCCTCTATGCCACGTAACTGTTCGACGCTTCGCCGCTCGGGAGGTTCTTCCTTAAAGCGGAGCGCATACATCTTGCGTACTACCTTCAATCTTGCTGAATCATCCAACGCCAGTTTGGCTTGATACAACAGCCGATCCGAGCGTGCCCCACCCGGCTGCCCGGCAGCATACAACCGTACCCCGGCCTCGCCGATCCAGACCAGCAGACATCCGACCCGCGCCGAAAGAACCACGGCGGAATGGGAGACTCGGGTGCCCGGTTCCAGCATCAGGCACGCCACCGTACCGATAGGAATGTGGGTACGTACGCCAGTTACATCGACCACAACAAAAGCACCGTCGATGACATCGAGATTTCCCTTTTCGATATAGATCACCGAAATACGGTCCTTGATCGGGATCGGCTTTAATGGGGGAAGTATTGGATTGCCCATCGAGTTCTCCTATTTATCATGCTATCGGCGCCAACGATAGTAGGCCAAGCCCCATGACCTTACCATGCCCGATCCCGTTTTGCAGCGCATCCCTGAATTTGTCCGGTTCAGTGACAATAAGCATTCCGTCGTACAACACAGAAAAAATACGAATTCCGTTGCCAGAGTGCTGCTTACCACCGAGCATCTGTTCCTGCGAAACCCGCACATCAAACCGTTCTTGCGACGGTTCTGAAAAATCAAAAGACGCCAGTTGCGGCAACGAGAAACCATGCATTTCTCCTTTCCGCTTCACCCATGCTTCCTGTTCCTCCAGTTGCAGCAACCCTTGCCGCTTGCCATTGCGGGAAACACACGGGTTAGCACGTAGTCTGAAACGAAAGCGCTTCCCACCCTTGAGCGAATCGAGCTTTAGTCGTTCCTTCAGATCAATAGCCGAATCAGCATTTGCCAACCATCCCTTCACGCCAATGCCTGTCCAATCAGGGATAGTCCGGCTTTGCACGAGAATGCGCGGACATCCATCCGAATCCGTCTCCGGTTCATGCCTCCACAAAAATTCACCCTCCGGGCATTTCCTGTCTGGTGTGCTGAACGCCCGACAGAGAGTGGAATGGAGTTGGTAGGGATCGGACAGGTCGCGGCGGGCTTCCCGGCAACGTGGATCAATATGAATCCTATGCAGGTACATTGGGCACCTCCTGCGGAAACGGAATCCATTCCGAACGCACGAAACGCGACCCGAAGCGCCGTTCGGCAAACGACGACAGCGGCTGATCCATCTTGAGCACGCCGGAACCATCCGCAGACTCATAGGAAACCAGGAGCTTCTCGGGATACTCTTCCCATTTCCTTTGGTTTCCGATCCAAGGCCAGCGGGCCATAACGTCCATCAGCGGAGCATCCTGTAGCCCGTCAGCCAGCCAGACCGATTCGGATGGCACATAGGATTTGCGCCCTAAAGCAAGTGTCCAGAAAGGGTTTTGCAGGGCAGTGTGGATCTTTTCAAGCAAGGCGACATCTTTGCCTTCAAGACCCACCAGAAAACAAGCATCTGCGAGGTAAAAGCGCTGTGAGACCACACCTCCATCCTTGGCCTGTTTTCCGTCCGCCTTAATGATGGTGTCTGCTGCAGCGCAGCCCGCAGTCTGATAATCACGTTTGGGCACCCCTGGCCGGTCATGACGGACACCCATCGTTAGACGAGTAAGCGGCTCCAGATCCGTCCAATTCTCTCGATCAATTCCCAACGCAGCAGCCAGCAGGCCGATGACTCCGGATTTGCTGGGCTCCTTGCCGGTATCGCGTTGGTCAAAACGACTGGTGGTGCCCCACGACTGCATGGGTCCCGCCAAGCGAAGTAACAATGTGGGCATGGGTTACTCCTGTGCGGCCACTAGGGCCTTGTCGAGAAGATCCTTCAGCGCTGGCAAGGTCGTTCCCAATCCATTCAGCTTGGCCTCAATGAGATTGAGAACAAATGTTTGTTCCTCACCACCAAATGCGACTTGCAGCGTCTGAGCCTTCCTGGCAAGCTCTTCCGCCGACTTTCTGGTCAAGGACTCATCCTTTTTTACCCGGATTGGCGTTTCAAAGGCATTGGCCAGATTGCGTGGTGCAGCATTGCGTCGCACAGTAACTAACACAAACTCCGGAGGATTATGGGCTGCGAAGGTGTTCTGCTTGCCAGTGGGTTCGGAAACCACAAAACCTTCCAGAAAAGCCCGCAGACCCTTGGCCGCCAGCTCCCGGTCATCCTGTAGATTCGCAACCAGTTTTTCCCAATCCACCACAGCGTAACGGTAGAAACAGGCTGAATTGAACTCAACTGTTCCCATCATGTCGGCACCGGCGCTATCTTCGGGCTTGCGGTCGTCCACAGCGGTATAAAAGTCGAATTCGCGCTCTACCGAATGGGTCGAAATGGCGTGGGCAACCTGGCAGGCAGCGTTCTGGTTCTTCTCGGGCATGTCAGCAAGCATGCGTCCGAAAAGCGCCACATCAAGAGCCTTGCCACCGTTGAAAACTTTATCGAGGGCTTTCTTTAATTCGGGATCAGCACTCTGGGCAGCCTGCTTCTTGGCCTTACCCGGTTTTTTCCCCTCAGTAGGTGCGGTATCGGATGCAGTGATGGAATCCCACTTTCCGTGGATGATGTCGGCTATACCGGATAGTTCGCGTTGTCCCAAAAACAGGAGATATTCGCTCTTGCCGTCTTCCTTTACCGTTAATTCCATGGCACCCAAAGCCAACCGCGCTTTTTCGTCCGCTTCAGATTCTAACCGGCCTTTTCCAACCAAAGACTTGACGAGAGCATCCAGAATACGTTTGGTGCGGAAAGCCACATCATCTGATGCAAGTGCGTTTTGTTCCACCAATCCCTGGAAATACTGCCGTACTGAGCGTTTGAGGCACTGGCTGGAGACGCGGGCACGGCGGGTGCCACCAAAAAGGGCATCCTTGGGAGCGCCAGTATCATCTCTATTCAGGTTTGACGGGGCAAAGTTCTGTAGGGCGTGAATCTCGATAATTGTTTTCATTCGCTAATCTCCTTATTGCTGTTGGTTTTAGTGTCAGTTTCGTGGTTAAGGTTTCAGTAGAAGTCGCGAGCCCAGATGTTCTGGGTGCGCTTCTGGTCGTCATTCCAGTATAAAAGCTTGTTCAACAGATCGTCAAAATCAATGGTTTGTTCCTTGAGAAGAGCAACCATCTGCCGCAATCGATGTGGCAACTGCTCAGAATCGGCATCCAGAAGAGTAATGAAGCGCCGCTCCGTACTCGTGGAACCGCTTGACATCTGATGCGCTGCACACGCTTTCCCGAAAGTCATCGGTAAACCACTTCTACCGTCCCGCCAATGACTGGCCCAAAGACCGGCTACCAGATAGAAGACATCCCTCCTCCAATAGTTTTCCTCGTCTTTCAGAAAGGGCTCTATATAGGGATAGGCGGGAACAAATTTCCCCGGATCAAAAGCGAGGCTGCGCCGTAGCACCGCCCGCACCCTGGTGTCTTTCTCGTTCAAGCCTTCCAGCCATTCGATGAATCCATTCATGCGACCTCCTTCACTGGTTCGAGTTTGATAATTTCATCGTTCAGATGTTTCAACTTACGTAGTACCAAGCCTTCAGCTTTTATAAGTGCCCGAATAGCCCAGGCATCACCAGTAGATACCGACGCACTATGCTGATCCCAGGCGGTCTTTAATGTGTCCCGAACCAACTTCAGCCATTGACAGCGGATATCTTCTGAATCCCTATCAAGACAGTACTCACGTAGGATCTCGTGAAAACGAGATTCAAGCGTGGACCAGTACCAAGAGTTCACTGGCATCTGCTCTACAAACCGGCTGATGTCCTTACCGAACGGCTCTCGCTCCCCTCGGCTCAAAATATCCCGCGCGAAGGATTTACAGGCCATCCAGAGAGATTTTTGGGTATCCTCTGCATCGTTAAGAAGTTGCCGAATCTCCGTTCGAATGAAGTGGTCTCCTGTCAGCGATTCAGGCAAGGCGAAACGCTCCATACGCCAATACTCGATCTTCGCCTTATTGTTTGACTGCCCCAGCACCATTACTGATCGTGGGAATCTGTCTCGGTTCAACCGCGTCAGAGCTGTCGCATGCTCAATTACCTGAGGTGCAAGATGTGATTCATCGGGGAGCAGGGAATCAAAGTCTCTCCAAAATCCTCGGTCACGGAATTGGATAGGGAGCTTACCGTTTTTTTCGTCGATCCTGTAACCATGCATGGGGTCGATCTGATCAACAGTAGTATTTCCAACTCCTGAAGCGAAAGCCAGTTTATTGATCTGCCCTGAATCATCAGCTTCGAGTCGGATTGAACGAGTCCTCCATGTGTAACGATCAGCAAAACCACTTACAGAGCGCACTAAACCGTCTTTTAGACTTTCCACCGATTCCGGGATTCTTTCCCATAAAGGATGATCGGCAGCAGATATTTCTCTGTTTTGTGGGATTAACGAAAGCAGAAGCGTGTCGGAGAGATCACACCCAAGTGGCAGAACCATAGCAGCCGTTGCAGATGGCGCAGTGCCAGTATGCGATAATTCGCTTTTTCCGCAGCTCACTGAAAATGTCTGAGTGGCCAGTATCCAACGAGTTGCCTCAGCCTCAGAAATGGTGCCGGCAGCTTCAACATCCACATGATCGAAAAGGACCTTGGCATTGTCAGCATTATGCTCTGCAGCAAGTACCGTCCAAGCTCTCCATGTCTTCGGTTCAAATGTAGGAATTTGCCCAAACGGATATTTTTCATCAAACAACCAAAACCGTTCCCGCCACTTTTCCAGATATGCTGTAATCTTATCTCCCGGCAAACCACCCTTGAACAACGACTTGGCCTGATCAATATCTGTCGGCCCTTCCAGTGAGCTGTACAACACGGCCAGCAGAAAGCGATGCAGAGCCGCTACCACCAGCGGCGAAGTATCTTCGATAGAAGAGATCTCCCTGGAGCGCAGCAGGGTGTCGCGAATACCCAGTTCGTCTCGCGTCCCGTCGGGGAATCGCACCGGAATCCATTTATCGTCAACCAGGTTGAATCGGCTCATTCGGCCTCCTTTGTTTCATACACCAGTCCAAGATCGTCATCCAGTCGCACCGTCGCATCTTCTATCCAGCAGTTTTCATCATTTAATACCAGCGGGAAGTAGTTCCGGAGAAGTGTAGATTTTTTCCAGCCTTCCGGCACTCCAAGCCCTTTCAGTTTATTAACCAATCCCTTGCGCGAAACACTCAAGGCCCGCAAGCACCAGCTTTTTGCCTGGTTAAAGTCAGGCTGTGTCACCGAGCTGAACTCATCAGAATGAAAAAGCGGAATTACCGTCACAGACTGTTCGCCAAGCCTAGTCTGGGCAATAAGAGTGGGATGCAATCCCGGTTCGTCCTCACCAGCCATTTCAAACTTTACCTCTTTCCAGGAGCCATCATCCGGGAATCCTATAATCGCCATGTTGGCGCGCTGCCGCTGAGAAATAACCTCGCCTTCAACTAATATTGCCTTGTCCATTCGATCTATCAGAAAATCGGGGGTGATGACAGAATCCTCGTACACCGCCTGCACCAACGTATCGATCTCATCAGGCAGTGTCACCGTTTGCCGTTGTTCCTCCCGAAGCAGGCACCAGGTACGCAACAGAATATCCTCACGATAGACCTTCCCCCACCACAGGGGCTTGCCGAATGATGGCGGCTCGTCACCGGCAAGACCAGCCACCAAGAGGGTTGGAGGCCCGGCAACCGGCCTGCCCTCCCGCTTATGCCGCCATAAGCGCCCGGCACGCTGCAGCACAAGGTCTATGGGTGCAAGGTCGGTTGCAATTACGTCAAAATCAAGGTCAAGGCTCTGTTCGGCAACCTGCGTAGCAATAAGAATTTTCCGTCCGCTTCTATTGCCATCTTCTCCGAAGGTCGCCAAGACAAGATCCTCGCGTTTCTGGCGCCTATCAGCCGGAAACCGCGCATGGAAAAGGAATATTTCCGTCCCATCGGCAAGCCGCTTGCCGACACGTTGACCATCGCTCTCCATTGGCTCGCCGCCCGGAAAATGCCGGTACAACTCTTGAGCCCGCTGCACCGTATTGACCAGCGCCAGCCCCATGCCTCCGTTGACAAGATGTTCATTCAGGGCAGACTGAATGCTTGGCAGGTCGCAGGGAATGCCCTGTAACCGCAGAGTCAAGCGGCGAGCGGGATCAGCCGCAAAATGGATTTGATCCACCGCCCCAGGACGAAAGACCGAAAGGCGGGGATATTCCGTTTCCTGTCCCGGCAAGGCAGCGTTTACCACTTTAGCCAACTCGCGCCGGATATTTGGTGGTAGCGTCGCCGAGAGCAAAACCACCGACGAGCCGAGCGACAAGAGCCAGCGCAACAAATGAACAAGTAGCGTACCCGTGTAGGCGTCATAAGCGTGGATTTCGTCGAACACCACGACACGATTTGCAAGTCCCCACAGGCGAACGAAGTTATGCCGGACCGGCAGAATAGGAAGAATGGCTTGATCCACCGTTCCGACGCCATATTCCGAAAGTAGCGCCCGTTTTTTGTTGGTGAACCACTCGCCAGCTCGTATCTCACCGCCCGTTTCCGGGTCATGGATGCCGGTAAGTCGCAGATTTTGAAAGGTGTCGTTGAACGCTGTCCCGCCATGCAGCAGTTGCAGATCAAGCTTGCGGTCAACTCCCTGTTGGCGAATGAATTTCAAGGTGCGCTTAAACATTGCATTGCCGGTAGCTTTGGTCGGTAAAGCCACATACAGCCCACGGTGCCCGAAACGGCGCTGCAGTTCAAAATGCGCATAGAAAGCCGCTTCGGTCTTCCCCTCGCCCATGGGAGCTTCAACCAGTAGAATTGCGGGCTCCTGCAAATCAGTCAGAACATCGGCGATAGCCTGCTGCAAGGGACGTGGAGCAAAATCGAAGATCTGTTCAAAGGTTTTTTGCTCCTTTGCCAGCGGTGTTCTCGATTCCCAGCCGATGGCATCCAATGCCTTGTCGGCACAGCCTCTTCGCTTTTGAAACCATCCCGGCAGATCCTCGCAATCTTCGACAGTACCGAAAGTAAACCATTCCTCGTTGGAACCGATCCAGTCAGCAAAGCTTGTTAGACCCGATAACAGCATAAAGTCAGGGCCGGATAGCGTTTCCTTGGTTGGAATCAGAGATGGTTTGAAGACCTCCTGCAGCGCTTCCAAAAGGCCTCGACGGGCTTCTTTCCAATCATTCCGAACAGCTTCAAGCCGCTCGCCACTTCCGACATGTATTTCATATTCAGCTTTGCCCTTCGCATTTTCTGAGGCTCGTTCGCCATGGTGGCATCCCACAGCATCAGCCACAAATTCCGCCAAGCTTTCTGGCCAATCCATACCCTGCAACAGTTCCGCAAGTGCTACCTGACTCACAAAGGCATGGTGAATATCTATGTTAGGGACACGGGGAAATCTAAGGCCTGTCATATCCTGCCACTTACACTGAAAACCAGGACACGCCTTGCCCAGATCATGGCAGGCAATTATCAGCAATAGCCAGGGACGAGCTTCCGCCCACGCCATACCCAAGATTGCCGCCATTCTTTCGCGGGTAGCTTCCGGTTCACGTGCAAGAATGGCGTCAGCACTTGCTGCTACATCCAGCATGTGCAAAAGCAGGGGGTGCCAGCGAGCATCATTATTTCTGTCTGTTTTCGCCCAGATGTTTACCAGCATTTTGTCCATTACCCACCGACCTTATCGTTTAATGCCGCCACTGCTGCTACATCCAAACGATGATACGGTAACAGATGGTACCGATCACCTTCCCTCGCCGCTTTCCCCCAATACCGGAAATATTCCGGAATCAAATCCCCCTCAGTCCCCCTTTGTCAAAGTGGGAGGTATAAACCGAACTTGTAAATAATCCTTACAGGTTGCCCCTTCGGCTATACAGGACAAGCCTTTCTCGAAGGGGGAAGCCGTAACCGGGCGCGGCAAGCAGCGCCCCTACTAATCCGCAATAATAACGACCCTATCACACATCAAAACCGTCACATAGCGTTCTAATGTCCCCCTCGCAACTCCATCCATATCCTCGCCGCCAGCCTCGCATCATCCAAAGCACGATGGCGCTGCGCCGAAATCGGCAGCGCACCAAACAAATGCCGATAGACGGTATCCAGCTTATGATTGGGCAGCTGCGGCAATAGCCTCCGAGACAACCGGACGGTGCAGTCCCAATTGTTTGATATCTCTTTCCCCAGGAGCGACACTTCGTTACGCACAAAATAGCTGTCAAAAGAGGCGTTATGCGCAACCAACGGTGCATCACCAACAAATTCCAGAAAACTGTTCCAGACATCATCAGGCTGCGGCTTGCCGCGCAGCATCTCCCCGGAGATGCCATGAACCTGATAAGCGCCAAAGCTGATTGCAGCGCCCGTGTCGATCAGTGAATCAAGCTCGTCAACGATGCTGTTGTCCACAACCGCAACGGCGCCGACTTCGATGACCCTACCTCCCCGTATGACCGACATGCCGGTAGTTTCCACATCAATGACTACAGTTCGTATCACGTTGTATAATTCTCCAATTGATAAGTCCCCCTTTAAGAAAGGGGAATTCAGGGGGATTTGTCTTTAACTGTGCAAATCACCCCCCCTTCCTCCCTTCTTAAAGGGGGAATCTCCTAGCAGAAGTTTGTAACTGATCGCCTCGATCTATGTGCCATAAACCCTATCACAACCATGCGACACAATACGTCATTCGGGCCATAACGGACCATTATTTTTGTTCGCGGGCAAAAAAAAAGACCTTCCGGAAATCATCCTGAAGGTCTTAATTATCGCAGGTTATGTAGATGCTCTCGATCAGCCCTGAGCAGACCAAAGACCGTGCAGGTTGCACAGTTCGCGGGCTGTCACTTTTGCTGCCACAACATTAAAAGTAGCGGTCGGCGCGTCTCCCGGATTGAGCGCCTGACGATACACCTTTCCGTCGGCGATCAGCTCGATCCACTCGATGTAATGTTTCTCTTCCATCGGGTGGGCAACCGATCCGATCGTCACCTTTACGCTACCGGCGCCGATTTCAATGACCGGGACGTGTTTCTCTTTAGCTGCGTCAACAGTATTTTCCGTCAGAAGTTTCATATCCTCACCGCAACAGACCAGATCTCCCGCTCCGGCATGGACGACTTCCACGATATTTCCGCACAACTCACATTTGTAGACTTCAAGTAATTTTGCCATTTTTTATCCTCCGTATCATGTAGTAGCCCCTCTTACAAGGCTTTGATGATTATCAATTTTGGACGGGCAGCTCAAATGAGCTTTTAGATCCAGACAGGCAATTTCAAATACGACAGATATTGTCCTTTATACCGCAGTTAATTTATTTTGCAAGCAGGAAAATGAAAAGGGGACGCATTTCTGCGTCCCCCCATTGATACCGATTACTGAAGTTACATCATTACGACAACTGACGTCCACCTTCAGCAGCCCATTTTTCGAGCATTGGCGTAGTAACAGACTTAGGACGCTCAAGAGCGTAGCCGAGACCACGGTCCCAGGTGATGTTGGCCATGCAGCCGAGTGCGCGACCTACACCGAACAAAACGGTGTAGAATTCAAACTCAGTCAGACCATAGTACATCTGGATGACGCCGGACTGTGCGTCAACGTTCGGCCATGGGTTTTTGGTTTTGCCGTGCTCGGTGAGAACGCCCGGAGCAACTTCGAAAATCATGGAAATAACTTTGAACAGCGGGTAATCTTTGAGGCCGGCGGTGTTTTGGCAGAACTCACGCTGTGAGGTATAGCGCGGATCGGTCTTACGGAGAACGGCGTGACCGTAACCGGGAATAACCTGGCCAGCGTTAAGAGTGTCCCAGAGAGCAGCTTTGATCAGTTCTGCAGTAGGCTCGACGCCTTTGCAATATTTTTCCTGGAACTTGAGAGTCCAGTCGAGAACTTCCTGATTTGCAAGGCCGTGCAGCGGGCCGGCAAGGCCGTTGAGACCGGCGGAGTATGCGTAGTAGGGATCGGACAGTGCAGAGTGAACCAGATGAGTGGTGTGCGCCGAAACGTTACCTGACTCGTGATCGGAGTGCAGGATGAAGTACATGCGGGCAACGTCCTTGTACTCTTCACTCTGGCCGATCATATGGGCAAAGTTGGCTCCCATGTCGAGGGTCGGATCAATAGCGATCTGCTTGTCGCCGCGATATTTCAGGTTGTAAATAAAGGCAGCAATGATCGGAATACGGGCAACGATGTCACAGGCGTCTTCATACACATATTCCCATGCGATCATTTTGTTGAATTTGCCTGAGTTGTAGAAACCGGCAAATTTGGAGTCCTTCTGCAGTGCCAGCATGGCAACTGAGAGCATGACCATCGGATGACTGTCACGCGGCAATGCGCGCAGGGCATCAAATACATACTGTGGAACAACCTGACGTGTTTTCCACTCGGCAACAACTTCAGCAACCTGGGCATCAGTAGGAACGTCACCTGTAAGAAGCATGTACCAGAAGGATTCAACCGTCGGGTACTTGGAACCGGCTGCCTTCGGGAGCGCGGCAAAGGTTTCTGGAATGGTCTTGCCACGGAAACGGATACCTTCCTGCGGATCCAGATAGGAGATATCTGTTACGAGCGAACGGATATCGCGGGCACCACCGATGCACTGGTCGATAGTTACCTTGTCGATAACGACCTGACCAAATTCTTTAACAAGTTTGGCGGTACGTGGGCGGTGCTCCTCGATCTTCAGTTTGAGTGTGTCTTTCAGGGCCATTGTTTTACTCTCCTTTTCGTGGTGTGGGGGTGAACCCGGATAAAAAGCGCTTTCATCTTCCTGGCATCAGATCCATCTGGTTATTACGGGGAGAAACGGGACTCTTTTTTAGCATACTGTATACGATTTTGTGCTGCAGTTATACTCGACCGTATACGGAAAATGCAACAAAAATTTTGCTCCATGAAATCAACTCAGAATTACCAGCTCGTCACTGGAATGTGTGAGGCGTTTAAGACCGTCATTACTTAAATAAAAGGTATTTTCAATGCCGATTGCACCTACACCCGGAAAGACGACTTTCGGCTCAAAAGCAAACGCCATCCCTGTCTCAAGCGTCATCTGGCTGAAGCCCCGGGCGATAAACGGGTATTCATCCAATTCGACGCCAAGCCCATGACCGATAAAGGATACCTGCGACCCTTTTGCTCCCATAAAGCTATCGGTATAACCCATTTCAGCGGCACGGTTGAAACAGACTTCATATAGGGTGCCCCAACTCATGCCGACTTCTGCGACCTTTGTCATCAATTCCTGAATCTCCAACATATCATCATAAGCTCTTCGAAGATTGTCCGGCAATTCCCCGACTGAAAATACGCGGGTCTGGTCGCTTAAGTACCCGTCCACACAGCCGGCAAAGTCGATAATGACCGGTTCATGGGGTTCGATCCGCTTCAGACCGGCACCCTGCCCGAAAGACGGGTTCAGCCCCATCCCGCCCAGTGGTGTATCAGCATAGGCAGGAACAGCACTGTCCGTTCCGGAGAAAATCTGTCCATAGCAAATGTCGGAATTAAACCCCCTCATGCGTATCAACCCCTGATGGCCGGCCTTGCGGGCGGTGTACTCGAGTTCGGCTGCCACATCCAGGTCGGTCATGCCGACGCGGATAATCTCCCGGGCGCGGCGGTACACCCTGTCCACCTGATCGGCGGCGTCCTTCATCAGGTGGATCTCGTAATGTGACTTGATCATCCTGACTTTGCGGATCAGCGGCGTTGCGTCGGAAAAAACAGCATTCGGATAGAGTGCTCGATACCGGTCGAAAAAATTTACCGGCAGAACGTCCATTTCCAACCCGACCCGCTGCGGCACCGGGTAGCCGTATCGAGCCAGAACAGCCGGAATATCCCTCAATGAGCCGAATTGCACCACCTCTTTAAGTCCGGACTCCATGCGAGCCCGCCCGGCTTCCTTGCGCACCATGAAAAGCGGCTGTCCGGATGCCGGCACATACAGGTTCCCGCTCTGGACAGTCCCGGTAAAATAAAACAGATCGGCATTCTGCACGATAATTACGGCATCCAGTGAGTCCTGGATCATGTATTCCTGAAGTTTTTTGCAGCGGTATTCAAGTTCGGTGGCGGGTGTCAAACGCATTTCTTTCTCCCGGTTGAGTTACGTTGCTGAATTATATCCGAGTTGTTCCAGTATGCAAGCTATGACATAAAAAAGTGGCAATTCCTGCATCACCAAGCAAACGGTTGACCGGCTACTTCAAATTGACTAGTATCATCACCCGACTTTCAGAATGGTAAACTTCAACTCCGACAACGGTGGTACAACATTCCATGCACTCCTATCCCTACACCATAACAATTTCTTCCGAAAAAGGGGGCGTCGGTAAAACAACCCTCGCAACAAACCTGGCTATTTATCTGAAAGCCATGCGCGAAGACCTGCCGGTAACCCTGTTTTCGTTTGACAACCACTTCACCATTGACAAAATGTTTGAACTGCAAAAGCGTGACCATGACGTTCCGGATGTCCATGCTTTTCTGATGGGTTCCAAAGCCGGAGAGGTGGTCCAGACCGGACAGTACGGTGTCGGCTTTATCCGCTCTTCAACCGAACTGGGGGATATTCATGAACGCTTCAAAGGTCCGATGACCCTGACCCGAATGCTTGCCGAATCCGGCATCTCCGGCATTGTCATTATCGACACGCGGCCGGATCTCAACATCCTGACCCAGAATGCCCTGTACGCCGCCGATCGGGTGCTGATTCCGGTCAAGGATCTGCCTAGCCTTGAAAACTGCAGGAACATCTTTGCCCTGTTCGACCAGCGCGGCATCGACAAAAAATCATTGGCGCTGATCCCCTGCCTGATCGACGAACGCATCAAGTTCGAGGGGATTTTCAAGGACCAGAAAACGCTGCTGCGGGCAATTGCCGTCAATCGCGGCTACCGCTGCCTGGACACCTATATTTCAAAAAGTCCGAAAGTCGAAAGTCTGAATACGAATCCGGAGGGCAAAATTTATCCGATCCTGACCCATGCCCGCGGCACCGAAGTCCATAGCCAGTTCATGGAAATTACCCGCGACATCCTCAGGAATGTTGATGCGGCCAAGGAAACCAGAGCATGCCTCTATCACACCTGGCTTCTTGAAAAAGAGGCGCACAAGAAGGAATCATATCTGGCACGGCTGGAGGGCCTTGCGGAGCGCTGCCCCATCTGTGGCGCACTACTTGCGGAAACCCCGGATGACCGCAGTTTCTATTTCGAATCGTCCGATCGCTCCGCCCGCGGTTTCCTGCACGGGAATTGTGTCAGCAGCATGTTTTGTTCCACACTTTATGGTCTGCAGGATAACGATCCGGCATTCGATGCGGCCCGAACCCTCGTAGCCGACAAGCTCACCAGAGGCGTGTCACTGCTGCTGCCCCGGATCAGTCCGGAAGCAAGCCTGCTTGATTACCGCCAGTTCAGCATGACCGGAGAGCAGCTGCTCCAGAAAAGCGTAGACATGCCGGGATTTAACGCCGGAGAATTCAACGGGCTGCATGATCGATTATATCTGCTGTTAAACGAGGCTCTGGCGGGTTTTGAAGGTGCATTGCGGAAAGAGAGCTGGCTGTCGGTATATCCGGTTGATCCGTGTAATCCTGAGGCAGTGCTGCACGAAGAGTCGTACAAAACCATTCACCGGCTGCAGAAGCAGTTTGCTGAAGCGATTGTTCCCTCCCCCGGCAAGCAGGCTACGTGAGTCAACGAAGTTAGAGTCTGCCTGTAAGCTCAGAAGATTCCTTCTACCTGTTAATTGACAAGTTGTGATGCCGGAACCAGCTGTACCCCTTTTCCGGAAAGTTCAGGCAGTGCCGCTGCCAGAGCAGCAATCGTGGCCGGGTGGGGGTGGCAGATTGCGATCGCTGAGCCTTTTCTGCGTGCCAGCCTGACCGCCTGATTGAGTTGACCCAGGATGTAGGTACGCTCCTGTTCATTATCAAGAAAAACATTCCGCCGTGCCGCCCTGACACCCAACCCCTGCGCCACCCTCAAACCGGCACTTTCCGGTGACGTGACACTGTCGATAAAGAACAGGTTGGTCTTCTTCAGAGTCTGAAGCACGAACGTCATTTTTTCCTCCTGCTCGGTAAATTCAGAACCCATATGATTATTGACCCCGACCGCCCCTGGGAACCGTTGGACAAATCCTGACACCCGCTCCTGCAACTCGTCGGCATCCATGGAAACAAGAAGACCATTCGCTTCAAGTCGGCGTGCCGGCCACCCTTTGGACTGCATCGGGATGTGGATCATGGTTTCTATGTTATTGGATGCCGCATATGCAGCCACCTCTTTATCGACGCGCAGCCCGGGAATTATTGCAAATGTCAGCGGTACATTTATTGCGGCAAGTGAACGCGCCTCCGCCATGCTGTTCCCCATATCGTCAATAATAATCGCCAGACGTCCGGGCATGCCCCTACCGGTGCCGGGTTTATCGGGTCCGGGAGATGGTGCCGTCGATGGGTAATCTTTCTGTTCCTTGTGTTGGGGAAGAGGAACTGCAGGTTGCTCTGGAATGACACCATGGGGGACAGGTGCGGCAGTAACTCCCGGCTTGACATGCGAAAGTTCCGGTTTTGACGGAGTCACACCGGTTTTTCTGACCGGAGCAAACAAAAGGTAACCGGCAACGGCGGCAACGACCAGAAACAAGATAACCAGCGCCGCTACGCGGGAACCGGATGGCTCCTTGCGGGGCTTATTTCTGGGTGGAAGAGCCATTATTTGCCGGAAGCGGCAGGTTTACGGCCGGCTCCCTTTACGCCGTGCTGCTGCTTCAACAGCCAGTGGCCTATCAGGATATAATCATCAAGATAATCCTGCCGGGAATCGGCATTCAGATCATAGGCAGGCTTGCTGTTTCTGACAGGTTTTGCCAGCAGCGCATCCAGCGAAACATCTGACAGAGCAGTCAAATCCACGCCCGCCTTACCGACGGGTGGAACGGCGACCAACGGGATCTCGGTATGTCCCCTCTTCAGCAGTATTGAAAGGCGGACGTCTTGTTTTCCCTTCTGGGGCAGTGCATCAAGTTCCCATTTCCTGTCGGACACTCTTCTGATTGATTTCAGATTGGCTCCTTTAAGAGAGAAGCTGGGAGTATCCACTTCATGCGGCAGCTCAACAGTAATTGTAACAAGCGCTTTGCCATCGGAGACAACAATCGCAGGCGATTGGATTATTCCTGCCGCGTGAGTCTCACTCTGGTCAAAAAGCGTTGAAAGCCGTTTCAGGGTGCGGATGCCCTTGTCGACGCGAAAACGATCAAGAACGCTCTGACTCGTTTTCAATGCAGCACCAGTGCCGGCGGCTTTGGCTTTGGCTTTGGCTTTGGATGCATCGTCCGCTGTATCCGCGTCACGGGTAAAGGGTGCAGCACCGCCGGTTGGTGATTCGCCACTAGCTGGCACATCCTGATATACCGGTTCATCACGCCGCTCTTCTATTCGATATTTCTCACGAATCAGGCCATCGGTACTGCTCGCTTCCTGAGGCATAGAAACTGAACTGAGCGTTGTTGTTTGAACCGTAACTGGGTTAGGGGTGGATGGCATAACACTCGTGCCACCAGAGCCTGTATTTGTGGAAATTTTACTGCCGTCTTCGTTAATCTTGTCTTTCTCCGGCTGCTGAGTCTGGTTTATCGACTGAACCGCCAACTGTGAGAACGTAGTACTATATACACTTGAAGAAACTGTCGGTTTCGGGGCCGGAGTGTTTCCGACCTTGGTGAACGAGATCGACACCAACTCACCGGTCCCTTTAATAACCCCTCCGGTAGCAATCCCGACCCGTATGACCCCCGGAGTAGCAGTATTTGATTCCATTAGAGAATTCGGGATCAAAGCACCGGAAACCAATTTGGGATCTTTGAGAGTGGCGGCATCATACGAAATCGACAGATCCATTCCTGCAGATTCCTGCAAATCGGTGGCTTTAATGGAATAGGCAGCAATGCCGGTGGATTCAATAGTGATGGACGCTGCCGCCGCCTCGCCATAATCGGAGGCGGCAGCCAGAACGGCCAGCAGCATTGTCAGGATTACTCGTAGTTTACGCATGGCAAATTTCCTGTTTACTTTTCACTGCCCATTGACTTGATCAGTTCCCACCCTTTGAGGAGATCGAGAGCACGCAACACCTGATAATCAGTTTTCAGGTTCTCTTCCAGTTTCTGCGGGGCTTTATCAGCTTTATCAGCTTTATCATCCTTCTTATCGATTTTTTTCTCATCTTTTTTTACATCTGCAGCACCTGATTTGTCATCGGTTTCAAAATGATTTTCTAGGTCTTTTTCGCGCAGATGCATGGTATCTTTTTTGCCGGTAGCTTTGGGAAGCTCGACAGCCTCGACGGTAATGTCAGGTGTTATCCCCTTCGCCTGGATTGACCGTCCCTTGGGGGTGTAGTAGCGGGCCGTCGTCAAACGCAGTCCGGAATCATCCGACAGCGGAATAATAGTCTGCACCGACCCCTTACCAAAGCTCTGGGTTCCCAGAATAATAGCCCGCTTATGGTCCTGCAATGCTCCGGCAACGATTTCCGACGCACTGGCGCTGCCGCCGTTGATCACGACCACGATCGGATAATTGGGTTCCTTGTTCCCTTTTTTGGCGGTAAACTGCATTTTGGATTCTTTTTCACGCCCTTCGGTATACACAATCATCTGCCCTTCGGGAACGAAATGCTCGGCAACCTTGACAGCCTGATCAAGCAACCCGCCCGGATCGTTGCGCATATCAAGCACAAGTCCCTTGAGCTCTCCCTTGTATTCATCCTTCATGGATTTAAGGGCCTTCGACAGGTCCTCATCGGTTTTTTCCTGGAACTGGGCAATACGCACATAACCGTAGCCGCCATCCATCAGGTTGAACCGAACGCTCTTGACCTGGATGACGTCGCGCACGATCGGGAATTCCTTCGGCTTATCGAATCCCTCCCGCATGATGGTCAGGATTACCTTGGATCCCTTTTGGCCCCGCATACGCTTGACGGCATCGTTTATATTCAGATCCTTGGTGAATTTGTCGTCGATTTTAAGAATCATATCACCGGATTTTATTCCGGCTTTGAACGCAGGAGTATCCTCAATAGGAGAAATGACAGTCAGGACTCCATCCTTGATGGATATTTCAATACCCAATCCGCCAAACGCCCCCTTGGTATCGATTTTCATCTCTTTGTAGGTATCGGGAGGCATGAATGAGCTATGCGGATCGAGCGACGTCAGCATCCCGTTGATTGCGCCGTAGACCAGTTTTTTGGTGTCGACATCTTCCACGTAGCTCTTCTTGATAATCGCCATGACATCAGTGAAAAGTTCGATAGATTCGTAATCACTACCCTTCCCCTCTGCCGAACTGTGGCGTTGGGAACTGATGATGAAGATTGACAAAAATGCTACAACAACTGCAAATCCGGCGATTATCCTTGTTTTTTTACTGCTTGGTACTCTCATTAGCTTCCTCCAGATATATTTATACTTCCCGATGTATTATCATCGAACCCACCCGGCCGGGTCGACCGGCTTTCCCTGATGGCGGATTTCAAAATACAGCATGCTTCCCTTGGTTGAATCAACATCTCCAACCGCTCCGATTGATTCATGACGCGCCACTTCTGCACCGACCTTTTTTGCCAGCCGGGAAGCGTGGGCATACAGGCTGAAAAAACCTCCGCCATGATCAACAATGATCATATTACCAAAACCTTTGAAATAATCGGCAAAAATTACAGTTCCCTCGTAAATTGACTTGATGTCGGCACCGCTTGAAGCGGAAATAGACAACCCCTTGCTGAAGGTAAACGAATTGAACTCGGGGTGCTTATGTTTACCGAATGATTCAATAATTTCGCCCCGGACCGGAAGATTCATACGCCCTTTCTGCGAAGCAAAACCGCGATCGGGCACCGGAGGCAATTCGGCAAGCGGCTTCATCCTAGTTCCCGGTTTCCCGTGACGAGAAGGGAGTTTGCGGCGACTCAAGGCTTCCAGCCGGGTAACCATGGCCTGAAGCCGGGAGGCATTGGCCTGCAGCTCCTTCAAGGATGATTCATAACTCTTGCGATCCAGACGCACCTTGCCAAGGTAGGCGGCTTTCCTGCTTTTTTCCTCTTCGATCTCGCGTTTTTTCTGTTCGATGCCGGTCTTGATGCGCTCTTTTTTTATCGCATCACGCTCCAGATCTGCTTTTAGACTCTTTAGCTGCTCAATCTTCTGGCTATATTCAACAAAAATTCTCTTGTCGTTCTCAAGAATCGACCGCATGTAACGGATATTCTCGGCAAGCTGCGGAAACGACTCTGCCGAAAAAAACATCCTCAGGGCGCCTATTTCACCCGCTTTATATAAGGACGACAGACGCCGTTCAATTTCCACCCTCTTGCGGTTGGCCTCCTCGGTTACCTTCTGGATCTCCCGCCCGGTACGTTCGAGGCTTGACTCGACACCGCGCAGGTCGTGGTTCAACCTCCCCAGATCGGACTCTTTCTGTTCAAGATTCCGCAGTATTTCCTGAAGTTCGGTGGAGACAACCGCTTCAACCTTGCGGGTCTTGGTTATGAGCTGTTTTTTTGCCTTGATCTCCCGTTTTACGCCGCTTAGCTCGTCTTTGGGGTTTTGCGCTGCAGCAGCAAGGGTCACCCCCATCAGCAGCAGTGAAATTATTCCGGAGATTCTCTTCATCAATTACACATTGATGAAACGCTTCAGAGAAGTGAGGCTCCCGATGAAGCCGAGCAGCGCGCCTGCCAGCAGCAGTCCGCCGATGTACTCCGGCGGGAGGAAACTCAATCCGGAAGTCGCGGGGTTAAAGGTTATAAAACTTCCGGCGTTATGCAAAAAACCTTCATAAAGTCCAAACAGCAGCACAACGGAAATAACCGAACCGGCTATCCCCTGCATCAATCCTTCGAGAAGAAACGGCGCCTTGATGAAAAACCGGGTTGCCCCCACAAGAGCCATGACCTCCAATTCGTCACGACGGGAGTAGATAGTGAGCTTGATCGTGTTTGAGACGATAAAGATTACGGCGATCACCAGGAATCCGCCCAGCAGTCCGCCAAGCAGGCGCATGAAGTTCAGAAAAGAGTTAAAACGGCGGACCCATTCTTCACCGTACTGAACCTCGGTAATACCGGGGACCCGTTTTAACGTCGTGACAAAATTTTCAACGGAGGCCGTATCGCGATGGGAACGTTTCAGGGTTATCTCGAAAGAAGTTGGGAGCACCTCGGGGCGCACCCCCTCAAGAAGGGTCTCCTGGCCTTTCAGGCGAATTTTAAAGCGCTTGAGGGCTTCATCGCGAGTCACATAACTGACACGGGACACACCGGAAAGCGCAGTAATTTTTTCTCGGAACACGCTCTGGTCCTGAGCGGTCAGATCCTTGTCGAAATAGACCGTCACCTGTACGCGCTCGCTCCAGTTTTCCGCAGCACTTTCAAGATTGACAAAAACAAGAAGAAACAGGGAAACGATCAGCAGTGCCAGCGTGATCGTCCCGATTGTTACGACATTGACAAAAACGTTTTGACGCATATTGGTTACAGCCCGGGAAAGAAAGAACCCTGCTCTGCCGCCAAAGCCGTCACCTGCAAGCGTCGGACGCTTATACGGCTTAATCGTCGTTGGCTGCTTCTTTTTCCATTTGTTCAACGATTTCCCCTTTGTTTAATGTTACGAGCCGTTTATGACTCTGATCGATCAGACGACGGTCATGAGTCGCTACAATCACCGTTGTGCCGCGAATGTTTGCCTCTTTGAATATGGAAAGAATCTGGTTCTTGTTTGCATCATCAAGGTTTCCGGTCGGCTCGTCCGCCAGCAGGATTTTCGGATCGTTCACCAGCGCCCGGGCCAGGGCCACACGCTGTTGTTCTCCTCCGGACAGGCGCTGAGTTACCAGATTATACTTGGACTCGATCCCCATCTGTTTGAGAATGTGCATGGTCTTCTTGCCGATATCCGCCCTGCCCCATCCCAGCACTTCCAGTGTTATGGCAACATTTTCAAATACGGTGCGATTGTGCAGCAGCTTGAAATCCTGAAAAACGACGCCTATCGAGCGGCGCAGCAGAGGAATCTGGGAGGGCGTCAAACGAGTTATGTTTTGCCCGTCAATCAAAACCTGGCCGCGATTCGGGGTGAGCGCTCCATACAATAGACGCAGCAGGGATGTCTTCCCTGCTCCCGAAGGGCCGGTAAGAAAGACAAACTCACCCTTGCCGATTTTAAGGTCGATGTTGTTCAGGGCCGAGGCATCCTGTTGATAGGCGAGTGATACATTATGCAGCTGGATCATGATGCTACCACTCTTTGTATGGTGTATTGGTTGTCGGACTTATCTTGTCGGAGCCGCTTTTTACATCATACACTTTTCCCAGGTCCGTTGTGCCTGCTGTCGAACCGGAGGAGGAACTTGGCGGCGGCGGTTCAATGGCTTCCCAGGTTGTATTGCTGTTGGTAAAAGGATCTTTGGGAAGCTCTCGCATATACTTTTTCTCGACCATATCGGTTATTGAATCAGGGTATTTGCCCTGGTCCGCATGGAACTGGTCAATGATGTTTCTGAAGTTATACAGGGTTTCCCGCAACACCGCTTCCCGCGCCTTGATTATGCCCCATTGATAATTTGGTACGGCAATAGCCGCCAGAATACCGATAATCGAAACAACAATCATCAGTTCAATCAGCGTAAAACCGCTCCGGTTCGACTTGCGGTGAACAGCGGGAGGTAAAATTCGGGCATAATGTGCTTTATCATCGTTCACGTGATTACCATTCATTGTACTTAGTACCATCCATTGCGGTGCCGTCTTGCGGCGCATAGACATCATACACATCATCACCGCACCAGGTTGACGAATCCGGCTCATCCTTATAACATCTTAGCTCCCAGCCCCATTTTTCGTCCGTGGAACTTTTCGAGTCCAGGGGATTGAGGACCGGTCTCCGCAGAAACTTGACCTTGCCGGTTTTGACATCCCCGAAATCATGTCCGTCAACCAACTCCTGAAGATCCTTCGGATAGCCGCTTCCTGTCTTCAAGGGACCGTCAGGAATCTTGTCAAACGTTTTCCGGTAGTCATCAAGGGCAATGCGGATAATGCGAAGATTCCTTCGCAGTTCAATTTCTTTTGATCTGACCGCCGTGTTGCGAATCAGCGGCAATACGCCGGCAGCAAGAATCCCTAGAATTGTGATCGTCACGATCAATTCAATGAGGGATAAACCCTTGCGTGTCCTTAACAATTCCACGTCATCCCCTTCATTTCACCATCCTGCGTCTCATGCCGAGGTACATTCTGTTACCAGCCTTCGTGATATGCCCGTGAAATCTTTGAGTGATCATTTTTCAGCGGGTCTTCTGCAATAAACTGCCACTGGCTGTATTTGGTCATCTTCCCCCCCACACCCGGGGGCGCCGTTGTCATTCCTCCCGGAGCCGCAGCGACCGGAATCGCCGACGGAACGGCACCTGCAGCAGACGGTGCGGTCGTAACGGCAACTAAACCCATATTTTCAAGGGCTGTATCCTTGAAGTCGGTTCTGAAAGGAGTTTCATCACTTTTGCTTGCGACACCGATAATGCCCCCACCCTGGGCTGCAGTTGTTACTGTGGCAACACCATTGACAATAGTGCCTCTGATAATAGTCCATTCCTTGCCGGTCATGGGGTCCTGATATATCTTGAGCCTGGCACAATCAGGGGCGCATCTGGGATCTCTGTCATCCAGTTCGGCAGCATAGTTGTGCGGCAAATAGCGCATCTTGGTCAGGGAATAGGGATCCTGCAGCAGATCTTTCAGATCCATGAGCGGATGAATCCGCGTTCGCCGCTGAACACCCGGAACGGTGTATTTCAGGTTGTTCCAGTTTTCAATCGCCTCCTTGATCTGGCTCCCCCTGAAAAGCAGCTCTTTCTCCCGTTCCCTCTGCGTGATGGTCTTCCATGACTGCCCCACCATCCCAAGCATGATTCCCATGATCATCACGATTGTCAGAGCCAAAATGTAGGTGAAACCATTTTGATTCGCCATGATTTTCATCAGCGGATATCCACCGCCGTACTGAACGGGAGTATATTGAGACCGGCACCATAAGACGTCGAAAATGCCGCGTTTCTGAAGGCAAAGTTCGCAGGGCCCTGGTTTTTAGCCCGGAAAGACGCCGTCGCCAGCGTGCCGCCGCCTGTAACACCGCTGTCCCCCGCGATCCTTCCCAGCGTGACGGTCACCGTACCTGCGGCCGGATCGACTTTACTGGTGAAAACCGTCTGCCTGCCGTCTTTTTTCATAAAGGAGCTTTCGCCGATCGCGACAAAATCGACAAAAACCGGATCATAGGTCAGCACAAACGGGGCGTTGAACAGATCCTTTACATCTGTGATCTTTATATCCAGGCTGAACTGCTGACCAACCGAGGCGGACGCAGGGGCAGCAATCTGCAGGAGGCTGCGCTGGGCAAGTGCCGGCGTCGGCACAAGCGGACTGGATATCGGAACCGTTGGAGCAGGCGGTGCTGAAACCGGCGGGGCAGCAACCGGTTCTGATTTCTTCTGCACGGGAGGAACAGTCGGCTGAGGTGCCGGTGCCACGGGAACCGCAACAGCCGGTTCGATTTTTCTGGTCGCAGCCGCAGGAACAGCGATTTTATTTTCAACTCCTTTCAAGGAAGGTTCACCCTCGAAAACCGGCTCCAGATCGAATGACGACAGCGGCCTGTCAAGCGACGGATGATCCTCTTTGCCGGAACCGAACGAAGCAAGACCGGGAAGCGGGACCGGAATCCCCCTGACTAGCCGGGGTGTGATCGCCAGCATCAGTTCGGTCTTGTCTTTTGATGAGTTGGAATTGGTAAACAACGGACCGATCAGCGGTATGTCGCTCAACAGAAACAGCTTGGTTTTATCATTGCTCTCCGATCTTTGGATAAGGCCGCCGATAACACTGGTTTCGTTGTCCTTCAGACTGAGAACCGTCTCAATATTCCGGGTGCCGATCGTAACGACGGTAGTCAGACCGTCCGCACCGACTTTTTCTTTCGTCAGGATCGAGCTGACCTCAAGATTGAGCTTGATGGAGATTTCGTTATTGAGCTGGATGGTCGGTTCAGCGTTGACCTTAACACCCACATCCACATACTGCACGTTAACCTGCGACACCGTTCCGTTCAGAGTCGTAGTGGTAATCGGCACCCTGGTGCCGACATTGAATTTGGCTTTTTCCTTGTTTTTTACGCGTATTTTCGGGTTTGAAAGCACTTCCCCCTTGGCAAGCGTTTTCCCGAGATTGAAGGTTGCATTCGGCACGGTGACATAACCCCCGAACCCCTTCATGGTGAAGGCGCGCACCAGATTTGACACGTCTCCTCCGCCCGTAGTAACCGTTGTCGTTCCCGCGGCGACAGTTGCGGTTGCGCCGGAGAGTGACGTGGCCAGCAGTTTGCCTCCAGGTGAGAAGGCTCCCAGCTGCACATTGTAATTGCTCAGCAGCAGGCCGATGTTCTCGGCATTTTTATCACTTACCTCAATCACCTCAACATCAAGAACTACCTCTGCCTCCGGCATGTCGTTCGCGTCGAGAATCTTCTCAACCACCGCTACGACATCTTCCGTATCCCGCACGACAATCGAGTTCGAATCTTCGTTCACATACACCTTGCGAACCTGGATCATGGTGCGGATCAGGTTGATGGCCTTCTTTGCATCCATATAGTTCAGGTGAAATGTTCGCAAAACCATGTCGTCGTACTGCTTGCTCTTCTCCGGAGAATTCATGTAAACCAGCACGGTCGTCTCGTTAAGATTCTTTGTGCTGAGCTTGTTCATGTTGGTAAGCAGATCAAGAGCCTGCTGGAACGAAGCATTTTCAAGAAAGATGGAAACCGGTGAATCCTTGATCCCTTCATCGAAGACAAAATTAATACCGGAAAGCTGGGTCAGGATATTGAACACATCCTTCATTTTCGCGTCTTTAAATTTGAGGGTGATCGGCTTGCCGGATTTAAGGCGCAGTTCATAGCCATCCAGCTTGCTCTTGCGCAACAGGGTGATCCGCTCGAGGGCAGACTTATATTCGCTGTTTTTGGGAAACAGCTCGGCGGCCCTGATGTACTGACGATGGGCATCCTTCAGCTTGTTTCCTTTCTCGAACTCCTGACCTTCCTGGAAAGCCAGCTGGGCATCTTTGTAACGGGTCGAAATCTCGATCTGCTGCATGATGCGACCCTCGGTGGAGTCAATACCCTGTGCGGCCTGCAATTCCGATAGCGCGTCGATATGATTCCCTTTCTCCGCCAACGCCATACCCAGCCTGAAGTGCTGATCGGCAGCTTTCTGTCGGTTTTTCAGGAATCGGATCCGGGGTTCATTGACCGTCGGGTCGTTTTTAAAGGACTCTGCATAACTATACATCGCCTCTTCATATTTGCCCTCCCTCTCCAGTTTTTCTGCGGCTTTGAAGGAGCGAGCAGCCGGGGAGGCACAGGCCGACAGCAGGGCAAGAGCCAGTAATAACGCAATATGTGAAGTCAGGTTCAGGTAGCGCATTGAGTGCGTCTCCTTGGAATATAGTGTTTATCTGGCCGTGGCAAGTGGCCGGTTCTCTATCAATGGGATTACAATTTCATCACCGGTATCGGTAACCGTCAGCGTTAACGCCTGATCGGTAATCTCGGTTGCTTCATATCTGCCGGCAACTTTATCCCCCTTTTTAACCAGCAGAATATCCTTGTCTTTCGCGAGAAAAATGGTTTTAACAGAACCTTTTTTCAAAAAGCCCAGAAACGTAAAGCGTGCCAGTGGCGCAGTTTCAGGTTGAATTATTACCGGCGCAACGGGAGGTGCGGCCACTCTTGGGGGAGGCGGCTTGAATGCTACGGCCTGCTGCTTGACGATTTTCATTTCATCGACAAAAACAGGCTTGAAGATGTTGCGCCTGTATCCCTTGAACCCCGACGGCTCCTTATCCAGCAGACCAATATCGAGTACAGTGCCGTCGTCTGCTTTACGGGACGATTTGTCAGCCGCAACAGCAGCCGGTTTTGCCTGTTGGCCCGACGTGCCGGACGACGGAGTGACCGTTTTGAAGCGCGGCATTGCACTGTAGCTCCAGAGTGCGGCGACAACAAATAATATCACCAGGATGAACAGAATCAGGCGCTGACGATTCATGCACCCTCCCGGAGATAAACCGTAATGCGCAGGTCCATGCCAACGCTCTCGACATATAGATCGCTGTTTGAAAACGCAACTGAATCAACCACGATCAATTCCTGATTATTCTGAAGATCGGAAAGAAAACTTTTCACGGCCGCATAGCGACCGCTGACGGAAAGCGATAGCTGGTAGGACAGCAGCGCCTCTTCCTTGATCTGCTGCGGTCTGTAACTGATGCTGCCGACTTCGACGGCACTGCTTGCAGCAGATTCAATCAAATCGCTCAGAACTCTGGCAAATTCCCGTTTTTCAGGTATCCGTTCCATCAGTTTTTTGAGGTCGGCGGAACCCTGCTGATGGAGGGTCGCAGCATCCGCCGCACCGATCAGTGCGGTTTGCCTGCGCATGTCGCTCCACTTTATTTGCAGATCAGCAAGAGAAGGAAGCTGATATACGGAAACGACAACACCAAGAACAACATTGAGCAGCAGCAGGGTCGCAATGACACTCAAAAGTCGCCATTTCTGGCGAACAATTTCGAATACATACTGTTTCATCAGTTCAGCACCTTGCACGTTATCGTAAATTGAACTCCGCGAACTTTTTCACCCTCAGCCATGTTTTGATGGGAAAGCAGCAGAACATTAGAAAAGTTTTTCGATGTTTCCAGTTTTTCCAGATACTGCTGCACAGACTTGAACGATCTGGCGCGCCCTTCCAGTTTCCATTCTTCCAGTTTATTGTTCTGGACAAGCGACGAAAGCGAGATCCCCTCCGGAGTGACACTCTCAAACAGCTCAAGTATACCGAGCCAGTTCGACCCTTTGCGCTCGATGATTTCGTTATAGAAGCGAATACGTGTCTTCTGACGGCTGATTTCAGCCTCGGAGATCCCCCCCGGCCTGGTTCCGAGCTTTTTCTGGGTCGCGGAAATTTCAGAATTCAACCGGCTCAGCTCACCCATATTCGATGATACACGGTTGACATTCCATCCCGCAATAACGAGAAGCAGCGCAACGGCGCAATAACCAAGCCTGTTGATCAGGCGGTGGTCGAGATAGGTGCGCGTCGCAAGATTAATGGTGAAACGCATCAAATACTCCTCAAAGCCGCACCAATCGCGGCAGTGCAGGGGAATAACCGGATCTGGTCACCAGGTGCCGAATTGCCCGGCGCTACCGCACTCTTAGTTTCGAGAAGAACCGGCGCTGCACCGGTCGCTTCGGCAACCATCTCCAGGAAGTTCTGGGCAATCTCCGGCGCTGCCACACAGAAAACTTCCTTCACGGGGCGCTCGGGAAACCGCTCTTTATACACAAGCAGCGAGCTGTTTATTTCCATGTACACCCGGCTGTCGGTAGCCAACGTCCCGGACAGATACTTGCTCCGGATAAACTCCGGAATTCCTTGTGAAAAGGCCACTATTGACAATGTACTGTCATAAAACGATATCAGGATGCATTCCTCATGGAGCAAGAGGCGACGCTCAAAAGTACGGCAGATATTGAACACATTACAGTCAATGCGGGCAGGAGAAAGACCAGCCTGTGAAATCAGATCTTCATACTGGGAAATTACCGTGCGTGATGCCATTGCCACCAATAGCGCCAGGTCACCGTTTTCACGAACTGTCAGCTGCTGATAATCGATAAGGGTATCGGCACTGTCGAGCGGGATGCTTTTCTTCAGTTTCCAGCGGATCAGGCCAAGGGCTTCCGCGCGGCTCTTGAAACGCCCCTCCAGATCGAGCAGCATGATCCTGCAGGTCGCATCAGGCAGGGACACCGCCACCCTCGGTGATTTGCAGAGCAACAGATTGTAGGCCGATTTCAAACCCGCAACGAACGCATCCGGATCAAGGATGTTATGCTCCCGGAGCGAAACCTGGAGCGTCTGCGGAGCAAGGGGGGCGTGAGCCACCCTCTCGACACGCGGAGAGGCTGAAGTGCCGCCGGTCAGGGCGCACGTCACCCCGCGGGGGCTGATTTCAAGTCCGATTAGATCACTGGCAAACAGCATGGCGTATCCTGTTCCGGTCATTCAACAAACGTGACGCGGTTTATCTCCTTGAGTGTCGTTATACCGGCCGCCAGTTTCTCTTCAGCCGAATCCCGCAAAAACATGACACCGGCATCACGGGCGGCTTTTTTCAACTGGGTAGCGGGAACTTTGGCGATAATGAGATCACGGATCTGGTCGTTCAGTTCCAGCAATTCGACAATGGCGACACGACCGCGGTAGCCGGTGCCGTGGCACTCGTCGCATCCGTGCGCTTCATACAGCGTCATCCCCCGGAATCGTTCCGGATCGACACCGCCATCTATCAGCTGCTCGTCGCTGTACTGTACCGGACGGCGACAGGTGATACAGACTTTTCTCACCAGCCTTTGCGCCAGGACGCAGTTCAGGCATGACACAAAATTATAAGGGTCGATACCCATATGGATGAAACGCCCGATTACATCAAATACGTTGTTGGCATGAACAGTCGTGAAGACCAGATGTCCGGTCAGGGCCGACTGGACGGCAATTTGTGCGGTCTCGGAGTCGCGAATTTCCCCGACCATGATCTTGTCCGGGTCATGGCGCAGGATTGAGCGCAATCCCTTCGCAAAGGTAAGACCCTTTTTTTCATTAACCGGAATCTGCAGCACGCCGCGCAGCATGTATTCAACCGGATCTTCAATCGTGATGATCTTGTCTTCTCCGGTATGAATCTCGGTCAGGGCGGCATAGAGCGTTGTCGTTTTTCCGGAACCGGTCGGGCCGGTGACCAGTACCATACCGTAGGGCTCACGGATTTTTCTCCGCAGGCGCTTGATTTCCCGTTCGCTGACACCCAGATTTTCCAGCGTCAGCCCCTTCAGGTCACTGGCGATGCTCTCCTTGTCGAGAATTCTGATGACGGCATCCTCACCCATGGAACTTGGCATAATCGATACGCGGAAGTCGATGGATTTTTCACCAAAACGAATTTTAAAACGTCCATCCTGGGGGACACGCCGTTCGGAAATATCCAACTCGCTCATTACCTTCAACCGCGAAATAATCGGGGCCTGAAAGTGCTGATCAATCGTATCGTTCGCTTTATACAGCACACCGTCAATACGATACTTGATATCGACCCCGTCAAGGCCGGTTTCAATATGGATATCACTCGCCCGGCGGCTCAGCGCGTCCAGTATTGTCGTATTGATCAGCTTGATAATCGGGCTGGTGTCATCGGAAAGTGTTTCTACCGACAGCACCTCTTCACCCCGATCAGTCTCCTTGACCAGCTGCAGCATGAAATCTTCAGAAACTTCACGCAAAACCCGGCGCGTCCCCTCTCCCGCCTTGGTTACGGCTGCTATTGCAGAGTCGGATGCGATGCGGATCTGGACCTGGCGATCGAGCAGCAGCTCAAGTTCATCCAGATTGACAACGTCGGTCGGGTCGGCCACGGCGATAACGATGACATGCGGCTGCATCTCCAGCGGCACAAAATGAAACCGGTAAATGGCGTCCGGCGGCAGTTGATTGAGCAGTTCGGAGTCCATCTTGAAATTGCGCAGATCTATGTACTCAAGGCCGAACTGCTCCGCCAGAGCCCTTGCCAGATCTTCTTCTGAAACGAACCCTTCGTGAATGGCAATTTCACCAAAGCGCTGCCGGGTTGTAGCCAGCTTTTCAATAATGATCGGCATCTGCTCCGGCTTGAGATATCCCCGTTCCATCAGGATTGTGCCGATATTCTTTCTTCTGAATGATTGCATCGCCATCCTATCCCACCGTGCCCGCAATTTTGAAAATCGGGAGGTACATCGCAATAATGATGACACCGATGACCACACCCATAACAAGCATGATGGCCGGTTCGATGGCGGTAGTCAACAGATGCATTCGTTCCTCGAGCTCATCTTCCAGATAATTGGCAATATCAATCAGCATGTCTTCGAGGGAACCGGTGGTTTCGCCTACCCCCAGCATGCGCAGTGCCAATGGCGGCATGATGTGAATGCGTTCGAGTGCAACCGACAGCCGGCCGCCCTCTTCAATAAACCTGACCGCCTCGAACAGACGTTTTTCCATGAACACGTTGTCCAGAGTCCCGATCGACATGCGCAACGATTCGATAATCGGAATGCCGCTCCCCAGAACGGTTGCCAGGGTGCGGGTGAAAGCGGCCACCGCATACTTGGTTATAACGTCTCCGGCCACCGGAACGGTCAGTTTGAACCGGTCGAACGCATACCGGCCGGCTTCGGTTTTTTTCCACGACCTGAAACCGGCAAGCAGACCGAAACCGGCGATGATGCCGAAAATGAAATAATGCCGGAGAAACGTGGTAAAGGTGATGAGAAACTGGGTCAGTGCGGGGAGCTGTGATCCTGAAGTAGCGTACACCTGGCTGAAAGTAGGGACGACATATACCAGCAGCAGCGTGATCGCAAGAAAGGCAAATACGACGAGGATGGCAGGATAGAATACGGCGGCGATAATTTTTTTCCGGAGTGTGCCGACCCTCTTCAGATATTCGATATAGCGCCGGATGGTCTGCGGCAGGTCTCCGGTCCTCTCGCCCGCACGAATGGATGCGACGTAGAGGTACGGAAAAGCCCGGCCATGCTTTTCCATTGCAACCGATAATGCAGCGCCGGCTTTGACATCTTCACGCACCTGAACCAGCACGTCATACAAGGCCCCGGAATCATGGCGCTCCAGAATAGCGTCGAGAACCTGCATGATCGGCATGCCGGCCTTGATCAGTACGAGCATTTCCTGATTGAAGGTCAGAAGAGCCCTGTTATCGATCTTTCTGCGCTTGATGCCCTTGTCGAACAGAAATTGAAACGGCTTCTTCTTTACCTCGAACACAAAAAAGCCCTGGTCCTCCAGGTTTTTGCGTAAAACGGCATTATCGGCGGCCTCAAAATCCCTGATGAGAATTTTACCGTCGGATGCACCAAGTTTGCAGGAATAAAGCGCCATAACCTTAATTTAATACCACAAGCAACAGAATAATAAAATATAAAACCACGGACAGGGTGCCAGTGGTCTTAAATAAAGCCAAAAAGATGTCAACAAATGTACTCACATATTGTGGCAGGAGAGGCAGAGTTTGTTGATCGGCAATCTGAGGTGTTTAAGTTGTTGGGTCCGGTCTTCAGCGGTCACGTGCATATTGTGACACGTAATGGCGCAGGTGATCGTCCCGTCGTTCGCAAGCGGCAGGTTTTCATGGTTGATGGGCGTCTTTTTACCGGTAGCATGCCCTTTACCGACGCCGATAAACCCGCCGGCGTGAGTCGGTTCAACGGGATGGCATCTCCGGCACAACTCGTTCAGATCCATCTTCATTTCGCGTTTTGTAGAGGCGAAGGCAAACCAGCTGCGCAGCTTGCCCGCCGAAGCGACATGGCAGATTCCGCAATCACCCGCTTCGGAATGCGGGTTGGCCATTTCACCCTCTGCTGCGCCTACGGCAGAAGTCAGAAGGAGTACGGCCAGTGTCGTTACGGCGGCATCACGGATAATCGTGCGCATAATCTTATCTCCCGTCAGTACGCCTTCGGATTGTGATCTACGCCGTGGCAAGTGAGCCAGCACTCACCATGAAAGGTGTAGCTCCCCTTCTCGACAAACTTGAGTTTCCCGGTCGAGCTCTCGGTGACAAACTCGCGGTTGAAACGGATCAGGTACCGGTTTTCGACACTGCCGTGCGACGAGTGGCAGGTATAGCAGGATGTACCGCCCCCCTTGAAGCCGCGTTCACCAGTTATATGCCGCGAATGCAACGGAAACGTTTCGTTGCCCAGGATACTTGACCGTTTGTGGCATTTATAGCAGATCCCGTACGCAAAACTGCTTTCGACGATATTATCACCGGTTGCGTAATTGTCCGTGAGCAGTCCCTGATATTTCGAACCGTGCGGCCCACGCGGTGAATTGGGATCATCACTGGCGTGGCAGTCGGCGCATTTCAGCACTGAAACATCACTCGGAGAACTCTTTTTTTCCCGGTAGGGCCTGATCAGGCTGATGACTGCCTGGTTTTTCCCCTCCCCTTCTATTGGATGAAATGAAGGATTATTTATTGAAAACTCAACCCTTTTATTTACCGATTTGAGCGGCAGGTTGGCACTGTCGGAATGACAGAGATAGCAGAGCTCATACTCCTTGGTAATCGGAGCGGTCAGGTTCCCGACTTTTTTGCCGGTCAACCCGGCATACGGATTGTCGGTAGTAAGGAAATGCGGGCTGTGGCAATCGGCACAGACAGCATGCCGCGGCGCAGAAGGATTCGTTTCGGGCAGCACTTCACGCGCCGAGTGGACTCCCCGTTTGTCGAAAACCGGATGACGATAGTTTTTAGAAAAATCTTTTGTTATATCCTTAAGTTGTACGTCTTGAATTGTTGAACTTCTCCGGACCGAGCCGGATGGACCATGACACGTAACGCACTTGTAAGATCCTCCTCCATCCGTAAAGTCCAATCCCATGTGGCAGGAAGCACAACCAACAGTCATAATTTGACGATCAAGGTGCACCGGTTTAGAGATTTCTGCAGCATGCACTGATAAAGCCATCACCGCAGCAGCGAGCAGGCCAAGGAAGCTTGTATTAACAATACTCATAAGTTGAGCCTTTCTAGTTTGTAGCAGTGACATTACCACGGGGCCGGCGTTGTCAGTGCATGACACGCAGTACAGACCGCATCGTGGTCTTGTGACGCGGTATTAGTTCCGATATGGGAAACCCAAAATGGGACAATTTTCCTTGGATCAGTTGTACTGCACGCAATTGGTAAGCCGCCGTTATCATAACATGCGTCATCATCCGACTTGTTCTGATGAGCATCATGGCACGTGGTACACTGCATCCGCCCCTGTTTGTCGAGTTTTACTTCAGGAGGGACGGTAGGCATTTTATACGTGGCGGTCGACTTGCCGGTGTTGATAGCCGTAGCGATAGCATCCGTATACACAAAAGAAACAGGATGGTGGCCGTTTTTCATCTTATTGGTCGAGGGTTTGAACGATGCAAGACCTTCAATCGCATTCGGATCACCAAGATTGCTGTTAGCCGCCATGGCGATAGTTTGTCCGCTAAACACCTCACCCAGATTGGCGACGCCGTCATGGCAGCTGAGGCAGAGTTTTGACGAACCGTTTGGCTGGGCGCCTGAACCATACTCTGCAGCTGCGAGTTTCGTTATTTGAAACAGAGCCGTACCGCTATACCTTTGAAAGGTCTCCGATGAGAATTTCCGGTTCCAGAGAGGAGTCTGCCCGACAACGTTGGCGCTGTGCGGAGTATGGCAGAAAATGCAGATCTGCTGGCCGCGGGGATTGTTGACCGGATCGTCAAAAGCCCTGTATTTGACCCCGGTGTTGGATGCCGACAGATTATGTTTGTTTCCGGCTGCCGAGACCTTCGGACCGGGGGCAATCGCATTTGCCTGACAGACAATCAGGACCAGGATCGCGGTGACGGCAACTGCTATCGGTACTGTCTTACGAAAAAAAATCATTGGGGCACCTTCTCTTTTAAATACTGATAAATCTGAATACGGTGGTTGAAGGTATCGGAAACATAGATCCGGTCATGCCGATCGATAAATATCCCGCTTGGAAGCATGAATTCGCCGGGCAAAACGCCCTCCTGGCCGACATACAGCAACAGCTGCCCCGACGGGTCAAAGATCTGGAAGTTGCCGAAGATAGAATCCAGCACGTAGAGGTTCCGGTCACTGTCCAGCGCCACACCTTTCGGGCGGGCAAATGCCCCGGGAACATCCCCGATCTCCCCCTGGCTCCTGACATACTTGCCTTGTGCGTCAAACACCCTGATGGTGAAATTCATGGTGTCGGTAACGTACACACTATCCAGCTTGTCTACCGCCAGATATGTCGGCCTGTTGAATGTCTCGGTGAAATCGGCCCCGGGAAGCTCACCCTTAAAAACGTCATCCTTGCCGAAGATAAAAACCTTGTTTGCCAGAGCGTCGGCAACCAGCTTATCCCCGTTGCTTTTGATCGCAATGCCTGCAGGGCGGCGCAGGTTCCCTTTGCCGTCAAGTTCACGCAAAAACTCCCCGTCAGGACTGTACTTGAAGATCGCGGCATGCTGGGCATCGGTGATATACAGATTGCCGTCGCCATCGAGGGCAACGCCAACCGGACTGCCGAGTTTCTTCTCGCCTCCCTGAAAGATATACTGTACTTCCTTGGCGGCAAGATTGTACTTGTGAACGATGCCTATCGACGGGTCGGCAATGTATATCAGCCCGTTTCCGTCTGCCGCTATACACTGGGGAGTATAGAAATCGATGAAGTCCTCTTTGTTGCCGGCAATGTAGTCGAATACTTTTCTGACTACACCAGAAGACGCTTCAACAACGTCACGCGGCCCCCGGATCACCTGGAGCAACCTTACCCGGGCTTTTTCAGGAGCCTGCGGCCATACGGCACCCAAACGCTTGTCCTGCCAGGCCGCTTCATCCAGTCTTGAAGCGGTGCAGCCGGAGACAGACAGGAAAAGGATGGAACAGCAAAAAGCCGGGCGGAGCAGGGCAATGAGTTTGTATTTGAAACTATACTTGTTTTCAAGCATTTAGCATACCAATAACCCATATGAAAAACGAAATCGCCCCGGCCGCTCCCCACCGGATTCCACTCGATACGACAAAAACATCCTTTTGAGGAAACGCCTTCAACATCAGCATGATGCTGGAGAATATCCAGCCGATTAGACCGGCGATGAGAATGACTGACCAGAGATCGTGCGCCATAGTGAATTATTTCCCCAGGAGTCGTGAAAGAAAAGTGTGCAGACGAAGCTTCCAGACCATCAGTACCGCTTCCCGGACGATAGTGCCGGACATCTTTGAACTGCCGGCATGACGGTCGATAAAGATTATCGGTATTTCGGTGATACGGAATCCTTTTTCCATGCAGCGGTAATTCATCTCGATCTGGAATGAATAGCCATCCGATGTAACGCGCGACAGATCAATCGCCTCGATGGTCGAACGCCGGAAGCATTTAAAGCCGCTGGTGCAGTCTCGCAACTGCAAACCGGTAACCCAGCGCGTATAGGCACTCGCGAAATAACTTAATATCAAACGCCTGATCGGCCAGTTGACGACACTGACGCCGTTCAGATAGCGGGAACCGATAACCAGGTCGCTCTCCTTGATCGCCGAGAGAAAAAGCGGCAACGTCCCCGGATCGTGGGAAAAATCCGCGTCCATTTCCAGCAGATAGTCCGCGCCCTTCGCCAGCGCGATCTTGAAACCTTCACGGTAAGCCGACCCCAGGCCGAGTTTCCCGGCTCGATGCAGGACATGAACCCGATCATTTTCCGCCACCAGGCCGTCAATAATGGCGCCGGTTCCATCCGGAGAATTGTCATCAACAAAGAGAATCTGGAGATCGGGGTGCTGGGCAAGGACAGCGCTTGTCAATGCCCTGACGTTATCTTTTTCGTTGTAGGTCGGTATGACGACAAATGCCTTCAAAATATCTCCGCATGACGCCTTTTTGATGCTCCAAAGATTCCACGTCTCATAATTCCACTGATTTCAAACATATCTGTCAACAATACGGGATTTAAATGATAAATGTCAAGGCCAACTGGGAAAACAAACTGTCACGATTTACTTCCGGGAAAACGCCCGGCGTTTTTACATATTTTTTGCCTTCCTTGACCGCATACACCGCACTGCTGCATATAACTCCCATTCCCTGTCGCTATTGCATTTAGCTCCGACTTAACTTATAACCCGAAACGGATAGTTGAGGCACATTACAATACAAGAGGCGCAATGTTTTCATTCCTCAACAAACTGAAACTCCGTGGGAAGTTGCTGGCGCTGGTCCTGCCGCTGGTGATAATCCCGATCTTTGTCGTCGCCGGAGTGATCGGTCTCATCGCCAACCAGCAGGCCTATCTCGGCATCACCAAGACCAGCAAGGATGACCTGCAGCACCTCTCCTCTTTCAGCATCGACCTGCTCAATTCCCACTATCAACAGTTTCAGGTCTACAAGCAGGACAAGGCCCGGAACCTCAACAATGAGTTGGCGACATTGACGGCGCTTTCCTACAACCTCGTTGCTGCCGAGCATCACCTGCACCAGCAGGGAAAAATTGAGCTGGAAGCGGCCAAGAATGAGGCACGGCAGGCGTTGAAAAAGATCAATGTCGGCGAAAGCGGCTACATTTACGCCATGACCAGTCGGGGCGATCTTCAGGCCCATATCGCCCGGGAGGGTGAAAACGTATTTGACGAGCAAGATGAGAGCGGCCGCTACTTCATCCGTGAAATGTGTGCGGCGGCCCGGGCCAGCAAACCGGGCGAAACACTGTTCACCACCTACCCCTGGCGCAATGCGGTCCTGGGGGATACAAAACCGCGCACCAAAGTAGTTGCCTACAAGTATTTTCGTGAATGGGACTGGATCATTGCATCCGGTAGTTATCCGGATGAAGCTGTCGGAGATGCAGCCTTTGAGCGGCAGGCCTTTGCGAAACTGAAAGAAAGCATACGGGCCAAAAAAGTCGGTACGACCGGCTACATATTCTGCATGGACAGCAAAGGAACCTTTACGGTCCACCCCGATTCTGAAGGTAAAAACCTGATCAACGCAAAGGATCTGGACGGAAACAGCTTCATCAGGGAGATGTGCACCAATAAGAGCGGCTGGATACGGTATCCCTGGAAAAACAGCACCGACACCGTCGACCGGATGAAAATAGTACGGTATGAATATTTCGCACCATGGGACTGGATCGTCGCCGTCGGATCATACGAGGATGAATTTTATCAGGAAGCGAACAAGATCAAGAGCCATATCCTGTTCATCATGACGCTGCTGATACTGGTGGTGGGGGCGACGGCAACGTTACTGGTCGTTCGGGCCTCGACCGTCATCACCAGTCCGATCACCAACATGATGGCGGTCATCAAGAGCATCAAACGAGGGCATCTTGACGAACGGATTACCGTCAGCGGTGAAGACGAACTGGCCGAACTGGGGAGCGCCTTCAACCGTATGACCGAAATCATCCAGCGCAACAAGGAAATTGAATCGAATCTTGCCCAGCAGGGAAAGATGGCCTCGCTGGGCGTACTGTCATCGGGAGTCGCCCATGAGATCAACAACCCGCTGGGGGTTATTCTGGGGTATGCAGGCTACCTGGAAAGCAAGATGAGTGAGGATGACCCCAACTACCAGTATATCCATGAAATCAAGCGGGAAAGCAAACGGTGCAAAAAAATCGTCCAGGATCTCCTCTCCTATGCCCGCACGCCGCGCCCGACGCTTGAGCCGACCGATCTCAATGATCTTTTGCAGCAGATCGTCGATTTTGCCGCCAATCATACCGACATGCGCGGCATCACGATCAAGACCGTTTTCGCAGGCGGCCTCCCTCCGGTTGAGCTGGATGGCGACCAGATGCGCCAGGTCGCGATCAATCTGATTCTGAACGCCGGCGGGGCCATGCCGGACGGGGGGGACCTGACCGTCAGCACCGAGGTGGTCGATGACACACATGTGCGCATAACCTTCAGCGACAGCGGCAGCGGAATTCCTGCAGAGAGCCTGGAAAAGATCTTCGAGCCGTTCTACACGACCAAGTCCCGCGGCACAGGACTGGGACTGGCCATAACCAGGCAGATCATAGAGCAGCACCATGGCGAGATCCATATCGACAGCACCGTCGGCAAGGGAACATGCGTCACCGTCACCTTGCCGACCAATCAGGAGGAACTGTAATTGTCTGAAAAAATGCGTATTTTACTGATAGATAATGAGGCGGGACTCTGCCGGATGATGGAACAGATCCTGCTGGACCACGGCTACCTGGTCCGGTCCTTCACCTCACCCCAGAAGGCTGTCGAGGAATTCAAGGCCTCCGCGTGGGATCTGGTCATCAGCGACATCAAAATGCCCGGCATGAGCGGACTGGAGGTATTGCAGGCGATCAAGACGAAACAGCACGATATTCCGGTCATCATGATCACCGCATACGCAACCGTTGACATGTCGATTCAGGCGCTCCGCAAGGGGGCATACGATATGTTGACCAAGCCGTTCGAACCGGATGAACTCGTCTATCGCGTCAAAAATGCCCTGCAGCAGCGGCAGCTGCTCGAAGAAAACCGCGAACTGCGTGCCGAACTTGAAGAAAAGTTCCGCTTTGAAAACATCATCGGCGCCTGCGAAGGGCTGAAGAGCGTGCTGGAGCGGGTCGGCAAAGTTGCTGTCCGTGACAGTTCGATCCTCGTCACCGGTGAATCCGGGACCGGCAAGGAGCTGATCGCCCAGGCGATCCATTACAACTCGCCCCGCCGCGAGAAACGATTCGTCGCGATAAATTGCGGCGCGCTCCCGGAGAACCTGCTGGAAAGCGAATTGTTCGGCTACAAGAAGGGGGCCTTCACCGGTGCGACGGAGAGCCGCTACGGACTGCTGGAGGCGGCAAACGGGGGGACACTGTTTCTGGATGAGGTCGGCAACCTGCCGATGAATGTGCAGAAAACGCTGCTCCGCTTTCTACAGGAGAAGGAATTTCACCGGCTTGGAGACACTACCCCTACCCGCGTCGATGTGCGGGTCCTTTCCGCGACAAACTCGGACCTGAAGGAAGCGATCAAAAGTGGCGCTTTCCGGGAAGACCTCTATTATCGCCTGAACGTAGTCACGATCCATCTCCCCCCCTTAAGGGAGAGGAGCAGCGATATTCCGCTGCTCGCCGCCCACTTTATCCTGCTGCAGAACCAGAAATTCAACACGGCGATCAAGGGGTTCGAGAGCGAAGCGCTGAAAGTCCTCTGCGCCTGCGAATGGCCTGGCAATATCAGGCAGCTCAAGAATGTCATCGAAGCATGCATGGCGATAGAAGCGGGAGAATATATCTCAAGCGACACACTGGCGCAGTTTATCGAACCGGATTTGTCTGCCTGGACTCCTGTTCCCCGCGAAGCGGAACTGTCGGGAAGTGACGTACCCTACACCGCCGCCCTGGAGCATTTTGAGGCCGACCTGCTGAAGAATCTTCTGAAACGGCACGGCGGCAATATTGATTCGGCCGCGCGTGAAGCCGGCATGAACATGGTTACCATGTATCGAAAGATCAAGAAGTACGGCATCAGGAAGGAATAATCCAGATCGGGGATTGCTGTGGAATCGGACCGGATCAAATGGAATGCGCGCTTCGAGTCGCAGGAGTCATACCTGGGAGAGCGTCCCTCGCCGTTCCTGGTGAGGGAGATCGGGAGGATCAAGACCCTCGTTCCCGGGTCGGAGGCACTGGACATCGCCTGCGGAGAAGGGAGAAACAGCATCTTCCTGGCCCGGCACGGTTTCAGGGTGGTCGGCGTGGACATTTCGGACAGCGGGCTGGCGAAGGGGCGCAGCCGTGCCCGGGCAGCTGGTATAGATGTCGATTTCCGGAGGGTTGATCTTGACGGCGGCATTGTTGACGGGACGTACGACCTGATTCTGAATTTCAATTTTCTGCTGCGGGGGTTGATCCCGTCCGAAGTCGCCTCCCTGAAGCCGGGCGGACTGCTCCTCTTCGACAGCATCATGGCCTCGGAACAGCTTCTGCAATTCCACAACCCCGCCTACCTGCTGCAGCCGGGGGAGTTGAAGCGGTTATTTGCGCCGTATGGCGGCGAGATTCTTTTTTTCGAGGAGAGCCGTGACGACGAAACTCCGACCGCCCGCCTCCTATTCAGGAAAAGTCCTCTCAGTCCTTAACTACCGCGGATTCAGCCCCCCCCGCAAGAGTTCACTGCAAATGCCTCCATCCTGAAGTAGCACCCCTTCACGGCTCTGCCCATCCCTTTGACCGCTCCAGTGCCCTGCTCCAGGTGCGGCGCAGCTCTGCCGCCCTCCCCCGCTCCATGGCCGGGGAAAAGACCCGTTCCGCCTTCCAGAGCTGCCCGATTTCCGCACGGTCGCGCCAGTAACCGACCGCCAGTCCGGCCAGATAGGCCGCCCCCAGCGCCGTCGTCTCCCGCACCTGCGGCCGTACGACCGGGCAACCCAGCAGGTCGGCCTGGAACTGCATCAGCAGGTCGTTGGCAGTGGCGCCGCCATCCACCCGCAGCTCTGCCAGCGGGGTGCCGGCATCCACCTCCATCGCTTCCAGCAGGTCGGCGGTCTGGAAGGCGATGCTTTCCAGGGCGGCCCGGGCGATATGCCCGGCGGTCGTGCCGCGGGTCAGCCCAAGCAGCGTGCCGCGGGCATACGGGTCCCAGTGGGGTGCTCCCAGGCCGGTAAAGGCCGGGACGAGGCAGACGCCGCCGTTGTCCGGAACGGAAGCGGCTAGCGCTTCGACCTCTCCGGAGGACCGGATGATTCCGAGGCCGTCCCGCAGCCACTGCACCACCGCCCCGGCCACAAAGACGCTTCCTTCCAGGGCATATTCAGTCCGGTCCCCTATTTTGCACGCCACGGTGGTAATCAGGTTCTGTGAGGAGTTCACCGGCCTTGTTCCGGTATGCATCAGCATGAAACAGCCGGTGCCGTAGGTGTTTTTGACCATGCCGGGGCGGTCGCAGAACTGGCCGAACAGCGCCGCCTGCTGGTCGCCGGCGATTCCGGCGATCGGCACCCGGCTGGCAAGGAAGCGGGCTGCGGTATGGCCGTAAAGTTTGCTGGAATCGACTACTTCGGGAAGGATCGACGGGGGGATGCGGAGAATTTCCAGCAGCTGCGGATCCCACGCCATGTCGTGGATATTGAACAGCAGCGTGCGGGAGGCGTTGCTGGCATCGGTGATGTGGCGTTCCCCCCCGGTAAGGTTCCAGACCAGCCAGGAATCGATCGTGCCGAAGGCCAGTTCACCCGCCTCGGCTTTACTCCTGGCACCGGGCACATGGTCGAGCAGCCAGGCGAGCTTGGTGGCGGAGAAATAGGGGTCCAGCACCAGCCCGGTCTTTGCCCGGAAGGCCGGTTCATGCCCCCGGGACCGGAGCAGGTCACACTCGCCGGAGGTGCGTCGATCCTGCCAGACGATGGCGTGGTGGATCGGCCTGCCGGTGCTGCGGTCCCAGACAACCGTTGTTTCCCGCTGGTTGGTGATGCCGATGGCGGCGATGTCGGCGGCGGTCACGCCGGCCCGGGCGATCGCCTCCACCGCCACGCCGAGCTGCGAGGCCCAGATTTCTTCCGCATCGTGCTCCACCAGGCCGGGCGCGGGAAAAAACTGGCAAAATTCCTTCCGGGCGAGGCCGCGGATCGTGCCGTCATGGTCGAACACCAGGGCGCGGGAACTGGTCGTCCCCTGGTCAAGGGCAAGGATGAAGCTCATCGTTCATGACCTCCGGCGGGTTCTGTCTGTTCAAGCATGAATCATGGTGCTGCCTGCTGCGCACCATGCGGCTTTCGCCGCCGGCGGCGGCGCTTCTTCCGCGGTGGCGCCCCGCTCTCTCCGGAGCGCTCGGACAGCGGCGGCAGCGGTTCCATCTGTTCCGCCTGAGCCAGCCACCATTCCAGCCGCCCGGCAACGTCCTTCCTGTCGCCGCGAGTGATCCGGCAGTATTCGAGGATATCGTTAAAATCCTTACGGGCGATGAATACCTGCGGTCGGCGACCGGGGACCTGCTTCAGGCGCATCTGCTGGGCAATGATGTCGCGAATAGCGAACCCGACGCCTTTCGTGATCTGCACAAACGGGCAGACTTCTCCCAGAAACTCCGCTGTCGCGGCATCGACACTCTGCTGCCACGGCGCGCCATTGGCGCGGAAGATCTGCGCCTTCTCATCGAGGTACTCGCCGAAAAGAAGTGCCAGGAGGAGCGGCGGGGAGATCTTGTCCCCCTGCTGGATGCGGGAATCGACGCAGGTGAGCATCTCGCCGAACCGGGTGTGGGGGAAACCTTCGCTTTCGGAGTCGAGCCAGGCGGAGAAAGCCGGAAAAAGCGCCGCGAAGAGGCCGGTCTGGCGGAGGAGGTCGCAGCACTTCGCCCCTTCTCCCGAGAGCAGGATCTTGAGCATCTCCTCATAGAGGCGCGGCGGCGAGGCCCTGACGATGTTATCGGCGAAGGCGACCAGCGCCTTCCGTGTCTCTTCCGCCATCGTGAAACCGAGCAGGGCGGCAAACCGCACCGCCCGCAGCATCCGCACCGGGTCTTCCTGAAAACGGACCTCCGGATCGCCGATGGTGCGGATGATGCCGGCGCCCAGGTCGGCGAGGCCGGAGGCGAAGTCGATGATCGAGAAATCGGCAATGTCGTAGGCAAGCGCGTTGACGGTAAAGTCGCGGCGCAGCGCATCTTCTTCGGGGGTGCCGTAGACGTTGTCCCGCAGGATCATCCCCTCGTCATCCTTCAGCGCCTGCGGCTGCTTCTGCCGGTGTTCACCTCTGCGCGTCTCAGCCACCGCTGGTTCCGGCTCATCCGGCGCCTGGGAACGGAAGGTCGCCACCTCGATGAGCTCGTCATGGAAGTGAATGTGTGCCAGGCGGAAGCGTCGCCCGACAAGACGGCAGCTGCGGAACAACTTCTTCACCTCGCCGGGGGTAGCGTTGGTCACAACATCGAAATCCTTCGGCTCCCGCCCGAGCAGGAGGTCGCGCACACAGCCGCCGACGAGATAGGCGACAAAGCCGTTATCTTTCAGCCGGTAGAGAACGCGCAGGGCGTTCGGGCTCATGATCTTGCGGGATATCCCGTGCACCTGCCGCGTGATGACTACCTGGCCGCTCTTTTCCGGGCTTTTATTCTTATTCATTCTGTGGCAGCACTCCCTGTCCGACGCTCAGAGGTTTATTTTCTAATGGAACTTGACGGGAATATTCAGTGGGGGGCAGTTCCGATTTACCCGGATTCACCACGGGACACACCCTATTTGCCCTTCAAATTCTTCACATACAGCGACTTGCCGCCGGTAGTGCTGGTCACGCGCTCTTCCATGATAAAATTATTCGGATACGCCTTGATCAGTTCGCTGAGTTTCTTGAAGTTATACAAACGGGGATCGAATTCGGGACGGAGCTTGCTGATATTGGTGCCGACCGGGCCGAGATTCGTCCAGCCGCTTTCATCGGAGATGTCGTCGATCACCTTTGCGATCATATCCAGCGGTACCTTGATATTTATGGGAGCCGTAGCTGCCGGCGGCTTGATCTCGGCTGCGGCAGTGGCTGCGGAACGGATGCCGCGACCCTTTGCTGCCGGTTTTTGCGGAGTTGCAGCCGGTTCGACGGCCGGAAGAGCAGGGATACGAAGGATGTCCGTGTAAATGAACTTGTCACAGGCGGAGACGAAGGGGGATGGGGTTTTCCGTTCGCCGAAGCCGTACACCGTCAGTCCCTCCTCCCTCAGGCGGGACGCCAGGCGGGTGAAGTCGCTGTCACTCGACACCAGGCAGAAGCCGTCGAAGCGCCGGGTATAGAGCAGATCCATCGCATCGATAATCAGCGAGCTGTCGGTGGCGTTCTTCCCCTTGGTGTAGGCAAACTGCTGGACCGGGTTGATGGAGTATTCAAGCAGCACCTTTTTCCAGCTCCCCAGCTGCGGGGCGGTCCAGTCGCCGTAGATACGCTTTACGCTGGCCACGCCGAATTTGGCAATTTCCTCGAACAGCCCTTCGACAATGGATGCCTGGGCGTTGTCGGCATCGATCAGGACTGCAAGGCGCTTTTGAGCCTCTTCCGGCTCCAGTCGTTGGGCATAGCGCGGGTGGGAAGATTTGTTGTCCATGGTTCATCCTTTTGATTGTGATTTGATATGAATACCTGCAGGAAACTGGCTGATTCACCCTTCCAGCTTTTTCAGGAAATCCGCCACGTTGGTCACATCCTGCAGCTCCCGGAATTCCCGGTAGCCGTCAATGCCGTCCGGATCAAGACCGCGATAGTAGCGGGGGCGCGAGGTTTTCAGTCCCGACAGCGCTTTGCCGGTGGCATACTCCGCATCATCCAGCTTGTCCGCCCGGAGCTTCAGGCCGATCACCAGGCTGAATCCCAGTTGGAACAGCCTTTTCAGGTATTCGCCGGCAACGATTTCCACTCCCTTTGTTTCATCACCTTCGCACAGGTACTCCAGAGCGATGTTCAGATAGCCGTAAAGCCGCTCCACCACCGTCCGCATCTGTTCCATGCCGGCAAGGTGGGCTTCATCGGCCACCAGGGCAGTGTTGATCAGGTAATTAAGCTCCATGCGGAACAGATCCGAGTCCGCCCGGAGAATGACCCTCTCCAGGAACGTCTTGCCGGTCAAAAGCAGGCCGGGGAGAGTGGTTGCCTCGACCGCCTGCTGGAGGGACTTGTCGCGTCCGGGTGTGAACGTGGCCGGGTTGATGCGCGAGTAAAGCTCAAGCGCCTCGTCATGGGGAGGAAAGCCGAGATCGGCAAGGCGGCCCGATTTCAGGTGATAGCACTCCTCCTCCGCTTCGATGTCGATTTCGCCGCTCACGCTTTCCATCAGCGACGCGTACAGGGGGTTGTCCAGGCGGCAGATCTTTTCCAGGAAGGTGCCGATTATCTGGGCGTGTTCGGGGTTCTTGAATTTGATCAGGAACACGTCGTCAAAGGTATGGTCCCAGTCGGTCTGGCGTTCTTCATCGGTGTTGATATCGCCGATGCCTCCCGCGACGATAAGCTCCCTCCCGAGGAAAAGGGAGAGGAGATTGAAATCCAGGTGCGGCAGCAGTTCCACAAAATGCTCCTCGCTCCCCAGCATGATATATCCCAGGTATTCGACCGCCTTGTCTTCCGAAAACGACCAGCGCCGCCAGAGTTCCATATCCAGGATGAAGACGCACTGTTCCGGGCTAGCCAGCGCCAGCAGTTCCATCGCTTCAGGTCCGCCGTCTTCCTTGAACAGCCAGTACAGCTCGTGGGGTTGCATGGCCCGGGCCAGTTTCTTGCCGTCCGGATCACCCAGGATCAGGGCCATCTTCTCCTTGGGGAGGACCCCGTCAAGATAGGTGCGCTTGCCGGCAAGAGGAAGTGTGCTGAACTCCTCTTCACCAACCCGTACGCTCGCTGCCACTGCACTGCCCGCATCTTTTCCGGTTATGCTTTTTTTCGACATATATACTCCTGGTCAATCGGGATCGATCCCGGTTAAATTAATAATTTAATTGAATGTTGCTTGATGACTACAAGGCGGCAGGCTGCGTATTGATACCCGTTTTGCCTGTTTAGACACCGATAGTTTCATATTTATAGCACGTTAGGCTGGTCAAACCAAGGGAGACTCTTCGAAGTCATGCGGTGCAAGGTATTGTAGCGGGTCCGGCGGAAGGTGTTTTGTAAGATGCGGCGCTCAGAACCTATGTTCACCCCATCTGACGGGGATTCTGCTATACTCAATTGAGAGGAATCAAATCGACTTTAACCAAAAAGGAATGGAGGACGTCATGGCCTGCAATATCGAGCAGCACAAAATGCATATGTGCGCACTCAAGGCAGAGAATAATGATGAGTGCATCAAAAGTCTCAGTGACAAGCCGACAGTTGTTTGCGGCAACTGCGGTGCGAAAGCAAATAGTCCCGATAATTTATGTTCCCCCCAGCCGCTGAAGTGACGAATGCGGGACCATAAAAACTGTACCTGTGGGGTCAACCCTTGATCCGGGGAATGTCTCCTGTCAAGGGGTGGCCCCTTAACTTAAGCTTTCGGTTTCATTGTTTATTCAAAGCGGCGGATTAACTGGCCGGTATTTTCATCCAACTCAATGACCAGTGTTTTGCCTTTTTTTGCAGAACTCTTTTTTTCTTCCGCCTGCTGTTGAGCCTTTTTGTCGGCTTCCTGCTGTTCATACTGTTCCAGGGCGGCTGCACTTCGTCTGGCCACGGGGTCTTTGGCTGTAAGGTCTTTATCCCAAATGACAATGACCCGGTTCCGATATTTTTTTGGGACGTCTTCAAACCTGTTGGTGATTATCAGGTTTCCCTTGTTGTCCTTGTACTTGAAAAAGTCGGCCATAGATACCTGCGGCAGTATAAGCAGCAAGACAACGACAACAAACAATAAGACATACTGCGGATATCTCATCTTCATGGTTTCTCCACGGGATTTATTGGGTCAGGATTCTAGGTCGTTAAGTCAGGATGAAGTATTTATAATCTTTATATATCTTGGAAGTCTGATCCCGAAGCGCCTGTTAGATTTAAAGATTTAAATATCTCGTGTCAAGGGCAGACCCTTTAGTCTGTTCGTGTTCCTGCCGCGTTATGATTACCGAGCCGCTCTTTTCGGGGCTTTTCTTCCTTATGCATGCTGTCTATAACCGGATATGTCTTCATGTCAGGTAATCAGCTCCAGATAGTTTTGCCGGTTCATGAGCTGCCAGGTTGCGTTGGGATATGCCTCCAGCCACTCTTTGGGTGCCTTTGTCTGTGTCGTGCCCCATTTCATCTCATAGCCGAACAGTTTTCCTTCCCGTTCCTCAACCAGATCGATTTCTTTCTGGCTATAGGTGCGCCAAAAATAGTTATTAGCCTGCTCCTGCAGGTATTCCTGCCGCTTCATTCGTTCAATAACCAGATAGTTTTCCCATAGTTCACCCACATCATTTCGGAGTTGCACTGCATTGAAGTTATTGATAAGGGCATTACGTACACCGTTGTCGATGAAGTAATAGCGGCTGTTTTTGGTTATTTCCGAACGCAGGTTGCGGCTGAATCCGGAAAGTTTCTGGATAACGAATGCCTTCTCCAGCAGGTCAAGATAGCGTTCGATAGTATTTTTACTCATGCCCAGACTGGTGCCGAGCTCGGTGTAGGAAACCTCTTTACCGACCTGAAACGCCATCAGCTGGAGCAGTCGGCTGATTTTTGCCGAATGGCGGATGCCATCCAGTTCCAGGACGTCCTTATAGAGATAGGATGCGACGATCTCTTTCAAATATTGCTCACGCGCCCGGTTATCATTGGTCAAGACAACCTCTGGATACGAACCATAGATCAGGCGGTTCTCCAGGTTGGCGTCCGTCTGGTGGCGCTGTTCTATCTGCCCGATCTCCAGTTGGGACAGCGGATACAGGCGCAAGGTGGTTTTGCGGCCGGTAAGCGGTTCTCCCACCGCCCGGGCCAGATCAAAAGAGGACGACCCGGTGGCAATAATCCTGATACCGGGAATGTGATCGATAATCAATTTGAGGTTGGCGCCGATGTTCGGAACTTTCTGGGCCTCATCTATTACCAACAGGCGGTTGGCGCCGACAAAGGCGGAAAGCTTCTCGATCGACTGGCTGGCCAGGTATCCCTGCACGGTTAGGTCTTCACCGCTAACAAGAAGATACGGTTCATCAATATCCTGCAGGAATTGCTTGACCAACGTTGTCTTTCCGGTACGGCGAGCACCGTAAATAATAACCGCCTTACCGGGAATCAGTGCCTTTTCGAGATTTTCAAGGTGCTTTTGAACGATGTACATGGAGGAAACTCCGGTTGTTAATTGACTCTATTATACATAATTGAGTCAATTTGACAACGGAATTTATGTTTTCGCAACTGGAATGCCAGGATTCGAGGGGAGAGATTTGACAAAGTCTCTAGCTCACGAAGCGGGACGCAAGGGCGTAGGATACCCATATCTTGAGGCCCTGGCAGATTCCGGCGCAGATAGCCGACAAGAAATTAGGGACACTCCCTATTTGTTTTGAAAGGCCGTCCTCTTCTTTTGGCTTT
>CAZGEG010000005.1:0-194467 GCA_964524835.1 uncultured Geobacter sp.
TGGTATTCGGCCCCTTGGCGGAAACGATCCGGGCCACGGCGGAAAGCGGGATCTTGATCCCGGTCGGGGTATCGATCAGGACACTTTCGATGCTGCCGGTACTGGTGCGGGCACTATCGGGAAACTTCACCACCACATCGAAACCCCGGTCCCCTTCCAGGGTGCGGGTCACGGTCATGCCGGCCGTGGCAGCCTCCATCGCCTCCGCCACACCGGACATGGTCAGGTTGTAACGGGCCATCTGTGCCCGGTCGGGTACGATCCGGACCTGGGGGATATCCTTCTGCTGTTCCACCGACAGGTCGGCCAAGCCGGAGACATCGGCTATGGCGCCCCTGATCTCTTCCGCCGTACTCCGCAGCCGGAAAAGTTCCGGACCGTAGACCTTGATGGCAATGTTGGCCATGGTGCCGGACAGCATGTGGTCGATCCGGTGACCGATGGGCTGACCAAAGGTGATGCTGGCCGGCATGCCGGCCATAGACTTGCGCAGTTCCGCCATGACATCACCGAGCTTGCGCTCTTTCATATCCAGCCTGGCCTCGATCTCGGTCATGCTGGCCGCCTTGCCGTGCTCATCCATGTCGCCGCGCCCGGTTCGGCGGGCGGTCTTCTTGATGTTGGGGTGGGCCAGCAGTGTTTTTTCAACCTGAAGGGCGATTGCCGCCGATTGTTCCAGTGACGTTCCCGCCGAGGTGACGACAACCACCGTCAATGCCCCTTCGTTGAAGGCCGGAAGAAAGGAGCGTCCGGTCATGGAGAGCGGAATCATGGCCAGGGCAAAGGCCACCACCGATCCGGCGATCACCAGTTTCGGCCGCTTGATCGCCAGGTTGAGCATGGGTTGATAGATCCTTTGCAGCCAGCGGACGACGACACTCTCTCCCTCCCGCTCAAGGCATTTGGCCCGTGGCAGCAGGTATGAACAGAGGGCCGGGGTTACCGTCAGGGCGACCAGCAGCGATGCGCCGATGGAAACCATGTAGGAAATGCCGAGCGGTCGCAACAACCGCCCCTCGACGCCGGTGAGAAAAAAGAGCGGCAGGAATACCATCAGAATGATCATGGTGGCATTGACGATGGAGGCGCGAATCTCCTTCGAGGCCTCGAAGATCACCGTGCGCGCCGGGGAGCGCAGACTTTCCGGCTTCAGACGGTTTTCCTGCAGCCTCCGGAAGACGTTCTCCACATCGATGATGGCGTCGTCAACAATGACGCCGATGGCAATGGCCATCCCTCCCAGGGTCATGGTGTTGATGGAGATGTCGAAAATCCGCAGGGCAAAGATGGCGAACAGCAGGGAAAGCGGGATGGCGGTAATGGAAATGACGGTGGTCCGCACATTGCCCAGGAAGAGAAAGAGGATGATGACAACCAGCACCGCCCCTTCGCTCAATACCTTCTTGATATTGTCGATGGCCCGTTCGATGAAGTCGGACTGCCGGAAGATGTCGGTCTCCAGTTTCATGCCGGCCGGCAGGCTTTTCTGCAGTTCCGCGAGCTTTACTTCCAGTCGCTTGGTCAGTTCAAGGGTATTGGCGGTGGGGTGTTTCTGGATCGAGATCACCACCGCGGGCTTGCCGTTGGCCGATGCATCGCCATACCTGAAGGCCGGGCCGATGACGACCTGCGCCACATCACGGACCAGAACCGGCACACCGCCCCTGACAGCCACCACGACCTGCTCCAGATCGGCGGTGCTGCGGACTCTGCCCACTCCCCGGATCAAGTACTCCTGGCCGGTTTTCTTCATAACCCCGGCGGCGAAGTTTTCATTGGCTCCCTTGAGGGCCGCGATTACTTCACCCACCGTGACGCCGAAGGCTTGCAGGCGCTGCGGATCGAGTACCGCCTGATACTGGCGGGTATCCCCGCCGATATTGGAAACCTGTGAGACTCCCGGAATCGCCAGGAGCCGCTTGCGCACCACGAAGTCGGCGGTTTCCTTCAGTTCCATGGTGTTGTGCCGGTCGCTGATCAGGGATACGTGCATGATCTCCCCCATGATCGAGGAGATCGGCGCCAGTTGGGGAACCGCATCGGCCGGCAGGACACCGGCCAGGGATTGCAGTTTTTCGTTGACCACCTGGCGGGCCTTGTAGATATCGGTCCCCCAGCTGAACTCGACCCAGACCGTGGAGAGACCGGCCACCGTGTAGGAACGGACCCGGCGCACGCCGCTGGAGCCGTTTACGGCGCTTTCAATTGGATAGGTGACGACCGTCTCCACCTCTTCCGTGGCCATGCCGTGGGCCTCGGTGATGATGGTGACCGTCGGGGCGGTCAGATCCGGCAGCACATCAACCGGCATCTTCATGGTTATATAGGTCCCGACCAACAGAACCAGCAGTGACGCCACAACGACGATCAGCCGGTTTTCCAGGGCCAGGCGGATTGCTTTATCGAGCATGAATGTATCTCCTTAGTGGCCGTGGCCCTGGTCTGCGCCGCCCTTGGCGGCCGACTCGGCCTGTTTGACATAATAGGCGCCGCGGGTCGTTACCCGTTCGTCCCCCGTGAGACCGCCGGTGATCTGAACAAAGCCGCCATCCTCGACGCCGATCTTCACCTCCCGACGGTCAAACGCCTCTCCCGATGACTGGATGAAGACGAACCAGCGCCCCTCATCTTCAATCAGCGCATCCCTGGGCACAGCCAGCGCCCCGGCGACAGAGCCGGTCCGGATGGCGACACTGGCGAACAGTCCGACCTTGAGGCGCCCGGACTGATTGGGAACCTCAAACAGGACCGGAATGGTTCTGCTTTGTGGGTCGAGCATGTCGCCGACCGACACCAGGCGCGACGGCTTGAATACGTCCGTCAGACCGGCCACGGTGAAGGTAGCGTTGAGAGACTTGCCGGCAGTGCCGATCTCGTTCGCGGGCAGATTGGCCTTGAGCCAGAGCGTGCCGGTATTGACGATACGCAGAATCGGCTGCCCAGCCTCCACGCCCTTACCGGCACCGGCAGTCACTTCCACCACCGTGCCGCTCACCGGTGCTCGTACCGCAATCCGGCCGCCACCTTCTCCCTTGACACTCGCCATCGCTTTTTCCAGGGGCTCAAGCGCCGCCCGCGCACTGGAAAGGGACGACTCAGCTTCCTCAACCCGTTTCAGTGGTGCTATTTTGGCTTCATGGAGCCGTTTGGCCCGGTCGTATTCTTTTTGCGCCAGAGCAACCCGGTTTTTTGCTTCGGCATAGGCCGCTCCCAACTGGCCGATCCCGCCGGCCGGGCTGATCGGCGGGTCGATCAGGGCGACGATTTCACCTTTCGCCACCTTCTTGCCGATGAACGGCAGTGGTCTGGTCGTCGAGATGATACCGGCAAGCGGAGCGGCAACCGTGGCCTCGGCGTTCGACACCGGCACCAACTCCCCTGTGGCGGTAACGAAACTGCCCAGGTCTTTCTTGACCGGCTGGGCCACCATGAAATCCACGACCCACTGCTGTTCCTTCAGATACGAAATTGCGCCACCACCGCCGAAAGGTCCGTCGGCCGGCTTGTCACCCTTGTTCAACACGTGTACTTCGGAAACCGTAATTTCGTCGCCGAATCCCTTGCCGTCGGTGATCAGTTTCACTGCGTATTTTCCAGGGTTGGCAAGCGTGGCCTCAACCTTGTAAATACCTGATCGGGTCGGAGCAGGCAGGCTGAATGTTTCAGGCTCACCGGCGGCCGGCGTGAAGACCAGTTTCAGGCCGCCCTCAGTGACCGGCTTGAAATCACTCAGTCTGGTCAGATGGATCAGAAAACCGGTCTTTTCCCCGGCTACCGGCCGGTCATACTCCATAAACAGTTCGCTCCTGGCGGAATAGGCGGTGACCTTGACCGGTTCGGCCTTGTCGCCGGCAGCTGCGGCGGGGATTTTTTCCTCATGATTACAGCCGGACAGCATGAAAAGCATAGCCATCAATATTCCCATGTATTTCAGGGCAGTTGTATAGGTGTTCATTTATTTCCTCCGTAGTTTTTCTTCAATTCGACTCCCACGGCCGCCTCCAGTTTGGCGACCGCACTGTTCAGGTTGTAGAGTGCTGCCTGATAACCGTCATTCACTTCGATAAATTTTTTCTGCTCCTCGATCACCGCCAGGATTCCCGATTCGCCTAATTGATAGGCCTCCTGCACCAGTTTCAGGTTTTCCTCCAGTTGGGGAATAATTCCGGTACGGTACAATGCGACCGCTTTTTGTGCAGAGCTCAAACGGGCATGCGCGGCTTCAACTTCCCGCTCTATACTCTGCAGGGCAAAGAGATAGCGGCTTTCCGTGCTGTTTTTTCTGGCGCCGGCCTGCTGCTGTCCGGCCTGGTTGCGGTCGAACAGTGGCAGAGGGAACGAGACCTTCAGACCAATCAGGTTGTTGATGCCCTTCTCTTCCATCCCCCCCAGAGAGGTAAGCGTATGCTCCCTGGTGTAGCCGACTCCCACCGTCACGTTCGGAAGCCGGTCGGCTCCGGCGAGGAGCACCTCCGCCTCGGCTTTTCCTGTTTCCGTTTTGAGAACCTTCAGGTCAGGTCTGTTTTCCAATGCCTGCTTTTTCAGCTCCACAACCTCTCCGGCAACTATTTCTGCATCGAGAGAACCGCTCACGTTCACTGTCGCGTCTGGTGGCGACCCCATCAGTAACAAGAGCCGCTGTTGAGCAGGCACCGTTTCCCTTTCGGCATCAATTTTCCTTGCTTCAGCCCGTGAGGCCTCCACCCTGGCCAGATTCACATCCAGTTCGGCCACCTCACCGACGGCAAGCCGTTCCCCGGCTATGCGCAAAAGATGCGCACTCAGCTCCTCAGCCTTTCGCGCCAGCACAAAGCGGCCGTGAGCCAGCAACAGATCGTAATAAACCGTCTTCACCTCCAGCCTGAGGAGACGCTCCGAGTCACTGATCCTGCTATCGAAACCGGCCAGCTCCTTTTCGGCTATGCGAGAACGTTTTTCCCGTTTGCCGCCGGTGAGGAATTCCTGGGAAATGCCCAGGGAAATACTGTTCTCAGAACTGCTGCCGGTAAGGGCGCCGGTAGCCCCACCCAGCTCCAGGACCGGATTGGGATAGAGACCGGCCTTGACGGCAGCCGCTTCGCTGATGCCTCTTTCCCCTCTGAGAGCCTTCAGTTCACCGTAATTTATCAATGAGGCAGAGATGGCATCCGTCAGAATAATCGGTTTCTGTCCCCCCCAAAGAGGCGTTGTCAACAGCAGGGAAGCTATCCCCGCCACGGGTAAGACGACCCGTTTACAAAAAACAAAACTTTTCAAGTGCACTCTCCTGTTTGTTGCGCTGCCGGCAAGGCAAGCAATTGCCCTCCTGTCAGCATACGCACGGATAGATAGTTGTTGACGACGCCAAGGCTGTTTGGCGACGGCACGCAAATGACTGCAGCAGACTATCCTTTACGGAAGAAACGTGATCCGCGGGGACGCTGTTGTGTCAAAACATATGTAAAAGCTGGTTGTGGGCTGGAATGAAGCTGCTGGATGCTAATCCGCACGAAAGATACAGGTATCCCCGGAGGATTAGCGAAACAGTTTTTCACTCAGCTAGTCAGGAAAGTTCTGCAGGGGGGGTGTCGATATCCAGAAAAACTTCAGGAATGAATTGAGAGGCATACAGGTTGATGCGAGGGAGTTCGATCGGCGCAGGGTGGCGATATACGACTTGAGCGGTCAGCGAAGTATAGTTGTGGTGGTCGCAGGTAAAATGTTCGTGGTCGGTGCTGGGATGGTCGTCGGTGGGACAGGACGGGCAATGGCCGGAGGTTTCAACATGCAAAAAACCGATCGTGATCTTGTGCGGGGTGGTAAAGCCTGCTTCTTCAATCTCATGGGCGATTGAAAAGACGGTATTGATGGAAAGACAGGTAAACACTGCTACCAGGGTCAATGCAATGATTTTTTTGAATTTCTGGTTCAAACCGACTCCACGCCTTTTCTATGCCAATGAAGATACTAGCTGGCTACAGTAGATTCTATCGCAGAATGAGTCAAGACTTAATAGTACATTGTTGAAGCCGGTGTAACCTCTTCACGGTCCGGACATTTTTATCAATGGACGTGCCGGTGGTGGGTGTCGGGCCAATGAACGTGCCGATGGCTCAGCCGCTCATGCTGATGGTAATGGTCGTGCGGCTTCGAATTGTCTTCCCCGTCGTGTGGATGACGGTGGTGTTCATCCTGATAATGCGTGTGTTGATGCCGATGTGCGAGAGCCTCATGGACATGGGGATGCTCATGCCGCTCCCGGTAAAGGCACAGGACGCCGGCGAGCATCAGGGCGGCAGCTAGCCAGAAGATTGCGGGAGGATGTTCGCGAAGCAGAATCAGTGCGGACAGGACGCCTATGAACGGGCCAATGGCAAAATAGGTGCTGCTGCGGGCCGAACCGATCTTGCGCAGCGCCCCTATGAACAGAACCAGACTGGCGCCGTAGCTGAGCGCTCCGATCAGGAGGGCGCCGCCTATCTGGTGAACGTCAATCGTTCCGAAACCGAGAACTGCGGCAAGAATTATGTTGAACAGCCCGGCACAGTATCCCTTGATGGCGGCCAGGGCAGTTGCCGGCAACTCGTCCACGTCGCGGGTCAGGTTGTTGTCGACCCCCCAAAAAATGCAGGCCAACACTACCAGACTCCCCGAGGCTGAGAATGCCAGACCCTCCGGCGATGTCAGGATGATCATAGCTGCGGCCAGGACGATGAGCAGCTTGCCGGCCCAGACGTGCCGGCTTACATGCTCCTTGAAAACCAGCCAGGCGATGATCGTGGTGGCAACGGTCTCCAGATTCAGCAGCAGCGTCACTTCCGAGGCCCTGCCGAATTTTATGCCATAGACAAAACACAACGGAGCAATGACGCCCCCCGCCAGCACGGCACCCAACAGTTTGCGCCGGTGAAGGGGGGAGATGCCGCGTATTTCCCGGAAAATATTTATGTGCTGCCGTACCATGACAAAAGACAGCCCGATGCCGGAGCCTAAGTAGAGCAGGCCGGCCAGGAGTACTGGTGACATCTCGCCGATCACCAGCTTGCATAACACCGGTGAGATGCCGAAAAGCAGTGCGGAGAGTGTCGCCAGTAAAGGTCCTTGAATCATATCGATTCTAATAGGCATAGCTTAGTCAAAGTAAAGCCGGTTGGCAGTAAATAATCTAAATCCATCCAATGTCATAACGTACGCTCCTCACCGGGCATGTTATCCCTTCCCCCACAGTTGATCGTCAGCGAATTGCCTCCAAATACGCTCCTCAGGATTCTGCTCGTAAAACTCATCCTCGGCAAAGGAGAAACGATACGCAGAAACATAGTCGCTCACCATCTGGTAGGCGGCGTTCACTTTCCGAATCATCTCCGGGTCACCGGCATTACCGGTATCCGGATGGTGGCGTTTTACCAACTCCCGATGTCGGGCCTTGATCTCTTTGAGGGTAGCACGTTCTCCCAACCCCAGATCACGTAGTGCCTCCTGCAAGTCGGCATGTGTCATGAGAGAACCTCAAAGGTTCGCGACCGCCTCACGGACAGTAAGGGTCTCATCAGGTAATAAGTTTCTTGAAGAGCAGCCCGTAGTGATACGGCGGCAGATCATAGCGGTCCCGCACGTTGAATCGGAATCCGGCTTCGCTCCCCCATTCGATGCACTGCTCCGGGCGGGGTCGGATCTCCATGGCCGGGCCGCGTGGCGTCGTGGAGTCGTAGTTCCAGTGAATGACGGCCAGAATACCGTTCGGTTTAAGTACACGAAGGGCCTCTTTCATCAAGGCTACCGGCTCTTCGTGGTGCAGGATGTTAAACAGCAGAGCAGCGTCCATGGAATTGTCGGCAAGTCCGGTTCCCTCAGCCACTAAATCGCGCACTGCTGCCTGAACATTGTCGATGCCGGCATCGACACATTTTTGCCGGACTACATCCACCATCTCCGGCTCGATGTCCAGGGCATGGACGGTTCCCGAGGCAATTCCGGCGGCGGCCAGGGTAAACGTCCCATACCCGCAACCGAACTCCACCAGGTTCTGTACCCCCCGGTCGAGGCCCAAAACGGCAAGGACCTTGGCCGGATCGAAGAAGCCGGTCCACATCTCTTCTTCAGGCATGCCGCTGTCACGGACCTTCATGTTTACCTCCGATGGAATTTCGACATTCTCGTCTAAAAGTCACAACTCGTTCCGATACCTTCACAATGGTATACATATCCTTCATTGTCGTGAGTAAGCAGACATTTTGTATGGGCTCACTCAGACCGCAACGCGAGACTCCCAGAAATCCTCCCATCGATTCTTCAGCAGACTGCATCGCAGGGCGATAAAGATGTTTGAGCCTATTCAGTTTATTTCACTTGGCAAACAGCTTGTCTCTTTGATTTTGTTCATTCTCCCACCACCTCCCAACGCAGGGCATCCTTACTCACTTCTTTTACCTCATACATGAGGCGGTCGGCGCGGCCTATCACCTCGTCGATGGTAGCTGGGGATTTCAGATAGGTTACCAGCCCCATGCTGAAGGTCACCGGCCAGTGGTTTTCCACATCATTTTTCAACTGCTGCCGCACCTTCGCAGCCACCGTCATGGCCGATTCTCCCGCGGTTTCGGGGAGCAGCAGTGCGAATTCGTCCCCCCCGAGACGGGCGACCGTGTCGGTTTCACGGATAGAAGCGGCAATAATAGTGGCCACCTGCCGAAGGACTTTATCTCCCTCCGCATGGCCCATGGTATCATTGACGGTCTTGAAGTTGTCGATGTCGATGTATGCGACGGTGAATGGCTCGTCGTAGCGATGATTGCGCCGCATCTCTCCCGCGACAAGCTCATAATAGTGCCGCCGGTTTGGTAAGTCGGTCAGGTGATCGGTGCGGGCCATCCCATTTTCCCGTTCAAGCGCCCCTCTGAGGGCCGAGACAACCAAGGCCGTTAGGAGAAAGAGGATAAGCTCCATGAAGTCGTTCCAGTACAGGGCTAAATTTAACCGGTTGTAATGACTCCCCGCCATCTCAGCCATGAGCCACGCCATGGCGCTCGCAAAGGAGAGGAGATAGCCGGCGTTCCTCCCAACGAACCAGGCAGTCAGGATAACCGGAACGAGATAGAAGGGCACAAGCGTGTAGTTGGGGCCGTTCAGCCAGTCGAACACCCCCACCACAACGCAGAGCAGCAATGCCAGCGTCGTGACAACCAACCGGGGCAGTCTTGCGAGGAGATCGACCAGTTTCATACGTAAACCTCCCTCATTTGCACGTTAGCGGACTGCTTATCTACGATGTCCCGACATCCGGCCGTCACCGGCAGCATTTCGTCGAAGTGAAGATCAGATCAGATGCCGCGCTTGAGGGCCGCGATGCGCTCTTCCAGCGGCGGGTGGGTCATGAACAGGCGTCTCAAACCGTGACCGACACTGCCGGAAATACCGAGGGCCGTCAACTGGTCGGGCAGATGGGGCTGCGCGACACTGCTGCGCAGTTTTTCCAGGGCCGAGACCATTTTCTCACGGCCTGCCAGGGAGGCCCCACCGGCATCGGCGCGAAATTCACGCTGTCGGCTGAACCAGAAAACGATGATGCTGGCAAGGATGCCGAAGACCAGTTGGGCCGCGATGGAGGTGACATAGAAGGCCGGGCCGTGGCCGCGTTCGGTTCTGAACACTACCCGGTCCACGAGATGTCCGACCACCCGCGAGGCGACGATGACAAAAGTGTTGACCACCCCCTGGATCAGCGCCAGGGTGACCATGTCGCCGTTGGCGATGTGGCTTATCTCGTGGGCCAGCACGGCCTCGGCCTCGTCGCGGTTCATGGAACGCAGCAGACCGGTGCTCACCGCCACCAGGGCGTTGTTGCGACGCATGCCGGTGGCAAAGGCATTGACATCCGGTGCCTCGTAAATCGCCACCTCAGGCATGCCGATGCCGGCGTCTGTCGCCTGTCTGCTGACGGTCCGCACCAGCCAACCCTCCACTTCGCTGGAGGGCTCTGTGATGACGCGGGCGCCGGTGATCCGTTTCGCGGTCCACTTGGAGATGGCCAGCGAGATCAGCGAACCGCCGAAACCGAAGACTGCGGCGAAGACGATCAGATTGGTGAGGTCGAGTCCCAGTCCCTGCTCATCCAGGATGCGGCCGACCCCCAGCAGGTTCAGCACGATGCCGAGCACTAAAACTATTGCCAGGTTGGTGATAAGAAACAGTATGACTCTCTTGAACATGTGAATCCTCCCTCTGCTTAGCGCATCGATTCCTGCCAGTTTTTGTACGGCAACCGTATTGCCGCCTCCGTTCCGACTCCCTGCCTGCTGTTGATATCAAGCCTGCCGGCATGCGCCTCAACCACTTTCCTTGAGATAGGCATGCCAAGGCCGGTTCCTGCGTCTTTAGTCGTGTAAAACGGCGTAAAAAGATTTGCCATGGCTTCGCGATCCATTCCAGCACCCTGATCTCTGATGGTGATTGCTATGCAATTCCTGTCAACGGCAGCGGCTATGGTTACCACCGCCCCGCTCTTTGAGGCATCAACGGCATTATCGATCAGATTAATCAGCGCCCGCTCGAAGTGGAGACTGTCAATTGACGAGGTTACCGGAGCCGGGGGGAGTTGCGTCGTCAGGGCCACACTTTTAGAGTCGGCTTTTGTACGGCAGGATTCACAGGCCAGGCGGATGACATCCCTGATATCAACATCTTTGAGATCCAGTTGCAGCGGCTTGGCAAAATCAAGCACGGAGTTGACGATCCTCTGCATGTTCAGCGCTGAATCCTCTATTGTTCGGGCACCCAGCGTAACATCTCCCTTTTCCTCCCGAAGCCGCCGGGCAAATCCCAGGATGGAGACGAGGGGGTTCTTCAGGTCATGTACGATAACGGTGGCAACCTGACCGATACCGGCGAGATAACGCTCCTGTTCCGCCTGTCTGAGTTTTATCCGCTCTCGCCCCGCCAGAAAGCACGCGACGGAAGCAAACACCCCGGTAAATACAAGGTGCAGCACCCTGTCCATCAATTCCGGGAGTGACGTTGACCAGGGGCCGAAAAAGAATGGCAGGTAGGCTGCCGATACGAACAGCCAGGTCACGATCGCGCCGGTCAGGCCAAAACGAAGCACACCCAGAAGCAGCGGCAGATAGTAAAGCTCTTCCAGGATAACTCTCGGTGAAAACTGGCGCATGGTGCCAAAATGCAGGTAGGTAATCAGTAACGTCAGTGTGACGATTGCAAGGATGTGATAGTTCTTCTTGTTCATATGGCGCTCCTGCTCGACTCAACCATCCTCCTTCACATCTCGCCCCGTTGGGTTCATCTTGTGTTTAATCAGATAATAACCGATGGAGAGGGCCAGAATGATCGCCGATATTCCCAGCAGCGCCGCTCCGGAGAGTTCCTTCACGTCGAGGATGATCACCTTGCGGGCGATGGCGATGATGGCAACGGCCATGACTATCTGCGCATGGTCGATCGATTGGGAAAGGTAGGTCTTGACCATGGTTTCTATGAGCTCAAACCCGATCAGGATCAGCATGAAAAGACCGAATATTTCCAGCAGCTCATCGATATCGAGCAGAAAAACCGGCGGCGTGATAATGTCCTTTATGATGAGCCAGGCCAGATCCAGAGTGCCGAGGAACAGGACCAGCGCCATCATGAATATTAGCGCAAGTATGACCATCTTCTCGAATTTCTTGATATTTTCTATCATGACACCACCTTCGCGATGCAAGATGACCTGCGACGAATCCATTTTTCAAACTCGATGACGATATAGACTATCAGGGAGGCGCTGATAATCAGCCCCCATGCCCGCAGACCGATCGGCTCGCTGCTGAAGGCGACGTTCATCGCCGGAAGGTAGGTGAACAACAACTGCAGCAACACCATGAGGCCGACACCGGTCAGCAGCCAGCGGTTGCTGAACAGGCCGAGCTTGAACGGGGAATGGCGCAGCGAGCGGCAGTTGAACAGGTAGAACAGTTCGCCGAAGACAAAAACGTTGACCGCACAGGTACGCGCCGCAGCCAAACTGTTCCCTAGTCGCAGTTCCCACTGGAACAGGCCGAAAGAGCCCACAAGCAACAGAAAACCGACCAGGCCGATTCTCATCCCCAGCTCCCCGGTTAACAACGGTTGCCGAGGATCCAGGGGGGGGCGATTCATGATGCCCGGCTCTTTCGGCTCGAAGGCCAGCATCAACCCCAGCAGCACCGCCGTGGTCATGTTGATCCAGAGAATTTGCACCGGCAGAATCGGCAGCTGGGCACCGGCAAAGACCGCCACCAGGATCACCAATCCTTCGCCGAGGTTGGTGGGGAGAGTCCAGGTGATGAACTTGACCAGATTGTCGTAGACTCCGCGCCCCTCCTCCACGGCAGCTTCGATTGAGGAAAAGTTGTCATCGGTCAGCACCATGTCGGCCGCCTCCTTGGCAACCTCGGTGCCGGTGATCCCCATAGCCACGCCGATATTGGCCTGGCGGAGAGCCGGCGCGTCATTTACCCCGTCGCCGGTCATGGCGACGATATTTCCTGTCGCCTGCAGCGCTTCTACCAGACGGAGCTTCTGCTCCGGCGCGACGCGGGCAAAGACGGAGCAGCGCCGGACGGCAGCAATGAGTTCCGTGTCGGTGAGAGCCTCGATGTCCCGGCCGTTCAGCGCCAAAGATTGACCCGGCTCGCCGCTTTCATCGATCAGACCGACCTGCCTGGCAATGGCTGCGGCGGTAATGGCGTGGTCACCGGTGATCATTTTCACCCGGATACCGGCGGCCTGACAAACCCGCACCGCAGCAACGGCTTCGGGCCTGGGTGGGTCCATCATCCCCTGCAGGCCCAGGAAGATCATCCCCCCGGCAACATCGTCATGCACCAGCGCCGCTGTTGAGATGTCCCGCTCGGCGCGGGCGAACGCCAGGACCCGCAATCCCTTCTCCGCCATCTGCGCAGCCGCCCGGTGGCAGTCGTCAGGCTCCAGGGGGGTCGGTTCCCCCGTGCGGGAGATGGCCCGGCTGCAACGGGCCAGGACACTTTCAACGCCTCCCTTCAGAAAGACAACACGACTGGCGGAATTGCCATGCAGGGTCGCCATGTACTGATATTGCGATTCAAAGGGAATGGCGTCGAGGCGGGGGACTTCTGCGGATAGCTGCTCCCGTTCAAGCCCCGCCTTACGGGCGGCTACAACCAGAGCCGCTTCGGTCGGGTCACCTTCAATCCGCCACACATCGTCAATTTCGATCAGGGCGGCGTCGTTGCAGAGCAGACCGGAGATCAGGCACTCCCGCAGCGCCGGAATATCCAGCGGTGTTATGGTTTCGCCGTCAAGGGTAAAATGCCCTTCGGGCGAGTAACCGGAGCCTGAGACCAGAAAGAGGTCGCCTCCGGCGTGTACCTCCTGAACGGTCATCTGGTTCTGGGTCAGGGTGCCGGTCTTGTCGGAGCAGATGACCGTCGTACTTCCCAGGGTTTCCACCGCCGGCAGCTTGCGGATTATCGCGTTGCGCCTGGCCATCTTGGCGACACCGATGGCCAGCGTTATCGTTACCGCAGCCGGCAATCCTTCGGGAATGGCCCCAACCGCCAGGGCGACCACCGCCATGAACATCTCCATCCAGGAATTACCCCGCAGGATTCCGACCACGAAGGTGATCGCTGCCAGGCCGAGAATCACGTACAGCAGCACTCCGCTGAAACGGGCGATTTTTTTGGTGAGCGGGGTTGCCAGGATATCGGCGGAAGCTATCAACTCGTTGATTCGGCCTACTTCCGTGCTGTTGCCGGTTGCCACAACGGCGCCGGTGGCGATTCCGCTGGTGACCAGGGTCGAGGAATACACCATGTTTATCCGGTCGGCCAGCAGCGTGTCGTGGGGTAGCACTCCGCTCTGTTTCTGCACCGGAACCGATTCGCCGGTCAGGGTTGATTCGTCGATCTGCAGTTCCCGCGAACTCAAGATGCGCAGGTCGGCCGGAACCTTGTCGCCGGACTGCAGCAGAACGATATCTCCGGGCACCAGTTCCGCAGCCGGAATCTGCCGCCGCTCGCCGCCCCGCACTACAGTTGCGGTACTGGTCATGGAATACGCCAGGGCTTCAATGGCCTTGACCGCCTTGGCCTCCTGAATGAAGCCGATGATGGCGTTGACCAGCACCACCCCGAAAATCACCCCGGTATCGACCCATTCCCGGAGAACACCGGTAACGGCTGCGGCGCCAAGCAGGATATAGACCAGCGGCTGGTTAAACTGAAGCAGAAACAGGATGATCGGGCTTTTACCTTTTTTCTGGGTAATCGTATTCGGGCCGAACTGTTCCTGCCGGTGGCCCACCTCGAAGGTGTCCAGCCCCCTGTCCGATGTCGTTTCAAGGAAGTCGATGACTTCCGCTTCCGGCAGATGATGCCAACGCTCTTCCAAGATCGTTTTCAAGGTATGCGCCTCACTGTCATAAGATCCCCTGCGATGATTTCAACTTGCAAAATATTTCTGAGGGGACTGATTCTCCACCATAGAGAATACAGGAGTTACGAAAATGCACAAGCATGCTGCCTTTTCCGATCATCCTTCAACAACCGGCTATCTCTGGCTGATCGCCGACAATCTCCAAGGGTTGCCGCCGACGCTCCTGATAAATGTCCAGTACTCCTCGAATTTAACCGGTTCTGTTTTGCTGCCGGACACGACTGCTCCGGTTGCGTCATCGGTCGTATAATCGAGCAGGTTTGCATAAATCGAGGCGGTGATATAATCCTGCCCCGACTCCTGCCACACCTCGGCAACCTCCACATTCCTGACGGCAATATTTTCCAGCCTGTTGACCCGCTTATCCCGCAACAACTGGTCCAGGTCCGTCTGGAAAACCAGCTTCATCTCTTCGGTCAAGAGCCCCGACACCGGCGACAGGTCGCGACCCATCCAGGCTCCCTGTATCTTGAAGAAGATGTCCATCACCGAGTCATTGAAACGGTTTTCATCAAAAGACGGGTCCGTTTGGCGGAGATGATGCAGACCACTCTCCACTTCACCTGCTGCCGGTTCGTCACTCTGCTGTGCCCTGGAAAAGGGGATTACCGTCCCCCCCTGATATCCTCCCTGTCCGGAAGGAATAGCTGCGCTATCGGCCCGCCTCTTCTTGATATAGCGGTAAACAAGGTAACCTCCACCCGCCAGAAGGATGATTTCAAACAGGCCGATGCCACCTCCGCCGCCAGTACCTGCTCCTGCCCCGGCTCCGGCAAAGCTGCTGAACAGCATGCTTCCCAGCATCCCCCCCGCGATCCCGCCGGCCATACTCCTCATAAAACCACCACCCGGCTGCTGGAAGGAACCGGGGGGAGGCGCGGCCTGTTGCCGTGACTGACTCTGCTGGGGGGAAGGGGTGGCCGGCCTGGAATAGCTGCGCGAACCGCCGCCGGAGGAACGGCTTCCGCCGGCCCTGGCATGGGCGTTGAGTTCCAGCACTGTGATACTCAGGAACAAGACTGCTGCCATCACCGCAAATCCCTTTACAATAAGTTGTTTCATTTTATTCTCCTTGTGTTCGTTGTTCATGGTTTCGCTTCGTCGCTTGCCCATGCGGTCTTGAAGACGGCGTCCTTCCGGTTAACACAGTGAGTTAGTGAGTTTTCTGGAAAAGTCCCGAGTGCGGCTGATACTCCAAAAGTTCCCCTGTGTTCAGTTCAAAATACCAGCCGTGCAGCGAAAGGGTTCCGGCTGCGACACGCTGATCGATCCAGGGGAACGAGTGCAGATTTTCCAGAGAGAGCAGGATGGAAGCCTGTTCGGCGGCCCTCTGCTGCAAATGCGGGTCTTTTCCCGCCAGCTCCGCCAGTACCTTTTCCCTGGCCGGGGCGGCAATTGACATCCAGTTGGAGATGAAGCTGTCCCCTTTGCAGCCGCAGCTGCCGGCCATAAGAGCATTGATTCCGCCGCACTGGGAGTGCCCCAGCACGATTATATGCTCCACACCAAGATGACAGACGGCAAACTCAAGGGCGGCGCTGACACCATGTCGGCCGTCGCCTTCCTCGTAGGGGGGGACCAGATTGGCCACGTTGCGGACGGTGAAGATGTCCCCCGGCGCACAGTTGGTAAGGATTGCCGGGTCAACCCGCGAGTCGGAACAGCCGATGATCATGGTCTTGGGGTTTTGTCCATGTTTGAGCGTCTCGTACTGAGAGTTCTCCGGGCCGAAATAGTCATTCCGGAAGGTGCGGAAGCCGGTTATGAAACGTTCGATATCTTTCATGGCGCAAACTCCTGAATTTTGGCATTTGGTAAGTTAGAAGTTATTTTCTGCGCATTTCGGCAGAAAATAACTTCGTAAACACACTTATCCTGTTTTTCAGGGGCAGACGGCAAGTTTTGCCAGGGCCTCATCGGCGGTAAGGTCGTAGCGCTTGCGCTCACGCTTGGCCGCCTCTTCCAGAGCCCGGTCGATCTCCGGGTACTTGAGAGCCAGTATCCTGGCCGCCAGCATGGCGGCATTGCGGGCTCCGTCGATGGCCACGGTGGCTACCGGAACTCCCGGCGGCATCTGGACGGTGGAGAGGAGGCTGTCAAGTCCGGTCAGAGGTCCGTTGCCCAGTGGCAGCCCTATGACCGGCAAGCGGGTATGCCCGGCAATCACTCCGGCCAGGTGGGCGGCGACGCCGGCGCAGCCGATCAGCACCTGCACCCCTTCCCGGTGGGCGCGGTCCAGGTAGGCAAAGACCTTATCCGGGGTACGATGGGCCGAAGCGACCACAATTTCACTTTTGATGCCGAGTTCGGTAAGCGTGTCACGTACCTTGACAACGGTCGGCAGATCATTGGGGCTGCCGGTGAGGATGCCGACCAGGGTGATGTCGGGGGTGACTGGGGCGACTGATGCTGTAATGGGGTTATTCATGGTCATGGTAGATTCCTTTTTCTAAATAGATGGCTAGCGAAATTAGCTTGAGGACCGATACTGAAATCAGGCGAGGCTGTCCGGAGGGACAATAATTTCCAGGTAAACCTGCGGCTGTGCCAGGAACGGCTCGTAGAGTGGAAGCGTGGAGGCGCCTGGATTGTAGGCGGGAATGAACTGTTTGGGAGAAAAAAAAGTTGCATAATCTACGAACGAGTGTTTGGGTGGCTTGAAATCTCCCGTATGCGTCTGTTCTTCGCTGACATCGGTCATGAGGGGGGCTGTACAGACAGCCTGTCCTTGCAGCGAGACTAACTCCAGCTTTGGCAGAACTAGGCTGTGAGCGAGCACATGTAATGTTAACGCGAGCAGCAGCAAAGCCGAAAATCTTGTTGTGGGTCGAAACAGTTTTCTTGCCATCGAGAAATCTACATCCCCCTAAGCTTCCAAAGCGCGGCAACACCAAAGACCAGAAACATTAAGCCCGCGGTTCGGTGAATCCAGCAGAGCGGAATGAAACGGACCAGCTGCTTGCCGGCAAACATCCCCAGCAGCGACACGCACCACAACGCCAGCGTGGATGACACAAAGACCATGCTCATTCCCATCATGCTCTCGGAGTATAGCGCCGCCTGACTGGCGGTCACCAGCTGGGTCTTGTCGCCAAGTTCGGCCATAAAGATCATGATGAAGGCGGTGCGGGCGGCGGTGGCTGCCGTGGGTGGCGGGCCGTCCTCGTCATCCTCGCAGTCACAGGCGTGGCGCAGGGTGCTGTAGCCGAAATAGAGAAAGAGCAGCGCCGATACCAGCGTCACCCAGAAGATCGGCAGCAGCAGGAACAGCACCTTCCCTACCACGACCGCAGCCAGGTTAAGCACGACAAAGGCGGCCGCTATCCCCACAAAAATCTTCTGCCACGGGTAACGCAACGCCAGGGCCATGGCGGTAAGCTGGGTCTTGTCACCCAGCTCCGCCAGAAAAATCAATCCGAAAGTGGTGAGAAAAATTGTATGTTCCAAGTCGGTTCCCGTTATTTTAGTCCTGCAGGTTATTCATCTTTAAAAATCGAACAGCTCACTCAGCAGCGATTTTTTCTTGTGCTGGCCGTAATGACCACCGCCGTGCTGCTGCCTGTAGCCATGATGATCGTCGTGGCCCTGCCTCACGTGTGACGGAGGGTATTCCTGTTCACGGTAGCGCGGCTGGGGAGCCTCCGCCGGCTGTTGCACAGGCATAACGGCGGAACGCTCGATAACCTTGTCCAGCTCTCCCCGATCCAGCCATACCCCCCGGCATTGCGGGCAGTAGTCGATCTCGATCCCCTGGCGATCGGACATCGTCAGATCTATTGTAGTGCATACCGGGCATTTCATGAGTGTTTCCTCCTTGAGTGTGGTGTGTTTTAATATCACTTGTTTTTTATTGAAATGGTCTGTTTTGCGCGTTTTTTGCCGATAATCAGTGAAGCGAGGATTGACATGGCAAGGCAGGTAAAGATAACCCCCAGCGAAACCTGAATCGGGATGTGGAACCCCATGGCCGTTGCGATCATCTTGCCGCCGACAAAGGCGAGGATGGATGATATCCCAAGCTTCAGGTATACGAACATCCCCATGACGCTGGCCAGCAGGAAGTAGAGCGCCCGCAGCCCCATGATGGCGAAGATGTTGGAGGTAAAGACGATGAACGGGTCGAGAGTTACGGCAAATATTGCCGGGATCGAGTCGATGGCGAACAGCACGTCGCTGCTCTCCACCATCACCAGCGCCAGAAACAGCGGGCTGGCTACCAGCAAACCATTGCGGCGTTTGAAGAACCAGTCGCCTCGCACCCGTTTCGTGAAGGGAAACAACCTGCGGGCCAGCTTGACGAGCATATTGTTGTCCGGATGTATCTCCTCTTGCCCCCCAAAAGCCATTTTCCAGGCGGTATACAGCAGCAGCGCTCCGAACAGGTAGAACAACCAGTGGAAGTAGGTAAGAAGGCCGATACCGACAAAAATAAACAGCGCCCGCAGCACCAGTGCACCGATGATGCCCCACTTCAGGATACGGGCCTGATGCTCGACACGGATCTTGAAATAGGCGAAAATCATGATGAAGACGAACAGGTTATCGACCGACAGCGATTTTTCAATAATATAGCCGGTAAAGAACTCAAGCGCCTTGATTTTGCCCAGAAAAAAATATATTCCGACATTGAATGCCAGCGCCAGTGTCACCCAGACGATACTCCAGGTCAGCGCCTGGCGAAATGAAACCACATGGGCCTTGCGGTTCATGCCGAGATCGATCGACAACATGACGACCATCAACAGCCCGAACGCTCCCCACATCAGCAATTGTTCCGACATCCGTTCCCTTTCCTCATGCGCTCAACGCGCTCTTTTATCGTAACCAGAAGCTTCCTGGCCCAGATGAATTCGGTTGCCAGCACAGCCAACCCGACAGGGATAACGATGATCGCCGGTCCCGGCAGCACGATCATGGCTACCCCGGCAGCCAGGATCGTGAAGCCGATCACCATAACGACCAGGCGTTTGGCCTGTTTCATTGTTCTGAACACAAAATGCCTCATGCGTTACTCCACGGTACATATGGCTCAGTACTTTACCTTGAGAGCGTTCAACTCCTCCTTGGTGACATCCTTGCCGCGCTTCAGGTTCCAGTTGCCGACCCATCCCTTGAAGGTCTCCAGATTGGCCTTCCGCTCCGTTTCAGTCGCACCGAGGTGCTCGTACATGTTGCCCGCCTTTTTGTCGGGTTTGCCGCTGCCGTCGTCAAGGCGCCGCATCAAGGCGCCGCTGTACGGCCAGCCAACATAGGTGATCAGGTGACTGTAGGTATCCATTCGCATGCCGATACCCTTTTCCATAAACCCCTTCTTGTCTGCGGCGAACACATCATGCTCCGGAGAGCCTGGGCCATGGCACCCCGCGCACTGCCTGTCAAAGATCGGCCTGATATCCTTCTGCCAGGTAACCTCTGCCGCCTGAGCCTGAACAGCCCACACAAATGCCATTAATCCGAGTCCAATCATCAATCTCTTCACGTACCCTCCTTTTTGCTGATCGGCCATTAGCCGTTAACTGTACTCCTACTGCGCCATCCGTTTCAGAACCTGCTCCAGCCTGCGCAGTTCCTCGCCGTAGCCGGCCCAGTTTCCCTGGCGTTGCAGGGTGGTAGCCTTCTCATAGATGCTCATCGCTTCCTTGGCCAGCGTGGATGGTGATGCTTTAGAATCGGCCGGGCCGGCCACAGCGACAGCGGCTGCAGCCTTTTTCCCGCCGAAGAGCCGCTGCAGTGCGAGTTCCAGGTTTTCCTCCATCACTACCTGATCGCCGAAGGCGACAATCACCCGTTTCAGCTCCGGCAGACCGGCCTTGTCTGCGGCAAGAAACAGCGGCTGTACATACAACAGGGACTTTTCAATCGGTATCACGAGCAGGCTGCCCCGGATAACCTCCGAGCCGCGCTGGTTCCAGAGGGACAGCTGCTGTGATATGAACGAGTCCTGGTTGATGCGGGCATCGATCTGCTTCGGACCATAGACCAGGCGATCGCGGGGAAAAGTGTAGGCCAGGATTTTACCGTAATTTTCCCCGTCACAGCGGGCCGTGAGCCATGCCGCCAGGTTGTCCCGCTTTGAGGGGGTAAAGGGGAGCAGCAGGATGTACTCCTCCACCTTTTCACCCGGCAGTTTCATGATCGTGTAGTAAGGCTCCATCGGTTTCTCGCCCAGTGCCGGGATTTCCCAGAGGTTTTCCTTATTGTAGAAGACCTTCGGGTCGGTCATGTGATAGGCGGCAAACATGGCGGCCTGAACCTGGAGGAACTGATGCGGGTAGCGGACATGCTTGCGCAGGTCGTCAGGCATCGCCGCCATCGGTTTGAAAAGCCCCGGAAACATCCGGCTGTAGACCTTTATGAGGACATCATCCGGTTCGCTGATGTAAAAGCTGACCGAGCCGTCATAGGCATCGACAACCGCCTTGACGGAGTTCCTCATGTAGTTGATCCCCCCCCTGAGCGGCTTCGAATATGGGAGGCGGTCCGAATAGGTGTAGGCATCAACTATCCATTTGAGTCCGCCCTTTCCGTCCACCACCATGTAGGGGTCGCCGTCGAAACGGAGAAAGGGGGCGATTGCCTTGATCCTCTCGTTGATGTTGCGGTTATAGATAATACGGCTTTCCGGGGTTATATCTGAGGAAAGCAGGATTTTTTCCGTCCTGAACATCGCAGCGAACAGTGTCTTCTTGAGCAGTGAATCTATCGGCACCCCCCCTTTTCCGGCGTAGGTCGTATTGATGTCGCCGGTGGCGGTCGGATAGCTGAATTCCGGTACCTTGGTTTTGACGATCACATAGTCGTTGGAAAGTTCGCCGAAATAGATTTCCGGCCTGGTTACCTTGATGTCGGCCAGACTGACAGCCGGGATATCCTTGACGAAAAACTCCGGCAGACCTTCCTTGCTGATCCGGCTGACCGGACCGAAGGTGATGCCGTTACCGTGGGTAAAGATCAGGCGCTCGTTGATCCAGTTCTTGCTGGGGAGATCGGCGTAGGAGAGTTCGCGGGGCGACAGCATGACCTGTGAATACTGGCCGTTCACCAGGTAGCGATCATTATCCACATCGAAAAACTTGTAATAGGTCCTGATCTGCTGCAGCTGGCTGTAAGTCTTGAGCAGCGGCGCGTGATCCCAGAGGCGGATATTCTTGATGGTGGCATCATTGTTGGCTATATCCGCTGCCGTAAGCTTCGTATCGACATCGAAGGGCACGGTTTCAATCTTTTCCAGATCGTAGCCGAAACGGGTAAACTTCAGATTGTTTTCAATATATGGAGTTTCAAGGGCCAGTTCGTTGGGTGCGACCTTGAATTTCTGCAGGACCCCAGGATAAACCCGGATGCCGATTACGTACAGTGCCGCCACGACACCCAGCGGCAGCAGCGCCATGCGCCAGGCGCCTTTCCATAGTCCTAACGCCAGCATTACCCCAGCCACCGGCGTCAGGAACGTCAGGATCCGGTAGGTCAGCAACCGGGAGTTGACATCCACATACCCGGCGCCGTAAAAAGCTACGTTGTTGGAGTAGAGCAACCTGAAGCTGTCCAGATAGAAGCCTGCTGCGACAACACAGGCCAGGATTCCGACCAGAACCGCAAGATGCCGGCGCACCTTCTCGTCAACCGAGGCGCCCCGTTCGGTCAGGATGATGCCGCCGCGCACAAAGTACACCGACCCGACCATGACGGCGGTCGCCAGCACCACGAAGCCGGCAAAGCCTTTGAGCATTTCCCAGAATGGCAGACTGAACAGATAGAAGCCGATATCCTTGCCGATGACCGGATCAACTGTTCCGACATTCGCCCTGTTCATGAAAAGCAGAATTTCTTCCCAGCGCAGTGCGCCCCAGTTACCGGCAAATAAGGCCAGCAGCATGCCGACCAGGAGGGCCAGAGGCTTTACGAGACGAACCGCATCATCTCTTTGTACGCGGAAGTTGCCGCCGCCAACGATAAAAACGCCGCTGTAGGGGAAGTTCGCCCTGTTTGCGTATAAAATATTGACCAGAAGCACGACAAACAAAAACGCACCGAAGAACAGCCCCACCCCGACCTTGGCGTACAGAGTGGTCGTAAAGACCGATGAGAAGCCGGTCTCGACGAAAAAGAGCCAGTCGGCATAAAATTTGATCAAAGATGACGCAAATGGCAGTATCACTGACAACAGAATCAGTATGAGAATAAACTTGTTTTTAAACATTCGCCCCCCCCTTTTACTGCTGTATTACTTCTTTACCGACGGTATGGATCGGTGGAATTCTCGGCTCTTTTCTTTTTCATATACCGGTACAGGAGATAACCGCCGCCTGCCAGGAGGATGATTTCAAACATGCCGATGCCACCTCCCGTGCCGCCGCCCACGCCGCCGCCGGCTCCGGCAGCACCGCTGAACAGCATGCTTCCCAGCATGCCTCCCATCATTCCGCCGGCCATGCTCCTCATGAACCCGCCTCCGACCGGCTGCTGGAAGCCGCCCTGCGCAGGCGCCGCCTGCTGCCGCGACTGGCTGGGCTGGGAGGCTGGGCTGGCCGGCCTGGAGTAGCTGCGCGAACCGCGGCTCCCCATGGAGCGGCTGCCGCCGGCCCGTGCTTCGGCGTTGAGTTCCAGTACGGTGATGCTCAGGAACAGTACCGCTGCGATAACCGTGAATATTTTGACTATGTGCCTTTTCATTCTGTTGTCTCCTTGATGCAGCGTACCCGGCTGAGCCGGGGGGTGATAGAGTTGTCGTAACGGATCCTGCATATCAGGGTTCGGTGGTGCCTTCCAGATGCGGCTGATGAAGCTTGACCGGTGTACCGCGCCTGAGCCTCAGGTTAAGCATTTCGACCAGCACCGAGAAGGCCATGGCGAAATAGATGTATCCCTTGGGTATGTGCATGTCGAAGCCGTCGCCGATGAGCGCTACGCCGATCAGGAGCAGAAAGCTGAGCGCCAGCATCTTGATGGTGGGATGCTTCTCGACGAACGCGCTGATCTTCCCCGAGAAAAGCATCATGAACACGACCGCGATGACGACCGCAGCAACCATTATCGCCAACTGGTTGGCCATCCCCAGGGCGGTGATGATCGAATCCAGGGAGAAGACGATGTCCAGCAGGAGGATTTGTACAATCACGGCTCCAAAGGTCGCCCCGACACGGGCGGATGAGATTTCCTCATCGCCCTCAAGCTTCTCGTGGATCTCCATCGTGCTTTTCCAGAGCAAAAACAGTCCGCCTGAAATCAGGATCAGGTCTCGGCCGGAAATCTCGTTGCCCAGCAGGGAAAAGAGCGGTGCGGTGAGTCCCATCAGCCAGGTCAGCGAAAAAAGCAGCGCGATGCGGATAAACATCGCCAGTCCGAGACCGACCATCCGAGCCTTCTCCTGCTGATGCGCAGGGAGTTTGCTGGCCTGTATGGAGATAAAGATAATATTGTCGATGCCGAGTACTATTTCCAGCGCGCTCAGTGTCACCAGCGCCATCCAGACCTGCGGGTCAGTCAGCCATTCCATCTGTCCAGCCTCCTCAATTCAGTTTTAGTTAAATCAGTTAATCCATGCACAGTTTGCGACGTTTGGAGCTCCAGAGATCAATCGCCTCCCGCATGATCTCGGTGATGCTCTTCGATGTTGACTTTGTCAGCTTTTCCAGCGCCCTCTTTTCTTCATCATTTATGCGCAGTGAAATGACATTCTGCACCTGCTCTGTTTCTTTTTTTTTCTTTTTGGATGATTTCGGTTCCCTGATAAAAAGATTTTTTGTGTATGACATGGCTTCCTCCTTTTGCTGGTGTGCCGGGGTATTGATGCCCCGCGGTTAGGGTTGATCTGTCACTAAGCTCTGGTTACCAGCGCTTCGAGGCGCGCGATGCGCTCCTCCATTGGCGGGTGAGTGGAAAAGAGAGCCGCCATTCCACCGCCGGTCAGCGGATTGACGATAAACATATGGGCCGTGGCGGGACGGGCGTCAAGCATCGGAATGGCCTGGGAAGCGGTGTGCAACTTGCGAAGGGCGCCGGCCAGGGCCAGCGGGCGGCCGCATATTTCCGCGCCTGAGGCATCCGCCAGATATTCGCGGGAGCGGGAAACCGCCATCTGGATCAGCATCGCCGCGATTGGAGCGATAATCGCCATGGCCAGCGAGCCGACCATGCCGCCGAGCCCGCCCCGTTCATCGTCGTCACCGCGGCCGGCGCCGAACATTGCGCCCCATTGCAGCATGTTGCCGATCATCGAGATGGCGCCGGCAAAGGTGGCGGCGATGCTGGAGATGAGTATATCGCGATTTTTTACATGAGCCAGTTCATGGGCCATGACCCCTTCCAGCTCATCCGGAGTGAGGATGCGCAGTATGCCTTCGGTGGCGGCTATAGCGGCATGAGCGGGATTGCGGCCGGTGGCAAAGGCGTTGGGGGAGTCGTCCTGAATGATGTAAACCCTGGGCATGGGAAGGCCGGCCCGACCGGACAGACGTTCGATCATCCCGTAAAAAGTCGGGTGAATCTCGCGGGTTATTTCCCGGGCGTTGTACATCCTGAGGACGATTGTGTCGGAAAACCAGTAGGAGCCGAAGTTCATGGCGGCAGCCATCAAAAAGGCAACCATCATGCCCCCCTGACCGCCGATTGCGCCCCCCATGGCGACCAGCAGCATGGTGAGCAGGGAGAGGAGCAGGGTTGTTTTGATTATGTTGTTCATCTGTTCTACCTCCGGCGATGTGGTTTCTGCCGGGGTAAATAAAAAAGACCTTTACCCACGGCGAATTACGCATTGGATAAAGGTCTTGCTTGCGATGGTTATCGTTCCAGGTCCGAGTCTTGCGACTGTGCTGACGGACGCGGGATCAGCCATGTCTCCGGCCGATAGCTACTCCCCTTTATTGAAAGTTCAGTCTAGATAAGCTTGCCACCTTTTGTCAAGATTTTTTTATTATTTTATTTTCCGCCGCCGTAACTATGCAGACCGGAGAGGAGCAGATTGACCCCAAGGTAGCAGAAAATGGTGGCGGCAAAGCCGATGATGGAAAGCCACGCGGCCCGCTTGCCGACCCACCCTTTGGTGATGCGGGCATGCAGGAAGGCGGCATACACGAACCAGACGATCAGCGACCAGGTCTCTTTCGGGTCCCAGCTCCAGTAGGTGCCCCAGGCGTAGTTTGCCCAAGCCGCGCCGGTGATGATGCCGATCGTCAGCAGCGGAAAACCGACCATTATCGCCCGGTAGTTAAGATCATCCAGCACCCTGACGGGCGGGAACATGGTCAGCAGACCGCTTCCGGCCTGGACATCCCCGGTCTCTTCGCACCCCGCCTTGATCAGGTACATGATGGAGATGCCGCACGCTACGGCAAAGGCGGCATAGCCGAGGAAGCAGGTGATGACGTGATACAGCAGCCAGTTGCTCTGCAGGGCGGGCACTAGCGGCTCGATGGCGTTGTTCATGCCAAGCTGGGCCCAGGCCATGCCGAGCAGGGCAAAGGGCATGACAAAGGCGCCTATCACCCGGTACTTGTACTTGATGTCAAGCAGGGCATAGATCAGCACGATCGTCCAGGAGAAAAAGACTACCGACTCGTACAGATTCGAGAGCGGAGCGTGCCCCACCCCCATGTCATAGGACTCCTTCCAGCGCAGGGCGATTGCGACGGTCTGCGCCAGCAGCCCGAGGTATGCGGTTATCATGGCTGCCGACCCGAGCGCCTTGGCCCGTGCGGCGAGAAAAAAGAAAAAGAGCAGCATCGAGGCCAGGTAGGCGAAGGTGGTCATGTTGAAAAGAAGTGAACTGTTCATAGCTGTTTCTCCTTGGCGAGATCTGTTTTGAGCCGAGCCACAAGCCCCTCGAAATACTGCTGGAAGGCGCCCTGGTTCTTGCTGGCGTTACCGCCGACGGTGACCGCTCCGTTCTGGATGCGCACCCAGATGCGGCGGTGGGACAGGAAGAATGCGGCATAAATGCCGAACACCATCAGCAGGCAACCCAGCCAGACGATTTCTACACCCGGATCCTTGGCCACCTGCAGTCCGGTGTACATCCGCTCCTCGGCGCCCGTGTAATGGATTACCGGCCCCCCGCCATGCTGCGCGTGCTGGACGTTCAGTTCAGGATGGTTTGCATACACTACGAAACTTTCCGTCTTCCCGTCCGGGGAATGCCTCTCCACCTGGACCGCAGGCCCGGAAAGCCCCTTGACGAAAGCGGAGACATCCTGTGTCGCCTCCGTCACATGCATGCTGCTGCCGTCGGGCAGTTGCACCGGGGATTGCCCGGAAACGGTCAGTGAAGCAGGATTTTTGCCATCCGTATCGCTGACCGTGAAGTAGTAGTTGCCCGCATTGCCGTAACTGGACTGGTAAAAGGTGATCCCCTTGTAGGTCAGCGGGTCGTTGACTATGACACGGGCATTTGTGTAATCCGGCACCGGCTTGTCGTTCTCCAGCACCGTCAGAATGCTCTTGAACTCCTTCGGAGCCCCGGTGGCGTATTTGGCCACACTGAACTTTTCGAGACGCAGGGAAAAACCGAGGTCGAGCTCCTTTTCCGAACGCAGCATGACCTTGGAAACAGTTTCTCCTTCAAGGATATTTACGAACCCTTTGTAGCCGAAAAGCGAGCCTACCAGGGCTCCAATAAAGATGACAATGACGCTCAGGTGGACGAAATAGACGGAGAGGCGGCACCAGGCAGTTTTCTCGGCAAAGATGTGCCAGGCGCCATCTGCTTCTGTTACTACCGGTTCGGCAAACTCAGCCTTCAAAAAGGCGGCAATCTGTTCCTTAACCGCCGCCGGTGAATTCGTGCTCTTGATCGCAGCCAGGCTGGTCAGGGATTTTTCCAGACTGTCACTCAAAAGCGTTGCCGGCTGGGTGATGATCTTCCAGATATGCGGCAGCCTCTTGATGGAACAGGCGATCAGGTTCAAGGTCAGCAGATAAAGCAGCAGGATGAACCACCATGAATGGTACATGTCGAAAAAGCCCAACACTTTGTAGAGCTTGATTTTTGCCGGGCTGATCTGGGCAAGATACTCCGGGGCAGGTATCCCTTGAGGAATGATTGTCCCGATGATCGAGATGGCCGCAAGAAAGATCAAAAGGAACATGGTCAGTTTCAGTGAGCAGAAAAAATCCCAGAGTGAATGCAGAAAATCGCGATTATTGGTTGTCACGGGTACGTTCTCCTTGAAATGTCTGCCGCCATTCCTGTCCATAGAATGACTTGGCCGGCGAAAAACCGGGGCGGCAGCAGGTGGTCAGGTATTTCACGGGCTGATTATCGTGGTCGCCCACCGGATGGTACTGCTGGTTCAGAGCCGGTCAGGCGGGGTTTTGCGGAGGGACAAAAATTGAGAGGTACACCTGGGGTAATGACCCGGTCGGTTCACGAAAGCCTTGGGTGACAATCACCGGGGCATAGACGATGCGGTGATCCCGGCTTAGCGGGGCATGGCATTCGCAGCTGCAAAAGCTGGAACCGCAACAGTCCGAACCCTGCCCGTCGGTGCAGGGACAGCCGCCACACGGTGCGGCAACCGCCATGCTGCAGTCCGACTGGATCTGGGTGGAATCCCCCTCCCCGGCGGCGGCATAGGCAAGGTTCGACGCCGCCAGTGCCAGACAGATGATGATCAGGAAAGTGCCGATAATATGGCTGTATGCGCGTGCGAATTTCATGAATGGCTCGAAATAGACATGGACAACAATTTATGCAACCCGCCATAAAATGTCAACAGCGTTGGAAAGCGAATGTGGTGCTTCTGTTACAAGGATTCTCCAGCCTCTGGAAATCTCTCTTATTACCCATTCAGACGGATCTTGCCACTTCTGCGGCCAGTTCCGTTGCCAGCGCGCAGAGGACGTCAGAATCCTCCAGCCCGTCGAGAAACCGTTGCGGGATGCGCGACAACCCGACCTGTGCGCCGACGAGTGCTCCCGCCAGGGTCGCGCGCGCCTGATTCTGCCCTCCTCCGTTGACCGCGTGGAGGAGTGCGGACTCAATATCATCGTGAAAACGTGCCGCCAAATAGTAGACCGCCGGCAACTGGTGATAGATGGCGCACGGCATACCATAGACGATCGACACTTTCCAGGCCGGTTCGATGCGGATTCCGGGATCGGCCGCCGCTGCGGCCATGTAGGAAGGGGTCAGCAGGGCATCCGGGGAGGCGAACCGCCCGGTACGGGGCGGGTCCGGATCTCCGGAGCGGGGAGGCTGCAGGTTTTCACCCGTAATATGGTGAAAGGGAAGCTCCCCCTTATTGACCAGCCTCATCAGCTTGCCCGAAAGCTGAGCGTTCAGGGCATGCCCCTGCACCAGCATCCCCAGCACCGCACCGTAGGCCACGGTCATGGAAACAACCGTATCGTCAATCTGCGTCAGAACCGTATTGCCGGTGACAGCGGCAGCAAGCTGGGCGGGATGGCCCGCATAACGGACCGCCAGGGCCAGGGTGCGTTCGATCGCCTCGGTGTCGTCGGCATGACCGCCGGTTTCCCCCCAGGGGCGCCCCTGCACCACCCGGCGACGCCAGGTTTCCCGGATCGACTGGCTGGTATATCCCCCCGGCCCGTTGACCGGTGTGCCGTCAAGGAGCGGCAGGAGCTCTTCATCCATGCGGCGGCAGAAGTCGGCCTCGTCATAGCGGCCGCACTCAACCAGCGACCGGAGAGTCAGCTTGAGGATGAAGCCTGCCTGGGAGAGCTGTCCGCCCTTGAGGCCGTCATGGTAGCGCCCCGGCTTGGGGTCGGTATAGCCGGTGATCCACTCACCGTAGTCGCGGTGCAGCTCATCAAGGTCATAGTACCAGTGCGGCCCGAGTGCCAGGGCATCGCCGATAAAGGCACCCATGATGGCGCCGGCAGCACGGTCCTGAACCGTTGTGTCAGACATGGTATTCCTCCTGAGTCAGGCTGGGTTAGCGGAATGAACCTAACTGTAGGTCTTCCTGAGGAGGTGCAGCACCAGTGCGAACAACAGCATGAACGACACGGCAACGGCACCGGCTATCCTGCGTTTCCGGTGTGAATCATCCAGCTGGTCGAGCGCGGTGCGGATCTTTTTCAGCTCTGCCTGAATCTTGTCTGACTCCCTTTTAACCAGCTCGACATCCACGTTGTGGAACAGGGTATGGAAGCGGTTCCGCACGGCAAAAAGCTCTTTTTCCAGCTTTTCCGTATCGGTGCCGGTTTTTTTGAAGGCGCTGATGCGCCCATCGATGGCCACGGTCATCGTTTCGGTTTCCTGCATTGCATCGCGGATCAACCTGGCCCGATCGAAGCTGTGGCAGCTGCTGCAGCTCTTTTCGTTAATCAGCCCCAGCGAAGCCTTCACTACCTGATGGCTGCCGTGGCAGGTGACACAGGTCGGCCCCCCTTTTCCCAGCATGCGACCGTGGGCGCTTGCCAGGTAATCCTTCATCACGCCGACATGACACCGGCCGCAGAAAGCTGGAATGGCGGGCTCCCTGGGCACACCCAGAAAACCGCGCGCAGGGCTCATGGCATTGGCGGCGTCCTTCGGGTCCCCACCGTGGCAGCCATTACAGGAGACGCCGTTTTCCGCATGAACGCTCCCCTGCCAGAGCCTGACCGACCGGCTGTACTTTTCCGGCATCTGGGAGTGGCACTGGATGCAGACCGGTTCAGCCGGTTCCTGCGCACACGCTGTCAACGGCGGGAGGGTTGTTGCGAACACACAAAGAAGAGCGGCACAATACGACATACGAAAGTTCATGATAATGTCCCGATAGTTCATGATAAATGCCCCCAGATGCTGAGTCCGATCCAGAGAAGCAGCCCGCCGATGGCACAGGCCAGGAACAGCGGCCGTTTCAGCGGGTGCCGCTCCGGCCCCCGGTCGATGAAGGGGAGCAGCGCCAGGAAGGTCATGGCGGCACCCTGCAGTGACAGGCCGATCAGCTCATTGGGAAACAATTTCAGGGTCTGGTAGTTGGCCAGGAAGTACCACTCCGGCTTGATGTGGGCCGGGGTCACGAAGGGATTGGCCGGGATGAAGGAATCCTTTGTAAAGAACAGGTACGGGTCGAAAAAAACCACCGCCAGGAAAATGGCCATGTAGATTGCAATCGACCTCAAGTCTTCAAGGGCAAAATTCGGGAAGAAGGGAATCCCTCCCGGATGCTTCTCATAGCTGTAGCTCTCCCCCTGCCACTGGTTGGACGTATCTTTCAGGCCGAATGGCGGGGTGGATACGCCGGTCCGCTTGAGGAAAAACAGATGGGCACCGATCAGGGCAGCAATACCGGCCGGAATAACCGCAACATGCAGTGCAAAAAAGCGCCCCAAAGTCGGCGGGCCGACCATAGGGGATCCGCGCAGGAACTCGACAAGATACGGCCCCACCACCGGTATGGCGTTGGCGCTGTTGGTGGCGACGGTTGTGGCCCAGAAGGAGAGCTGGCTCCAGGGGAGCAGGTAGCCGGTCAGGGAAATCCCCTGCACCATGCTGAGCAGGATGAAACCGGTAACCCAGTTCATTTCGCGCGGCTTCTTGTAACTCCCCATAAACAGCACCGAGAGCATGTGAAACAGCAGCACCACCACCATCAGGTTGGAACCGACCGCGTGGCACATGCGGATCAGCCAGCCGAAGGGAACATCGTTCATGATGAAGGTGACGCTTTTGAAGGCCTTGTCCGCATCCGGAACGTAATGGATCAGCAGCAGCATGCCGGTCACCACCTGCAGGACAAAAGCGAACAGCAGAATACTCCCCATCGAGTACCATACGTTTATATTGCGCGGCAGGAGATAGCCGGTCAACTCCTTCTCCACCACCTCGCGCACGCCTATTCGCACATCTATCCAGTCTACAACCTTATTTATGAGTGACATGCAGACTCCTTCAAAATGGTATGCCTTTCTAACCGACTGTAATATTCCCGCCAGCAACACTGAAAGGAATCTTTTTCAGCGGCTTGGGAGGAGGGCCATCCATAACTTCACCTTCGGAGGAAAAACGTCCGGCATGGCAGGGGCAAAGGAAACCCTGCTTGTCCTTCTCCCACTGCACGATACAACCCAGGTGCGTACAGACCGCCGAAAATGCGACAAGCCCCCCACCCCGCTTGCGCACCAGAACCGCCGAAGAGCCGGCATATTCGAAAAATTTAGCTTCGCCTTCACGAATTTCCGTTTCGGGGATCACAACCGTTCCTGCATTCTTACCGCCCGAGCGGGGCGCCAGATACCGGAACAGCGGCCAGGAAACCGCCGCTGCCGCGATTGCTCCGAGGCCGCCGAGGCATAAGCCGAGAAAAGTCCTTCTACTGCTGGAACTGTCCATACTTCCTCCCGAACTTGAGTAATGCTGCAACTATAGCCATGTTGTCATCGATTGCAAGTAATTGCTTAACAAGGACTGCGTGATGATCCCATGATCTTTCATCACCACGCGCGCAGTAGCGACCACAGGCACATCCGCCCTGAAACCTACCTATTCCCGGTAACCGCTGCCGATAGCGGAAAAAGGGAGCTGCAGATCAAGCTTCGGAACCCGCTTCGCCACCCAGGCGGTGAACGTATTGCTGTTGGGACCTGGAAAAACCTTGTAGGTATTCGGCCAGGGATATGCCCGGGCAGCGCTGTCCACTGCCGTGATAAGTCCGTCCACCCCTTCCCCCCGATGCTCCTTCAGCAGCCTGGGCCTCTCGCCGAACCAGTAGCGGTCAGGCAGGTCCCGGTCTATGCGCAGCGCGGGCAACCCCCTGTTCTGCCTCCAGCCGATGACCTCATAGACCGTATAGAACGGCTCACCGGTTCGCTTGGCCGCAATCCAGGTATGAACGGCAAACCATCCCCGCCACCCCCATGTTGTAGCGCCATAAACCTGCAGCACCGCTTCTCTCGTCGTCTGAGGATCCGGAGCGATCCCAGCGGACTCGCGGCTGGCAGTTCGCCAGTCCTTGCCGGCAGAGCAGGCTGACAGGATCAAAACTGCCACTGTGAACAAGAGAATAGTTTTCAAGAATACCTCCCGGATCGTACTCACTGCACCTCAGCAACAAGACTCATATTATCTTGTTTATCAGATATCATCCGATCATTCAATATTACTCGAATACATTGAAACAAATTCTACCGTAATCGGCCAATGCTACAACCTTCCCGGCCTGTACGCAGACGTCACACCACGGAAGCCTGGTCCGGCAGCGGTTCGCCCTGCAGGAAAGACCGGCACTGCCGCTTCCAGAGCGCTGACCTCATCTTTCGAGGCAAATAAAATAATATTGTCTTATTAAAAATATTCTCTTATTTTATGACAGGCGGCATTCTGTCGATTTCATGTGCCGCCACCCCCTTTTGCCTCTGTTCAAATAACCCATGTTGCCGGGAGGAATCGCACAATGACCGGAACGAGCAAAAGTTATCCGGGTCGTCCAGAAGCGCAACACCCTGCCGATCCCGGAGTTATCGACATCTCCTGCATTGACTCAATAAGAAGCCTGCAACGCCCTGGGAGGCCCGATATTCTGGCAAGGGTTGTTGCGTGCTACTTCGAAGACGGTGACAGCCTGGTTGCCGCCATCAGGGAAGGGATCGCCGCCGGCGATGCCGCGGCAGTACATCGCACGGCCCACCGGCTCAAATCTAGCAGCGCCTTTCTGGGGGCGTCCCGACTGGCACAGCACTGCCGGGAACTGGAGGAATTATGTCGCGACGGCGGACTGCCGTCAGACAATACCCTCGTCACCCTCATCGAAAGAAGCTACCATCAGGCCTGCATCGGACTGGAGCCGTATCAGGGAATTCCATCCGCATGACTCACAATCCCGCTGCGAAATTCATGTGTCTGTCCATTTCTCAGTTCAGGGCTGCTCCTGTCACACCGGACCTGGTCTTCCATTGACCTGGTCCTGGCAGGCAACATTTTCAATCATATCGTACGCTTAGTCCGGAGGAGCATATCATGGCGGACGGGGAACTGTTCTGGAAGAGTGATGATCAGGCGGCACGACTGGCGGAACTGACCGGCCGTGGTTCCGAATTGCGTGAAGTGCCGCTCCGGCGCGATGTCCGTTCCCTGGGTCGGCTGTTGGGAGTTGTTATCCGCGAGCAGGCCGGAGAGCGGGCCTTTGCGGCCGAGGAGGAGCTGCGCCATCTGGCGATCAGACATCGCCAGCTGAACGATGACCAGGGAGAAACATGCCTCGATTTCCCGGGTGAGAGAGAGCTCCAGGAACGGGCGGTGCAGATAATTGCCGGGATGACGGTTGCCGAAACCTACCAGATCGTCAAGGCTTTTTCCACCTACTTCGAACTGACCAACCTGGCGGAAACCAACCACCGTAAACGGCGCAGACGCGCGGCACGGCTTGCCAGCGGAGAACCGGACAAGCCCGGCTCCCTGCGCGGCACTCTCCAGCGTATGAAGATGGCGGGGATCACTGCCGGGGAAACGCTAGACCGGCTGAGGCAGGTGCAGGTGATTCCGGTCTTCACCGCCCACCCCACCGACGTGGCCAGGAGGGTGGTCCATTTCAAACAACGGCGTATCGCCAGGGAGCTGGAGGCGCTCGACCGGCTCCCCCTGACCGATGCCGAGGCAGAGAGGGGACAGATCGCAATACTCGCCGAGATCACCTCCCTGTGGCAGACGGATGAGGTACGCCGCCGCAAGCCCACGGTGCTGGATGAGATCAAGATGGGTCTCGACCACTACCCCGATTCGCTGATGGCACCGATCCACGAACTTTATGAAGATATGGCGGAGGCGCTTCGTGAAACCTTCGACAGTGTCGTCCTCCCCGATACGCTGCCGACGGTGGTCCGGTTCGGCTCCTGGATCGGCGGCGACCGTGACGGCAACCCCCATGTCACCGCCGGCTCAACCCGCGAGGCGTTGCAGAAGGCAAGAGAAACAGTTCTGGGGGACTACACCGCCTCCCTTGAGGAGCTGCGCCGCCTCCTTACCCCTTCGATCGGCCGCATACCTGTTACCCTCCCGCTGGCAACCACCGTGAAGCGCTACCAATCGACCCTCTCCATCAGCGACCTGGAGAGCGAGGTCATTCCGGAATGCGAGCAGTACCGGCGCCTGGCCGGATTCATGCTCCATCGCCTGCGCCGCACCCTGCTGGATCCGGAGCACCCCGATGCCTATCCTGCGGCCGCCGTTTTCGAGAGCGACCTGCAGGTCATCCGGGAGAGCCTCGCATCCGAAGATGGAGAGCGACTGGCCCGCGCACTGATCGACCCGCTGCGTCGGCGTGTAAAAACCTTCGGATTCCACCTGCACAGCCTCGACATCCGCCAACACGCCAAGGTGCATGCCAGGGCGGTCGCCGAACTGGCAGCGGGAGGCGCGACCTGCGCCGCTGCGTCAATCATCCTGCCGCCACCCCCCTCTGCGGAAACGACCGAGCTGCTCGACACGCTGCGGAGCATTGCGGAAATAAAAAGGCACTACCCGGCCGAATCAATCCGGAGTTATGTAATCAGCGGCGCATCCGGCGTCCAGGACACCCTCTCCCTGGTCTGGCTGATGGAACTGTGCGGGGTGCGTGTCGCTGCCGATGCAAACGGCGACCCGGGAGTGATGCCGGTCCCGCTGTTCGAATCCATAGAGGACCTCCGCCATGCCCCGGAGGTCTGCCGCACCCTCTGGAGTTCACCGGAATATGCGCCTTTTCTCGACTCGTGGGGACGCAGGCAGGAGGTCATGCTCGGTTATTCCGATTCCAACAAGGACGGCGGCATGCTCACCAGCTCCTGGGAGATTCATAAGGCGCACCAGGAGTTGCACCGGGTGGCTGCAGAGTGCGGGGTGACGCTGGTGCTGTTCCACGGCCGGGGCGGTACGGTTGGCCGGGGAGGCGGCCCCACCCATCGGGCGATCGTGGCGCAACCGTCCGGGGCCTTCAGCGGTTCCCTGAAGATTACCGAACAGGGTGAAGTCATCAACTGGAAGTACTCGGATGCGTCCCTGTCGCAGCGCAACCTGGAGCTGATGGTGGCGGCATCGCTGGAGGCACTGGCGCGCCCCGGCCTCCGGGAGTCGGATCACGATCCCGCGTGGGAACCGGCGTTGAAGGAGATGTCGGCGGATGCCTATGCCTTCTACCGGAAGTGTATCGCGGAAAATCCGGATATCATTCCCTACTTCGAGCAAGGGACACCGGTACTGGAGTTCGAACTGGCCAAGATCGGTTCCCGTCCGGCGCGGCGTGGCGCAACCCGCGACCTCTCCGACCTGCGCGCCATCCCCTGGGGTTTCGGCTGGATGCAGAGCCGCCATGTGATCCCGGGCTGGTTCGGAGTCGGTTATGCCCTGGAGCGCTTTGCTGCAAGGGGGGCGGGGGAGAGGGCGCTGCTTGGTGACATGATGCGCCGCTTCCCCTTCTTCTACGACATGATCCGGAACGTGGAGCTGGCCCTGACCAAGGTCGACCTCCCCCTGGCCCGCCTTTATTCCGGCCTGGTGCCGGACAGCGGGTTGCGGGAGAGGGTATTCGGCATGGTTGTCGAGGAGTACCGGCGCACCCGCCGGGCCGTGCTGGACGTCACCGGCCAGTCGCGTCTGCTGGAGAACAATGCGCCTCTGGCGCGTTCCATCCGTCTGCGGAATCCCTATGTCGATCCGCTCAGCCATATCCAGATTGAACTGCTGCGAAGAAAGCGGGCGGGGGACGAGAGCGAAGAGCTGAACTACGTGCTGGCCGCCACCATCAGCGGCATTTCGGCGGGACTGAGGAACACGGGGTAGCTGCCGGGAGCGATGTCTTCATGACCAAACAGGAGCAGTGAAAAACGATCACATGATTAGATGCGGAAGGGATTTTGTCAGGAGGAGTGACTGAATGATCGACTACTTACAGCAGTTTAACCCGGTTACCCAGGCGCTTTTTGCCACCCTGTTCACCTGGGGGGTGACCGCGGCCGGGGCGGCGCTGGTATTCTTTACTAAAGCGGTTAACCAGAAGCTCATGGATTCCATGCTCGGTTTTGCCGCCGGTGTGATGATCGCCGCCAGTTTCTGGTCGCTGCTGGCGCCGGGCATAGAAATGGCCGGGCAGCTGGGACATATATCCTGGCTGACTGCAGCCATCGGATTCATGGGTGGCGGAATTTTCATGCGTCTGACCGACAGATTGCTGCCCCACCTGCACCCCGGCCTGAAAATGGACCAGCGCGAAGGGATCAAGACGTCCTGGCGCAGAAGCACCCTGCTGGTGCTGGCGATTACGCTGCACAACATCCCCGAAGGGCTGGCGGTGGGGGTGGCGTTCGGGGCGGTTGCCGCCGGCCTGCCTTCCGCAACCATCGGCGGAGCAATCGCACTGGCGATCGGCATCGGTTTGCAGAACTTTCCGGAAGGGGCTGCGGTGTCAATGCCATTGAGAAGGGAGGGAATGGGAGTAGGCAAAAGTTTCCTGCTCGGACAGGCATCCGGAATCGTCGAGCCGCTGGCGGGGGTATTCGGGGCCTTTTTTGTCATGAGAATGCAGCACATACTCCCCTATGCGCTCTGCTTTGCCGCCGGCGCGATGATCTTTGTCGTCGTGGAGGAACTGATCCCGGAATCACAGAGAATCAACGCCCACATCGATCTGGTAACCATGTCGACCATGGGCGGTTTCACCATTATGATGATCCTGGATGTGGCGCTGGGTTGATTATCCTGTCTGTTGCCGGGACAGCATGTTCTGGCGGGTCCGGAATGCCGCCCCCCTCACTTCGCATCGAACCGGAATAGCGTTGACAGCTCTCAGGCTATCGGTGTATGCCAACACAGGTTGCCGCATTCATCACCATCCGGAGGGCGTTTCTCGTTTGTTTACCTTCGTCGTCAAAAGAATCCCCATATTTATCGTACCCGCGGCAATCCTCATCGCGACCTGGTTTCTGGTCCCTCTGATCACGGCCCTGACACCCTCACGACAAGAGCTGGTGCTGCTCGCCCCCTATCTGGTGACACTCCTGGGGATGTTTCTGGCCATCCATTTCCACCGTGCCCGTCCCTTCATGGCCCTGCTCGTACTGATCCTCTTCTACTGGGGTTCCCGCACGTACCTTTCCGCCGGGCAGCTGGAACCCGGCCTCAACAGGGTCTATCAGGCCTTTGTTCTGCTTGTCCCCCTGAATATGCTCCTCTTCACCCTCATGCGCGAGCGGGGTATTTTTTCCGCAGCCGGCCGGCTGCGCTTCGTTTTTCTGGCCCTGCAGGGAGCCGGTGCACTGTGGCTGTTCCGCCGGCATTTTGAAGATCTCCTGCCGTATATTGCCCGGAGCTACACCCGGCTGCCGCTCATCAGCGACCTGCTGGTCCCGCAGCCTGCCATGGTGGCCGGCACACTCAGCTTCGCGGCCATTGCCGTACTGGCCCTGCGGCGACAATCCCCCATAGACAGCGGCATGCTCGGGGCGCTCTCGGCGTTCTTCATCGCCTGCAACTGGGTGACGGACCGCGACTTTCATACTTCCTACTGTGCCGCCGGGGCGCTGATCATTACGTTGAGCGTGCTGCGCGACTCGTACAACATGGCGTTCCGCGACGACCTGACCGGCATACCCTCGCGGCGATCCCTGAACGAAAGCCTGCATGGACTTGGGAGGCGATATACCGTTGCCATGCTCGACGTGGACCACTTCAAGCAGTTCAATGATACCTACGGCCATGATGTCGGGGACCAGGTACTGAAGATGGTGGCGCGGAAGATGATGGATGTGGGGGGAGGGGGTAAGGCCTACCGCTACGGCGGTGAAGAATTCACCATCATCTTCTCCGGTCGCAGGGCGGAAGAGGCCCTTCCACATCTGGAGGAACTGCGCACGACTATCGCCGACTACCGCCTGGCCGTGCGGGATGGTGAGCGGCCGAAGAATCAGCGGCAGGGCAAGGGTAAGCGCGGCAACAATGCCGGTCGGGGGGAAGGTTCCTATGCCGCGGTAACCATCAGCATCGGCATGGCCGAAAGCGGCAACGGGCTGGACAGTGCGGCAGCTGTCATGAAGGCGGCAGACAAGGCGCTCTACAAGGCCAAAAGCAAGGGGCGCAATCAGGTCTGCCGCTAGCGGCCGCTGTAAAGACTGACGCGACCCTCGCGGTACGTCCCCCGGAAGGAGGGACTATTTACGTGGTATTTTTTCTTCACGGGGAAGGGGGAGGACCGTTTCCTTCCATGTGGAAAAGAAGGTGCCGTCCCATTTCTCCACGGAATAGACGGCGCCGTTGGTTGTGTCCAGCATAAGCACACTTGCAGAACTCCGCGGTTCCAGCGGCATATATCTGCCGATACCGCTATAGGTTCGATAGCAGACGGCAGCAGCCGCCAGCGCGGCTACCAGGATGACTGTTTTCATGAAGCGGGCAAACATCCTGCCTTTCGCACTGTTCAAAGAGCCATCTGACGGTTTGTTTTTTGAAGTGCCCTCGATGCGCACTCCCACGCTTCCGGATCCCATCAAGGGGGAGTAAGGGCCGGCTGCTTTTCCGTCGATCTCCTCGCAATAAAAATCCTTGTTGAAGGTCTAGAAGGCTTTCTGGTAAATCTCCTCGAACTCTGCCCACGACCGGGAGACATGCTCAGCCGCCCCTTTGCGCGCATCCTGCATATCGACAGTGAACTTTCTGTTTCGCCAGCCTTCGTGCCGGGAATTGAGCAGTTGCTCGTAGCGGGACCGCTTTTCGGAATCGGAAAGGATCTTCCAGGCCTCAACCAGCCGCACCATCGCTTCGTGGTTCCCCCCCTGTCCGGATGGAAGCGGTACGCCCGCTGCCAGTAGGCCTTGTGTATTTCGCTGGCTGTTGCGTCCTGTGACACCCCCGGCAGTCCGTAGTAATCTCTCCATTCGTCTGCATTCATATCGTATCTTCAAGGGCGCTGCCGCCCCCTCCTCACTCGGTGTCGAAAAAATGGATATTCAACTTCATACCCGGGGGGAGTGCCGCCCCGCCGAAGAGGTCGGCCGGCGGAGTGACCGCAGCGCGGTTGTCACCGTAAGCATATTCGGCAACGCTATGCCGCCCGTGGTCATCAAGCCAGATGCTTCTCCTGTTTTCGATTCCCGCTTCTTCACCGGCAGAGAACGTTTTCGTCGCATAATCACGGCATTCCAGCGGGTCATTCACCCGGACGATCGAGTCAAGGCAGCGCTCAATGCGCGCAGCGCGTGCCGTTATGTCACGGCCGGCCTTTTCAAGCGCCTTCCTGTCGGCAACCTCGGAAAAGCCCATGGCGGTTGACAACGATGCCCTCACCCACCCGCGTTCGGTGCTGCCACTGTTCCATGTGGTGACAAAAACCCCGGTCGCCCGTTTTTCCACATGGATTTCTGCCCGGCAACCTTTCGGCGGCTTGCCGGACCAGACATGGCTCCGGTTGATCTCCCTGAAGACCTTTATCGAGCAATCGGCCAGAGGCTGCAACTCCACCGCACGGGCCGGAATGCTTACGGCAAGAACAATCAGTATCGTCAGCCGGAACAGGTATCTCATGACAACCTCCGACACAGCCTTCGCCCGCGAAAATCTTCTTTTGATCATTATACGCCCGGATGGATGATAACTGCAGTTGATATTTATGGCGGATTTGCCAATTTGCATAGCGGGGTGTTGAGAGTATAATTTCTTAAAAGGGTCGCATACGTCAGAAAATACGGGGCAGCTCGATGATCGGGCGCAGGCGGGGTGATCATGGACAGCAAGGAATGCAGCTGCAGCGATAAAAATACTGAACTGGCGTGCCGGTCATGCGACATCGAAGTGCCCCTCCCTTACTGGTGCGAAACCTGTCAGCGGCAAGTGCCGGACAAACGGTGCCGAGGCTGCGGACTGAAGAGTCGCAAGGTACGCCGTCCGGGCTGTTAGGTGCGATGATCACGATCTGAGGCACTCATAATGAGTGCTTGATCAGACGGGAAAAAGGAGGCTTTACAATGAATCCATTCATGTCGTTCTTTAATACCCAGGGGTATGCGCTGATGAGAATCGTCACCGGGTTTCTCTTCCTGTGGCACGGTTCCCAGAAACTGTTCGATTTTCCGGGCGGAATGCCGCCGGGGGCTCCCGCATTCATCACTTACATCGCCGGCCCGATCGAGTTGATCGGGGGCGTCCTGGTCATGATCGGGCTGTTCACACGCTATGCAGCCTTTCTGGCGAGCGGCCTGATGGCCGCTGCGTACTGGATGGCACACGGCATGAAGGCGCTGCTGCCGCTCCAGAACAACGGGGAACTGGCGGCGCTGTACTGCTTCGTTTTCCTGTTCATAGCCACACAGGGGGGCGGGATCTGGAGCGTCGATGCCCTCATAAATCGACGGAAGACGCACGGATAGTTATCTCGTCGAAAATCAACCGGAGCTGGTCACCTGCGATCCGCCGAGTCGATCCAATTATTTCAGGAAGCGGAGTGCTACGCAGCATCCGGGAGAAGGAGGCAATCACATGAAAGCAAAAGTTGCATTGGTTACCGGCGCGAGCCGCGGCATCGGTCGTGCCGTAGCCCTGCGTCTGGCGCGGGACGGGGCGCTGGTGGCGGTCCATTACGGTTCGAACCGGGCCGCTGCCGAAGAAGTGGTGGCCGAAATCGAGCGCTCGGGAGGAAGCGCCTTTGCCCTCAGCGCCGACATGGCTAGCGTTGCCGACATCGAGGCATTGTACAAGGCTCTGGATGCCGAGCTGGCGAGACGCACCGGAGAGACCGGCTTCGATATCCTGGTCAACAACGCCGGAATCGCTCCGAGAGGAACGATTGAGGAAACCAGCCAGCAGACCTTCGATCTGCTCTTCAGCGTCAACGTCAGGGGACCGTTCTTCATGATCCAGAACGCCCTGCCGCGACTGCGCGATGGCGGCCGGATCATCAACATCTCTTCCTGCGTCACCCGGCTGGCCTTTCCGGAAATCGCCGCATATTCGGCTACCAAGGGGGCCATCAATACACTGACCTTCCTGCTGGCAGCACAGCTCGGAGCACGCGGCATCACGGTAAATGCCGTGGCGCCCGGGCCAACCGATACCGACATGAGTGCCAGCTGGCTCGGAACTCCGGAAGGGCGCGCAAGCGTCGTACAAACGACGGCACTCGGGCGGGTGGGAACCCCGGAGGACATTGCGGCGGCAGTGGCCATGCTCGTCTCCCCGGACAGCGGCTGGGTTACAGGGCAGTGCATCGAGGCGAGCGGCGGCATCCGCCTGTAGAACGGGATGGCTTGGACCCGCACGTTCTGTTCCGGAACGGTAAATTCAAATATGACTTCACGATCCCGGGATTCCTGACCGTTCTGTGCAAGGCTTAGCGATCCGGCTCCGACAGCCTGTTCGAGGCAGCCAGGAATGACTTCACTTCAAGCCAGCGCTCCAGCTTTTTTTGCACGGGAAGAGCCGCATGTGCCGGACTTGTGGAAGGCAATGTCACGAGCCGGGGCAGGACAGGGAGGAGTGACAGGTCGACATGCTGCCTGAACAGCAGGGCCGCTTTCGCGCCGTTGAAGAAAATCGCAGCTACCGGGTGTTCCGAAAGAAATCCGCCGATATCATTGGGGTTAAAGTGCCCCCGCCTGATCCGCCCGTCCGAACTCCCTTCCCTGTCGCAGGATTTGACAACGTCCCAGATAGCGATACCCGCATTCCTCGCATGTTCGCACCGTTCCTCGTACCCTTCACGCTCACCCGTTCCACAAATCTCTGCAATCATGTTCCAGAACAGGTTCCGCGGATGGGCGTAATACCGGTTCTCCTTCAGCGACGCTTCGCCTGGGAAGGTGCCCAGAATGAGAACCGCAGGGTTTCTGCCCGTGATCGGGCCGAAGCCTTCTTTTGTCATGTTCTTTCTCCCGACCTGCAGCAGGTTCGTGACCCGGGCGACGCGAAATACGTACCAGCAGTCATCCTCAGCCGTATGCCGCTGTTTTTCACTCGAATCAACCCCTTCGAGGATCACGACCGCAGCATTTTGAGGCTATTATACCCCGGCTCCACCTGCCGGCAAACCTGAGAAACGAAACTGTCTCCGGTTTCTGAGTTTTCCTGGTGAGGCGCCCTTTTTTTTTGCCGCATTTCGTCATATCCGGCAATCGTGGTACACTTGTGCGGATATGCTACGGGCGGACACCGGGATAGCAACAGCCGGATCCGGCTACCCGGCACCATCTATTTCTCGCCGGCAGTGCAACCGCGATCTTTTGAAAGGAGCAGCCACCTTCATGGAGCACCGAAATCCAGACAGCATCAGCAGCATCCGCAACATCGGCATCATCTCCCACATCGATGCTGGCAAGACGACCGTGTCGGAGCGGATCCTCTATTACAGCGGCGAAACCCACAAGATGGGGGAAGTGCATGACGGCCAGGCGGTCATGGACTGGATGCCCCAGGAGCAGGAGCGGGGGATCACCATCACCGCCACCGCCACCAGCTGCCGCTGGGGGGAGTTCCGCATCAACCTGATCGACACCCCCGGCCACATCGACTTCACCATTGAGGTGGAGCGGAGCATGCGGGTCCTGGACGGGGCGGTGGCGATTTTCAGCGCCGTGGAAGGGGTCCAGCCCCAGAGCGAGTCAGTCTGGCGCCAGGCGGACCGCTACGGCGTCCCCCGGATCTGCCTCATCAACAAGATGGACCGGGTAGGCGCCGACTACCGCCAGACCCTGTCCCAGCTGGAAACCCGCCTGAAGGCGCGCCCCGTGCTCCTCCAGCTCCCCATCGGGGAGGAGGGCGGCTTCAGCGGCGTGATCGACCTGCTGAGCGGAGAGGCTCTCCTCTTCGACGTGTCCGACCTGGGGAGTACGGTGCAGCGAGGGCCGATTCCACCCGGCGCAGCGCAGGAAATGGAGGAAGCGCGCCTGAAACTGACCGAAGCGGCCGCCGACTTCGATGACGCGGTGATGGCCGACTTCCTGGACGGGAAACCTGTAACGGCGGAACGGCTGAGGAGCGCCATTCGGCGTGGGACTCTGGCCTGCTCCCTCTCCCCGGTACTGTTGGGGGCGGCACTGCGCAACAAGGGGATCCAGCCGCTTCTGGACGCGATCGGCCTGTACCTCCCCTCACCGCTGGAAGCTTCTTCCCTGGCAGGCAGCAACCCCGATTCCGGAGCACGGGAGACGCTGACCTGCGACCCCGGGTCTCCACTGCGGGCGCTGGCCTTCAAGGTGATGGCGGAGGAGGGGCGGCGTCTCACCTACCTCCGGGTCTACAGCGGCACTCTCCGCCCCGGGATGCAGCTTCTCAACAGTACCCGGCGCTCACCGGAACGGATCAGGCACCTGTTCCGCATGCACGCTCACAAAAGAGAGGAGATCGGGGAGGCGCAGGCCGGCGACATCGTTGCCGTCCCCGGCTTCCAGAATACGCTGACCGGCGATACCCTCTGCGACCCTGCCCGGCCGCTGCTGCTCGAAGGGCTCACGATTCCGGAGCCGGTGGTTTCACTGGCGGTGGAAGCGACCGGGACTGAGAACCGGGAGGCGCTCCCGCTCGCCCTGGAGCAGCTCCAGTGGGAGGATCCGACCTTCCGGGTTCACGAGGACCCGGATACCGGCCAGACGATCCTCACCGGGATGGGTGAACTCCATCTGGAGATTATCATTGACCGTCTCGCCCGTGAGTACGGGGTGAGAGTAAACACCGGCCGGCCGCGGGTGGTCTACCGTGAAACCCTGCACCACCAGGTGATGCGCCGGGAAGCGTTCCAGCGGATGGGAGAGCGAAATCCGGAAACAGTTGAGGTGCTGCTCCGCCTTGCCCCGCTCCCGAGGGGTAGCGGAGTGCGCATCCTTCTGCCGTCGGCCGGGCCGTTCCTCACCGCTGATCTCCTGACGGCCGCGGAGGAAAGCCTGCAACAGGGGTGCCGGTCCGGCTGCCGGACCGGTTACCCTCTCACAGACTTGGAGGTGCAGATGGAAATCCCGCTCGAATCGGGCGTACCGAGCCAGCAGGGTCTCAGGGCCGCAGCCATGCGCGGCATGGTCCATGCGGCGCAGGACGGCGGGCCTTTTCTCCTGGAGCCGATTATGTCACTTGAACTGGAGATCCCGACGGAAAACCTGGGGAAAGTCATCGGTTCGCTCCAGCAGAAACGCGGTCGCGTGGAGGGGCTGGACCAGCGGGGCAGCAGTGAACTGGTACGGGCGACCGTGCCGCTGGCCGAGATGTTCGGCTACATGACCGAACTGCGCAGCGCGACGAAAGGGCGCGGAAGCTATACCATGGAATTTCTTCGTTTCGATGAGGCGCCGCCCGAAGTCCAGGTGCGCTTCGGCCTGGCGGAGACTGTGCCGAACAGGCGCTGAAACCGATGAAGGCGGCGCCGATGGCCCAGCGCCACGGCAGATAGCCGGTACCTTCTGGACCGAATAATTCTGATGCCGAGGCTGCACACGAAATGATATCTTTCAGTGACAAAATCACTCCGTTTTTATAAAATATATTCATCAGGTAACAACGAACGCAGAAGAGGAGGCTGCCATGAAAAACTTACTTGCAATTCTGGCACTATTGGCGGCGTCCATGTTGTATTCTACATCCGGTCTTTCCGAAGAGAAATCAACTGGACTGTCTGACGATTACGGCCAGTACAAGGCCTATGAATTAAACAAGGATCAATGCCTGATTGTGGCTAAAAACTGCAGTGGTCCAAGTGAACCTGTTTTAAAGAGAGTGGAGCGGCTCAACAAGGAAATTGACAAAGGGTCCTCTGTGTATACTCCTGAAGAACTGAAGGTGCTCCAGGAACAGCTGAACTGGATCTACTATGAAAGCGGGGAGTTTCCGGCTGTCAGGCTGTAATGGATAAGGGAAAGGGAGTGCATGTCATGACGGGTAATAAAGACAAAGTATGTTCCGTAACGGATGCACGGCTGCTGAGCAAGCTGACAAGCAATGCGGAGGTTGTCTGTGCCCGATGCGGGGCAAAGGCGCACAACAAAGCCAATGTGTGCGATCCGGCTCCGTTTGAACCGGACCATTGAAGGGTGCTATTGCAATAGCAGCTGTCGCAGTAACAGTTCCGAATGCGGAAATTGATATTTCATGCGGGAAACATTCCGGGATAGTTTATGATTTAAAAGGTGGCTGAGCAGCCGCCTTTTTTTGTCCGCTCAATGTGTTCAGGTGTGGCAATAATTGATTGTTACAAGTTGCGTCATTACGGAGCTCAAAACTTGAGTACGCCAATTTTTGACAACCGCTGATTAAATGGTAGCATCAGGCACAGAAAGAGCAGCTAACCCTGCATGATGTCCGCTCCAACGGGTGGTGAACAACATGATACTTTCCTGGCTCATCAGCGGTCTCGTTTTAGCATCAGGTGTGATTGCGGCGCTCCTAATTCTGATGTACATCCTGCCGCTGGATTTTACAGAACCTTCCCCGATTCAGCAAATTTCATTCAGCCATACGCTGCATGCCGGCGTACATGGCATCAGTTGCCGCTATTGTCACCGTCATGTCGCCGTTTCAAGACTCGCCGGCATCCCGTCGGCGGCGGACTGCCGTGCCCGCCGTACCTACATCTACAGACGCGCCCCAGATCAAAAACTGATGGCTTACCGGGACAGTCGCGAACAGATCCCCTGGGTAAGAGTCAAAGCTCTTCCTGACAATGTGTACTTTCCGCACATGATGCATATCCGCGCCCGGACTGACTGCTCCGCATGTCACGGGGGAAGGCGCTTTCGCAACCCCCCGGCCTGGACCAGAACACAGTTCGGGAGCACAGCGACGCACACATCTTCAAGGCGATCACCTTCGGCTTCGGCCGCATGCCCCCCTTCAAGGACAAGTTTACGCAACTGGAACGCTGGGAACTGGTTAATTTCCTGCGCAGCCGAAAATAAGTCGCATCCAGGGCAGCTGTGCCATATATATCAACTCTGCCCCCTCACCCTGGCCCTCTCCCTCAGGGAGAGGGAATTGAGTAGAAGCCATAACGGGTGATTGGTTCTATTCAGCTTAAATAATGTATTCCTGGCTTTAACAAGTTGCGTCGTCGCGTCGTTGCGTGAAATATATCATTTTGGTTCCGGCTTGTCCGGCTTAGGTTTTGCGAATTGGCGGAAATACGAAAGGAGATACAGATATGGACCTCAAACTGAACGATAAAACTGCCCTTGTGTCCGGGTCGGCCAAAGGAATCGGTCTGGCCATCGCCGCGGCACTGGCCGGCGAAGGGGCAGAGGTCATAGTTACCGGCCGTTCCAAGGCGTCGGTAGTCATTGCCCGGGATGAAATCATCCACCGTTTTCCCGAGGCTAGAGTTGAGGTCTTTGCCGGTGACCTGGCCGATGCCGCCGCGGTCGTGGAACTGGTCGGACGCTTTCCGGCGGTGGACATTCTGGTCAACAACCTCGGCATCTACGAGCCGAAAAAGTTCCAGGATATCCCCGACGAAGACTGGATTCGTTTATTCGAGATCAATGTCATGAGCGGCGTGCGCTTGTCCCGGGCCTACCTGCCGGGTATGAAGGAGCGCAACTGGGGGCGCATCGTCTTTATCAGCAGCGAAAGCGGCATCCAGATCCCCACCGAAATGATCCATTACGGCATGACCAAGACGGCGCAACTTGCAATTTCCCGAGGGTTGGCGGAAACCTGCGCCGGCACCGGAGTCACGGTGAATGCCGTCCTGCCCGGCCCGACCCGCTCCGCCGGGGTGGAGGAATTCGTGACGGCCTTGAGCGCCGGCAAGCCGTTCGAGGAGTTCGAGCGGGAGTTTTTCAAGAACATCCGCCCGACTTCGCTGTTGCAACGGTTTGCCACCACCGATGAGGTGGCCGGCCTGGTCGCCTTCCTCTGCAGTCCGCTTTCATCCGCTACCAACGGGGCTGCGCTGCGGGTCGATGGCGGCGTAGTCAAGTCCTGTTATTAGACGGGTTGGAGATATGACCAACTCGATGGGTGGAAGATGGGATACAGATGCAAGGTTATGCTCTATTCCGATCAGTGGAATCAATAGTTACAGGGATGAAAAAGCATCTAAGTGTCTGAAACCGGGTCTAACCGGTCATAAAGGCCGCCCGGACTGATCAACGGCGGCTACCGTTATGCGAGTTAGTATGGAGCAGCAACACGTCCATAGACCAGGAGGGGTGACATGAATAAGCAAGCAAAAAATACGATTTGCCTTTGGTTCGATGGCGACGCCGAGGACGCGGCGCGATTTTATGCCGAGACCTTTCCCGATTCATCCGTTGGCGCGGTGCTCCTCGCGCCGGGAGACTATCCGTCCGGGAAGAAGGGGGATGTGCTGACGGTCGAATTTACCGTGATGGGGATTCCCTGCCTCGGACTCAATGGCGGACCTGAGGTCAAGCACAACTTGGCATTCTCGTTCCAGGTCGCAACCGTCGACCAGGCCGAAACCGATCGTTACTGGAACGCGATCGTCGGCAACGGTGGCGAAGAGAGTGAGTGCGGCTGGTGCAAGGACAAATGGGGCCTGTCCTGGCAGATTACGCCGATCGCTCTGATGAAAGCGATAACCGATCCCGACCCCGCTGTCGCCAAGCGCGCGTTCGATGCGATGATGGAGATGAAAAAGATCGATATCGCCGCAATCGAGGCGGCGTGCCGCGGATAACCATCACAACAACACCGCCTGACGGAAGGAATTCACACTATGAGCATCTGGAAGAGCCCGCTAACGTTGGATCAGCTCAAAGAGGGGTCTAAAGACACCTTGATGGAACAGCTGGGGATCGAGTACCTGGAGATCGGCGACGATCACCTGAAGGCACGGATGCCGGTGGATTCGAGGACCAGGCAGACGGCCGGTATCCTCCATGGAGGCGCCTCCGCCGCGCTGGCCGAGACCCTGGGAAGCATAGCGTCGGGAATGTGCGTTGACCGGGAGAAAAAAAGCATCGTCGGGCTCGAAATAAACGCTAATCACATCCGCCCGGTCACCGCTGGCTGGGTCACCGGCATAACAAAGCCGATCCATGTGGGCAACACGACCCAGATCTGGGAGATAAGGATTTACAACGAGCAGGAGAAGCTAGTCTGCATCTCACGGCTCACGGTTGCCAACATAGACAAATAGGGTTCACCACCGCTCTTTAACCGGATACGCAGCCGGGCGCGCCCCCATTTTCCTGTAAATCAGAGGCCCAAAAGCGGTATTATGGACATGGGAAACAAAAATATTTCCCGCTTGCAGCAATCGGGTGGAAAGGTGGTGATCGGGTATGCAGCACCTGGAGACGAAAGAAAAGGTCGGACTGATCGTGGTGCTGACCGGGAACGGCAAGGGCAAGACCAGTTCCGCTCTGGGGATGGCGTTGCGGGCGGTCGGCCATAATCTGCGGGTTTGTATCATCCAGTTCATGAAGGGCGATCTTTACAGCGGCGAGATCGACGGGGTGAATTGGCTGGCCCCGCTGGTCGAATTCCACCAGACCGGCAAAGGTTTCTGCGGCATTCAGGGTAACCCCTATCCCCACCACGAACACCGCGCCAATGCCCAGTGTGCCATCGAGCTGTCCCGCGAGAAGATCCATTCGGGTCATTTCGACATGGTCATCCTGGACGAAATCAACAACGCCCTCAAGCTCGGACTGGTGGACCTCCCCCAGGTGCTGGAACTGCTCGACTCCAAGCCGCCTCTCCTGCAGCTGGTACTGACCGGGCGGGATGCCGACCCGAAGGTCTGCATGCGGGCCAATACCGTGACCGAGATGGTTGAAGTCAAACACGCCTATCGGGACGGGATCGAGCCGCAGCAGGGGATCGATTACTGAATCAAAGATTGAAGAATTCCTGAAAGCCCATGACCTGTCCGGTCACGGGCTTTTTTTATGCCGGTTCACCGTTTATGAGTCATCGGTTCGCTCCCGGCGATCTCTGAACTTTTCCACCACCGTCCGCCGGTCCGCAGTTTTCTTTTCCAGTAGTCCGAGATATGAAGGACATAATCCCACGTGCATGATTCTATGATATTATGAAGGTGCAAAACATGGTCAGGCATCCGTTTACAGCCTGTCGTCGAAAAAGGGAGGTGTTATGTATGGCAAGCTTTTACGATACGGTGCATGGTTCGGATTTAAGACGGGTTGAAGGACTCCTGAAAAAAGGGGGCATTGTTTATACTCTCCGAGCGATAGGTACAGATACGGCCCTGAAAGAGATCCAGGTAGCCGAAGAGGATTTTGCGGATGCTGAAAGGATTTTGTGCGGCTCGAGCCGCAGGAATAATTAAGACGGTAACGCCGCATCACACTGCAGGGAGGCGCGATCATGATCAATGCTGAAATCAAACGCTTCGTCGAAGCGCAGGAGGTGGCAACGGTCGCCTCGACCGATGCCGATGGGTGTCCGCATCTGGCCCTCGGCAGCGGCATCAAGGTTCTGGATGATGAACATCTGCTGTTAGAAAACTGGTTCTGCCAGACCACACTCCGGAATGTAGCGCAGAACCGGCAGGTTGCCGTTGCGGTAATGGCGCATGGCACGGCCAGCGGCTACCAGTTCATCGGCAGCGTGGCGCACGGATTCGATGTAGCCCTGCTGGACGGCTATACACCCGGTGCGGTGCCGGCGGGTGACCTGCAGGCCTTGACCCGCTTGGTTGTAAGGGTTGAGGAGGTGCTGTCCTTCTGCACCGGAATACACAGTGACCTCCCGATAAAGGGTTGATATCTGCCTCAGCATGAGGTTATTACAGCACCGGCAGCTGCAGCTCCGGCTGGAAATAATGGCTCGGTGGTCAATCCGGCATAAATTCGATTGCAAGTTTCCCGGAAGACTTGGCAGTATCGAACGATCGCCATCAGATCAGTCTGGACTCGGCTTTGTTCCAATCGATGTTGGCGAAAAATGCATCTATATACATGGGGCGCTTCAGTCCGAAATCCAGCATAAAGGCGTGCTCGAAAACATCCATGACCAGAATCGGCTCACATCCTGAAGGATGTCCGACATCGTGTTCATTGATCCAAAAATTCATCAAGCGACCGTCCGTCCTGTCCTGGTACAGAACAGCCCAGCCGATGCCGCGCATGGCCCCGGTGGCCCTGAAGTCGGCTTCCCATGCTTCCATGCTGCCGAAATCGGCAGCCAGCTTTTCTGACAGGCTGCTCCCCGGGTCAAGTTTCCCCGTGCCCCCCAGATTCCCGAAATAGAGTTCATGCAGGCGCATGCCGTTGAACTCCCATCCCAGACGGCGCTTCATCTCAGCATAATCGGGACGGGAGGCATTTCCTTCCTTCATTAACGAGTTCAGTGACTCCAGCAGCTTGTTTGTGTTGGTTACATACCCCTGATACAGCGTAAAATGGTTTTGCAGCAGCGTCTCGCTAAAGTCATTCATTTTAAGCAGCATCGAAAAATCCCTGGCACTGTACGTCATGGCGAAAACCTCCTGTTAGGTAAATGTATCCCTTATTACTCGATCAATTGGTTCATCCAGATAATTCTGCATATCCATTTGGGAGTTCTGTCTAATTCCAGCAGATGCAGGATACCGGGCAAACATCTATGGCCTGCTGCTGGATATCTTCTTCCGATGCGCCGCCCGGATCGAAACATTCTGCCTTATTGTTGTCACCGAAGCGGAATACATCGGGGAGGTTAGTGATGCATATTCCGCAACTTATACACATATCCTGATCGACAAATGGTTCCCGTGCCATATCAAATCTCCTTTGCTCCCTACGGTGGAATGGCGAAGTTTCAGAATTGAGTTACGCTCCGGTTCTAAAGCTTACCTGCAAATTCCAAAACTGCAAACATGGCGCTCACCGAATTATCCCGAATCTACTGCAACCGCAACAGAGAGCGAAAAAAAGTGAAACAAAGTCGATACAGGCAACCGCAAGGAGGCCCGGCTTTGTCACTTCGTTCCCATTGAAAAAAATCATGACCCCGCGTTCGCTTTCCTGTAGAACCCGATCAGGAATTCGGCGTCCCGGGGTGACAGGTCGAACGTGAAAATCGCTTTCTGAACGAGCGGCAGCACCGGCTGGCCCGGATTCTCCTGCAGATGGCCGGATATCCATTTGACTGCGCGTCGCAATTCTTCTCCTTCCGGTAACAGATCATGCATGGCTTTCAAGGCTCCTTTGATATTCCTTCTCAGTCATCAGGTACTGTGTGTTCTCCACCCGGTCCAGGAAAACGACCCCCTGGAGGTGGTCGAACTCGTGCTGGAACACGCGGGCCAGAAAGTCGGCATACTCAATCTCCCTCACCTCCCCCGTCCGGGTCAGGTAGCGCAAGCCGATTCGCCGGTGGCGGGGGACCAGGCCGCGTAGGCCGGGGATGCTGAGGCACCCCTCCCACCCATTTTCCTTCTCGTCCGACATCCAGAGGATCTCCGGGTTGATCATCGCGGCCGGCTCCATCTCAGGGGCGGCGGGGTAACGCGGGTTCGGCCGCGACGCGACGATGAAGAGGGAGAGCGGTTCAAACACCTGCGGCGCGGCGAGCCCCACGCCGCCCGCATCAGCCACGGTCACCAGCATGTCGTCGATGAGCGCCTGGACGGACGTGTCTCCCGGATCGGCGATTTTCCCCGCCACCATCCGCAGTACCGGCTGTCCCAACTGCGCAATCTGTCTCAGAAGCGGCATATTTCTCTCCTTGCCGTGCGATGATCACGGCGCGGTGATGCGATATATCGTTCCGGCGGCATAGTCCGCCACGTAAAGCTCACCGTTTTCATCCTCACCGAAGGTTGAAATCAGCAGGGTGCTGTCGAGCAGCAACCTGTTTTCCCAGACGGCGCCGTTGCGGCGCAGCCCCCAGATCCGTCCGCTGCAGAAATCACCGTACAGGTAGGTGCCCCTGAGAGACGCGGTCCCCCCGCGGTAGACGTAGCCGCCGGTGACCGAGCAGTCGCCGCTGCCATGATCGTACTCCGCCACCGGCAGGGTCAGCCCGGCACTGCTGCAGGAAGGCGTCAGGTAGCAAAGGCTCCCCTCCATGACATTCCAGCCGTAGTTCGCCCCCGCACCGTTCCCGGCGGGCTGAAAACTGATTTCCTCGCGCGTTTCCTGGCCGACGTCCGCCAGAAACAGGTCGCCGGTCTGACGGTCAAAGGAAAATCGCCACGGGTTGCGCAGGCCGTAGGCCCAGATTTCGTTTCCGAAGGGGTTGCCGGCCGGAACAGTGTAAGGAAAAACGCCGGAGAGGACATCGAGCCGCAGGATTTTCCCCAGCAAAGTGGCGGTATTCTGGCCGTTTCCCAGTGGATCGCCGCCGCTGCCTCCGTCACCGCTGCCGACATAAAGGAGGCCGTCCGGTCCGAAGGCGAGCTGACCGCCATTGTGGTTGGCAAAGGGCTGGACGATCGTCAGCAGTTCCTGGCGGCCGGCCGGATCGGCCACGTCCGGATCACCCCCGACAGTGAAGCGTGCGATGACCGTGTTGCCGACCCCACTCCTGTTTATGTAGTTGACGTAGAAGACCTGGCGGACAGCGTATCCGGGAGGGAAGGCGAGTCCCAGCAGCCCCTGCTCGCCGCCGGCGGTGATCAGGCTCGAAATATTCAGGAACGGCCGGGGAGCGACCGTGCCGTTGCGCACGACCCTTACGGCGCCTCCCTGTTCAACGACGAAGAGCCGGCCGCTGCCGTCGCCGGCGTTGGTGACGGCCACCGGACCGGTAAAGCCGGATGCGACTTGGGCGAGCGATATGCTCGTGGCAGGCGGCGGAGCGACTGCATCCCGGCCGGTTCCCCCGCCATGGCACGACACCAGCAGGAGTCCCGGCAGCGCAACCCGAAACAGGACAGCAATTATTCTCCACACCGTGCAAACGGAACGTCCCATGGTGCCACCCCCGACTGTGTTACTTTTTTGTATTATACCACCTGGACGGGGAAAGATAGCGGGAGAAATCGGGGAGGTTCGGCGGTGCATCGGGGTAACGTCGAATCTTGACCTGCATCAAGTATATTCAGTCGGGATTGGTGCTACAGTATGGGCAATACCATTCAAGTTCCAACGGGAGCCGCAGTATGTTAACCACCAGCGAAAGCGCAGTCACGGTCACGATCTGGGTATTGACGGCCGCCGGGACCTTCTTCGGCAGCCGCGCCGCCTGGCGGCGCAGGGTGCAGAAGCGCGCTGAAAAGCGGAAGAGAGACCAGCTGTCGACACCCTGATTTTTCTGCCGGGTGGAGCGCCCCCTCGCCACCCGCGAAGCAGGGCAAGCTGCGCTTCCCTTCTATTCCGGCTTATCCACCAGTTCAGCAGCCGTTCCGGACTCCTGTCCTCCGGCAGCCGGCGGCGGAGACAACGGCATGACATCTCCCCCCCCATGGGCGGGGCAGTATTCGTCCGGCTCACTTCCTGCGATATAAAACTCGTCCCGTTTTTTCGGACAGATCTCGGTCGCCAGATAACCGGTCGCCGGGTCTATGGCGACGGAAATGACCGCATCAGGCCTGACGAAGTCAGCAACCGGTTTCGCTGCAACCGCCTTGCGCATGAACCGTTCCCAGACCGGCGCGGCAACTGCCCCGCCCGTAAAGCCTCTCCCACCCGGACGGGGCTTGTCGTGCCCCACCCAGACTCCGGTGATGACCTGCGGGGTGTAGCCGACGAACCAGGCATCCCGGCCATCATCTGTCGTACCGGTCTTGCCGGCTGAAGGGTACGTCTGGCCGAATTTCCTGAGACCCTTGGCGCTGCCGTAGATCATGACATCCTTCAGCATCTGGGTCGTGACATAGGCAACCTCCGGGGAAACTACCGGCGCCGTCACCGGGGGATTCTCCGTCCAGGTGCGACGTTTACTGTCATACACACGGATAATGACCCTCGCTTCGGGGCGCACCCCTCCGGCCGCCAGCGGGGTATAGGCCAGCACCAGGTCGCTCAGGGAGACTTCATCAGTCCCCAGGGCCAGGGAGAGCCCGTTCTCCCCCCGCTGCGGCAGCCCCATCTTCCCGGCATAATCAACGAAATACGGGATTCCGACCGCCTCCAGCAGCTTTACCGCAATGACATTGTTGGAATAGGCCAGCGCCTGCCTGAGGGAAAGGTTTCCGTACTGCTCCCTGCCATAGTTCAGCGGCTTCCAGACTTCACCATTCCCCCGGTTGTAGGACGCCGGCGTGTCATCCCAGACGCTTCCGGCCGTGAACCCTTGTTCCAAGGCGGCGGCATAGATCAGCGGTTTGATGGCGGATCCTGGCTGACGGCGGGCTGCAAAAGCCCGGTTAAAGCCGCTTTGAGTAATATCGACTCCACCCACGGCCGCCAGGACGTCACCCGTGGCCGGGTCCAGGCAGATCAATGCCCCCTGCAGATCGGGGGAAATCCGTTTCACCCCTTCGCTCAGAGCCAGCTCGGCCTGCTTCTGCAGGTTCAGGTCAAGGGCGGCGGTCACCTCCAGCCCCCCCTGTTCGATGATCCCCGCTCCGTAGTGCTCGATCAGCTTGGCTCGGACATGGGCCAGATACTGCGGGGCCTGCCCCGCCTTGACGACCGACGGCGGATGGGCCCGAAGCTGCTGCCTCTTCTGGGGGGTGATCATTTTCAGGTCCACCATCCTCTTGAGGACGATGTCTCGCCTCCCCGTTACGTGGGGCGCTTTCCCCAGGGGGTTGTAGCGGGAGGGATTTTTCTGGACTCCTGCCAGCATGGCACACTCGGCTTCGGTCAACTCCTCCGGTCCCTTGTCAAAATAGAGCCGGGCGGCCTGGGCGATGCCCCAGGCACCGTTCCCGTAATATATTTCGTTGAAATACATCTCCAGGATCTGCTGTTTGCTGTACTTCTGTTCAAAATCCATGGCCATGCGGGCTTCATCGAATTTCCGTTCAAAGGTCTTCACGCCGGTTAAATACCTGTTCTTGATCAGCTGCTGGGTGATGGTAGACCCCCCCTCGGCCAGTCTCCCCTTGACCACGTCCTTCACCAGCGCCCGGGCGATACCGCGCACATCGATGCCGCCATGCTGGTAAAAACGGGCGTCCTCAACGGCGACGACCCCCTTCTGCAGAAAAACAGGGATGCGATCGATGGGAGTCCAGTACCGCTGCTCCGGCAGGATCCGGCCGACAAAGCGCCGCTGGCTGTCAAAAACCTTGATGGAGGAATAGCCTGACGGGAGGAGCGGATAGGTGGCAAAATCATCCAGGGCGTGCGCCGATGCGGCACGGATCAAAACCAGCAGTGCCACCAGCAGGACAGGATACAACAATCTGATGCGTTGGAAACATATCGGGTAATTCAAGGTAGGTACAACTCCTTCATGGGAATCGGGCACCGGTCAGGGGCATCCTGCCCGCAGTTTTCACATCGCCTTCCAGCACTTTACCCCTATTCCACGCGGAGCACAACAGCACAAACAGGAGACCGGCAACCTTCCGAATCCGGTCGGCCGCCACACCACCTGCGTATACAATTTGAATCCTCCAGATGCTTGACCTGCCGGCCGGCGACCTGTATTCTTTCCCGGTTTTGCAAACAACAATCTATACCCACAAAGGAGTCCGACGTGGCGGTTCACGAAGTCAAACACCCCCTCATCCAGCACAAACTCGGCCTGATGCGCAAGGCCGACCTGAGCACCAAGGAGTTTCGCGAGCTCGCTTCCGAAGTCGCACGACTCCTGACCTACGAAGCGACCAAGGACCTGGAGACCGAGACCATCACCATCAACGGGTGGGCCGGCCCGGTCTCCGTCCAGCAGATCAAGGGGAAGAAGATTACCGTCGTGCCGATTCTGCGCGCCGGCCTGGGAATGATGGACGGGGTGCTCGACATGATCCCGAGCGCCAAGGTCAGCGTCGTCGGCCTCTACCGTAACGAAGAGACACTGGAACCGGTTGCCTACTACGAGAAGCTCACCAGCGGGATGGATGAGCGCACCGCCCTGATCATCGATCCGATGCTCGCCACCGGCGGATCGCTGCTGGCCACCATCGAGATGCTGAAGAGAGCCGGCTGCCTGCGGATCAAGGGGCTCTTCCTGGTTGCCGTCCCCGAGGGGCTTGAGCGGATCAGCAGGGCCCATCCCGACGTGGAGATCTACGTCGCCTCCATCGACGAACGCCTCAATGAAAAGGGATATATCCTCCCCGGCCTCGGCGATGCCGGGGATAAAATATTCGGCACTAAATAGGAGAACAAGGCCATGTCCACACACACCGATCCGGTCTGGCGCACCGCCCTTTCAGGAGCCCAGATTCTCTTCGTCGCCTTCGGCGCCACGGTCCTCGTACCGCTGCTGACCGGGCTCAACCCCAGCCTGGCCCTCCTCGGCGCCGGGATCGGCACCCTGGTCTTCCAGCTCTGCACCAAACGCCAGGTGCCGATCTATCTCGGCTCATCCTTCGCCTTTATCGCCCCGGTGATCTACTCGGTCAAGACCTGGGGGATGCCGGCCACCATGGGGGCCCTGGCCGCAGCCAGCTTTTTCTACTACGTCGCCGCCGGAGCCGTCAAGTGGCGCGGCGTCGGTTTCATCCACCGCATCCTGCCGCCGGTCGTGATCGGTCCGGTCGTCATGGTCATCGGCCTGGGGCTCGCCCAGGTCGCGATCAGCATGGCGACCGGCAAGGCTGGTGACGCCCAGGTGATTCCCTACGGAACAGCACTGAGCGTCGCCGCGGTTTCCCTGACCGCAACGATGCTGACCGCCATCCACGCCCGCGGTCTGCTCAAGCTGGTGCCGATTCTGGTCGGAGTAGCAGTCGGCTACAGCGCCTCGCTCTTCCTCGGACTGGTAGATTTCAGCACGGTAGTCAGCGCCCCCTGGCTGGCTGTACCGGAATTCGGCCACCCCGAATTCAACCTGGCGGCGATCCTCTTCATGATCCCGGTAGCCATCGCCCCGATCGTCGAGCATGTCGGCGGCATCCTCGCCATCAGTTCGGTTGTCGGCAATGATTATACCAAGCAGCCCGGCCTGCACCGCACCCTGCTGGGCGACGGACTGGCGGTCAACATCGTCGGGCTGTTCGGCGGCCCGCCGGTCACGACCTACGGCGAAGTCACCGGCGCGGTCATGCTCACCCGCAACTACAACCCGGTCGTCATGACCTGGGCGGCCTGCTTCGCGATCCTGATGGCCTTTGTCGGCAAGTTCGGCGCGCTGCTCCGGACGATCCCGATGCCGGTCATGGGGGGGATCATGATCCTGCTCTTCGGCTCCATCGCCGGCATCGGGTTGAAGACGATCATCGACGGCAAAGTAGACCTGATGAAGCCGCGCAACCTCTGCCTGGTTTCCGTCACCCTGGTCACCGGCATCGGCGGTCTGGGCGTGACGATCGGCAGCTTCAGCCTGCAGGGGATCAGCCTCTGCGGCGTGCTGGCGGTGCTGCTCAACCTGATCCTCCCTCCCGGCGAACTGGAGGAGGAGATCAAGCCGGCCGCCTTTCCCTGAACAGGGACCGCTGCACGGAACGAACGACAAATAGGGAGAGGCTGCCGGTACTAACGGCAGCCTCTCCCTATTTGCGCAGTCTACTCACCTAGCGGCTCTTCAGCGAGCTGAAGCTCACCATCCCCCGCCGCTCCTCGTCGTACAGGTTCAGCCGCAATGCCCCCAGGCTTTTGCGCAGGGTCAGCGGCGTGATCTCCTGCAGTTCCGGGATCGCGTCGTAACATTCCTGCAGCCGGTAGTTGGGTATGCCGGGACGGACATGGTGGACGTGATGAATGCCGATGTTGCCCGTAGCCCACTGCAGCAGCGGCGGCAGCTTGTAATACGACGCCCCCTCCATGGCGGCCCGCCAGGGGTCCCACGCTTCGTGGCGCGCCCAGTAGACCCCTTCAAACTGGTGCTGGTTGTAGAACAGCCAGATGCCGAGCGTCGCGGCCATGATCAGCACCGGCATCTGGACCAGAAAGTAGGTCCGGAAGCCGATCGTCATGGTTGCCGCAACGACAATGGCGGCGATCGCCAGGTTGGTCCAGATCACGCTGATGAAATCGATTTTTTTCGCCCCGGGCGACGGGTAGCGGTTGCGCAGCAGGAAGTAATAGAGCGGGCCGATGCCGAACATGACCAGCGGATGCCGGTACAGACGATAGGCCAGCCGCTGCAGCGGCGGCGCCTGCAGATACTCCTCGACGGTCATGGTCGTGATGTCCCCCATGCCGCGCCGGTCGAGGTCGCCGACCGAGATGTGATGCCCGGCGTGGCTGCGCCGCCAGTCGTGAAACGCGGTAAACGTCAGGATGCCGCAGAGATACCCAACGTTCCTGTTCCAGCGGGGCGAGGGGAGGAACGAGCCGTGGGTGCAGTCGTGGAAACAGATGAAAATGCGAGTGAACAGGACAGTCGCCACTACCCCGAGGGCAAGGGTGAGCGCGTAGCTGTGGCCGTGGCGGACGGTTTGGACCATCAGGGCCATAACAAGAAAATAGGGGATGAGAGCGGTGAAGAGCTGCCGGAGCGCAGTGCGGACCTCGGGTTGGGCGAACTGTGTGGTACCCTTGTACCATTCCGGTTTTTCAACCTTTGCAACGATAAGCACTGGATTGAAGGACATGCGAAGCTCCTCCGCTCTGGAATCGGATTACTCCCGGTCCCGATTATAGCAAAAACAGCCCGGAGCGCAACCGATGCGGCAACATGCGGCCGTCGTCTCACGAGTAGCGGTTGGCCAGCTCCTTGCCGCGATAGAAGCTGCCGTACTTGCAGTCGTGAAGGATGATGTGCCTCACGAGCCAGTCCTTGAGGTACAGCAGATTTTCCCCGGAAAAAACGGCCCGTTCGGAGCAGACATGCCCCACGAACTGTTCCAGCGTCGCAAGCAGGTCATGATGTTCCTGCTGGTGGCTGCTGAAGTCGGGATAATTATTGAAGAGCAGAAAACGTTCTTCCGATTCGAAATGCGCGCTGATGGCATGCGTGAGTTTCTCCAGTGCGGACATCACAAGTTGCGAGCGCACCATCTCGTCGGTTTCCAGGGCATGATCAAGTTCTTTGACCAGCCCGATCAGGAACCTGTGCTCGTTATCGATTTCACTGACATGCACGCTGTAGTTGTCGTTCCAGGTCAATAGTCCCATTTCTCCTCCTGCCTTCTTGAGGGAAGTATACGTGAATGCTCTGAAATAAATCAAGAAGGGGAGACAACCGCCGCCGATTCCTTGCCGGCCCGAATACGTAACCGGCGGTCACGCCGGACGGGTGGCGGAGTGCCGCTGCGCCAGGAACGCCAGGTGCCAGCGCCCGTGCTGGGCGAGGAAGTACAGCCACTGGTACATGTCGAGCCGTCCCAGGTCGTACACCGACATGCGGAAGGAGCAGAGTCTCCCCTCACCATTACCCATCCGTTCCAGAAATTCCAGACACCGTCCAAGCTGGGAACAGAGCAACTCCCGCACCTCCGCAGGACTCTTCGCACCGCCGGGAACCATGTGCCCCGGCGGATCCCACGGGAACGAATAGGGGTCTGCGATCGGGGCGAGGCGCGCCAGATCGCTCTCCCCGGCGGGTATGGATTGGCTCCGCGCCCGGTGCAGGGCCGTCGCCGTACCCTTGCCGATGGTGAGGAGAAGAAAATGATTGACGAGGGAAACGTGTTCCAGGTGTGCGACAGCGCTCCAGGCATCCGGATAGGAAGGGCGCTGCAGGAGGTGTTCTGCAGGCAGCGCGCACCAGGAATCAAGCCGGGCGAAGGTCTCGGCGAGGGTGTCGCGAACGGCTGTTATGGTGGCGGACATGCGGGTGCGGGGCCCTGGCTCGCGCTAACGGCTAGCGGCGCGGTGCATCCAGCAGCGGCAGGATGAATTTTTCAAAGATGACCTTCTGCTTGTCGGTCATCAGATCGATGTCCCCTTCGTTGTCGAGCAGAAAGGTGCCGACACCGATGACCGTTTTTGCAATGTAGCCGGTCCCGGCAACACTCCTTTCAATTTCATCGCTTCGCTTGCTGATCAGATTTTTCAGATGTTTCAGGTTTACATTCATATGGCTGTACTCCGGCAGGTTAATGAGTCCTTCCCTCACCGGGAGTGCGTTCCGGTTCGGGTGACGCCGTTTTATACACCATCGCAGGCAGAGAATCCACCACCAAACAGCCGTCAGCGGATTGTCCACCCCCTACCCGGCTCCGGAATTCTCCCGGTACCATTTCCCCGGTGACGGCGTATAATGAACTCGAGGATTCACAATTACAGTCAAAAGGAGAGCGTGTCATGGCAAATCCGTTTGTACATGTTGAGTTGTTGACAACCGACGTGGCCAAGGCCAAGGCGTTTTACACCGGGCTGTTCGATTGGAAACTGGAAGAGATACCCGGGATGGACTACACCCTGATTGACGTGGGGGAAGGGACCGGCGGCGGCATGATGAAAACCGTCCAACCCGGTTCACCCTCAAGCTGGACCGCCTACGTCGCCGTGGATGATGCGAATGCCGCCACCGAGAAGGCCCGGAGTCTGGGCGCGACCATCTGCAGGGAGGTAACCGAGATTCCCGGTATCGGATGGTTCAGCGTCATAACCGATCCAACCGGGGCGACACTGGCACTGTGGCAGACGAACCCGGCCTATCGGAAGGCTGCATGAATAAAGCAGCCTTTTGAACACGGCAGGGAATACACGATATTTCTGCGGAATGATATATTCCATCGTATCGAAGGGAGATGATTTTATGGCAGCAAAAGATACGGAAGAGAAAACGTGCATGCCGGCCGAACAACAGACAGAGCACCGGTGGCTGCAGAAGTTCGTCGGCGAGTGGACCTATGAGACCGAAGCGCAGATGGAACCGGGCAAGCCCCGTGAAAAATTCACGGGGAGCGAACTTGTGCGTTCGCTCGGCGAGCTCTGGATTCTGGCCGAGGGAAAGGGCGAGATGCCCGGAGGCGGCACGGCAGCGATGATGCTGACGCTCGGCTATGACCCGCAGAAGAAACGTTACGTGGGGACATGGGTCGGTTCGATGATGACCCACCTGTGGATATACGACGGCGTGCTGGACGCTGGAGGGAAAACGCTGATACTCAGCACTGAAGGCCCCGACATGTCCGTCGAAGGGAAACTGGCGAAGTACCGGGACGTATACGAATTCAGGAGTGACGACCACCGGACCCTGACGTCTCACTATTTGGGTGATGATGGAACGTGGCAGGTCATGATGACGTCCAGCTATCGGCGGAAATAATGGGCGGATGATGCGGCGGGATGGGGGACAGGCTGATGCGTAGCTGCTGAACGTCGGAATCTATCTGGTCCAGTACCCCGCAGATTTTCACCTTCTGCTCGTCGGTGGCGCCAACCTTCTTCAGGGAATCGTTCACATGCTCCTTCAGTTGCCCGGCATGATCGCCATGAGACCCACCTTTTTTTGCATGCCGACACCTCACACGGCATCTGCCTGAGATTGCTGTTCAGGCGTCGCAGAATTATGGTAAAATGTAATCCCGGAAAAAGAAGTACCGTGTGCAACTGACGGAGGCGGGTGTAACATGAGACCTGCGGAAGGTATCGTCAGCATCAGGGAGGTTCATCATGAAAATCAGCACAAGGAATCAGGCGAAAGGGATATTTCACATAGTCAAGGGTACGGCCAGGGAGTTTGCCGGCAGGATCAGTTCGAATACGATGCTGGGAGTCAAAGGCAAATTCGAACGCTTCACCGGTAATGCCCAGAGGAAGATCGGCAAGGCCCAGGGATTCTGCGGGTTATAGTAAGTCTGAAGTTGTTTTATGCGTTTTAAAGCAGAAAACACTTCGTAAACAGTCAAACCCTGTTTATCAGGATTATAAACAGAGCACGGATTGCGCCGGCTGACTGAAGCAGCGTATCTAATAATGTGGTAAAACCCGGAAGGAAGGTGAGTCAGATGACGAACATGAAAGAACTGGAAGCACGCGGGAGAAAAGCTCCGGAGAAAACGTGTCATCCCAGTGTGTGCGTGGGGGAAACGGTGCCGACCAGTTGCGTATGCCCCGTTACGCCTAAAAAATAAATCCGCGATGGAAAGCAGACCATAGCGACCGAGAGTGCCTGACGGCAGCGTCCGGGCAGCCTGCTGAAGCGTTCAAAAGCTTCAGCCTGGCTGCCCGGTTCGTTTATCTGCACTTTTCAGCGTCTAAAATGCTGCTCCGGAAACACCCCTTGTAATGCATTTTCCAGCTTCAGCAACTATGGAGAAGGAGTATACTATAGATGATAGATCAAGGCGGTTGCATGCGCCTGACAGAACAAAAGGGGGTGCCAGCCATGAGAGCCATGACACCGGGAACGAAGTTGCCCCGCCGCCGGATGAACGCAGCGATGAAAGCCCTGACGGGTAAAAAGCATCGCATGATGATGAACCACAACGTGCACGTCATCACCCATCACGGCAAAATTATGGTCGGTCGTAAGGGGCGCAAGGTCTGAAGCGGGTGTGTTTTTACATTCTCTGAAGCGCGTTGCTTCCCGCATTACGATCTGGGGAAGCAGAGAGGGGGTTCGTCATGTCATCATTCGATCTGAGTTCAAAGGAAGCGGCAGCTCTTGTCACTGCCCTTGAAGCGTACCTGCCCGATCTGGCCACGGAAAGAGTCGGCACTGACAATCGGGAATGGCATGCGGAACTGAAGGATCAGGAGGCAATTCTCGGCGCAATCCTGAATCGCCTCAAAGCCGTAAAGTTCTGAAAGCTTCAGTCAGGTTTTGCTTTTTTAGGTTCTCAGTCTGTATGCAGCTTGAGAGAAAGGAACGGGCCACCGGCAGAAAACCGGCGGCCCGCTGATTCGACGGGGGGGTGGTGATGAGAGGTCGTGAGCACCGTTGCTACATGGCCGGTTTGGCGGCGCGCAGTACCGGGTAGTGCTGGGTAAAGACCCAGTCCTCGGCTGCATTCTGCTGGTGACAGACGTTACAGGCAGCTGTGGCTTGGGCCTTGGCGCTTGCCAGGGCCTTGCCGTCATCCCCCATAAAGCTGAAATAGGCCCAGTTGCCCGGCTCTTTGGCGAAGCGTTTGGCATCCTTGACGGTAGCCGCGATCCCTACGAACTCACCGGCAAAGTAACCGCTGCCGCTGGCGCTGCTCTTTGCTCCCACTCCGGCCAGTTCCTTGACGATAACGGTGCCGTTGGGAAACTTGCCGGTCTTCTTGTAAGCGGCAAAGCTGGCGGGATCAATGTAGACATGATGGAATTCCGGAAATGCCGCCTTGCCATTGTTCATGTCGTTGGGGGTGACCGGCGCACCGACAAAAACCCATTGCCGGTAATTCTTGAGCATCAGCAGTTCGCCCTTGGCGGTGTACTTCGCCGCCCCCTGCGCTGCTTCGGCCTGTCCGGCCATGGCAACGGCCATGGCCATGACGAAGGCGAAAACCAGAAGTGCCGTGATGCTAGCTGATTTTTGACATCTGAATGTTTCCAAGCATTGTTTCTTATCCATGATTCCTCCTTTTTTCCGAGTATTCACCCCTGCTCCCCGTGTCAGAAAGGAATAAGTTTACCACCCATTGGGACTGAATGCAACGTCTGTCTGGCTAATCCGCCGGACGATCAGATTTGCGGGTGGTTCAACAGTGCGAAATAAGCAGTTTGATCACTTCAATGCGAAGGGCGTTCAATAAACGGCTTTTGAATTAAGTCCGTATCCCGGAGATTTCATACGGGTCGGGATGGTGTGTCCTGCCGCTACTCCTTCAGCTCGAAAGCCACCTTGAGTACAACCTGATATTCAGCGACCTTGCCATCCGGACCGATGTGTCCGCGAATATCCCCCACCTCGAACCAGGACAGCTTGTCCAGCGAGCTTTTAGCCTTGGCCAGGGCCTTCTCGATCGCCGCTTCAATGCTCCCGCCGGCAACACCGATTATCTCCACTTTCTTGTAGATCCTGTCTTTACCGTACATGGCTGACTCCTTTTACAAAGATGTTGTCCTTACGCTTCAAGCGTAACAGAATCCGTGGCGACTGCAACTTCCGGCAGGCGCAGAAAATGATGATAAAGACAGTAATTGGCCGCCTTTTTTATATGTATGCTGTTTCCTGTATTCACCAATTCAGTTTGAGGTGTATTTTTGATTCTCAATCCCGTCGCATCGATCTGATTGCATAATAGACGGATTATTGCGATCCGTTGACAGGCGGGTATTGAGCAGAGTAAGTTATTAATATGCACGGAGATTAGAAACTATGTCACTAAATGGCGATCTGGAAAATTTCCCGATAATCGACATCATTCAACTGTTGCACGGGACAAAAAAAACCGGGGTATTGCGGCTCTCCAGCCAAAAAGGGGAGAGCCAGCTGGTGTTCCATGAGGGAGACCTTGTCAGCGCCAACTACCTCAACAACCGGGTGCGGATCGGGCAGGTACTGGTCAGCGCCGGCGCCATAACAGAAGGACAACTGACCCAGGTACTGGATATCCAGAAAAATGCAGGAGACGAGCGCAAGCCGCTTGTCATAACGCTGCTCGAACACCACATGGTTGACGAAACCGTGGCATATAACGGCTTGGAATCATTGATCGAGATGACAATTGTCGAGGTGCTGACCTGGAAGGAAGGGCAATTCTCCCTGGATAGTGCCAGAAGCGACAATGCCGACGGGTATCATTTTTCCCGAACGAAGTTCCCGCAGAGAATCCTGCTGAACTCCCAGGGGATCCTGATGGAATCATTGCGCATTTATGATGAAAAAGTGCGCGATGGCACCATGGATGAGATTCTGAGTATTGCCGGCGTCACCAATCTGGATCTGGTTGCCGAGCAGCCAGACAGCAACACGCCTCCAATTTCACCGCAGGCGAGCGGCCAGGACGACTCCCCATCGCTTCTCCAGCAGCTGCTTTCAGAGCAGCGCCGCATGATTCAGCGCAGCAGCGACCAGAGTTACCGCGAGGTGGAAGCGCTTAAAAAGCTGATTATTGACGAGTTTCCGACCGCCGAGAAAGCGCAGAAACTTCAACTGCTGGCGCAGCTGTCCAGTCCGGTGCCGGAAGGGGGCGTATCGGCCTCCCCCCCGGACCTGGCGGTGATAGTGATCACAAAGTCTCCGCTGCTGTCAACATTGATAAAAGCGACCTGTTATCAGGAGAGGATTTATGCGGTTTCGTCCGACAACATAGACACGCTGGCTATCAATATCAGGCTGCTGCTCTGCCAGGCGGTGCAACTGGTAATTTTTCTCGATGTCCCCCATGACGATGCGATGCAGGACACCATGCAGGTCTGCACAAACCTCAGGAAATACCCGCAGGCGGCGGTTGTGCTGGTTGCCTGTTCGCGATTCTGGGATACGCTGGGTCTGCAGGCGCTCAGTTCGGGAATCCGCTCCATTATTCCGAGGCCCTGCAAGGAATGCTCGAAAGAAACATCGGCGCAGCAGGCGGTCGATTTCAGCGCGAGCCTGGGGGCATTTCTCCGGACACTGACGTCGGAATACAGCAGCAGCAATGAACAGCGTTTTTTTACCTGCATCACCCGGCTACGGCACTGCAATACACGTACGGAGATAGCCGTCGCCATTCTTTCCTACCTGATTGAAGTGTTCGAGCGGGCCATTGTCTTTGTGGTGACGGAATCCGAACTTGTTGCGGAACAGTCGTTCGGGGTCAAGGGGGACAAAAGCGAGGGGTTGGAGCTCCTTTCCAGTCTGCGTATTCCGTTAGACGATCAGCAGATTTTTGGCGATGTCATCAAAACCGGCCAGATGTACTACGGATTTCACAGCGATTCGACGTGGCCTCATCAGCTGTACCGGCTGATCGGCAGGCTTGACAGCCCGGAAGTGCTACTTTTCCCTCTCATACGTGCAAACACCGTCGTGGCGTTCATCTATGCCGATTTCGGATCAAAGTCCGCTTCATCGCCATCCCTTCACTATCTGGATGCACTGCTGCAATACACCACCGCCCAGATCAGCGTTTCGGCCTATCGTCATAAATTGAAATCCATGTTGGAGCAGGCGAGGACGCAGACAAAATCCGACGAATGAGCGGTACGGGAAAATCTCTCCTGCCGTTTTTGCGGGTATGATGGTTCGGTACTGAACTGAGAAAGGGGACAGGCTGCTTTTCTCGTAAACTGGTGTCGCTTTCTCTTTTCCTGCCTATTTTTTCTTCCCGTCGTAGGTTATCCGGTAAATTGCCCCCTTCTTGTCGTCGGAAACGAGGAGCGCGCCGTCGGGCATCACCTCCAGGTCGACCGGACGTCCCCAGGCGGCAACTCCTTTCAGCCATCCTTCGGCAAAAACGGTATATGCTTCCGCCCTGCCTCCCTTCAACGGTACGAAGGTTATCCGGTAACCGAGCGGTGGTGAGCGATTCCAGGAGCCGTGCTCCGCGATGAATATCCCGCCCCGGTATGCCCCGGGAAACATGGCGCCGCTGTAAAAGCGCATCCCGAGGGACGCAACATGGGGGCCCAATTCCATCTCGGGGGAGGTGAACGAAAGTCCGGGCGGGGCCTTGGCACCGAATTCAGGATCGACGATGTCTCTGCCGTGCCGATAGGGATAGCCGAAGTGGAGCCCGCCCGCCGGTGCACGGTTCAACTCGTCGGGGGGGCGGTCGTTCCCGAGCCAGTCACGGCCGTTGTCAGTGAACCAGAGCTCCCCGGTCGCCGGATTCCAGTCAAACCCGACACTGTTCCTGATGCCGCGGGCAAATATTTCCAGGCTGCTGCCGTCGGGTTTCATCCTGGTGATGGAGGCGAAACGCGGTTCGTCCTTCCGCTCGCAGTTGTTGCATGGCGCCCCCACCGGAACATAGAGCCTGCCGTCAGGGCCGAACCGGATGAACTTCCAGCCGTGATGCCTCTCTTTGGGAAACGCATCGTTCACGACCACCGGTTGTGGCGGATTTTTCAGCCGTTTCGCAATGTCGTCGAAGCGTATTACCCTCCCGATCTCGGCGACATAGAGAGAACCGCCGTGAAAGGCGACGCCGTTGGGGGAGTCCAGCCCGGCGGCAATGACGATCACTTCGTCACCCTTGCCGTCAACGTTCCTGTCTACGACAGCATACACTTTCCCTTCCGACCTGGTCCCGACAAAGACGATTCCATCCGGCCCGGCCGCCAGCGATCGGGCACCCGGCACATCACTGGCAAAATAATCCACCGAGAACCCTGCCGGGAGCCGGATATCGACCAGAGAAGAAGATGTCGGAATGATCGAGGCGGGAAACACGGCTGAAAGGAGCAGTGATGCGGCAGCCGGAAAAAACCGCTGCCGGAGTGATCGGACATATATTTTCATAACCCCTCCCTTCTCCTGCGAATCATCGCGGTCAACTGCCATTTCCCCGGTAACTCCACTTGAGTAGATGGATGCAGACAACCCAGTGCTGTCTGTTCCAGGCAGCGGGCGGACAACTAATTATATTTACTGTATTCGTGCAAGTCGATTAAAAAAGGAGTGCTTTGACCGCGGCGCATATTACACAGCAAAAAAGAAGATGCCGGGCTGCTTTGCTTGATCCGGATTCCGGCTCTGTCGCGAATAATTATCCACCTGCATCATTTGCTGGTTGACATATCGGCCAAAAAAGCACGTAGTGGCAATACGTCTGAAATAAATCAGACAAAATCGAACAGCAGGATCAGGAGAAAGTACACATGGTAAACGGAACAGTTAAATGGTTCAACGACAGCAAGGGTTTTGGTTTTCTTGAGCAGGAAAATGGCGACGATGTATTCTGCCATTTCTCCGCTATTGCAGGCGACGGCTTCAAATCGCTTGCAGAAGGTGATAGTGTCACGTTTGAGGTGACCAAGGGTCCGAAAGGGCTTCAAGCCGCAAACGTAATGAGAGTTTAAACAACGACTCCAGCAGACATCAAAAGCTCCGGGGAAACCCGGGGCTTTTTTTACGGGTATTAGTTCAGGAAAAATAAAGGCGGCCACATTGGCCTCCTGATTAACCGGTTTTCGTTCCGGGCATACCCGGCATCAGCGGGCAGGACATTCCGGCCGGCATTGTTAAAGGTAATTGAGTTGACAGTGTAGCCAGCATACTGCTAAAAAATAACCTGTTTTTATGCAATGATAGGGGGAATACTGAAGACGGAGTATTCTGCTTGTTTACGAAAAAAATCACCCGACGGACATTTCTTCACCTGGCAGTTGCAGGCGCAGCAGCTCTTAGCGGGGCTAGGGCATCATTCGCAAAATCACTATTTCCCCAATCCGGGGCACTTTCACTTTTCAACGCCCACACAAACGACCGGCTCTCCGTTGATTTCCGCAGAGCAGATGGCTCCTATGACCTTGATGCCCTGCATGCGGTAAACTGGATCATGCGCTGCCGCTACACCGACCAGATTACCATCATGGATGTCAATGCCATTGAGTATCTCAACCTTGTCGACAAGAAGCTCGGGGGAGGAAACGAGATACACATCATCTCCGGCTACCGTTCTCCTGCTTTCAACTCGCTTCTGGTGCAGAACGGCCGGCATGTAGCCAGGCACAGCCTCCACCCACACGGCAAGGCCATTGACATCGCCATCCCCGGAATTTCCCTCGAAAAGGTCAGGCATACAGCCGTCGCCCTGCAACTGGGAGGAGTCGGTTACTATCCGGGCGCCGGCTTTGTCCATATCGATTCGGGAAAGATCAGAACCTGGTGAAAAAACATGCCGATTTTCCATATTCTGTCGCTCTTCCTGATCCTCACGGCCGTCTCCCCGGCAACGGCCCGGGGGGAATCGAGAAAGATCTCCAATCTCTGCAGCGTCTTCCATCCGGGCGATGCGGCCATTGCCTGGGATTGCCGCAGGATCGGCAAGGGGGAAACGCCGGAGACGCTCTTCGGCGACCGCTGGCCTGACGTGCTCCGCTTCAACCGGATCGACCGTCGGCACCTGACCGCCGGGGTATCCGTCAAGGTCCCCCGGAACCTGGATGACATCAAAAAGTATTCCCCGCTTCCCGCCACCTACCCCAAAGCCGCCCGTGAGGAAAAATTCATCCTGGTGGACCTGTTCGAACAGTTCCTCGGCGCCTACGAGAATGGCGAGCTGGTCTTCTCTTTTCCGATCGCTTCCGGCAACCGGAAGCACCGCACCCCCACCGGAGATTTCCGCATCGACGCGTTCAACCGCCGACACCGCTCGTCCCTATACACAATCGAAAAAACCGACACGCCGTACCCGATGCACTATGCGCTGCGCTTTTTCACCAATGACCAGGGAGTCGATTTCTGGCTCCACGGCCGCGACCTCCCCGGTTTCCCCGCATCGCACGGATGCGTCGGCCTCTACGATGAGGAGATGCAGCAGAAATACTACCGATTCCCCCGGCAGATCCAGCTTCAGGATGCCCGCACCCTCTTCGAATGGGTAGTAGGTGACAAGAAGGACAGCGGCAGATTCACGTGGTTGAAGAACGGCCCCAGGGTGCGGATCATCGGTGAGTCGCTCCTCTGAAGCAGAAGGTCAGCAGGGTCGTCCTCTTTTTTCATTCCTGCTTCAATTCAGTTTCCCTAATCCCCGTTTTCAATTCCCCGCAATCCGGTAGAACTGCCGTTCGAGAACGGAATCGTCCTCTTCCGAGCGAATGCCCGGTCCAGCATTGATGCGGCATCATGCCAGCGGTCGCGTGCATGCAGCAGCACCAGGAGCACGCTCGTCCCCTCCCGCTCCGCCAGGGCAATGAGGCATCCCCCCGCATGGAGGGTGTAGCCGGTCTTGACCCCGGCAATCCCGGGATAGCGGCCGAGCAGATGGTTCTTGTTCCGGAGATCGAAGCGCCGCATTCCGTCGGCGGTCCGGATCTGCTGCTGCCGCCGGGAGGCCAGCTCCCTGAAGGTCCGGTTTCCGAGCGCTGCCTCGGCGAGGACCGCCAGGTCACTGGCGGTGGAATAGTGGCGCGGCTGGTCATGGCCGCAGGGATTGCTGAAATGGGTTCCGTTCAGCCCAAGCTTTGCAGCCCGTGCGTTCATAAGGGCGACGAATCGTTCCCGGTCGCCCCCCGCGTGATCGGCCAGGGCGCGGCAGGCATCGTTGGCCGAGTAGATCAGCGTGGCGGCGAGCAGGCTACCGACCGTCATCCTGTCCCCCCGGCGCAGCCCGATGCGCGCGCCGCTCTCGGCGGCGGCGCCGCTGCTCACGGTCACCACCCTGTCCAGTGGCTCCCGTTCCATGACCAGCAGCGCGGTCATAATCTTGGTGAGGCTTGCGGGGGCAAGCCGCCGCTCCGGGCGATGCGCCCAGACGGTTTTGCCGTCGATCATAAGGAGGTAGGAGGATGCGGCCAAAGGGAACGGATCGTCGTTCGCAGCGTCTGCCGCGGTGATCGACGTCATCAGGATGGATAGAACGAGTATGATGCGCCGCATGATGACCGCTCCTTTGAAACAGGAAACATCTGCGGGTTATACGACAGACAACCCGCACGGTTGAAGCAATTTCAGTACCGATCAGGCCGGATAAGCAAGGAGCCGGAAGCGGTGGTATTGCTGAAAGCGTTGTAATATTTCATTCCTCTTTGAACCACACACGGCGGCCGGATGGCCGCCGTGTGATTGATATCTGGTATCCCGGAATCCGGGAACAGTCCGCTCAGCGGATGAAATTCATGTAGGTCTTGTTCTCCCGCTCCGGCGGGATGACCGTGCCCTTGCCGTGCTCCACCAGCTTCATCAGCCAGGCCATGTTCTTCCCCAGCACCCGCATGACCTGCACCCCTTCCGTGTCCTGCGCGGCCTCTCCCGGGCTTCTGCCGTGGATCACGTTCCAGTAGTTGGAGGCGGGCATCAGCATCTCAGCATAGTTGATGAAGTTGTTCAGCTGATCGAAGGTCGTCACGCCGCCGGAGCGCCGCACCGCCACCACCGCGGCCCCCACCTTGTGGCGCAGCATGCCGTCATTGACGCTGGTCACGTAGAAGGCGCGATCCAGAAACGACTTCATGGTCCCCGCGACGGCGGCGAAATGTACCGGCGAACTGAGGATGATCCCGTCCGCCCCCTTCATCTTCTGGATCCACTCGTTGACCTCGTCACCCGGCAGGACGCACTTCTCGTTCCTGTTCTTGAAGCATTGGCCGCAGGCGGTACAGCCGCGGATGGTCTTGTTGCCGACATGCACGATCTCGGTTTCGATCCCCGCCTGTTCCAGTTCCGCCGTCACCATCTTCAGCGCATGCCAGGTATTGCCTTCCCTGTTGGGACTGCCGTTGAACGCTACTACTTTCATATAAATTCCCTCCCTGACAAATTCCGATTCATCTGCTGAATCATGTACGCTATCCTCGCCCATACGATCGATAACGTCAATACCGTTCATATCCAATGGCCGCCTTTTGAATCAAGCACACGGTCTCCTGCATTTCCCCCGGTTTCGCAATCACCCCTTCAGCGACGCCATATCGATGGAGAAACGGTACTTCACATCTGTATTGACCATTCTCTCGTAGGCTTCGTTGATCTTCTGGATCCGGATGACTTCCTTCTTGATGATTATACCGTACTCCAGGAATATCACCGACCGGTAGACCAATCCTGCCGACATGTTGCCAAATAATCCGGAAGCCCGGTTAATGGTTGTAACGCATAGTCGGGATGGGTACTTTTTGAACAGTGGTGCAGATCATCGAAGCGAGCCGGGAGAAGCCCTACTGGGGCTCAGGTTGATGCTTGATCAGCGCGAGATATCGCAACTGATGGTGGACAGCAACCTCCCCCGCCGCGTGTGCTGCGGTCGAGTCGCGGCATGGCGACCGGCGAGGTGACGCTGCCGCTGCTCACCGCTATTCAGCGGCTGATCGACCTGCTGGCCGAACAGCAGGACATACCGATCCTTGCGCCGATCATCCAGCGGGAAATCATCTACCGTCTGCTTGAGGGAATCAGGGTGGGCGTCTGCGCCAGCTAGCGTCGGCGGGGAGCCAGAGTCATCAAATAGCGCGGGCAATCGATTGGTTGAATGGCAACTTCTTGCAGAGTTAGATAACAACTGCAAAACCGGCAAAGGCGGCTAATTGGCCGCCTTTGCCGGTTCTGCCGAAAAAGCCAGTTCCGCATTTTCCATGTTGAGCAACTGTGTATTTAGACTGTAACCACGATTTTGCCTTTTTGCCGGTTGGATTCCATATATCTGTGGGCTTCAACGATACTCTCCAAAGGAAACGTACGGTCGATGACCGGCTTCAATGCCCCGGTTGCCAGCCCGCTGTAGATGAATTGTTTGCCGCGGGCAAGTCTTTCGGCATTTTTAACAATTTCAAACATGGTGTATCCCCGCACGGTCAAGCCCTTGGCCAGCGCAGCAAACAAGGGGAACACGGCAGGCGCCGGCGATAACGCACCGTACTCGAAGATAGTCGCACCGGGAGCCGCAGCCCCGGCAAGCTGTCCCAGTAACGGTCCGGCAACGGGATCAAAGGCCATGTCGGCGCCTTTCCCCGATGTAACGGCCATAACGCTTTCAACCAGATCCTGTTCGTCGGATACGATGACGTGGTCCGCCCCCGCACCCATCAGAAAGGATTTCTTGCCAGCGCCGCGAGTAATGGCGATGGCGGTCGCACCGACCGACTTTGCAACCTGGATCGCGGCCAGTCCGACGCTGCTGCTCGCCGCAGAAATCAAAACTGTGGCGCCTTTCTGCAGATGACCGAATTCAATGAGCGCCCCGAAAGCGGTCATATACTGCATCCAGATCGCAGCGCCCTCGACCGCGGTAAGGTTCTCGGGATAGCGGGCCGCTGCGTAGGCCGGAACGACAGCGCATTCACAGTAGACGCCATAACTTCCCATTGAAAATGAAGGGATGGTGCTCACCCGGTCTCCGATGTTGAAGCCGTCAGTTCCGGGCCCGATCGCATCTACGACCCCTGCCGCTTCATAGCCGAGCCGCGAGGGGAGCACCGGATTTTCCAGGTATTGCCCCTGCCGGTACATGACTTCCGCGCGATTCAAGCCTATGGCTTCAACTTTGAGACGAACCTCTCCCACACCCGGCTGCACAAGGGGTGACTCTTCGATTTTGAGGACTTCAGGGCCACCTGTTTCGTAAAAACGGACTGTTTTAGGCATTGCATTACTCCTCTCATTTGCAGAAGAAATTACGCTGTCGGCCTCTCTCGACGGCTTTGAATATAAATTATACACCGTCTTTCACAATTTATGTCTCCACGTTGTAAAATCTGTACGGGATCATGATGATCATGAACTGGCCCGATGACAAATCGTTCGGATTTCCGTACAATACAGGCAATTAAAAAGTAACTGATCCTGCAGCCGCCACGACGGGAAGATCCGGCAGTACATCCCGTACCAGCGGCAGAAGAGGTTCGTGATGAGAAGAGTCATATCGCAATTGTACATTAAAGCGGGCCATTTGACCCCACCGGGTAGAGAAGCAGCAAATGCGGCCGACGTGATGTCTTATACTGTGGCAGCATGACCCCTGAATACCAATGCCTCCTGTTTCTTGCGCTCTCGTGTCAGGAGCTTCCTTCATGATAGCCTGTATTACTCTTTCGGCCATTGCCGTTATTGCGCTCCTGCTTGGTTCGGAAGCGCAGGCACTGGATATCGATCCCAATGGTGCCTCCACCAGGCCGCTCTGGGAGGTGGGCATAGCAGCGGGCGGCTTTTATACCCCGGATTACCCGGCTGCCGACAAAAACTCACTGCATGGATTGGCGCTGCCTAATCTGATCTATCGTGGAGATTTTTTTCGCCTGGGAAGAGACAGTATTGCGAAGGGCGTATTCTTTGAAAATGATTATACTGAGCTCAATGTGAGTTTAGCCGCTTCCTTCAATGCGAATTCCAGCAATAATAATGCGCGGCGGGGCATGCCGGATCTGGATTATCTTGGTGAAATCGGCCCGCAGCTGAAGGTTAAGCTTGGAGTGCTGTACGGCGGCAAAACCGAAGTGCAGCTGCCTGTCCGTGCTGTATTTTCCACTGATTTCGGCAGGATCGATCAGAGGGGCTGGCTCTTCAATCCGAAACTTTCCCATGAGCGAATAAACATCCTCAATTCCGGAATTGATCTGGGAAGCTCAATCGGTTCCAGTTTTGCCACTAAAAAACTGCAGGAATATTTTTACCGGGTCGAACCGCGGTTTGCTACAGCTGTCCGCCCGGCGTATGAAGCTGGCGGCGGTTACCTGGGCAGTGACATGGCGCTCGGGCTGTCCTATGGCATTACGGACCGAATGCGGGCCTATGCCGGCGGGCGAGTGGGGTATTATGGTGGTGCAGAGAATGAGGGGAGTCCCTTGTTCCGTCAAAAATCGGGTTTTTCTGTCTATGCAGGGTTTACGTGGTCGATCTATCAAAGCAGCACACGCGTCACCTCCCCGGGCGGGGCCCGCTGAGTACAGGCATCCGGTGCGAGATGCGATATCAACAGCGGCCCATCACGTCTTCAGGGCCTTATCTCAACGACCGTGCCATTTGGCGCAATTTTTTCAATTTCCTCAATTTCTTCGTCTGTAACGGCAATACACCCTTTCGTCCAGTCAACCCCCGTGTGAAGATCACCAACCCACGCGAATCCATTTTTAATGCCGTGGATCATGATATCACCGCCCGGAGAAACACCACGCTGTTTTGCCCTCTTTCTGTCTCTCTCGTTTGGATAGGATATATGAAGTGACAGGTGATAACGGCTGTCCCTGTTTCTTGAATCGATGACGTAGGTTCCCTCCGGGGTTTTGTTATCGCCCTGCCTTTCTTTTGGACCGTCCGGGTTTCCCCCCAAGGCTATTTTGTAGGTTTTGAGCACCTTGCCCTTTGAGAACAACGTCATTCTTCGTTCGTTCTTTTCTATCAGAATCCTGTCTGTCGGTCCCTTCGGGGCTACATAAAGCTCTTTTTTCAGTGCAGCAATCTCATTCTCTTTGATCTTGACCACCTGTTCGAGCGCTGCAACCTTTTTTTGCAGGACAACTATCTCATCCCCCCTGATTTGAACTTCCTGCCGGAGCGCCGCAATCTGTGCCTGCTGCGCAGCAATCGTCTTATCTTTGACAATGGCATTATTGATGTTAAATATCATCAACTCACCGTCTTTCCTGTACTCACTCCCCGGATACTCCTTTACGAGTTTCTGAAAACATTCCAGGGATTTCTGATAATCCTTCTGCTCGTTCCCGGGATACGCATGAATAATACCCATCTCGAAAAGAACCCGGTCTCCTGCTGTAGGGAATTTTTCCATAATCTGCTGATATGTTCCCAGTGAGGCCGTGTAGTTTCCCTGGCTGAAAAAATCATTCGCCTCCATAAAGGTTGACTTGGCCTGAAGTCCCTCTGTAAAGTGGCCGCATCCACATATCAGCATTGGCGCCAGCATGACGCAGGCAAAGCAAAAGCTTAGATATCCGCCCCTCCCGCTTTGCTCCTTACCCATATTAGGCTTCGTGTTCGCAAGCAATATGTTTGATGATCGCAGAACCATTCCCCTTCCTCTTCCAGACAGATCCAATACATTTGCCGAACGGTGGAAGCATAAGGAAGCGGCAGAGCATCACAACCCTGCCACTTCCTATACGGAGCGGTAACGGCAAAGTTACCGTCTCGCCATAAAACAGACTTACTTCTTCATTGATTTGCGGAAAACTTCGTCAGCTTTTATCGCCTTTTCATCTGCGATCTTCGCTTTTTCATCTGCGATCTTCGCTTTTTCGTCGGCGTGCTTAGACCGTTCCTCTGCCATTTTCAGAGCATTTTCTGCCCGGGTTGCGGCAGCCTCTGCCTTTAATGTGGCCGCGTCAGCAGCAGCCTTGGCCGCCTGTGCATCCTGCGCTGCCTGGTCAGCTTTCGCGCCGGTCAGCATCTGCTGCGACTGAACTTTCTCCAGGTCGCCAGTTGTAGCACAACCACCCAAAGTAACAGCAGAAACTAGCATCATTGACATTACCAATAGATTCTTCTTCATCGTTTTCCTTCTCCTCGCTCTTTTTTTATAGGCTCAATCAGCCTGCCATCTATTTCCAGATCGATTTTCAAGCGTTTGATCACGTCTCTGGCCTCTTTTATATCGCCGAACGGGCCGGCGACAACATGGTAACGATCGTTCTTTGATATCACCCGTGCCGGGATTTGCGGGCCCTGGTGGTTGATAATGGCGGAAAGCCTCACCGCATCGGTCTCTTCACTCACGTCAGCAGCCAGAATAGACCACGCATCTGCTTTCAGTTCCGGTATTCTTGGTTTACCGTTTAATTCGCCCGGATGCCTGACCTCCATGGGTGCCGCAACCCCTTTTCCGCCTCCCTGCCTGGTTTCGATTATGGGGACAGGAATCCCGCGAGCCTCGGCCAATACGTGCTTAACTCTACTCCAGTCAAGCGTACGTCCTGATTCCTTTTCAATAGTTTTCAATTTTGCATATACCTTGTCAAACTCTGCAGCGTCCGACTCTTCCGTGGACGCGTGAACTTCCAGGTAAACAGTTCCATCGCTTTGACCCAGAAGATACGGCTGGTTTACGAAGTTTACCGGCGTTTTGGCCGGAGTGTTCTCGTAGAGTTTTTTTACGTTTTCCGGATAGAGCCTTATGCAGCCATTGGTTGCCCTGAGGCCGATGCTGGCCGGTTTATTAGTGCCATGGATCAAATAACTCGGCGCACTTAAATAGAGCGCGTATTCTCCCAGGGGATTTTGCGGCCCCGGCGGAACTGCAGCGGGAAGAGGAGCTCCTTTTTTCAGATGATCCCTGGCAATTGAAGCCGGCACATGCCAGGTCGGCCGGTTTACCTTGCGCTCCACACGCATTTGACCCATTGGCGAGGGGCGCTCTTCGGTGCCGACACCTGCCGGGTAGGTCAACACCGCCAGTGAATCACCATTACCTTTATATTGAAAAAGCCTCATTGCGGCCAGGTTGATCACGATGCCGTTTCTGGGGGCATCCGGCAGGATAAAACTTAAGGGCAGCATGATACTTTTTCCGGCCTCAGGCACCCATATATCCACCCCGGGATTAGTTGCACTGACCCCATTCAGTCCCAGTCCGAAGTGCCGCGCAATATCCGGCAGCGTATCCCCTTTTTCAAGAGTGATGAGTCTCAACCGCCCGATGACATCATCTCCTTTAGCGACAGCATATTCGTTTTTTTCGACATACTCTTCCAAATATCTAGGAATAAGTTGCTCTTCCTCATGAGCCCTTGTCATTGTCGTACATCCACCGAGAGAAATGATGACGGCAAAAAGAGCTGCGAGACGAAGCGTGCTGGATAAGGTTAACAGCTCGAGGATTTTGAACATGGGAAAATAAGGTCCTTTAATGATGTGATGGCACAAAAAAAGCCGGGCCGCCGAATATCTGTTGGATATTTCGGCGACCCGGCTATCTCGATGAGACCCTGTAGGCTTTCCGTCCCATTCTCGCGAATGGTTTAGTATTATCGTTTAACCAATTTATAGAACTTAAGTCCGCGGGCATGATTGCCCCAAAGGGGACGCATGTCAAGGAAAATTGAGCCACCGCGGGATCAGGCTTCCAGGCAGAACATGCCGACACGTCATGAAACCGGAGCCAGCAGTCGCAAGAAGGGTACTTTTCAAAAAAAACCTGCCCCTTTTTACTATCCTGGAACTCAGTTAGTCAGCACAGCCCGTGCAGTGCTGCTTCAAACGCCCGCAGGGTCTTGGCCCGCCGCAGCTCCTTGAGCGGTTTTGCCAGTTCCGGGTCATCCAGGTAGGCGATGATCTCCTTCACCTTGTTCAGCACCTGCGTATCGCCGCAGAACAGCTGGCCATAGCGGGTCAGCATCTCCCGCAGGTAGCGGCCAAGCTCCCCTCTCCGCTCTTCCCGGCCGGGCTCAGCGTTAACCGCTCCCCGCAGTCGCCGGAACAGCGCCGGGTCGGCAATCGCCCCCCGCCCCAGCATCAGGCCGGCAGCGCCGCTCTCGCCCAGCAGCCGTCCGCCATCGGCAGCGTTCCGGATATCACCGTTGGCAATCACCGGCAGCCGGGTACCCCGCACCACTTGGGCGGTCACCCCGTGGTCGGCAGCTCCGTAGTACTTCTGGACCACGGTGCGGGGATGAAGCACCAGGAAATCCACCCCGCTCGACTCGAAGAGCGGCAGCAGCGACATTATCTGCTCCGGATCGTCGTACCCAGAGCGGATCTTGACGGAGAAGGAGCCGTCGATGGCCTCCCGCAGGGCCGGGATGACCTCCGCAAGTTTGTGCGGACGGCGGAGCATCCCTCCGCCGGTCAGGCCACCACCCATCCGGCCATAGGGACACCCCATGTTAAGGTTGATATGTGCGGCACCAGCTTCCTGCGCGACCCGGGCCGCCAGGACCAGCGCCTCCCGCTCATGCCCCACCAGCTGCACCACCAGCGGCACACCCTCCTGCTCGGTGGCAACATCCCGCAGGTCGGCAGCGGTGAGGCCCGCTCCAGCCGGCGCTGTATTGACGCGCATGAACTCGGTAAAGATGACGTCGGGGCGGACATGCTTGATGAAATAGGATCGCAAGGCCCGGTTGGTCAGCCCCTGCATTGGCGCCAGCATCAAGGGTGTGGTTCCGGGTTGCCATGGGAGCACCGTCATGCCGTGGTCACCGTTTTCGGCGTTTTCCGGAAGGCGCAGCGGACGGTCGTGCCGTTATGGGAGGAAATGATCTGCATGCGACGTATTGTTGCTCAGTTGGCAGTGAAATTACAAGCATGGAATAGCAAAGGCGGCCGATTTGGCCGCCTTCTGGATTTGTACACAGTCCCCCCTAATTCGGCACAGGTGCCTCAGGTTTTGGAATTCCCCCTGCCTTAATTGACAATGATCGATTTGCGGCTACACTCACCTGACACATCTGCCTCAGGAGCCATGCAATGACGAAGACAAGCGTATCTCAAACCCTAGACACCCTCGGTTCGATCATCAAAGCCTGTGAAGAAATTCAGGTGGTCCTTCATGAACAGGTCGATAAAACCAGCAACCCCATCTATCTGGCCGACTTTCAGCGGGATATCGTTACGCTGGATAATCTGAAACTCATTATTGTGACAGTGTCGGAAGATTTCCGGAGAGAAACGGTCGGAGCAAGTACGGAGCTGCTGCTGAGGATCGCCGCCAATGATTTCAAACAGAAACTGGCAATTATTCCGGAAAAGAAGACCTTGCGCAAAGAGATCGAGCGGCTTCTGAAAGATGTCCACAAGGATGTTGTCAGGCTCAAGATGACTACACCCGACGGGGGCAAGGCTTGAAGCTTCGCTTATGCGGGTGGCACCGCCACCCGCATATATTACTAAATTACTTGATTACGCCAAGCTGTTTGAATAAAACGTAGATGTCCATCACGTCCCAGTGCTCGGCAAGTTTGTTGTCCTGTATCCTGAAAATATCAACAGCATCAAAAGCATATTTCTGGTCAGCAGCAGGAATGCCCAACCAATCCTTTGTAAGCGTCCCGGCATATGTGCCGTAAACCCACACTTCGTCACCATTTGCGATTATCTTCTTGACGGTATAATTCCAGTCGGGAACTGAGTCAAACCAAACCCCAAAAAACTCCTTGAACCCTTTTACACCCTGACTTACCAGCGGATTGTGCTGGATATAGTCAGCCTTTATGTATTGGTCTGCCGAGGACAGATTCTTATCTACAAATACTTCTTTAGCAAAGTTGCCTATCAGCTTCATATTGGCATCTTCCTTACTTCCTGCCAGTACATTCCCGGCCAATGATACGGTTAAGAGTATTGCCAGAACTATTTTGCTTGTAACTTTCATTGTCGTTCCTCCATGTGATTATTATTGTGCCGTTTAATTTTGATGTCTGCCATACGCGTTCAATGCTTGAGATAGCTTCGGATATAATCGCGAAGTGATGTCGCTGGCCGCCCGGCCAATGTTGTTACATCATTCGAGACGGATGCGTATTCACCTGCGCCTGATGCTGCGTAAATGCTCGTCAAACCTTCGACAAGAAACTCAGGCATACCTAATGACCGAAAATATTCTGCACAGCTGTCAAGGGTGGCATCGACCACCACTATTTTTTTACAATGCTCTTGCGATAACACTGCGGCGATGTCATGCGCATCAAACGATTCAGGACCGGTCAGTTCGTATATCGAATTGTCCTTAGCTTTGCCGGTAAGAGCACCCACAACTGCAGCGGCAACATCCTCATGAGTAATGTATGCCACTTTGCCGCTTGCGCCTGGAATAGCAAAGACGCCGCTCTCTTTTGCCTGAGCTAGCAGGCTGTCGAGGTTTGACGCGTATTGGTTGTCGCGCAGGATGATGTATGTCAGACCCGATGCTTTAAGATATGCCTCTGTATCTACATACGGTGCTGCAAAGATAAATTTACTACCCGGTACAGGGTTAGTGAAACTGGTATAGACGACTTTCTTCACGCCGGCTTTTTTGGCAGCGTCAATGGCTGCACGGTGGTTAGCGATACGGACTTCATTTGGGCCGGCACCAGAAATCAGCAATAACGTTTCAATGCCACTGAATGCCTTTTCCATGCTCGCCGGGTCATCATAATCTGCACGGGCGACTTCAAAGCCGCGGCTGTCCAAGTCACCAAGCTTTTCAGTAGAGCGGGCAGTAAGACGAACATTTGCAGGTGCAACATTTTTTTGCAGTTCTGCAATAACGGCTTGGCCAAGTTTTCCATTTGCTGCGGTAATAGCTAACATTTGATTTCTCCTTTTCAGTGACGAAAACAGTTTGATATCCAACTAAATGTTCAAAAAAATACTAGAAGTTATCCCCGATTTTTTTCAGGATGCACACCACCTCCTGTTGTTCTTTACTATCAATGCCCTGCCAGATACGAGACAGGAGCCTGTTTGAGATATCCATAAATACGGGCCGCAACTCTTCTCCTTTCTGAGTAAGCCTGACGAGGTAACTGCGCTGGTCGTCGCTACTCGGCAGCTTCTCAACATATCCCCCGGCAATCAGCTTACCCACCAGCGTTGTTACCGTAGATTTATCCCTTCTGACCGCTTTTGCTAAGTCCTTCATTGCCACGACGTTGTTATGAAAAAGATGATTAAGCAGTGCCCCGTGCGAAGGAGCCAGGCCGGTTACGCCGTTCTTCTGCAATTCTTGAAGCAGATAACCGTTTATCTTTGCGCGAATGTCGCTAATTTGTGCTGCGATTCTGTTTGTTTCCATAGCTGCCAATTTAGTTTGACACCAAACTAAAGTCAAGGTTTTTCTAAATCACATTGAATTTCTTCACTGCGTAGCTACTTCTGGTAAGATTGCAGCGAGAATCAGTGGCAGATTTGCGCCCCGTCTGGTGGTACGCTATTAGCTATTTTTCTATTGGGAAAACTGAAGTTAGATTTTGTAGAGAATTCCGGGAACAGTTTACTTAATTCACTCCCACGGATTACACACTCGCACCCCGCATCTCTCAATATCCCTGACAACCCGCGTCACCACAATCAGCCCATGTGCCGCAGCGGTGGCGGCAATGCATATTGGGGTCATGCGCCACATTGACATTGGGGTCATTGACATTGGGGTCAGGTCTTGAAATATCAGTTTTCCCCTCTATCCGATTGTATGCCTGGGTGTAAACGCCGTTCAAATGGCGCATACCGGCGGAAAGGTTGCCTTCCGGGGTTTCGATGAGGAGGTGATAGTGGTTGTCCATCAGGCAGTAGGCGTGACAGAGCCAATTAAACGCTTTACCGTCTGGCCGAGGATTGAGAGGAAGAGATGGCGGTCGTTGTCATCTTCGAAGATATCAGACCGTGCGTTGCCGCGAGAGGTCACGTGATAGACGGCACCGGGATATTTTATGCGTAAAGGTCGAGCCATGCAGGGACTATAACACCAAAAACTTATATTTCAAGACCTGACCCCAAAGGCCCCTTTCAAGACCTGACCCCAAAGGCCCCAAAATGGCATTGACGGTCGTTTACTTTGGGGGTACTGTTTCAATTAGCAAAAGCAAACCCACCTCTGCGAGGGAGCATGTCATGAAAATAAACATTATTTATATCTGCATGTTAGCATGTCTGTCCACCACTGCCGCCTATGCCGCATCCGGCGAAAACTGGGAAATCACCACCACAACCGACATGCCCGGCATGCCCGTTGCGATGGGAGAAACAACCGTAACGGCTTGCTTTCCCAAGGGCGCGGAGAAGGACCCCAAGCAGCTTATGAAGCAGGCGGGCGAATGCGAAGTGACCGACCTTAAGACAGCCGGCTCAAAGACCACCTGGAAGATGAAGTGCGACAGGGACGGTGATGTCATGACGGGTAAAGGCGAGGTCGTTCACAAGACGGGCAGCTTTAAAGGCGTCACCAAACTGTCAGGCACATCAGACGGACAAGAGGTCAACATGACCGCAAATTATCAGGGAAAACGCATCGGCACGCCATGCGACACCTCAGAGGCTCCGGCCGTTGCCGTCAAGGGCATGGAAAATATAAACGAGATGATGGGGATGGCAAACAAGCAGATGGCGAGTGCCATGGCAGAACAATGCGAAGTGTCCAATTATCGGCCGGTCGAGCTGATTTCAAACAAGTTCTTTGGCCCCGCTGCTGCGTGCCCCGGCAAAGAAAAGTTTGCCTGCAAGATCATCGGCAAGAAAGTAGCGAAAGATACCGATGTGTATGTAAAACTGGCCAAGCATGATGACACGTCGGATGACTCCATCGCCAAAGCCTGCGCCATTGATATGGAGGCTACGACCAAATCGATCTGCAAAATGGTTGACAGCAGCAATTACCGGGAACTTGCCGAATATTGCCCGACAGAAGCCAAAGCGTTCGAAGTGGAGCAGGCGCCGGCTTCCGGGGCAGGCAGCGGAGCTGTCGGCAGCACCACAAACAGCGTCATCGACGGCGCCAGGAAGCTGAAAGGTTTGTTCGGTTTCTGATTCACACTCTCCCACCTGATCGGGGTGTTGCCGCCCGGCCGATGTGTTCCCGGCGGCAGCGCCCCCGAAGCTTTTTAGACCGCACTCTTTGCCAGTCATCAGCATACAGCTAGACCGATAACCGGAAGGTGGACTCTAATTCCAGTTATCAATTTTAAGATCATGGGGCGACGGCTTCCCTGTGCCTGTTTCCACATATTCACGCAGGCTCAAGAGGAACGTGGCCCACTTCATACTGCAGTGAGCTGTCGCCTCAACGGCCTCGCGCCAGTTCCGGTGGCCGAAGAGGACAATCGTCTGGCCATCCTGCTCTGACAGCTGGAAGGTGATGTCAGTGCCAACCCATTCCTCCGGCCCCTCTACGCAGCGCCAGCGAACGTCTTTATTTTCGTTCAGCTCCTGCACGTCCATAACCATCTTGCCCAGAAGTTCGCCTGTCTTCGTTAGAAAGCTGAATGCGATCTTTCCTCCAACCGCAGCATCACCTGTTACTTCCTCGGTCCACCAGCCGGCCAGACCCTCCAGAGTTGTCAGCGCCTTATATACCCGATCTGCAGGGGTTTTGATTCCGATTCGATGAATAATGTCTACCATATCGGCCACCTCCAGTACTGTGTCGTCATGCCTAATTGTAGTACTCCCGTTTATCAAACGCGAACTGAAACAGCAAAGGCGGCCAATTGGCCGCCTTTTTAATTATGTATATGTACCCGGAGTTCCCCGCCAACTCAAGCCGCTTTTTTCAGAAGCCTCTGGCAATAGCTGTTCAGGCTTTCCCCCTCGTTCAGGGCGCGAATAGCCAGCGCCTGGTGCAGTTCCCTGTCCACGCGCAGAACGAAGCGGCCTGAATAGTTCTTATTGGCCGTTGCCGGCGGAAGCGGCTTCTTGTCCGCCTGGTACAGTTCAATCGCCTCTTCGACCACCCCGCATAACTCCCGATAGACGGCTGCCTCATCGTCACCATGCACACCGCCGCGGATCAGTCCGGGGCATGAACCAACGTAGCAATTGTCTTCCTCGGACCATTGTACAATCTTGAGATACTTGTCCCCCGGTTTCATTTCTCATTCTCCTTGATTGCTTCCCGCACGGCTCGCTCCTGATAGGGTTTGGCGTCATCGCCCGGCTTGCCCGAGATAGTGATCGGCAGGGCACATTTCGGGTGAACGCTTTCGGGGTCACGCTTTCGGGGTCAGGCTTGACTTTTTGCTATTTTAGTAAGTTCAGCGCGAACCGCAGAGATTTTCTCATTAAGACCGTCATCATCAGGCGCCAACACTGCTATCCGGCGCGCCGATCTGCCCAAAGGAGCAATGCTCCGCCTCAGATATGCACCCAAACCGGTCAGTGATAATGCCGGTGATTCCAGGACCAGCAGCGAGGCGACCGCTCTGGCCTCACTGCAATGGCGCACTTTCCCCGGCGCTGCGAGATCCTCTTCCGAAATTCCATAGACCCGGCAGACGGCGCCTGTCACATCGATCAGTTCATACCTGCACAAAGGTAACTCGTCGGTCCGTGTCAACGCCTCATCGGCAAAAACGTCATCCCCGAGAATCCGGCCTTCACAGGTACCGGCGTGAAACTCATTTCTCCGCTGTTCACCAATGCCATCGAGAACAAATTGCCCATACCGCTGTACGGCGCTCCCCGCATCACTGTCCAGAAGAGACACCACCCATTCGGTTGTCAGCCAGGGAATGATTTCCCTGTTCATATATGCCCGATGACTGCTCCATGGGTAGTCGTCAGGCAAAGCAGTCACCGCTGCCCTGACAGGATTCAAATGGATATAGCGTGCCAACTCCAGCAAATAGGAGTCAGCATCAATGAGCAGCGCCTTGTAGCGCCCCTGGAAGACATGGCCGGTACGGGATTGAGAGTAGTTGACCCACGTCGTATATCGTTGTGAGATGTTCTGCATGATGCGGGAAAGCGGGACGTCCCCCGTCTGTATAACCAGATGGATGTGGTTGGTCATCAGACAGAAGGCGTGGATACGACAGTTGAACTTTTCTACCGCCCGTTGCAGGAAGAGATACAGCCGCAGGCGATCGGAGTCATCGAAGAAGATCGGGTTTCCGGCGTTGCCGCGCAGGATAACATGATAGACGGCGCCTGGAAAATATATGCGTGGTTTGCGTGGCATGAAGGACATATATCTGTAAATAGCAGAAAGTCAAGCCTGACCCCAAAGGCGCGGAATTCCGTGGCCGCCTTTTTAATTATGTATGCTGTCCCCGGAATTCCGTGGCAACAAGTAACACAAGGGCGGCCGATTGGCCGCCTTTTGAATTAAATAAACTGTCCCCGGAATTACCCAGAAGCTTCCTTTTTCATAGTGATCCCTTCAAACCGCCTTTGCAGGCACCAGATGAACCTCCAGCTTACACCCCACCGCCTGGGCATATTTCTTCAGGGTGGCAATGCTGGGCGAATGCCTGTTGTCCGAAAGTGCAGTTTCAAGCCTGGTAACGGCAGGAGCCTTGGTCCCCATCTTTTCGGCCACGTCGGCCTGAGTCAAACCAGCCCGCTGACGCGCCTGTAACAGTTCCCGCAACAGGGTAAACTCGGTTTCCAGTTCATCATAAGCGGCCACAAACTCAGGGTCGTTTTTCCATTCTGCTACCATCTTCTGATGTGATTTGGTTGGTGATTTTGTACTCATGATCTCGCATGTAACATATTTGTTATATCCGCGCAATGGAAATAAAAAAAGGGCGCCGCAACGGGCGCCCTTGAACCTGCTTTTCAATGCCGCCAGCCGCTCTTTTCTGGGATTCAGGCGGATCAATGTCCTCAAGGCTTCGTTGACCGCCTTGTCGTCCCTGAACACATCGGCAACATCCTTGTCCAGAAGAATGATATTACTCCCCCGTTGTGCCCGTTCGGCATATTTGCCGCGCACACCACCCTTGAGTTGTGTCAGGTCGTATTCCGGCCTCAGTTCATCGGTTTTTCTGGCTGTACCCTTCATAGCCATTCCCCTCACGCCGCCTTCGCCAGCCGGGTTTCGGCAAGCATCGCCTCAATGCTCAGGTGATAATCCAGCTCCGGCCACTCGATGCCGGTGCCGCGACAAATAAAACGGTAATCGGCCAACTGGGCCAAGGTGGCGTTGTTCAACTCCGGGTACCAGTTCATCGGCGTGGAAATCATCCTGCCGTCTTTCAGCTCGACGTGAAGATACCGCTCATCGATATGGACCGCTTTACCTTTTAAAGAATTCATCCCATTTCCTCTCGAACTGTTCCCTGTGTGTCGAAACCAGCACCAAAGCGGCTTTCAGATCAGATCGTTTCATACAACATTCGCGAACGGTCAACGTCGTGAGATCGATTGTAGCATAATCGTCACCCTTAACAACATGGATATGCCGCGGGAGATGCTCGTTGGCATAGAAGAAAAACTTGAATCCATTTTCAATCAGTAACGTTGGCGACATGACTTCCACTAAAGAAAAAGGGCACCACAATGGGCGCCCTTTCTATCTACTTGAGGTTTTTCTTGATGCGTTCCACCGCCTCAATCACATTATCCCGATTCCCGAAAGCCGACAACCGGAAGTACCCTTCCCCGCTCGGGCCGAATCCGCTCCCCGGCGTCCCGACCACGTTGCATTCATTCAGCAGCTTGTCGAAGAACTCCCAGCTGGTCATGCCGCCCGGGGTCTTGAGCCAGATGTACGGGGCGTTGACGCCGCCGAAGATCGTCACGCCGACTTCCGTCAAGCCTTCACGGATGATGCGGGCGTTCTCCATGTAATAATCGATGATCTCTTTTGTCTGCTTCCACCCCTCGTCGGAGTAGACCGCGGCGGCGGCGCGCTGCACCGGGTAGGAGGCGCCGTTGAACTTGGTGGTGGTGCGGCGCAGCCAGAGCTTGTTGAAGCTGTACTTCTCGCCGGACGCCGTGGTGCCCATAACCTCTTCCGGCACGACCACCAGGCCGCAGCGGACGCCGGTGAAGCCGGCGGTCTTGGAGAACGAGCGGAACTCGATGGCGCACTTCTTGGCCCCTTCGATTTCGTAGATGGAATGCGGGATGGAGGGGTCGGTGATGAACGCCTCATAGGCGGCGTCGAAGAAGATCACCGCGTCGTTGGCGTTGGCATAATCGACCCATTTCTTCAGCTCGCTCTTCGAGGCCACGACACCGGTCGGGTTGTTGGGGAAGCAGAGATAGATGATGTCCACCTTCCCGGTCGGCAGTGCCGGGATGAAGCCGTTGGCCTCGTTGCACGGCATGTAGACGACGCCCTTGTAATACCCCTTGTCGTCGGCCTCGCCGGTGCGGCCGATCATGACGTTGGTATCGTTATAGACCGGATAGACCGGGTCACCGATGGCAACGATGTTGTCCATGGCAAAGATGTCGAGGATGTTGGCGCAGTCGCACTTGGAGCCGTCGGAGATGAACATTTCCTCCGTTTTCAGGCTGACTCCCAGCGGCTTGTAGGATTTCTCGATAATGGCGTTGATCAGCCAGTCGTACCCCTGCTCCGGGCCGTAGCCGGCGAAGTGGTCGGTGGTGCCCAGGTCGTCCACGGCGTCGTGAAAGGCCTTCAGCACGGCAGGTGCCAGCGGGCGGGTGACGTCGCCGATGCCGAGGCGGATGACCTTGGCGTCAGGGTTGGCGGCGCTGAATTCGCGCACGCGGCGACCGATCTCGGGGAACAGGTATCCTGCTTTCAGTTTCAGGTAGTTGTCGTTGATTTTTGCCATCTGCGGTAATACTCCTCTTCAAATTATATATTTACTTACCATATGGTTTTTATGTCGTAATCGGTAAACAAAGTATCGTTGTCAGGATTGGCAGTTTCTCCGTTTGAGCCTGGGAAATCAGCATGCGATCAAATGGATCTTTGTGGTGATAAGGGAGCTGAAGCAGCTGGAAGGCATGTTTGAACGTAACGGGTAACTCGTCAATCATATTTTCTATTAGCAGCTTTTTGATGAATGCTTGCGGATGCTGCGGCAACGTTAACTTGCCGATGCTGGTTTTAATAACTATTTCCCAGATGCTTGCGCTGCTCAGATAAAGTTTCGTTTTTTTGTCGAGAATACACTTTCTCGCTGTATCGGAAAGTTTTTCATCGTCAGCTATCATCCAGAGAAAAGTATGCGTATCAAGCAGATACTTCACTTATAGAACTCATTCGTGATTTCGTCCGGCAGCGGGGCATTGAAATCATCTGCAATACTGATAAGCCCCTTCGCACTCCCCAACTTGCGAGTTCCGGTCACTGTTTTTTCAGACGCTGAAGCCGGAAAGAGTTGTTGTTTGATCGTATGAAGAATTGTGTAGAACTGCGGCAGTTTTGAGTCCGGAATATCATTTATGTCAGCGATCAGCTTTTCACGATAGGTAATTGCCATGGTCTCAATCTCCTCTTATCCTACTTCAACCCCAACACATCCTGCATGTCGTACAGCCCCGGCACCTTGCCGACGACCCACTTGGCGGCGCGCACGCTTCCGCGCGAGAACATGTCTCTCGTCATGGCGCGGTGGGAGATCTCGATCCGCTCCCCCATGCCGATGAAGTAGACGGTGTGCTCGCCGACGATATCGCCGCCGCGCACGGTCTGCATGCCGATCTCTTCCTTCGACCGCTCGCCGCAGATCCCCTCGCGGTGATAGTTGGCCACCTTGTTGTAGTCCCGCCCCAGCGCCTCGGCGACGACCTCGCCCATGCGCACGGCTGTTCCTGACGGTGAGTCTTTTTTCTTGTTGTGGTGCAGCTCGACGATCTCCACATCGAAGTCGTCACCCAGGGTCTTGGCCACATCCTTCAAAACCTTGAAGCAGACGTTGACCCCCACCGACATGTTGGGGGCCAGCACCGCCGGAATGTCCCTGGCCAGCTCGACCGCCAGTGCCCGTTCCTCGGGGGTGAAGCCGGTGGAGCCGATCACGATGGATTTCTTTTGCAGCGCACAGACCTCAAGGTTCTTGAGGGAAACCTTGGGGGAGGTGAAATCGATCAGCACGTCGCAGCCGGCAACGACGGCGTTGAGGCTGTCGGTGATGAGCACCCCGGTTGCGCCGCAGCCTGCCAGCAGGCCGGCGTCCTGCCCGACCTGGGGATGCCCCGGACGCTCCAGTGCGCCGCAGAACTTGGCCCCTTCGGCTTCGATGATGGAGGTGATGATGCGCTGCCCCATACGCCCGGCAGCCCCGCACACAGCTATCTTTATCATATAAAAACCTCTTGAAAGCTTGAATTAAATCAGTTTATATTCCTTCATGATCGCGGCCAGCTTCGCCTTATTCGCCGCGCCCATCTCGCAGAGCGGCAGGCGCACTTCGTCCGAACATTTGCCCATCAGCCCGAGGGCGGTCTTGACCGGTATCGGGTTCGACTCGATGAACATAGCATTGCCGATCTTGAGCGTATCCAGGTGCAGCTGGCGGGCCTTTTTCAGGTCGCCGGCAAAGAAGGCGTCGGTCAGGTCGCCGACGGTCTTCGGCATGATGTTGGCCAGCACGGAGATGACACCCACGGCGCCGCAGGCCATCATCGGAAAGGTGATGAAGTCGTCGCCGGAGAAAACATCTATCTGGCCGCCGCAGAGGGCGATCACTTCGGAGGCCTGCTGCAGGGAGCCGGTAGCCTCCTTGATGGCCACGATGTTCCTGTGTGGTGCCAGGCGGGCCACGGTTTCTGGGAGCAGGTTGACGCCGGTGCGCCCCGGTACGTTGTACAGTATCTGCGGGATCTCGACTGCATCGGCGATGGCGGTGTAGTGGCGGTAGAGACCTTCCTGGGTCGGCTTGTTGTAGTAGGGGGTCACCAGCAGCACGCCGGCCACGCCCACTTCCTTGGCCTCGCGGGTCAGGTTGATGGCTTCGGCGGTAGAGTTGGAGCCGGTGCCGGCGATGACCGGGACGCGCCCTTTGGCCTGGTCGAAGACGATCCTGATCACGTCCAGGTGCTCTTCGTTGTCCAGCGTGGACGACTCGCCGGTGGTGCCGCAGGCAACGATGGCGTCGGTGCCGTTGTCGATCTGGAAATCCACCAGTTCACGCAGCTTCTGCTCGTCAACCGCGCCGTTTTTAAATGGCGTCACTATTGCTACGATACTTCCCTTGAACATGACTGAATACCTCCTGGTTGGATTTACAGAAACGAGGCGATTTTTTCGCCCTTGATCAGGTCCTCAACAGTTTCCCGCTCGCGTATCACCTCGAACCTGTCACCCTTGACCATGAGTTCGGCGACCCGGGGACGGCTGTTGTAGGAGCTGCTCATCGCAAAGCCGTAAGCGCCGGCCGACGTGAAGGCCATCAGGTCATCCTGTTTGAACATCGGCACTTCGCGCTCCTTCACGAGGAAGTCGCCCGATTCGCAGATCGGGCCGACGATGTCCGCCACGACCATGCCGTCCTGGTCCTTGACGACCGGCAACACACCGTGGAACGAACCGTACAGGGCAGGACGGGCCAGGTCGTTCATGCCGGCGTCGATCATGATGAAATTCTTCTCGTCGCGCGCCTTGGTGTAGAGGCATTTCGACACCAGGATGCCGGCGTTGCCGACGATGTTGCGCCCCGGTTCGAAAATCAGATGCATGCCGAGATCCCTGGTGGCCGCCGTGATTTCCTTGCCGTAATCGGCAGGCAGGGGTGGCTCTTCATCGTTGTACTGGATCCCCAGGCCGCCGCCGCAGTCGAAATATTTCAGGGAGATCCCCTGACTCTGCAGCTTGCCGATCATGATCTTGAGCTTCATGATGGAATCGACGAAGGGGTTGACCTTGGTCAGCTGGCTGCCGATGTGCATGTCGATGCCGATCACGTCGATGCCGGGGAGCGTCGCCGCGCGGGTGTACTCGGCCAGGGCGCGCTCGATTGTAATGCCGAACTTGGCGTTCTTGAGGCCGGTCGTGATGTAGGGGTGGGTACCCGGATCGACATCAGGGTTGACGCGGATCGCGATGCCGGCCCTCTTGCCCAAGCGGGAGGCGATTTCCGAGATGCGGGTCAGCTCCTGCTCCGATTCCACGTTGAACATCAGGATGCCGGTGTTGAGGGCGTACTCGATTTCGTCGTTCTTTTTGCCGACTCCGGAGTAGACGACCTTGCTCGGATCGACCCCCGCCTTCAGGGCCCGGTAGAGCTCCCCACCGGAAACGATGTCCACCCCTCCCCCCAGGTTGATGAATGTTTTCAGTACCGACTGGGTCGAGTTGGCCTTGACGGAATAGCAGACCGTGTGGGGCACGCCCGCGAAGGAGTCGTCAAACGCCTTGAAGTGGCGTGTCAGGGTGGCGTGCGAGTAAACGTAGAACGGGGTGCCGACCTTGGCGGCTATTTCCCTGAGGGCAACATCCTCGGCGTAGAGCTCGTTCCCCTTGTACTGAAAATGATTCATTTATCCCTCCTGTTGAGTATTGAAACATATGTCATCGGTAGCGATTGGAAAAAGTGGATATTTATAGCACAGGAGGGTGCCGGAAGTCAAAACATAACGCGGGATTAGGAGGAGATGTCGCCCCTGCCGGCAGCCGCCGCCAGGGGATGTTCAGGCCTCTTCGATTCGGGTTTCCCCGGCTGTCACGGTGTATCAGCGCTTGAGGCGCCGTTTCGCCCGGCCATTTTCCTTCGGTACAGAGCCGCGTCGGCACGCTCCAGCAGGGTTTCCTCGGTATCATCCTCCCCCGCCTCGGCAACACCGATCGAAAGCGTCATGGTCAACGTGGTGTCATCGAGGAGAAAGCGGCTGGCGCGCACCTCCTCGCAGAGTTTCCAGGCGACTTCCGTAGCCGCCGCGACGTCGGTCTTGATCAGAAGGAGGGCATATTCATCGCCCCCGAAGCGGGCAATAAAGTCGCTCCCCCGGAGGGATGCCTTGATCTTCATCCCGACCCCTTTCAGGATCCGGTCGCCGGCCGGATGTCCGTAGGAATCGTTGATCGCCTTGAAGTTGTCGATATCGATCATCAGCAGCGAGAAGGGATCGCCGTACCGTTTGCGCAGCGCAATCATCTCGTTCAGCTTTTCGTCAAAATAGGTCCGATTCGCCAGCTGGGTCAATCCGTCGATCCGCACCGCCGTGCGCAGGTCCTCGATCTGACGCTGCTGCTCCGTCAGCACCCCCTGCGACGCGGCCAGTTCCCCCTTCAACGAGGCATTGCTGGAAATCACCCGATCGATCTCTTTCATCAGCAGATCTTGGGCCTCGGTCAGGTCCGGCGGCAGCTCCATCGTGTTGATGGCGCTCTTCACGTCCCCAAGCGCCAGCGATGAATCACTCGCCGCCTTGTCCGTCCGCTTGATGCTCGCCGTCAGAATCAGCAGGATATTCCTGATCGCTTGCGCGGAGTCGTACAGATTCTGTTCGCGGGGATCAACCGGGCGGAGCGGAACGCTCTCCCCTTCCTCATCAGCCGCCCCGTTTTCTTCCGGCTCCCGCCGGAGCTTACCGGCAAGATGCGAAAACAGCCGCCGCACCCCCCCGACAATATCAAGACTCTCTCCCGAGGCGATCTTTTGGGCGAGAAACAGGATCAGCATTCCGGCAGCCAGCCCGGAAGCGAATACGGACAGATATGTTGTAATACTCATGAAAAACCCTCCCGGAGTTGCCACAAAGAGACGGCATTGTAATCGTTCTTGCCAGAGTATCAAGAACTTTGTGCAACAACATCTCCTCTGTCCGATAAACCCGGGGTGTCTCTTTGGCAATGATCACCTGACAGAATGTTTCTCCTGTGACAGAAGCTCTTAATAAAATACTTCCATAACACCGCAAGGAACTGTTATATGCAGCATATGAAAACAGATCCCGCTATAGAGATCACCAATAAAATTCCAAAAGCCTTCGGACTACTGAAGGGCGCTTCCCGGTGGTTCCCGATGGTATCTGCGGTAGCCCCGCTGGAAAAGGCGCTGCAGGAAAGCGAACAGCGCTATCAGCTGCTGGTTGCCAACATGCTTGAAGGGGTTGCGCTCCACCAGATGGTTCTCGACCAGGATGGACAGCATATCGATTATCGTATCATGGAGATCAACAGCCAGTATGAAAAGATACTGGGACTGCGGCGGGAGGATGTGGTCGGAAAGCTGGCGCGGGAGGTATACGTGTCTGCCGACGCTCCCTACCTGGAAGTATATTCGCAAATTGTGCTGGATAAAAAACCGTTCCGCTTTGAAACGTATTTCCCACACCTTGACCGTTATTTCTCCATCTCGGTTGCTCCCTGGGGGGATCATGGCTTTGCCACAATATTCACCGATATCACCGAGCGGAAGGTGGCCGAAGAGGAGTCGAAAAACCTCAACTTGCACCTTGAAGAACGGGTGGCACGGGCAACACTGTACCGCGTTACGCAGGAGCGTGTCCTCGCCCGCCAGGCGCGGCATGCGGCCATGGGGGAGATGATCGGCGCCATTGCCCATCAATGGCGCCAACCATTGTCCACGGTCAGCGTGATTATCCAGAACATGGCGGCAGCCTGGAAGCTTGACCGCCTCAGCCGCGAGTACGTCGATCAGGCGCTGGAAGTGGCCCAGCAACAGGTCGCGTACATGACCAGCACCATCGAGGAATTCCTGACCTTTTTCCGTCCCGACAAGCAGAAAGAGATCTTCTGCATCAATGACAAAATCATGGAATCGCTCTCGTTTATCGAGGGGCAGCTGCGCGGCCAGGGAATAGAGATCACGATGGGGGAAGGCTTCAGCAGGCAGCACTTTGCCGTCGGCTACCAGAACGAATTCCGCCAGGTGATTCTCAATCTGCTGATTAACAGTCGCGATGCCATCCAGGAACGGCTCATGCGTGAAAGCAGCGGCCACAAAGAAGCCGGCACTATCTGCGTCGACATCTGCAGAGCCGCAGAAGGGGTACAGATCGAAGTGGCGGACAACGGCTGCGGCATTGCGCCGGAACTCGGCGACCGGGTCTTCGAACCGTACTTCACCACCAAGGAGAAAAGCGGCGGTACCGGAATCGGTCTCTACATGAGCCGCCTCATTGTTGAGGACGGGATGGGGGGCGAATTGAGCCACCGGAGCGAACCGGGCATGACGTATTTCCGGATCACCCTTGTCGCTGCGGAAAGGGAGTAGGTACGATGGATATACGGGACATAACGATTCTGTACGTTGAGGATGACCCGGCACTGCGGGCCCAGATCGCGTTTTCGCTCAAGCTGGTCGCAGCCCGGGTGATTGAAGCTGAGAACGGCGGCAGCGGGCTGGAAAGATTCAAACAGTGCACCCCCGACCTCGTGGTGACCGATATCCGGATGCCGGTCCTGGACGGCCTGGAGATGATCCGCACGCTGCGGGGGATCAACCCCGAACTGCCGATCATCGTCTGCACCGCTTTCACCGAGACGGACTTCCTGCTCCGCTCCATCGAACTGGGCGTCTCGGCCTATCTGCCGAAGCCGCTGGTGGTTGACGAACTTCTGAATGCGGTGTGCCGGCTGTCCGACCCGATCATGCAGCGGCGCGAACTCGAAAAGCTGCGGGAGGAACGCATCAGTTCCCTGGAGACGTTCCTGGGCTCGGGCAGTGCCATGAAGCCGGCGGTTGAAAGCGCCTCGCTTGCGGCGCGGTGCGATGTGCCGCTGCTGATCCAGGGTGAAACCGGCACCGGCAAGAGCCGCCTGGCGTTTTTCATCCACCGGCTGTCATCGCGCAAGAACCAGCCGTTCATTGCCGCCCATCTTGCCGGCATACCCGAAAACCTCGTGGAAAGCGCCCTGTTCGGGCACGACAAGGGTGCATTTACCGGCGCCGACCGTAGACGGATCGGTTTTTTCCAGGCTGCCCATCGGGGGACCCTGCTCCTTGACGATCTGGACGCAATTCCCCTTTCAACCCAGTCGGCGCTGCTGCAGGCGGTGGAGAGCCGCAGCATCGTACCGCTAGGCCAGACGGTACCGCAAAAAGTGGACGTGCGCATTATTTGCGCCAGCAACCGCCCCCTGAAAGAGGAGGTTGATGCCGGCAGATTCCGGCAGGATCTATACTACCGCCTACGGGGGCTGCAGCTTGATCTCCCCCCCCTGCGCGACATCAAGGACGACCTGCCGCGACTGGTACACGACCTTGTGCTTGAGGTTACCGGCGAGTTCCAGCTTCCGGTGCCGGCGATTCCGGAGGAGGTGTACCGCGTCCTGCAAACCGGCGCCTGGCCCGGAAATATCCGCGAGCTTCGCCATGTCATCCTCGAAGCACTGATGAACACTACCGACGAACTCTCCCCGGCATTGCTGCAATCGATCATATCCAGACAGACCCCCCCCGTTACTTTCGGTGCGGTTGCCGTTCAATGCGACACACCCGTTTCCCCCCATATCGACCACCTGCACGCCTGGGGGATACGGCACTCCCTTGCCGCCACCGGAGGCAAGAAAATGGAGGCCGCCCGGCTTATGGGTGTCAGCTACAACACCTTCAAAGAGTGGGTCCGACTCCACGGCTCGGAGTAGCTCCCTTCTCACCCTCGGCACCCCCCCGGTTACACAACCCTCACTCACCTGTTTCAGAGCAGATAATTCTCCGCCCGGCTGTCAGTTTCTTGTATCAATTTTTGATACACCATCACTGCACCGCCCCTCACTATCGGCATTTAAACCACATAACATGCCGTATTTACTACTATATTAATATTGGTTCACTGTTTGCATGTTTGTCTTCGCGAAAGGAGTCATGACATGACAAATGCTCACACTGTTTTTTCACCCTGCCCCCTGACCAAGCAGCACATTGCAGAGTGCGATATCGTGTTCGTAACGGGTGCCAGTATCCCGAGGATCAGCCGCTACTGCATCGGAAATTATGCATCATGCCCGGTATACAGGGCGCAGCGCAGGTCGGATAACGTTCCGGAAGAACCTGTTTCCGTCGGCGCGGCAGCATCCCGGCAGACATGATGACTCAACGTGTCAATGAGAGTTTTATCGGTATGAAGTCAGATAGCGACAGTCGGAAAAAACATTCCCGGAGGTTCACACCATGAAAAAGCCATCACGAAGCGCAGCAACAATCCTCTTCTCCCTCGCATTGCTGGCTCTCTCCAGCCTGCCGGCCTGGGCAAAACCGAAGATCGAGGTCACCATCTCGGCCAGCAGGGACATTGTCGAGACCGTCAACGGCGCCAGTGTCATGAAAAGCGTGCCGGCCCAATCGGCAGTATCCGGGGACACGCTGACCTTCGCTGTCACGTACCGGAATGCCGGTACCGACGTCGCCACCAACGCGGTCATCAACAACCCAATCTCGACCGGCATGTCGTATATCGACAACAGCTCCTTCGGACCGGAAGCGGAGGTAACCTTTTCCATCGACGGCGGCAAGAGCTTCAAAAAAGCCTCTTATCTGACCTATGAGGTGAAGCTTCCCGGCGGTGCCACGGAAAAACATACCGCCCGCCCCGAAGAATATACCGATATCCGCTGGACGATCAGATCGGTACCGGCCGGAGGGAGCGGAAAACTTACCTACAAGGTGAAAGTCAAATAAGCGGCTTACGCTGAATTATCTATCGACAGCGCATTAACGAACAAGAAAGGAGACCATCTACTATGTCAAAAACAGCAGCACAATTAGCCTGGTTGAGATTTTCCCGGCATCAGGGGGGTGAGCCATCGGAATAAACCACCTGAATTTACGTCCCGTCACAGCTGCAGAAATGCATCAGAGCCCAGCAGAAACAATCAATCAGCATCCCACGAAAGGAGAATAGCTATGAACTCGTACAAAAAACACTGTTCGACGCGCATTCTGCACATCCTGTTCACGGCCGTCGCCGTGACGGTGTTCAGTCTGGCCATGCTTGCCGCGCCTGCATCCGCTGCCCTGCAGGGAAGCGCCGGCAACACCATTATCCGCAACAGGGTTTCGGTTGCCTACAATGATGCCGGCGGCGCGGCACAGACGGCGGTAACCGCAACGGTCGACATTACCGTCACCACGGTGAATGTGGCCCCGACCATCCTGACGGTCACGCCAAGTCCCGGCTCCACCGGAGCTACCGGCGCCACCCAGGTCTATGCTGTTGAAATCGTCACCAACTCCAACGGACCGGGGACCATCACCCTTGCCGGGGCGGACGGCTCGGCAACCAACATCGCCCTGAGCGGCACAACGCCGGCGGTGCAGGCACCCGGTTTCGTTTTCCTCGGGGCGACCATCCTCGACCCGACCGATGCAAAAATCGGCGTAGCGCAGAATGTGGCCGCCGGCGGGAGCATCACCTTCAACATCCCCAACGACGGCGGCGTACCGTCCGACTCGGCCACTACCGGCGGCGCAACCGGCAACGGCATCGTCAACGCGCTGACTTCCGGCGACTCGGTGTATATTTATGACGGCACCACGTACCGAGGCAAATTCACCGTCACCGCCGTCACCGACAATGCGGTCGGCGCCGGCACCACAGCCGCCTTCAGCACCATCACCCTCCAGAACAGCACCGCCGGGGCCATCGCCTTCACTCCCGCCTACGGCTGGATGATCGTCGAGACCAAGAGCCTCAACGTCACCGTTACCCAGGGCACCGTCACCGTGCCGTCCAACCCCGCATCGTGGGTCACCACTCTTACCGGCACCATGGGCGGACAGAACGGGTCAAACACCGTAACGACCAATGCCACCAGCGGCCTGCTGACGGTCACCAAGTACGTGCGCAACGTCACACTCCCCGTAGTCGGCGGTGTCCCGGTCACGCCTCCAATCAACGGCGGCGCGGCCACGTTTTATCAGACCGGCGTCAGCGGCAAACCGGGCGACATCATGGAATACCTCTATGTCATAAACAACACCGGGCTCGGAACGGTCAAAGCCGTTGTAGCCACCGACCCGGTACCGACCTACACCACCCTGCACAGCTCGTCGGCAGCTTATGGCGTTGACAACAGCGGCGGCGCGACCGGCACCTTTGCCGTGGCGCGCCGTACCGGCAACAGCACCGACCAGTCGCTGAAGGTCGATAACAGCACCGGCAACAACTCCACCGCCTGGGGCAAGTCCAGCGGCACGACGGCCGGCAGCACCATGACCTACTATCTGGGGAACAACAGCACCAATGCCGCCGGCGGCGACCTGACCGCGGCAGAGATTGCGTACGTAGTCTACCGGCTGAAGATCGACTAGACAGCCATGATCAGCAGCCGCAGCAGATACGCAGGCGCCGGTTCAACGGCGCGGCACGGGGGGGTGCGATTGTTCGCACGCATCCTCCCTGCCGCGCTGCCGGCCCTCCTGTGCCTGCTGTCGGCGGTTGCATCGCATGCCGTGTCTCCCCGGCAGGGAGACCGGATCATCAACACCGTCACAGTTGCAGCTTCCAACGCAGATGTCCCGGCGGTTTCCTCAACCTGTACGCTGACGACCGTTGTCCGCACTCCGTCGAAAATAGAATACCTACAGTATGCGCCGTCGCTCCCCGGAGCGAGCCTGGTACCGGTAGCCCCGGGAAGCTACCGCGGCGGGTCCGGTCCGGCAATGCCGTTTTCACCTCTTCCCCCGGCAGTAAAGGCCGGGACTGCAGACCCTATCGACCTGAGCAGCCCCATCCCCCTCACTCCGGCCCTGCAGATACATCAGGGGGACCCGCTCTTCATCAGGGTGACCGACCTCGACCAGAATCTCAACCGCACTGCCCGTGAGACGATCCTTGTAACGGTAACAAATCCGGACGACGGGGATTCTGAGGTTGTACTGCTGACCGAGACCGGCCCGGACACCGGCGTCTACACCGGCTACATCCCGACGGTCACGGCAGCGGCGGCACCTTACAGCGGTTCCCTGTCGGTCACGGAAGGCAATTCCATCTCAACCGGCTACGTGGACATCGTCGACGGCAGCGATACCTCGGCGACCGCAATCATGGTTGACCCGTACGGGATAACATTCGACAGCAGCAGCGGCAATCCGGTAAACGGCGCGACGATCACGCTGATAAACGATGCGACCGGCCTTCCCGCCGCCGTATTCGGTGATGACGGCATCAGCAGCTATCCGGCATCACTCACGACAGGCGGTTCAGTCTCGGACAGCAGCGGCAGGACGTATACGTTCCCTCCGGGTGGTTACCGGTTTCCTTTCCTGCTGCCCGGCACGTATCGGTATCTGGTCACCCCCCCGGGAGGCTACACATCCCCCAGTCTGGTGGCGACGGCGTCGATCCAGGCGCTTCCCGGCGCGCCGTTTGCAGTTGTCGGCGGTTCACGTGGTGAGACTTTTGCCGTCAACCCCGGCCCGGCCCTCAGAATCGACATCCCTCTCGACCCGGCCCCGGCTTCGCTCTGGCTGCAGAAAAGCGCCGGGAAAGATACCGTCGGCCACGGCGATTTTGTCCCTTACCGGTTGGCGGTTACCAACGCCAGCACGCTTGCCGCGGCGGCAGGGGTGAAGATCATCGACACCCTGCCGGCCGGGCTGCGATTCCGCCCCGGTTCGGTGCAGCAAAACGGCATCCCGTCAGCTGATCCGGCTGTATCTGCAGACGGCCGCACCCTGACGTTTATGGTCGGCAACCTGGCAGCCGACACCGGCAGCGACATCCAGTATGTCGCCGAAGTGACCGCCGGCACCCGGATCGGCCCGGCCGTCAACAGCGCCGTGGCAACGTCGGCATCCGGCGGCACCTCGATTCCTGCCCGGGCTACGGTACAGGTCAGAGACGACTTTCTCCGCACCCGCTCCACCCTGATGGGGCGCGTCACGACCGGTTCCTGCAGCGGGGTGAGCGGCGACGGTTCGGACGGCGTTGAAGGGGCCAGGGTATACCTGGAGGACGGCACGTTTGTCGTGAGCGACAAGCGCGGGCTCTTCCATTTTGAAGGGGTCCGGCCCGGACTGCACGTGGTCCAGCTCGATCTCGATTCTCTTCCCGACGGCTTCGAGGCCTATCCCTGCACGGAGAACAGCCGCTTTGCCGGGCGGGCCTTCTCGCAGTTTGTCGAAACGCAGGGAGGGACGCTCTGGCGCACCGACTTCCATCTCCGGGCCAGCGCCGGGCAGCCGGCTGAAAAACCGGGGGCGAAAACGACATCCTCCGCACCGCTCCAGCCCGCCGTGCCGGCAATACCCGTCGCCGCCAGGGGGAAGGTATCGCTTGAATTGTCGAACCGGGTGGCGGGCAGAAGCATCGCCTACACGGTTTCGATGCGCGCGTCTTCCCTGCCGGTTCAGAGTACGCGGCTCAACGTGATTCTTCCCGAAGGGGTGATCTATCAGCCGGGAAGCAGTCGGATGAACGGTGCTCCGGTCGCCGACCCGATCCGGTATGACAAGACCCTGCTGGTTTATCCGCTGGGAGAACAGCCGACAAGCTGGACCCATGAAATCACCTTTACCGGCCACCCCACAGGCGCCACGAAGTCAAACACCCTGGCGACGCTGGCATACCTTGCCGCTGACGGACAGCAGGGTTCTTCACTCCTGACGCCGCCCGCCGAGACGACCGTCGAGCAGGATAAAAACATCAGGGTCATCCAGATCCCCAATATCGTTCTCCGGCCGCACTTTCCGACGTTCGGCGCCGAACTGGACGGGGATGACCGGGAACGCCTGGACGAACTGGCACGCCTGCTGACCGCCCTGCGGGCCGACAGGATCCACGTCACCGGCCATACCGACACGGTACGCATCGCGCCCCGCAGCCGGGGGGTCTACAAGGATAATCATGCACTCTCCATGGCGCGCGCCAGGAGTGTCGGTCGCTACCTGATGGACAGGCTGCACCTGCCGCCCGAGAAATTGACGTTTGACGGCAAAGGGCCGACAGTCCCGATTGCCAGCAACCGGACTGCGGCGGGAAAAGCGCTCAACAGGAGGGTGGAGGTACAGACCTCCTCCAGCCGCAGTATTGACACCTCCCACCTGCGGGTGCTGAAGGAATTCAGCGGGGAGCAGCATGGCGTAACCGCCATAACCGTTACCGGCGCGGCGGAAACAGTCGCAGCCCCCCCCGGCGGGAATGCCGCTCCGGGGGGAGAGCAGGCTCACCTGCAGATGAACGCTTTACCGGCTGCAGCCGCCACGGCGGCATCACCGTCAGGGTCGCCGCCTCGTCAGGCCGCAGCGGCCGTTCAGAAACAGCTCGGCATCCTGAACATCGGCAGCGGCGACATCCTGGCAAACCGCATCGTCATGGTACAGACCCGCATATCAGCCGGACTGGTCCCGAAGCTCTTCATCGACGGGCGGGAGGTCCCACAGGACCAGATCGGCATGCGGTCCCAGGAAGCGGACAGCGACACGTCCCGGTACAGCTTCCTTGGGGTCGACCTCGGCCCCGAGGGCGACCACACGCTGAATCTGCAGGGAGTCGATCCATTCGGCAACACCCGCTTCACCGAAAGCATCACCCTGAAAAGGAGCGGCGACATTGCCGGCATCCGGGTCATATCAACTGAAGGCAATGTGGCTGACGGCAGGACACCGGTGCGGATGCGCCTGGAACTCCGCGACGCGTCCGGCAGCGTCATTCACGCGGCAGCGGAACTGGAGCTGAAGGACGGCACTCTGAAACCGCTGAAACGCGATGCCGATCCTCTGGAGGAGATGGCTGCCGGACGTCGGCTGCAGGTGAACCGCGACGGCTGGGTCGAGTTCGAGCCGGTCAACAACGGCGGCCCCTACCGGATTGTCATTGCCCGCGGCACGGCAGTTATCGAGGCCGAGACCTATGTGCAGCCCAAACTCCGCGACTGGATTCTGGTCGGCCTCGCCGAAGGATCACTCGGTTACAACGCCGCGTCCGGAAACATGGAAAGCCTCCGGGGAGCAGGGACCGCGGAAGATCTCTACGAGGACGGCCGGATAGCCCTCTATGCCAAGGGGCAGATCAAGGGGAAATGGCTGTTGACCACCGCCTACGACAGCGCCAGGACAAAGGTGGAGAGCGGCAGCGGCCTGTTCCGGACGATCAACCCGGAGACGTATTACACCCTCTACGGCGATGCGGGGCAGCAGCAGTACGACGCCGCCAGCACGAAAAAACTGTACGTCAGGATCGAAAGGGAGCAGTTTTACGCCATGTTCGGCGACTACGACACCGGCCTGACCGTCACCGAGCTTTCGCGCTACAGCCGCCGGATGACCGGCATCAAGAGTGAACTGCAGGCCCAAAACTATGAGATCAACGCCTTTGCCAGCGAAACCGACCAGGCCTACGTGCGCGATGAAATCCCGGGTGACGGCACGTCGGGGATCTACCGTCTGTCCCGCCGGAAGATCGTCCCTAATTCGGAAAAGATCACCGTCGAGACCCGCGACCGTTTCCATAGCGAGGTCGTGATTTCCAGCCGCTCGCTCGGCCGCTTCACCGAGTATTCGATCGACTACGAAACCGGCGGGGTCTTCTTCAAGGAGCCGGTCTTCAGCCGCGACGGGAACTTCAACCCGATCACCATTGTCGCGGAATACGAAACGCTCTCATCTGTGGGACAGGACTACAGCTACGGCGGGCGCGCCGGGCTCAAGCTGCTGGACCAGCGGTTGAAAGTGGGGGGAAGCTACATCCACGAGGGACTGGGGGTCCGGTCCGGCAACCTGTACGGTCTGGATACGTCCCTGAAACTTGGCGATGGGACACGACTGCGTGCCGAAGTTGCCTCCAGCGACCTCAGCGCAGGCGCCGCCAGCCGGAACGGCACCGCCTGGCTGGCCGAAGCCGCGCACCATTCAAAAACTTTCGCTGCCAGAACCTATTATCGCGAGCAGGGGGCCGGTTTCGGCCTCGGCCAGCAGCCGGGGGGCGAAGCGGGCACCCGTAAATTCGGTGCGGAGGGAACGTACCGCTTCAGCGACCACCTCAACACAAACCTGGGCGCCTACCGCCAGTACAACCTGCCGACCGGAGCGGTGCGGGATGTGGCCGAAGGGAAGGTCGGCTACAGCGACTCCCGTTCGGGGCTCTCTCTCGGCGTGCTTCACGCCAATGACCGCCTCGGCAACGGCAGCAGCATGGTTTCGACCCAGCTGACCGCCGGGGGAAAAGTCCTGACGCTGTACGATCGCCTGACCCTGACGATTGACCATGCCCAGTCGGTAGCGGGGAACAGCAACAGCGACTTCCCGACCCGCACGACCCTCGGCGCGGAACTGAAGGCGACGCGAAACCTGACGATACTTGCCGCCCAAGAGTTTATCTGGGGCAAAACCGCCAGTACCCAGAACAGCCGGATCGGTCTGCGCGCAACTCCCTGGAAGGGCGCTACCATCACCAGCAGCGTCGAGCGGCAGCTGAACGAAAATGATGAGCGTGTGTTTGCCAATGTCGGCCTGAAACAGGTATGGCAGATCAATGAGGCCTGGAAGGCCGATGCCGGCCTGGATCGCAGCCAGACTCTGGCCAGCAGCTCCCGCTATCAGTTCAACACCAACGTCCCACCCGCATCGGGAGGCAACGAGAATTTTACCGCCGTGTCGACCGGCGCGACTTATCAGGTCAAGCACCTGACCTGGGACAGCCGTGCCGAGTTCCGCGTTGCCGAGAGCCAGGACAAATGGGGACTCCTGAGCGGAGTCGTCAACGAGGTGGACGGACGCTGGGCCTGGTCCGGCCGTGGCCAGATCTACCAGACCTTTGCGGCAACCGGCATCGACACGACCCAGGCGAACCTGCGCTACGGGCTGGTGTTCCGTCCGCCGCGCACCAACTGGATACTGCTGAACCGCCTGGATTATTATATCGACACCCAGAAAGGCGGCGGCACTCCCGACAGCACCTCCTGGCGGCTGGTCAACAACCTGAATGCCAACTGGCGGCCTCGCAAGCAGCTGCAGGTATCACTCCAGCACGGCGCCAAATTCGTCAGGGACACGATCGGCGGCCGAAGTTACGGGGGATTCACCGACCACATCGGTGTTGAGGCACGCTACGACATCACCAAAAAGTGGGATATCGGGCTGCGCGGCAGCGTGCTGCACTCATGGCACGGCGGCCAGTTCGCCTACAGCTTCGGCCCTTCTACCGGGTACAACATCGTCGAAAACGCCTGGGTCAGCCTGGGGTACAACGTCGTGGGCTTCGAGGACAAGGACTTCTCCAGCGCCGCCTACACCGCCCAGGGACCGTATGTGCGGTTCAGGATGAAGTTCGACCAGCAGACGATCAAGGATGCGGCGGGATGGATCAACAAACAATGATGAATGTTGGATTCTGTACTTTGAGGGATTGAAATGATTCGCTACTGCTCACTCATATGTTTTCTTGCCTGCCTGTTTGTTGCAGGTATGTCACACCCCGTTTTTGCGGCGGTCTGTTCGAATCCGGGCGTTGACGGTCCGGCAGCCATCAGCGGCATCGTCAACAGCTATTATCCCGGCGTGAGTGCAGCGGCCGGATCTACTTCCATTACCGTAGGCGCCATCGACACCTCCTCCGGCGGTTCGTCAACACCCATCGCCGCCGGCGACCTGATCATGGTGATACAGATGCAGGATGCCGACTTCGACAGCAGCAACACTTCCTCCTACGGAGGGAGCGCCCCGGGCACCGGCTACACGAACCTGAACAACTCCGGAGTTTATGAGTATTCCGTAGTCAGCTCGGTTGCGGGCGCGACCATCACCATCACTGCGCCGCTGCAGAACGGCTACCGGAATGCTGCTGCGGGACTGTACGGGCAGCGAAGATTCCAGGTCATCCGCACTCCCCAATATTCCTCTGCAGCTTTCGGCGGCGGCACCGTCTATGTTGCGGTACCGTGGAACGGTGCTACCGGCGGAGTGGTCGCCTTCGACGTTGCCGGCAACCTCTCGTGGGGCGGCAGCACCATCGAGGTCAGCGGCCGCGGTTTCCGGGGCGGCGCCGGCAGGTCGATTGGCGGTGCGGCAGGATTCAACGCCAGTGATTATCGCACCGCCGCGGCAAGCAACCCGAACGGCAGCAAGGGTGAGGGGATTGCTGGAACGCCCCGATATGTGTTTACTCCGACAGCCGGAACTCCCGCAAACTACATAACGAATAATGCGGGCGCTTCGACAGACACCGGTGTCGAGGGGTACCCGAACGGCAGCCGCGCCCGCGGCGCCCCCGGCAATGCCGGCGGGGGTGGCTCGGACGGCAACCCGACCGCCAATGATCAGAATACCGGTGGCGGTGGCGGAGGCGCCTACGCTGTCGGCGGCATGGGCGGCTACGGCTGGACCCCCGGCACCCCGCCCGGCTCCATGACTGGCGGTTTCGGCGGCTACTCGGTCCCCATGGGTCCGGGACTGCTGACCTTGGGGGGCGGAGGCGGCGCCGGCTCCATGAACAACAATACCGGCACGCCGGGCGGATTGTCCGCGAGCGGCGGCGCCGGAGGCGGTATCGTCATCATCCGGGCACGAACCGTCAGCGGCACCGGTACCATCAACGCCAACGGCACCCATGCCAACAACAGCATACTTAATGACGCCAGCGGTGGAGGCGGAGCCGGAGGGGCTGTACTGGTATTTGCCACCAACAACGGCGGCAGCCTCGGCACGCTGACGATCAACGCTCGCGGAGGCAATGGCGGCACCAACACCGGCGGAGGGACTCCTCACGGCCCAGGAGGCGGCGGCAGCGGCGGTTTTGTTGCCCTTACCACCGCCGCCGGAGTGGCGATCAACGTCCAGGCCGGCACGAACGGCACCACCGCGACCAGCCCCACATCAACAGCCGAGTACGGTTCGACCGCCTCATCGGGGGGATACCGGATTTACGCGCTGCAGCCGGTGGACATTCCCGGTGCCGGTTCCAACGCCCTCTGCAGCCCGCTTCTGACGGCTGTCAAGACTACGACCAAAGCCGAGACCGTCCGGGGCGGCACGACAGGCTACGTCCTAACCGTCGCCAACGCATCGGGGTACGGAACCGCCACCGGTGTCGTTCTCACCGACGTGCTCCCCGGCCTCCCCTCCCCGTTCACGCTTGCCTCCACCGACAGCATCACCCTTACCGGAGGTGCCGTGCGGACAGGAGGGGTAAATCCGGCAGCGGGTGCCACCTCCCCGGCCTGGGGATCCTTTTCCATCCCCGGCGGCGGGTCGGTCACCGTCAGGTTCACCGTCAACATCCCGGTCGGCACAACGCTTAACACGTACCAGAACCCGGGCACCGTTTCGTACAACAACCCCTCGGCCGGAAGCCCCGGGGCGGCGGCAGCCGTATCGCCGGGCGACCTTTATTACACCGGCGGCGGCACCGTACCGGGGAGCAACTACAACTCTGCATCTTCTACCCAGGAGGATGTGACAGTATGGGCCCCGGCAACGATAGCTAAATCATTTCTGCCTGTCAGCATAACTCCCGGCGGGACAAGTACGCTATCAATAGTCATAACAAACGCCAACAGCGTCCCGCTGAATAACGCCGCTTTTACGGACAGCTATCCTGTCGGACTCACCAACACCGCTGCCCCGAACGGAACGATAGCCGGAGCTGGCTGTTTCGGCACCGTGACAGCGGCGGGCAGCGGTTCATCGGTCGCCCTTACCGGCGGAGTGATCCCGGCAGGAGGGAGCTGCACGGTATCCGTCAATGTGACGTTCGCGATTGCCGGCAACTACACCAATACGGTACCTGCCGGGGCGCTCTCCAACACCCGCAACATTACCAACACCGCACCGGCCAGTGCCACGTTGAACCAGGCGGCGGTACAGGCGCCTTCGGTCACCAAGGCTTTTTCTCCTGCCCAGATCCAGACGGGAGCCATCAGCACCCTTTCCCTGACGGTCGCCAACGGGGGCACTACCAACCTGACCGGCATCGCCTTCACCGATACGTTGACCGGCATGCAGGTCGCCACGCCGTCGGTCTTCAGCAGCAGTTGCGGCGGCACCTTGACGGCGGCAGCCGGCTCCGGCAGCATAACCCTGGCAAACGGCTCGCTCAACGCCGGACTGACCTGCACGATTACGGTTCAGGTCACCAGCAGTACCGCGAGCTCTGCGGGCGGCCATGCCAACACCGTCACCGGCATCACCAGCACCCAGAGCGGTGCGGGCCCGAATTCCAACACCGCCTCCCTGGTGGTTGCCGGAACACCGACCATTGCCAAGGGGTTCCTGCCGGCGACGATCGCACCGGGTGCCGTCAGCACATTGACGTTCACCCTCACCAATCCGGGCAACATACCGCTGACCGGCGCCACCTTCAGCGACAACATGGGCCTCGTGAAGATAGCCGCGACAGGCGTTGCGGGCGGCACCTGTGCAGGAGTTTCCTCCAACTCGCTCAACGCCGGCACCAGCAGCATTACGCTTTCAGGCCTGACGATCCCTGCGGCCGGCAGCTGTACGGCAACGGTCCAGGTGACCGGAACTGTTGCCGGGGTTCAGACCAATATCGCCAACGGCGTTTCCAGCAGCGAGACTCCTGCGCCCGGGCCGCAGTCGGCGCCTGCACAGTTGACCGTCCTGTTTCCGCCGCAGATAGCAAAAAGTTTTTCCGGCATGATACAGGCGGGAGTAGCAGCGAGTTATTCGACCCTGACTATCACCCTGACGAATCCGAACAGCGGCACAGGGCTTTCCGGTGTCTCGTTCACGGATAACCTGACTAACATGACCGTGTACACGCCACTTGCCACAACCAATGGGTGCGGCGGAACACTCACGGCAGCAGCGGGCGGGGCGGTCGTCGGACTTTCCGGCGGGACACTGGCGGCAGGCGGCAGCTGCACCATTACCGTCCGCATCGGCAGCTCGGTTCCCAGCCCGGCCGGCGGCCACCCCAATACCATCACCGGTGCCACCAGCACGGAGACCGGCGCAACCCCGGGCCCTCCCGACACCGCATATCTCAACGTGCTGCAGGCGCCGACCATCAGTAAATCATTCATACCCAATTCCATCGATACCACTACCGGTGTCACCACGATGGTACTGACCCTGACCAACCCGAATCCGGTTGCATTAACGGGAGGCGCTGTCACCGACAATTTCCCGGCGAACCTGACCACCACCAATGTTGTCCAGAACTACATCGGCGCCGGCAGAGGGACCTGTACCGGCATCATTCCAAGCAGCCAGGTTGCAGGGACCTACTATACAAACCGTACCTTCTCAGGCATCACGATCCCGGCCAACGGCAGCTGCACCATCTGGGTCGATATGCGCAGCGGTACGGCCGGCGTCTACACCAACACCACTACCGGCATGACTACGGCCCAGACACTTGCAATCGGACCGGTTTCAAATTCGGCAACGCTTTCCGTCGGGCGCATCGGCATATCCAAGGCATTTTCACCGGCGACCATCGCTGCGGGAGCGACTTCGGACATCACCTTCACGCTTAACAATCAGAGCGGCGGAAACAGAACTGCAGTGACGTTCAGGGATCTTCTGCCGGCGGCTCCCGCCCAGATGCGGATAGCAACGCCGCTTGTAACGGGCAACACCTGCGGCGGAACAATTGCAGATTATAACAATCTTACCGGCCTTATTGCAGCAAATGACACCGGCTTCAGGCTGATAGCAGGTGTGCTGAACGACAATGCCACATGCACCGTTACCGTGCGGGTCACCGCACCCAGCGCCGGCGCTTACAATAACAATTCCACCAATTTGGGCTATTCGGGGGGCGGAGTCGGGCCCAACAGCAACGTAGCAACCTTGACAGTACTCAACATGCCGACCATAGTAACGTCGTTCAGTCCGTCTTCAGTTGATGTCTATGCCGTGTCGACCATGACGTTCACCATAACCAATTCCAACAGCAGCCCGCTAACCAATGCAAACTTTACCGACACCTTGACCGGATTCACCGTTGCCGCTCCGGCGACCATCGGCGGGACCTGTGCCGGAGTTATCAGTTTGCCCGCACTCGCTGCCGGTACCGCCAGCCTGAACCTGACTGTGCCCAATCTATTACCAGGCAGCTGCACCATAACCGTCCCGGTATCCAGCGCTGCCGCAGGGAGTTACCCGAACAGTGCCAGCGGCATTACAACCAACCAGACCGGAGCTACAGTCGGACCACCCAGCAACAGCGCGACCCTTACCGTCAGCCGCCTGCCGCTGCAGGTCACAAAGACCCCCAGCGTTATGTCCGCATCACCGGGTACCCTGGTGACCTATGACGTGGGCTACAGCAATCCCAATGTGACTACCACGCTGCAAAACATCGTCGTATCGGATACCGTCCCGCTATATACTACCTACGATTCTGCATCATGCGGTCCCCTGCCGGCCGGAATAACCGCATGCAACGTCTCATACACCCCTCCCCCGGCCGGACTGGGGAATGGCTCGGTAACATGGACACTGGTCGGGACCCTCGGCGCCGGTTCCTCCGGAATTGTGCGTTTATCGGTACGCATTCAGTAGTTAAAAAAAGCCACCTGCGAAGGTGGCTTTTTTTATTCTGCACGGTTCAATTATCGAACGACTATTTTATGCGTACCCCAACATCATCTCCCACTAAAGCCGCGCCATCCACGGCAGTTTCAATAGTGCCGTTGGGCCCGGCGGACAACACCCACACCGGTTTCGTATCATCAGCAAAATTGAACACGCTGACAATATATTTGTTACCCCATGAGTCCGGCTTGTCTTCGGCCAGATAGCTCCTGGCTTTGCCGTTGTAACAGGATTGATCTACCGGAGGCGTAACTCCTGGCAGATTGAGCATGATTCCCAAAGCAATATCATTCGCGCTGATCTGCCAGTCACCGGAAGAGTCAACTGGGTCGTTACCGGACCCGCTCTGCAGCGTCAGATATGTTGCGGCACAGTTTCCCGGCCTGAAATACGGCCACTTTCCCGTATCCTTCCGGAACATGAGCAAAGAAGTCGAAATCGTCCTGCACTCCGCCTGTGTCCTGGCTATCCTCGCCTCATCGATCTGGTTGAAGATCATCGGCACCAGGATGCCGGCCAAAATGGAAATGATCGCCGCGACAACTATGACTTCTATCAGCGTGAAACCACGATTACCCGCCATGCCAGCTCCCGAATATGGTATTGTGCAATAAAATCAGACATATTTGCGCCTTTTTATACACTAGTCCGGTCCTGTTGTCTTGCAAATTCCACCGTTTGAAACAGCAGAGCTGCCATAAAAATCACTCCCGCCGGACCGCAAGACATGCTATAGTTACGCACTTTCACCAAAGGATATCCAACAGATGCTGATCCCTAACACGTCCCCCACTTTCCTGCCGTGGGAGGATACCGACCCCGCCCCGTCATGGAGCGAGATATTCGGCAATGACAATCCCCTGGCTCTGGAGATAGGCTGCGGAGTCGGCGACTTCATCGTACAGATGGCGGTTCTGCACCCTGACCTGAATTTTGTCGCGCTTGATTTCTACAACAAAGGATGCATAAAAACCTGCAAAAGGGTAGACAAGGCCGGGCTGAGCAATGTGCGGGTGCTGCGGGCCGAAGCGCGCAGCTTTATCGATGCCTGCATACCGGCGGGCGCACTCCGGATGGTGGTCATCAACTGCCCCGACCCCTGGCCCAAGCTGCGTCACCGGAAAAGGCGCCTGGTCAACTCCGGATTTGCCGCCTACCTGTCACGCTTTATGCGGCCGGAAGCGGAACTCTACTTTGCCACCGATTTTGTCGACTACGGCCTGGATGTCGCGGGGTTTATGGCAGAGCAGCCCGGATTCGCCAACCAGCTCGCTCCCGATACATTCCGTCACCATCTGGAAGGGTATCCGGTTTCAAAATACATGCGTCGCTTTCTGGATATGGGACAGTCAATCTATTACGTTCACTACCGGAAAACATAGGGTTACGAGTCGGGGGGCATCATGGACGAGACATCTTCGGGGAAGGACCTCAGTTTTTTCACACCGCGCGGAGCAACCATGCGGGCGGAGGTACGCGTCATCAAACTGGTTCTGTCGGGATGGCTGATCGCGATTGTCGGATTCCAGCTCTTCGCCTATCTTCTGGAAGCAAACTATTCCGAACTGCTGCTCGAAGAGCTGACTTTTTTCAATCTGCCGATCCAGTTCTGGCTGAGCGGCCAGTTGCTGCCGCTCTGGTTCATCATTCTCTGCGTGCTGTTCAATATCTGGATGGATCGTCATTCGACTCAGTCCACGGAGGGCTCGCTCCGCTTCCGCATAAGGCCGGTCAACGGGGAGGACGAATAAGATGGCTTACGGAATGATACAGTTTGTGCCGCTGGTCATCGTGGCGGTCATGTTTGCACTCTTTATTCTTTCCGGGCTGCGCAATCGCAGCAAACAGATATCGGAATACGGATTCAGCGGCAGCTATACCGGACGGATCGGCATCGGGGCGGGCATCGCCAGCAACTGGATGAGCGCCGCCAGCTTCCTCGGCCTGGCAGGCGTGTTTTATCTGAAGGGCTATTTTGCCATGGCCTACGTAGTGGGGTGGACCGGGGGGTATGTGCTGCTGCTGGTGCTGATGGCCACGCAGATCAGGCGTTTCGGAAAATATACCACCCCCGACTTTGTCGGGTTCCGCTATGAGTCCGACGCTGCCCGCACCCTGGCCGCCCTGATTTCGATCATCATCACGATCATCTACTGTGTCGCCCAGTTTCGCGGCATAGCCCTGCTGGTCTCCTGGCTGTTCGGCATCGCCTATATCCCCGCGGTTTTCGTCGGAACGTCGCTGGTCGTATCATTTGTTGTCGTCTCGGGTGCCCTGGGAGTCGCCCGCAACCAGAAACTGCAGTACTTCGTGCTGATCATCACCTTTATCCTCCCCCTGATGCTGCTGACCCGCAAGCTGGGCTACTTCTGGATTCTCCCCCAGTTCGGCTACGGGGCAGCCATCACCGAACTGCAGCAGCAGTTCGGCTTCAACTGGGCGGAGCCGTTTGCCAGCACCTCCCTGTTCGAGTGGTTCGCACTCTGCTTTTCCCTGATGTTCGGCACCGCCGGACTGCCGCACGTGCTCTCCCGCTTCTACATGGTTCCCGGTATCCGCGATGCGCGCTGGGGGGTTGTCTGGGGGCTGTTTTTCATCGCCCTGATCTACTGGTCGGCACCGGCCTACGGCGTACTGGCACGGCTATTTGAAGCGCGCGGCGGCCTGACGCTTAACAGCGGCGGTGCCGATGCCGCCGACATGATCGTCCTCTCCGCTGCCGGACTGGGAGGGCTGCCGCTCTGGGCAGTCGGTCTGCTTGCCGCAGGCGGCATGAGCGCCGCTTTTTCGACAACGGCCGGACTGCTGATGACCGGCTCCGCTTCATTTTCATTCGATATCTACGCGCGTCTGATCCGCCCGAATGCATCCGAACAGGACAAGGTCTACGCGGCAAAAGCCTGCTTCCTGGTACTTGCCGCTGTCGTGATGGCGCTGACGTTCCAGCCGTGGGGGATGATCGCCGAGATTGCCGCCTTTGCCTTTGCAGTTGCCGGCAACACGATATTCCCGGCCTTCCTGCTCGGCATCTGGTGGCCCCGCGCCAATTCAAGCGGCGTTATCTGCGGCATGCTGGCCGGACTGGTCATCAGCGTCGCCCCGCTGCTTGCCGGCGACACCCTGCCGCTGGTCTCGCACCTGTTTCCACTCACGTCGTCCGCATTTATCGGTGCGCCGCTGGTCATGATCGTCATGATCGCCACCTCGCTGCTGACCGCGCCTCCATCCGACTCCATCCGGCTCTTTGTAAGCCGTGATGTGCATGACTGTCCCGAAAACCGATGAATCCCCTGCTGTATGCAAAGAGTGACGACGTCACCACCTGGCGGGCGGTTGAGGACTTTACCGTCGCTTACCGGCAGGCACTGCTGAACCGGGCAGCTTCCGATCTGGTCGGAAGCTCTGAATCCGTGTTTACGGAGACTTCCGCTTCACTTGAAACCTCCTTGGCTACGCACCGGGATCTCATGAAACGCATGGAAATTCTGACCGAGAGAGTGTCCGCCGCGGCACCGCCAGATGACCTGAAAGAACTTACCATCGCCTTCTACAGCGACCTGTATCGCCATTTCGGCATATTCCGTTCAGTTCCCGCATTTTATCAGCTGAGCATGAGGTTTCTGAACCGGACAAGCGATGCCATCATCGCCCGGGCGACGGAACGGCTCGGGCCGGATGCCGCTTCTCTTCCGGAGATGGCGCTGATTGCTGTCGGCCCGGCCGGGCGCTCGGAATACTCGCCCTTCTGCCGGCTGCAGATCCTGCTTGTTCATGGCGAAGCGAAAGGATCCCAACTGCAGAGCATCGACCGGTTCTGCCGGGATATCCATGCCGGGTTTGAGGCGGCCGGAGTGGCGGTCGACCCTGCCGTCACCCCGCAGAATGAAGAGTGGCGGGGAACCCTGACAGCTTGGTTTCACCGCTGTGTAGAGGGGTTTCGCCCCATGGTGGATGAAGAGATCATCAACCTCTGCCGCCTTGTCGACCAATACCCGTTAACATCTGCCGACCGGCTTGTCCGGGAGTTCAAGCAGACCAGCATTACCGCCCTGGGTGGAAGCCGCCCGGCTCTGGCAAACCTGATCGTACGGATGGCCGCGCTTTCAAACGGCCTCAGTCTCATGGGACGGCTGAAGCTGGAACGGAGCGGGAGCGACCGCGGGCTGTTCAGGCTTATTGACCATGGACTGCAGCCGCTTTCTGCCGCTCTTTCAGCGCTGGCCCTGATCAAAAAAATCGGAGCGGACGGCAATTGCGAACGGGTCCATGAACTGCTGAGAAGGGGCGAACTGGATGTTGAACATGCGGAGCGGATGCTGAAAACCTGGCATATCCTGCACGACCTGCGGCTGATTCGGGAACAATCCTTCCGGGTCGGTGAGCAGACCGGCGCGGCAGCCTGCCTCGACCCGGACAAGCTGTCCGCTGAACAACTGCAGTTGCTTAAGGAAGGCCTTGAATCGGTGGCCGTCATTCAGCGCCATGTTGAAATTATTTTCTCCGGGATGGGGGAATAGAACCTCATGATTCTGTCGCTTTCAACCGGAAGCCTTTTTACCCTGCCGCTGCAGAAAGTGTTCGAACTGGCGGCCGAGTCAGGGTTCGACGGGGTCGAATTGATCATCAACCAGGACTTCCAGAAGATCAACTCCGTCAAGCTGGTGCAATCACTTCAGAAGATCGCGGCGATTCACTCCATTCACGCTCCGTTCATGGAACTTGACGGGTGGGGGGGAATCATTGATTCGCTCAGGCTTTCCGTGGAGCTTGCGGCTGAGTGCAACATCCCGCTGGTCAATTTCCATCCCCCTTCCTGGATGGGGTTCGAGATCGGCTTCTGGCGGTGGCTTTACAGTATCCATGACTTCCAGAAGGAAATCGGACTGGGCGGGAACGTGACCATTACCATGGAAAACATGCCCTGGGTCGGAAAATGGAAGATCAACCCCCATATTCTCTCCAGCACGCAGCGGATGATAGACTTTATCCGCGAACACAACCTTTACATGACGTTCGATTGCACCCATATGGGTTCAGGAAAAACAAATTTCATCAATGATTTCTTCCTCTGCTACGAATCGGGGCGCATTCGAAATATCCATTTTTCCGACTATGGGCATGGTCGCGAGCACCTGCTTCCGGGGCACGGGATTCTGCCGCTTACCCGATTCCTGAACCACCTTCGCAGCACCGAATATCAAAGCACAATTACACTTGAACTCGACCCGAGGGAATTTCCCAAAGGTGAGCATAATATCCTGACAAGCCTGAAAGAGATGCTCTCGTTCCTGCGCACTGAAACCGGACCCCAGGCAGATTCCCGGCGCCAGTATATACAGGAAACGATCCAGGTAGCTGCAACTCCGAAAATAACCATATAACCGCTTTCCCGGCACCAGTGCCGCAGAGCGAAACGACCTGTCTCCATGCCTGATCGATATATAGAAAAATCGTTTCTCTACCTGCTCTGCATCTCCCTCATGCTTCATCTGGGGGTGTTTGCCGCTCTATATTTATACCCGGCGCCCCCCCCTCCCCCTCCCAAAGAGCCGGTCTTTATCGATCTGCAGCAGTTGCCGGAACCGGTGCTGCCGCCGGAACAGAGGCAGCAGGAGACCAAACGCCGCTCCGAGCAGCAGGTCAGGGTTCCGGCCGAGAGCGCACCGCGAGGCGATGCACCGAAGGAACTGCAGGCGATTGAAAGGCAGGCCGCGCCAACGCCGGCGATGCCGGAACAGCAGCCGACAGTTCCCGGCTTTTCCGCTGCAGGACTTCTGAAGCCCAGGCAGCAGACGGCACGCCAGACACCAACCTCTCAGCAACTGTTTCCCGGCGCCAACCGTCTGGCAAAACTGGAGGACAGCTATCGGCGCAAGTTTGAAAGCGACATCGCAGAGGGAGACACCCGCTTTCTGAACAGCGATGATATCATGTTCGGTTCGTTCCTGCGCCGTTTCGAAGGGGCTGTCTACGGTGTGTGGCGCTACCCGCAGGAGGCTGCCATAAAGGGAATTGAAGGTATTACGCCGGTCCGGATAACCTTCAACCGACGGGGCGAGATCACCAACATCCAGCAGCTGGAGAGTTCCGGTGCCCGGATTCTGGATGAGGAGGTTCTGCGCACCCTGCGTACCATTGGACCGGTGGGAGGCTTCCCCAGGGGTTATGACAAGGATGAGTTCCACCTGATTGCGTTTTTCCAGTATGGCGGAGCCAGGAGGTCGCTGAGATGAGCAGTATGAACGGGTTCCTTATAGCGGCCCCGCAGAGCGGCAGCGGCAAGACTACGGTCAGCCTCGCGATTATGGCCGGGTTGGCGCGGCGTGGGGCAGCGGTGGCTCCCTTCAAGTGCGGGCCGGATTTTATCGATCCGGGTTACCACCGCCTTGTTACCGGCCGCCCTTCGATCAACCTCGATGGCTGGATGTGCGGCGAGGAGTTCGTGAGTCAGACTTTTCTGTCCGGTATGACGGACCGCGGCAATGAAGCCGGGAAAACGATCGCCGTCATTGAAGGCGTCATGGGACTCTTCGACGGCATCGGCGCGTCGTCCCGGGAAGGGAGCAGCGCCCAGATTGCCGCCATCACCGGGGCACCGGTCGTGCTGGTCGTGAATGCCCGCGGCATGGCTGCCAGTGCAGCGGCCCTGGTCAAAGGCTTTGCCGGATTTGATCCCCAGGTCAGGCTGGCCGGGGTCATTTTCAACAACGTCGGCAGTGACTCCCATGCCGCACTGCTGAAAGAGGCTCTTGCCGCCCATTGCCCCGAAATAACCTGTTTCGGCTGCATCCTCCGCGATGAGTCGCTGCTCATCCCCTCGCGCCACCTGGGGCTTGTGACGGCAGAAGACAACCCGCTTTCCGACGGTTTTATCGCCAGTCTGGCGGATATGGCGGAGCGCTGCCTGGACCTGGACCGGCTGGCCGGGCTGGAAATCCCCCCCTGCCTTTATGCCCCAGAGGGCGCCCCTTTTGCAAAGGGGGGTGACGGAATTGCTCCCCCCTTTAACAATGGGGGGCTGGAGGGGATTTCGCCGGTCAGAATCGCCGTAGCCCGCGACGCCGCGTTCTGCTTCATGTACGAGGACAACCTCCGCCTGCTGCGGGAAGCGGGGGCGGAACCGGCCTTTTTCTCTCCGATCAATGATGCCGCATTGCCGGACGGTATCCACGGCATCTACCTTCCGGGCGGCTTCCCCGAACTTTTTGCCGGGCAGCTGGACAAAAACGTCAGCATGAAAAAATCCATCCGGGCGGCTGTGGAGGCGGATATGCCGGTGTATGCGGAGTGCGGCGGATTTGTCTATCTCTCGGAGGGGATGGAAACGTCAGGAAATCAGGAATCGGCAGATTTTGTGGGGGTATTTCCGGTACGCTGCCGGATGCTGCCAAGCCGCAAGGCACTCGGCTACCGGGAGGTGGAGCTGACAGAAAAAGTCGCAATAGGTACATCGGGGTCTGTTGCCCGGGGACATGAATTTCACTACTCGGAGATCGGCACGATGCCGGAAGGGGTGGAGCACTGTTATCAGGTTTCACGGCAGGGGGTTGTCTTGGGCGCGGAAGGTTTCAGGATACGCAACTGCCTTGGGTCATACATTCATCTGCATTTCGGCAGCAATCCGGGCATAGCCGGGGCATTCGTCGCCGCGTGCAGGGAGCACACCCGAACCGGCGGTAATTCCCTGCGGATCGCGTTATAAAGCTCACGCTGCATTTCTATTTGATATGACAATCCAAACATAGTGCTGAACCGCTGTTTGACATGACAAGAAAGTTGCCGAACTGGTTATTGTGAACATTGTGGCAGGTTGAGCACCACATCTGTTTACGACTTGGTCCGAATGTTACATGAGCCGATGCAGGAGCCTTTATTTTTGCCGGGGAGATTGAAGGGTCGAAGTCGAAACCAACCGGGTGATCGTTTGAAAGATCCGTGTTGATGTAAACAGAAGGATCTCCCCGATCGATAAACTTTTGATTGACTGTCGCGAGAGCTGCATTACTGTTGACAGTGGCCTGGTCATGACAGGCAAGGCAGAGCGGGGCGTCACTCCTGTTTATGCTGGCAATATCGGCATTGTATATTTTTGTGGCACTGGAATACACCTTTGTTATCGACGGAAATGCTCCGAAGCCGGGATTCATCAACCCACGCCCCCCCAACCCATCATGTACGGTATGGCAAACTCCGCAGGGAGAAACACCAAAACCGGAAAAATCGTGTTTAGAGCCGACGACACTGTCTGCATTAGCAACACCCGGCATCGACGCATAACAAGCAGCACTCATCAGTATTGTTATCACTATTTTCATTACTTCCCCCCAGACATCATGTAACTGGCATCATTTTACCGGTGAATCACTTCCAGCCACTGCATAGCGCCCCGAGGCTGTTCCCAAATATTGCCATAAAGTCAGCCGGTTGTTGAGCTGGTCGACTATATTGATAGTGTCGTCATGGTCAATAGCAATACCGGTAGGGCTGGAAAGCCCTAAAGGATTGGATGTATGTTCGCCGCCGCCCGTAACAAGCAGCAGTTTACCGCTCGGCTCGCAGCTGACCAGTAATGCCCGCTTGATATCGATAATATGAAGATTGCCGTCGCTGCTGAAGGCAATGTCCCGCGGGTACTCCAGTTCCAGCTGGTATGGGGGGCGGTCGCCAATTGACGCTATAAATCTCCCATCAGGGTCAAACACCTGTATCCTGGAATTCAGCATATCAGCGACATACAGCTTCCCGCTCTTGTCGAACTTGATGCCGTGGGGCATTGCCAGCTTCCCGTCGCCTCGCCCCGGACCGCCGAACTGAAACAGAAATTTACCCTGAAGGTTGAACACAACTATCACGTGTTTACGTGCATCGGATACGTATAAGCGCCCCAGGGAGGCGTTTACCACGACATTCATCGGTCTTTGCAATAGTTTTTCATCGCCGATGCTGGTCAGATAGGTCCCGTCGCCGTCAAAGACCAGCACCCTCTTTTTTCCTACATCGGCGACATACAGCCGCCCATCAGGGCCAATATCCATACCTGTCGGTTTGTCGAAAATATTTTCATGTGTCAGAAAGCGAACACTCCCGGAAGAGAAATCAAAGATAATAATATTTCTTTGAATCGAGTCTGACACATATATCCTGCCATGGCCGTCCGAGACAACACCGGAAGCCCGGCTGATTGCAATTTCATCTGAACCTTTCAAGGCCTTTGGAAACAGTGGAAACCGGGGGCTCAGTATGCTCGATCTTGCGTAATAAAGCGCCTTGAATTCCAGCAGTGGAACAGCCGGAGGCGCCGGCCAGAGTATTCTGGTTGCAATCGATGTTGACTTGGTGTGCGCACAGGCGGCTAATAAAAATGCAATGAAGATTACCAGTGGAATATGGAGCCGGCATGGCAAACAAACGCGCGAACGTGTGTACGATTTCAAGTCGATTGAACCTTGTAGTCAAACTGTAAGATAACATTCATGTACGGATTTTAAATACGCAAAAAACGTTCCGGGGCGGCATGAGTCGGAAGTCACGCAGCGTGCGCGCGTCTCATCTATTTATTTAAATTGTAGAAAAAAAGGGGGAGTGACATCTCAATACCAAAGCGGAGATACATAAGTTTAGTCACATTAGTTTTTTTTGCGGAACGCTTTTCCCGCCCTACGGCATTTAACCGGCTACGGCACAATCGCTTTCGGCAGGGATTGTCCAAAGAAACCGGCGGCAGGTAAGGATTGAATCGGATGACACGCAGAACGGCATTGAGAGGTCCCGGCCGAAAGCGTGGGATCAGTACGAAACAAAGACATATTACCGCGTGCTGTGATTATATCTTAAAGAGCCGGAACCGTCAGAACTTCATTTCCTGTTTCTGCAGCCGTTTGTAATAGAAGTTTTGCCCGTACAGCACGGCGATCGGGTTATGGCCGGTAACGCGGTCCTTGACGATCAGGGTTGTCACCGGAGCCTTGGAGTGCTTGTTGAAGAGCATGTCGTGGCCGACACAGAGGCCGACGATGATGTTCATGTCGGTTCCCATCCGGTTGCATATTTCGGCCTGGGCGATCGGATTGCAGGCTGGCTCGAAAGTTCCCGGCCTGACCTTGTCCGCCTCGGTCAACCCAAGTTCAAGCTTGTCGATGCTGCCGGCCTTGCAGCAGACGCTGACCGGCTCAAATCCCTGTGCCGTCAGGATTTTTGACAGCCTTTCGGTCTCATCGAGCAGGCCGATGCAGGTAGCCATGCCGATTTTCCTGTACCCCATCAGCTTTGCAAAGGCGATCGTATCCTCCACCCGCGTCCAGCGGGCATTGACCGCATCACTCCCCGGCACCGGCTGATAGCAGAGCCCTTCGACCCGGGCCGCCACGAAAGCGATCTTCGCATCCTCGCTGTCACCCCGGTACTCTTCAAACGATTCCTTTACCACATCTTCATAAGTTTCAGACGGGCAGTTGCCCGGCCTGGGAGGCGCCTGGGAAGGATCGCCGCTCCAGCAATTTGTGGTCCCGAGATTCTGCCATACCGAACTGCACCTGGCACAGGAGACTGACGTCTTTTCTGACATTGGTTACCTCCGGAGTCTGCTGATCAGGCGGTCATGGTATTGAACAGCAGATCGACTTCCTGGCTGATAACTTCATATTCTTCATCAAGATCCGACAGGAAATGCTCAAGGCTTGATGCTGATACATCCGGAGCAAGCTGTTTAAATACTTTCCAGGCATTCTCTTCCGACCGTCCCGGAATGCTCGCCTGGGCGACGCTGTCGGAAGAGCTGTGCGACAGGCAGTAAAAATCGGCCAAGGACACGATAGCCGTCAGCAGCGGGTCTTCCGTGGCCATTTCCGAGGAGTGGTGGTAGGAGATTACGTCACAGTACATCGACGGAAAGTTCCAGCGCTGGGCCAGGCAGAGCCCGACTTCGCAGTGGGTGGTGCCGAAATACTCATATTCGGCCTCGTAGGTGGTGAAGCTGGTGTTTTTTATGCTGGCCAGCATCTGGCCGTACTCGTCCTTGCAGTAATGCCCCAGAAAAACTTTGCCAATGTCGTGGAGAATGCCGACCAGATACGCCTTTTCCACATCCGGATAATCAACCTGGCGCGCGATGCGCCGCGAAATGGCCCCCACACTGAAAGAGTGCATCCAGAACATCTTCATGTCGAAGGGTTGTTCCTTCTCCCTGAAACCGTCAACGAAGTAACTGGTCAGGATCATCTCGCGCACGCTTTTGAAGCCAAGAAAGAGAAGGGCGCGCTTGACCGACGTAATCTGGCTGTTGGTGCGATATAAAGGGGAGTTGACAACCCTGATCACCCTGGCGGCCAGAACCTGATCGGACAGAATCAGGTCAGCTATTTCATCCGGGTCTGCCTCCTGGTTATCGAGCATGGAGGCAACTTTGGACACAATGGCCGGAATCGTCGGCAGATCGCTGACATCCTTGAAAAGCCTGCGGGCTTTTATCATCATTGTTACTTTTTCCACAAATGACTCCTCTCGTCAGGACGTTTCCAGCAGATTCAGGAATTCTTCCTCGCCAAGTACAGCGATGCCCAGTTCCCGGGCTTTGGTCAGCTTGCTGCCTGCATCATCTCCTGCAACGACATAATCCGTTTTTCGCGAAACAGACCCTACCACATTTCCCCCCTGATCCTCTACCAGTTTTCTGGCATAATCACGGCTGAACCGGGTCAGGGTTCCGGTAAAGACAAAATTACGGCCGCTCAGACGCCCTCCGACCGTTTTGGCTACCGCCGCCGGACATACGCCCAGCTCCCGCAACTGGCCGATAACGGCACGATTGCCGGGATTGTTGAAAAACGTGACGATGCTCTGGGCAACGGTTGCCCCGATATCGCGTACGGAGACAAGCTCCTCGACCGTTGTCCGTTCAAGATCGTCAAGACTGCCAAACGCCTGGGCCAGAGCTTTGGCGGTGCGTTCGCCGACATGACGGATCCCGAGTGCAAAAACAAAACGGGACAGATCGCAGGTTTTGCTGGCCTCAAGCGCAGCCAGCAGATTGGAGGCCAACTTTTCCCCCATACGCTCGAAGAGCATGAAATCGTCTTTGGTAAGCCGATAGAGGTCCGCAACAGTGTGGACCAGGCCAAGTGAAAGGAGCTGTTCGACGGCTTTCTCCCCCAACCCTTCAATATCCATGGCGCCGCGCGAAGCAAAGTGTCTGATCGATTCGCGAATCTGCGGCGGGCAGGAGATTCCCATACAGCGCAGCGCGACTTCATCGGCTATCCGGACAACGGGAGAGCCGCACTCCGGGCACGTCTGCGGCGGCGGTACTATCAGCTCGGAACCGTTCCGGCATTCTACGACCACCCTGACCACTGCCGGAATAACGTCACCGGCACGTTCAACTACGACGGTGTCGCCGATCCGGATATCCTTGGCCGCCAGTTCGTCCCAATTGTGCAGCGTAGCGCGGGAAACGGTCACGCCGGATATTTCGACCGGCCTGAGCTGGGCAACCGGAGTGATGACACCGGTACGGCCGACCGATAGTAAAATGCCCTCCAGCTCCGTTTCTGCCTGGCGCGGCGGAAATTTGCAGGCAATCGCCCAGAGCGGCGAACGGCTCTTTTCGCCCAACTCGCGCTGGAGGGCAAACGAATCCACCTTGACAACCGTTCCGTCGATTTCGTATGGGAGCATTTCCCGACGTTCCAAAAATTCACGGTAGTAGGCTACCGCCCCGTCAACATCCTCCACCCTGCGGGCCAGCGGATTGACCGGCAGTCCCCATCCGGCAGCAGTGTCCAAAAATTCGTGCTGAGATGAAAACGAAGCACCATTAACGCGGCCGGGTGCATAGCAATACATCGAAAGCGGCCGCCGAGCCGTTATCCGCGAATCAAGCTGCCGCAGCGAACCGGCGGCGGCATTGCGGGGATTGGCGAAGGGCGGTTCGCCATTCTCCTCCCGGTCGCGATTGATCTTCTGAAAGGCGTCCAGCGAGAGATACACTTCTCCGCGGACTTCGAGCAGTGCAGGCACCCCTTCGCCGGTCAGCCGCAGCGGCAGACCGCGCAGCGTCCTGATATTCTGCGTCACATCTTCGCCCGTGACTCCGTCACCACGGGTAGATGCGACAGTCAACGTCCCATTTTCGTAGACCAGCTCGACCGCCAGGCCGTCCATCTTGGGCTCGCACATGTACGGTACCGATGAACCTTCCGCCAGTCCGAGCTCCTTCCTTATCCTGGCATCTAGCTTTGCCCTGATTTCCTCATCATTGGTCGCATTTTCAAGGGAAAGCATCGGCAACTGGTGTGTAACCGTCCTGAAGCGGCCGACCGGCGCTCCACCAACCCGTTGCGTCGGGGAATCGGCACTCGCCAGTTCGGGATAGCGTTCCTCCAGGGCCGCAAGTTCGCGGAACATTGCATCATACTCGGCATCGCCGATCTCCGGTGCATCCAGCTGGTAGTACAGCCGGTTATGGTAGTCGAGCAGGGCATGGAGTTCTTTAGCCCTGTTTTCAGCTTCCTGACGGGGGTCGGAATTCTCAAGAAGTGACATCTGCATCTGGTTCCTCGCGGGATTGATTGACATCGCGACACGGTACAGTATTATGCAGACAATTTCAATCCTGACGGAGAAGCGCTACAGCATGAAAAAATCGCAACTTGATGATCTATTTTCCTGGTTTGACAGCTATGTCGAACCGTTTCTGGCTACCGATGCTGAAGGCGTAAAAAATATCCGGCTCAAAATTGAGCATACGTGGAAAGTATGCGAGGCCATGGCGCAGCTGGCTGAGGGCGAGGATCTTTCGGAGAATGAATCACGCATAGCCGCTGCTGTCGCCCTGCTGCACGATGTCGGGCGCTTCCCGCAGTACCGTCGCTGGCGCACCTACTTAGACAGCGACTCGGACAACCATGCACGCCTTGCCATCGATGTCATCCATGAAGAAAACCTTCTGGCGGGGTTTGATCCGGCCGAAGTGGTCCTGATAGAGGAGGCGGTACGCTTTCACAACCTGCTCTCGCCCCCCGCCAAGGTCAAATCACCCACCAGGCTGTACATCAACCTGATCCGGGACGCCGACAAGCTGGATATCTGGCGCGTATTCGTCGAACTGCAGGCACAACCGCCGGAAGAGCGGGCCTCGGCGGCATCGCTTGGATTGCCCGACCTTCCCGGAATGGTCTCCGCCCCCTGCATCGCGGCACTGAACTCCGGCTCGATCGTCCACCTTGAAACCATCGCCTGTTTCAATGATTTCACGCTGCTGCAGATTTCATGGGCCTACGACCTTACCAGCGCCACGTCCCGCAGGCTGCTGCGCGAACGGGGGTATATCCCTGCGCTCGCAGCCTCCCTTCCGGAGCGGGTTGACATCCGCGAAGCCGTATCGAAGGCACTCGCCTCGCTTTCAGCTTGACATATCCGCATCCTCTTTACACAATACCGCTTTGAACTTTCTTTAAGGAGACCTTGATGTCCGAAAGCCGCCTCATACCTGTTGACAAACTGCGCTGGAACTGCGATCCGGACCTTCTCGGCTTCGAAACTACCGCGGAGCTTCCCGATTTCAATGATGCCATCGGCCAGAAGCGCGCGCTGCGCTCTATTGAATTCGGCCTGGGAGTTGAAGGCGCCGGTTTCAATCTGTACGTATCCGGTGAAACCGGTACCGGCCGTACATCCACCATTGCCAGCATCCTCAGCAAACGCGCCAAGAGCGAACCGCAGCCCCACGACTGGGTGTATGTCAATAATTTCAAGGATTCCGATTCCGCTATTTCACTCGATCTTCCTGCCGGAAAGGGGAGCGAGCTGGCGGCAGACATGAAGGAGTTGATCGAGGCCTTCAGGAAGGATATCCCCAAGGCGCTTGAAAGCAGCGAATATGAAAGCAGGCGTGCCGAACTGCTGGAGAGCTACCAGGCGGCTTCGAACGAACTATTCCAGGGCCTGGAAAGGGCGGCCGAAAAGGTCGGATTCTCACTGCAACGAACCGTCTCCGGACTTGTGATCGTACCACAGAAAGCCGGGCGGAACTATACCCAGGAAGAATATGATGCCCTCAACGAAAAAAAACGCGCAAAACTGGAGAAGCAGGGTAAGGAACTGACGGAACAGCTGAATGAAGTTCTCCGCCAGGTGCGCGAGCAGGAAAAGGTAACAAAGGACGCCCTGTCACAGGCCGACCGGGATGTCGGAATGTCCTGCCTGGGGCACCGCCTTGATCCGTTGCGGGAAAAATACCGCGATCTGGACAAGGTAACCGGCTACCTGGAGTCCGTCCAGGAGGATATACTGAACACCCTGGATGATTTCAAGCCGCAGACTACCCAACCGCAGATTCCCGGTATCAAGCTGCCGCGTCAGGAGCCGACCTTTGACCGCTATCAGGTCAATGTACTGGTGGACAACAAGGACACGGACGGTGCTCCGGTGGTGTTCGAGTCAAACCCGACCTACAACAACCTCTTCGGGCGAATAGAGCACGTCATGCAGTACGGCGGCGTGGCGGTGACCGATTTCACCATGATCCGCTCCGGAGCCCTGCATCGCGCCAACGGCGGCTATCTGGTCATCGATGCCCGTGAGGTGCTGATGAACCCTTTCGTCTGGGATTCCCTGAAGCGCAGCATCCGCAACAGCGAGATCAGAATCGAAGATGTTCTGGAGCAGTACCGTTTCATGACGATGGTTTCACTCAAACCGGAACCGGTCCGGATGCAAGTCAAGATCGTGCTGATCGGCACCCCTTGGATTTATTACCTCCTTTTCCACCTTGACCCGGACTATCGCAAGTTCTTTAAAGTTAAAGCGGAGTTTGACAGCCGTGTGGCCCGGACCCCGGAGATCATGAACGATTATTCCCTGTTTGTCGCCAGCCATTGCCGTACGGAGGGGCTGCTGCCGTTCCACAAAAGCGGAGTCGCCGCCCTGCTCGAACATGCCGCACGCATGACGGACGACCAGTCCAAGCTCTCATCCCAATTCATGGAAATTGCCGATTTCATCCGCGAAATAAGTTTCTGGGCCACGAAAGCCGGTCGGGCCATCATCAACGGCGACGATGTCCGTGCCGCCGCCGAGGAAAGCCTCTATCGTGTCAACCGGATTGAGGAGCGGATGCAGGAACTGTACGAGGACGGCACCATCATGGTCGATACCTCCGGGGCGGTAGTCGGACAGATCAACGGCCTCTCGGTCATCGGCCTCGGCGACCACACTTTCGGCCGCCCGACCCGCATCACCGCGACGGTCTATGCAGGACAGGACGGCATGGTCAACATCGAGCGGGAAGTAAAGCTTTCGGGCCCAATCCATGACAAGGGGGTTCTGATCCTGACCGGCTACCTGGGAGGGACCTTTGCGGCAGAACGGCCGCTGTCGCTGTCGGCATCGATCTGTTTCGAGCAGTCCTATGACGGCATCGAGGGGGACAGCGCCTCATCCACCGAACTCTACGCGCTCCTGTCGGCTCTTTCAGGAGTTGCGGTCAAACAGGGGATAGCGGTGACCGGCAGCGTCAATCAGCGCGGCATGGTGCAGCCGATAGGGGGCGTCAACCACAAGATCGAAGGGTTCTTTGCTGTATGCCGCGCCCAGGGGCTGAACGGAGAACAGGGGGTCATGATTCCGAAATCGAACGAACGTCATCTAATGCTTCACGAGGATGTCGTCAAGGCGGTGGCTGACGGGAAGTTCCATATCTGGAGCGTGGATACGATCGAGCAGGGGATCGAAATCCTCACCGGCTTCAGGGCGGGGCAACGCGGCAAAAACGGGAAATTTTCAAAGGGGTCGGTTTACCAGCTTGTCGACGACCGTTTGCGGAAAATGGCGGAGCGCATGAAAGATCAGAATAAGAAACAGAACCCGAAAACCAAAAAACAGACGGTTACAAAACAGATCACAAATTGAATCCGGAACGGAAAGGGAACATCGTGGGCATACAGTGGAGAGAGTCATTATCAATAGGCATCCCAGTCATTGACAATCAGCACAAGGAGCTTCTGCATCGCTTTGACGGCTTGCTGACTGCGTGCCAGAACGGCAAGGGTGTTGAAGAGCTAAAGGAGTTGCAGACGTTTCTGGAGGAATATGTGCAAACTCATTTCAACCACGAGGAAGCGCTTCAGCGACTGCACCGTTATCCGGCCTATGAGGCCCATAAGTCGGAACACCTCTATTTCATTGATCAGCTTAACAAGCTGAAGACGGAAACCCGACACGAGGGGGTATCCACTCACCATGTCGTAGAGACCAACAACCTGCTCCTGAAATGGCTGCTGAACCATATCTCCAAAGTCGATATGGAGCTGGGGACATTTCTCAAAGCTGGCACTCCCTGAAAAAATAAATGCCGGGGCGCAGTTAATGCGCCCCGGCAGTAAGCAGCCCCTCTGTTCCGTCCGGTATCAGTTACAGTCATCTCTCCAGAGACACTCTGCCTGACCGCATCCGGAAGCCCGACCTGTTTCAAAACAGGCATCGTTCCCCTCAACCGATTGTATGGCCCGCACCAGTTCAGCCTTTTTCAGTTTGCCGACCTTGATGTCGTGCTGTTTAGCAATTGCCTTGATTTCTTCCAGTTTCATCGTGAATTACTCCCCCGTCTTTTGAATAGATACGTAATGAGCAACATTCTACCGTACGAATATGCACAGTCAAGCCAACCGGACAAAAAAAGAGGCGGAACAGCAACTGCCCGCCTCCTGATCGGTCGTATCGAGCGGGTTCTACACCGTTATTCCGGCAATCCGCTGCAGCGCCTCACGGTATTTATCGGCTGTCTTGTCCAGAATTTCCTGCGGCAGTACCGGCGCCGGGGCACATTTACCCCAGTCGAGGGTTTCAAGGTAATCCCGCAAAAACTGCTTGTCGAAACTCGGCTGCTGGCCGCCCGGCTGATACCCCTCCTTCAGCCAGAACCGGCTTGAATCCGGGGTCATGCACTCATCAATGATGATCAGCTCACCTTCGTACACACCGAACTCGAACTTGGTGTCGGCAATGATGATCCCCTTTTTGTCGGCCAGGTCTCGGGCACGGGTGTAGATTTTCAGGGTATAATCACGGGCCTTTTCTGCCAGATCGCGGCCGCAGAGTTCCACCATTGTTTCAAACGTGATCGTTTCATCGTGAGCGCCGAGATCGGCTTTCGTGGAAGGGGTGAAGATCGGTTCCGGCAGGCGATCTGACTCTTTCAGCCCGACCGGCAGCGTAATGCCGCTGATTTTGCCGGTTGCCTTGTAATCCTTCCACCCCGAACCGGAAACATACCCGCGCACGATACATTCAACCGGCAGCGGCGTCGCCTTTTTGACCAGCATCGATCGACCCTCGAGAATATCCGCGTACGGCCGGCATTCGGCGGGGTAGTCAGCAACATCGATGGAAATAATATGGTTTGGAACTATGTCTTCCATCAGGCGGAACCAGAAGGCCGAAATCTGGGTCAACACAAAACCTTTGTCGGGTATCGGTTCGTTCATTATCACATCGAACGCCGAAATCCGGTCGGACGTTACCAGCAGCAAGGTGTCGCCGAGATCATAAATATCACGCACTTTTCCCCTTGCCATCAGTTTCAGGCCGGGAAAATCGGTTTGCAGAACAAGTTTTGACATAATTGTCTCCTATTTATCGGCGATCAGCGCCTGATTTATCTCGATCTTGGCTTTTTCCCGCAACCCCTTGCTCCATTCGCTCAAGGCCTCTTCCTGTTTCTTGGGGAGCATCTTCTTCTTCAGTTCTTCCCGAGTCGCATCAAACTGGGCTTTTGGTGCTTCGGTACGGCTCTTTACCCTGACGGCATACCAGCGGTTACCAACCTTGAACGGGACTGCAGGAGCCTGCCCCGCAGAGAGTTTGAATACTGCATCGGCAATTTCGGGAGAGGTGCCGATAGACGGAATATCACCTTTGGCAGAGAAACCGAAACTTCCGGTAGACTGGGTCTTAATTGCTGCTTTGGTCGAAAGCTGCTGTGCCGCTTCATCCGCTTTTTTCTTTGCCAGTTCGATCGCTTTGGCGGCCCTCGCCTTTTCCTCAACAGCCTGCCGTATTTCGGCCAGTGCCGGAACAGTTGCCGCCTTACGTTCCTTGGCCTTGATTATATAGATTCCCTTTGCAGTTTCAACCGGTCCGCCAAGCTCCCCCTGCTTCAGTTCTAGTGCTTTCTTGATCACCGCCGTTTCGCCAAGCAGTGAAGGGGCAGGCGCAGCGGCCGTAAACAGGGGGGTTTCCTGAACCTTCTGTTTCAGGGTGCCTGCAATCAGGTTCAAGTCTCCTGATTTGATGTTCTTGTACAACGTGTCGGCGGCGAGTTCAAACAACACCTTGGCCGCCTTCTGTTTGACCGCTTCGGCCTTGACCTTTTCCTTCACGTCGGCCAGGGGCTGAATGCCGTCCTTCCCCTGCCACTTGTCAATGTTCTTCTGGTAATAGGTCTGGATTTCCTCTTCCGATACCGAAGTTTTTGCCGCCTGCGTGGCGGGATCGAGCAAAACATAGGAAAGCGCAGCTTTTTCGGCGGTTTTGAACTCATTCTGGTTTTTTTGCAGATAGTCGTTCAGGTCCGCATCGCTCAGCTTCACTTCAGCGACAACATCGGAAGGAGCATAGGCCACATACTCAAGGTCCAGCTTGTCGTTTTCCTTTTTGTACTGCGCCAGGGCATCCGCATCGGTCACGACAGCCTTGTCCTTGATCGACTGGCGGACCTTTTTGAGCAAGACTTCACCTTCCTGTCCCTCTTCATAATCCTTGGCGGTCATGCGGTTTGACCGCAACACCTGCTGATATTGATCAAAACTGAATTTACCGTCTTTCTGAAACATCGGCATCGCTTCTATCGAAGCGGCCACATCGTCTTTTGAAACCTTGATTCCAAGCGATTTGGCCTCTTTCATGGCCAGCAGGTTGTCAATCAGCCCGTCAAGGGCAACCTTTTTCAACCCGAGCATCTTCTCCATCTCGGCGGGTATCGACTGGCCGTAAATTTGCTGGTACATGCCCCTGATGCGCTGATATGCGTTCTGGTACTCTTCGAGAGTAATGCGCGTACCGTTAACCTTGGCAGCATATCCACCCTGGCCGCTACCCATCCCGTCACCGCCGACGCCCCATACCAGAAACATGGTTCCGACAAAAGAAAGGACAATGATGACAAAGACTATCTTGATGATAATCGAATTTTTCTGCTTGCGCATGATATCCAGCATGAATTGGAGCTCCTTGAGAGGATGAAAGTACGTAAAACGCCGCTAATGGCGGCGGGAGCGTCATACTACTATACGTACACCGTGATTGCAAGCGCTTGTTTATCGCGCCGCCAAAGCTGCAGGCATGGTGCCGGTGGAATATATTCTTGAGTTTACGTTACCATTCAGGTACGATTTTCTGTCCGGATATGTATTATTTATTCTTGATTGCGCTACGGGAGCACTATGAGTACTGAATTTGTTCCGAAATGGATTGCATGGGAAACTACGCAAAGATGCAACCTGCACTGTGTACACTGTCGCTGTTCCTCCGACTTGACATCTTCTGAAGGTGACTTTACCACGGAGGAGGGAAAGAAGCTCCTCCAGGATATTGCCGAATTTTCCAAGCCGGTTGTTGTCCTTTCCGGTGGGGAGCCGCTGCTCCGTCCCGACATCTTCGAACTGGCGGAATACGGCACCTCCCTCGGCCTCCGGATGTGCATGGCTACCAACGGCTCACTGGTTACGGACGAAATATGCCAGCAGATGAAGCGGGCCGACATAAAAATGGTTTCGCTGTCGCTTGACGGGTCGAACGCCGAGGTGCACGACAATTTCCGCCAGTCGCCCGGTTCATTCGAAGGAGTTGTCCGGGCAGCTGAGATTTTCCGGAGAAACGGACAGAAGTTTCTGATCAACTCATCCTTTACCAAGCGCAACCAGACCGATATTGCGGCCACGTTCAAGACCGCAAAGGGGCTGGGCGCCACGGCCTGGTACATGTTCATGATCGTACCGACCGGACGCGGCGAAGAGATCATGAGTGAACTGATCTCAAAAGAAGATTACGAGGAGATTCTTGACTGGCACTATCAGCAGGAAAAGATGGAGGACGACATCCTGATGCGCCCGACCTGCGCCCCCCACTATTACCGGATCGTTCCACAGAAGGCAAAGGCCGAAGGGACCAAGTTCGAGCGCCGTTCACTGACCTTCTCTACCGGAGGGGGAAAAGGGTGCATCGCCGCGCAATCCATCTGCCTGATCGACTGTTTCGGCAACGTAAAGCCCTGCTCCTACTTCCACCGCACCGCCGGCAATGTCAAGGAGACCCCTTTCCGTGAAATATGGGAAAAGTCCGAGCTTTTCAACGATCTTCGCGATTTTAAATCGTACAAGGGGAAATGCGGCCAGTGCGAATACCTCAACGTCTGCGGGGGGTGCCGGGCACGTGCCGATGCGGTATACGGCGACTATATGGAAGAGGAGCCTTTCTGCAATTACGTTCCGATAAAAATGCAGCGGGAAAAACCCGAGTAGCAGTAACTAAACTTTACTATTGACACCTCGCGGCGATAACGTTATAAGAGAAATCCTTTTGCCCAGGTAGCTCAGTCGGTAGAGCAGAGGATTGAAAATCCTCGTGTCGGCGGTTCGATTCCGTCCCTGGGCACCATTTAAATACCTAGAAACACAAGCATAACTGAAGGCTCCTGATACCGATCAGGGGCCTTCTACTTTTTCGTTGTATCACTGTTGTATCATATCGCTGGATGTTAGCCCCGTGAAAGTCCATCATAATCGGCACAAATCCTGACAAAACGCATTTAAGATTTTATAGCTCGGATCACTCGATGGCCATTTGCGGCCTTTATGCAAATGACCATTGAGGGACCGAACAAGGCGCAGCCTTGATATGAACCATGCCGCATCCGGACAATGAAAACGACCCATATCTGCTTTCTAAATTTCTGATAAATCCGGCCGCAATATCCGGCGGAACCTCAACATCGTGAGGGCTGCGATGGGAGTGGCGGGAGAAATACCCGGTTCAGCCACACGCGCTCCACTTGTATACCTGTCAATTCACAAGGGGGAGCGCGGAGACACACGTAGCGCTGCTGCCGCATGACGCCAACACCTCTCAACCGGCATTGACACCGCACCTGATGACATTTCACCGGTACCTCAAATGAGGCATGCAGCCTGAAATGCAGCAACAAAACAGGATACATTTCAAGCCTCGACTCACCTTTATTCAATGACCGATCCACTGATAATTTCCATCTGACGGCCATTCCGACAACAGATATCAAACTTGGTTGCGATTATGCAAAGGAATCAATCTCGTTGGTCATTTCAGGAACAGAAAACTGCCGATTGCGTCGGTACGCGTGGACTGCAGTTTTCAAAAGGGGATAGATATGAAAAAACTGCTTTTGGGAATGATTGCCATAATGATGCTGGTGATGGCAGGCTGTGGGGGTGGAAGTGTTGAGGTGGCTGTTCCTGTTGGACCGGAACCGCCATCGATCACGTCATACAGTTTCACCAAGGACCCGGTCAGGGAGTTTGTTGACGGGAGCGTCGCTTTTTATGCTCCCGATTTCGATATCTACACGATGACCGTTGTTGCCATTGATCCAAGAGGGTTCGAAATATCCAGGACGCAAACATCTATCAATCTCCCGGGAGCAGTACAGGGGACGATTCCCTTTACCATCGATTATGCCGCCTTCCCGTCAGAAGCATTTGCGTACACCTTCAGCGTCTACCTGACGGACTCCAACGGAAACACATCCAGTCAGGCGGTGGATACGTTTTTTGTTCCATGATAGCTCGGCAATGTACTAGCCGAGCCGGATCAGTGCCACTCCGGCCATGATGAAGAGCGCCGAAACAAGGCGGATCCTGCCGAAGGACTCCTTGAGAAAGAGGATGCCGATCAGGACGCCGATGACGATGCTGATCTGCCGGACCGGCACGGCGTAGCTTACCTGCGACAAGTTGAGGCCGTAACGGAAGGTCAGGAACGACGCCATCATGATCGGGCCGCTGCAAAGGATCAGCCCCCAGTGTTCACGCAGTTCCGCGACGATCAGGGGGCGGTATTTCGGGCGGAACATGTTGAAGGACATCAGGAACAGCATCATCAGCACCAGGATATAGGTAAAGTAGAGCGGCGAGTAGTTCCTGACGCCGCTCTTTTCCGCAATCGAGCCGATAGAATAGATGAACCCGGCGGTCAGCGCATCGCGCACCGAAGGACTCCTCAGGTTGCGGAAGGGGCGCACCATCTCGCCCAGCGACAGGCGCTGCAGCTGGATCGAATAGGTGCCGAAGACCACCAGCATGATTCCGCACACCCCCGGAATCGACAACCGCTCACCCAGCAGGACGACACCCCAGAGCGGCACATAGATCATGGAGGTCTGGCAGAGCGGGTATACGACCGAAAGGTCGCCCCCCCTGTAGGCCCGGCCGTTGAAGAGGTGATAAAGCACGAAGCAGACGGCTCCGAGGGAGACCATCAGCAGCGTGTGGGTGTCGGGGCGCCGGAACGGCTCCGCCAGCAGCGGTATGACCAGGGAGAACAGCCCGCCGGAAGCGATGAACATCCACCAGATAAAGACCGTCTTGTGGCGGCTCCGCTTTACCAGCAGGTTCCAGAGGGCGTGCATGACCGCCGAAATAACGATCAGGGAAAAGGCGAAGTGGCTCATGGGGCGATTATAGACGAGGTCGGCTGGTGCGTGCTGAAAAATCTTCGCATGGAGATCAATCGGACGGCATGAGGCGCCGCTGGGTCAGGGCGGCTTCTGCCGCGACAAAATCCGCGGCGAAGCGGCGCACCCGCGGCATGAAATCGCGGAAATCGGCGCGTAATCCCTCGTAGTGCAACTCAAGCTGGCTCTCTGCTCCCGCCAGCGGATTCTCCCTGACGACCCTCCGGGACATGCGCTCAAGGGCACGGGCGATTCCGGCCACCGTTCCATAGGAGGGGAGCAGTTCCCCAAAAATGGTCGGCACCAGTCCCTGCAGCCGTTCGGGCAGTTCATTACGCATCCTTTCGATGATCGATCTGCTCCTCGCAAGATACGCTTCGAACGGTTCATCCGACCAGATGTGCCACTCCACCACCAGAAGATGATCATAGAACAGGTCAACCAGCACCCCGCGATACAGGCCGTACTGCGGGTCAATGCGCAGCCTGCTCCGCTGGAACAGGTCGTCCCGGCCGGCGAATGAGTCTATCCCGCGGTGCAGGGCAAGCCCCTGCCTGATGCGTTCGGGGAACCGGTCAGCCAGCGGCCCCTTGACAAAATCACCCATGAAGTTGCCGGCCAGGATCTGGTCATCATCGCCGGAGAGGAGCATGTGGAAGAGAAAGTTCATCCGGCCGGAACCTCGATCCGGAAGCTGTAGAGCTGCGTTGAAGGCGGGAGGGGAGTTCGGTCGAAGGTCCGCTCGGCGAACGTCACACGGCCTGTCCGGTCGATCAGCAGCACCGTTGTCGAGCGGGTACCGTACTCTTCGTTATCGATGAAAATCGGCGACAGCAGCCGCTCCCGTTCGGGCCCGACGCCGGTATCCGGGAGCAGTCCGTCGGCAAAGGGGGCGGGATCGGACAGCGCCAAGAAAATTCCTTCCGGGTCGATCTCCGGCTGCCGCAAGAGGGCCTCGAGCCGGGACCGGGCAGCTGCTGCCTTGGGCCAGCGGGTGTCGAGCAGATGGTTGGAAAGGGCGTGGATACCCGGCGCGACCGGACCGGATGAGCCGCCCCGGTTGGTAAAGTAATGCAGCTCCGTGCCGATGCCGTACAGGAGGTTGAATCCGTCGTACCGCTCGCCGTCCCGGTTCAGAACACCTCTGAATTCCCCGGGCTCCATCTGCTGATCCTGCAGAAAACCGGCAACCAGCCTGCCGCGCGAGAGCGGATCGATCACCTGCCGGCGCACGGAGCGATAATTGGTGACAGCCGCTACCCTGCCGCCCGTCGTCACCCCCAGCCAGGTTCCGCCAGCCAGCAGGTCACGCCCCGCCAATACCTGCGGAGCGTCACTCCAGAAGCGGGCCGGATCGGTCGGACGGGTGCGATACTCGTCACGGTTTGCCCCCAGGATCAGGCGGTAGGCGGGATGGCAGTCATATGCGAAGACGATCAGGCAGATGGTAATGCCTCACGCGGTGGGACTTGAACAGTCGGCGTCCCTGTCCGGATCCGCTGTCGATCGCGTAGACAACATCGAACTCAGCAATTGCTCGAATTCCGTCATATTGTAGGGCTTCGCTATCGCGCCCCTGAAACCATAGGCCGAGTAGTCAGACATGATCGGATCATTTGAATAGCCGCTCGACACAATAAGGCAGGCGGCCGGATCGATGGCAAGAATCTGCTCTGCCGCTTCCTTTCCACCCATCCCTCCCGGAATGGTCAGATCCATGATGACCGCCGAAATCGGCGTCCCTGACTCCTTTGCAGCCCTGTAGCGCGCTATCGCCTCCGTGCCGTCCTCACACGCTGTTGCCTGATATCCAAGAAAAGCCAATATTTCAGTCGTCATTTCCCTGATTGTCTCTTCATCGTCCATTACGAGGATGGAACCACCCGAATGTTCGCCGGCATTCTGCGCGGAAGTGTCGGCTTGATTAGTGCCGTATGCCTCGCCGGTTGACGGAAAATGGATTGTGAAGGTTGTGCCTGTGCCGGATACGGAACTGACGCCGATATGCCCGCCATGCCGGTTCACTATTGAGTGGGCCGAAGCGAGCCCAAGACCGGTTCCGGAGGATTTGGTCGTGAAGTACGGATCAAATATCTTCTTCAGATCACTATCCGAAATGCCGCAACCCTGATCGGTGAACAGTACCCTTACATAACTGCCGCCAGGAAGGGCCATGCTGTTGGCGTCGTCCAGGGCCCTGTTCTGCGCGGTGACGGTCAGTGCGCCGCCTCCCGGCATCGCCTGCGTGGCATTGATGATGATGTTATGGAATACCTGGACCATCTGCCCTTCATCCGCTTTGATGGCGTGGATCGAGTCGGGGATGTCGATGAACCCCTTGACGTTTGAGCCGCGCAGGACGAGTGAGACCGTTTCGTTCACCAGGTGCTTGAGTGAAACCACTTTTTTGACCGGGTCGCCGCCGCGGGCAAAGGTCAGGAGTTGGCTGGCGAGTTCTCCGGCACGCAGGGACGCTTTTTCCGCTTCTGCCAGTGGCTTGAATGACTTGTGCTCCGCATCAAGGAACATCTTGGAAAATGAAATATTTCCCATTATCCCGGTCAGAATGTTGTTGAAGTCGTGGGCAATGCCTCCGGCGAGGGCACCCAGTGATTCAAGCTTTTCGATCTTCAGCAGTTCTTTCTCGCGCTCTTTACGTTCGGTTATTTCCCGGGAAATACCATAGAATCCGGTAACCTTGCCGGCTGCGTCACGCTTCGGTGTGGAGCATATTTCAGCCCACAACCAGCTGCCGTCTTTGCATCGGTGCCGTGCTTCGAAGGTTGCGGTGCCTGTCTTCGTTCCGCGCTCTTCAGCCTCCAGCCTCTGCCGGGTCAGTTTTCTGAGTAATGCGACCCCCTCTTCATCAAACAGCTCGAATACATGGCGGCCGATCACTTCGTCAGCCCTGTAACCTCTCAGCCGTTCGTCCGCCGGACTGACATAGGTGAAGCGATAATCGCTGTCCAACTGCCAGATAACATCAGAGGCTTCCTCCGCCAGCAGGCGGTAATGGGTCTCACTCTCCAGAAGCGCCTCCTCGGCCCGTTTGTGCCCTGCAATTTCTCGTGCCAGTTCTTTATTTGTCTGTTTAAGTTTTTCGTTTACCTCGGATAGCTGACTCGTCCGTTCGACGACCAGCTCTTCCAGGTACAGATTGCGTTCCTCCAGCTCCTTCAGCGGGTAGACTTCACCGTGACCGGCCAAACCGAAGGGAATTGAAATGCTGCTGTGCGAGATTTTCCACCCGGAGGACTCCTTGCGGAATATCAGCACCAGACGGGCAATTTTTCGAGACAGGACATGATCCTTGATCGGCAGATGGATGGTGAAGGCGCTGGTTGCGACGGCGATCGTCTCAGCTAGGGACTGGATGACAAGGTCTTTCAGTTCAATATGAATCGGTTCTTTGACCTGGGCAAAGTCCTGACGGGTTATCGAGACCCATTCCTCCCTGTCCTTAACCAGAAAATCACCGCTTCCGGTAATGCCGGAAAAGTCTTCGCTGAAATGTGAGGTGAGCCGGTCATCGCGGGATGAATACATCTGCAGGTAGTCATCAAACAGTTGCCGGAGTTTCTGGTAGTCGCTTGCATCCATCTGGGACCTTTCTTTATCTGCACTATATCTTGACGGGTTGAAAACAGGAAGAAATCAGGGTCAAAGCGCTGTCGGAAGAATCTGTCTGATTCGAGCATACCTGTTTCTACTGGCCTGTCAAATATTTTGGCGAACTTGTGATCGTCAGAATGCCATTTGATTATGCGGAATCATGGAGAGGATACTAGGTGGATAATCAACCGCAGAGATTTTGCTGTTGATATGTGAACCTATTGTGTACTTTGAGCGGATTTTTCGGGGGGTTGTTTTTTTCGGTCATTTGCATAGCGTTCATTACCCCTTAAAACCCGACTTTTCAGAACTGCAGGCTTAACTTGAGGCTGATGCCGTTAATGGTAGGGCAGTCCTGCCGCTCTGTAATCCTAAGCCGCTCCTGAGGCTCGACATTGTCATTGACGGGGGTATAGGCCATTGACAGCGACACGTCGCGGTGCCGTACAAACAGTTCACCGGTCCCGTTGAGGCAGAAAACCATCGGCCTCTTTACTTTCTGACGCGGGGTTTCTGGTACGGGAAGGCGGCCCCACTCGTCATGAAGCTGCATTACCAGTTCGGCACAGGCCGAAGACGGCACCATGAGGAGAGCCAGGGTGACGGCGGGAATCACCTGTTTAAAATATGAAACTATTGCATTTAAGGCAAAACCTGACATTGCGGTCTCCTTCTTCCGGGCTGAACACCCGGTGCCGCATTTTTCCGGCAAAAAAAAGCCGGTGCGCCAATATCTGATTATGATATTTCGGCGACCCGGCTGTCTCAGAGAGACCCAATAGGCTTTCCGTCCCACCCTTGCGGATGGTTTAGTATTTTCGTGTATCCGGCTATTTTACTTGATTAGTTGCACAGCACAAAGCGTGCCTCATCGTGATTTTTTTTGTAGTTTCGAGCTGGAGGCAGGTTTGCCGGAATTGAATGATGAGCACGTGACAACGCCATATAGCTAAATGACGGAAATTGTCTCCTGCGTGTGACACATATCCGAAACTCGAAGCTGATTACGGGAATCAAACCCTGACCCGGTGACGGCACCGGCTAAATCAGTCAATAGCCCGATGCATCAGCCTCGGCGTGAAGGCAGGGAGGCAGACGGCGATGTATTCAGTCAGCTCGGGAGTGCTGTAGCGAACCCACTTTCCCTTGCGAACTATGACCGCCTGGCCGGCGCGGGCTTCAATGGCAGTATCCCGGGTCTCGATCCGCAGCGTCCCCATCAGGACAACCGAGTATTCGTCATATTCGGGGGTCTTGACCGTCTCAACCCTCCCGGCCGGACTCAGGACCCGGGCAATGCTCACTGAAGCAGTATCGGAAGTGACCCGCCCCACGTACTCCTCTACCATCATCGGCAGGGTTCCTCCGGCCTCGACCACTGTAGGCTTGCTGATCAGCGTCGGCATAAGCTTCTCCTTTCCCGGGAAAATGCGGGATATTTATTTCGCACTGGATTTCAGGCGACTGCTGATATACAGGTTTTTATCAGGGTTTGCCATGAATATTTTAGTTCCATGATGTCAAACATTATCAGCCGCAATTTCCTACGCAAGATGTGACCGGAAGCGAGAGGCGGTACCGTTTTGCTACCTCACAGCCAGGGTGGGAGGAGTCTTATCGGCCGGGATGAAACAGGGCTTTACGAAGGGAAAGCTTGATCGCAGGGCGCTGTAACACGAATGCCTGCATGGCCCCGGAGTTCGCCCATACCCTCACGGCACGGACTGATTTCGATGCTTCTCCCCAGGACCCGTCGGCAGGAGCAGCAGGTAAATGGTGATACCGACCGCGACCGTCATCAGCAGGATTTTCAGCCAGAGAGCCTGGGCGAACAGGAATGTGGAAGCCGGAAACGACACCCATACCATACCGATTGCCATTCTTTTTGCCCTGAGCGGGATTCCTCTGCCATTCAGGTAATCGCGCAGCAGCGGCCCCAGGTGGCTGTGTTCCACCAGCCAACGATGGAACCGCACAGAACTCCTGGCAAAACAGGCAACAGCCAGCAACAAGAACGGTACCGTCGGCAGCAGCGGGAGAAAGACCCCGATGACGCCGGCCACGATGCAAATCCAGCCACAGCAGATCAGGATCCAGCGCAGAAGATCGCTCTTTACATGGTTGTTACCCGGTACCGGATTATTCTTCGGCATGTTTGAAGATCCTTGTGAGAGAAGCTATCTTTGCTTATGCGGTGCGCGGTATTTGCTTGCTGCCGACCTACGGGAGCGGCTGGCGTCGGCAGAATCGAATATAAATGGACAATCCGGATCGCAAGTTTTTTTGATCTCTCAAGTCATCTTACTCATCCTTCATAATTCGTCCTTCATCCTTCAACATTCATTCTTCGCAATTTCAGCATCAACTGAAGATATAGGCACTCATGACGGCCCACCCCAGTACGCCGAGCGTAACGACGCCGCAGAGCAGCGCCAGTGCATGGTCGAAATTGCTTTCCCGCCGCCGTTCGTTGTATCCCAGGAGCGCCGCGACCACAATCCCGCCGAGGATCCCGCCGCCGTGCCCCCAGTTATTGATCCCAGGGAAGATCAGGCCGAAGATGAAGAGGCTGATCACCCAGCCGCTGACCTCGCGGTATACCGAGCTTCCATATTCCCCTCCCCTGCTTTTCCCGTAATAGAGCAGGGATCCGATCAAGGCGCAGACGGCCGCCGAAGCGCCGATGGTGAACGGCACTCCCGCCAGGTAGGAAACCACGTAGCCGATGACTCCCCCCAGGGTGTAGATGGTGAACATGCGGCTGGCGCCGTACTCGCCGGTGACCGACGGCGCTATCTGTTTCAGGGCCATCAGGTTGAAGATGATGTGGAGAATGCCGCCGTGCAGGTAATTGGCGCTGACCAGCGTCCAGTAGCGGCCGAAATGATCAATCGGATAGGTGCCGGTTGCACCCAGGAGCATAAGGCTGGTCTGTCCGGGGGAGAGAAATCCGCCGCCTCTGCCGAGGCTGGAGCCGAGCACGAGCGACAGGGCAAAATAGAGCACATTGGCGGTGATGAGGGCTTTTATCAGCCAATCGCCATCCATGGCGCCCCGCGACCAGTTCAGGAACTGCCACCAGGACGCGGAACGGGACGTGCCGCACCATGAACAGACCGTCTCTTCACTCCCTACCAAACGCCGGCAACGCGGACAGAGGATCGCCCGTTGTGTCATCAGAATACCTCGCAATTTTATGGTTTATACGGCTGGAGTGCTGCGCAGCGCGCGCCTCCGTAAAAGCGTATCACCATACCTCAGAGCTGCCGGCCTGTCAAAGTATCACACCTGAACAACAGCGCCTTCCCGCATCGACCCCGTACCTTGCTGCTCAACGCAAAAATGGCCCGCGGTAGCGGGCCATTTAATTGCCGTACGGGATAACCGGCCGGCTCATTTTGTACGCATCAATACCTCCAGAAGTACTCCTGGATCTTCTTGACATCGCTTGTTTTGGTCAGGGCCAGCATCAGCAGGATGCGGGCCTTCTGCGGGTTCAGGTTGTCGGCAGCCACGAAGCCGTACTTGTCGTCATCGGCTTCACCGTTGCGGGCGATGATGCCGTTGCCGACGCGGGCACTGCGCACAACCACGATGCCGCTTTTAAGTGCCGCTTCCACGGCGGGGTACTCCTGCTTGCCGATGCTGCCGTTGCCGGTACCGGCATGGACGAGCCCCTTGGCGCCGGCCTTGATGGCGGCTTCGATCTGGGTACCCTCGTTGCCGGCATAGTGATAAACGATATCCACGCGCGGCAGTGCGGCCAGGGCGGCGACGTCGAACTCGGAGGCTGCGGTGTGCCGGCGCAGGGGCTGGCGATAGAAAAACGGCCGGTCGCCGCTGAAGAACCCGAGCGGGCCGATTTCAGGCGCCTTGAAGGTATCGACCCGATCGGTAATGGTCTTGGTGACGTCGCGGCTGGAATGGATGGTGTCGTTCAGCATGACCAGAGCGCCCTTGCCGACCGCTTCCTTGCTCCCCGCCAGGATGCAGGCGCGATAGAGGTTGAGGCGGCCGTCGGCGCTCATGGCCGTGGGGGGGCGCATGGAGCCGACCACGACGACCGGTTTGGCGCTCTTGACCACCAGGTTGAGGAAGTAGGCCGTTTCCTCCAGGGTGTCGGTGCCGTGGGTGATGACGACCCCGTCCACATCCGCCTGGGCGAGCAGCGCGTTGACGCGTTTGGCCAGTTTGAGCCAGATATCCATGGTCATGCTCTCGCTGGCGATCTGGGAGACCTGCTCGCCGCTGACGTTGGCGATCCTGGCAAGCTCCGGAACGTTCTGGATCAGCGCCTCTACCGGCGCCACCGCCGCCTTGTAGCCGACCGTGGTGGTGCTTGTGGCGCCCGCGCCGGCGATGGTGCCGCCGGTGGCCAGAATCACGACGTTGGGAAGCCTGTCCTCGGCAGATACCATTTGCCCGCAGAAAACAAACATACATACGACCGTCAATACCATCTGAATTCTGTTATTCATGTCCTGTTACTCCTTTTCAGGTTAGTGGCGCAGTCCGAGCCGGCGATTTTCAGGGAGGACGCTCTCATGATCGAAGATCGCCGAAGGAGACGCTGAGAACTATTGCACCCATACCGACACCTTCCCCCCCGGACACCTGAATTCACCCCACCCGTCGTTGTTGGTTGTAACGGGGGTCGCCACATGGCCGGTTATGTCGCGGTAGGTCGCATTCGGCTGCCCAGTTTCCATCCATTTCCACCCGTCGCCGCCATTGCTCATCAGCACCGCCACCCCGCCGGGATGGCTTTCATCGCCCGGGCGGGTCCAGCCGATGCAGTTCGGATGGTCGAAATAGTCGTACTGGGGGCCGTGTGCGTAAAGGCGGCGGGCATGGAGGAACCGGTCGATCAGGAAGCGATGCGACGACATGGAGATGTGGTAGCGGTTCCCGTCGCGTCCCCGGTCTTCGTACTCGGCGCCGTAATAATCGGCATGGAACAGACAGGGATAGCCGTCTTTCCGCAGCAGGATGAAGGCATAGGCAAGGGGCTTGAACCAGGGCTCGACACACGACTCTAGCGCCTGCAGCGGCTGGGAGTCGTGGTTATCGACAAAGGTGACGGCGTGTGTGGGTCGATCTTTCACCAGGGTGTCGTCGAGGATCCGCCGCAGGTCGTAATCGCGGCCGAATCGTCCGGCGGAATAGAAGTTGAAATGGAGCGGAACATCGAAAACCGCCAGGCGGCCGCCGACGTCGTTGATGTACTTCCGCAGTGCGGGAAGACTGTTGGCCCAGTACTCTCCGACCATGAACAGATCCTTGCCGGCATGCTTCTCCAGGGCATCGTGCCATTCGGGGAAGAACCACGCCGCGATGTGTTTGATGGCGTCGAGCCGGAAACCGTCTACCCCTGTGGTATCCAGGTACCATTTTCCCCAGCGGATCAGCTCGTCCCGAACGTCCCGGTTCTGGCAATCCAGATCGCACCCCATCAGATAGGCAAAGTTGCCGAATTCCAGCGACACTTCGTCATCAAAACGCTTTCCGTCGAAAAGATAGATCGTGTCGTAATCACTCGGGTTGTCCGCCCCGAAATCGACGGCATCGAAATGCTGCCAGTGCCACTCGAAAGCGGAGTATTTGCCCCCCCTTCCCGGAAAGGTGAAGTGCGTCCAGGTGTCGATTTCACGCTGCGCCCCTTTCGGGTTGACGCGGTCCCACTTGAAATAGGGGGTCGCCCGGCTCGGCTCGGACTTGTCCGCCCCCATCCGGTGGTTCAGCACCCCGTCGGCGTACACCTGTAACCCGACCGCTTTGAGCGCTGCTACCGCGTCGAGGTACTGCTGTCTCGTCCCGTATTTAGTCCGGACCGATCCCTTCTGATCAAATTCTCCGAGGTCGTAAAGGTCGTAGACGCCGTAGCCGACGTCGATACCGCCACCGATTCCCTTGTAGGCGGGGGGGAGCCAGAGAGCGGTGATGCCGGCTTCGGCGAGTTCCCCGGATTTTGTTGATACGGAATCCCACAGGGTGCCGTCGGCCGGGGTGTACCAGTGGAAATACTGCATCATCACGCCGTTTATATCCGGCATAAATCCTCCCCCTGCTGGACGCGGGCAATCAATCCTGACGTCATCCCCGCTCCGGCCTGATTTCTTGCGTTATTCCGTACGAACTCCAAAAAAACGAGGCATCCGCTATAAACCTTTTACAGCGTAGATCCCCGGAGCGTTGCGCCAGTACCCCTTGTAATCCAGGCCGTAGCCGAACAGGAAGCGGTCGCCGACCTCAATACCGGTAAAGTCGGCCCGCATGCCCGGCGTCACTTTGCGCAGATGAAGCTTTTCAACCAGTACCGCCATGAGAACCTCGGCCGCTCCCTGCTGACGGCAGTAGTCGGCAATGGCTGCCAGCGTTACCCCCTCATCGAGGATATCGTCGAGCAGCAGCACGACTCTCCCCTTCAGATCGAGCTGCGGCCTGACGGTCCACTGCAGAGCAGCGCCGTTGGTCTCATTCCCGTAGCGGTTTGCGTGGACATAGTCCACCTCCAGCGGAAAAACCAGACGGGTCAACAACTGGCCGGTGAAGATAAGCCCTCCGTTCATGACACAGAGCAGTACCGGGCGGGAATCCTTAAGCTGGCAGGTAATCTCCTGCGCAATCCGTTTGATAGTGGCTTCGACATCGGCTTCCGACACCAGCAGGTCGGCTTCGGACAATACTTTGTTCGCTTTTTCGATGTTCATACGATCTCCTTTAGTTGTGCTCCCACTACCCTCTCAATCCCGCCTGAATCGACTGCAACAATCGGCTCGGCAAAGCCGCCGGTCTTCCGGAACAGCTTTACGACATCTACCGCCTGCCCGATCCCGATCTCAACCAGCAGCCACCCTCCCGGATTCAAATGTCCGACGGAAGCCGGAATCAGCACCCGATATATATGGAGTCCGTCGTCTCCGCCGTCAAGCGCTTCCCGTGGGTCATAGTCTCGCACCTCCCGGTCCAGAGATTCAATATCAACCGTAGGGATGTACGGCGGATTGGAAACGATCAGGTCGAAATTGCGGCCGGAAACCGGAGCAAACAGCGAGCCGCTCAAAAACTCGATCGGTGCGCCATGCTGCGCGGCATTGCGACGGGCGACAGCCAGTGCCGCTTCCGAAATATCCGTGGCGGTGACAGTTGCCAGGTGAAGCCGCTTCTGCAAGGTAACGGCAATGCAGCCGCTCCCGGTGCCGACATCCAAAACCGACCCGGCATCCGGAAACCGTGCCAGCGCCTCCGACACCAGCAGTTCCGTGTCATGCCGGGGGATCAGGACATCAGGAGACACTTCATACTCAAGACCGCAAAACTCCTGACCGCCCAGGATATGCTGAAGCGGCTCGCGCCTTGCCCTGCGGGCTACCAGTGCCCGATAAGCAGCCAGCTCACTTTCATTCAACGGCTTGTCGTACTGCAGGTACAAACCGACACGATCGAGACCGGTAGCGGCGCAGAGTAGCCATTCAGCTTCAAGGCGGGCATTTTCTACTCCTTTGGAGAGGAGATATTCCTTCGTCCAGGCAAGTATTTTAAGGGTAGTCCAGATTTCCTGCGCGGCCATATTCGCTCCTGACTGTTGATACTAACACTTATTCAGAAAATGACAAAGGGCGGTCTCGTTTAGAGACCGCCCTTTTTTCGACTGCTTGGTGAACCGGACTACAGAAGCTTGATTGCCATCTGGGCATACTGAAGAATAACCGAAGGGACTATACCGGGGATCAATGTACCGGCAGCGGCAATCACCAGCGCAAGAGTAACAGGCGCAGTCACCTTGATCCACTCGAACTCTTCTGTTGGCTCCTTCATGTACATGTAGACCATGATACGGAGGTAGTAATACGCTGACGCGGCACTGTTAAGTACGCCGATGATCGCCAGCCAGATGTAGCCTTCCTGGATAGCGCCGGCAAACAGATAAAACTTGCCGACAAAACCGGCTGCCGGTGGTACTCCGGCAAGAGAGAACAGAAACAGTGTCATGGCAAGCGCGAGAACTGGCCGTTTGAAGCCGAGTCCGGCAAAATCGGAGACGTTACCGTTGGTTTCACCTTTCTTTGCAACCAGGATAACAACAGCAAAGGCCCCGATGTTCATGAAAGAATAGGAAAGCATGTAAAACAGGATGCCGGCGATTCCGGTGCCGTTTCCGGCGGTAAAGCCGACCAGCGCGTACCCGGCGTGGGCAATCGAGGAATAAGCAAGAACACGCTTGATATTGTCCTGACGGAGCGCCGTGATATTTCCGACCGTCATTGTCAGTACCGCCAGCACCCATAGTACCTGGCTCCATTCCACCTGCAGGGTCGGGAGGGCAACCAGGAACAGGCGGAGCAGTGCGGCAAAGCCGGCTGCCTTGGGAGCTGCCGACATGAAAGCGGTCATCGGCGTCGGAGCACCTTCGTAAACATCAGGTGTCCACATGTGAAACGGTGCTGCAGCGATCTTGAATGCAAAACCTGTCATCATCAGCAGCATGCCGGCCACAAGAAGAATGTTGGCAGAAGGGAGGGTCATCTGTCCGACAACTTCGGCAATCTTGTACAGACGGGTCGTGCCGGTTGCGCCGTAAATAAGCGCCATGCCGTACAGCATGAAACCGGTGGAGAATGCTCCGAGAAGAAAGTATTTGAGACCAGCTTCGTTGGATTTTTTGTTGCCTCTGTTGAATCCTGCAAGAACATAGAGGGTAACAGACATGACTTCAAGACCGAGGAATATCGTCATGAGGTCCGTACCGGACGCCATCAGCATCATGCCGACAACTGCAAACAGGATCAGCGGATACAGTTCGCCGTGGTTACATCCTTCGCGCTCCATGTAGCTGTCCGTAATCAGGACTGTAAGTCCGGCAGCAATCAGAAACGTCATCTTGAAGAAGGTCGCGAAATTGTCGAGAACCACCGAGCCGCTGAAGCTCTCCATGTGGCCGCCCCACCCAGCCCCTACCAGCACCGCAGTCGCGACAATGCCGAAGAAACTGATATACGCCAGGTATGACTTCTGTCCGCCGGGTGAGAAAACTGTGATCAGCAGAAGAGCCATGGCCAGCACAGAGAGAAATATCTCCGGTAGAATCGGCGTCATGTTGACGGCTGGAATTAAAATCATGTCCATCTAAAATATCCTCCGGTCGGATTGACTCGTTATTGGTTTACTTTGCTTCGTGCGGATTAACAGCCGGTGCAGCCTTCGGTGCAGCAGGGGACTCCATGCCAGAGTGACCGGACGGTACCGTACCGCCTGAACCACCTGCCGGCATCTGGCCGCCCTGATGTCCGGCAGGCATCTGAGCACCCTGGTGCCCTTCGGGCATCTGCTGCGGTATTCCCTGCTGACCAGCGGCAGGGATCACCTGGGCGTTAACCGATGCAACACGAACTTGGGCAACGAGTTTCTTGATAGCAGGGTCCATCTTGTCGATGAACGGTTTGGGGTACAGCCCCATGAAAAAAATCATTATCAGCAGAGGAACCATGATCGTGATTTCTCGGGCATTCAGATCAAGAAGCTTCTGGTTTTTGGGATTATCAAGCTCTCCGAACATGACCCGCTGGAAAACCCAGAGCATGTAGACGGCGGAGAGTATGACACCGCTCGTCGCGACGACGGTGTACCAGCGGAGCTGGCTTTCAAAAGCTCCGAGCAGGATCAGGAATTCTCCGACGAAGCCGTTTGTGCCGGGCAGGCCGACCGACGAGAAGGTGACAATCATGAATATTGTTGCAAATATCGGCATCTGCTTCGACAATCCGCCGAAATCGGTGATCAGGCGGGTGTGGCGACGCTCGTAAATGAAGCCGACAATAAGGAACAGTGCGCCGGTTGAGATACCATGGTTAATCATCTGCAGCATGCCGCCGGTGATTCCCTCAACGTTGAAGGCAAATACTCCGAGCATGACAAAGCCGAGGTGGGCGACGGAGGAATAGGCAACCAGTTTCTTGACATCTTCCTGAACCATGGCGACTAGAGCGGCATAGATAATGCCGATAACCGCGAGTGTTGCAATCAGCGGTGCAAACTTGTGGGCCGCCTCCGGAAACAGTGGGATGGCAAAACGCACATAACCGTAGGTACCCATTTTCAGCAGTACGGCTGCGAGGATGACCGAACCGGCCGTCGGTGCTTCCGTATGCGCATCTGGCAACCAGGTATGGAGCGGAAACATCGGTACCTTGATGGCAAACGCGAAGGCAAAGGCAAGGAAGAGCCATATCTGCGTTGCCAGGTCAAGCTTGAGGCTGAAGAATTGCAGCAGGCCGAAGTCGGTGATGCCGGCCTGCATCCCTTTGAAATAGAGGAAAATAAGGGCTACCAGCATCAGAAGCGAGCCGACCATCGTGTAGATGAAGAATTTAACAGCGGCATAGATCTTGTTTTTGCCGCCCCAGATGCCGATCATGAAATACATCGGAATCAGCATGACTTCCCAGAAAATGTAGAACAGGAAGAGGTCGAGTGAAATGAAGGCTCCCAGCATGCCGGTTTCAAGCAGCAGCAGGCAGATCATGTACTCCTTGACCTTCTCTTCAACGGCTGTATAAGTTGAAAGGACGGCGATCGGCATCATGAATGTCGTGAGGATAACAAGCCAGAGGCTGATTCCGTCAATTCCGATATTATAGCGCATGATGAACGGGCCAGCCGCGATCCAGGGTACATTTTCGACAAACTGGAATTCGGCGTTGGTCTGAAATCCCGTCAGTATGATCAGCGATACAAGGAAGGTCACTACTGTTACCGCGAGGGTGACATTCCGGAGCACACCTTTGCTGTCTTTCGGGATGAACAGCAGCAGCAGGACACCCAGTATCGGCAGGAATGTCGTCAGGCTCAGTACGTTACTCATGAATTCGTGCTCCTTTATACAAAGTGCTTATTGAATTGGTTATTTAAATAAGAAGTAGCCAAGCATGACAACAACACCCAGCGCCATAGAAAACGCGTAGTTGTAAATGTATCCGGACTGCATGTAGCGGAAAATTCCGCTGAACCCCATCACGACGTTGGCAACCCCATTGACCACACCATCAACGATCAGGACGTCAAAACCTTTCCAGAGGAACTGGCCGAACGCCTTGCATGGGTTCACGAAGATGTAATCGTAGATTTCATCCACGTACCATTTATTGTAGACAACTCGGTGCAGCGTCGGGAATGCGGCAACAAACTTGCCCGGCAGTTCCGTGTTCTTGACATACATGGTGAATGCGATGCCGATACCTACCAGTGCGATGACAACCGACAGACCCATCAGCCCCCATTCAACGGCGTGACTTGGATGAGCACCGTGGTGGGCATATTTGCTGCCGTACTCGTTTGCCAGCTCGAATACCGGCTCCAGCCAGTGTTCAAAGTAATTCGGCAGCATTCCCAGAATTTTCGGCATGCCGAGATAACCGCCGACAGCGGCAAGCGCTCCAAGAACCATCAGCGGAATTGTGATAACCAGCGGAGACTCGTGGAGGTAACCCTTCGCCTTGGGATTAATGCGGCACTCGCCGAAAAAGGTCATGAATACCAGACGGAACATGTAGAATGCGGTGAAGCAGGCGGCAACTGCACCAATGCCCCAGAGAACGATATTGAGACCGCCGTGGTAGGAGTTGGCAAAAGCCATCCAGAGGATTTCATCCTTGGAGAAGAATCCGGAGAAACCGGGGATGCCGGCGATAGCGATTGTGGAAACCAGGAACGTGATGAACGTGATCGGCATCGCCTTGCGGAGCCCGCCCATATTGCGCATATCCTGTGCGTCATCATGTGAGTGGATCTTATGCAGCGAATGGTGCATGGCGTGGATGACCGAGCCGGATCCGAGGAACAGGCAGGCCTTGAAAAAGGCGTGAGTCATCAGGTGGAAGATACCCGCACTGAATGCGCCGACTCCCATTGCCAGAAACATGAAGCCGAGCTGCGATACGGTTGAGTATGCCAGCACCCGCTTGATATCGTTTTGTGCCGTACCGATCGTCGCGGCGAATATCGCTGTAGCGGCACCCACCACGGCGATGACCATCATGGTTTCGGGTGATTTGATGAAAACGAAGCTCATTCTGCCGATCATGTAGACGCCCGCCGTTACCATGGTGGCGGCGTGGATGAGGGCTGAGACTGGTGTCGGGCCTTCCATGGCGTCCGGGAGCCAGGTAAAGAGCGGGATCTGAGCGGATTTTCCTGTGGCGCCGACAAAAAAGCAGAGTGTGGCAAACGTCACAACGCCGCCATAGGGGAGCAGATGGGATGCCGCCTTGATTTCGGTGAAATTGACTGTCCAGATATTATGGTTGCTTCCGAACCACCAGTAGAGAGTAAACAGACCGATCAAAAATCCGAAGTCGCCGACACGGTTCATGACAAACGCCTTTTTGGCGGCATCACCGGCGGACTTTTTGTGGAAATAATAACCGATCAACAGGTATGAGCAGAGTCCGACGCCTTCCCAGCCGATAAACATGACCAGCATGTTGCTGCCGAGCACCAGCAGCAGCATCGACATACAGAAAAGGTTCAGGTAGGCAAAGAAACGGTAGAAGCCTTCCTCGCCGTGCATGTACCCGATCGAGTAGAGGTGGATCAGAGACCCGACGCCGGTGACTACCATGATCATGATAACCGAGAGTGGGTCAACCAGAAAGGCCATATCGGCTTTGAAGTTACCGGAGTGAATCCAGGGGAATAGTACTTTTTCAAATACTCTCTGCTCCGGAGGCAGGCCGATCATCTGCATGAGTATTCCGCAAGATACCAGGAATGATAGAAAGATCATCAGCGTACCGATTCCGCCGATTACTGCCTCATTCTTGATCTTTTTCCCGAAGAGTCCGTTGATCAGGAACCCGATGAGCGGGAATAGCGGGATTAGCCATACTTTGTCAAACATGTAAGACTCCTTTTATGCAATCATTAAACGTTGTCGTAAGAGGTTGTGTGCGGTTCTACCACTTCATCAGGTTAACATCGTCAACATCAATCGACTCTTTATTGTTAAAGAACGCAATGATAAGAGCCAGACCGACAGCAGCTTCGGCAGCCGCTACAGTCATTATGAAGAAAACGAAGACCTGCCCATCAAGATTGCCGAGATGGCGGGAGAACGCCACGAAGGTCAGGTTAACGGCGTTAAGCATCAGTTCGATGCACATAAACATGACGATAACATTCTTGCGTGTCAGGACGCCTATCGTGCCGATTGCGAAGAGTATGGCGCTTACGATGAGATAGCTGTTCAGGTTTTCCATGAAATATATCCCTCTTATATTTTTTTCTTGGCCAGAATGACCGCGCCGACAATTGCAACCAACAGCAGTATCGAGGTGATTTCGAACGGCAGCAGAAAGTTTGTGAATATTTCGCGGCCCACCAGTTCGGTATGGCCGATTTTTTTGATCATATCACCACTAAACGGTCCTGTCGGAAGTGCTGCGCGGCTTTTTACGATTACAAAGGCGATGTTCAGCAGCGTGAAAAAGCCGATGATTGAACCGAAAATGACTTTATGGGAATGTTTTTTCGACGCGTCAACCCTGATGTTCAGAAGCATGATGGTGAACACCATCAGCACCATAATGGCGCCGGCATATACCATTACCTGTACTGCAGCCATGAACGGGGCGTCGAGCATGACATAATATGTGGCCAGACAGAAAAAAGTCATTATCAGCGATAGTGCACTATTGATCGGATTCTTGCAGGTGACCACCAGGATCGCCGATACAATGGCTACTAACGTTATGACCAGAAAGAAGAGGGTTTCCATGCACTGCTCCTTTATTGCTTTTCTAAGAGACGTTCTTTGGAGTAGATGAAGTCTTGACGGTTATAATTTGCCAACTCGAATTCACCGGTCATCTTGATTGCGTCAACCGGGCAGGCTTCTACACAGTAACCGCAAAAGATGCAGCGCAGCATGTCAATCTCGTAGACTGAAGCATACTTGTCGTGATTGGCATCCTCAGCTGCTTCAACCGTGATGCATTTGGCCGGGCAGACCGTCGGGCAGAGGTAGCAGGCCACACACTTGGCCTTGTTATGCGACACATTCAAAGCGTGCAGTCCGCGAAAACGGGCCGCAACCTTGGGCCGCTCGGTCGGATACTGAAGCGTTACCGGCTTCATGAACATGTGCTTCAAGGTGATTTTCATGCCGTTTATAATCGGTGTAATCGGATTCATGTGTCCATCCTCGTCTCTAAAATAACGTTACTTCATACAGCGGTTTTTAAATAAAATAGCCGATGATTCCTGTCACTATTATGTTTATCAGTGCCAGCGGAATAAACACTTTCCACCCCAGGTACATCAACTGGTCATAGCGGTAACGGGGTAGCGTTGCGCGGATCCACATGCAGACAAACATCAGGAAGTAGACTTTGGCGATGAAGTACACCGGCCCAAGCAGCGGCACTGCTGCGGTGAACGGCCCGTTCCAGCCGCCAAGGAACAATGTGACGGTCAACGCGCAGACGGTTACCATGTTTGCGTATTCGGCCATGAAGAACATGGCGTATTTCATGGATGAATATTCCGTACAAAAACCGGAAACGAGCTCCGTTTCCGCCTCGGGGAGGTCAAACGGGGTACGGTTGATTTCGGCAAGCGAACAGACAAAGAACATGAAGGCTGCCAGAGGCTGCTTGAAAAGATACCACTCAAAGCCACCCATGCCGGACTGAAGTTCGACTATTTTGGTCAGTGAAAGCGTGCCCGAAAGCATGAACACGGCGATGATAGACAAACCGGCAGCAAGCTCGTACGATATCATCTGGGCCGAAGCGCGCAGTCCACCCATCAGTGAGTATTTGCTGTTTGACGCCCATCCGGCCAGCACGATCCCGTAGACACCGAGTGACGACATGGCCAGAATATAAAGAACGCCGACATTGACGTCATAAACCTGCCCGGCAGCGGTGTCGTAATAGGCGGCAATCTGCAGGGGAATCTTGTAGCCGGCAACCTCAATGACGCCGCCGAATGGAATTACGGCAAAGGTGATGAACGCCGGAATGAGAGCAATCAGCGGTGCGACCAGAAAAGCAAAGGTGCTGGCCTGTGAAGGAACAATCTCTTCCTTAAAGAACAGCTTGACACCGTCGGCAATCGGCTGCAGCAGTCCGTGCCATCCGGTACGCATAGGTCCCAGGCGAACCTGCATGTGGCCGATTATTTTCCGCTCGGCATACGTGGCATACGCCACGGTCAGCAGCACGAAGACAAAAGCCACCAGGACCTTGGCAACCATGGCGATGTAATACATCATCGGCAGTCCTAATATCTCGATTCCCATCTGTCCCTCTTTCTATGCTCGTATGAAATTTGTTATTTCGTCCAGTTACGGGAGGTAACTGATATTATTTTGTCAGTGAAACCAGTGTTACAGGTGAACCGCTCCAGATTGTATTGATCGGCGCAGCGCTGAAATGGTATGGAGCAAACACGACGCCGGCCGGCATGCGCGGGGTAATCTTTGCCTTGAGCTGAATGGCTCCCGTCGCGGAAGAAACGGTAAGCAGATCATTTTCAGCAATTTTAGCTGCGGCTGCGTCACTGCGTGACAGTTCAATATATCCTTCCGGGCAGACATGCATCGGGCCTTCACCGTATTGCGACAGCGTACCGCTGTGATACAGGGCGCTTCCGGTCACCAGGGACAATTTGCCTGCTTCAGAGACTACGGTCGCTGATGCCTGCGGAACAACGAAAGCGGGTGTCAGCGAAACAGCGGCAAAAGCTCCTTCTTTTCGAAGCGAAACATGACTCATACCCTGGTAACCGGGTGTCTGTGCGGCGATCTCGCTAAACTGGACAGCCGGCGTCACAGGAACCTGCCCGCCCAGACGTACAATCAAATCAGAGAAGATTTCGTAATCCGTCTTTGTCTGCATATTTTTACGGATGGCCGGTTTGATGTACTGAACTCGACGATCGGTGCTGGTAAAGGTGCCTTCTTTTTCAGCAAAAGAGCAGGCGGGGAGGACAACGTCGGCCATGGCCGCCGTCTCGGTAAGGAACAGTTCTGTTACGACCAGGAATTCAACCGCATCGAGGGCAGCCTTGACTTTGGTGCGGTCCGGATAGGATACCAGCGGATTTTCGCCGGCAATAAAGAGCGTCTTGACCGAGCCGTCGGCACAGGCATCCAGGATCTGCAAGCCGTTCAGTCCGCCATTCTGAGCATAAAAGCCCACATCAACCGCTCCCTGGCTGTTATTCTTCTCGGAAAGGCAGAGGACACCGCACCCTTCTTTAGAGTATTTACCGGTCAGGATGGCCAGGTTTGCCACCGCAGTTGCCAGGTCGGCGGCGTGGCCGGTGTATGCCTGTCCAACGGGGAAAAGAATCAGAGCCTTCCCGGCAGCGGCATATTCGGATGCGATCTTCCTGATATCTTCGGCGGTCAGGCCGCTCTGCGCGGCAACCGCTTCGGGAGTGAATCCGGACAACGCTTTTTCAAGCTCGGCGTACCCTGGAACTGCTGCAGCGCCGGCGTCAATAAGCTTGCCATCGATGAGGCACTTGGCAACGGCGTTCAATACGGCAATTTCACTCCCTGGCCGGTGAACAACCGTTTTCGCATCGGGAAGTTTTGAGAGTTTGCCGCGTTTATCTGAAAGAATGGTAATTTTTGCGCCGCGGTTTTTGACGGCCATGTTAATTTCAAAGCCGACGACCGGGTGGGTTTCATAGGAATCAGTACTTATGACAAGCAGCAGGTCACTCTTCTGGACATCAAGAATGCTGGCAGACGAAGCGGTCGCGCCGAAGCTGCGGGCAAAACCTTCTGTCAGGGCGGCATGGGCGTACCCGGCTGCATGGTCGAAGTTCTTCGTGCCGACGTTCTCTATCAGCAGTTTTTTGAACAAAGCCAGCTCTTCATTGGTCAGGCGCGGTGTTGCCAGCGCCGCAACGGCGCTGCCCCCCTTAAGGCGACCCGCAACAAGCTCGAGTGCTTCATCCCAGGTTGATTCAGTCAGTACTCCGTTTTTTCTCACCAGCGGCTTTGTCAAGCGCTGGACGCTGTTGATGAACTGGTAGCCGAAGCGGCCACGAACACAGAGCTGCCCGTTATGGAACCCCTGGTTCTCTTCATAAATAGTCGTCAGCACCTTGTTGTCTTTAACACCAAGCGTCAGGTTGCAGCCGGTACCGCAATAACCACAGACCGACGTATTCTTTGTCATTGCCCACCAGCGGGCCTTGTGCTTGAACGGGCGCGCCAGCAATGAACCGACCGGGCAGACCGAAATGCAGGATCCGCAAAATTCGCAATTGAGACCGTCTTCAAATTCACAGCCTATTTTTGTTTCAATGCCGCGATCGATAAAGGTCAATGCGCCGAAGCTGACGATTTCATCACAGATCCGCGCACATTTGCCGCAGAGAACACAGCGGTTCATGTCCCGCTCGATCAGCGGGTTATTGTAATCGATTTCATGATGAAATTTTTCATCGGTGAAGCGGTTGCTGTTCACCTGGTATTCATAGGTCAGGTTCTGAAGATCACAGTCACCTGATTTATCGCACACGGGGCAATCAAGTGGGTGGTTGAGCAGCAGCAGCTCCAGAACCATCTTGCGTGCTTTGACGATATCCGGTGTCGAGGTGCGAATAATCATCCCCTCAGTGGCCGGTGTCGTACAGGCAGGAATCTGACGCCCCTTCATCTGTTCCACTTCAACCAGACACATGCGACATGCGCCGAACGGCTTCAATTTTTTATCATGGCAGAGAATCGGTATTTCAATACCGTTCATCTTGGCCGCTTCATAAATTGTCGCAGTTTTGGGTGCAGTAACCTGCTTGTCATCTATCGTAAGATTTACCATCTCAACCTCTGTTCAGTGAGTTTGACTGTGTGTGCGTGATGTAGTTCTATTCGAGCGCCATAAAGCGGCAGGCATCGTAGCAGGATTTGCATTTGGTGCATTTTTCCTTGTCAAGCCAGGCGAGCTGCCCTTTTTCCCAGACGATGGCATCGACGGGGCATGCTTTCTTGCAGGCGCCGCATTTTACGCACTTGTCTTCTACGACCTGCCAGAGCAGCAGTTCCTTGCAGCAGTTTGAAGGACAACGCTTGTCGGTGATGTGCGCTTCGTATTCGTCGCGGAAGTAATTGATCGTTGAGAGGATCGGATTGGGAGCGGTCTGCCCGAGTCCGCACAACGATGCTTTCTTGATTGCAACACCCAGGTCCTGAAGTGTCTCGATATCGGAAATTTCGCCCCGCCCTTCGGTGATTCGCTCGAGTATGTCGAGCATAACCTTGAGACCAATGCGGCAGGGGACACATTTGCCACAGGATTCGTCTCTTGTAAAATTAAGAAAAAATCGAGATACGTCAACCATGCAGGTCGTTTCGTCCATGACAACCAGACCACCGGAACCCATCATGGCACCGGCTTTAATCAGGGAGTCATAGTCAACCGGTGTGTCCAGAATTTCAGCAGGAATACAACCGCCGGATGGGCCGCCAGCCTGCACAGCCTTGAACTTGCGGTTGTTGGCGATGCCGCCGCAAACATCATAAATAACTTCGCGGATTTTCATACCAGCCGGAACCTCAACAAGGCCGGTGTGCTTTACCTTGCCGGTAACAGCAAAGATCTTGGTACCTTTGGTCGTTTCGGTGCCAAGCGAAGCATACCAGTCACCGCCCTTATTGATTATGTGACGAACGTTACCGAACGTTTCAACGTTATTGATGTTGGTGGGCTTGCCCCATAATCCGCGCACGGCCGGAAATGGCGGTCTCGGCCGACTCATACCACGAAAGCCCTCAATGGAGGCCATCAGTGCGGTTTCCTCACCGCAGACAAAGGCGCCGGCGCCCATCTTGATACGCATGTCGAAATCGAGGCCCCAACCCTGAATGTTCTTGCCGAGGTAACCTTTTTCGTAACAGACATCGATGGCGTGTTGGAGACGTTGAACTGCCAGCGGATACTCGGCGCGAACATATACATAACCAAAGTCGCACCCGATGGCATAGGCGGCGATCATCATCCCCTCGATGATGCAGTACGGGTCGCCTTCAAGCAGGGACCGGTCCATGAATGCGCCCGGATCGCCCTCGTCAGCGTTGCAGATCAGGTACTTGTGATCACCTGGTGAGGCCTTGCAGAACGACCACTTCATCCCGGTGGGGAAGCCGCCGCCGCCACGACCACGAAGGCCGGACTTTTTGACTTCCTCGATAACCTCTTCCGGCTTCATGCTCTTGATGCACTTCTCGATCGCCTTGAAGCCGTCTTCTTCTTTGTAGGCATCGATACTGTCCGGATCGATCTGGCCGCAGCCGGTCATGACCACACGCATCTGGGCATCGACAAACTGGTTGTAGTAAGGCTTGGCCATTCTTTTATCCATCGTCGTCTTGTTGACGATGTGCTCGTCAATGATCTTCTCGACCTCTTCAGGCTTGACAAAGTCGTAGGTCACGCGCCCCTGCTCGGGAGTAATGATGTCAACCAGAACGTCGTTGGCGCAGAGGCCGCGACAACCGGTCTTGATAACATCGCACCGTTTGCCGACGATGGCGTCAACACCCTTTTCCGCGAGAATCTTGACGAAAGCCGCCTCTACCTCTTTGGCGCCCATCGAAACCCCGCCGGTCCCCTGGCAGATCAGAATTTTTATGCCTGCGTTTTCGCTCATGACTGGATTGTCCCCTGCTGGATAGTTTCGAGCTACGTGCTATTTCATCGGCCTCTGACTGTAGTCGGACACGATTTCATCGACTTTCTGCACCGTCATGCCGCCGTACGTCGAGTCATTGACCATTGCCAATGGTGCCATTCCGCAGGCTCCCAGGCAGGCAACCTTCTCGAAGGTAAAGCGCAGGTCAGGAGTCGTCTCGGCGTGGCCGATGTGCAATTTGTCGAAGAATGTTTCAACAATGCGGGGGGCACCTTGAACGTGGCAAGCCGTCCCAACACACACACGGATAATAAATTTACCGCGCGGCTTGAGATGAAACTGGGCATAAAATGTGAGTACCCCGTAGATCTGACTTGGGTACACATTCAGACGCTCCGCTATATGATCTGCTACCGCACGCGGTATGTAACCATACTCGTCTTGAGCTGCCTGCAGGACAGGCATCAGATTCCCAGGTATATCTATATATTTGTCGATGATAGCATCGGCTATCGAAAGATCTACTTCTGGTTCTTTTTCTTCGGCTTGCTGCGCCACTACGTCACTCATGCGCCCCATCTCCTTTGAATCGTGCGGAGTTATCTGTCAATTTCGCCAAGAACGATGTCCAGGGTACCGATTACAGCAACCAGGTCGGCAATCATGGAACCTACGCTCATCTGCTCAATGGCCTGCAGGTTCACGAATGAAGGGGGGCGGATCCTCAGGCGCTCAGGCTTGTTGCCGCCGTCGCTGACGATATAGAAGCCCAGCTCACCTTTGGGAGCTTCGACCCCCTGATAGACTTCACCTTCCGGCGCCGCAAAACCTTCAGAGGCGATCTTGAAATGATGAATCAACCCCTCGATACTGTTGTACACGCTTTCTTTGGGCGGATAGCATACCTGCGGACAGTCGGCCAAAACCGGGCCGGGCTTGAGCCGGTCAAGTCCCTGACGCACTATTTTGCAGGCTTCACGCATCTCGACCAGACGTACCTTGTAACGGTCGAACGTGTCGCAGTTTTCTCCGACCGGCACCTTGAACTGGTACTTGTCATAGCCGCTGTAGGGATTATCCCGACGAAGATCCCAATCCACTCCCGAACCGCGCAGGGCGGGACCGGTGAGACCGATGTCAATGGCGTCCTCGGCGGAGATGATACCATTGCCGACCGTACGCTTGAGCCAGATCGGGTTGGTAGTCAAAAGCCCTTCATACTGGTCGAGGTAGCCGGGCATGGCGGCAACGAAGTCGCCCGCTTTTTTCACAAACTCTTCCGGCACATCCTGCGAAAGACCACCGACGCGGAAGAAGTTCGATGTCATGCGGGCACCTGAGATCAGTTCGTAGATTTCCATAACGGTTTCGCGCTCGCGGAACGCATAGATAAATACGGTCATCGCACCGATATCGAGGGCATGGCAGGCAATCCAGACCAGATGCGATTCAAGCCTGGTCAGCTCGGCCATGATAATCCGGATCGTCTCGGCGCGTTCGGGCACCTCGACCCCCATCAGCTTCTCGACCGCCAGGATATAACCCAGATTGTTGCTCATGGGCGCCAGATAGTCGAGGCGGTCGGTCAGGGGAAGGATCTGGTGATAGGTGCGGTGTTCAGACAGCTTTTCAATGCCACGATGCAGGTAGCCGATATGGGGAGTGATCTTGCTGATCACTTCGCCGTCCAGCTCGAGAACGAGCCTCAAAACCCCATGGGTACTGGGGTGCTGTGGTCCCATGTTCAGTGTCATTGTTTCAGTAGTAGCCATGTATCGCCTCTTCTATGATCGAAATACAGAACGAATTGGAAAAACTATGATAAACGCCCTTTGTACGGTTCGCGGTCCGGACCCTGCAGCGGATAGTCCTTGCGCAGCGGGTGACCTACCCAGTCGTCCGTCATAAGGATACGGCGGAGGTCCGGGTGATTGTCAAAGGTAATGCCGAACAGGTCAAAGACCTCCCGCTCCAGCCAGTTAGCCGTTTTCCATACCTGAGTTGCGGTCGGGATGCGGCAGTCGGACTCGGTAACAGGTGTCTTGATACGCAGGCGATCCTTGTTGGGGATTGAGTAGAGCTGGTAGACCATCATGAAGCGCTCTTCCTTCTTTCCCAGGTAATCAACTGCGGTAAGGTCGGTAAGCAGGTTATACTGAAGTGACTGTTTGAGGAACGAAAGGACATCGATAATGGCATCCTTCGCTACGGTTACCGTCACTTCCGCCCTGAATTCGACTACATCAATGATCGAAGCGGAGAACTTTTCCTTCAGCTTCAGTACTGCACGATTGTTTTCTGCCATGATATCCAACCCTTTTGTGGGATTTGTGTGTTCGTTCGTTGATTAATTCAGAATCAGGCCGCTTCCGGAATGTAGCGCTCGCCCAGGCCGATGGCGGAACCGAAAGAGTTGCGTTCACTCATAATCTTGTCCTGCAGCTTCATCAGGCCGAACAGCAGCGCCTCCGGGCGCGGCGGGCAACCGGGGATGTAGACATCTACCGGCAGCGCCTCATCAATACCCTGCACAACGCTGTAGGTATCGAAAATCCCGCCGGAGCATGCGCAGGCACCCATGGCAATGACCCATTTCGGCTCGGGCATCTGCTCGTAGACCGTCCTGATAACCGGCAGCATCTTTTTCGTAACCGTACCGGCAATGATAATACAGTCGGACTGGCGCGGAGATGCACGGAAGATGATACCGAAGCGGTCCAAGTCATTATGGGAGGCTCCGGTAGCCATCATCTCGATAGCACAGCATGCCAGACCAAAGGTCATCGGCCAGATGGATGACTTCCGGGACCAGTTAACCAAAAGATCCAGTGACGTGGTGATAACGTTATCGCCAAGCGGATTGTCTACTCCCATTCCAGCGCTCCTTTTTTCCAAACGTAAATATAACCGACAAACAGAATGACGATGAAAAGCCCCATCTCAACCAGGCCGAAAACGCCCAGCTTCTTGTAGAGGATTGCCCAAGGGTACAGGAACACGGCCTCGATATCGAACAGTATGAACAGCACGGCGATCAGATAGAACTTGATCGAATAACGCTCACGGGCAGTCCCGACAGGCTCGCAGCCGCTTTCGTACGGCTGAAGTTTTACCTTCGACGGCTTTTTCTGGCCAATCAGGGATGACATGACAAGGGATACAAGCCCGAAACCTATTGCCACGAGCACCAGTAGTAGTATTGGCAGGTATGCACCAAGCATTAAAATCCTCCTTACTGCGGACGGTATACTGTATACAAACGCTGCATTTAATAGGCTGTTTGAAATTCTTTGTCAACAGTTTTTTTGCAGATGCTGCGTTTGGCAAAGAAGTATACGATTTTCTAAATTTACGTATAAAATTACTACTTTACCATTGACACGCCCTGACACTATATGTTACGTACATTTTTTCGCAGACTCACCCTTAACATCATTTTCGACATGAGGTTTACCTATGAATCACGAACGCTCAAGCATTCTTTTCCAGCAGGCAAAAGCCGCTATCCCAGGCGGAGTCAACAGCCCGGTACGCGCCTTCAAATCGGTCGGCGCCGACCCGCTCTTCATCAGGAAGGCATCAGGCTCCCATATTTACGACGAAGACGGCAATAACTTTATTGACTATGTCGGCTCGTGGGGACCGATGATCGTCGGCCATTGCCACCCCGACATCATCAAAGCGGTTCAGGACACCATGACCAGCGGCGCCAGCTTCGGAGCGCCCACAGAACGCGAGACAACCCTGGCCACCATGGTAATCGAGGCGGTTCCCTCCATCGAAATGGTGCGCATGGTCAGCTCCGGCACCGAAGCAACCATGAGCGCCATCAGGCTTGCCCGCGGCTACACCGGCCGGGACAAGATTCTGAAGTTCTCCGGCTGCTACCACGGCCATGCCGATTCCCTGCTGGTCAAGGCCGGCTCAGGCGCCGCAACATTCGGCGTGCCCGACTCCCCGGGCGTGCCGGCCGAGGTTGCCAAGCTCACACTGACCGCCGAATTCAACTCGCTTGACTCGGTCAGGAAGCTGGTTGCCGGAAACAGCAACAGCATCGCCTGCATCATTGTTGAGCCGGTTGCCGGCAATATGGGAACAGTACCGCCACGGGAAGGTTTTCTGGAGGGACTGCGGGAGATCTGCACCAATGAAGGGATAATCCTGATTTTTGACGAGGTGATGTCCGGCTTCCGTGTTGCCTACGGCGGCGTTCAGGAATTGTACGGCGTCACTCCGGATATGACTACCCTGGGCAAGATCATCGGCGGCGGCCTTCCGGTCGGTGCATTCGGCGGCAGGCGCGACATCATGGAAAAGCTGTCGCCATCAGGCGGGGTATACCAGGCGGGAACCTTGTCCGGAAACCCGTTGGCCATGTCGGCAGGTATCGCGACACTGAACATCCTCAAGCAGCCAGGTTTTTACAAGGCACTGGAGGAGAAGAGCCATGCGGTTGCCGAAGGAATCGCCAAGGCGGCACGGGATGCCGGGTACCCGATCTACTCGACCCGCGTCGGCAGCATGTTCTGTGCTTTTTTCAGCAAGGGGAATGTTTATGACTGGCCGACCGCCAGCCAGTGCGATACGCAGGCCTTCGCCACATATTTCCTCGGCATGTTGAATGAAGGAGTCTATCTTGCCCCTTCTCAGTTCGAGACCGCTTTTGTCTCCGCCGCCCATAGCGACGACGATATCGACAAGACTATTGCGGCTGCAGCCAGATGTTTCAAGCTGATCGCGTGACAACGCTTTCATTTCTGTTTGACATGCCAGCACCACCTGTGGTAAGGAATACCGGTTTTATGCCACTTTCACAACCGGCTTTATATGGCCGGCAATAATCGCCAGCTTTTCCAGAGCCTTGCAATGGTTTCCAGCATGGGCATCTCCGTTGTGCTGGCAATTGCCATCGGCGTCTGGTTCGGCCTGACCCTCGATCGCTGGTTTGGGACGAAGCCCTGGTTCTTTTATATCTTTCTGTTTATCGGGATTGCCGCCGGTTTCAAGAATGTGTACGTTATTGCCGGCAGGGAGATCCGCAAAAGTGATGATAACGATCAACGAGGATAACCTCTTTGCTGTCATCATCAAGGGGAGCCTGGGTCTGCTGGTTTTTCTGTCTCTGGCCGGATGGGCTTTCTTTTCTCCGCAGGTCGGATTGGGCGCTCTGGCAGGCGGGTGCATTGCAATTACCAATTTTTTCTGGATCCGTAACGTACTGCAGCGCATTCTCGGGCAACTTCCCGCCAATGCGACGATGTACTCTCAGCTCCGCTTTATTGCCCGATTGAGCCTGACCGGTCTGCTGCTCTACTTCATTATAACTTCCGGGTGGTTTTCACTGGCCGGGCTTATTGTCGGACTTTCCATTATTGTTATCAACATAATCGCATTGTCACTATACAGCGCCCTGCGCGCAGGAGGTTAGCTCCATGATTCACCCGTTACTGTTTCTCGAATTTTTCCGCAAACTGCTGGAGCCGCTCCACATAACCGGTGCAAGTGCCGATGCGATTGCCTATACCTGGCTGATCATCGTGCTGTTGCTGGTACTGTCGCTTCTGGCCACCTCGGCCCTCAAATCTATTCCAAGCGGCATGCAGAATTTCATGGAAACCGTCATCGGCGGCATTGAAACAATGATCGTCGATACGATGGGAGAGCATGGCCGCCCGTTTTTTCCGCTGATCGCCACGCTTGCCATCTTCGTGCTCGTATCCAATCTTATCGGCCTGATTCCCGGCTTCTTCCCGCCGACCGCCAATATCAACACCACCGCAGCCTGCGCGGTAATAGTCTTCGTTTCCACCCATGTAGTCGGGATCAAGCATCACGGCCTGAGCTACATAAAGCACTTTCTCGGACCCATCGCCTGGCTGGCTCCAGTCATGTTCTTCATTGAAGTCATCGGCCACCTGAGCCGTCCGGTTTCGCTGACGCTGCGTCTGTTCGGCAACATGAACGGCCACGAGCTTGTACTGATGATTTTCTTCGGCCTGGCACCGTTTCTTGTGCCGCTGCCGATGATGCTGATGGGTGTGCTGGTTTCTTTCATCCAGGCGTTCGTCTTCATGCTCCTGGCGATGATCTACATTCAGGGTTCGCTGGAGCACGCACATTAAGTAAATTAGCAACCATTTTGCGAAAATGGTTGCTTCAACGCTTGTATCCATCTTGTCAGGGCTAATAAATTAAATACAAATACTCCTATACTGTTTAGGAGACAAAACCATACGGAGGTAGTAAAAATGGATTTTTTCACGATGTGCGTTCTGGCAGCAGGTATTGGTATGGCACTGGGCACCGTAGGCACCGGCATTGGCCAGGGTCTCGCAGTTAAAAGCGCCGTAGAAGGCGTTTCCCGCAACCCCGGCGCTTCAGGCAAAATCCTGACCACGATGATGATCGGTCTGGCCATGATCGAGTCCCTGGCAATCTATGCTCTGGTTGTCTGCCTGATCATCCTGTTCGCCAACCCTTACAAAGATATCGCTCTTAAACTGGCTGAAACTGTCGCCAAGTAATTTACCTGCTTCAGTAACGTTTTAAAGAGAAAGGGCATCCGCATGCGGATGCCCTTTCTCTTTTCTGTTATATGTACCTCAACCGGCGTACCGGCTTATTCGTCGTCCGTCAGCATCCCCTCGACCTCTTGCGACCCGGCGCTTTCCGCAATACCACCAGATCCCAGAACCATCACCGCACTTGCGGCATAGAGGTACTTGACACCCCGCTCAAGCGCCGTGTCGACATACTCGTTTCCCTTCAGCGGCTCACTGTTGAGCGGCTCATATGGCCTGACGCCCGCATCTGGCCGGCGATACAGATTGTAACCGAGCAACTGCCCGGACATCTGCGGCTGCCAGGTGATTTGGAGCTTCACCTCTGTAGGAAATGACTCTACTTTCACGACAGGTGCAGCAAGAGGAACCTCCATACGAACGTCAGCAGTTGCTGATGCAGCTCCATCGACGCCATCGGTTCTGAATGGGACGATCCAGTAAGAATAGCTATTCCCCGCGCTGACATCACTATCAAGCAGTATCAGCCGATTACCGAATCGCTGGGTATCGTTCGGCAACAGATCAAGATAGAGCGTGCGAAACAGGCGATAATCGGCCGTACAGGAACGACACACGTCCTTCTGAGCTGCTTCGGTTGACCGTCTGCTGATTTTTACGCCGGCCACACCCTGTACCGGCCGGCCGGCCCGATCCTTGTCAGGGAGGACAAAGCGGAGCTTTACTGCTGAACCGCTCTGCTGGGCCGTAACGGCAACCGGAGCCGCCGGAACCAGCATATCGGGATAGATCAGCGGGCCTTTCCGGCCGCAGGCGGATGCCAGCAGCGACAGGACGATGATCAGCGCCGAGCGGCCAAGGGCACTCATCGCTTCACCTCAGAAGGCACAACGGCGTCCAGCTTTAACTCGAACTGTCCGGTACCGGTCGAGAAACGGACCCTGTCTGCCTGGATCTCAATAATTTTAGCGCCCGAAACTACGGCCCCCTCTTTCAGCAAGAAGCCGTTGATGACAACCCTGCGCGCTGCGCGTTCGTCCTGCCAGGCGATACCGGACAACTTGATGTCGGCAGGCGGCGGCACAATTGGAGCACTCTGTTTCGGATCTGGAGAAGTCGATTGGGCCCTGTTCTGTTTTTTCGCACGGCGGGCGTCCCGCGGAGAAGCTTCATCGCCTCCAGCCGTTTCCGTGCCTGTTGGAGCGGCAGGGACAGGCACAGACGATGGCACGGGAGTCGCATCTGCAGGTGGCGCAGGGGTTTGAACCGGCAGCGGGGTTGGGACAACAGGGTTAACCACCGGCGGGTTTACGGGAACAGCGGGTGGAGCGGTCGGGCGGACGACCGCGGCACTCTTCCTGCCGCTTCCCGGAAGCAGAAACCAGATAGTGCCACCGGTCACAAGAGCTACCACCGCAATCAGCAGCACTATTTTCCAGATCCCGACTCTGGCAGGCGGCCGGCTCCGTTCCTGAAACAGATCACCGGAAATGTTTACCCTTCCGTCAGGACGGTTTTTTTTGTTTCTTTCATGCTCGATTTTTTTCAGGGCATCAAGGATATAACTCATACTGTCAGGTCACTTTCCGGCGAAAAGCCGTTGCTTAATTCGGCACCATAGTCCTTCTCGCCCATCATCCGGTTGCAGCTCCGCGATAACCTCCGCGGCAATCGAAGGGGAAACGGAACGGACTTCTCGGGTCCAGGCCATTACCAGAGCCTGTTCACAGGCCACATTTATCAGCCGGGGAATACCGTGCGAGAATCGATAAATCCTTCTGATCGCAGCGGGTGTGAAGATGTCCGGAATACGGCTGCCGGATATTTTGAGGCGATGGTTTATGTAACGGGTCGTGTCATCAAGTTTCATCGACGTAAGCCGGCAGCGCACCGTAATGCGCTGGTTAAGCTGGCGCAGATCGTGGCGCCGGAGAACATCGTTCAACTCTGGCTGTCCGGCCAGTATGATCTGGATCAGCTTGTCCTGTTCCGTCTCCAGGTTGGAGATCATGCGCACCTGTTCCAGCACGTCCGGTTCCAGGTTCTGCGCTTCATCGATAACGAGTACAACCGTCCGTCCGGCGCTGTTCTGTTCAATCAGGAATGCGTAGAGGGCATCCAGGTACCCGGAGCGGTTCTGTTCGCCGGCAATGACGCCGTACTCCCGGCAGATGCCGGCCAGCAGCTGTTCGCCTGACATGCAGGGATTAAAGATCAGGGCGCTGGTGTGCTTTTCCGGATCGAGCTGCGTCAGCAGCGTGCGGAGCATCGTAGTCTTGCCTGTACCGACTTCGCCCGTCAGGGCGATGAAGCCGGCGTGGCTGTCGACGCCGTACAGCAGCCGCGCATACGCCTCGCGGTGAATGCTGCTCAAAAACACAAAATGGGGATTAGGGGTAACCGTGAATGGCTTTTCTGAAAAGCCGAAGTGATCACAATACATTCAGAATCAGTTTCCGGCTCGCACGTTCTGGATTTCACTCCATACGCGCTCGCGGGCCGTTCCGCCCGGGACATTGCGGGCGTTGACACTGGCCTCTACGGTAATGCATGCAAAGATATCGGTGTCGATCTTGGCGGAAAAGAGCTGCCATTCGGCCAGCGACAGCTCGGTAATGTCCATGCCGTTTTCCACACAATAGGCAACTGATTTGCCGACCGCCTCATGAGCATCCCGGAAGGGGAGTCCCTTGCGCACGAGGTAATCGGCTACATCGGTGGCGGTCGAAAACCCCTGCCCCGCCGCACTGCGCATACGTTCGCCGTTTACCCGCATCTCTCTGATCATATCGGCAAAAATCTTGAGGCTTCCCTTTACCGTGTCGATGGTGTCGAAGAGCGGCTCCTTATCCTCCTGCATATCCTTGTTATAGGCCAGCGGCAGCGATTTCATGGTCGTCAGCAGCGCCATCAGGTTGCCGTAGACCCGGCCGGTCTTGCCCCGCACCAGCTCAGGCACATCCGGGTTCTTCTTCTGCGGCATGATCGACGACCCGGTGCAGAAACCGTCCGACAATTCGATGAACTGAAACGCACTGGTCGACCAGATGATCAGCTCTTCCGACAAGCGGGACAGATGCATCATCACAATTGACGCATCCGCCAGAAACTCCAGGGCGAAGTCCCGGTCGGACACCGCATCCAGCGAGTTGCGGGTTATGGCCGGAAAATCCAGCTGCTCGGCAACATATTCTCGATCGATGTTGAAGGTCGTTCCGGCCAGCGCCCCGGCCCCCAAGGGGAGAACGTTGACCCGCTTGAGGCAGTCATCCAGACGTCCCTTGTCGCGCTTGAACATCTCGACATACGCCATCAGGTGATGGGCAAACAGGATCGGCTGGGCGGTCTGCAGGTGGGTGAAGCCGGGCATGAGCGTATCCAGGTTGGCTTCCGCCTGGTCCAGAAGAGCATCGATCAGCAGGTCGAGGTAGGTCGTAATCGCAACGATTTCGTCCCGAAGGTACAGCCTGATATCCAGCGCCACCTGGTCGTTGCGGGAACGACCGGTATGCAGCCGCTTGCCCGCCTCACCGATAGCGGTGGAAAGGCGCGCCTCGATGTTCATATGAATATCTTCAAGAGCGATTGAAAAATCAAACTCACCGTCCTCTATTTGCTGCAGGATTTTCTGCAGACCATGAACGATCTGTTCCACATCCTCGAGCGGAATGATCCCCTGCTTGCCCAGCATGCGGGCATGGGCGATGGAACCCCGGATATCTTGGTGATACAGGCGCTTGTCGAATTGAATAGAGGCGGTGAACTCCTCGACGAATTTATCGGTAGGCTGGGTGAAGCGGCCGCCCCACAGTTTATCTTTGGACATACATTCTCCTGACGTCGCATAGCGGAATTCATGCGCTAGCGAAAATTTTTCTGCAAAACTGAACTGAGTTCCAGCGTATCAAAATGAGGGCGCTGGACGCTCTGTGTCCTGCCAGACTGCCGCCTGCTCATCGACGTTATTCTTGCGCCACATGCCGGACTCATCTCCAGCCATAATGGCATGCACCTTGAGCGGAACACGCGAGGTGCGCGGGTCAATTTCGTGCTGCGGCGGCAGGTTGAAATAAAGCAGCCGCTTCCCCTTGCCGAAGCGGAGACGGCAGACCGGGGCACCATCAAAATCATCCGTGGTGAATTCCGGAAAGCTGCCCTGTGTCAGGCGATGATTCCGGTTGATCACGACATACGAGCTGCCGAAGGCGTTCTCTGCGGGATAACCTTCAATCGTCGTATCCTCCGACACGTTACCGAAGACGGTCACCGTCTCCCGCACACCCGGGGAATCCTCGATGTATTCGCCGTAGAAGCCGCTTATAACGTCACGATAGGCACGGTGCTCCGGCTTGGGATTGCACTGGACCACGAACAGGGCATCCAGCCCCTGCCTGGATGTAAAATAGAGCTGGTTGGCGCGGTCAATAATCTGCCTTATATTCGATGTATGCAGGTCGCGATACAGGTAGTCAAGACAGATTATGGCCATGAAATTGAAACACGCCGGACGGCTGCGGTACAGATAGAAATGCCGGCCGCGATACAGGTCATGAAATGTGTCGATGTACTCCTCGCCATGAAAGGGATGGCTCTTGGCCTCAAGGAAGACCCTCAGCCTGCCGTCGGCTTCCTTCACGGCGATGCAGCACCAGTTGACCGGCATATTCAGCACGTCACCCGAATCGATATCATGATCCACAAACCCGAGCGCCTCGGCGTTATCCTCACGGAAACGTTCCAGCAGGGCGCGGTAGTCGCGCAGGAGGATGTGCTCGACACCGAATACGGTGACCGTATTTGGCCGAAAGCGCTGCTCTATTGCAGTCAGCATATCGTCGAAACGTGAAGCGGGGAGGCACGATTCCGGAAACAGCAGGATATGAAGTTTTTTCAGGTTCCCTTCCCCGGCCGCCACCAGATCAAGAACCGAACTGACCAGACGCCACTTCTCTTCCGGATCGACCAGACGGAAGCCGATATCAGTCCGCTTGAGATGATTGGGAATCTGGGCGATCATGCAGTGCAGGTGATGCCCCAGGGGAAAGGCAAGGTTCACTTTTTTATCAATTATTTCAGGCATCAGTGTTATTCGAAATAGCGCACCGGGGAAAATCCGTAAACACCTTCCCCAGTATGTACCGCGCACCTGCGGGCATAGAGTAGCTCTCCAGCTCGCAACAGGGAACCCACTTGACTTCGGAGACCTCGTGCTCGTTCGGGACGATATCGCAGTAGAGCGGACGGCAGCGGTAATAGAGAATCACGAAGTGGCAATTATCCTCCCCGGGGGTGAGGTGTTCGAAGACATCTATCAATTCCCCGATTTCTATCTCCAGACCAACCTCTTCATGTACTTCCCGCTTCAGCGCCTCCAGGATCGGTTCGCCCAGGTCGATCTTGCCACCCGGCATGACCCACAAATCCTGGAAGGGCTGAATACTCCGCCTGGTCAGGAGTACCCGCCCGTCGTCGTCCACAATTACCGCCACAACCGAGGTGACGATGTGTTCTTTCCTGAAGCGCTTTTTCGTCAAAAGCTACTTCTTCCTGTTGGCCTGCATCAGCGACCTGATACGGAGCCGCAATGAATTGATCTTGATGAACCCCTCGGCATCGGCCTGGTTGAATACCTGGTCTTTCTCGAAGGTGGCAAAATCGAGATTGAAGAGCGAGTCGGTCTCCGATTTGCGGCCGACGGTGCGGCAGAGCCCCTTGTAGAGCTTGACGCGGGCCACGCCGTTGACGCATTTCTGCGAGTCGTCGATCAGGGTCTGCAGCATCTGCCGCTCGGGGGAGAACCAGTAGCCGGCGTAGATCTGCTTGGCATATTCGGGGATCAGGGAGTCGCGGATTCGCATGACTTCGCGGTCCATCGTGATCTGCTCGACGGCGGAATGGGCTTCTCGCAGGATCGTGCCGCCGGGGGTCTCGTAGACGCCGCGCGACTTCATGCCGACCGAGCGGTTCTCCAGCAGGTCGACACGGCCGACGCCGTGCTGTCCGCCGAGGAAATTAAGGTGCGCCAGGAGCTGTGCGGGGGTCATCTTTTCGCCGTCAACGGCTACCGCATTGCCGTTTTTGAATTCGATCTCCACGTACTGCGGCTTGTTGGGTGCCTTCTCCGGCGATTTGGTCAGCACGTACATCTCTTCCGGCGCTTCGGCCCAGGTATCCTCCAGGATGCCCCCTTCGAAGGAGATGTGGAGCAGGTTGCGGTCAGACGACCAGGGGCGCTTCTTGATAGTTGGAATTGGAATATCATTTTTCTTGGCGTAATCGATCAGCGCCTGGCGGCTGTTCAGATCCCACATCCTCCAGGGGGCGATAACCTTGATGGACGGGTCGAAGTGGTAGTAGGCCAGTTCGAAACGGACCTGGTCGTTCCCCTTGCCGGTGGCGCCGTGGGAGACGGCGTCGCACTTTTCCTTGGCGGCGATCTCCATCTGGCGCTTGGCGATCAGCGGGCGGGCGATGGAGGTGCCGAGCAGGTAGTGCCCCTCGTAGATGGCGTTGGCGCGGAACATCGGGAACACAAAGTCGCGCACGAACTCTTCGCGCAGGTCGTCGATGTACACCTTGTCGGCGCCGGTTGCCAGGGCTTTCTCGCGGACCGGATCAAGCTCGTCCCCCTGTCCCAGGTCTGCCGAAAAGGCGACGACTTTGCAGCCGTACTCGTTTTTCAGCCATTTGAGGATGATGGAGGTATCCAGCCCGCCGGAATAGGCCAGAACGATCTTGTTGATTTCCTGTTTCTTTGCTTTTGCCATGAGGAGTCTCCTTTGGTTACTGATATTATTTGATTAATGTCGCCATTATCGCTTTTTGTATATGCAATCTGTTCTCCGCTTCGTCCCAGACGACCGAGTTTTTCCCTTCGATGACCGAGTCGGAAATTTCCTCACCCCGGTGGGCCGGGAGGCAGTGCAGCACGACACAGTCCGGATGGGCAAGAGCAAGGAGCGCGTCATCAAGACAATAACCGGCAAAGGCCTGCTCACGCTCTTTCTGTTCCGCCTCCTGCCCCATACTGGCCCAGACGTCGGTGTTGACCACATCTGCTCCGGCCACCGCCACTTTCGGGTCGGCAGACAGCGAAATCAGGCCGGGAGCCTTGGCCTGGGCCCACGCCATGACGTTCCGGTCCGGCTCATACCCTGCCGGGCAGGACAGGCGCAAATTGAAACCGAAGATTGCAGCCGCTTCGATCCAGGTGTTGGCCATGTTGTTGCCGTCACCTATCCAGGCAAAGGTCAGTCCTTCGTACCCCCTCTTATGTTCGATCACCGTCTGCAGATCGGCCATGATCTGGCAGGGGTGGAACAGGTCGGTCAGGCCGTTGATGACCGGCACATCCGAGTATCTGGCAAACTCGTCCACGATCTCCTGCCCGAAGGTGCGGATCATCACGCCGTCGCAATAGCGGGACATGACCCGGGCACTGTCCCTGATCGGCTCACCGCGCCCCATCTGGGAGTTGGCCGACGGCATGAACAGGCCGTGGCCGCCAAGCTGGAACACACCCACTTCAAAGGAGACCCTGGTGCGGGTGGAGGCCTTTTCAAAAATCAGCGCAACGGTCTTGCCGTCCAGCAACCGGTGCGGAATGCGGGCTTTCTGCTTTCCTTTCAGATCGGCGGCCAGCGCCAGCATGGCGTCCAGTTCATCCTTCGTATAATCGTGCAGCGCCAGAAAATGTCGCGTCATCTATCTCTCCTGTGCCTCAGCCTCGGCAAAAATGCCGTCGAGGATTGCTATCATCGCATCGATCTCCTGTTTGGTTACGACCAGCGGCGGCACAAAGCGGAGCACCGTATCGTGGGTCACGTTGAGCAGCACCCCGCGTTCGTGTCCCTTTTTAACAATATCGCCCGCAGGAATGGTGAGAGCCATGCCGATCATCAGGCCGACTCCGCGCACTTCCCTGACAAAGGGGTACTTTTTCCCCAGGAGCTCCAGTTCGCCGGTCAGGTATTCACCGATCTCTTCGCAGCGGTTCAGCAGGCCATCCTCGAGGATGGTCCTGACCGTGGCGATGGCGGCGGCGCAGACCAGCGGGTTGCCGCCGAAGGTGGAACCGTGGGTGCCGGGGACGAAAGCCGCGGCAAACTTGTCTCTGGCCAGCATTGTGCCGATGGGTGCCCCGCCGGCCAGCGCCTTGGCGAGGGTCATGATATCGGGGGTCACGTCAAAATGCTCATACGCAAACAGTTTGCCGGTACGACCCATCCCCACCTGGACTTCATCGAAGATCAGCAGCAGGCCGTGGCGGTCGCAGATTTCCCGGACCGCCCGGAAATAGCCGGGAGACGGCATGTTGACCCCCCCCTCCCCCTGGATCGGCTCCAGCATGACGGCGCAGGTGGTGGAGGTTACCGCCGCTTCCAGCGCGGCGACATCATTGAACGGGACATGCTTGAAGCCGTGCAGGAGCGGATCAAAGAAGCGCTGCACCTTCTCCTGGCCGGTCGCCGAAACCGTGGCCATCGTGCGGCCGTGGAAGGAATCGGCGGCGGTGATGATTTCGTACCGTTCCGGCCCGAAGGTATCGCGGCTGTATTTACGCGCCAGCTTGATGGCCGCCTCGTTCGCCTCGGCGCCGCTGTTGCAGAAGAACGCCTTATCGGCAAAGGAGTGGCTGCAGAGCAGCTCCGCCAGCTCGATCTGCTGGGGAATCTGGTAATAATTGGAGCAATGGATCAGTTCGGCGGCCTGCTTCTGGAGGGCGGCGACAACCTTCGGGTGGCAATGCCCCAGGTTGTTGACCGCGACCCCGCCCAGGAAATCCAGATACTCCTTGCCGTCCGCATCCCACAACCGGCACCCCTCTCCCCTGACGGGGACGATCGGGTAGCGGCCGTAGGTCTTCATGATGTATTTATCCGATTTTTCAATCCATTGCTGACTGTTCATTATTGTTCCTGTCTTAAAACGTGATTTTTTCGTCAGGCCAAGGCTATCGAGGGGTGACGCGGAAGCGTAGCACCGCTACGCTGCACAAGGAGAACCGAAGATAAACGCCGGCATGGCGGAAAAGGCGCGTTTTACTTCGTGATCTCCGTACCGATGCCGCCGTCGGTGAATATCTCCAGCAGCACGGCATGCTCCATCCGGCCATCGATGATATGCGCCTTCTTGACCCCGTCCCTGAGGGCGTCGGCGCAGCAGATCACCTTGGGAATCATGCCGCCGGTGATGGCATCCTCCTCGATCAGGCGGTGCAGCTCCGCTACCGATATGCTCTCCAGCAGGGTGCCGCTCTTGTCCTTCACGCCGTTTATATCGGTCAGCAGGATCAGCTTTTCGGCGTTAAGCGCGGCCGCAACCCTTCCGGCCACCAGGTCGGCGTTGATGTTGTAGCTTTCCCCGCCAGGCCCGACACCGATCGGCGCGATAACCGGAATATATTTACCCTGCTCCAGGGTGGCGATCAGATCGGTGTTGACCTTGACCACATCGCCGACAAAGCCGATATCGACCATCTCTACCGTGCCGTCATCCCCCCTGACCTCCTGCAGCAGTTTCTTCGCCTGCAGCAGGGTGCCGTCCCTGCCGGAAAGGCCGACCGCACGCCCGCCATGCTGGTTGAGGTAGCCGACAACCTCCTTGTTGACCTGGCCCGCCAGCACCATTTCGACGACCTGCATCGTTTCGGCGTCCGTTACGCGCATGCCGCGCACGAACTCGGAGACGATGCCGTAGCGCTTCAGGGTGTCGTTGATCTGCGGGCCGCCGCCATGAACGATAACGGTGTTGATCCCCAGCGACTTGAGCAGCACGACATCCAGCGCAAACGATTCCTTCAGCTTTTCGTCCGCCATGGCATGCCCGCCGTACTTTATGACGAAGGTTTTCCCGGAAAAACGCCGGATGTAGGGGAGCGCTTCCATCAACGTGTTTGCTTTTTCAATCAACTGTTTCATCGTTTCTTTTCCCGTCCGCCCCTGGAAAGCAGGATATGTGCGTTAACGAAGATATTTTCTGACTTATTAAAAACAAAAACTGCCGGACTGTAAAAGCGGCAGTTTACCGTAAGTTGATAAAAATCTCAAAAGTTTATTGCAGGGGGAGGGTTATCGTAACCGTCGTGCCTAAACCCGGTTCACTGGCGAGGCTGATGCTCCCCCCATGCTGACGGATAAAATCCCGTGCGTAGAACAGGCCCAGCCCGAAGCCCCGGATCTGCCCGGTGTGGTCCGGATCGATCTGATAAAACTTTTCAAAAACCTTCGGTATCTCACTCTCCGGGATCCCGATCCCCGAATCTGACACGACAATATAGGCGGCGTCACCGTGGCTTCCGATCTTGATCGAGATATGGCCGAATTTACCGGAAAACTTGAAGGCGTTGTCGGCCACCTGCAGCAGCGCGAAGCGAATTTTGGAAGGATCAAGTTGCACGAGGGGGAGAACACCCGGTTCAAAATCGATTTCGAGGTCAAAATTGCAATGCATTTCCCGGCATTTGAACAGCACCTCCGCAACGATTTCATTCAAATCACAGGGGCTCTTATTGAGACCGGCACCATGGACCATCACCTGGCTGAACGCCAATAGGTCGGCAACCAGTTGGCCGAGATACTGCGCCTCCTCGTTGGCCAGCGCAATGTTCTCCTGAAAAACCGGATCGGCGGGGTCAAAAACCCCCATCCGGAGATTTTGCAGAAAGAGTGAGATGCCGGTGATCGGGGTACGCAGCTTATGGGAAACAAGGGAGAGGAATGCGTTTTTGAGCTCATCGGAGCGCTTTATATGCGCCAATTCCTCCTTGAGCGCTTTTCTCCCCAGAGCTTTTTCGATCGATGTTTTCAGCTGCAGCAGATTGAGAGGCTTGTTGATGAAATCATCGGCGTCTTCTTTAAGCGCATTCAGGATGACATCCTTGTCCACAAACCCGGTCATGATGACCACCGTTGCATTCGGGTCGAACGCCTTGACCTGTTTGAGCAGGTCAATACCCGATTCACCCGGCATCATGATATCGGAAAGGATCAGGTCTACCGGTTCCCTTTCATAAATCCGGAGAGCTTCTTCGCTGGTGCCCGCCTGCAGCACCCGATAATCCCGGAGCGCATGGACACAGAGTTCGCGGATGATTTTTTCGTCATCAACAACCAGAATGGTCGTTTGCGATCCGTGCAAAAATTGCTCCCTGCTTTGTGTGAGCGGTTCCGACATGTTGAACTCCCGGGTGTGACGCCTTCAATTACGGACCGGCCAGAATTCCGGAAACTGCTGCCAACGCTTCGTCCAGCTTTTCCGGCTGGTTTCCCCCCGCTTGAGCCAGTTCCGGTTTTCCGCCGCCGCTGCCGCCGACGAGCGGCGCAATCCGTTTGATGATGTCACCGGCCCTGATTGTCCCGCTCAGGTTCTTGGTAACGGCAACCAGAAGATTCGCCTTGCCGCCGATGGCGGCGCCGAGCGCTATCACACCCTCTCCGATACGGTCTTTCAGCGTGTCGGACAGGTCGCGCAGCGCCTTTATGTCTTCCGCCTGCACCTGTACGGCCAGCAGCCTGACGCTCCCCACCAGGGTCGCCTGTGACAGCAGATCTCCCGATGCGGCAACATTCAACTTTGACTGCAGTGTTTCGATTTCACGCTGCAACTCCTTCTGACGAGCCAGCAGCTTTTCGAGGCGATCCCGTGTATTTCCAGCTTCCGCCTTGAGCAGCGCAGCGATCTCCCGCTGCTCATCCTCCATCTGCCGGACAAAGTCGAGCGCCCCGAGACCGGTCAATGCTTCGATACGGCGCACCCCGGCAGCGATCCCCGCCTCGGAAACGATCTTGAACAGGCCGATATCACCGGCAGCCCGCACATGTGTCCCGCCGCACAGTTCCATGCTGATCTCTCCGACCCTCACGACACGGACCGAATCGCCGTACTTTTCGTCGAAGAGCGCCGTTGCACCCGCCTCTATCGCTTCGGCGACATTCATTTCACGGGTTACCACCGGGTCATTTGCCATGACAAAAGTGTTGACAATCTCTTCGATACGACGCAGCTCCTCATCCGTCACCGCGGAAAAATGCGTGAAATCGAAGCGGAGACGCCCCTGCGAAACAAGCGAACCTGCCTGCTTGACATGATCGCCCAACACCCGGCGCAGAGCGCTCTGCAGCAGGTGTGTCGCGGTGTGGTTGCGGCAGGTGGCATCGCGTTCACTTTTTGAAACCTTCAGGTCCGCCGCATCGCCGACCTTGATGTCCCCTTCCGACACGACCGCGTGGTGGACGATCAGGTCCGCAAAGGGACGGCTGGCGGTAACGATATCCAGATGGGCATTGCCGGTCGAAAGGGTCCCGGAGTCGCCTTTCTGGCCGCCGGAATCGCCATAGAACGGGGTCCGCTCCGTGATCACCGCCACCGAATCTCCGGCCGCAGCCGATTCGACAGGAACGCCGTCCCGGATGATTGCCAGCACCGGTGCATAGGCCGCCATTTCGTCATAGCCGACAAACAGACCGCGCACGCCGTTACTGTGCAGTTCTTTATAGATCTGGGCGATCCCCTCTTCCCCGGAGCCCTTCCAATGTTCACGGGCCTGCGCTCGCTGCCGCTCCATGCAGAGCTCGAATCCGGACTCATCGATCGTGAAGCCCTCACTCTCGACAATATCGGCGGTAAGATCGGTCGGGAAGCCGTAGGTATCGTACAGCTTGAACAGGACGTCACCCGGGATGACGTTCCTGCCCGCGCTCCGCAGGGCTGCGACCTCATCATTGAGAATAGCCAGGCCCCGATCCAGGGTTTCGATAAAGCGCTGTTCCTCTCCCAGGACAACCTTCCTGATGTACTCTTCGCGCTCCTGCAGTTCCGGATACGCGTCGCCCATGACCTCCCGCACCGCGCTGACCATGTGGTACAGCATCGGCTCCGCGCAGCCGAGCATCTTGGCGTGGCGCGCCGCGCGGCGCATGATCCGCCGCAATACATAGCCGCGACCTTCATTGGATGGGAGCGCGCCGTCACAGATCAGGAACGTCACCGCCCGGGCGTGGTCGGCAATGACCCGCATCGAGACGTTGTCCTTTTCATCAGCTCCGTAGAGTTTACCCGTCAGCCGCTCAATATGGCGGATAATTCCCTGCAGGATGTCGATATCATAGTTGGAGCTGACCCCCTGCATGACTGCCGTGACCCGTTCCAGTCCCATCCCGGTATCGACTGATGGCTTCGGCAGCGGTACCATGGTGCCGTCACTCGATCGGTTGAACTGCATGAAGACGTTGTTCCAGATCTCCATGTAGCGATCACAATCACAGCCGACCGTGCATTCGGGGCGGCCGCAGCCGACTTCAGCCCCCTGGTCATAGAAGATTTCGCTGCAGGGACCGCAGGGACCGGTATCCCCCATTGACCAGAAATTGTCCTTTTCGCCGAAGCGGAAAATCCGCTCTCGCGGAATCCCCTCCTGACTGTGCCAGATATCGGCCGCCTCATCATCATCGGTATACACCGTGACATACAGTCGGCTTGTGTCCAGTTTCAGCTCCTTGGTCAGAAACTCCCAGGCATAAGCAATCGCCTCCTTTTTGAAGTAATCACCGAAGGAAAAATTACCCAGCATTTCAAAGAAGGTATGGTGACGGGCCGTACGGCCGACGTTTTCCAGGTCATTATGTTTACCCCCCGCCCGGACACATTTCTGGGAACTGGCCGCCCGGACATAACCCCGGTCCTCCAGGCCGAGAAAACAGTCCTTGAACTGGTTCATGCCGGCATTGGCAAACATCAGGGTCGGGTCGTTCTTGGGAAGGATCCCCGAACTGGGAACGATCGTGTGTCCCCGGTCGGCAAAAAACTGAAGAAAGCGTGCTCGGATCTCTGTACCTGTCATGATGCCCTCGTAAATCATTTATGTATTGAGTCGTTACATATCTGAGATATAGATATACTTAAGACCGGCCTCACGCGGAGGCGCGGAGAAAGTCAAAACAAACGATTGCTGGATTTAACCCTTAAGATTTCAAGTATATTTTCTGGCTTACTCCGCGTCTCCGCGTGAAACTTTTTGGGTTTCTGCCTTCCAGCTTTGGTTTATTCCTCCATCCGCAGCGCCCGCATAATCGCCGAAAACCCGAAGCCGCGCCGCTGCAGGAAACCGACCACTCTCCTTTTGTCCCTGTCGCTCGCCGCCGCATAGGAAAAGCCGGGGTAACGCCGTTCCGCCACCGCCCTGGCCTCGGAAATTTCGTCACTCTCCGCCAGAAGGGGCGCAAGGATTTCATTCACGACATCCGGTGTGAATCCCCTGCGGCGCATCTCCAGGCGGAGACGGGTCCCGTAATATCGTCCGGATAAAAGCGCTGATTCTGCAAACCGTGCGGCATAACGCGTGTCATCCAGCCACCCCTCCTGCTGCAGACGGTGTATGACAGCTTCAAGATCCCCCTCGGCCAGTTCGCGCGCCGCCAGCTTTTGCCGGACCCTGGCGGTTGAATAATCCCGACCGGTAAGTAGCCGCAGCACATACTGGTAGGCCCGGTCGGGAGATAACGGCTCAGTATTTTTCGATATCAAGTTTATCCGGCTCCGCTGCAGCGTCATCGGGCTTGTTCTCGAACCCTTCCCAGGAAGCATCCGACGTTGAGGAAATGCCGGAAATTTTGAGGGCAAAATCGTCAGGGTTGGAACTTTGCCTGAGCGCCTCGTCATACGTTATCAGCTTGTTTGAGTAGAGCCTCATCAGAGACTGGTCAAAGCTCTGCATGCCGTAGGAGACAAAACCCTGGGCAATGGCGTCATTCAACTGCTTGGTTTTATCCTTGTCATCGATGCATTCCCTGACACGAGCGGAAGCCAGCATGATTTCCACCGCCGGCACCCGTCCCTTGCCGTCGGACTTGGGCACCAGCCGCTGAGAAATAACCGCCTTGATGATGCTGGCAAGCTGGATCCGCACCTGCCGTTGATGATAGGGGGGGAACACGCCGATAATTCGGTTGATGGTTTCGGCGGCGTCCATCGTGTGCAGGGTGGACATGACCAGATGGCCGGTTTCGGCCGCGGTCATCGCCGTTTCGATCGTTTCGTAATCTCGCATCTCGCCGACCAGGATAACATCCGGATCCTGTCGGAGCGCGCCTTTGAGGGCGGCCGAGAAGGTGGGGGTGTCGGTGCCGACCTCGCGCTGGCTGATGATGCTCTTGTTGTCGCGATGCAGAAACTCGACCGGATCTTCGATGGTGATGATGTTGCAGGTTCGCTGGCTGTTGATGTTGTCAATCATGGCAGCAAGCGTGCTCGACTTGCCGGAGCCGGTCGTTCCGGTCACCAGGATCAGACCCCGCTCTTCCTTGCAGATTTTCTGCATGACCGGCGGCAGATTGAGCCCTTCCAGCGTAGGGATGATGAAAGCGATCGAGCGGAAAACCATCGCCACCGTGCCGCGCTGACGGTAGACGCTGACCCTGAAGCGCCCCAGTCCCGGCACGGCGTATGCCAGGTCGACCTCATAGTTTTCCTCGAACATGCGCCGCTGACGATCATTCATCATCGACTGGGCGGTCTCGGAAACAAAGTCGGGTGACAACCGCGGTGCATTGGGAATCGGGTGCAGCCGGCCATCAATCCTGACGATTGGCGGCAACCCGGTCTTGATGTGTATATCGGAACCCTTGGCCTTAAACGCAATGGTGAGTATTTCGTTCAGATCCACAGCCTACCTCCGCAGCTTATGCAGACTTATCTGCCTTATCCTGCTTGCCCGCTTTGTCAGGAGCCGGTACCGGCTTGAGCAGATCCATCAGCCTTGCCTCGATTTCCGCGAGAGTTTCAGGATGTTCGGTCAACCAGCCCCGTGAATTTTCCCGCCCCTGGCCGATCCTCTCCTTGCCGTAGGAGTACCATGCGCCGCTCTTTTCGATGATGTTTTTATCTACCGCCAGGTCGAGCACGTCACCGGTACGCGAGATGCCTTCGCCGTAGAGGATGTCGAATTCAACCTCTTTGAACGGTGGAGCGACCTTGTTTTTGACGACCTTGACCCGGGTGCGGGAACCGATGATCTGGTCGCCCTGCTTCAGTGTGGCGATCTTGCGGATGTCCATGCGTACCGAAGCGTAAAATTTAAGCGCGTTGCCGCCGGTGGTCGTCTCGGGGTTGCCGAACATCACGCCGATTTTCATGCGGATCTGGTTGATGAAGATCACGCAGCAGTTCGACTTGCTGATGATGCCGGTCAGCTTGCGCAGCGCCTGGGACATCAGGCGTGCTTGCAGCCCCATGTGGGAATCACCCATATCGCCTTCGATCTCGGCCTTGGGCACCAGGGCGGCCACCGAGTCTACGACCAGCACGTCGATTGCGCCGCTCCTTACCAGGGTCTCGGCTATTTCCAGCGCCTGTTCTCCGGTGTCCGGCTGAGAAACCAGCAGGTCGTCGGTTTTTACACCCAGTTTGCGGGCGTAACCGATATCGAGCGCATGCTCGGCATCGACAAAGGCGGCTATACCCCCGGTTTTCTGAGCCTCTGCGATAATGTGCAGCGCCAGCGTGGTCTTCCCCGATGACTCGGGACCGTATATCTCGATCACCCTGCCGCGCGGAACACCGCCGACTCCCAGAGCCATGTCGAGAGAAATGGAACCGGTGGAAATAGCCTCCACCCCCGGAAGAGCCTCGTCATTGCCGAGCCGCATAATGGCGCCCTTGCCGAATTGTTTTTCAATCTGACTCAGGGCCAGATCAATCGCCTTGTTTTTCTCACTCGCGTTGTTTTTTTCAGCCATTAGGGGGTATCTCCTGAATTGAATAGGGTGTGGGAATTAAAGGGGTAGAAATTAACATATCCGGCAGATGTATCGCAAGGTTTTATCTGACCTTGCCGTCGCGAATCACAGATGTGGATGAATCATGTTCACGCGGGATGCCGAACCGCCTTTTTTTAATTAAAATCACAAACAAATCATGTTATAGTTTTCAAAATTGTTGTGTTAGAATGAGCGAGGCCATAGTTATTTGACTTCCGAGGTGAAGCCATGAATTTCCTGCTGGAACAGTATCGGCGTCTGAATATCCGTACCCGCATATTTTTTCTCTGCGTCTGCTACAGCGCCTGCATAGTCTTTGCGGTTGTTGCGGCGCGCATGTTTTCGCAGACTATTTCCATTATGTCTACCGCGGTATTCGTGCTGCTCGGGGCTTTTTTCAGCGGCCTGCTCTTCTGGTCAATCAACGATGCCCTGAACAGGGTCACAGGTTACCTGACCCATATGACTGAAGGCAATTTGACACAGGATATTGTTGCCAAACGCAACAATGAAATCAGCAGCATCATCCGCTCTATCGCCACTCTTCAGGCGACAATGCGTGAAATCATCGGCCGGATTTCCCAGACATCGCAGCAGATGATCACGGCATCGGGTAAACTCCAATCAAATGCCGGCCAGATCGCCGCCGGAACCGAGGAGGTCGCGCGCCAGACCAACTCGGTAGCCGTAGCGAGCGAGGAGATGGCCGCCACGTCAAATGATATCGCCCATAACTGCCTGAGCGCCGCCGAAAACTCGACCCGCGCCAGCGAAACCGCACGTTCGGGAGCAGAGACCGTGAAATGCGCGACGAACGGCATGGAACGCATTGCCTCCAGGGTAAAGGAGACGGCGAAAACAGTCGTAGAACTGGGCGCCCGCTCCGACCAGATCGGCCAGATCATCGGCACCATCGAGGACATTGCCGACCAGACCAACCTGCTGGCGCTCAACGCAGCCATCGAAGCGGCCCGGGCTGGCGAGCAGGGGCGAGGCTTCGCGGTCGTTGCCGACGAAGTGCGGGCTCTTGCTGAACGCACTACCCGCGCTACCCGTGAAATCAGCGAGATGATCAAAGCCATACAGAAGGAAACAAAGGGGGCGGTGGCGGCTATTGAAGAGGGTGTGGCAGAAGTGGAGAAGGGAACCGGATATTCCGTCAGCTCCGGACAGGCACTGGAGCAGATACTCTCCCAGATAAACGACGTCACGATGCAGGTCAATCAGATTGCCACCGCCGCCGAAGAGCAGACGGCAACCACCGGGGAGATTACCACCAACATCCAGAAGATCACAAAAGTGGTGCAGCAGACCGCCGGCGGGGCTTCAGAAACCGCAGCTGCATCCTCGGAGCTGTCACGGGTGGCCGAGGAACTGCAGCGGCTGGTAGGAACTTTCAAACTTTAACAGCTTTATCCCTGGCACCGGCGGCAGAAAACCGTACTCCGCCCCCCGAGCCTGATCTCGTCGAGCGGCTCACCGCAGCTTCGGCACGGCTCTCCCCCCCGTCCATAGACCTGAAACTCCTGGGGATAATAGACCACCGTTTCCTCTGCCACCCGGCAGGCATCCCCCTCTCCGATCGATTTTTCCAGCACCTCACGGATAACCGCCGCCAGCCTTGCGCATTCCTGAAGCGTCAGAGTCCCTGCGGCACGGTCCGGACGGATGCAGGCCCGGAACAGCGCCTCGTTGGCGTAGATGTTCCCGACCCCGGCGACGACCGCGCTGTTCATGATCAACAGTTTAATCGCGACTTTCCGCCCCCTGCTCGCACCGAAGAGGTATCTGCCGTCGAAAGCCCCGGTCAGCGGCTCCGGGCCGATCCCGGCCAGGAGCGGGTGCAGCAGCGGGTCGCCGAGAATCCAGGCAACAGTGCCGAATTTGCGCGGGTCGTGAAAACGAAGGAGCAGGCCGCCGTCAAATACAAAGTCCAGATGATCGTGTTTTCCGGGCGGAGGTGACCCCCGGAGAAGCCGCAGGAAGCCGGTCATCCCCAGATGCACGAGCAGCCGGCCGATCCCGCAGTCGAACAGCAGGTACTTCCCCCGCCGGTCAATGCCACGCAGCTCCAGCCCCGGCAGAATATTTGTGAGTTCCTCCGGCAGCGGAAGCCGGAGCTTGCCGGCGCGCAGCACGACCTCTTTGAATCTATGCCCCACCAGTTCCCGTTCCAGCCGGCGGCGGGTTACTTCCACTTCCGGGAGCTCCGGCACTCAATCCTCCTGTTGCTGATATTGCAACGGCTTATTCCCTCTTCAGCAGATACCGCCGCAGCCAGTCAAGCGCCGTCCACGTGGTCAGGGTGCGGATCTCGTCCCGGTTTCCGCTGAACCGAAGACGTTTTGTCCAGCAGCCGTCGGCGGCGGCCAGCGAGATGAATACAGTGCCGACCGGTTTGTCGTCGCTGCCGCCATCCGGACCGGCAACCCCGGTGGTCGCCAATCCCAGGTCACTGCCGGAGGCCAGCCGGACACCCTTGGCCATCGCCGATGCACATTCGGAACTGACAGCGCCGGAGCTGTTCAGCAGTTCGGCCGGAACGCCCAGCAGCCTTGTTTTCGCAGCATTCGAGTAGGTCACCACACCTTCGCAGAAATAGCGGGAGCTGCCGGGTATATCGGTAATCCGCTTGGCGATCAGACCGCCGCTACACGATTCGGCCAGGGAAAGCGTCAAATCCCGATCTCTAAAAAGTTCCGCCACAGCATCATCCATGCTGACTTCATCCGAGGAGAAACAGTACTCTTTCAAACGCTCCCGCACGGCTCGAACTGCCGGATCAAGAATTCCGGTGACCGCATCAAGGCTGTCCGCTTCACCACAAAGTGTCACCTTCATCCAGGGGAAGGTGACACATATGCCGAGAGTGAGCCCCCGTTCAGGCATGGCGATTCCCGCCAGCAATTCATCAACCTCCGCCTCGCACGGTCCGAACAGGTTCAGGCTGACGGTGCGGATGACCCGCTTGCGAGGCACCCGTTCCAGTATGAAGGGGAGAACGGTGTCACGAAGCATGGCGACCATCTCCGACGGGACACCCGGCAGGAAAAACATGAAACAGCCGTTGTGCATCAGATGGAAACCGCACGCGGTGCCGTTGGGGTTGGGGATCAGCGCTGACTTGGTCGGAATCATCGCCTGCTTGTCACTTAAGGGGCAGACTATCAGGTTTTCCAGTCTGCCGGACATGCGGCGAACATGAGCGCGGGCTTCTTCATGGATGACCAGGCGCCGGCCGGTGGCCCGCGACGCAGCCCGAGATGTCAGATCATCTGCGGTCGGCCCGAGCCCACCGGTAACGATGACCGCATCGCTGACCCGCCCGAGATCGCCCAGCGCCCCGATGATATCCGGTTCATTATCACCGACAGTAAGGTGCCGTTGAATGCGCAATCCTTCCGCAAACAGAAGGGAAGCGATCGTGCCGGCATTCGTGTCGGTCAGCTGGCCGCAGATCAGTTCATCGCCGATACTCAACGTTGAAATCTTCATGATTCAGACACTCCTCTGCACAGCAGCCGCTCCATAACCTCCCGGCAGGGAAGTCCCGTTTCGCGGGCAATCCGGCGGCATTCTTCATATTCGGGGAGTGCGCGCAGCACGATTCCGTTGCTGTCAATAACCTCTTTAAACCGAACCGGACCGAATTCGGTCGGCCGTTCGACGATCCGTCGCTGCAGAATAATACGGTCGGCCCGGTAATGGCGCAGGCCGATGGCTGACGTTTCGGTCAGCAGCAGCTGCGACAGCCGGTCAAGATCACCAGGGCGGCAGAGAAACGACACCATCACTCCGGGACGATTCTTCTTCATCTGGATCGGCGTAAAGAACACGTCCAGCGCTCCACCTTCAAAGAGCCGCTCCATGGCGTATCCGAGCTGTTCCGGCGTTGAGTCGTCGATATTGGTCTCGGCAACGATCACGTCATCGTCTTGGTCGTTTTTTGCAACACTAGTCCCCAGAAAAGCGCGCAGGATGTTGGGGCAATCGGCAAAATCCTTCCCGCCGGCGCCGCAACCCGTCTTCTCCAACAGCATGGCCGGCTGCTTCCCGCACCCGCCTGCCAGAGCCGCCACAATAGCAGCGCCGGTCGGCGTCACCCGCTCACCGGGGCCGCAGTCGCCATGCACCGCCAATCCTTTCAGAAGCACGGCCGTGGCCGGGGCCGGCACCGGCAGCCGCCCGTGTGCGGTCTCGACAAAACCGCTTCCGAGCGGCAGCGCCCCGGCATATAGCTTCTCGACACCCAGATATTCCAGGCAGATGGCGGTGCCGACGATATCGATGATGGAGTCTATCGCCCCAACCTCGTGGAAATGGACATTTTCGACGGCGACACCATGCACCAGGGCCTCGGCCTCGGCCAGCCGCCGGAAGATCAGCTGCGCTGTTTTCTTGACCGTGTCGGACAACCCGCTGCCGGCAATCATGGTGTCAATACCGGCATAGTGCCGGTGAGTATGGTGGTCATGCACCACAACGTTAAATTTCAGGGCCGGCATCTGCTGCCGCTCGGTGCGGCTGGTTGAAAGTTCATAGGAGCCTGGCGGGAGCCCAAGTTTGTCCAGTTCGTCCCGCAGGTACTGCAGCGGTACCCCCAGATCGAGCAGCGCACCAACCGTCATGTCGCCGGAAATCCCGGCGTAGCAATCAAGATAGACGACGTTCATATCGGATCACAGCCGATTCATCAGGCTCGCCGCGCAGGCGGCGCCGAAACCGTTGTCGATGTTGACTACCGTCACCCCGGAGGCGCAGGAGTTGAGCATCCCGAGCAGCGCCGCGATGCCGCCGAAAGAGGCGCCATAGCCGACCGAGGTCGGCACGGCGATTACCGGCTTGTCTACGAGCCCTCCGACTACCGAAGGGAGCGCACCTTCCATGCCGGCCACCACGATGATGACAGCGGCTGCGGCAAGCTGTTCACGTCGGGCCAGCAGCCGGTGAATGCCGGCCACGCCGACGTCATAGACATGCTCTACCCGGTTTCCCAGAAAACCGGCGGTTACGAGTGCCTCAGCCGCGACCGGGATGTCGGACGTCCCGGCAGAAACGACCAGGATCACTCCCTTGCCCCGCTGCTCAGGCGGCTGATGTTCAAGGGTCAAACAGCGGGCTTCGGCATGATAGCAAGCGGCCGGGAAGTAATTTAGAACCATCTCGGCCCTCTCCTTGGCAAGACGGGAAACCAGAATATTACTCCCCTTGTCGGTCATAACGGTCATTATCGCCCTGATCTGTTCCACCGTTTTTCCTTCACCGAAGATCATTTCCGGCATCCCCTGGCGCAGATGGCGGTGATGGTCGACCTGGGCGCAGCCGATATCCTCAAATGGGAGTTGGCGCAACTGCAGCAAGGCATCGTCTATGGAGAGCCCCCCTTGCCGGACCGAATTGAGCATCGTTTTGAGATTTTCCTGATTCATGAACGCGTCCCTGCTGCATCGAATTTACTGGTGCCGTTATACCATGCCTGCGACAGTTTTCCATGCAAAACCCTCCCGGTCGTCGATTTTACATCATCAAAAAAAAGTTCACCGGTTTACTTTTTCCAGGCAACTATGCTACAAGTTTTGAATACTTAATCCCTGCGAGGTCGAAAAATGGGTAAAACAACAGCAGAAAAAATATTTGACGCTCATCTGGTAAACGAGCCGTTTCCCGGCACCAAGGTACTTCGCCTGGATGCGGTGCTTTGTCATGAAATCACCACGCCGATCGCCATTGACGACCTGATCAGGCGCGGCAAGGATCGCGTTTTCGATCCGACGAAGATCAAGGCGGTCATCGACCATGTCACCCCCAGCAAGGACACCAAGACCGCCACGCAGGCCAAGATCCTGCGTGACTGGGCGCGCCGCCACGCGATCAAGGACTTTTTCGACGTCGGTGCCAACGGCGTCTGCCACGCCCTCTTTCCGGAACGCGGCTTCATCCGCCCCGGCTACACGGTCATCATGGGCGACTCCCACACCTGCACCCACGGCGCCTTCGGCGCTTTTGCCGCCGGCATCGGCACGACCGACCTGGAGGTCGGCATCCTGAAAGGGGTCTGTGCCTTCCGCCAGCCCAAAACGATCAAATTCAACGTCAACGGCACACTTCCTAAGGGGGTATTCGCGAAGGATGTCATTTTGCACATCATCGGCAGGATCGGCGTCAACGGCGCCACCGACCGGGTGATGGAGTTCCACGGCCCCACAATCGATACAATGACGATGGAATCGCGCATGACGCTTTGCAACATGGCCATCGAAGCGGGCGGCACCTCCGGCATCTGCCAGCCGGACATGACGACCGTCGACTACCTCTGGCCCTTTATCCAGGATGAGTTTGCCGGCAAGGAGGCCGCACTGGCCGATTACTCGCAATGGCGGGCCGACGTGGACGCTGCATATGACCAGACGATCGATATCGATGTCAGCTCCCTGCAGCCGATGATTACCTTCGGCTACAAGCCGGACCAGGTCAAGAGCGTAACCGAAATGATCGGCACCCCGCTCGACCAGATTTACATCGGCTCCTGCACCAACGGCCGCATCGAAGACCTGCGCATCGCCGCACAGATCCTGAAGGGGCAAAGACTGGCACCGAACGTACGCGGCATCCTCTCTCCAGCTACGCCGAAAATCCAACAGCAGGCCATGCATGAAGGGCTGATTGACATCTTCATGGAGGCCGGCTTCTGCGTGACGAACCCGACCTGCGGCGCTTGTCTGGGCATGAGCAACGGCGTGCTGGCGGAGGGTGAAGTCTGCGCATCGACTACAAACCGCAATTTCATGGGGCGGATGGGCAAAGGGGGGATGGTGCACCTGATGTCGCCGGCCACGGCAGCAGCCAGTGCGATAGAAGGGAAGATCGCCGACCCGCGCAAGTATTTATAACCACACTCGCCACGAAGGCACGAAGGACACGAAGAAACCGACTTAAAAGACTATTACCTGAACAAGCACTTTGTTTATCTTATTTCCTTCTTCGTGCTCTTCGTGTCTTCGTGGTGGATTGAATTCAAAATTTTCTTTTCGAGGAGCAACTATATGAAAACCTTCGGAGGCCCGATCCTCTTTCTCGACCGCAGCGACATCAACACCGACGAGATCATCCCGGCCAAGTACCTGACCGAGATCACCAAGGAGGATCTCAAACCCTATATCCTGGAAGACCTGAAACTCCCCGGCTTCGACCCGAAAGGGCCGAAAACCAGGAACGCACGGGTGGTCCTTTCCCGCGCCAACTTCGGTTGCGGCTCCTCCCGCGAGCATGCCCCCTGGGTGTTCGAGGTCAACGGCATCACCGCCGTGATCGCCGATTCCTTTGCCCGCATCTTCCGCCAAAACATGTTCAACTGCGGCATGGCCGCCATCGAGCTTCCCCCTGCGGATCTCGACCTGATCTTTACCCATGCTGGCGACGAGGACGCCGCGATGAGCATCGATATCGAGGCCGGAACCCTGACGGTGAGCGGCGGCGGCAAGCAGAAGTCCTTCAGCTTTGAAATTTCACCCTTCGACAAGGCCCTGGTGCTCGCCGGCGGCTGGGTCGATTACGCCGACCAGAAATATTAGCACCTCCGGTATATCCGGGCTGACAGCCACCAATTACCTTATGAAAAAAGAAGAGGGGGAAAACTCGCGTTTTCCCCCTCTTTCCCTATTGTGTATCCGGTCCGTTTATTATGTTTCCGGGAACGCCCGCCCAATTTTATCCAGCAAAATTACCCTACCGAACGGCACTCTTCCATAAATCGCCCGGCTTCATCGGCAGAGAGCGGCACACTGAGCAGGAAACCCTGCATCTCATCACAACCACGACCTGCAAGGAAGGTAAGCTGTTCCCTCAGTTCTATCCCTTCGGCAATGACTGTAAGCCCCAATGAATGTGACATGCTTATGATGGCCTCTGCGATAGCAGCATCATTGGGGTCTTCGTGCACCTTCGTCACAAACGACCTGTCAATTTTCAGGCGATCCAGCGGAAACCGCTTGAGACGACTCAGAGAAGAATATCCGGTTCCGAAATCATCGATCGAGATGCTGATACCGGAATCTTTGAGTTCGCTGAGGACATGCGCCGACCGGTCAACATCAGACATGATGGCGCTTTCGGTCAGCTCGATATCCAGCCAATCCGTCGGCAGGCCTACGTCTGAAATTATCGCCTGTACATTTTCCAGAAAATCCTGCTGCGCAAACTGGCACGCCGAGATATTGACGCCGACGCGCACTGCCGGCAGACCGGCGGCACGCCACTTCATCGCCTGCTGACAGGCGCTCCTCAAAATCCAATGTCCAATCGGATTGATCAAACCGGTTTCTTCGGCCAGCGGAATAAACCGAAGCGGCGGCACGAGACCCAGCAGCGGGTGCTGCCAGCGCACAAGCGATTCAACGCCGACAATCTTTCCTGTCAGAATATTTATCTGGGGCTGGAATTCAAGAAACAGCTCCCCGCGATCACAGGCTTTTCTCAGATCGTTCTCAAGCATAAGCCTTTCGGTCGCTTTCTCATACATTTCGTGTGAAAAAAACTGGGAATTGTTGCGGCCATGGTCCTTTGCCTTGTACATGGCCATATCAGCATGTTTCAGCAGAGTATCGACATCGTGGCCATCTTCAGGGTATACCGCAATGCCGATACTTGCGCTGGTGTAAAGTTCAATACCATCCAATCTTATTGGAGCGGATAATGCGGCAAGAATGTTATTGGCAACCGTCAGAATATCTTCCTCCTTGTTGACCGCCGGCAGGGCGATCACGAATTCATCTCCGCCGAGCCGCGACAGAGTATCGGTCTTCCGCAGGGATTGTTCAATACGCCCGGCAATAGCACATAACAGCCGGTCGCCGATATTATGCCCCATGGTGTCATTGATGTTTTTAAAGTGGTCCAGGTCCAGAAAAAGGACACCCACATTGCGGTTGTCACGCGCCGCCTGGGCGATAGCCTGATTGAGCCGGTCATGCAGCAATGCCCGGTTCGGAAGGTTTGTCAGAACATCATAATAGGCCAGTTTCTGGATTTCCTCCTCCGCCGATTTCCTCCGGCTGATATCACACCCGACCGCTACAACCGCCTGTATCCTGCCATCCGCCAGCACGGCCTTTTCCGACCATGCCAGCCAGCGTATTTCACCGGCAACATCCATGCGATGTTCATATCGGCACGCATACGGGTGGGCATGGGTGTTCTCCCTGGCTTCACGCACAAGAATCCTGTCCTCGTCATGGATAATATCCATAAATGGAGAGCCGATAAGCTCTGTTTCGTCCGTCCCGGTGAATTCGCAAAAAGAGGGACTCACAAACAGCAGATTCCCTTCATGATCGGCTTTTACAATAAAGTCACTCTGATGTTCGACCAGCATACGGTACCGTTCTTCACTTGCACGCAACGCCAGTTCGGCATAACGCCGTTCAGACACATCCCTGAAAATAACAAGATCTGCCCGGAGTCCTCTCCAAAGTGTTTCCGCGGTGGATACTTCGACCGGGATCGCGTGACCGTGTTTATCCACAATTGCCGTTTCGTATGCAGACACAGGCATTTTCATACGGATTTTGTCCCGCAGAGCCTCCATCTCCTCCGGCAGCACCAAATCACTCACCCTCATGAGGGTGAGTTCATCGACGGAATACTCCGTTATGAGAGCCGCCCGCCGGTTTGCGTAGAGAAGCCCTCCCCGGCGGTCGGTGACTATGAGGCCATCGTTGGCATTTTCCGCAATCGCCCTGAAATTATTTTCATTTTCCTTCAGCGTCCGCTGATGATGCGCGATCTCGTCCAGCATCGTATTGAAAGCATCTGCCAGCGTTTCAATTTCATCGCTGGATTCGACCCTGAGGGGGGTGCGGTTTGAAATTTGTTCCGGCAATGCGGTGACATAGCGGGTCATGGTATCGAGTGAAAGCATGTACCGCTGCATCAACATCCAGACCAGGAGGATCATGAACAATGTCCCGACAATGAGCAAGATCGCGAACAGATTCCGTGCTTCGATCAATGGTTGGTACGCTTCCGATTCCGGGTAGTTGGCGGCCAGAATCCATCCGGTGCTCTGCATGTGCTTGAAAGAGGACAGTACCCGTAATCCTTTTGAATTTACCGTCTCGCCACTCCCCTCAAAACCTTCAATTGCCTGATCGTAGAGGTGATTAACACCGGGCTCTACCGCCGGTTTCATAATTCTGGAACGGTCCGGATGCATGATCATGGTCCTGTCGGCTGTGGACAGGTAGATGTAACCGGTTTTACCGACCCTGGTTTCTGATATTTCGCCCAGGATGTTGCTTCCAAGCAGGTCAAAGCTTCCCGCCAGCACGGCCACAATGGCTCCGTTTTTGTCGAGAACGGGGGCTGTCAGGATAATGGCCGGGTGATCAGGATTGTGGGTAGATATATAGGGGGCGGATATCCGGGGCTTACCGGTCGCCATGGTCGTGCGGAAATAAGCGCGGAACGAGATGTCCCTTCCCCGGCGACCTTCAAGGTACGGGCTTTCGGCGATGATTGTGCCGTCTTTGGAAAACAGGAAGAGCGCGTTGTTGAAAAGAGCTTTCAGGGCCTGCCGGGAATCGAGAAATGCCTGGGCATTTTCCGGATCGGCAACGACGTCGGCCTCTATCCGTCCTGCCTCGGCGATAAGAGCGTTATGAATGAGAGTCAGTTCGTTATCGATGTTATGGACAAGCGCGCTGACCAGAGAAAACTGTTCGGAGTAGATCACGTCCTTGATCTTTTCCTCAAAAAACCCCTTCCCCAGATAGCCGATGAACGTACTGAACAGTATGAACAGTATGGTGACGGAAACAGCTATCCGTGACTTCAGGGTATGTTTCCTGCCGCGCAGGTGAACTGGATTTTTCATGGGACAGTCATTGGACATACTCCGTGTGATTATCCGGAAATATGGAAAGTAAGTAACGAGCCGACTAGGCACTACGACAGCAAAATCAGTTCAACAGTACCCATGGACCCAATAGTTTTGTCAGTTTAAAAAAACAAGGGCCGCATGTCAGCTCATGTATCGTGCGAAGCTGAGACGCCACCCTTGAATGTTGTCCAGCGTATCGATTTCCGGGCTTAAATTTTGAACTGCCCGACCAGTTGCTGTAAATCTTGTGCCAGAACGGTAAGTTGTCCGGCTGCATCGGTCGAACGTGAAGCACCATTCGATGTTTCGTCAACAGTTTGAGATATAGTCTGGATGCTGTTACCAAGTGTCGATACGGTAGCTGTCTGCTCTTCCGCGGCGGTTGCGATTTGATTCACTTGATCCGTGACACTTGTAATCTGATCAAGTATATCCTGAAGCGCTTCACCTGAACGGGATGCTTCTTGAGTACCACGCTCAACCTCCTTCACACCCTCTTCCATGGCGGAAACCGCTCCTTTGGTCTCACTCTGAATTGACTTGATCATTTCACCAATCTCTCGGGTGGCTTTCGTGGTGCGCTCAGCCAGAGCACGAACTTCATCAGCTACAACAGCAAAACCTCGCCCTTGTTCTCCCGCACGGGCAGCTTCAATAGCCGCGTTAAGAGCCAGCAGGTTGGTCTGGTCGGCGATATCTTCAATAGTTCCGACAATCTGACCGATTTGATCCGAACGTACCCCGAGTTGTTCAACAGCAGTGGCGGTTTCCTTGACTCTTATGGCTATTTTGCCCATACCGTTAACCGTATTTTCAACTACCTGTTTTCCATTGATTGCAGATCTGTTTGCCCGCTCGGAAGCTTCAGCCGCCTGCATGCAACTGTGTGCAATATTGCCGGAGGTGTGAGACATCTCAGCGCCCGCGCTCGACATGGAAGCGGCATGGCCGGCAACTGCTCCGGCACCAAGAGCAATGCCGCGAGCTTCCTGGTGCAGTTGCTCTGCTGATGACAACACCTGTCCGGTACTGGAAGCTACTTGAGATACCGTTATTTTAATCTTGTCGATAAACATGTTAAATGATGCTGCCAGCTCGCCAATTTCGTCTTTACTACGAATATCAAGGCGACGTGTAAGATCCCCCTCTCCCTGGGCAATATCAGTTAAAGCCGAAGCGGTTTTTCTTAAAGGGGTTATAATGCTTTTTGTCACGAATATACCGATGAATCCGCTCAGGACGATGGAGAGAACAGTCGCCGCAATAACAGAATTACGGGTTGTGGTAGCGGCACTTATTGAATCATTTAACGCCTTTTTGGCCTCTTTCTGCTGTAGCTCTATCAGAGCTGTAAAGCCCTTTACAGTGCCGCCACCGAACGGGGTCGTTGTTTTTGCCCGCCATTCGGCTGCTTCTTCGGTTTTACCGGCCCCATACAACTCAAACCATTTTGGACGTGCTCCGATATACAGCTTATATATATCCTTAAGCTCCTTCAGGGCTGTTTTTTCAACATCAGCGAGCGCACCTTTTTCATACATCGACAACTCTTCTTCAATCACCTTGTAATGCCCGGGCTCTTCTTCCACTATTTTTTTGCGCGCTGCCTCGTCTCCTACCATGAATTGCGGGAAACCATAGCGGAGCTTCCAAAGGGCATTTTGAGCATTGGCTAGATGAACCGCGCCCTGAACCTGATTTTGATAGATGTTTCGAAATTTTTGCTCATAAATAAAACTGCTGCGAACACTTATACCCGAAAGAAATAGAAGCAACAGCAGCAGGGAACCGAAACAAAAAAATAATTTGCTACGGATTGATATGGCCATTTTGAACCTCCAATTTTAATTTAATTAAACTCCATGCATGTCATCTATGGTAAGGGGAACGATTTCACAAGTTCCTTAGCGGCCGAGGTTTTTTTTGCTGCGGTTACAGCTTGAACTGCCGCACCAGTCGCTGCAGCTCTTCGGCGTTGCCGTTCAGCTGCGCCGCGGCGGTGGCCGATTCATGGGCGCCTTGCGAAGTCTGCTGCACGACTTCGGTGATCTGCATTATGTTGCTGGAAATCTCCGCCGTCGTGGCGGTCTGCTCTTCGGCGGCGGTGGCGATCTGGTTGACCTGCAGCGCGACATCGTTTACCTGCGCCAGGATGTCCTGGAGTGCCTGTCCTGATTTGGCCGCTTCGACCGTGCCGGTTTCAACCTGCAGAACCCCCTGCTCCATGACGGCAACAGCACCTTTGGTCTCCTTCTGGATCGCCTTGATCATCTCGCCGATCTCTTTGGTGGCCCTCGTCGTTCGCTCGGCCAGGGCGCGCACTTCATCGGCGACTACCGCAAACCCGCGCCCCTGCTCGCCGGCGCGGGCCGCTTCGATGGCGGCGTTCAGCGCCAGCAGGTTGGTCTGGTCGGCGATATCCTCGATCGTGCCGATAATCTCGCCGATCTGGTCACTGCGGGCACCCAGACTTTCGACCGTCCTGGCTGATTCCTGCACTTTTGCGGCTATCTGCCCCATGACGGCCACGGTCCTCTCAACCACCTCGGCCCCGTTGCCGGCCGATTGGGAAGCGCGCTCCGCGCCCTCCGCGGCCATCTGGCAGTTACGGGCGATGTCTCCCGATGTGGCCGACATCTCTTCTCCGGCTGTTGCCACCGTTCCGGCCTGGGCGGCAACCTCCTCGGCGCCGGTGGCGATATGTTCGGCAGTGGTATGGAGCTGGCTGGATGCGGCCGCCACCTGGGTGGAGGTGCCGGCAATCTGGCTGATGATGCCGTGCAGCTTCTCGATGAACAGGTTGAACATCCGGCTGATCTGGGCAATTTCGTCGCTGCCGCTTGCATCCAGACGTTTGGTCAGGTCTCCTTCCCCCTGGGCGATATCGGTGGTGCGCTCCAGAAAAACCGCCAGCGGCTTGACGATGGAACGGATGATGAGTGTCGCCATGAGCAGGGCCAGAAGCACCGCAATGCCGGATAATGCCGCCGTCGCACGCTGGATGTCGGTGACGGTCGCATCCGCTTCCCCAACCATCTTCACGAGCTGCTTGTCGGCCTGGGACGATAATTCCGTTGCCAGACTTTCAGACTGGCGTATAGCCTCCTTGTATTGGTCGATGGCTTTGTTGGCATCCTGGACGGACGTGATCCCGCCCGCTTTAATCTGCTCATGTACCTTGCGAAAGCCGTCACTGTATACTTCAAGATTTTTCCCGATCTTGGCAGCGGTCTCCTTGTCCTTCTGCTCGTCAATGACCTTGACCGCCGCGTCCAGCAGTTCATTTACCCGTGCCAGCACCGCCGACCATTTTTTGATGTAGTCCTCAATTTTTGCCGGGTCGCCGATGTTCATGAAGCTGTCTTTTTCGTAGCGCCTCATCTGATTGAGTCCGGCCAGCAGGCGCTGGGTATTTTCAACATATTTGGCGTCGTTTTTGATCGCATCCTCGGTAATATCATCCATCTTTCTCATGCCCCAAAAACTGGTTGCTGACACGGCGACAAGAAACAGGACTATTACCGCGAAGGCGGCAAAGAGTCGGGTGCTGATCTTCATGTTAGTGAGCATGTTTTTCTCCTTTTGATCTGAGTATGCTTCCTGACATTCATCACGGCCATCCAGGTTTTAGCGTATTTACATAAAGATTCGCCAATTTAGTGCAAAGAACATTTAAAGTCTATTGGGGGAAACCACTAGAAAACCGTTTTATTGTCATTAGCGAAGCGAATTATCGCGTGATTGGGAGAGCTTGTCGAGAAGGAGGGAACAATGCCGCGGGACCGGTATTGCCGGTTTATCAGGATGTTAACGCCGCCGATGCACTGGCGAGAGGTAATGGCAAGCATCCCCCGGTCGAGTCGGGGGATGCTTGCCAGAGGGATTTACAGCTTGAACTGCCACACCAGCCGCTGCAGCTCCTCGGCGTTGCCGTTCAGCTGCGCCGCGGCGGTGGCCGATTCATGGGCGCCTTGCG
>CAZGEG010000006.1:0-184472 GCA_964524835.1 uncultured Geobacter sp.
ATGGGAAATCTCCGTTTCCCCCTTGACAAAACTTATCATGGATGTCCCTATTTAGACCCGAGAGGGAGATTACTTTAGAGGGCTTGAGCCGTATGACGGGAAACTGTCACGTACGGTTCTGAGGGGGGAAAGGAGCCGAAAGGCTCCTGACCTACCCGATGACAAAATCATTCAGTCTCAGTCGCTTACAAAATTATTACATCCAAGGGCGAACTTTCGTCTTGCCATATTAGAGTAAATATTCTATTTAGAATAAAAACTCTAATGCGGAGGATGAGAAAAGATGAAGGTACTTCTCGTGCAACCCCCCAGTTGTGATCCGTTGACTGATGAGATTTTCCTTTTTGAGCCATTGGCCCTTGAATACCTTGGGGCGGGGTTGAAGAAAGATGGCCACGATGTTCAGTTGCTTGACGCCAGGATAGAGCCTGATTACGAAAGCAGATACCGCCGGTTTCAACCTGATGTGGTGGGACTGACCGGCTTTACCAGCCATGTCAATATCATTAAAAAAATGGCGGAACGCCTGAAAGCCGCCTCTCCCGAAGTTCTGATTATCGTTGGTGGCCACCATGCCACGGTACGACCACAAGATTTCAATGATGTCCGGATTGACGCGGTGGTTATTGGTGAAGGGGTTTTCACGCTGCGGGAAATCCTCCGCGCGCTGGAAACTGGAAGCAGCTTCTCCCACATTGACGGCATTGCCATTCCCCACGTGGATAGCATGATATTCAACAAACCGAGACCATACACGGATCTTAACGAGCTGCCGTTTCCTGATCGTTCTCTCACTGCCGGTTACCGGAAGCAGTACTTCAGCGAGTGGTTTACGCCGCTGGCTTCGGTACGCACTTCGCTTGGCTGCACGGCGCGCTGCACCTTCTGTGCACTCTGGAAAATTACTGAAGGTAAATACCTGCGCCGCGCCCCCGAACAGGTTGTCGAGGAATTGCTCACCGTGGCGGAGCCGAATGTCTTCTTCTGCGACGACGAATCCATGTGTGATGTAAAGCGGATGGACAAGTTGGCCGACTTGATTACCGCTGCCGGTATCCGCAAAAAGTACTTTCTCTATGGCCGGGTGGACACCATCGTGAATCACCCCGAACTCTTCGCCAAGTGGTCTAAAATCGGCCTTGCACAGGTATTTGTCGGGATGGAAGACTTCTCGGATACCCGGCTCAAAGCCATGAAGAAAGGGATCAGCACGGCGCAACAGGCAGAGGCGGTCAAAATCCTCGATCGCCTCGGGATCATGATGTACGCCTCCTACATGGTTGATCCGGCCTATACAAAAGAAGACTTCAGCACCTTGCTGGCGTACGTACGAAAGATGAGACACAAATACGCAACATTTACCGTCATGACGCCTCTTCCCGGCACCGAACTCCATGACACAAGGGAAGATGAGCTGCTGTCTCGTAAACCTGAATTATACGACATGCTGCACACCCTGTTCCCTACCACTTTGCCGATACAGGACTTTTACAAGGAGTTTGCCAACCTCTGGATCAAGGCCGTTCCGTTTTACCGGGTGGTGCCGACACTTTTTCGCTTTGGTCTGCAAGGGATGCTGATCCGTATAAAAATATTCAGCCGGGTTATGGAAAAATTCAAAGCGATGCATCTTGATTACTGACGGTATGCGCTGTGATGTGAGGCGGAAGTTTCGGAATTATCGCGGTGGCAGGACCGTTAGAAATGGTCATCAAAGGTAAAACAAGACATGAAAACACGTGACAAAATTATCAATACTGCAATTCAGCTCTTTAACGAACAGGGGACCAAGGCAGTTTCGACCAATCATCTTGCCACCGCCATCGGCATCAGTCCCGGCAACCTTTACTACCATTTCCGCAACAAGGAAGACATCATACGCGCCATTTTTAAACAGATGGACGCATATGGTCTTGAACAGTACCAAATCATCCTCAATAATTACCAGCCGGGATCGATAGAGGCGATGGAGCAAACCTTTAACATGATTCAGGAGTTCAACTGGCGCTATCGTTTCTTCAAGCGAGAATTAACTGCGCTGATTATGAACGATCCACTGCTTAAAGAGAGTTTTCATTCTACTAACAACCAGATGGTGGGCATGATCCGCTACACAATCGATTGCGGTATTGCCAATGGCAGTATCAAAGCCATGAATGACACGGAAAAAGGAAGTTTTGCAGATGCAATCTGGTTGGTGGCCCTGTTTTGGCTGAATTATCTTGAAGTTGGCGGTGAAGAGGTCAACGAATCCACTCTCAGGCGTGGCAGCGATGTGCTGCGAACCGTTTTGCAACCATACTTGACAGGTGAGATTCCTACAAAATAGTACAGGAACTGCGGTCTTACATGTCTTCACCTATCCACGGTTGAATTTTTACGATGTATCATAAAAATAAGGCGGAGGTTTTATGGATGTTCGGCAAATTTCAAACCAAAGAAAGTATGATCTTGCAGCGTCAAGTTATGATTTCATCGCCTACTTGATGAGTCTTGGACAAGCCAGCCGTCTTTACGATGAGTTGGCCGATTGCCTCAATCTACCCCCAGGTGCCACACTTGCCGAAATGGGTTGTGGCCCTGCCTCCGTCATCCCCAGCCTCTTAAAAAAATCCCTCCGAAAACTACAGTCATTGGAATCGATTTTTCTGAACAAATGATTGCAATTGCAAACCGCAAAAAAGAGCAATACCAATGGGACGATGTCAGTTTCGAGTGCATGGATATGTATGAATTTGCTCCGGAGAAGGAACTCGATGCTGTAGTCTTTTGTTTAGCACTAACAGCAATCCCTGATTCGATTAAAGCCCTGAAAAAGGCAATTTCCATTTTAAAACCTGGCGGACAGCTGCTCATTCTCGACTCAATTCCTCTCAATTCTCGCTGGTACCATCCCTTTGCAAATATCTATATGTACGCAAAGTCGATGATAGTGGGCGCAAAACCAAATAAATCCATATTGGATTACATCACTAATAATCTGGTGAATGTGGCCATAAATGAAAGAGTATTTGGCGTATACACGCTCATATCTGCATTCAAGCAAAATTGAAGTTCCAACCTGATCGCTTCGAAAAGACTGGAGGGGGTGACAGGCAAGGTTTGCATTATTAGCGAGAAAGACTAATTTTTAACCAAGCGCAGCAGCGAAGTACCCGCGCTGTGCTCATAACCGTTATCTTTGAAACTTCAAGCTTGGATTACATAAATACTCCAAGCTTTACCATTTCCGCAAACACTTACCCTGACCCGCTGCCCAAGCCTTTTTCATCTTGCCGCAATCGACCATATATGATAGTTTCTGAAATCGTTCCTACATAAAAACGAGGTATATCATGGATATTAAAATAGTTCCGTTACCGGTCGAGAAAATGAAAGCCAAGATTGCCGACCAGTCCAAACTCGGCTTTGGCAAATATTTTACCGACCGGATGCTGCTGGTGGAGTGGAAAGCGGATCAGGGGTGGTGTGACGCCCGGATCGAGCCATACGCTCCCTTTCAGCTTGACCCGTCCTGTACGGTTTTCCATTATGCCCAGGAAATATTCGAAGGTCTCAAGGCTTATAAATGGGCTGACGGCCATATTGCCCTGTTCCGTCCGGAGATGAATGCGCGCCGTTTCAACCAGTCCGGCGATCGAATCTGCATGCCGGAAATACCGGAAGAGCTGTTTCTTGACGGCATCAAGAAACTGGTATCGCTGGAACAGGACTGGATTCCCACCGCTGACGGCACGTCGCTATACATCCGTCCGGCCATGATCGCGGTGGAACCTGTTCTGGGGGTTCATCCTTCGAATCACTATTATTTCTTTGTCATTCTCTCCCCGGTCGGCGCTTATTACGCAGCCGGATTCAATCCGATCAACATTATGGTGGAAGATCATTATGTCCGGGCAGTACCGGGGGGGACAGGAGAAGCCAAAACCGGCGGCAACTATGCAAGCTCGCTCAAGGCCGGGCTCGAAGCCAAAAAAAAGGGATATGATCAGGTGCTTTGGCTGGACGGCCGCGAGCGACGCTATATTGAAGAAGTCGGCGCAATGAACATGTTTTTTGCGTATGGCTCCCACATCGTCACCGCCGCCCTGAACGGTTCGATCCTGTCAGGCGTAACCCGCGATTCGGTGCTGAAGCTGGCCCCCACCATGGGGTTAACGGTGGAGGAACGTCAGATCGATGTGCATGACCTGATGGCCGATATTCGCTCCGGCAAGGTAACCGAAGCCTTCGGCAGCGGCACCGCGGCAGTCATCTCTCCGGTCGGCACGCTCTGCTACAAGGATGAGTGCCTGCAGCTGACCGGCGGCAGGGTCGGGGAAGTCACCCAGCGACTGTATGACACCCTGACCGGCATCCAGACCGGAAAACTGAAGGATGAGTTCGGCTGGGTCAGGTTTGTTGAATAGCCAATTGTCTCCGGAGCAGGCGCATAACCTGCTCCGGTCTTTTGTACGCCAGCAGGTTTTTTCGGCAGAAGACAGCTTCGTTGACAAACTTATCCCGCTTATCGGGGCGAGGACAACGCCATGGTCAAGAGCAGCTCAAAAATAAAGCCATCCTCGAACAAACTCTGTACATCTTGCCGCCGCACCTGCAAACAGGTGGCAAATGCCGTAGTTGCAAAATGCCCCCGCTACTACCCCTTCAACCGCAAGCAGACAAACCGCGAGTTCACATGGAAACAGATGGAACTGGGTCTGTAGACGACAGGCCAAGCCCGCCCTCGATCGACGTCCTTCTCTGCAGCGGATGCGGACGATGCGTCGCCGCCTGCCCGGAAAAAATAATGACGCTGGAAACGGTCCGGTTTCACAAGAACGCCGTAATGCGGCATCCTGAACGCTGCACCTCCTGCGGACGCTGCATAACCGCCTGCCCTGTTGCCGCGCTCCACCGGTGAATATCTTATTTTCCCTTGATTTCACTGCCAACAGTGTGCTATAAAACCCCGCTATTCAATTCACACGCCTCGAACAGATCCGGTGGTGTCCCTATTTATAGATGACGGGGATTCGGCGGGGCGGAGGAAAAACCAAAGGAGAAACACCATGTCAAGTATCAGTATGAAGGAACTGCTCGAAGCCGGCGTCCACTTCGGTCACCAGACCAAACGCTGGAACCCCAAGATGAAACCCTACATCTTCGGGGCCCGTAACGGAATCTACATCATCGATCTGCAGAAAACCGTGCGCTACTTCAAAACCGCCTACAGCTTTGTCAAGGAATCCGCCCAGGATGGCTGCACCGTCCTGTTTGTCGGCACCAAAAAACAGGCTCAGGATTCGGTTGCCGAAGAAGCCACCCGCTGCGGCATGCACTATGTCAACCAGCGCTGGCTGGGCGGCATGCTGACAAACTTCGCCACCGTCAAGCAGAGCATCGACCGTCTCAAGAAGATCGACGCGATGTTCGAAGACGGCACCATCGATGCCTATACCAAAAAGGAAGCGCTCCAGTTTACCCGCGACCGCGAAAAACTGCAGAAGACCCTCGGCGGCATCAAGACAATGAACAAGCTCCCCGGCGTCATGTTCGTCATTGACCCGAAAAACGAAGAGATCGCCATCCAGGAAGCCAATAAGCTCGGCATTCCCGTTGTCGCCGTCGTCGATACCAACTGTGACCCTGACCCGATCGATTATGTCATTCCGGGCAACGACGATGCCATCCGCGCCATCCGTCTCCTCTCCGCCAAAATGGCTGATGCGATTCTCGAAGGCATTCAGGCACGCAAGACCGCTCTGCAGACTGACACAGAAGGTTCGGAAGAGTACGCACCCGAAGAGGAAGCAGCTGTAGAAGCCGGCGAATAAACAGTACACTTTATACAATTCCTGCAGTGACAGGATAGGAGGAATAGAAATGGCTGTAACAGCTGCACAGATCTCTGAATTGAGAAAAGCAACCGGTGCCGGAATGCTGGATTGCAAGAAGGCGCTTGAACAAACAGACGGAAATTTTGACCAGGCGGTCGATTTTCTGCGTACAAAGGGACTCGCTGCCGCTTCCAAAAAAGCGGGACGCGCCGCAACCGAAGGCATGGTGGCCGCTGTCGTATCTGCAGAAGGCAGCAAGGGTGTCTTGCTCGAGATCAACAGTGAAACCGATTTCGTTGCAAAAAATGATAAATTCCAGGGTTTTGTAAACGATATTGCGAACCATATCCTGCAGACTAATCCTGCATCTGTCGAGGAACTGTTCGCCCAGCCGTATTGCGGCGACAGCAGCAAGACCATCCAGACCATGCTGAACGAGGCTATTTCCGTCATCGGTGAAAATATGCAGATCCGCCGTTTCAGCAGCTATGTTGTTCCGGGTCCCGGCGCAATCGGCTCCTACATTCACGCCGGCGGAAAAATCGGTGTTCTGGTTGAGGCGACCTGCGACAGCGCCGCGGCTGCCAAAGACCCGCTCTTTGCCGCATTCGTCAAGGACGTGGCGATGCATTCCGCTGCCGCTTCACCGCTGTATGTCCAGCGCAGTGAAGTCGATGCGGATGTGCTTGAGCGAGAGAAGGATATTTACCGGGCCAAGGCGCGTGAAAGCGGCAAACCTGACAATATCATCGACAAGATTATCGACGGCCAGGTTAACAAGTTCTATGCCGATATCTGCCTGCTTGAGCAGCAGTTTGTCAAGGACACCGACAAGAGCATCCAGCAATTGGCTGCTGAAACCGGAAAAACACTTGGCACAACCATCACAATCACCCGCTTTACGAAATATTCCCTCGGCGAGGGGCTGGAAAAGAAGGAATGCGACTTTGCCGCCGAGGTGGCGGCAGCTGCCGGCCTCTAATCCTTCATCGAAGCCGGCCTGAAATGGCCGGCTTTTTTTTCATTCTTTTCCCGATTTAACGCATTACCCTGATATTGCCCAGGACCACGCACATCAATACATACCGGAGGAACGACATGGGAAGAAGATCCTACACCCGGGTACTTTTGAAACTTTCCGGCGAATCACTGGCCGGCGATCAGGGGTACGGCATTGATCCGAAGACTCTCAGCACGATCGCCAGGGAGATCAAGGAGGTTGTCGACAGCGGCGTGCAGCTGGCGCTTGTCATAGGCGGCGGCAATATTTTCCGCGGCCTGGCGGCCTCGTCCAACGGGATGGATCGCACCAGCGCCGACCACATGGGGATGCTGGCCACCGTCATCAACTCGCTGGCCATGCAGGATGCCCTCGAAAAACAGGGCGTTTCGACCCGTGTCCAGTCGGCCATCGCCATGCAGGAGGTGGCCGAACCGTACATCCGCCGCCGGGCAATGCGCCACCTTGAAAAAGGAAGGGTGGTTATTTTCGGGGCGGGAACCGGAAACCCCTACTTCACGACCGACACCGCCGCCAGCCTGCGGGCCATGGAAATCAACGCCCAGGTCATCCTCAAGGGGACGAAGGTGGACGGCATCTATACAGCAGATCCAAACAAAGATCCCGATGCGGTTAAAATATCGAAACTGTCCTACATCGATGTTCTCAAAAAAGGGTTGCAGGTTATGGACGCCACTGCTATATCGCTCTGCATGGATAATAATCTGCCAATTATTGTTTTTGATCTGACGACTGAAGGAAACATCAGGAAAGTTATCTTCGGTGAAGAGATCGGCACTATCGTACAGGGAGAATAACATGCCAAAGAACGTGCTTGATGACATGAAGATCCATATGGAAAAGACGCTGGGCGTCCTGAAGAACGAATTCCAGAAGATTCGTACCGGGAGGGCGACGACCGGCATCCTTGATTCCATTACCGTCGACTATTACGGCAGCACCTCCTCGCTGAGCCAGGTGGCAACTCTGGCGGTTCCCGAGGCGCGCACCATCACCATCACCCCCTGGGAAGCCAAGATCATTCCGGCCATCGAGAAGGCCATCATGAACGCCAACATCGGCCTGACCCCCTCCAATGACGGCAAGTCCATCCGCCTGAACCTTCCCCCTCTGACCGAAGAGCGGCGCAAGGAAATCGTCAAAGGGCTCAAAAAGAGGGCGGAAGATGACAAGATAGCCATCAGGAACATCCGCCGCGATGCGATTGACAAGCTGAAGAAGCTGGAAAAAGATAAGGCTATTACTGAAGACGAACTAAAAAAATATGAAAAAGATGTTCAGGAATGCACCAAAAGCTTTGAGCAGAAGATGGATGAGGCGGTTGCACATAAAGAAAAAGAGGTCCTGGAAGTCTGATGACACCGCTTGACCCGCACAAACTTCCGGTTCATCTGGCGGTTATCATGGATGGTAACGGACGCTGGGCGCAGCAGCGCATGCTCAAGCGCATTGTCGGGCATCAGCGCGGCGCGGAAACGGTAAAAATGGTGGTCGAGCAGTCTTCCATGCTCGGAATCAAATACCTGACCCTCTTCGCGTTCTCCTCGGAAAACTGGTCGCGTCCTGCGATCGAAGTCCGGGCGTTGATGTCGCTGCTCAAGAAATACATCCGCCAGGAAACTGCGCGCATGATGCGCAAAAATATCCGCTACAACGTCATCGGTAATCGCGGTGAACTTCCGGACGATGTCAACGAGACCCTGGATGAAGCCATCCGCAAAACCGCCGGGAACACCGGAATGGTACTGACGCTGGCCCTTTCCTACGGCGGCAGGCAGGAATTGTGCCGGGCGGCCACACATCTCGCGCAGGATGTCGCAGCCGGTAAAGTGGCGGCAGGCGATATCACGACCGAACTGTTCGACAGCTATCTGGATACCGGCGGTCTCCCCGACCCCGATTTCCTGATCAGGACCAGCGGCGAAATGCGCATCAGCAACTTTCTGCTCTGGCAGCTGGCCTATACCGAACTTTACTTCACCGAGACCAACTGGCCCGATTTCACCATTAATGAACTTCACAAGGCGCTGGCCGACTTCCAATCCCGTGAACGGCGTTTCGGGATGACCGGCGACCAGATAGCTCAAAGAGGCGACCTATTAAACGTCTGATCTCCGCGATCATCCTGTTGCCGATCGTCATCCTGATAATCCTGAAGGGTGGCGTGATTCTCTTCGCCTGCCTGACGGCACTGTTTTCCGTTTTCGGAATCGCCGAGTTTTACCGCATGGCTCTGCCGGAACGAAAGCTGGAACTTCCGCTAGCCGCCGTGGCCGGAACTTCACTGGTATTTATCCCCCTTGCAGGGGATGACAAACTGCTGCTCTCCGGCATCGGCCTTCTTTTCATCGGTTTCGCCCTGCTTTACCTGTTTCGTGTCCGCACCATTGAATCCGCCGCCCGGGAAATGGCTTTCGCGCTGCTGGCGTTCCTCTACATCCCCTTCCTGCTGATGCACCTCGTTCTGCTGCGCCAAACCGACTTCGGCATCCAGTGGCTGTTTGTCGTGATGCTGATCGTCATGACCAATGACTCGGCCGCGTACTACTGCGGCAGCGCCTTCGGCAAACACCGCCTCTACCAGCTCGTCAGTCCCAAAAAAAGCATCGAGGGGGCTGTCGGCGGCCTGATCGGCAGTTTCGGCGGCACCCTGCTGGCGAAGTTCACCTTTTTCCCGCAACTGACCCTCACCGATGCGGCTGTAACCGCACTCGTCGTCGGCGTGATCGGACAGGCGGGAGATCTGTTCGAATCGCTGCTGAAGCGCAGTTTCGGCGTCAAGGATTCCGGCACCATCATTCCGGGACACGGCGGAGTGCTGGACCGTCTGGACAGTATCCTGTTCGCCGCCCCGATAACCTACTACTACGTTCTCTTCTTTTTCAGAGGCTGACAATGAAAAACATCACCGTACTCGGCTCAACCGGTTCGATCGGAGTCAGCACACTTGAAATTGTCGCCGCACACCCCGACAGGTTCCGGATTGTGGCCATGACCGCCGGAAAGAACCTGGAGCTGTTTATCCGCCAGATCAGGCAGTTTGCCCCCCGCATCGCCGTTGTTGCCTCTCATGAGGATCTACCCCGACTGAAGGAGCTTTGCAGCGGCCTTGACGTAACGGTACTGGGAGGGGTGGAGGGGCTGATAGCCGCCGCTACTGCCGACGAGACAGAGATGGTGGTGGCCGCAATTGTCGGCGCCGCCGGCCTGGTCCCGACCGCCGCCGCCATCCGAGCCCGCAAGGATGTCGCCCTGGCCAACAAGGAAACCCTGGTTACGGCAGGCCACCTCTTCATGGACCTGGTTGCGGAATTCGGCGTCAGGCTGTTCCCGGTTGACAGCGAACATAGCGCTGTCTTTCAGTCGATTGAAGGACACCGCAGCGAGGACATCGGAAAGATTATCCTGACCGCGTCTGGCGGACCGTTTTTGAACACTCCGAACGCGCAACTGGCAAAGGTAACGGTTCGGGATGCCCTCAATCACCCCAACTGGAATATGGGGAAGAAAATCACCATCGATTCGGCAACCATGATGAACAAAGGGCTTGAAGTGATAGAGGCCCGCTGGCTCTTCAATACACCCGTGGAGAGAATCCAGGTCAATATCCACCCCCAGAGCATCGTTCATTCCATGGTTGAATACGTCGACGGCTGTGTCATCGCCCAACTCGGCACACCGGACATGAAGGCCCCCATTGCCTACGCCCTGGCCTACCCGGAACGGATTACCACCGGTGTCAAACCGCTTGATCTGACATCATTCTCCGGGCTGACCTTTTTAAAGCCTGACAACGGCAAGTTCCGCTGCCTGGATCTTGCCTATCGCGCCATCACGGCGGGAGAGAGCATGCCGGCCGTCATGAATGCCGCCAATGAGATTGCAGTCGCGGAATTTCTTGAGGGGCGCATCGGCTTCACCCAGATTGCAGAGACCATTGAGCGCACCATGGATGCCCACTCCGCACACAATCTGCGTTCCATTGATGAAGTATTGAAGGCCGACCTCTGGGGCAGAGAGTCGGCCAGAGAAATCTGCCGGGAGATGGTGTACTGATATGACCATAGTTTACGCAATCATTGTTTTGGGAATTCTGATCTTTGTCCATGAATTGGGACACTTCCTGCTGGCCAAGCTGATGGGGGTCAGTGTTGAAAAGTTTTCCCTCGGTTTCGGCCCCAAGCTGATCGGCAAAAAAATCGGCGAAACGGAATATCTGCTTTCGGCGTTTCCGCTTGGCGGCTACGTCAAGATGTTCGGTGAAGGGGGCTTTATCGAAGGGGGCGAGTCCGACCCCAGGCCGGTAGACGAAAAAGCTCCGACGGCTGTTACATCGGAGCCGGTTCTCCGCGAACTGACGGAAGATGAAAAGGCACGTTCCTTCTCTCACAAGCCGGTGCTGGCACGGATCGCAATCGTCCTGGCCGGACCGGTGTTCAACCTGCTCTTTGCCTGGCTGATTTTCATCGTGCTCTGCATGATGGGCGTTCCTACAGTCACAACCAAAATAGGCGAAGTCCTGAAAGACAAACCGGCTTTAAAAGCCGGCATGCAGAAGGGTGACGTCATCACCGCCATCAACAGCCTGCCGATCAAGCGCTGGGACCAGATTGCGGAGGGGGTTGCGGCCAGCAATGGGAAACCGCTGAACCTTACGGTAAAGCGTGATGCCGCCGAGATCTCGTTCGTCATAACACCGGAACCGCGCGTCTCAAAAAACCTCTTCGGCGAAAAGATTAGCGGCTATGCCATCGGAGTGGCTTCGGCGGGCGAAGTAGTCACCGAATATTTCAGTCCGCCTCAGGCAGTTATCAAAGGGACGGAACAGACCTGGAAAGTCATTGAACTGACGGTGATGTCGCTGGTCAAGATGGTGCAGCGGGTCGTGCCGATGGACAGCGTCGGCGGCCCGATCATGATCGCCAAGATGGCCGGAGAGCAGGCAACCGCCGGTGTCGCGCCCTTTCTGGCATTCATGGCGCTGCTCTCGATCAATCTCGGAGTACTCAATCTGCTGCCGGTGCCGGTTTTGGATGGCGGGCATCTGCTGTTCTATTTCATGGAACTGATCTTCCGCCGCCCGGTTCCGCAAAAGATCCGTGAATACGCCCAGCAGATCGGGATGGTACTGCTGTTGGGGCTTATGGTCCTGGCATTCTACAACGATATCATCAGGTATTTTGTCAACCGTCAGGGGTAAACTGACACTGTAGCAGCCATGTGATCCATGGCGGGGCGAAAGGAGCTTCAAATGCCGTCCGAATCGATACAGAGCGTTATAACGCCCCATGATACCCGGTATCTCTTCGTCCTGCCGTTTTCAACAGACCCTCGTTTAGCCCGGCGTTTCCTCGCCAGGGACAGCGATATTGTCGGCAATATCCGCTTCGGCAAGATCCTGGAGACGCTCGACAAGGTGGCCGAGAATACCGCCCTGGCCTATGTCCACAGGTTTTATCCCGGCGCGAGGGTTGTCACTGCCGCAGTAGACAGCATCATCCTGAGGAATCCGGCCGACACCAAGCACGATCTGGTTTTCTCGGGCCAGATCAATCACGTGGGTAAATCTTCAATGGAAGTCGGCATCCGGATTGAGTGCCTGGGCGAGGGTTCCAGCCACCTGGCCAGCTGCTATTTCACCATGGTGGCACGTTCTACCGACGGCGGTGAAGCCAAAAGCCTCCCTCTCCCCCCCCTGCAGTACCTCGAGGAACTCGACATAAAACGCTACCATAAGGCGGAACTTCGGCGTCAGGCATACCGGGACGGCCTGGCGAAGGCGGAGGAAATGCCGTCCCACGACGAATACCTGTTCCTCAAAAAACTGCACAAGGAGCAGGAAAACCCCGGCTTTGACGGGATACATGCCGGGCGGCTGATGATCGAATCGACCTGCAGGGCGTATCCAGAGCAGGAGAATGTTCCCACGACCATCTTCGGCGGCTACCTTATCAGGAAGGCCTATGAACTGGCGGCGCTGGCGGCAGAAATGGTCGCTCCGGACAGACCGGTGCCGTGCCAGGTGAACCGTATCAACTTCAACCAGCCGGTACTGATGGGTGACCAGCTCAAATTCACCGCCAGGGTGGTCTACACCGGCATGACAACGATTACCGTGCAGAGCGACATCGAGCGCTTCAGCCGGGTGGACGGCAACAAGTCCCTGTCAAACTCCTGCCTGTTCACGTTCCGCAATGTCGGCAGCGATATGACCCCCCGGCCGGTGCCAGTCATCTACCCGGTAACGTACGCCGAGGATGCACGGTTCCTGAACGCCTATCGCCAGCGGCTCGATTAAAAGTTTAAAGGCGGATCACGCGGAGTCGCAGAATCGCGGAGAAAGTCAAAAGCAAAGAATATAGTTTCAACCTGAAGCCTTAACGTTTTAATTCCCGGTTTATTCCGCGCCTCCGCGACTCCGCGTGAAACTGTTTTTCATTCAGTCTTGTCCGTTTAATCAAGTGCATATGCAGCAACGCGTTCCGGAGCAGACGATTCATGAACATTCTCGCCATAGACACCTCCACATCCCTTGCCGGTATCGCAATCGCCGTTGACGAACAGATCGTTGCCGAATCGTTGCTCAACACCAACCGCACCCTTTCCGCCCGCCTCGTGCCGGAGATCGAACGCCTCCTGGCAACTGCCGGCCTGGAGATTGCCGATATCGACCTCTTCGCATCCGCGGTCGGGCCCGGGTCGTTCACCGGGGTACGCGGCGGCGTTGCGACGATGCAGGGAATGGCACTGGCGGTCGGCATGCCATGTGCGGGCTTTTCTTCGCTCGCCATGCTGGCCATGAATTTTTCCCTCGCCAAGACGCCGGTCTGCCCGCTGCTTGATGCCCGCAAGGGTGAGCTGTATGCCGCACTCTATGACTGTTCGTCCCCGCTCCCCTCCCCTCTCATCAAAGATTGCGTCCTACCCCCTGCAGCACTTCTCGATAGAATTGCCGGAGCAACCGGAAATCCGGTCATATTCGCCGGTGACGGCGCGGTGCGCTATCACGACCAGATCGCCGAACGACTGGGTGACCAGGCCATATTCGCCCCCTTCTCTCTCCACATACCGCATGCCGCCAACGGGATCCTGCTTGCTTTGCATGCCGTCCAAAACGGCAAGCTGCTGGAGCCGGGGCTATTACTGCCGGTCTACCTGCGTGCGTCGGACGCCGAACTGATGAAGACTAATACTCCCGGCATTTCAATTTCATAATACCCTGTTATACTCTCCATACTCCCGATAAACGGGAGCCTGTAAAAGCAACCAGCTGGAGTGCCCGCCATGAACATTCATGAGTACCAGGCCAAGGAAATTCTCAGCAGTTACGGCATCCCGATCCCAAGGGGTCTTGTGGCGCTCACCTCCGATCAGGTCGAACGCGCCGCAAAAATGATGGGAGGACGCTGCGTCGTCAAGGCCCAGATCTATGCCGGCGGCCGCGGCAAAGCCGGCGGTGTCAAGCTGATCCACCATCCGGAGGAGGCGCAGGAATACGGCAAGGAACTGTTCGGGCGCACCCTGGTGACGCCTCAGACCGGTACTCAGGGGCTGAAGGTGCGCCGCATCCTGGTGGAGGAAGCGGTCGAGATCGCCCGCGAGCTCTATCTTTCCATCACTCTCGACCGCGAGAGCTCACGTTACATACTGATCGCCTCCGCCGAGGGGGGGATCGAGATCGAACAGGTCGCGCGCAAGTGCCCCGACAAGATTCTGACCCGCACCATTGACCCGTTTACCGGCCTGCGCCCCTACCAGGCCCGCAGGATTGCTCTGGAACTGGGACTATCCGGGACGATCTGCGAGGACTGCGTCGAACTGATCCTTAATCTGTACAAGGTATGCCTGGAAAAAGACTGCTCCCTGGTCGAGATCAACCCGCTGGTGGTGACCAAGGCCGGCTGGCTGATGGCCATGGACGCCAAGATTACCTTCGATGACAACGCGGTCTATCGCCATCGGGAATACCCGGACATGGTGGACTACTCGCAGCTCGACCCGCTGGAAATCAACGCCGCCAAGTACGACCTGGCCTACATCAAGCTGTCCGGCACGATCGGGTGCCTCGTCAACGGCGCCGGACTGGCCATGGCGACCCTGGACGTCCTGAAGGAGTACTGCGGTGAACCGGCCAACTTCCTGGATGTGGGAGGGGGGGCTAACCGAGAGAAGGTTGCCGAAGCGTTCAGGATCATCCTGCAGGATGGGGATGTGAAGGGGATCTTCGTTAACATTTTCGGCGGCATCATGCGCTGCGATACCATCGCCCAGGGGATCATCGAGGCGGCCACTGCTGTCGGCTGCACCCTGCCGATCGTGGTCCGCATGGACGGCAGCCGTGTGGAAGAGGGTATAAAGCTGCTCCGGGAATCGGGCCTGAACGTGCAGATCGGCAGGTCGCTGGGTGACGGCGCCGCCAGAATCGTCCAGATGCTGGGATCGGGGGGACACTAGGCCATGTCGATACTTGTCGATTTAAATTCCAGAATTGTCGTCCAGGGGATCACAGGGCGAAGCGGCCTGTTCCACACCCGCCAATGCCGTGAATACGGCACCGGCATCGTGGCCGGCGTGACCCCAGGCAAGGGGGGCATCCACATCGAAGGAATCCCGGTTTTCAACACCGTGGCCGAGGCGGTCAGGCACACCGAGGCCAACGTCTCCATGATCTTCGTCCCGCCCCCCTCTGCGGCCGACGCGATCCTGGAAGCGGCCGACGCCGGCATCGACCTGGCGGTCTGCATCACCGAGGGAATCCCGATACGCGACATGGTGCCGGTCAAGGCGATTCTGCAAGGGAGCAGGGCCCGCCTGATCGGCCCCAACTGCCCCGGGATCATTACCCCCGGCCAGTGCAAGGTCGGCATCATGCCGGGACATATCCATACGGAGGGAAAGATCGGGGTCGTCTCGCGGAGCGGCACGCTGACGTACGAAGCGGTCAAACAGCTGACGGACCTGGGTCTCGGCCAGTCAACCGGCGTCGGCATCGGCGGCGACCCGATCATCGGCATGAATTTCATCGACGTCCTGGCCCTCTTCAACGACGACCCGGATACCGAAGCGGTGTTCATGATCGGCGAAATCGGCGGGGGTGCCGAGGAAGCGGCAGCCGAGTGGATCAGGAAGAACATGAAAAAGCCGGTGGCCGCCTTTATCGCCGGCGTCACCGCCCCCCCCGGCAAGCGGATGGGGCATGCAGGCGCAATCATCACCGGCGGCAGGGGAAGGGCGGAGGACAAGATCCGGATCCTGCAGGAATGCGGCGTGGTCGTCGCCGCCAGTCCGACGCGGATGGGTGAGGCCATGCTGGAGGCGCTGGGAAAAACAGGCACCGGATCCGGAGGATAGCCCGAAAGATCTTCCGGCATGTCGTAGCCGAAGAGGAGCAGAAAACAGCAGATCCAACGCCGGTCTCATTCTGAAGAAAAAGAGTGGCCCCGTTTTCCTTACAGAGAGCGGGGCCGTCTTTTTGAACATTGCAACCACATGCCGACATGATATACAGTACCCAGAATTTTTCCCTACCGCGGTACCTTTGCACCACCTGCAACTAAACCGATATGCCCAATAAACCCAAAGGAAACAACATGGACAGAGAGCAACGGTACATCACATGTATCAAGGCACTGTTACCCGCCTTGATACTGAGCGGCATTCTTTCTACAGCCGTGCAGGCGGGGGATGATGTCCGTGTCGGAGGCGCTGGTTCCGGGTTGGGAGTGATGAAAATCCTGGCCGGGGCATTCGAAAAAGAACATCCTGGCATAAGAGTCAAGATATTGCCAAGCTTGGGAAGTTCAGGGGGAATCAAGGCGCTGCTGCACGGAGCTCTGGACGTGGCGGTCAGCGGGCGGCCCCTGAAGGGGGAAGAGCTGAGAGATGGGGCGGTTTCCGTGGAATGCGCCCGGACCCCGTTCGTTTTTGTCGTCCATAAAAAAGTCAACAAAAAGGATATTACGACCCGTGAACTGGAAATGATCTACAGCGGCCAACTGCTGAAGTGGCCCGACGGGACGCAGATCCGTCTGGTGCTCCGGCCGGCGGGTGACACCGATACGCTGCTCTTGGGAAAAATTTCCAAGGGAATGGAGCAGGCGGTGAAAGCTGCGAACGCACGTCATGACATGATCATGGAGGTTACGGATCAGGAAGCGGCTGATGCGGTATCAAAAATCCCCGGTGCACTGAGCGCTTCAACGCTCGTTCAAATCAAAACCGAAAAAAAACCGTTGAAAGTGCTTTCTTTCAACGGCTTCACGCCGACGCCGGACTCCCTCGCCACGGGGCGTTATCCACTGGCCAAACCGCTCTACCTGGTGACCGCACCGAAAACTTCGGCAGCAGCGTTGCAGTTTATCCGGTTTGTGCGTTCGGCAGAGGGACGCGCGATTCTGGCTAAATCGGGTGCCCTGCCTGCTGCCGACGACACAAGGACAAAATGATGCATAACAGCGATACTGCGTACTCGATTGCAACCAGATTTACGGTGATTTTTTCGGCTGTGGCAGCGCTTATCCTGCCGGTCGGGTACTTCGTCGTCTCGTATCAGTATCTGCTGGGAATCATAAAAACAGAGGCGGAAATCAATTCGGAGTACGTTTCCAGGTTAATCAGCACCAACCCGGAATTGTGGCGGTACGAAACGATTCGCATGGAGGAACTGCTGGGACGCAGGCCGAGGTCGGGAGCGCCCGAAACGAGGCGCATTTTTGACCGGGATAAAATTCTGGTTGCAGAGAGCGTCAACACTCTCCCGGCACCTGAAATAACAGTTTCACATGACATCATGGAAAGCGGAGACGTTGCCGGCAGGATCGAAATCAGCCGTTCGATGCTGCCGCTCCTTCTGAAATCCGGGATACTGGCGTTTATCGGGCTGGGCATCGGCCTGCTGCTGTATAGGTTGCTCCCGTTCCGGGCCGTCATCACGGCGGGGAGGCAACTCCAGGACGCGAATGATTTCCTCAAGAAGATCATGGAGGGATGCACCAATTCTCTAGTTGTCCTCGATCTCGACGGTAATATCCGCATGTTCAACAGACGCTTTGAGGCGGTAACCGGCTGTTCCCGGGAATATCTCATGGGGCACCCCTTCTGCAGCCTTTTCACCGGCGAGGCCGTATCACAGGTCGAGAGCGAGCTGCAAGGCGTGTTCGCAGGGATGGAGGATAGTGTGATGTTCGAGACGATACTCGCACGCCATGACGGATTGAACCTGAACCTCTTCTGCGGAGCCGTGCCGCTTGTACGGGAAGGGACCATCAGCGGCGTCGTGGTCTCACTGGATGATATCACCGAACGCATTAACGCCGAAGAAGAACGACTGGCGCTGGAGCGGCACCTGCAGCAGACTCAGAAACTGGAGAGCCTCGGGGTGCTTGCAGGAGGCATTGCCCATGACTTCAACAACATCCTGACGATAATTCTGGGGTACTGCTACGTTATCAAGGACGAAAGAGATCCTGCCTCTGCAGAAGCAGATTATGTTCAGAAGATTGAATACGCCGCCAACCGCGCCGGTGACATCTGCCGGCAGATGCTCTCATACGCCGGCAGAAATGAGCTGCACCACTCGCCGATCGAGATGAATTCTCTCGTGAATGACATGTTGATGATGCTCGGTTCCGGCATCAACAAAAATATTACGATCGAAGGTGATCTCAGCGGGGTTCTGATCATCATTTCCGACAGCAGCCAGATTCAGCAAATTGTCATGAACCTGATAATAAATGCCGCCGAAGCGATCGGAGATAAAATCGGCACCATCAGAATTACCCTCGGCAAGGTGGAATTTACGGCAGCATGTTTGGTTACGGACGTTACGGGCAAAATCATCCATGCCGGCAGATACGTCTGTCTGGAAGTGTCCGATAACGGCTGCGGCATGGACAAGGAGACGCAGGAGCGCATATTCGAACCATTCTACACCACAAAATTTGCGGGACGGGGTCTGGGAATGTCCTCCACGCTCGGCATAATCAAATCACTTGGCGGCGCTCTTCAGCTTACAAGTAGACCGGGAGCAGGATCTACCTTCAAGATCTACCTCCCCCTGCCCTCAGTACCTGACACTGCCGAATCGACGCAGGCGCCGCGGCTAATTCCTCATGTACAGGGACACGGTACAATTCTGCTGGTGGATGACGAGGAAGAGTTGCGGGCTCTCGGCCCGATCCGGCTTAAAGCGCTCGGTTATGCCACACTGACCGCCGCCAACGGCCTTGAAGCCCTCGAAATCTACCGGGAGCGGGGAGGCGGGATCGATCTGATACTCCTGGATCTGCTCATGCCGGTAATGGATGGTTTCGAAACATACCACCGGCTGCGGGAGATTTCCAGTACGGTCCCGATCGTTTTCTGCAGCGGCTGCGGTTTGGAGGAGCTCCCATCCGGCATCCTCGACAATGAACATACCAATTTTCTTAAAAAACCATATAAGCCGGATCAGCTGCGGAATGTTCTGCTGGAGATGCTGAGAGTGGATAAGCAGGGTGTCGCCGCACAAAACAGCGAGTCTCATCCCTTTCCTTGACCTAAATCCCGGCATGAGGCATAATTCTGCTTCACTGACCAGCCTGGAGGCAGCACCGCATGGAAACACCCATCAGCACCGAGAGCACCCCATCTTCCCCCTTCGTTCACCTCCACCTCCATACCCAATACTCCCTGCTGGACGGCGCGATTCGCTTCGACGACCTGATCGACAAGGCCAGGGAGCACAACGCACCGGCGATCGCGATCACGGACCATGGCAACATGTTCGGGGCGGCGGAGTTTTATCTCAAATGCAAGAAGGCCGGTGTCAAGCCGATCATCGGCTGCGAACTCTACCTGGCACCGGAATCGCGCTTTTCGCGTGACGCCAAAGGAATCTCCGACGCCGCCTACCACCTGATCCTGCTCTGCGAAAACCTGCAGGGGTACCGGAACCTTTCCTACCTGACCTCGGCCGGGTACAAGGAGGGGTTCTACTACCGCCCCCGCATCGACCGCGAGCTGCTCGCGGGGCGCTCCGAAGGGTTGATTTGCCTGTCCGCCTGCCTCAAGGGGGAAGTGGCCATGCAGTGCGGCCGCGGCAGGATGGAGGATGCGGTCGCAACGGCAAAATGGTACAGCGAACTGTTCCCCGACCGCTACTATATCGAACTGCAGGAAAATACCATTCCTGAGCAGGATAGCGTCAACAAGCGGCTGATGGAGGTGGCGTCCGAGCTGAAACTGCCGCTGGTGGCGACGAACGACTGCCATTACCTCAACCGTGAGGACGCCCGTGCCCATGAGGTGCTGCTCTGCATCCAGACCGGCAAGACCATGGAAGACCCGACCCATATGAGATTCTCGGTCGAGGAGTTCTACGTCAAATCGCCGGAAGAGATGGCGCGGGCTTTTTCCTACGCACCGGAGGCGATCGACAATACCCTGACAATAGCCGAGCGCTGCAACCTCGACCTGCCGGTGGACGGCAAGACCTATTACTTCCCGCACTTCGACCCCCCCGCAGGACAGAACCACGACGACATGCTGCGTGACCTGGCGACCGAAGGGCTGAAAGAGCGGATGAAGACCATCCTGGCCAAATACCCGGACATGACGCTGGAGCAGCAGCAGGGGTACTTCGACCGGCTGGAAATAGAGCTGGACTGCATCCGCGACATGAAGTTCCCGGCCTATTTCCTGATCGTCTCCGACTTTATCCGCTGGGCCAAGGACCGCGGCATCCCGGTCGGACCGGGCAGGGGCTCGGCCGCCGGTTCGCTGGTGGCGTATTCCATCAAGATCACCGATCTCGACCCGCTCCCCTACAACCTGCTGTTCGAGCGGTTCCTGAATCCCGAACGTATCTCCATGCCCGATATCGACGTCGACTTCTGCCAGGACCGCCGGGGCGAGGTGATCCAGTACATGATCGAAAAATACGGCCGCGACCGGGTCTGCCAGATCATTACCTTCGGCACCATGGGGGCCAAGGCGGCCGTCCGGGATGTCGGCCGGGCGCTGAACATGACCTATGGTGATGTGGACCGGATCGCCAAGCTCATTCCGGATGATCTGAAGATGACCCTGAGCAAGGCGTTGCAGCAGGAGCCGCAGCTGAAAGAGCTCTGCGCTGCCGACCCGCAGGTCAAGGACCTGCTGGACACCGCCCTCTGCCTGGAAGGACTCACCCGGCACGCTTCGACCCACGCCGCCGCCGTTGTGGTCGCGCCGGAGCCGCTGGAGGAGTTCCTGCCGCTCTACAAGGACCAGAAAACCGGCTCGATCAACACCCAGTACTCGATGAAATATGTCGAACTGGTCGGCCTGGTCAAGTTCGACTTCCTGGGGCTCAAAAATCTGACCGTGATCGAGAACGCCGTCAAGCTGGTGCGGGTAAACGTTCCGGAGTTCGACATCACCACGCTGCGGGACGACGACCAGGCCAGTTATGACCTGATCACCGCCGGCAACACGACCGGTGTGTTCCAGCTCGAATCCAGCGGCATGAAGGAGATGCTGGTCAAACTGAAGCCCTCCTGCTTCGAGGATGTCATCGCCGCCTGCGCCCTCTATCGCCCCGGCCCCCTGGGCTCCGGCATGGTGGATGACTTCATCGACCGCAAGCATGGCCGCAAGGAGGTCGTCTACGACCTGCCGCTGCTGGAGCCGATCCTGAAGGATACCTACGGGGTTATCGTCTACCAGGAACAGGTCATGCAGATTTCCCGCTCGCTGGCCGGCTATTCGCTCGGCCAGGCCGACCTGCTGCGCCGCGCCATGGGGAAGAAGGACGACAAGGAGATGTCCCGCCAGAAAGGGCTCTTCCTCGAAGGGGCCAGGCAGAACAAGCTCGATCCCAAGAAGGCCGAGGCGATTTTCGACCTGATGCACAAATTCGCCGAATACGGCTTCAACAAGTCCCACTCGGCCGCTTACGCCCTGATCGCCTACCAGACCGCCTATCTGAAGGCCCATTACCCGGTCGAGTTCATGGCCGCGCTGCTGACCTGCGACATGGACAGCACCGACAAGGTCGTCAAGAACATCAGCGATTGCCGCGAACAGGGGATCGAGGTGCTGCCGCCCGACATCAACACGTCCGGACTCTCCTTCACCGTCGTCGGTACGTCGATGCGCTTCGGCCTGGGAGCGGTGAAAAATGTCGGCTCCGGCGCCATCGAGGCCATCCTGGAAGCGCGCCAGGAGGGCCCCTTCAAAAGCCTCTACGATTTCTGCGAGCGGGTTGACCTGCGCAGGGTGAACAAGCGGGTGGTCGAATCGCTGATCAAGTGCGGCGCGTTCGACTCCACCGGCGCAGCCCGCTCCGCCCAGCTGGAGGGGCTGGAGGCGGCATCGAATTACGGGCAGAAGATCCAGGAGGAAAAGGCCAGCGCCCAGGTGTCCCTGTTCGGGACGGAAGAGGTGTCGCGGGGCGCCAGCAACGGCAGCATGAAACTCCCCAATACGCCGGAATGGCACGACAAGGAGAAGCTGGCGTACGAGAAGGAGGCGCTCGGCTTCCTGATCACCGGCCACCCGCTCGACCGCTACCTTGACGACATCAAGCGGCTCGCCAACACCGACATCGCCAGCATGGTGGAAATGGCCGAGGGATCTGAGGTGCGGATCTGCGGCATCGTTTCCGCCTTCAAGGAGATTACGACCAAGAAGGGGGACCGGATGGGCTTCGTAACGATCGAGGACCTGACCGGTTCGGTGGAAATCACGGTTTTTTCCGATATCTACGCGACCGCAGCGCCGCTCCTGAAATCCGATGACCCGCTGCTGGTGATCGGCAAGCTGGAAAAGAGCGAAAAAGGGTGCAAACTGCTGATCATGAAGGGGGGCGAGGAGAACAACGGCAGGAAGTTCCAGCGTGACCGCGGCCCTGCGGGTGACATCAAACTCCTCGCCGATGCGCGGGCCCAGACGACCAAAAAAGTGTCGTTCATCCTGCGGGTTGACGAAACGCCGCCGGAGCAGATCACCCTCCTCAAAGAGGTCATCGAACGGCACCCTGGAACCGTTCCGGCCTGCATCCAGTTCCAGATACCGGGACGGAGCCGCGCCATCATGCCGCTGACGGCAGGTATGAACGTCGCGGCCAGTGACGATTTAAGGCTGGAAGTGGAGCGGCTGTTAGGGTATAATGCCGCCACTTTTGAGTAAATAGTGTCCATCAGTAGACTCCGGAAGAGACAATATCGGTTTTCGATACAAAAACAGATGAGGTGATTATATGGCGCAGTTTTATCTTGAATTTGAAAAACCGATCGTGGAGCTGGAAAAGAAAATCGAGGAGCTGAATGCCCTGGCCGGCGACGGTCTGGACATTGGCGCCGACGTAACCGCTCTCGAGGGACGCGTGGAGGAGATGCGGGCCGACATCTTCTCGAACCTCTCAAGGTGGCAGACCGCGCAGGTGGCCCGCCACATCAACCGCCCCTTTACCCAGGACTATATCAATCTCATGTTCACCGAGTTCATCGAACTGCACGGCGACCGGAACTACGGCGATGACCACGCTATCGTCGGCGGCCTGGCCCGCTTCGACGGCCAGCCGGTGATGGTTATCGGACATCAGAAGGGTCGCGACACCAAGGAGAAGGTCTACCGCAACTTCGGCATGCCCAATCCGGAAGGATACCGCAAGGCGCTGCGCCTGATGCAGATGGCAGAGCAGTTCAAGCTGCCGGTGATCACCTTTGTCGATACACCCGGCGCCTATCCCGGCATCGGCGCCGAAGAGCGCGGGCAGGCCGAAGCGATTGCCCGCAATCTTCGCGAAATGGCGAGCCTGCGCACTCCGATCATCGTCTGCATCACCGGCGAAGGCGGTTCCGGCGGAGCGCTGGCCATCGCGGTCGGCGACCGGATTCTGATGCTTGAGCATTCTGTTTATGCCGTAATTTCGCCGGAAGGGTGCGCCGCCATCCTCTGGTCGGACGGCACGAAAGGCGAACAGGCCGCCGAGGCACTCAAGCCGACGGCGAAGGACATCATCAAGCTGGGCGTCATCGACGAGATCATCAAGGAACCGGTCGGCGGAGCCCACCGCGACCACGAGCTCACCGCTGCGAATATGAAAGAGGCGATTGCCCGCAACCTGACGGTACTGAACAAGCTTTCCGGTGATGAACTTGTGGAAGGGCGCTACAAGAAATTCAGAAACATGACGCGGCTTGCGGAGTAAAAAAGAAAGTTTGTTCAAACTGGTATGAATATTAAAGGCGAAGCGGGAAATATTTCTGCTTCGCCTTTTGTTTTTCAGAGTTTTCAAAATGTCAGATCAAAAGCATTTTGGCCGTCTTGCTACTTCATGTAAATAACGAATGCTTCGATTAGATATTATCGACAGGTGATTGGTGCAAATGCAACATCATGAACATTAAAGCAGGTAACCTCTCCCACTACAGGTTTTTAAAGTTCGAATGCAATTGTCATTTTGACATTCTGCCAATTGCAGCATATAGTCGTTATGTCACAAATATTTTTTGAAAGGAACATATACCATGCTTGTAACCATAGATAAACGAGGCAGTGTTAGTCTGCCGGCATCATTTCGCAAGGAATTCGGCTTGAATCCCGGAACCTATCTTGACCTGTCCGTGGAGAGCGGCGGAACAATCATGCTTAATCCGGTTGCGGTGTATCCCACGGTGCGTCTTGCGCCGGAAGGATTGCTAAAACTGGCTGAAGCCCGGGAAAGCGGCACGGCGGAGCTGCCGGATTGGTTGAAAGGGGATATTGCCGATGCCAAAACTGATCCCCAGTAAAAAATTCATCGAAGATGCGGAGCGTTTTCGTTCCAACGCACCGATGCGCAAACAGATCGCCAAGACGCTGGCACAACTGGAAGCAAACCCTCTTCACCCCGGTCTGCATTTGGAGCGGATCGTCAACGACCCGACAGCCTGGTCGGCACGGGTTGACGGACATTATCGTCTTTCCCTTGATCCGGGAGGCTATCTCCCCGCTGGAAATCCCGATTGGTCTGTGGATATTTTACTGCTGCGCCTGCTGGACCATGATGATCTGTATCGGGTGGTGCGGTGAATGGGCGTGATGGGATAATTGGATCGGCATAAATCATGTTTTAGTGTCTCTTTCGATGGTGCAGTATTGACATAACGGCCAGCATACGCCATTGTGTAGGCTTACATTTAATTCCTTTCGATTGCTTGTATCTGGCTTATAGAAGGAAATTTCCGAATGCAACCGGATACCATCACCAAAACCGTGCTTGAGTATTACCCAAACGTGCAGGGGATTTATCTGTTCGGTTCGTATATGACGGAAGACGAATGGCCAGACAGTGATGTTGACATAGCCCTGCTCCTGCCGCCTGCAGAGGCAAAAAAGGTGCGCAGCTTTGTCATGAGTGAATGCAGCATCGCTCTGGCAAGATCTCTGAATAAAGATGTTGATCTGCTGAATGTGCGCACAGTTTCAACTGTATTCCGGAAAGAAATTACTACAAAAGGCAAGCTGCTGTATTGCGCTGATCGGTATGCAGTTGATGAATTCGAAATGCTGACTATCTCTTACTATCAGAAGCTGAACGAAGAACGGGCCGACATTATCGCTTCCGCTCTGGCAGATGGGAAGTTCATTAATATATGAACGATATCGTATTGAACAAAAAGGAAAGCATCGAGCGCTGCATAGGTCAGATTAGAATCTACTACGCAAGGTAATCGAACACCATCTAGATGACCTTGTGGAGTTTACCAACTAGTATTGTCAGGGCGTTTGCCAAGCGTGCTGCATCCTGATTTTAGTTACCGCCATGTATAACAGTATATCTTGAATAGAAGAGGCACCATGCTCGAACGTCTGCAAAAAATAATATCCGCCGCAGGAATCACCTCACGAAGGGCATCTGAAGCGTTGATCCAGAATGGCCAGGTTGCCGTCAACGGCGTTGTCGTAACCGAACTGGGGAGCAAGGCCGACCCGTCGAAAGACACCATTACGGTGGATGGCAAGGCCCTGAAAATCAGCGCACAGCGCCTCTACATCCTGCTCAACAAACCGCCCGGCTATATCACCGCGCTGAAGGATGGCCAGGGGCGGCCGCTGGTTACCGACCTGCTGAAGGATGTGGCGGATCGCGTCTACCCGGTCGGCCGTCTGGATTACAACACCGAGGGACTGCTGCTGTTGACCAATGACGGAGACTGGGCCAATCGGCTGATGCATCCCCGCAATGAAATAGAGAAAGAGTATCACGTCCGGGTACGGGGCAAGGTTATCGATCAGCAGCTGAAGCGGATGGCCGATGGGGTCGAGCTGGAAGACGGCATGACCGCACCGGCGATCGTGAACCTGGTCAAGAGCGGCGAACAAAACGACTGGATCTCGGTGGCGATCCACGAGGGGCGCAATCGCCAGGTGCGCAGGATGTGCGAGGCCGTCAGTTTATCGGTGGTACGCCTCAAGCGGATCCGCTACGGCACTCTCATGCTCGGCACGCTGAGGGCGGGGCAGTTCCGCTACCTTACGGAAGCCGAAGTACGCGAACTGGTCGGCGATCCGGCCGGCCCGCCGCCTGAACGGCAACCGCTGCGCGAAACGCGGCAGAGACCGGCCCGAACAGAAAAATCAGGAGGAAAAAGCAGTGGAAGAAGGCAGCAGTAGAAAGTCCGGTTTTTTAGAACGCGTCAGCCGTTTTGTAACCGGACGCAAGAAGACAACCGAACAGGAAATCTACGACTTCATTGAAGCGTCTGAAGAAGAAGGCCTGGTTAACGAGGAAGAATGCGAGATGATTCGCTCAATTTTTTCCCTCGGTACGACAATCGTGCGGGAGGTCATGGTAACCCGTACGGAAATGGCCTGCGTCAGGGTTGATGCCACCGTGCGTGAACTGCTGGACACGATCATCGCCTGCGGCCATTCGCGAATCCCGGTGTACGAGGATTCGATCGATAATATCATCGGCCTGCTGTATGCCAAGGATCTCCTCAAGCAGTGGGGCACCGATGAGCAGAGCCTCTCCGTTCGCGCGATCATGCGCCCCCCTTACTTCATTCCCGAATCCAAAAACCTGGAGCAGCTGCTGCAGGAGTTCAAGCGGAAACGCATACACCTGGCGATTGTCATTGACGAGTATGGCGGCACGTCCGGCCTCATCACGATAGAAGACCTGCTGGAACAGATTGTCGGGGATATCCAGGACGAATATGACCGCGAGGAGTCGCTCCTGACCGTCAACCCGGATGGCAGCATCACCGCCGACGGGCGTCTCCCGGTCGAGGAGCTCGAAGAGCATTTTAATATCCAGATCGAGCGTGACAATTTCGATTCCGTAGGAGGACTCGCCTTCCATCTGACCGGCAAGATACCGTCGGTCGGAGACATCATCGAAGGCGCCGGACTATGCCTGAAAATACTTGATGCCGATCTGAGGCGGGTAAAAAAGGTCGGCATCCGTCCGGCACGCATCGCTGCCGCGGATAGCACGGGGCGTGAGTGAGCGGATTGATCTCTACGTCGCGGATCATGGAGCTGTTTGACCGCAGGGGGTGGCTGGCGATAGCCAGCGGCATCCTGATCGCCCTCTCCTTCCCGAACCCCTCCCTCTCCTTCCTGGCCTGGGTTGCCCTGATTCCGCTGCTGATCGCCCTGGAGGAAAGTTCACCGCGAACGGCCTTCCGGATCGGCCTGACCTGCGGCATAACCGGGTATGCCTTAATCCTTTACTGGCTCAATATCGTCTTCGTTCGTTACGGCCATCTCCCCTGGTCGGTCAGCATACCGGTCTACCTGCTGCTGGTCCTCTGGCTGGCGATGTTCTACGGCTTGAGTACCTCAATTGCCCGACTGGGGGAACTGGTGGGCATCAAGGCCGCCTTTACCCTCCCGGTTGCGTGGATCGCCTTTGATTTCATCCGCTCGTTCCTGTTTTCAGGCTTTGCCTGGGCCATGCTCGGCCACTCCCAGTTCCGCACGCTGCCGCTGATCCAGATTGCCGACCTTGCGGGCGTCTACGGCATCACCCTGCTGATCGTCCTGGCTAACATCGTCCTGCACCGGGCCCTGCGCGCGGTTTCCGGCGCCGGTGTCCCCTACCCGGTAAAAAGCGCGGTGGTACTCCTCCTCCTCCTTCTCGGCACGCTTTTCTACGGTTTTGACCGCCTGAACGGATCGGAGACGCCCGATACAAAGCCGCTGCGGGTGGCACTGATCCAGGGCAATATCCCCCAGGATGTCAAATGGAGTCCCGCATTTCGGGAGCGGACGGTGGACACCTACGAGCGCCTCACCCGGGACGCGGCCAAAGGTGGCGTCGACCTGATCGTCTGGCCTGAAAGCGCCGTACCTTTTTTCTTCCAGGATGAGCCGCTCCAGGCGGAACGGATCAGGTCTCTGGCGCGGGAGACCAATGCCTATCTGCTGTTCGGCAGTCCGGCCCATGAGCTCCGCAACGGCAAGAGCACCTTTCTGAACAGCGCCTTTATGATATCACCGGCCGGCGAGACGGTCGGGAGGGCCGACAAACTCCACCTCGTGCCGCTTGGCGAATATATACCACTGGGAAACATCCTGACCTTCATTAACAAGCTGGTAGTCGGAATCGGTGATTTCTCTCCCGGTGAGCGTGCGGTTGCTCTCGATGCGGGGGGCACGAAACTTGGCGTCCAGGTCTGCTACGAAGTCATCTTCCCGGAACTGGCGCGGCAATATGTCCAGGCCGGAGCCCGCGTCCTGGTCGCGATCACCAACGATGCCTGGTTCGGCCGCTCATCTGCACCGTATCAGCACCTGGCCATCTCGACCTTCCGGGCGATCGAGACACGCACGCCGCTGATCCGTGCCGCCAACACCGGAGTAACCGCAATCGTCGACCAGAACGGCCATATTCGCACCATGACCAACATTTTTGTGGAAGCGTATCGTACCGGCGAAGTTCAGCCGGGGAGCGGCAGGTCGCTCTACCTTACGATCGGTGACTCCCCGGCCTGGCTCTGCGTGCTGCTGACCGCCGGCGTCGCCCTGCTGGTCTGGTTCAAACGAAAAAACATACTTTTCAACTCAAGTAAGGAGCACTAGCCATGTACCGTGAAGAAACTGCAAAAGTGAAGGATTGTGAAGAGCGGATCGCCAAGCTTCGGGGGGCTCTTTGACGTAGATGCCAAACGTGAATCGATCATGGAGATCGAATCGATCATGGCCGAACCCGGATTCTGGGACGATTCCACAAAATCCCGGGAGATCATCAAGAAACGGACGACGCTGGAAAAGATCGTCCAGACCTGGGATGGACTCCAGCGCCAGACGGAGGATATCCGTGTAATGATCGAACTGGGTGAAGAGGTCCAGGATGCCGACACGCTGGCGGAAGTCGGCGTCATGACCGCCCGGCTGATTCAGGAGCTGGAGGCGGCCGAGTTCCAGCGCATGCTCTCCGGCCCCCATGACCGCAACTCCTGCTTTATCACCATCAATCCGGGTGCGGGCGGCACCGAGTCCCAGGACTGGGCCGAGATGATCCTGCGCATGTATCTCCGTTATTGCGAGAAAAAGGGATGGAAGACCGTCATCACCGAGTATCAGGCCGGCGATGAAGCCGGGCTCAAATCGGCAACCTTCAATGTCAGCGGCGAATACGCCTACGGCTACCTCAGGGCGGAAGCCGGCATTCACCGCCTGGTCCGCATATCTCCCTTTGACAGCAATGCCCGTCGCCATACCTCTTTTGCCTCGATGTACGCCTTCCCGGAAATTGAAGAGGACGATATCGATATCAAAATCAGCGACTCCGACCTGAGGGTGGACACCTTCCGCTCCGGAGGAGCCGGCGGGCAACATGTCAATACCACCGATTCGGCCGTCCGCATTACCCATATTCCCTCCGGGATCATCGTCGCCTGCCAGTCAGAGCGGAGCCAGATTTCCAACCGCGCCACCGCGATGAAGGTACTGCGGGCAAAGCTGTACGAGCGGGAGGTGGAGGATCGCAAGGACAAGGCCTCCGAAATCGCCGCTGAAAAGAAGGAAATCGGCTGGGGAAGCCAGATCCGCTCCTATGTGCTGCACCCCTACAAGATGGTCAAGGATCTGCGCACCGGCGTTGAATCCGGCAACCCTGATGCGGTGCTGGATGGCAATCTGGAGGAATTTGTCATAGCGTACCTGATGGGGGTCAGGCGTAACGTCGGGGATGTGGAATAAATGTAGAATAAATGCGGATATATGCGGTGGGGGACGGTGGGGGGACGGTTGTAGAGACGTAGCATGCTACGTCTCTACGTCTCTACGTCTCTACGTCTCTACGTCGTATTGTCCAATGACGTCCGGATGTCCTACGTCCCTTCATACCGGCCGATAAGCGCCGGGCTGTCCGGATAATGCTTCCTGCAGTTGCTCTCGATGGTTCCCGCATTGAAATTGGCGTAGCAGTAGGCGCAGCGGAAACGGCAGCTGTTGTACATGCCCATATCCGCAGATTCGACGCAGTTGCAGGCTTCCCGCTGGTTTCTATCCTTCCGGCAGGAAACATTGACCCCGAACAGCTCCCGCACCAGTGACCCGTCGACGCAGGCGCCATGACGGATACCGACCGCAGCCAGTTCCACACGTTCACAGCAGGAGAATAACTGCAGGTCATGGCGGTCGGCAACTTCCTTGAATCCCCGGGCAACCAGCTCAAGCGACCCGGCATGTTCCGCTGCGGTGATATCCTCCAGCACAATGCCGCTGCCGCTCAGAGCCGTGCCCAACCTTCCGCCGCCCCGGCCGTAAAAATCGTAGAAACTGAAAATCAGCCTACCGGTTGCCGCAGACACCTTCCCCGCGATCTTTTCCGCCTGTTCCAGGTGCCATGAGGCAGGCGTTGCAGTGGAAAGTATGACCGGGTCATAGCGCCATACCACCCGCTTTCGCCCGATGCGCCCTGCCAGTTCAACCATGGTTTCGATGCGCTCCAGCAGCGGCGGGACGTTGGGTTCAAAGGTCGTGTCGTAGGGATTGAGGGTATACTGGAAGTAGTAATTCAGACCGCGATCACCCAGCTCATCCAGATGCGGCATGAGGGGGCGCGGATTCTTGGTCCAGAAGCAGACCGCACCGACATCCTCCGGTTTCAGGCTGAAACGGGAGACCTGCTTGCTGTTGAAGGGGTTGACCCGGTGAAAGTACCCCTCCCGGACACGCGTCATGAACCATTCGGCATAGAAGGCAGGTATATCGGTGCGCCTGCTGGCGGATACAATCATGGTGTACGTTTCTGGCACTTCATCACCGAAGCGCTGTTTATTTCTCCAGGGGTGCGGGGAAACAGACATTGTGCGGCAGATTGGCCTTTGCACCGCATTTGGAGCAGACGACAGTCGGTGCACTGCTCAGGTGGTAAGACTCACTGAGCAACCCCATGTGAGTCAGCCAGCATATATGCCCCCGGTGCATTTCTCCGCAACTGCATTCCGTTTCCGCTATTTGTTTGTCAAAATCATCGTTCATGGCTGCCTCTTTTATCTCGTCGAATATCATGGGGGTTGACCATGGCGTTTTTTTCAGTCCATTATCATTTGCCGTGATTATCCCCCCACAAGTCTCTCCATTGTTGCTGCGGCGTTCTGTCGTCGCCATACTGGACGATTACCCCGTCCTCCCTCTGATAAGAACATGACCATCCCGGCTTGTCGGCCCCGAAAAACGTCGGGTACTCCTGGCGATGATCCAGTGCGTTGTAGGGTTCGGAATAACTACCGTCGTCCTTGGGGGGAGGACAGCGTTCGTCACCGCTATACCATGCATTGTCTCCGTTCTGGCCCTGCACTGCAGCAAGGCTCGCGGCTAACAAAACAGCTGCACCCGTTCTCATACGCACCTCCTTCTCACCAAGCCAGAACCGGAACCGTAACTACCACGCCTTTGCCATTGTATCACTATTTCTTTATTCGTACCGGATCTTTACTTACGAAGCGGGTCAGAATGCGATCAAGAGAAGAAGCGAAGCGCTGCCTGTCTGCCAGGCCGAATTGTGATGGCCCTCCCTGGACAAACCCATCAGAACGCAATTCCATCATCAGGTCACGCATGGAAAGCCGCTCGCCGACATTCTCCTCCGTATAAAGTTCGCCCCGCGGGTCGAGGGCTGTTCCTCCGCCGGCAACAATCCTTGCCGCAAGGGGGATATCGGCGGTGATTACCAGATCTTCAGCAGCGGCATGTTCGGCAATATAGTCGTCTGCCACATCAAAGCCGTCGGTGACGATAACGGATTCGACCAGCCTGCTGTTGTGCTTGGCCAGACTCTGGTTTGCCACAAGCAGAACCGGCAGATCAAGTCGCTCGGAGGCACGAAATATTATCTCTTTTATCACCCGTGGGCAGGCATCGGCATCAATCCAAATTTTCACAACATATACTCCGCTGTTTCATCAGGCTTCAAGATGGACTGATCTTCGCTATAACACCATATATTTCCATCTGCAGGATAAATAATACCGAGCACTCTGCAAATCACCAAACAAAAAGGGCTACAGCAACTTGCCGTAACCCCCTGTTTTTAGTGGAGCCATTTGTCGGAATCGAACCGACGACCTCATCATTACGAGTGATGTGCTCTACCAACTGAGCTAAAATGGCAATGCTTCCTCCGGAATTTATGTACCTTTGGAAACAGTGAAATTACCTCAAAGTAGAGGCGACTGTCAATGCCATAAGGCGGGTTATGTGCAAATTTCTGCTTTACCACCGCACCGTTTGCGGATACTATCAGCCGGCAGGTGCATTTCTACTCTACTATCAATCCCTCAATGGCGTCCCATGATTTTTCGTACATACCTGATACTGCTGCTCAGCTTCACCACCCTTACAGCCCACGCGGCAAAATCTACCGGCATCACCCGGCTCGGCCACGCGATCCAGATGGGCGCTTTTGCCGATGTTAAAAACGCCGAGCGTTTCACCGCCAGGCTGCAGGCAAAAGGAATTGAAGCATTCTATTTCCGCAAGGACAATGGCGTCTACGCCGTCCGCTTCGGCGACTTCCCCAGCAGGGAGAAAGCCCGTGCCGCGGCTAAGAGACTGGTGGCGGATCGTATGATCGACAGCTTTTACATCGCCCCCCCCAATGACGTCGTCTTTAGCACCCCCAAAGGGCCGGGATGGCAAAAGCCGCAACCGGATGAAATTCGCAAGATATCCCCTCCGCTCCAGCCGGTCGTCCCGAAAGAAACTGCCGAAAAGCCGGAACCGAAGCCCTCGAATGATCAAAAGGACATGGGAGCGATTGCTGCCCGTACCGCCGAACGTTTCGTCGGCATCCCCTACCGGTGGGGTGGTGACAACGTAGTGGAGGGGATGGATTGCAGCGGCTTTGTACGGGCGGTCTATAACCTGTGCGGACTCAGCATTCCGCGAACCTCGCGCGATCAGTTCAAAGCCGGCGACCTGGTTGCAAAAGACGACCTGAAGGATGGCGATCTGGTGTTTTTCGGATCGTCAGTGGACAAGATCAACCACGTCGGCATCTATGTCGGCGGCGGCAAGTTCGTTCACGCTCCGCGCCGGGGTGAGGAAATCCGCGTGACCGCGGTCAATGAAAGTTATTTCGAAAAGCGTTTTGTGGGGGCACGAAGGTATTTTTAGGAGCTCAATTGAACCTCCACCTTTGCAAAGGGGAGAAACAGATATGAGGAGATGTTCTCATGGCAATCATCAAACCATTCCGGGCCCTGCGCCCGACCAAAAATCTGGCCGAGAAGGTTTCCGCCCTTCCCTACGATGTGATGAATGTCGAGGAAGCGGGTGCCATGGCGGCCGGAAATCCCATCAGCTTCCTGCATATTTCCCGCCCGGAGATAGATCTTCCGAGGGAGATTGATCCTCATGACGAATCCGTATATCTGCAGGGGAAACTGAATCTTGACGAGTTCATCCGGCGCGGGGTATTGACTCAGGACCTTCACGACTGTTTCTACGTCTATCGCCAGCGGATGGGATCAATCAGCCAGACCGGCCTGGTGGTCTGCGCCAGTGTTGACGACTACCAGTCCGGGGTAATCAAGAAGCACGAACATACCCGGGCCGACAAGGAAGAAGACCGGGTCAAGCATATCGACCGCCTGGATGCCAATGACGAACCGGTCTTCTACCTCTCCCGCTCCTGTGCGGAAGTGGAGGGGATTCTCGAAGGGGTTACCAACGGCCCGCCGGAATATGATTTCATATCCGACGACGGCGTCGGTCATACCGCCTGGATCATCACCGATCAGTCCCTGATCGACCGCCTGATCGTCCTGTTTGCCGCTATACCGAGACTGTACGTCGCCGACGGTCACCATCGCAGCGCAGCCGCAGGAAGGGTGCGCGAACTGCGGCGAGGCGAAAACCCCGCCCACAGCGGGGATGAAGAGTACAATTCGTTCCTGACGGTCGTGTTCCCCGAAAACCAGCTCAACATCATGCCCTATAACCGTGCCGTCAAAGACCTGAACGGCCGCACCGCTGCCGAGTTCATCACCCAGGTCGGGAGCAGCTTTGAAATCGCCCCCTCCCCGATTCCAGTAATTCCGGCAGAACGCCACCACTTCGGCATGTATCTGGACGGCGGCTGGCATCACCTGCATGCCCGTGCGGCGATCGTCAACGAGGATGATACCGTCGGCAGGCTGGATGTTTCAATCCTGCAGAACTCGCTTCTGGACCCGCTGCTCGGCATCCATAACCCGCGCACCGACCAGAGGATTCATTTCGTCGGCGGCATACGCGGCAACGATGAGCTGGTCAAGCTGGTGGATTCCGGCGAATACGCCGTGGCTTTCGCCCTCCATCCGACTTCGATAGCCGAGTTGATCGAACTGGCCGACCAGGATCAGATCATGCCCCCCAAATCGACCTGGTTCGAGCCGAAGCTGCGCAGCGGGCTGTTCGTGCATCTGCTATCCTGAACATCTACCACATACTTTCACGAAAAAGGCCTCCAAGGTTTCTGCAACCAGGGAGGCCTTGTCGTTCCATCGAATACCTGTTCAGTCTCGGCTATCAGCGAGAACCGGCCTTTGACAACAACTAAAAGTCCTCGTTTCTTATTACCTGAACCCTTTCCGGCTCGCAACATGAAGCGGGTTTCCGCATCGAATTCCGCCAAAAGAAGCGTCGTCACTTCATCAAGCAGACGATTCAAGCTCTGTCCGCGCTGATGCGCCATATCTTTCAGGCGCTGATACTTTTCATCCGGCAAACGAAGTGTCATTGCGCTCATAGTTTCATCTCCTGTTGCCGCACCCATCAATAATGATAACGACACGCAATCACAACCAGATCAACTCCATCAACAATATATACCAATCGATTTGTCTCATCAATGCGCCGAGACCAGAAACCGGATAGAATCTCCCTTAACGGCTCGGGTTTGCCGATACCTTCAAATGGACTGCGCATGGTCTCTTTAATCAGCAGATTGATACGCTTCAGAGTCTTCTTGTCCTGCATCTGCCAATGCTGATAGTCTTCCCACGCCGACTGTGTCCAGGTTAGTCTCTCAGGCATCAGCCAAAGCTCCGCTCACCAGCTTTCCTGCACGATACTGCTCAATAGAGTCGGCAAGATGGACAGCATTGGCGGGGGATTTTAAAAGATGAACCGTCTCCATGAGACTGTTGAATGTATCAAGCGACATGAGAACGGCATCCGGAGAATCCCGGCGTGAAATAATCGTAAAATCTGAATCGGCAACAGTCTGATCAACCACGTTCTTCAGATGGTTGCGTGCCTCCGAAAAATTTACCACGCGCATAGACACACCTCTTGTCTGTTTAGTTGTACAACTATGCCACTATTGACAAGAAACTTCAAGACTGTATTTCTAAGTTCCAGCTATTGGCTAAAAACAAACGACCCCCGAGGTTTCAACACCCCGGAGGCCATTTAATCAGAAAAACTGTATTCTCCAGTTTACCTCTTCATCGCATCATCCATCAGCTTGTAGGCGCAGAATTCCCCGCACATCGTGCAGGCGCCGTGATCCGACACCGGCGAGTTGGCCCGGTATTCTCGGGCCTTGTCCGGGTCCATCGCCAGGGCGAACTGTCCTTCCCAGTCCAGCTTTTTGCGGCATTTCGCCATCGCGATATCCTTCGCCATGGCCCCCTTGACCCCCTTGGCGATATCGGCGGCGTGGGCGGCGATGCGGGTGGCGATGACGCCGTCACGCACATCCTGCACGTTCGGCAGACAGAGATGTTCGGACGGGGTCACGTAGCAGAGGAAGTCGGCCCCGGCGGCGGCCGCGATGGCACCGCCGATGGCACAGGTGATGTGGTCGTAACCCGGCGCGATATCGGTCACGAGCGGCCCCAGAACATAGAACGGGGCGCCGTGGCAGAGGCGTTTCTGCAGCTGGATATTGGTCTGGATCTGGTTGAGCGGCACGTGTCCCGGCCCCTCGATCATGACCTGCACACCGGCCTCCTGGGCACGCTGGGTCAACTCTCCCAAGAGGATCAACTCATGGATCTGGGCCCGGTCGGTCGCGTCGGCCAGGCAGCCGGGACGGAAACCGTCACCCAGCGACAGCGTCATATCGTACTCTTTGGTGATCTCCAGCAGCTTGTCGAAATGCTCAAATAGCGGATTTTCCTTGTTGTTGTAGCTCATCCATTCGATCGTGAACGCCCCGCCGCGCGAGACGACGTCCATTATGCGCCCTTCGTTCTTCATCCTTTCGACGGTACCGCGCGTGACGCCGCAGTGAACGGTGATGAAATCGACCCCGTCCTCCGCATGCTTGATGATCCCGTCAAAAATATCGTCAACCGTCATATCGACGATGGCCTTGTTCTTGACCCGCACCGCATCCAGAGCGGCCTGATACAGCGGCACAGAGCCGATGCAGGCGTTCGTTTCGGCAATGATCGCCTTTCTGATTTCGTCCACCGGGCCGCCGGTGGAGAGGTCCATGATCGCATCGGCGCCGTATTTGACGGCAACGCGGGCCTTTTCCAGCTCCTTTTCCATATCGGTATCGTCGGAGGAGGAACCGATGTTGGCGTTGACCTTGGTGCGCAGTCCGGCTCCGACCGCCAGCGGGGTGCCGTTGGTATGCTTGACGTTGTGGCAGATGACGATGTTGCCGGCGGCGATGCCGTCACGGATGAATTCCGGAGTGACGCCTTCCGCTGCTGCGGCTGCCTGCATTTTTTCGGTGATGAGCCCTCTGCGGGCGTATTCCAGCTGAGTCATGTGCATAATCCTTTGTATGGAGTTCGACTATCAGAATTTCAGCAGTTCACGTGCTGCCAGGAAGTGGTTGACCGGACTGTGCCCCTTCCCCAATGTCCGGGCAAGGCGGATAGCGGTGCTGATGAATGTTTTGGACCTTTCAACCGCCGTCTGCAGCGGTTCACCCTGGGCAAGCAGGGCGGCGATCGCCGATGCAAAACTGCAGCCGGTGCCGTGGGTGTTGCCGGTGAAGATCCGCTCGGAACTGAAGACGTGGCACCTGACCCCATCATAGAGGATATCGGTGGAGAGGCGGCCGGCCAGATGCCCCCCCTTGATAAGGACGTTGGCCGCCCCCAGTGCGTGCAGGTCGACGGCGGCCCGCTCCATCTCCGCCTCATTTTGTATCGATACACCCAGAAGGCGTTCAGCTTCCGGCACGTTGGGGGTCAGCAGATAGGCGAGCGGCAGCAGCTGGTCGCAGAAGACCTGGACCGCTTCTCGCTCCAGCAGCGCTGCCCCCCCTTTGGCGACCATGACCGGATCGATCACCATCGGTATATAGACCTTACGTTCCCCGAGGCGTTCCGCCAGGGCCGAAATCATCGCCGGAGTGTGCAGCATTCCCGTCTTGATGACATCGACCGGAATATCGGACAATACCGCGTCAAGCTGGTCCAGCATGAAGCTTGGCGGCAAACCGTGGATCGAGGAGACACCGCGGGTATTCTGGGCGGTCAGGGCGGTCAGCACGGTGGCGGCATAACTTCCAAGCAGGGAAATCGTCTTGGTATCGGCCTGGATGCCGGCTCCGCCCCCGGAATCACTTCCGGCAACGCTCAGCACCGCTCCGCGCGGAAAAGGGCGGACACGGTTGAACAGCAGCAAGAGTTCCGCTGCCGCAACGTCGGGCCGCGGGTTCGAAAGAACCGACGAAATCACTGCCAGCGCGTCCGCGCCCGCCTCGATCACCCTACAGGCATTGCCGGCGGCTATCCCTCCAATTGCCACTATCGGGATTTTTACCGCCGCGCGGATCGATGCAAGACCATCAACACCGGGGAGATGGGAGACAATCTTGCTTCCGGTCGGGTATATCGCTCCGAAGCCGATATAATCGGCGCCATCTTGCTCGGCGCGGATCGCCTCTTCCAGATTATGGGTAGAGCGGCCGATGATCTTGCCCGGCCCGAGCAGCGCCCGAGCAGCGGCAACATCGCCGTCATCCTGCCCCAGGTGTACGCCATCGGCATCCAGCTCTTTGGCAAGAAGAAAATCGTCGTTGACGATGAACGTTGTGCCAAAGCGAGCGGAGAGGCGTTTCAGCTCGCCCCCCTCCGCCAGGCGTTCTCCGTGCCCCTTCCCCTTGGCACGGTATTGCAGGATCGAGACACCGCCGCGAAGCGCCAGACTGACCCTGTCCACAATGTTGTCTCCCTCGTCGGTGATCAGATAGACGCCGGAGATATCGGGCGACACCGAAGCGTTGTTGACAACCAGGCGAAATGGTCTGTTCTCACTCACGCAGCAGTTCCTCACTCCTGTAATCGGGATGCATATATTCGCGAAATCATTTCTGCAATATTCTGCAGTAATAATTTCCAACTTGCTAAATAAAAAAAACCGCACTGACATTCAACATCAGGCGGCTGGATAACTTATTCATCCCGCAAGCCGCTTTCCTACGCCGGAATTACCCGGTTCAGGTGCAAAGGGTTCCCGCCGGCCGGACATCATTACGTTCCGGGCAGACGGATCTCAGTTCTAATGAACTCCCCCAGGGCCTTGTTGGGTTGCTACACTACTGCATTGGAACGGCAATGTCAATCTGTACGACCGGATTACGGATATATCAGAATTCCCTGAAGACGGAGATGCCGCCTCCATAATCCGGGCTTCCGTCGCTCAGGCCCTTGAGGGCGTAAACTTCGGTGTAGGCCCGCTCTCCAAAACGCCACACGGTTTTCAGCCGCGCCTCTAAGGGGGCCGACAGGCCATCGAACAGGCGAGAGCCGAAACGGGCATACATCGAGGTGGCAAGGCGCTCACTCCAACTGTACGCGACACCGGCATCGGCGGTCACAAAATTCAGCGCCCCGGTTTCATCATGCGCTCCCCCCTGGACAATATAGCGTCCCTCTGCAAAAGGCTGCCAGTTATCCAGCCACTTGGAAAAAGCCACCCCGCCGCCGAAGTCAAACTCCCCCGTGCCGAAGCCCTTGCTCTCATCGGCAGTAGGAAATTTCACATACAGGATTGGGCGCATCTGCGGGGTTGTGTCACTGTCCTTGATAAAGACATATCCGCATGTCAGCGTAATGTCTCCCAAACCATACTCTCCCCCGAACATGCCGCCCCCGCCCCCACCCCCGCCAGGAGCACCCATGGCGCCGCCCGACCCTGTCCCGCCCACAGAGCCGCCGGCACCGTACATACTACCGCGTGCCACGCTCTTAGACGGGCTCTGCACTCCTGTACCAAGGACTGCATGCCCGACGTTGGTTGTCCGCTGATACAGGAGCGGCACGGTCAACTCCACATCAAGCCGCTCGGTCGGGAACCAGTCGATCATCAGCGGGGCAGTGGCGTACGTGCTGGTGGAACCGGTTCCGAATGTGCCTCCGGCTATATCCAGGCCGAGGCCGAGCGCATATTGTGGAGGAAGTGATTCAGCGTTGGAGGGGAGCACGTTCAACAGAATTGGTACGATCAAAATAACGATGAAATACGGTATGCGCATTGATATTTCCTTGTGTGAAAAACTACCGTCCCATTCTGCCGCCGCCCATTCTGCCGGGCGCCTGCTGGCGCGTACGGGAAGAACGACTGTTCATCTGGCCGGAGCCGGTTCCCATCCCGCCTCCTGCCCAGACCGGGCGGCCCGATTCGTTGCGAAGGGTGACAGCAGCATTTTGAGAGGTGTCAGTTATTTTCTGGGCCAGAATATAGACAACACCGTCTGTGCCCTGTGCCTTGGAGCCGCGCACCGTGACATCGGCGCCCGCTTTGAGGGCGATGCCATGCTCTGACCAATAGCGGTGAGGGCCAAGGACCACGACGGCGCGGGCTCCGCTGCTTTCCAGCTCCAGCTGGGAATTGCGGCGTTCGTCGCCCGCCTGTAGCGATACAATACGGCCTGTCATCGTTGTCACGGTGTTTGCGTCATAACCGGTTTCAAGATTCAGCCCGCTCTGCGTGTCGCCGGTACTCCCCCAGAATGCGTGCGCAGCAGCAGGGGGTAACGCTAACAGCGAGGACAGCAGGCAGATGATGATTTTTTTCGATTGCATGGCAATTCTCCATAAAGAGAGGGGGACGCGTCCGCCCCCCGCAGGAGCTGATCAATTCAAGTCTAGGGTGCTACGGTTGCCGGTGCAGGTGCTGCCGGTGTGCCGGTCATGTGGCTTCCGTCCTGCAAGCCCATACCGTTGCCGGGACGGGTTGTGCCGCCGTTTGCGGTAGTGCCGGTAGTCATGAAGGTGCCGTCACGGCGCTGTGAACCGACCGGGCGGGTTGTTGCTCCTGCCGCGCCTGTTTGTGTGGCGGTACCGCTATGCATACCCTGCCCCATAGAACTGCCACCCCGCTTGCCGCCGCGAGCCGATGCTTCCCCTGCGAAAGCGATTGCGCAGAGTGCCGCCAGTCCCATTACCATCATCTGTTTCGTTTTCATTTCTGTTACCTCCTCGTGGATTTGACTTCTTGCAGGTGGATATTCCACGAGACGTGCCAACAGGAAAGAACCCTACAACACCCTGATATTGTTTTGTTTGTTTTGCTATTCAACTACCCGCTGCAAGAAATACGGTGCAGATTCTGCACCTGCCTGGAATATTCTGCACCATGTATGTTACCCGGAATCGTCTTCGCACGTCATTCCGTATTCCTTCAGGCGATACTGCAGCGTGCGTCGTGAGATTCCCAGCCGTTCGGCTGTCAAGCGGCGGTTGCCGGCATTCGCTTTGAGCGCGGCAGCGATCGCATCGCGCTCGGCCTCTTTCAGGATGCCGCCGTCTTCGCGTTGTGTTCCGTCCGCTGCCAGACGGATGACCTCCGGCAGCTCCGCGTCCGTCACCTCGCCCCGGGCCAGTATGACTGCCCGCTCCATGACATTCTGCAGCTCCCGGATATTGCCGGGCCAATCATAGGATCGGAGGACTTTCATGGCCGGAGCGGCAATTCCGGTCAGTTTTTTGCCCATGCCGCGGGCATGCAGGCGAACAAAGTAGCCGGCCAGGCCATGGAGGGCATCCCGGCGATCGCGCAGGGACGGCAGCGTAACCGGAAACACATTCAGCCGGTAGTAGAGATCTTCGCGAAAACGACCGGCCGCCGATTCTTTTGCCAAATCCCGGTTGGATGCGGCCACCACCCGCACGTCGGCGCGGATTTCCCTGTTTCCGCCGACCCGCTGGAAGCTCCGCTCCTGCAGGACTCTCAGCAGCTTGGCCTGCATCGCCAGCGGCATTTCGCCGATCTCGTCAAGCAGGATCGTCCCGCCGGCGGCCATTTCGAATCTCCCCTGGCGTGCGGCGGAAGCTCCGGTAAAGGCTCCCCGTTCATGGCCGAACAGTTCACTCTCCAGCAGGCTCTCAGGAATGGCGGCACAATTGACCGCCACAAAAGGCCCGGCTTTGCGCAGACTGGTAAGATGGATATAACGGGCCAACAGCTCCTTGCCGGTGCCGCTTTCACCGCCGATCAGGACGGTCGCTTCGGTCGCCGCGACCTCCCCCGCCAGACGGCGTACCTCCAGCATGGCCGTCCCGGCAAAGAGAATCTCAAGAGGGGGCAGCCCGATCAGGTCGTTTTCTTCAACAACCGTCGGGCGGTGTTCCTCCAGAAGACGATCCACCATCTCCCTGAGGCTGGCCGGATCCTTGAGCGGCTTGGTCAGAAAGTCACAGACACCATCCTTGATAGCCGCGACCGCTTCTTCAACGGTACCGAAGGCGGTCAACAGGACAAAGGGAGGGGGAGCGGGGAGTCTGCGGCACGCCCGGAACAGCTCGGCGCCCCCCATTTTCGGCATCTTGAGGTCTGACAGCACCAGGTCAAACGAACCCTGTTTAAGAGCTGCCAGCCCGGCCGCACCATCACCGGCCTGGGTTATCTGGTGTCCGGCTTCCTCCAGAATGTCGGCCAGCAAGCCGCGAAACGTCCCGTCATCCTCAACAATCAATATATGCCCTGTTTTCATCCTGTACCCTCCGGCGGTGCGGCAGGCAAGCTCACCGTAAAGAGCGCACCTCCTCCCGGCGCGTTTTCTGCCGCAATACTTCCCCCGCAGCTCTCGGCAATCTTTCTGCACACCGCCAATCCCAGTCCTGCCCCTCTGGCTTTGCTGGTACGGAACGGCTCGAACAGCTCTTCCCGCATCCCCCCCTCAATTCCAGACCCGCTGTCCGCTACGGATATTTTAACCATGGCATCACCCTTTTCGGCGGCCAATTTAATCCCTCCCCCCTCCGGCATCGCCTGAACGGCGTTGGTGAGCAGATTGAGCAGCAATCGGTGCAACCCCTCTTCAGGGCAGCGTACATTCAGATGTCCCTCGATGTCCACGGCCAGCCTGACCCCCGCCATTTCAAGTTGCGGGGACATCAGGACCGCCACCTGTCCCGCTACGGCGGACAGATTGCACGACTGCAGGAGGGAGGCACCGGTACGGGTAAAAAAGAGGATATCGTCGGTGAGCTGTTCAAGACGGAGTGATTCACGGACGATAAGCCCTGCATAGTCCCGCTCTCTCCCTTCGGGAAGACGTTCCTCCAGAAGCTGGCCATACCCCTTGATGCCGGCCAACGGGTTGCGCACCTCATGGGCCAGCACCGCTCCGACCTCACCCAGCCGCGCAAGTTCATGCCGTTGTGCCAGCAGTTTTTCCTGTGCATCCTGGCGGCGCAACAGCACAAAAACAGCCCCCCCCAGCCCCCACCCGACCGCGAGCAGTGATAATATCAGGTAAATGCCGAAACGCGCCCGGCGCATAACCGCTTCATAACGCCAGGTATGTAGCGCCAGACGCAGCACAACGGTTTTTCCCGACAGGTGAAACGGCGCCTGGAACTCGTATACCTGCTCGCCGGTACCGAGGAGAACCCGCTCTTCGCCGAGATTTCCGGATGACAGGACACTCCGGTAGCGGACGTCGCCGATATTATTGCCGGTCAGGTCGGGATTGCTGTGAAAGAGAATTGTTCCGGACGGGGAGATAAGCATCGCATACGCCACCTCGCGGGTCTGGAATGAAGCGAGTGATTTCAGAGCAGGGTCCCGGTCGGCCACCCCCTCCATTGCGGCCGCTATCGTCAGCGCAAGACCACGTAAACTGTCATCGGCAATGGGCGCGGCTGAACGGTAATTGCGTACGGCAAACCAGGAGAGCCCGGCGGTAAGAGATGCCGCTATGATCAGCGTCAGTATGGAAAGGGTGCGGCGCGGCATGGCCATCAGCTCTCCTTCCGGCATCTGCAGGCATTCACGGCAGCGTCACAAGAAAAGAGGCCCCGGAACCGACCGGACTCCTGACCGATATCGTGCCGCCATGGGCCGCAACCAGCTCCTGCACGATTGCCAGCCCCAGCCCCAGGCCGCCGTTTTTTCCCTTGTAAAAGCGCTCGAAGATATGAGGCAGATCTTCTTCCGGGATGCCGCAACCGTCGTCGGTTATTTCCAGGCAGACCCGGCCACGCTCTGAACAGGCGGTGATTGAAACCAGCCCCCCCGTGGCCACCGCCTTGATGCTGTTGCTGATCAGGTTGATGATAATCTGGCTGAGACGATCGGGGTCGGCTTTGATCGGGAGATCGTCGGGGCAGTAAATCTGCAGGACGGCATGCTTATCGGCAAAGATTCGCTCAAAGCGTCCGGCAATGGTGGAGAGATACGGTCTCAGCAGAAAGGTTTCCCTGTTCAGACTAAGTGCACCCGCCTCGGCGCGGGACAGTTCGTCCACGCCGTCCAGAATCGCGGTCAAACGCCGCGCCTCATCGTGCAATGACTGAAGCGCGCTCCGGTCGGTCGGCAGTACACCATCCAGTATCCCTTCCAGTTCACCGGAAATGATCGCCAGCGGGGTGCGCAACTCGTGAGCGGCGTTGGACATGAGCGTACGACGCAGCTTTTCCTGTGCTTCCAGCCCGTGAGCCATCTGGTTGAAGCTTTGTGACAGGCGCCCTATTTCATCACTTCCGGACTCTATGACCCGGCGGGACAGATTCCCCGCCGCAATGTCACCCGAGGCATCAACCAGCTCGAGAATCGGGCGGGCAAGCCTTCGGGAAGCGATAATTCCGGCCAGAATCGAGACCAGACCCAGAATCGTGACCGAGACCAGCAGGACCCGGTTTGAGGAACGGACGAAATAATCCTCCTTGACGTAATCAAGTATTCGCGTCTCCAGATGTCCGATCTCTTCACCGCGGAGATAGAGCGGATACGGGACCGAAGCAGTTTTTAGCGCCCGGGGATCATATCCGGTGGCATCCAGCACCCGCTTGCGCATCAACGGCGTCGAAGCCGAAACCGCCTGTTCTGAATCGATCACCGTCCGTCCGGCTGAATCAAGCAGGCGAATCTCGACCCCCAACTGGAGCGCCCAGGCAAGATCCGTGACCAGCCGGTCCCGCTGCCACCCGCCGTTCTGTTCGTATCCTCCTTCGAGGAGTGCGACGGCACGCTGGATCCGGTCCTGGGATTCTCCGTCCAGATACCTGGCAAAGTCCCTCATAATGAAGCCGCGCAGTACGAACGCCGATGACAGGGCGATGGCTGAAATCAGCATGAACAGCAGCAGGAATTTACAGCGCAGACTACAGCGCATCCCGTTCTCCGACAAACAGATAGCCGACGCCGTACACGGTTCTGAGATACTCCGGTGCGCGGGGATCTGTTTCAATCTTCTGGCGGAGATTCTTGATGTGGGCATCGATGCTGCGATCATACCCTTCGAACTGGTATCCTAACGCCCGGGAAACCAGTTCGTCCCGGGTAAAGGTCCGTCCGGGAGAATATGCCAGGGTGAGAAGGAGTTTGAATTCGGTGGGGGTAACGGAAAGGGGGTGACCATCTTTGGTAATCTGGTGGCGGAGTGAATTGAGAATCAGGTTGCCGTTATTGAAAGACACGACGGTATCCGGCAGTGAAGAACCGCGGTCATAGCGTTTCAGCACCGCTTTCAGGCGGCACACCAGCTCGCGCGGACTGGCCGGCTTGACCATGTAGTCATCCGCCCCGAGGGCAAAACCGGCAACACGCTCCTCCTCGGACGATTTGGCGGTCAGCATGATGACAGGAAAATCGCCCAGCTCCTTGAAGCTCTGGCAGAGTTCCTCGCCGCTGCCGTCAGGCAGCCCCAGATCGAGAATCACCGCCAGCGGCAGTTCCGCTTCGGCTTTCCGGAGAGCCTCGCCGACCGTTGACGCATGAACCGTCCTGAAGTCGGCTCCTTCCAGATAGGCTTTTACGATCCGGGCAAGCTTGGTGTCATCTTCAACAATCAGGACGGGTGGAAGCACGTGCACCTCTTTACCAGGGTCAATACAGTGAGCGGATGCGGCCGGTACGCTTGTCGATCATAACCCGATCGATGATTTTGCCGCTCTTGTCGATAATATCGGCCTTGAAACCCCATTTTTTTTCGGCGGGTTCCGATACGGTGTATCCCTGGCCGGCAAAATAATTCAGGAGAAGCCCGCGGGCCTCCTCGGCAGTGGCAACCGGCCGGCTGGCCCCGTACCAGTCGCCCCGGCGCTTGCCGCACCGGCCGCGCATTTCGGTGCGGCAGGTTCCGTCCTCACTTTTACACCAGGCGGGGCCGGTTTCACAATCCATTTTGCCGCGCTGCATCCGGCCATATCCCGTATCACCCGCACCGCTTTCCGCCTGAGCGGCGGAAACAGGCGGCGCCGTCAGCAATAGCAATCCCAGCAGCAATGGCAGTACTAGTTTCATCGTCACAACTCCGAAGTGACAGGGCGGACGGTGCCGTAAACGGCCCGTCCGCCCGCCGGTTACTTCCGGCCGCCGCCAGGGCCGCAGGGACCGTTATTGCAGCCACCCATTCCCTTGCCGCACCCGCCCATACCCTTACCGTCGAATCCGCCCATCATCTGACCGCATTCACCGTCACATTTGTCAGCCGGCAGGCCGCTCTGGCTACGGAGGTCAAGGATCTTCGCCTGAACGGCACCGATTTCCGCCTGAAGTGACGCGATCTTCGCAGCATCAGGTGTCCCCTTCAGGTTTTCGCGCTGCACCTGGAAACGTTTGTTCATCATCTCCTGCCGCAGATCAATGGTGTCGCTCTGGAACTTCCGGAACTGGTCGGAAGGTGCGCCTGCTCCCCCCTGGGCACAATTGCCGCATCCCCCGCCCATGACACTTCTGTTGCCGGCATTGGCAATGCTGAACAGAGAAACCGCCAGAGCCAGAGTTATCACTACTACGGTCATTTTTTTCATCGTACTTCCTCCCTTTGGGTTGGTAACTGATGGTTTCACATTATCTGGACGGTGCGTAGATCGTATGAAGGAATTGTGAGCAATTGTGAAGAGGCCGGACCGAAATTACACGGGGTCGGGACGCTGCTCCTTGAAAACCGGCGCTATCCGGCAACAACGCTACTTCTTCCCGTTCAGCATCTTTTTGGCCATGGCCAGGTTGTGGTGGGCGATCACCCGAATTTCTTTCGAACGGGCATCATTCGGGCGCTTATCAAGCCAGGATAAAAACAGCTCCAGCTCCTTGCGGGCCTTAGCGGTCTTTTTGTCCCTGTATGGCAGGGAGAGATCGACCCCTTTTACATCCCAGGCGGTGGGCGGCAGGACGGCAAAGGGGGCGATATCCTCCAACTTGCGCTTTGCCGCCAGTGACGGCTGTTCCCAGACCAGGTCCGTGAAGCGGATGCCGTTCTTGCCGGCTATCACGGTATAGCTCCCCTTGAACGGCTTGGTCACATCCTTCTCCTCAAAGTAGCTCCATTCGGATTTTCCCACCTGATCGTGCGAATCATGGCAAGTGCCGCAGCCGCGGGGCTTGCCGACGGCGTGGCTGAGCTTATCCATCTGCACCCAGAGAATCGCCTTGTTGCCGGACGGCAGATCGCTGCGGGTTCCGACGATGATAAAGGCGTCATTCACATCGGTTGCTGCTCGGGCCACCTCGAAGGTAAGCGGCTCGCCGATCGCGGGGTTCCCCGGTACGCTCCGTTTGGGGATGGAGCGGAACAGCAGGCCCGAGGGACCAAGTTCCGTTGTCTGGTTCATGACCGCCATCGGATAGGGCTTGACCGGGATCCAGCGGCCGGAGGCATTCCTGATGATCGTCGGCAGATCACGGGTGCCGTAATACTCCTTGTGCTTGCCGTAGGGGGTTTCGACGCCGAACGTATTGCCCTGACCCCAGAAGGTGTACTGGTAAGCGCCCGACAGCGTGACGTGACAGGAGGTGCAGTCAACCTTGCCGTGGGCGGAGCTGCTGACCGCCTCGGCGACGGCAGAGTGACAGCCGGCGCATGATTTGCGGGCATCGTCGGCGGAAAGATGGCCGAACTGATGGTTGACCGGCTTGTGGCAATCGGTGCAGTCAAGACCGGCTTTGGAGTGGGTGTCCTGCGGCAGGTTGGCGGGGAAGGAATATTCTCCCCGCACGTAACCGGCGCCGCGGCGGCGGTCCATCGGCCCGGCGTGACAGATGCTGGCCCGGCCGCCGCCGTAGCAGCTGGGCGTATCCGGCTGTCCGAAGGCGTGGCTCCCCTTGTTTGCCACCGGCTTGTAGTGGCAGTCGTTGCAGCTGGCATGACACATGTTGCAGGAACGATCCGAAGCGTTGTTCTGGGCTTTCGTGTAGGGAACCGAGGTGCCCGCCCTGAGCGCCTCTTCGTTTTGTCCGAACCACATCCCGCAGTTCTGCGGCCCGGGCAGCTTCTCGGACCAGCTGCGGTAGGCGCGCTGATGCTTCAGCAGCCCCTTGGCAGAGCTGTTGTACTCCTTGACCTCTTTGCCATGACAGCGTCCGCAGGTCAGTTCCGCCACCTTGGGGGAATAGGCCATGGTCTCGGGGTCGCGGTCATGCCATTGGATGCCGACGATTTTGTTTACCCCGGCCGCCTCAAGTTTTTTTGGATCTCCCTTGGGAATCATGCCGCTTATCCCCTTTCCGCTCGGGACAAGCGGCTGCATGGCGCCGGCGTCTTCACGGGAAATGGCTTCTCCCTTCAGCTTCTTGCCGGCCCCCACCAGAAAGGGGCGCAGCAGCCCCGCGTGGGCATCCTTCGTTTCCTTTGCTGCGGGATTTCCCAGGTGACAGTCAACGCAGCTGGGTTTTCCCTTCATGCCGACCTCTCGGTCGACCTGGGCCGGATCAAGATACATCGATTCCGCCCCGAGCGCTTTCATCCCGGCCCTGTCCCCATGACAGGTCACACAACTCGACCCGGCGTCGAATCCCCAGGCCGCGGCGACCGTCAGCAGCATTGCAATCGCTGTCATTACTGATTTCATGATTTCTCCTTAAGTCCGTTCGGGTCATGCGGCAAAATCTGCTTCACCCTGCACATATGCCTTGCCGGAACAAATTAGTATCTGTTGATTGTACTGCTATCACCCTGATTTCTGCCTTATGTCCCGCAAAATCCGGTAAGCGAGCAACAGGAAAGGCCAGACGTGCCATACAAGATCGAATCCATCGATCGGCTTTTTCAGCGTCCCGTCCAGCAGCATTCTGATCTTTTCCACGATATGAGGCTGCGGATAAAATGGAGCAAAACCTAGAAACAGCACGATCGGGATGAGTAACCGGTAGTCGAGCAGGTTTTTCATGACAGTTCACATTCTTCCTCGCGGACGCCGTACTTTACCCCCAGCACCTGAACTACCGATGCCAGACCGGTATGACCGCTTCCTTCGCGCACTTCACGCTCGATCCTGAGCGCATGGACTAATTCCAGTCCGGCCAGCTCCCGCTTCAGTTCTTCCAAAGACATGAGCATGTCAAGCGATTGCGGCCCCCCGGTGCCGTAGGCAAGCTGCTCCTTGCTGAACGCCTCCAGCACAAAGACGCCCCCGGATTTCAGCCCCCGCACCGCCGCCTGATGGAGCGGAATACGGATGTCTGAAGGCAGATGGCAATAGCAGGCGATGATCCCGTCCCACTGTTCCGGTTCTATCTCGTACTTGCCCAAATCGGCATGTACCGTGGTGATCGCAACGCCGCGCTCCGCTGCCAGCTCCGCGGCTTTGCGCAGACCGACTTCCGATCCGTCTACTCCGGTCACCAGGTATCCCAGCGATGCCAGATATACGGCGTTTCTCCCTTCACCCTCCGCCAGCGACAGGATCTTCCCTCGCGGAAGCCTGTCAACTACCGACACGAGAAAGTCATTCGGCGCAATGCCGTAGGCAAAGCCCGGTTCGCTGTAGCGTTCATCCCAGTTCATATCGTATTTCACCTCCAGGAAAGTCGAAAACAAATATTTTCAGTTTCTGATGATTAACAGTGAACCAAACCCCCATAACAATTAAAAGTTGTAAATATTCTGAATTTAACTGCAGAAGCGGAGTCTGATCAAGCACATCAACGCCTGCCCTGAAGTTGTTACTTCGCCTTCTCCGCCGGAAGCCGCATGATCGACACAAGCTCCTTCGTTTCGGCCCCGGTCAGTGTGACGGGGAGCATCCTTGCCCACGGCCTCGTCTCCCGGGGATTTTTCAGCCAGAGGTCCAGATTTTGGGCTGTCCAGGCCTCACCAGTCCTGAACGTTTTTGGATAATACCGCGTAAGCAGCCCGGAAAGGTTGGGTCCGACCTCACCCGTTCCGACGGCGCCGAGGCGCTGGCTGAGCAGCCGGTGGCAGCCGCCGCACTTCGTTGAAAAGATGTCAGGGTTCTTTGTGCCGGAAGCCGGGAAATACACCCTAACCGGAGCAGCTCCATCCGTCCGGCGTCCCTGCGAACCGGCGAAAACGGCATTGACCAGCGTCGTTATCTGCCCTTCATTCAGGCGGAAGTCCGGCATATTCGCCACCGGGTGCCGGATCGAGAGCGCCAGTTCCCCGCCGGTTTTCCGGGCAGCCGCAGTATCAAGGCTCACCGCCAGAGAGTTCCCGCGCCCTCCGCTGACATGGCAGCGGCGACAGGCAAGCCGCTCCATCAGGCGCTCTCCCTCTTCTGCCTCTGCGCGGCCGGCGACCGTAAAACGGGCATATTTCCCGGGGAGCAGACCGGCATGGGCTATGTTTTTACGCTCCGATGCCGGATTTCCGCGATGACAGAGGCTGCAGCCGCCCCGTTCGGCATAATGTGCGGGATGGCAAGACAGGCAGAACTGCCGTATCTGGCCGCCCCAGGCCGGGGCGACCGCCAGGAGCAGGGCAGCAGTCAGAAGAGCAGCGACCAATTCGCCCCCCTGAAGTACATCGCCACAACGGTCAGCAGCACGACTGCGGCAGCCAGTATGACAGTGATCGCCGAAACGGTTCGCAGCTCGCGCGGAAACCAGCTGGCATGATGGATGCGTCTGCCGACCGGGAGCCAGGGAAGCAGCAGAAACAGGACACCCAGCAGTACCGCCGGATAGATCATATAGCGCGACCAGCTGACCAGTTCCTGAATCCAGAGCAGAAACCAGGCCGATTTGGCCGGGTTGGGCGTAATCGCCGGGTTGGCCTGTTCCTGGAGCGGCGCCGGAATCAGTGCCGCCAGCAGCAGGAGTGCGGCAGCCAGCGAGTACATCGAGGTTTTGATGAGCCCGAAAAAACGGGGGGAGCTTTTAACGAATCCGTTTTTCATAGATACGGCAGCACCCCCTTGTTTTTTCTGACCCGGTAGAAATGCAGGAATGACAAACCCATCAGTAAGAGCGGGATGATGGCGATATGAAGGGCATAAAAGCGGAGCAGCGACAGCCCTTCTCCGACCCCGTCCGGCACCAGCAGGGAACGGAGAAATGTTCCGAACGGCAGCGTTGCGAGCAGCTCCATGCCGGTCTGGGTCGCCCAGAAAGCCAACTGGTCAAACGGCAGCAGATAGCCGGTGTAGGCCTCGAACAGCGCCAGGAACAGCAGCAGGCAGCCGACCACCCAGTTGAGCTGCCGCGGCCGCTGGTAGGCGCCGGTCAGGATCACCCGCAGGGTGTGCAGCAGCAGCAGCACCAGCAAGGTATGGGACGTCAGGCGATGCAGACTGCGCAGATACTTCCCCCCCCAGCCCGAAGATTCAAGGAACAGTACCGAGCTGAATGCCCGCTCCGGCGTCGGCTGGTAGTAGACCAGCAGCAGCATGCCGCTGCAGATCATGATCAGGAAGGCGGTGAAGGCCAGCCCGCCGAGGCAAAAGGTATAGCTGAAGCGCAGGTTGCGCTCCGGTACGACGCGGGGAAAGAGATGTTTGAGAAAATCAGATATCATGGTTTCAATCCGTCAAGGTCACGATGACGTTGGTATTTATTGACGATCCGGCAGTTGCGCGTCTGCCGGTCGGCTGAAAAAGCCGTTCTACCTGCATCAATAACAAATAGAGATATCCGCATACTGCAATCTAACATACGACTGCGCTACGGGCAAAAGTTATCTTGCGGCTGAATCAGAAAATGAATTTCTCTTCGGGTCCTGCGCCGTGCCTCTCCAAAAACAGCCCTTTGCCGATCCTCTTTCTTTACTGTATTGGCTGTCAGGACCGGAGTATAATGGTAAGCGGGTCGGATGAATTTCCGCCGCCTTCGGAAATATAAGGGAGGCACATCATGAAAGTATTAGACATCGTAGTAACGGTTTTGCTCCTTATCGGCGCCATTAACTGGGGCCTGATAGGTTTTTTCGAATTCAACCTTGTTACCGCCATCTTCGGTGAAGCAGGAGTAATGGGGCGGGTCATTTACGCTGTTGTGGGCCTGGCCGCCCTGTACGAAATAGGCTGCTTCACGTTTGGACTCAAGGAAACTCAGCATCGATGGTGTGAAACGCTTGCCACCATCAAACATTAACGGAACGCGTCCGAAGGCGGAAGCGGCATTGTCTCCGGGGTAAATTCCGGAGGTAGCGTTTGACTCAAGGGCGGCCGGTCGGCCGCCCTTTTTTGTCCTGGATGTTTTTTTTGAGGAGTGACTACCCCGAGATCAAAACAACATGGAATAATCAGAGGTAAAGGAAGCCTGGCGGTTCCGGGGAGTCAGACCGGACCAGAAGCCACAGGGTTCTCCTGCAGTCGCGGGTGTTCGTGCGGGGAAAATAAAAAGAAATTCCTGTCGGAGCGGCCTTACATCCTCCCGGAACGGATGATCGCATAGACCAGCCAGAGGCCGACGAACCCCGCCACGGAATACCCCATGAAGGCCAGCACCGGAAAGCCCATGAATTTTGGACCTATATTGGTCTGCATGATGATCGACGAGCCGATGATCATGGCCGCCAGAATCATGCTGATTGAAAGGCGGTTGATGGAACGGTCGAAGTCGGCGGTGAATTTGTCCAGGCCGCGGTGTTCGAGGTCGATCTTGAATTTGTTGCGGTTGACCCGGTTGATGATCTCTTTCAGGTCACGGGGGATATTGCGCGCCAGGTTAAGGTACGAGGAAAGTATCTGGTTTATCTCGCGGGAGACCCGCAGCGGCGATAATTTCTGGCGGATCGCCTTCAAAATGTAGGGGCGCAGGTGCTCTACCATGTCGAAAGCCGGATCAAGTACCCGCCCCATCCCCTCGATCAGCACCAGCGATTTGACCAGCAGCATCAGGTCAGACGAGATTCTGATGTTGTAGAGAGTGATGATTTCGATAAACTCCATCAACATTCGCCCCACCTCAATCTCCTTGAGAGGGATTTCGTAGTAGCCGTCGATGAAATTGAACAGATCCCGCTTCAGGGCGCGGATATCCAGATTGTCGGAAATATCGCCGGAAAAAAGCAGCAGGGACACGACCTCGTCCATATCGCGTTTGACGATGGCCGAAAGGATGTCGGTCAGGAACGTCTTGAGTTCTTCATCCAGCCGCCCCACGATGCCGTAATCGAGCAGGCAGATCACGTTGTCCGGCAGGATCAGGACATTTCCGGGATGAAGGTCGCCATGGAAGAAGCCGTGATTGAGCACCATCTCCAGGAAAGCATCCGCACCGCGACGGGCAACCAGTTTGACGTCAATCCCCCCGGCGATAAGTTTTTCCCGGTCGGAAACCTTGACCCCCGCGACATATTCCATGGTCAGGACACCGCGGGAGCTCTGTTCCCAATACACGCGGGGAAAATACATCCAGGGCGTCCTGACGAAATTGTCGCGGAATTTTTCGATGGTGTGCCCTTCACGGGTAAAATCCATCTCCCTGCGGATCGTCCGGGCGAACTCCCTCACGATGCCGACCGGGTCGTAGAGCTCGCTGCCGGACACGTGGCGTTCCGCCAGTCCGGCCAACGCCATCAGGGCGCTGATGTCGGACTCCACCACCTCGACAATGCCGGGGCGACGCACCTTGATAACCACTTCTTCACCCGTCCTCAGCCGGGCCCTGTGCACCTGGGCAATGGATGCAGCGGCCAGCGGCACCGGATCGATCTCCGCGAAAAACCGTTCGACAGGCCCTCCCAGCTCGGCTGAAATCTGAGTCAGCACCTCCTCGAACGGGAACCCCGGGACATCGTCCTGCAGCTTCTCGAACTCCCGGACAAACGCGTGCGGTATGACATCCGGCCTGGTGGAGAGTATCTGCCCCAGCTTGACAAAGGTCGGACCCAACTCCTCCAGGGCGAGACGCATCCGCTCAGCGGCCGTAAGCCGTGCAATATCCGGCATTGAGCGCCGGAACAGCTTCCGGCTCCGCACCACCATATCGGCAAGTCCCAGCATCTCGAGCACCTGGTCAAACCCGTAGGTGCTGAGCACACGGACGACGTTCAGATAGCGCCTGATGCTGCGGATGTTCCGGTTGATCCTCAAAAATCCGAGCATGGGCTAGTCGCTGCAGCGTGCTTCAAGTTCCCTTACCCGTTCGCCCAGCCGGTCGAACTCCTCCCGGGAAACCAGGCCCAGGCGGTCAACTACCTTATGGACTTCGGCTTCGGCCATCTCCCTGACCTTCCCCCTGCTTTCGGCTGCAATGGCCTGGATCCTGTCAACCAGGTTCTTTCCTTCGTCTTCACTCAGCTTGAAGCGCTCCTTCATTTCCGCCGCCAGCTCTTCCGCCTTCTTCTGGGTGATGGCCGCAACACCTATTGTTGTCATGACAGCTTTTTCAAGCAGTTCCAGCATGATATACCTCCCTGACCCAATTGTAGTAACATCATGGCTTAGAGTAACATAACCGGCATGTAATGCAAACGGGATCGCATACCCCCCCGTTTGGCCGGACTGCCCGCATTTTTTCATAACAGGATTCCAGCCACTCCTGCTAAGATCCGGCGAAAGTTGCGCCCCGGACATCGAGCCGTACAATGTTTTCCATTTCAGCTTTAAAAAGGATCCCGCCCCATGAATTCCGAGGCTCTTGCCCTGGTGATAACAGGTGCGTTTCTGCACGCGGTCTGGAATCTGTTCGCCAAGAAGGCCTCGGGAGGCGTGCCGTTCGTATGGCTCTTCGGCCTGGTGAGCCTCTTCTGTGCAACACCGGTCGGGCTTTACGCCTGGTTCCGCCATCCGCAGCCGTTCACTGCCGGGATCTGGGCAGTTATTCTGGCCAGTGCGGCCGTGCATCTGCTGTATTCGATCGTGCTGCAGAAAGGGTATCAGAAAAGCGATTTTTCCATCGTGTATCCGCTGGCACGCGGCACCGGCCCCCTCTTTACAGTGGTTGCAGCCGTTCTTATCCTGGGAGAGATACCGGGGCTGCTCGGCTGGTCCGGCATCGCTTCCATCCTGACCGGGATACTGCTCATTGCCGGCTTTCCGCAGATTCTTCGGGCTTCCGGCGGCCGCCTGAAAGATGGCATTCTGTGGGGGGCGCTGACCGGCGTTGCCATTGCGGCGTACACGGTCATCGACGGCTATGCGGTAAAGGTGCTGGGGATGTCCCCGGTGATCTACTACGTGCTCGGGCTTAGCCTCCGCACCGCACTGCTTGCCCCGGCGGCCCTCCGCACACCGCGGCTGCTCGCGGAGCAGTGGAGGCTGAACCGGCGCAGCATCATTGCCGTCGGGGTACTGTCGCCGCTGGCCTACACGCTGGTACTGTACGCGATGAAACTCGCCCCCTTGAGCTATGTCGCTCCGGTGAGGGAATTGTCGATGCTGGCAGGAGTCGTTTTCGGCGCTCGACTGCTGCGGGAGCGCTATCCATTATCCCGGACCTTCGGCACCGCCCTGATGGTGCTGGGCGTCATTCTGCTGGCGAACGCATGACTTATCGGGGCAAGAAGCGAGCGCCACGACGAAGTCCGGGTTTATTTTGCAGAAGGCCTGTGCTATCCTCCGTTCCGTTTCTTGAAGTTAAGGAGAGGGCCGCATGAACTCCGTCGCCGATGCACTCATACCGGTCCTGGCACTGATCCTGGTCGGCTTCCTCATCCAGCGCACCAATTTCCTCCCCCAGAGCTTCTGGCCATCGGCCGAAAAACTGACCTATTTCCTGCTCATGCCCGCCACCCTGATCCACAACCTGGCCGGCAAACAGATCGGCTCCCTCCCCTGGTTGAAGATTCTGCTCTCCGTGGAGGGTGCGGTGCTGGCCAGCGCGGTCCTGGTAACAATCTGGTGGCTCACGCACCGGCGCATGTCCGGCCCGGCCTTTACCTCCCTTTTCCAGGGGGGGGTGCGCTTCAACACCTTCGTGGCACTGGCTCTGGCGGAGAACCTCTTCGGCAGGGACGGCCTCTTCCTGGCCGCCATGGGGGCCGGTTTCATGATCATCCTGATCAACGTGCTCTGCGTATCGGCTTTCTCCCTGGCGGTTACCGACGGCAAAAAGGTGGAGCCCAGGCGGTTCCTGACCGACCTGCTGTGCAACCCGCTCATTATCGGCTGCGTCATCGGGGTGGGACTGAATGCAATGGGACTGCAGCTGCCGCCGGCGATCGACGGTTTTCTGGCGCTGGGGGGGAAGGCGGCGTTTCCGGTGGGGCTGATGGCGGTGGGAGCGGCGTACCGGGCCGAGAACCTGATGCTGCACTGGCATCCGCTGCTGGTCACCAGCACCGTGCAGTTTCTCTGCAAGCCGCTGATCGCCTGGGGGCTGGCGACCTGCCTGGGTCTGTCCGGCATGGCCCTGACCGTGGTGGTGCTGCTGTTCAGCGTACCGACGGCGCCTTCGGCCTACATCCTGTCACGGCAGATGGGGGGCGACCACGACAGCATGGCCGCGATCATCACCGTGCAGACCTGCCTGTCGTTTATCACCCTGCCGCTGACGATCTGGCTGCTGCGCTGACTTGATCCACACTATTAGCCGGAACATCCGGCTGGCCGGTCTTGATTCACACCCACCGGACCAGCCTTATAAACGGACTTGTTCACCTCCCCATAAACAAATTTTCACACCAAATCAGTTTGCATAAATCCGTGTAATTGCAGCATGTTACGCGATGTGTAAAAAACTTTACACTTTTGCAACTTGCTGTTGTTATTAAATAATTCCGGGAGGCGCAAAGAGCTTTACACTTTAGCAGAAAATATAGCGCTGGAATTGCGCTTGATTGTTATGTTAACACCTGAAGATAATTGATCACGTGGACAAGCAGCATGCAAAGCTGAGAAATGTCTCTGTATAAACCGACGCTATCGTTACATGCTAAACAGGTGTTTTTAACGCAGAGCCATCATCGCATGTTTAATATGTTTTCCAAGTTGTGTTATAGCTGTACGGTTTTTAATATGGGAGGTGTGTAATGAGACACGTTCTGTGGTTAATTGTTTTCAGCACTATCATTCTCTCACTCTGTATTCCGTCTCCTTCCCTGGCGCAGACATCACAGCAAAAAATCCTGATCGGCATCCTGCCGGAGATGAACGTCTTCAAACAGAAGCAACGCTTCAAGCTGCTCGGCGAGTATCTATCGAAAAAAAGCGGCATTACAGTCGAATTCACGATCCTGAGCAGGTATGGCAATATTGTCGAGCGGTTCACCGCCGAAAAAATGGACGGCGCCTTCTTCGGCTCTTTCACCGGCGCCCTGGCCATCAAGAAGCTGGGGGTTGTCCCTCTCGTGCGTCCGGTGAATCTCGACGGAACCTCGACCTACCATGGATACCTTTTTGTCAGGAAGGACGGCGGGATCAATAACGTGAAAGACATGAAAAACAAAAAAATGGCCTATGTTGATAAGGCAACGACTGCCGGGTACCTTTTCCCGGTCGCTTATCTGAAGGAGAACGGCATTAAGGATACGGACCATTTTTTCAGTGAAACTCTCTTTACCGGGAGCCACGATGCGGCCATAGATGCTGTGCTGAACCGGAAAGCGGATGTGGGCGCGGCCAAGCACAGCATTTATGACCGGGTGAGAAAACAAGACCCCCGGGTGGACAGCGAGTTGATCATTCTTGCGGAATCTACCCGCGTTCCGTCGAACGGGCTCTGTGTAAGAAAAGACCTGCCCGAATCGCTTAAAAACAAATTGAAGTCGTCGCTGCTGGGATTGCACACCGACCCAGGTGGGAATGAAGTCCTGCTGCAGTTTGGCGCATTAAAGTTCATTGAAACCACCGCCAAAGATTATCATCCGGTATTCGAAATGGCAAAAAAGGCCCGGATCGACGTAATGACCTATGACTACAGAAATAATTAGTATCTCTTCCAGGGCTTCGGATAGACACCGCTTAGCAAGCTGGAGGATGTTTTCTGCGCATTTTGGCAGAAATCAACTTTGCTAACGTATTTATCCTGCTTATCAGGGGTGGGGATTCGCTGTCGGACAAGAAGTCTTGTACTTTGCCGGCGAGAGTGGCCGTGAGGGTGACCGAAATATGAAGCGGAAAATAATTCTATCATTTCTTATGGTATTTCTGATCTCCTCACTGGGTGCGGTATTCGCCTACGTACACGTCAGAAATACAAACGACACGCTCAGCCGTCTCATCAGCCTCCATCAGATAGAAACCCTCCGCCAGCAGTTGCTCAGATCAATCCAGACGGTGCAGTCAAACCTCTACACGGTCAATACCGAACTGGGCAGCAAGCTCGATTACATAATCGAGAATGCCGCTAACCTGGAACAAGCTGCCCGGAACTGCACCTCCTGCCATCATGTCCCCGAGGTCGCCCGGCAGATCGTTGGGCTCCAGACGACCATCGGAGATTACCAGGAAGCCTTGAGTTACTACATAACAGCCTCCGCCGATACCGAACAGATCAGCAAAAACAAACTGGAAGCGGCCCGCATCGGCAATGAGCTCCTCGTCAAGACCGAGGAAATGTCCATGCGGGCGAGTACCAGGCTTAAAAATGTGACTACGGATGCGATGCAGAAGGTGAAGAGCGTAACAACGGTCCTGATGGCGACAATGCTGCTGGCGCTCATCCTCGGTATCATCGACGCCATGTACCTGACCAGGGCCATTACCCGGCCCATCGATGTACTGCTCGACGCCACGAGGAAGATTGCATCCGGGAACCTTGGTTATACCGTTGAATACAAGGATAAGACCGAGTTTGGCGAACTCGCCTCGCATTTTAACGATATGAGCAGATCTCTCTTTAGCGGCTATGCAAAACTTGAGGAGGAGATCACGGAACGTAAAAAGTCAGAAGCAGCCCTCAGTGAGAGTGAGGAGCGCTATGCCCTGGCAGCCCAGGGTTCGAATGACGGCTTGTGGGACTGGGATTTGCAGAATAATGTCATTTATTTCTCCAGTCGCTGGAAATCGATGCTCGGATACGACGATGATGCAATCGGCAATACCCCCGAGGAATGGTTCAGCCGGGTTCATCCCGATGACCGTCCCGAAACCGAAATCAGAATCGACGCCCATATCAGCGGACGCAACCCTCATTTTGAGAACGAGTACCGCATCATGCACAGGGATGGGACCTACCACTGGATGTTGGCCCGCGGACTGGCTGTCAGGAACGTAGCCGGACAGGCCTACCGAATGGCCGGTTCCCAGACGGACATTATGTCGAGAAAGACGGCTACAGAGCAACTGGTGTATAACGCCTTCCACGATGCCCTGACAGACCTGCCGAACCGCTCCCTGTTCATGAATCGTCTCCAGCACGTTATCAACATGTCCGCACACCGTGGCAAGCCGCACTATGCCGTCCTGTTTCTTGATATGGATCGCTTTAAATTCGTAAATGACAGCCTGGGGCACCAGGTCGGGGACAAGCTTCTCGTTGCGGTGGGGCATAAACTGGTCGAGTGCATCCGACCGGGCGATACGGTCGCACGGCTCGGCGGCGACGAGTTTTCCGTTCTGCTGGAGAATATCAGCGAGCTGAAGGATGCCGTCGATGTTGCCGACCGGATCCATCACAAACTGTCGAGCCCGTTCATGTTAGAGGGGCACGAGGTCTATGCGGCCGTCAGCATCGGGGTAGCGCTGGGCTCGGATATCTACGAACGCGCCGAGCAGGTTCTGCGCGATGCCGACATCGCCATGTACGGGGCAAAGAAGCGGGGGAGCGCACACTCCGAGATCTTCGATACCAGGATGCACGCAAGCATCATCGACCGGATCCTGCTCGAATCGGAATTGCACGCTGTCCTGGACCACAATGAGCTGACCCTGGTCTATCAGCCCATCGTCGATCTCAACACCCGCCGCCTGGTCGGCTTCGAGGCACTTGTCCGCTGGAATCATCCCACACGGGGCATGGTTTATCCCCTGGAATTCATTCCACTGGCCGAGGAAACCGGATTGATCGTCAAAATCGGCGAATGGATCCTGCGGGAGGCCTGCCGCGAGCTGGAGGCACTGCAGAAACGCTTCCCTTCCCAGCCACCCCTGAAAATGAGCATCAACATTTCGAGCAAACAGTTCGCGCAGGTGAACCTGGTCGATCTGGTGGCCGGAATTCTTCAGGAGACAGGAATCGCCCCCCACACTCTCGCAATCGAGATAACAGAAAGCATGCTCATGGAAAATATCGATGTGGTGATAGCATCAATGAACCGGCTCCGCGCCATGGGGGTACACATTCACATTGACGACTTCGGCACCGGCTATTCATCGCTCAGCTATCTGCACAGCCTCCCGATCAATGCGCTCAAGATCGACCGCTCGTTCATAAACAGGATGACTGAAAAAGGCGAAAACCAGGAGATCATCATGTCGATCATTTCGTTGTCCAAGAGTTTGAATCTTGACATAATTGCCGAGGGAGTGGAATTGGACCACCAATTCGAGCAGTTAAAAGGACTGGATTGCCAATTTGGCCAGGGGTTCCTGTTTTCGGAACCGATGGAATCGGTCGCAATCGGAGCGTGGGTGCAGGCGGAGGAGTATAAGGACGGGGATAAACAGACGAAAACCAAGAGTCATGACCAACCCCAGAGCGCAGGACAGCAGCTCCACCGATAACGATGGTGGCTCAACTAGACATCACAACCGACAGGGGGATGGAATGCTTCAGAAATATGTACTTACAATCATATGTGCAGCATTGCTGCTTTTCGCCACTTCGGCCCGGTCAGCAGAGTTTGTTGATGGACCGCGCGCCAAGGATCTTCTCACCAATCAGGTAAGAAAGATGTTTGAAGACAGCAAGTTCGCCGAGCTTGATGCCATGGCGGACAAGCTGCGCACCAACAAAAGCCGTTATCCGGATGGTGGCTGGAAACTGCTGGCTTTTTATCAGGGTTTCGATCTGACCGGTAACTACCCGCAATGGGTGTTCACCAGCTACATTGAAAGAGCCAATGAATGGCGTCACGCCAGGCCAAAATCAGTTACGGCCCAAGTTGTTCTCGGGCAAGCCTGGTACAATTACGCCTGGCACGAACGCGGCCATGGGTATGTCAACGATGTAAAAAAAGACGCGTGGCCTATTGTTTACGAACGGCTTGACAAAGCATGGCAGATTGTCAACGAACGACCGGCTCAAGGAGTCTCGGATTGCCCCCAGCGCCACGACCTGCGCCTCATACTTGCCAATGCGAAAGGAATCGAACGAAAACAGTTCGAAGTACTGTTCCAGGAGGCTGTGCGTTTTGAGCCGGGGTATTATGCGTTTTACTTCAATAAAGCTGAATATCTTCAGCCAAGATGGCACGGAGATGAAGGCGAATGGCAACAGTTTATAACCGAAGCTAGTCAAAACAACACCAATGGTGAAGGTGATACGATTTACACGCGTACCGCCTGGTCAAAATTCGGAATATGGAAGAACTTCAATAGCGAAGGAATTTACTGGGACAAGATGAAAACAGGATTCGAGCAGATTTCCCGCAACTATCCCGATTCCCCTTTTATTCTCAATGGATTTGCCAGATTCGCCTGTCTTGCCGGTGACCTTGAAACGATGAAAGTGCTATTTAAGCGAATTGACACAAACAACTATTATCCCGAGGTTTGGAACAACTACAGCATTGAAGACTGCCGCGACTGGGTCAAATTCGGCAAATCCAGAGTGGAGCTTGATATAGAAAAACGTGCGGAACATATGAAGCAATTTGAAGCCAGGGTATTTCAAAACCTTCTTGATTTAGCAGAGAAAGGAAACCGTCAGGTTATTGGTGACCTGGCTGAAATGTACCTGAAAGGAAGAGGCACAAAAGCGGATCCGGTCGCCGCATACGCCTGGTTTGCCCAGGATGAGTCTGCCAACAAAGACCAACTGGCCGGTATTGCCGCAACGCTGTCCGCTGAGCAACTAGTTCTGGCAAAACAACAGGCTGAGGCTATCAGACGGCGCACAGAGCTATTGTAGAATTAGTAGAGTGTTCCCGATTTATTACGTATTTTTTATTTTTTTTGCACATTAAAATTAAATAAGCCAAGTCAAGGGAGGAACCCATGTCTAATCCCGCAGCACTGTTTATCTGGATAGGAAACCATTATTACTAGGCGGATTCAAGTCTGAAGTGCAACTTTTGTAAGTGAATTAAAGTGGTGAGCTGCGTTACTATCAGCGCCACTTTAACGACCAAGTAAAAGGTGCACAGATGAAGCTGACAATTTCGATCATATCAGCACGATTTTGGCGGTAAAATATCACATGGCTGCCAGCATTCAATTTTCGGTAGTCAATTCGAATATCACTGCAATCCTTCCCTTTGAGCGGGTTGTCAGCCAACTGCTGGAATGAAACGTCCAACATTTGTAGATACAAGTTGCGTTGTTCACGCCCCCAACGGTTTTGTGTGAACCTGGCAATCTCTTTCAAATCAGCCTTCGCCATGTTTGTGAGGGTAAAAGCGGGCATCAGTTGAAACTTTCACCGTCAAGTTCTGAGAGTATGCTCTTCAGTGAATAATCAGCGGTGCCGCTATCTTCACCCTCAATAAGAGCACGTCGTAGCAATGATAGCTTAGTTTCCCTTTCTTCCAATAGTCGCAGACCGGCACGAATTGTTTCGCTTGCTGAACCAAAACGGCCTTGGACAACCTGTTGGGAAATTAACTTTTCGTAGTGTGAACCGAGAGTAACGCTGGTGTTTTTTTGCATGATATTACCTCCATCAATGTTGCAATAGTATCGCCATATAATATTTATTGGTATTGGTCAAGTACCTGAATTATGCCCAACCAGGAAAAAGCAGCGGCAAAAATACCGCCGCCGTTCTCCCAAAACCGTTAATTCACCCACTCCAACACAGGCCTCTGACTCGCCCTCACTCGCAAACACCAACCGCTTCGTCCTCCTCACCCTGCAATTCATGGTGTTCTGGAACACCACCAGATTACTCGTCGCCTGGGGATGGCTAACAACCACAATAATCCCTTTCGCAATCCAGCCATACTTTCGAAATAAGATGATGCTATAATGAGTCATCAAACCGTGAAAGGACACATGATCATGACACTTCTAAGCGACGACGCAACTAAAGGCTTTTAAACAAGTCATCTTTGGGTTTTACGTTCAAATGAATTTTTAGTTTCTCGTAGCGTCGTAGCGTCGTTGCATGAAACAAGAATTCGTTCTGGTTAAGGCGCCGGGGCGAACCGGGAACTCCGGAAGCCACTACTGCAGGAGGAAAAGATGGGCAGATCGATGCAGGAATTATTGATATTCAATTCTTTCCTGAATAATACGAGTGATTCAATAGTTATCAAGGAATATTTCGCAAACGAAGATGGGCAGTTTACCGGCGGGAAGATTGTGTGTGCCAGTGCCGTCAAAGCCCGGCATTATAATCTGAACATGGATACTATCCGGGGCTGCACCGATTTCGATCTGATGCCCCGTGATCAGGCACTGAAGGCCCTTCAAGATGACCTTTGGGTGATGGAACATGGTAAACCGATCGAAGATATCCGCGAAACGATAACCCACAAAGACGGTGAAAAAGTAAACATTTCTGTAACCAAATTCCCCTGGATTCTGCCTGGAGGTGAATTAGTGGGAGTCATGTGCATCGCACGCAACATAACCATCAGAGAAAAAGCCAAACAGCAATATCACGACTTGAAGGAGTATATGATATGGGACGTTTTAAAGCCCTTGATCCCTCTCTATCATGATGATTTTAAAAGTGCTAAATCAAGCAGGGTATTAAAAGCCGTATTCTTTCGATTGATACGAATTTTAAATGAATAGAAAATTGAAGGCATTAAACAGGCGGGTAATAAACAGACGTTATTCAGACCGGCCTGAAGAGGTACGGCGTGGTATCCGGCCAGTGCAGGCAAGGTACGGAACTACGCATTATTGATCGGGGGTTTTTCTACTGCGCCGTGCCCCGTTGAACCGCCAGTCCTTACCCCACCACCTCAACCAGCTCCCCGCGCACTTCCACTTTCAGCCGCACCAGGGCCCGGTCGGCAGGCCCGGTAAGCACCGTTCCCTGCCGGTCGAAGCGGCTGCCGTGGCAGGGGCAGGAGAGCGCATCCTCCGTGACCGTGACCGTGCACCCCAGATGAGTGCAGATCAGACTCAGGGCATAGAAGCCCTCCCCGTCCCGGAACAGCGCCAGACGCTCGTCGCGAAACAGCAGCGCCCCGTTGTTCGGCACATCCGCAGCGGCGGCGCTGACCAGCACCCGGCGCTTTCCTGATGTGCGCGGGGTGAGATAGCGCACCAGCAGACCGCCCGAGGCGAGCAGCAGGGTCAGGGTCGTGAGGAATTTTCGACGCGATTGAGGAAGGTTTTCCATTTTTCGATGTACGCCTTTGTATATGCCGGGCTCTTGCTGCTCATGCGCAGGTAGCGGGCGGCGTCCATGAAGCTGCCGTTGCTGACCCGCTGCCCACTCTGGAGCCAGAAAGATTCCAGCCCCATGCCGTCCTTTTCCAGATTGTAGACCCGCCGCGATTCCGGTTCAAGCAGGAAGCGGGCCGGGTTGTCGTGGCACCCCTCGCAGGTCACCCCGCCGCGCCGGACGGTGTGCGGGAAATACGCCCGCCACTCTGCGGCCAGCAGGGTATTCTCCGGGCCGCTGTTCCTGGCCCGCATGATGTCGGTGTAGTAGGAGATGAACATCGGCCGGATCGGGCTGACCTTTCCGGCGGCATTGATCCCAAGCGGCGGTGCGTCCTGCTTTTTCAGGTAGGCGCTGCGCAGGTATTCCGCGTTTGGCCCCGGCTTCAGGTCAAAATCTTCTTTTAGCCGCTGGTCTCTGAAGCGGAGGAAAAAGGTGCCGTACTCCTGCGGCGCCCAGGCCGAATGGCAGGCGTAGCATTCAAGCCGCTGCAGATGGGCAGGAATACGATGCTCCAGGACCTTCAGGTCCGGCTTGTGGCAGTCTCGGCACCCTTTGGATGATTTTTTCCCCTCCGCCAGGCTGGTCATCGAATGGCAGGCTCCGCAACTCATCCCGGCGGAATAGTGCACATCGGGAAGCATTTTCAGGAACGTTTCACCGCCCACGGCAATCCCCCGCTGGTAGCGCATGTTGTCCTCGCGCGGAGCGCGCCCCGAATAGTCCCAGCCGGTGTAATAACCTTTGTGGCAGCGCTGGCAGGTTGCGACGCTCGGCTTTGCCAACCCCGCTCCGCCGTGGCAGTCGAGGCACCCCGTCAGGTGGCAGGAATTGCAGTTCTTGTCCCAGAATCCGGAATCAAACCGCCCGTAGGTTCGCTGCACAAAAGCCTTCTCGCCCCCCCGCTGTCCCATGGCATGGTCGAAGACCCGCTCATTTCCCCGGTGGCAGACGATGCAGCCGGCCGCCCGACCTGTACGGGAGGCCGGATCGCTGGCGCTTCCCCCCTGGAGGTGGCACGCATTGCAGTCCAACCCGACATGGGGTGCAGCTGCCTCCAGGTTAACGGGGAGACAGAAGCCGACGATGAAGAGAATCATCCAACGCACGATGGTTTAGTCCTTTCCGGTAGATCGGGTCACGGGCGGTGCCGTGACAGGGTAGACAGAGATTGACCGCCAGCGTCCGCTTCACTTCGGCTCCGTTCAGCGGTCGGGAGTTTTCGCGGGTAATTGCCGAGTAGGCGTTTACCCGGCCGTTCTTCATCGTCAGGAAACCATCCAGCGGCTTAGAGTCCGAGCGTTCGCAGATCAGCGTACCGGTGATGCTGTTCCCCTCGACGATATGCTGGCCGAAACCGAGAAAGGCCGGGTTGCCGTGGCATTCGGCGCAGCCGAGCGCTTTCTTGCCGGTGTTGTGGGAGTAAAACGGGGCAAAGCGGAGCTGCTGCTTCCCCTTGAATTTTGAGACGTATTCCGATTTTGAGATTGAACCGTCCGCTTCGGCCACCGTGACGAAGGTCTGGCAGCCGGGGGTCACCGGCGAGATCCTGCCGCGCTGGTTGAGCGCCAGCGGGAACGGATAGAGCATGCGGTAGTCCTCCGTTTCGCTGAAAGCGCCCGGGGTTTCCTCCCCCTTGATGAAGTCCATGCCGCTTTTCCCCTTGTCGTACCGGGTATGGCAGCCGTAGCACTGCACCGAGGTGCGCGAATGGCAGCTGTAGCACTCCAGCCGGGCGTGACCGACAACCGTATGCTCCGGCGTGCCGGTGATAACCTTGCTCCGATGCAGCTTGCCGCTCCGTTTTCCCTGCAGCCAGATCGCGCCCTCCTTGTAGAACACGTTGGAGTAGCTGCGCCCCTTGGCGGTCTGGATCATGCGCATGCCGGACGTTACCGGCTGTTTGTAGGAACGGGACTCCCGCAGCGCTTCATCGTTCTCGCGGGTGACCTCGCGATAGCGCGGCAGTTCTTCGGCGCCGCCATGGCAATCCTCGCAGGCGACCTCGGTCTGCAGGTACATGTTGCGGTAGGCGAAGCCGTCCCCCATCACATCACGCGAGGTATGGCAGTCGATGCACTCCATCCCGGCCGCAAAATGGACATCGGCGGTGATATGGGTCAGGTTGCGGGCGCCGCTGGTCATAACCGGCCCCGCTTCGCCTCTCCAGGTCGGCACCAGGCCGTTGTTGCCGTCATACAGCCCCTGGTAGGAAAAGGCGATGCGGCCGCTCCGGTTGTGGCAGCGCGAGCAGACCTGGGTGTCGGGGAGCGGGGTCATGGCATGGCTGGCGGAGTGCCCCGCCCTCCCCTTCATGGTCCGGTCGCCCCCCTCGTAGGTCCCTTCATTGTTCCAGGGGAAATGGCAGGCGGCACAGCCGGAGGCGTGGCTGGCGGCATAGACTCCTGTAGTCTCCGCGCCGATATGGCAGCGGGCGCAGAACTTGCGGTACAGTTCGCCGGACAGGTTGTCCAGTTCGGCTACCGGTTTGGGAGAAAACGGCCTGCCGGCGGCATCGAACTGTTTTTCGCCGTGGGTGGTGTAGCTGTTGCCGTCCTCCCCCTCCCAGGTCAGCTGGGTGTTGCGGATCATCCCGGCGGCGGTGTACATCAGGTTGCTCTTCATCCGCTCGAACTGGTACCGGTGGCAGGGAGCGCAGCCGTTCTCCCAGCGCCCGATATATTCCGGGTCGGCAATGCCGAAAACACCCTGATGCGCCTTTTCCTTTCCCTCCTCCTGCGGCTTGCCGCCATGGCAGGAAACGCAGTCGCCATGTGTTTTGGAAACATGCTCGATTCCCTTGTGACAGCGGACGCAGGAGGACTCTTTTACTCCCCGCTGACATCCGGAGAGGAACAGCGGCAGGAATAACAGGAGCAGAAACAAGGCGAGGTTTTTGCCGTGCAGGGCAGTACGGATCAGCATTTCCGGGGAAGACCTTTGACGTTTTTAGTGGCCTACTATAACACGGCTGCGTGAGTAACCAGAATAAAAAAGAGACCTGGCAGAGGTGTATCCCGGCCAGGTCCTTGTGCTGACAGTTGCTGTTTAAGGGTTAAAAAATCAGCTGCAGCTGGGTAATATAGGTCATGAAATCTTTGGTACCGTCGGCAGATGTCCCGGCTCCCTTGTGGAAACCGGTGTTGCTGACCTCCACGGTCAACTTCAGGTTCTGGTCTCTGAAATAGTAATTAGCGCCGCCGCCGTACCAGTCGACCCTCTGGTCTGATACGCCTTCCAGATTGGCAAAGGACCACTTTTCGTATCTGACAAAGAACTGTAACGGCAAGCTGGGCAGCATGTAGCCGGCCTTCATATAATAGCCGTTCTTTTCACCGCTCAGGCCGATTGTGCCGCTGTCAGGACTGGCTCCTTGATATGCATCGTCCAGATCATACTTCGCATAGGCTCCTGAAAGGGTTGCTGTACCGAAGGTGCTGAGCGGATACTCAAAGAAAGCGTCAACGGTCCAGGCGGAGTAATCTTTTCCTCCGCTCTTGTTGACTGTGTCGCTGTAGGCGACATCAGCCTCAAACTGGTAGGCAGCGCCAACCGTCAGCACTTTCTTTTTACCCATATAGGTACCCTTGTAGCCATAGTCGCTCTCAGGATCCAGCAACGACACGTGTCCACGCATGGTATAGCGAAAATTTGAATCCGGCGCCGTGTCGCCTGATACCGCCTTGCGCCCCTCCATCACATCAAGACGATACTGGAACATGTCCTTGAAAGCGTTACCCCAGACAGCCACACCCATGTCGCGGGTGGTCACGAACGGGGCACGGATAAAAAGCGAACGGTCCAGAGTCAAAGGATTTTCACAGGCTTCAAGGTTTTCACGGGAGAAATTGTACTTGAATTTACCCACATTTACCCGCAACGCATCATCGAATTTAAAGCGCATGACCGCATCAAGCATCTGGAATTCTGTCCCCTGGTTTGTGTCTGCAACCCGCAAAGTGCCAACATTTGGATCTTCAGTAAACTCGGTCTGGACATACATGCTCATCGTATCGCCATAAGCCCCCATCAGGGCCAGACGATTGCGGCGAAAGTTGAAGTTGCTGGTTGTGTTGTCATTGTTGGTGCCGGAGCCGATGTCACGTACCGTCATCTGAAACTGCCCTTTGTAGTCCAGTTGCAGCACGCCTTTGTCCTCAGGCCCGAATGTCATCTGCGGCCCGGCAAATGCTGTGCCGGCCAAGCCCAGCAACAGGGCGGCTGAAGCACTTATTTTTCCGATTTTCGACATATATGATTCTCCTTCGTTCGTTAATGTGTTCGTTGACAAGACATCAAAAGGGTTGCAAGCGCTAGCAGCCGCTGCCGCCACCGGAAGCTCCGCCGGCAGACGGTGCAGCCGTAGTGCCGCCACTGGTAAAGTAGGCTTTGTCCTCATTCAGAATCTGGTTGGCACGCGGGTCGGTCACCGTGGTGAACATGGCCTTGGACACCGGGTCTATGGTGAGTGAGGCACCGATATCGGTCGGAAGCGCCGGATTGCTGCGCGGAGAAGTATAGGCAGCAGCACTGAATGTGCGGTTGAATGCAACGGTGGTCGATGTATTTACGTTGGTTTGCCAGGCGGCAGATACGAGATTGGTGGCTGGGGCCAGTGACGTGTAACCGCTCCACTGGTTCCAGGAGCCATCGTACAGCGTGACCGGCCAACCCAGAATGCCATCAAGGACAAAGAAGACCGATGAAGCACGCACGCCGGAGGCACAGTACAGATAATTCATGCTTTTGGAGGCAGAGACACCAAAGGTCGCCAGGCGGGCAGCCAGGTCGCTGGCAGGCTTGTAGGTCGACGTGTTGCCGGTGCCGGTCAATGCATATTGCGCAAAATCATCAACACCTGCATTGGCAATGTAGATGTTGCCGATATTTCCACCACGTTCATCCAGTATGGAAACACCTGCTGCACCGGTTGCAAGTGTTCCGCCATTGATTTTATCAACAACCGAGATCATCTCGCCTATGGAAGTACGCAGGCTGAAGTTGGCCGTGCTGCCGGCATACAGATTCCGGACTGTGAACGTTGAAGGAGCGACTGACGGAACGGTAGTATTCAGTGCATACGTAGCAGGCCACACTTCGGCAGCGGCAGCTGTTTCCCACCCGTTTTCGCCGCCCTGCAGTACTTTCAGCCGCTCCTTGGGAAAGCCCCAGTAGCGAAACGTGAAATAGGCTCTGGCGGGGTTCAGGGCGTTTTGTCCCTTACTGGCAGCAAACACGATGGTCGTATTCCGGTTAATGCCGAGCTTCTTGACAATGTTGTCAATAGTTGGCCCATCTATAACCATGGTACCGATTGCGGTGACGCCTTCCAGTCGCGTCATCAGCAGTTCGGCTCCTGAATCAAGCAGGAGCGCGCCTGGAATATGCTGGGCAGCATACTGGGCAGGAGTGGCCACGGTTACAATTACCACCCGGTCTTTCGCCGCCGGATCACTGCTGTTCACCTTGCCTTCATCCATCCATTGTTTGAGTGTGGCAGGCTCAATCAGGGCGCTGGCGGTCTTGGTGGTTGTTATGGATGCGTTCGGATCGTCATATCCATCCGTACCGCAGCCCGACAGGGTAAGTGCGGCAACCATTACTGTTACTAGCAGTGCTGCTATCAGCACTCTGCTTTTCTTCATCATCTTTTCCGACATAATTCCTCCTCGTAAAAAAGTGTGAGAATTCGACAGGTAATATGGTGCTGTATATCTACTACCGCTCCCGTCCCTTTCACCTCCCTCCTGATTTATGTGAGCCGGCCTGGAACACATGTAATAAAAAGTCGTAAAAAAACCGGCGGCGATTATGCCGACGGCAACGTAAATACTAATAGAGGACGAATCGGATACGCGACCTTTTTCATGACTGGAATACTCTTTTTGGCAGAGAGTTAATCATCACTTGATTGCTCCGAATGTTAGATGTAATACTGACCCGGTTTCTTTTTTACTACGCGAGACGGCATCGTATTGTGACTGCATCTTAGTATGGTCACCGCCTGTTTCACTAATGAATATAAATCATAGGGCTATGAACTTTACGCAATAAAACAGGTGTTTACGGGAGCACACGATGAAATCGGAGTATTTACGAACACTTGTGGAATCCATTGTTACCGGCAGCTTCTCCAGAGCGGCTGATAATCTTTTTATTACCCAGTCCGCAGTATCCCGCAGAATCAAATTCCTGGAAGAACAGTACGGTTATTCACTTATTGACCGCAGTGGACCGGTGCTGACGGCAACCGATGCGGGACGGGTCGTAATGGAAAAAGCAGAGAAGATGCTGCAGCTTGAAAACGACCTGATGAATGATCTTCGCGAGCTTTCCCCCAGGTCCGGAATCGTTTTCTGCTGCACACCTTCCTTTGGAGTTGCCTACCTTCCTGAAATTATGAAAGACTTCATGCTGCTCAAGCCGGATATGTCGGAATTGAAGTTCTTTTTTGAAATGCCGGACAAGGTTGTCGATGGAATGAGGAAGGGTCTGTACCAGGTGGGTGTAATCGAACATACGGAGGATTATGACCTCGCCGAGTTTGAAACCTTCGAACTGCCGGGCGATGACGTTGTCTTTGTCAGCGCTCCGCACATGGCGCTGTCAGGAGAGGAGATGCCGCTAGAGCATCTGACCCGTTTTGATCTTTACACGAGAAAGGAAGGGTGCTGTTCCAGCAAACTGCTTGATTACAACATGAAAAAGCTTGGGAGGGATTATGCGGAATTCAACCGGGTGATTTACTATGACGACCTGCACCTGATCATCAGCTCGGTTCTTGAAGGGTACGGGCTTGCTTTCATATCCAGATCAGTCGTTGAAAAGCTGGTGAAAGAAGGAGCCTTGCGCACTCATCGCGTCACCGGCTTCGAACACGCCTATAAACGCACGCTTATCGTTAACGGCGCTTCTTCATCAACGCGGGCGCTTGGAAGATTCATTGAAGAGATACGGAACGTATTCAAACAAAAACCGCCACAATCAGATATTTCATCCTGCAATGCCGAAGCCTTCTGCCTGCCGTTTGCTCCATAGCTTCAACTGTATGGCGACAAAACGCCATACGACTCCTGCAGCAAACATTCGACAACTCCACTAATAAAAAAGGAGGCATGCCTACTGCGCACGCCTCCTGATTCGGGCTGTTCCTGCTTAGGTCAGCAGCCGGATACTTCTTTTTTACCCTTGGCTGCAGGTTTGGCTGCTTCTTTTTTCTTGGCGTCTTTCTTGACTTTTTTAGCGTCTTTCTTGGCGTCTTTCTTGTCGCCTTCCTTCTTCTCCGCAGCAGGTGCAGCGGCATCGGCAGGCTTGGCAGCCTCGTTCGGCAAGTGATGGCTTGCCACGACAACGGAAGCGAACGAAACTACGGTCAGGGCGGCAACCAGCAGGGTCATAATCTTTTTCATGTATATTTCTCCTTTATTTGTTTTCCGGCGGACCGGCATTTGATTAATTCAGTAATTAGCATATTCACCTGAAATGTCCAAACATAATTACACGATGTAATACACCATCGGCTTGGTGCCCAGTTCTTCCTTGTACCTGATCACGTTCGGCTTCGAGATCAGCTTGGTAATCAGCGCCTGTGGGTCGTTGATGTCGCCGAAGAAGGTGGCGTGCCCCAGACAGGTGGTGGTGCAGCGGGTCAGCTCTCCCTTTTCCACCCGGTGAATGCAGAAGTGGCACTTGCGGGCATTGCCGATCGGTGAGTGCCAGTGGCTCTTGCGCTTGTAGCTCTTGCCGTACTCGCCGGAGTTCTCGACTTCATAGGTTTTGTCATGAAAATCACCGGTGAAATAGTGCCCGACATCGGCCGAGCGGGCGCCGTAGGGGCAGGCCACCAGGCAGTAGCGGCAGCCGATGCACTTGTCATAGTCGATCACCACCAGACCGTCATCCCGCTTGTAGGTGGCGGTTACCGGGCAGACCGGCGTGCAGGTGGGGGCATCGCACTGCATGCAGGGGCGGGGCAGAAAACGCATGCCGGTATTGGGGTATTCGCCGATCTCCTCTTCCTTGACCGGCCGGTAATGAATCTCGGGGGGAGTCAGGTTCTCCGACATGCAGCCGGTGGTGCAGGCGTGGCAGCCGATGCATTTCTTCAGATCGATGGCCATGGCCCAGCGGCGCTCCGCACGCGGTTTCTTCAGGGCGCGCTGCAGGTCTTCGTGCATGATATCCAGAATATCCTTACCATCAAATTGTTCCATGGTCAGACGTCCTCCTTGATGTAGCGGTCCTCAAAAACGCCCGAGCGTTCGAAAATGATGTACAGCACCGTCACGAGCGAAGCGGACGCGACGACCACGAGATATTCATACACCGACGGTGAGTAGCTGATCACCTCCGGCATATCGTAGACCCTGAACAGCGGGACCTTGAAAGCACCGATCACCAGGTCGTTACGGGCTTTCAGCTGGGTAATCATGATGAACAGGCCGACAAAGATCAGCCAGTTGGCGCTCTTACCCATTTTGAGCAGGATGTAGGGAATAATGATAACGACCACGATCCCGAACAGCACGCTGTTGATCAGCGTCAGCGAGAACACCTCGGAACCTTCCAGGTGTGCGGAGAGGCCGATCATGGTGCGCCAGAAGGTGATCAGCAGCGCCAGGCCCAGACCGATTTTGAGCAATGTCACAAACGGATGAAGATGGTAGTTCTCATCCAGCTTCTTCTGTTTGACCGTCATCGCAGCGATAATGGTTGTGAGGGAGCAGCCGGTCAGGAACGCAATGAACAGGAAGTAGATCGGCATCAGCGCGCTGTAGTAGTAGACGCGGGAGCTGACCGACCCAAGCAGGCTGCCCAGGGTACTGTGGGTGAAGACGGCGACAAAGAATGCCCCCCACATGACCTTGTTGGAATGCCTGTTGGTCTGGATGTTGATGTATTCCCAGATGATGGCGATCAGGTAGGTCGTATACCAGATACCCATCCAGAACATGGGGGACTTGGGATTGGGAGAAAGGATGAAGTTGTACATCCGGTCGATGCGCCCCATCTCGGTCGCCAGGGAGAAGAATGCCGCCACGGCGGTAATTATGCCGACAAAAATGATCCGCGATGCAAACGGCTTGTACTGTTTCTCGAAGAAAACATGGCCGAAGAAATTGACGAAGGTGCAGCCGGTGCTGAGAAGCGCAAAATAGACATAGGTTGATATCTGCAGCCCCCAGGGAACCAGGTTGGAGGTGTTGATGGTGTGGGCGTGCCCCTGGATGAAGATGGTGGCGATGGCATAAAAGCCCACTGCCAGTCCGAACAGGGACGCGTACAGTGACAGTCCGGCTTTTCCTTTGACCACTTCAGTTGCCGTGGCGATAAGCTGTTCCTTTTCAGGTATAAGAACTCCGAATAGTTTCATGTTCAGGCCCCCTTCACAATCTTGACAAAACTACCGCGCATGGCGGTGCCACCCATGATCGGGTCGATGGCGGCCTTGGTGATCAGGTCATCATCGGCAATCCCCTGGCCGTTGGCGCGGCTCATACCTTTGGCGTGTACGCCGAAGCCGTGGTTCATGTAGACCGCATCATCCCGCAGGCGCTGGGTCAGCTTGACCTTTATCCGGCCGTTAGCTATGACTCCGTCCTGATTGATCAGCGATACATAGTCCCCGTTTTTCAACCCAAGCTCTTTCCCCTTTTTGGCGTTGAGCCAGAGGGCATTTTCCTTCTGCAGATCGGTCAGCATGAAGTTGTTGGTGGTACGGGAGAACGTGTGCAGCGGCGCCCGGCCGAACAGCAGCCTGAAAAAACCTGCCGGTGGTGCCGGATGCCTGGTGAATTTTGGGACCGGATCAAAACCTTTTTCGGCCAATTGCGCGGAATATAGTTCTATCTTGCCGGAAGGGGTGCCGAACTCCGGCTGATTCTCGGCGGTGATATAGGGAGCACCACCCTTCTTGATGATGACGCCGTCCCGCTTCAACTGGGCGAAGTCGATTTCGCCCGCCTCGCAGCGCCTGGCGATGTATTCCTCGCCATCCTTCCAGGGGAAGAACTCCGCCAGACCCAGCTTGTTCCCCAGCTCTTTTGTGATCCACCAGGACGGCTTTGATTCCCACAGCGGCTCGATCGTCGGCTGTCGCAGGGCGATTTCCGCTTCACCCTTGAACTTGCCGAGATTGATGTTGTCATACCGTTCCATGTAGGTGCATTCCGGCAGCACCACATCGGCATAGTTGATAATATCCATCGGCATCGTGTCGATTGCCACCATCAGGTCCAGATTCTGAATGGCCTTGATGGTCTCCTCCTTGTCCGGCATCGTCTTCATCAGGTTCGAGCCGTACACGAACCAGGCCTTGACCGGGCGCGGCCGGCCGGTGATGGAGGCCTGCTTGATGGAGGTGGTAGTCGGCAGCAGGGCGAACGGATATGCCTCGTCCAGCTTCGCCACCTCCACATGTTCGGGATAGGCGGGCAGCCCCGGATATTCCGGCACTTTTGCTGCCGTGGGAAAGAAATACCCCCCTTCCCTTCCCCAGGTACCGAGCAGGGCATTCAGAATGGCGATCGCACGGCTGCGCTGCGTATCATCACCGTACCAGGCGGAAAAGCGCCCGGCGCCGATGCAGACATTCGGCGCGTATTTTCCCATCTCGCGGGCAACCTTGACAATCACATCGCTGGCGATGGATGTCTCGGCCTCGGCCCATTGGGGAGTGTACTGCTGGACGGCAGCACGCAGTTCGTCGAAACCGGTGGCATATTTGGCAATATACTCTTTGTCGTACAACCCTTCCTCGATAACGATCCTGATCCATGCCAACAGCAGCGCCAGGTCGGTTGCCGGCTTGATCGGCAGCCAATGGTCGGCCTTGGCGGCGATGTTGGAAAGACGGGGATCGACTACTGACAGTCTGGCGCCGTCCGCAAGCCCGTTCATGATATCCTGTACCTGGCTGTTATGGGCATTTTCCCCCAGGTGGGAACCCAGCAGGACTATGTACTTGCTTTTGCTGAAGTCGTAGTACTCCGGTGACCCCACATCCGAACCGAAAGTCAGCACGAAACCGATATCGCGCGGTCCCCGGCACTGGGCGAAAGACGGCGCAGCCGACAGCGTGCTGCCGTAAGCGTGCATCAGGTGCTTCCAGAAGGCGGCGCCGGTACCGTGATAAATCAGCGCCATGGACTCCGCGCCGTACTTTTCCTTTATCCCTTTCATCTTACCGGCGATAACTTCCAGCGCCTCGTCCCAGGTAGCCCGCTTCCAGACCGGCTCTCCCCGCTTGCCGACATTGATCAGCGGAAACTTGAGCCGGTCGGGGTCATACAGCGCGCCCAGGGCGGCATTGCCCCGACCGCAAAGACGTCCGCGACCGCGCAGGCTGAGCGGGTTGCCGTCAACCTTGACGACCTTGTTGTTTTCCACCTTGGCGATCAGGCCGCAGTTCCAGAAGCAGAGTTCGCAGAATGTGGGAATCTGCTTCATATCTTTCTGTCCGGCCACTTCGGCCCAGGACAGGAATTTCTTCGGAACGGTTGTGGCGGCCGCTACACCAGCAGTCACCGCTCCGGTCGCTTTAAGAAATGTTCTACGTGAGAATTTTAACGACACAATTTACCTCCCGAATTATGACTTGGATGTTCCTTGGCCTGAACCGAAGTTGAAATCAGAGCGAATGCCAATATGATCGCAGCATTTCTTCCCGACATGATTCATTCCCTTTCAACTGCAGACTTGTTCACACCGTGCTTCTTGGCATGACAGCAAAGCATGCAACGCTTGTTCCGTTTATATGAATTTTCGAATAGTTGTTGAAAAATAAAAAGATTTTGCCGCAGGGATAGTAATAACTCGCGCACAGCCCCTGTCATATGGCGGAAGCTGTGCGCGATATCGCGCTATTCTTTTATGAGCTTGTACGAGCCGTTTTTTTCAATTTCCAACTTGGAATTCACAAACTTGACATTGGTGTAGCCAAGTTCTTTCAGTGCGTGATACGCCATCTCGGCACGGACACCTGTCGAGCAGTGGGTGACGATCAGTTTGTCCCGGGGGATTTCTGCAGCACGGTCCTTGATCTCTTCGGCAGGAATCAGCTTGGCGGTCTTGAGCATGCCCGCATTCCCCTCATCGATGTTGCGCACATCAATGATCATGACATCTGCCGGAAGCGCGGCAGCATACTTCCTGAACTCATCCAGACTGATTTCTCCCGGACGCGGCTTGGGAACGTAGGTTGCCTTGGTGGCGAGCTTGCCGGCGGCAACCGGGAATCCGGCGGCCTTCCAGGCTTCAATGCCGCCAGTCAGAAGCTTGACATTTGTATAGCCCGCCTTAATAAGCTCCTTTGACACGGCAACTGCCGGAACTCCACCCTTATCGTCACAAACGACAATCGGCGCATTTTTCTTCAAAACCAGCTTTTTAATCAACGGAGCGGCATTATGATGCGCCGGAAACGCAACAGCACCCTTGATAGATTCCAGCTTGCTATCCTTGACGGCCCGAACATCCAACAGAACATGGGGAATGTCCTTGTCGATCCATGCTTCTTTCAGGAACTGTACGGACAGCACTCCATAATTCCTGGCGGACCAGGCCGGCATGCCGTCCTTGTAAACCTTCAGATTGGTGTAACCCAGTTTTTTCGCCTTTTCGGCAGAACCGGGGCTCATGTTGCAGGCAGGCCCGGCGCAATAAAAAATCACCAGAGCATTCTTGTCCCCGGGAAGCAGTTTATCGGCAAGTTTGTCGAAGGCGGGGTACGGCAGATTCACAGCCGTCGGAATGGAACCTTCCTGGAAGCGCGGCAGCGGACGGGAATCATACAGAAAGTATTTGCCCTTTTCCGGCCCCATGGCCACCAGTTTTTCAAGATCGGCAGTTGTCATCAGCATCTCTGCCGGGATCTTGACCGGCGGCTTCTCTGTCAGCTTGACAGCGGTCTTGACGCCCCCCTTCTCGACATACTCGACCTTGATTTCATGCCCTTTTTTGATCTTGTTATCCTTGAGGAGTTCGCCGTCACCTGTTTTGCCTTCACCGTTGATGACCTTGATTTCGTCTTCGTCGAACCTGATCAGCTCGATTGCGTCATCTATCTTGACCTGAATGGTCTTGGCCTTGAACGCAACGTTGTCAAAATGGCCCTGAATTACACCGGGTTGTGCCTTGTGGCAGTTGGTGCAAATCTTTGCAATCGTCGGCCTTGCTGCCGGAGCGGTCGGTTCGGCAGAAACGGAATCGGCTGCTGAAAAGGACAAACCTGCTATCAGAGCCAGAATTACCGGACGAAGTGATTGATAGTTCATGGTGAGTAACCCTCCTTGAATATTAACAGCCCTAGCAGCCGGCCGTTTTTTTGAACATTTTGCTGGTGTTCTTGTCGCCGTCTTTTTCATACTTTGTGCGGATTTCATCACCTTCTACGATGCGTTTGTCCTTGAACTTGTCGAGAGTCAGTTCATCAGTGACGGTTATTGTGACCGACTTTTCGCTCTTGCTGTCTTTTATTATCGCAATTGCCGAATTCCCGTCTGCCGCAAGCTCGATTTTTGAAATTGTGCCGGTCATTTTGAAATCTTCCGCACTGGCTGTCCTGACAACAGCAAGCGAAGAAAAGAGCACAAGTGCCATAACCATTAGTATTGATAGAATTTTTTTCATTGTAGTACCCCTTATTCAAACCTTCATAAATGAGTCTGACAGATAATTTTGATATTTCAATCCGCCGGCGGAAAAAACTGCCGGGGAGCTACAGGCTTCCCCGACAGCACGTTGCATCTAGAACTGCACTTCAAAAGTGCCGTATACGTTGTGTGCCGATTTCATCGGTGTCATCAGCATCAGGTCGGTCGGTTTGATCTCTGATATTTTCTGGGGAGCCCCGACCCAGTTGTTGCTGCCGGTGTACTCAAAATCGTAATACTGATAACCCACTTTAACGAAGGCTTTCGCAAAATAGTTGGATATCGGTTTCAGGTTCAGCTCCTGAATGATGTACGGTTCGTAAACATTGCCACGGGTACCGACCTTGCTGGTCCACATATCGTCGGCAGACGGAGCAAAGGTGATCCAGTATTTTGAGCCGTGGTTAAACTCGAAACCAATCTTGGTTTTGGACGGAAGATCATAGCGGATACCGGCATACACAGCCCAGCCGGTACGATCTTTCGGGGCAAAGTCCTGGGCAAAGAATTCACCGCTCATCAACCCCTGGAAACCGGCATTCTGGGAAACATTGCCGTTAGGATGCGTGATGCTCAGGCCGACGTCGCCGAATGCCTGCAGTGTACCGGGACCGACTTTTTTCAGGGTACTCATGGCTCCGGCACCGTACCAGTCGATGCTGCCGAGATTGATGGCAGGAGCCGTATTTCCGAATAACGTGTTATTCATTGCGGGGAAGTCAAATATATCGAAACCGCGGTTCCACTGCAGCCAGACGCGCAGAGGGTCGGTATCTATCGGAAGAACGGCGATGCCGAGCATATCGGTATCGTTGAGACCGTTGGCTGGAGTCGTCAGTCCACTCTCGAAACCACGGCCGTAACAGACCTTGGCATAGGCGCCCGGCAGGGCATCGATGTCAGGTGCATACCCGATCGTCATGCCGTCAAAGGCGTAATCAACCAGCAGGGCCGGTGTGCCGCCGTTGCCGGGACGCTCTTTGTTAAGACGCAGGTTGGTTGGCGCACCATTGGTTGAGGGACGGCGACCGACCGAAAACCAGAGCGGTTCATCGGCAATATTGCTCCAGGTTGCATAGGCACGATCGACATTCAGCTTGCTGTCGGTCGGAACATGGCCGATTGTTCCGTCAAAAGCACCAACACGATCGGCAAAGAAACTGCCGGTGGTTGCTGTGTCGCTTTGCGACCCGAATGCCTTGTACATACCAAGCGAAGCATGGACGGTGATGTCCTTGATCGGCTTGGCAGTCAGATCAAGGCCGAATTTATTTGTATAGAGGGATGCGTTTTTAGGCTTAAAGGCTGGGACTTGGGCAAGATTACCGCTGCCTGCGCCAAGAAAACCCTGCATCAGCAAGGTATTGGCAAGTTGCTGGGACGCCGGAGGAAACCCGGAAAAAACCTGACCGACGGTAGTTGTTCCAGGAGTACCCGGGGGTAGAACTGCGAGCATGCCGGGAATGTTGCCGACCTGCATGGCCATGACTGTCGGCATCACCTTGGCGGACAGAGTGCTGAGGATTGACTGCTGCTGGACAGTCAGAGCTGGAACTGCAGCAGGATTGAAACCGGGGGAATTCATCGTGGTAAAAAGACCCGGCAAAGAAGCTGCCATTGCTTGCGGCATGTACTGGTTGAGAATTGTATTAAACTGAGCAGGAGTAAAAAGGCTTCCGGCCTTGCCCTGCATAATAAACTGGGTCGCATTCAGACTCGTGGAACCGCCAATGCTGGAACCAGCGACCCCGGTCGGCCCGGTGAAGCCTCCAACCAGATTCATCATCGTACCGATCGCATTTGTGTGAGGAACCGTTTCCCCATGCAGCGAATCGACCCGGAAGCGGTACTCGCCGCCGATGGTCAGCCATCTGCCGATCGATTTGTCCTCGACCTTTTTCACTGTTCCCTTGAGCTCACTGACTTCTTTGGACAATTGATCGATTTTCTTCTGAAAATCTTCATCGGCCGCGAACACGGTCAGTGGAAACACCAGACCCATAACCGCCATACCGAGAAGCTTTTTCGCCATTTTGCGTTTCATACTACCTCCTATCGAGATTTTTTTGCTGCCAACCGGATACAACCAGAATACATAACCTTTCAGTATCACTCCTGAAACCGTACTCACCTCCTTTGCTGACCCTTCTCTTACACTTTTCTCTTTCCAGACATCCTGCAATATGCTTACCCTACTATTTTGCTATGCAAATATATGGTGTTTTGAATATCTTACTGAAAAGAATTTATCGCGTAAAAAAACAGTGTCAAGTGGGGGGAGGTTTTTTTCTGATATATTCGGAGTGGTGATTATGCAGTCAGCGCAGGACGGGAAATCCGTTTCGATACCATCCAACAATGCCGTCGGTCATATGGTAGACATTCTTGTACCCCTGCTGGGACAGGAAGTTGGCCGCCGGCTTGGAGCGTGATCCGACGGCACAATACACGATGATGGTTTTGTTTTTCGGCACCTCGCTTATGCGGCGTTCGAACTCGCCGATCGGAATCAGGACCGAACCGGCCAGCCTGCCCTGGCTGTATTCCTGAGGAGTTCTGACATCCAGCAGATAGATATTTCTATTCCCGTCCAGGAGCGCTTTAGCCTCACGGGCGTTAATATTCTTCTCTGCAGCCCAGACCTGGCTGGCCATCGTCATCATCAACAGTACCAGAAAAAACTTTTTCATCCTGCCTGACTCCCTTCAAACAGCTTATTTGCTAAATTTCCAGTGTATAGCCAACCATGGCGGTCTGAAATTCCACCGGCAATTCCCGGGACAGCCGCGCTGAGGCGGCAAAACCGGTGCAATGGCTGGCGGCCAGCTTTTTTATCCCCAGGGTCCGAAGCGCTGCGACTGTCATCCCGATCTGTTCCTGGCTGCAGAACCCGAGGTGAGTGCCGCCAACCACCGCATAAATGTCGCGCCTGCCGGTCACGTAGGCTACATGCTCGACGGTATTTACCAGCCCCGCATGACAGCATCCCAGAACCAGGACAAGTCCCCTGCCGGTCTCCAGAACCAGCGACTGATCGTCCGGCGTGCTGTCGAGGTCCTGGCCGGTACAGTCACAGTACAGTCCCTGGTCTCCGGTCTCGAAACCGGTTACGCGCGGCACTTCACCGGTCAGGTAGATCCCGGGGGCAAGGGCACGGAATTCCTTCGAAAGATCGAATGTGGCGCCAGCCGCCTCCAGCTCCTCACGGCTGGACGGAATCCCGATCGGGATGCATTCCCCGGTGTCCTTGACCCGATAGCGTGGCCTGAATACGGACGGGTGGCTGAAGACCTGTTTTGCGCCGCACTCCTCCAGCAACGGCTTCAGACCGCCGGCGTGGTCATAATGTCCGTGGGAAATGACCACCTGCCCGACTCTGGAAAGATCCTTGTTCATGCGACGGGCGTTGTGCAGCAGGGTCAACCCCTGGCCGGTATCAAACAGCAGCGGATCACTGCCGGCCGGTTCGATCAGGGCGGAGAAGCCATGCTCTCCGAGGGTGCCGGAGAGAGGGCCGACCGAGTTTTCACAGAGGATTGTGATGCGGCCTTTCATTTACAGCAGGAACTCTTCGGGAAGCGCGGGACACCCATTTTCCCAAGAATGTTGAACATCGGACAGAACTGGGTAAAACCGGACTGGAACAGGTTCAGGCCGACAAATCCGGTAAGCCAGAGCCAGTTGGGGGAGTGGAAATGGGCCAGCAACAGCGAGATCATAACAAACGACCCGGCCACGATGCGTACGATGCGCTCAACGTAAAATTCTTCTTTCATGTGTAGCTCCTTTTTCATTCCTTACTATCGTCTTTTTCGTTCTTGAAGTCGGTTTTCTTGGCCCCGGACCCGGGGTCACATTTTTCAGACAGTCAGGTAGACACCCCGAGGCGAGGCAGAATGTATTTCTGAAGAACAATCCATACTACCAGGATTCCAATCAACATCAGCAGGTCATTCATATAAGGTCTCCTTTCCCTGACTATTTGCGTCCCAGCATCTCTGCAACTTTTCCTGCTACTTCACCGGTCAACACCGGGCAGGCGCCCTTGTGCGTCTGACGGATGGTCTTGCAGCAGGTCACACCGTACTTTTCCTTGAACCATGTGTGCAGCTCCTTGGTCAGGTGGGTAGTCTCCTTCTTGTCCGCCAGAACAAGCCCAAGTGCGACAGTGCCGCCTGAAACCGCCCCGCAGATGCAGCCGGAACTGGAACCGCCGCCGAAACCGGACACGGTGCCGACTATCGACTCGGGCAGGTCTGCGGCAAAATGCCGCCGCACGACCTCCAGCACCGCTTCCGCACAATGATATTTTCCCGAGCGATAGAGCTGCTCGGCTTCTGCCCGGCACCGTTCCGCCAGCTCCAGGTCTTCCCCTGACAGTTTCTTCTTCTTGCTCCAGAACATTACGCCTCATCTCCCGCTTTTAATTTATTATGCCGCTCTTTCCAGCTTTGCACTATGTAATAAAGAATCGGTATCGTCACGCGCGACAGTGTCGTAGAGGCGATTTCCCCGCACATCATCGCAATGGCCAGTCCCTGGAAGATCGGGTCGAAGACGATCACGAAGCTCCCGACCACAACCGCTGCCGCTGTCAGCAGCATGGGGCGGAAACGGACCGCTCCGGCCTCGATGATCGCCTCGTCCAGCGGCATCCCTTCACGGCGCTTCATTTCGGCAAAATCTATCAGGATGATTGAATTCCGCACGATGATGCCGGCCAGGGCGATGAAGCCGATCATTGAAGTGGCGGTAAAGAAGGCCCCGAACAGCGCATGCCCCGGCAGGATGCCGATCAGTGTCAGCGGAATGGGCGCCATGATCACGAGCGGCGTGGTGAAGTCCTTGAACCAGGCCACCACCAGGATGTAGATCAGCACCATGACCGCTCCGAAAGCGATCCCTAAGTCGCGGAACACCTCGTAGGTGATGTGCCACTCGCCGTCCCATTTCATGCCGATATGTTCTTCGCTCCAGGGCTGGCGAGATGCCAGCACCTCGATCTTCTTCCCGTCCGGCGTCGGAATGGCAGCGATCTCTTTCTGCATCTTCAGAATCGCATAGACCGGCGCCTCAATCTCCCCGGCAACATCGGCGGTCACATACACCACGTTCTTGAGGTTCTTGCGGTACAGAGTCTTGTCCTCGCTGCCTCTGTCCAGGCGCACCAGTTCAGACAGCGGTACATTGCCTTTCGTCCCGGGAACATACACTGATGAGAGCGCCGCAGCAGAACTGCGCTGACCAGCCGGGAGGCGCAGATTGATCGACACCGGCTCTTTTTCCTTCGGCAGGTGCAGGAGCCCGGCACTTTCCCCTTCCAGAGCGATACGCAGAGTCCTGGCAACATCATCCACAGCTACACCGGAAAGAGCCGCCTTTTCCTGATCGACGGCAAGGGTCAGCTTGGCCTGGTCATCTTCGCGGTACCAGTCCACATCGACCACGCCGACGGTCTTCGCCAGGATCGCCATGACTTTAGCGGCGATGCCGGCACGGGAAGCATCATCCGGCCCGTACACCTCGGCCACCAGGGTTGCCAGCACCGGCGGACCGGGCGGAATCTCGGCCACCTTGACCCGGGCACCATATCTGTCGGCAACGGCTTTGACAAGCGGCCTGATGCGCTTGGCGATAGCGTGGGACTGATCCTTACGCTCTTCCTTGGGAAGCATGTTGACCTGGATATCAGCCAGGCTTGCCCCTTTACGCAGGTAATAGTGCCGCACCAGACCGTTAAAATTAAATGGAGCACTGGTACCGATATAGGTCTGGAAATCGGTTACTTCCGGGACCGTGCGCAGTGCATCACCCATTTCGCGGGCCATACGGGCGGTCTGCTCCAGCGGCGTGCCTTCCGGGGCATCGATGATCACCTGCAGCTCGTTCTTGTTGTCGAACGGCAGCATCTTGACCGTTACCGCCTTGAAGTAGATCAGGGAACAGGAGAACAGCAGCAGGAGAACGACTCCCGCCAGGAACCCGTAGCGAAGCTTTTTCTCATGGATCAGCCGTCCCATCCAGCGGCGGTAGAATGCCGTCAGCTTTGAATCCTCCGGCTTCTCGTTTGAACCGTAGTGCGATTCACCCTTCATGAAGCGGAAGGCAAAATAGGGGGTGACGATGAAGGCGATCAGCATGGAAAAGAGCATGGCCATGCTGGCACCGACCGGGATCGGCCGCATGTAGGGGCCCATCAGGCCGCCGACGAACCCCATCGGCAGAATCGATGCGATAACGGCAAAGGTGGCCAGCACCGTCGGGTTGCCGATCTCGTCCACCGCTTGAATAGCCGCATCCAGCGGCTTCATGATCGTTGTCGTGAAGTAGCGGTGGATGTTTTCCACCACCACGATGGCGTCGTCCACCAGAATCCCGATCGAAAATATCAGGGCAAAGAGCGTGATACGGTTCAACGTGTAGCCGATCAGATAGAAGATCAGGATCGTCAGCGCCAGGGTAACCGGGATGGCGATGGCCGCCACCGCGCCGGCGCGCCACCCCATGAAAAGCGCGATCAGGATTGTCACCGAGATTGCCGCCAGGAACATATGGAAGAGCAGCTCGTTGTTCTTTTCCCGGGCGGTCTCGCCATAGTTGCGGGTAATCGTCACCTGCACGTCGGAAGGGATCGTTTTCCCTTTCAGCGCTTCGATCTTCCTGACCAGGTCCTCGGCCACCCAGGTCGCGTTGGCCCCTGTGCGTTTGGCAATGGAAATCGTTACGGCGGGGTAATCGACCTTTTGAGTCAGCTGCGTATCAACCGACCGGCTCGCACTCCCCAGACCGAAAAAGACGTAGTCAGCCGGCTCGCTGAGAGCGTCCTCCACCCGCGCCACATCGGACAGATAGACCGGCTTGACGCCATGAACGCCGACCACCAGGCGTTTTACAGCCTCGGCAGAATCCAGGAAACCGCCGGTATCCACTAGCATCTCCCTGTTGCCGCTGGAAAAGCTGCCTGATGGGATGGAAATATTCCCCTTCTGCAGCGCTCCTGCTACCTGAAGCGGAGAAAGGCCGTACCCGGCCAGGCGCGGTGCATCCAGCGTGACGCGCAGTTGCCGTGAGAGCCCGCCGGTTATGGTCGCTTCGGCGGTGCTTTCACTCTTTTTCATTTCGTCGGCGACTTCACTCGCCAGCGTCCGCAGCGTTCCATGGTCGTAGCGTTCCGACCAGAGCGTCACGGCCAGAATCGGGACATCATCTATGGATTTCGGCACCACCAGCGGTTCGAGTGCACCGGGAGGGAGCAGGCTGCGGTTGCTCATGACCTTGTTGTACAGCTTGACCAGCGACTCTTCCATCGGCTGACCGACCTGGTAGCGGACCGTGATGATCCCCATACCGGGACGGCTCATGGAATAGAGGTACTCGACCCCCTTGATCTCCCACAGCCTTGCCTCAAACGGCTTGACCACCCGCTCCTGGACCTCCTGCGGAGAAGAGCCGGGCATCGGGAGGTAGATATCCACCATCGGCACCACGATCTGCGGCTCCTCTTCGCGGGGAGTCATCTTGACGGCGAAAAGGCCGAGCAGCAGAGAGGCGCCCACAATCAGCGGGGTCAGCTTGGAATTAATGAAGGCCCGGGCAGTTTTTCCGGCAAAACCAAGGTTTTCCATGGTCTACTCCACCCGTGACCCTTCGGTGATTTTTTCGGCACCGTTGACAACAACACGATCCCCGTCCGACAGTCCGGAAAGAATCTCCAGCCGGTCACCACTCTGGCGTCCGACCTTGACTATCCGCATGCGGGCACTGTTTCCCTTGTCCAGCGTCCAGACCGAAGTCAATGCACCATGTTCGCGAACAGCTTTTTTCGGCACGGTGACCCCGGTGGTCGTAGTCCCGAGGCTGACCGCCCCCCGGCCGAACATGCCGGATTTCAACCCCTTCTGATTAAGGGCGATCTTGGCCACAAAGGTACGGCTGGCCGGATCGGCGGTCGGGACGATCTCGGCGATCCTCGCTGCAAAGGTACTGCCGATGGCATCGAGCGTCACCTGCAGCGGCGAGCCCGCCTTGATCCTGGTCGCCACGTTTTCCGGCAGAGCCAGTTCCAGCTGATAGCTTCCATCATCCTCAATGGTCATCAATGGCTGCCCCGGAAAAACCGTTGCGCCCAGGTCCGCCTGCTTGCTGGCGATGATTCCCGATATGGGGGCGATGATCCGCGTATAATCAGACACCACCGTGGCTGCCTTCGCCCCTTCTTTGGCCTGTGTCAGCCTGGATTCGGCTCGGGCAACCCCGCTGGCAGCCACATCTTTTTCGCTCTGCTTGACATCGAATTCCTGGCGGCTGACCGCCTGCTCCTTCAGGAGGTTGTTGTAGCGTTCAAAGGTCGTATCGGCCAGCTTTTTACGGGAAAGGGCTTCGTCGAGCCCGCGGCGGGCCTCGTCCACGGCGGCGGTCGCAACGGCAGCGGTGGCCTGGTTTTCCTGGGCATCCAGCTGCGCCAGCAGCTGTCCCTTGCGCACCCGGTCACCTTCACGGACGCGGAGAACGCTGATGCTACCCGGGATGCGGGTCGAAACGACTGCACTGGTGCGTGCCCGCACGCTCCCGACAACCTCCAGCAGCTCCGGCACTGCAGCGGGACTGACGACCTCCAGGGAGACCCCCGTGACGACGGCTGCCGGCGCGGTTTCAGTTTTGCCCGCTTCATGCTTCTTCGAGCACCCTGCAGCCGAGAATGCAACAGTCAGCACGAACGCTGCAGACAATATATAGTTCCTCATTTAAGCATCTCCTTCACAAATGTACCGGTCATGTAATAAATCCTCCCCCCCGCCACTGCATACCCCGCTTCGGCTTCCACCAGATCCGCCCTGGCCTGGTTAAGCGCCGTCTGGGCATCAAGCAGCTCAACCATAGTTGCCAGCGAATTTTCATACCGCTTTGACAGCAGCCTGACCGTTTCCTCGGCATCCAGTACCGAGTGCCGGGTCACCTCCAGGCGTTTGCCAACTTCATGGCGCCGGACATAACTCTCTCTGAGCTGGTACCTGACATCCTTTGTCGCCGAATCCAGCATCTCGCGGGCGGCCGATTGGCCCGAAACAGCCCTCCTCCGCTCGCTGTTGCTGCGGAACCCGTCGAACAGCTGCCATTTGAGCGAGACGCCGGCGCTCCAGGCATCATGGTCCGAAGAAAACGGAGCATCCTTGGCATTCAGCTGATATGAGGCATACGCGCCGACGGTCGGCAGATACTCGCTCCGGGCAAGCCTGAGCGCCGCATCCGACTTTTCAAGTTCTATGTGGGACTGCCTGATTTCAACCCGGTTCTCGAGGGCTTCACCGATGACCCGGTCGCTCATCTCCGGAACCGCTACACGGTCAAGAGAGTCGGATACCTCATAGCTGCTCTCTTCCGGGAGGCCGATCAGCATCGCCAGTTTCATCCGCGCGAGCGTCAGGTCGTTGGAGACGGAAATCTGCTGCTGCTCGACGCTTGAGAGATGGGTGCGGGAGCGCAGTTCATCGGATCTGAGACCGACCCCCTCGGAAGTCCTGACCGTCGCCAGCCGCATGTTTTCCCGGGCATCGGCAACAGCCTTGTCAGCCGCCACCTGCCGGGCTGCCGCCTTCTGCACTTCGAGATACGTATGGAAAACCTGAAAGGCGATTCCCTGTCGGGCCGCTTCCAGCTCCAGTTCCGATTTCTGCGCATCCTTGACGGCCATCTCTTTAAGCGGCGGGAGGGATGGCACATACAGCGGCTGCTGAACCGTCAGGGCGGTTTTGAAGTCATGCTGCGCCGAGGGGCTGTTGAGGCTGTTGATCTGGAAATCGTTCTGTGTAAAGCGTCCCTGGTCAAGCTTCATCATAAACGTATTTGTAGGGGAATTGGAGGCAGCCAGAGTCTCTTCAAATGCAACAGCGGGGAGATAGCGGGAATTAACACTCTCGACCCCCTGGAGGGCGGCGTGGGACGCAAAACGGGCGGCCTTGATCCGGCTGTTGTTCTCAAGGGCCATGCCCATCGCGTCCCTGAGCGACAATTTCAGCGTCTCGGCCCCGGCAGCGGCAACCGATAAAAGTATAACCGTACATATGAGACCCAAGCGATACATAGTTCCTCCGCACTTTAATAGTATTCATATATATATAATAAGCTGAATATGTCAATATCTATTTTCAATCACTGTATCTCATAAAGCGTAGCAGATAACGTAATGATGTAAATGCAGAAAGGGCAACGCCCGGAGCGCTGCCCTTTCACATTGGGGTTGCAGCAGGGGCTGCTTCCCGGGAATATCGTCCGGCCGCATCAAAAGAGGCTCAGCAGCATTTTGGTTCCCATCACGATCAGCAGCAGGGCGAAAATTTTCTTCAACTTGTCAATCGGCAGACTGTGCGCCAGCTTCGCGCCGAGCGGAGCGGTGACGATACTGGCGGCGGCGACACCCGCAAGCGCGGGGAGATAGACAAAGCCGAGGCTGTACGGAGGGAGCGGGACTGGCAGGCCGTTGACCACATAGCCGGCCGCCCCGGCCAGGGCAATGGGAAAACCGATCGCCGCAGAAGTGCCGATGGCCCGGTGAATGGCGCTGTTGCACCAGATCAGAAAAGGGACCGACAAACTGCCGCCGCCGATGCCGACCAGGCTGGAGACACCGCCGATAACCCCGCCGACGCCGAACATCGCCGTACGGCCGGGGAGTTGGCGATGCGGTTTGGGCTTGATGTTGAGGAGCATCTGGGTGGCGACGTAATAGAGGAATATGACGAAAAAACCTTTGAGGAAGTTGGTTGAAAGCTGGGCGGCGATCCACGAGCCGAAAAAGGTGCCTACCATGATGCCGAAGCTGATGCGCCTGACCACGAGCCAGTCAACTGCGCCCCGCAGGTGGTGGGCGCGCAGACTGGAAATCGAGGTGAACATGATGCTGGCCAGGGAGGTCCCCAGGGCCAGATGGAGGATGTGCCCCTCCGGCAGATGCTGGGCGGTAAAAATAAAGGTGAGCACCGGAACGATCACCAGTCCGCCGCCGACGCCGAGCAGGCCGGCCAGTACCCCCGCGAACGCCCCGAGGGCGATATACATGAACCACACCGTCATTCCGATTCTCCCTGAACAAAATGATTAAACATCACTGTCACGTAACGGGACATTCTTAACCTCGCAGCTCCTGCCAGCGGAAACAATCGGTCGTGTGGTCATTGACCATGCCGATCGCCTGCATATGGGCATAGCAGATGGTGCTGCCGACGAAGCGGAACCCGCGCTTTTTCAGGTCGCGACTCATGGCGTCCGAAACCGGTGTCGTGGCAGGCACTTCCTGTAAACTATTCCAGGAATTCCGGATCGGCGAGCCGTCCACGAAACGCCACTGATAGGCGTCGAATGAGCCGAATTCCTCCTGGACCTTCAGAAAGGCCCGGGCATTGGTTATGGTAGATTCAACCTTCAGCCGGTTGCGGACTATGCCGGGGTCGGCAAGGAGCTCCGCAACTTTCGCCGCATCGAAACGGGCTACAATTCCGGGATCGAAACCGGCAAAAGCGGTGCGGTAGGCAGCCCGCTTGCGCAGGATCGTAATCCAGGAGAGCCCTGCCTGGGCCCCTTCAAGGGTGAGGAATTCGAACAGTTTGCGGTCATCGTGGACCGGCACCCCCCATTCCTCATCGTGATAGTCCTGATAGAGCGGGTCATTGCCCGCCCAGGCACAGCGGCTGCGCGTTACTCCAACATCCATCGGTTCCTCCATCAGCATGATATTCACCTGCCGGGGGTCGGCAGACCCGTCACATCCTTATCCCGGGCTTTACCTCTGCTCCGGCTTCGCGCCACTCTTTTATCAGTCTGTCGATGTTCTTACCGCTTTCAGTGGCGATACCCTCGGGGAACAGCGTCACCCTGTACCCCCTGTTCAGTGCGCCTTTTGCCGTGGCATTCACGCAGTAGGCAGCGTCCAGGCCGGTGAGCAGCACTGTATTTACCTGGTTCCGGCGCAGAAATGCGTCCAGCGCGGGGTTGGAAAAGGCATCGGCGCGGTTCTTGGTGAAGGTTCCGGCACCGGGGATTTGCAGAAGACGCCGGTCCGTTGCGGTTCCGGGAGCATTCGGCGCATTGACCCCGCCGGCGAGGAGCCTGATCAGCGGGTTGTCGATCACATTCTCGATATAAACAACCGGCATCCCCTTTTTACGGGCCTGGTTCAGCAGGTTATTGGATGCTGCAATGATCCGGTCGCCATCCCGGTAGCGCTTCTTTGCCTGCGGACCGGTGAAGTCCTCCTGAATATCGATGACGATCAGCGCGGTACGGGGCGCTGCATAGGTGTCGATCCGGGGCCCGGAAGTCGGGAGGGTGTTCGAGTATATCAGGGCAAATACAGACGAAAGCAGCACAACCGGTGTGCAAGTCAGCCACAGTATAATTATTTTCCGGCGTTTCATGGCAATTCTCCTGACTTCTGTTTTAACCGTTCCCGTTCCGCTTTCGGCAATCCTTTGACAACCAGGGCATGGGAAGAAGCTATCATCGTGCCGAGCAGCTCTTCCGGAACCGAATCGTCAAGGGTGACCGTATTCCAGTGGCTCTTGTTCAGATGATATCCCGGCTTTACCGCATCAAACATGGTGCGGTAGAAATCGGCCTCCGCCGGATCGCATTTGAGTGAAATGCGCAACGGCTCATCTTTCCACGATACAATCGCGAACATTTTTCCGGCCACCTTGAATACGGCAGCTTCGGGTCCGAAAGGATAATCCACGGCGGCGCCTTTTTGCTTGAGGAGCAGTTTTTCCAATGTGTCGTAGTTCATCTCGAAAACCCTCATTGGCTGGACAGTTGAAAACGGTGCGTTACTCCTGTATCTTGTTTTTCCCACAGCAATTTGCCTTTTGCAAGATACTATTACAATTCCGCCAGGAGGATCACATGCGTCACATCAACGTGGATCAGGAAAAATGCCGGCATGACGGCATCTGCACAGCGGTATGTCCGATGAGCATCATTGAAATGAAGGATGGCTTGGTGCCGCAGCTGGTAGCGGGGGTGGAGGAACTCTGTATTTCATGCGGCCATTGCGTGGCGGTCTGTCCGCACGGCGCCCTGTCTCTTGATGAAATGAAAACGGAAGATTGTCCGCCGATACGGGCGGAACTGGCGCTCGACAATGAGCAGGCGGAACAGTTCATGCGCTCACGGCGATCGATTCGCACGTACAGCTCCAAAGCGGTGGAGCGGGATAAGCTGGCCCGGCTGATCGACCTGGCCCACTATGCCCCGACCGGCACCAACAGTCAGCAGGTGCAGTGGCTGGCCATCACCTCGCGGGAGCAGCTCCATGCCATGGGCGCCGTGATCATCGACATGCTCCGCAATCTGATCACGGCGGGGCATCCGATGGCAAAGGCGTACCGGCTGGAGCGTTCCGTGGCGGCGTGGGAAGCGGGGAAAGATCCGGTTCTGCGCGGGGCACCGGCGCTTGTCGTTGCCCATGCCCCCGCATCATATCCCCTGGCCCAGGTGGACAGCACCATCGCGCTGACGTTCCTGGATCTGGCTGCGCCGACGGTCGGCCTCGGCGCCTGCTGGGCCGGGTTCTTCATGATGGCGGCGGCGCAGAGCCCCCAGTTGCAGGAACTTCTCGCCCTGCCTGAAGGGCATGCCTGCTGCGGGGCACTGATGATCGGCTATCCGAAACATGCGTATCACCGGCTGCCGACGAGGAAAGAGGCGGCCGTCATTTGGCGGGAGTAACGTAAGTGCTAAGCTCTGCTGATGGTTTTCCGGATGACTATTTAAAATGGGTCAGCTGCTTTTTCAACAAAGCAGCTGACCCGTTGCGCATCCAATTATGGCGCAGTGAAACGAAGTCCAAGTGTCGCCCGTGGTTCGCTCTTTTCGCTAGTCACAACTCTTTGAAACCAGTATATTTGCCAATTCTTCCGAGGAATAAACCGATATTCTGGATTTCTTAAAATCTTTCTGGTTGCGGGTAACGATGGCTTCAGCCCCGACATGACAAGCTGCTTCATGGATCACCGCATCTTCGAAATCGGTAAAATCGGCGACAAGAGCTGATTCGAGGACATGTCTGTTAACAGGCGCCACCTCAAAAAGGCTCAGCAGTTTCTTTATTTCCTCCTGTGCTCTTGGTGCACCTACGGCTTTTGCTGCGAGATAATATACGGTCGTTATTGTAGTGCCACACAAGTATCCGCTGATGGTCCCGTCTTCCACCTTTGAAAAAAGTTCCGCTGCGGCATCCGCGTATGGCATCCTGTCCATCAGCACATCAAGGACTATATTTGTATCCAGAAGTATTTTCAAAGGTGTTTTTCCACCAGATATTTTTTGTAATCCTTTTCATCAAGCTTTGATTTGCGCAATAATCCTCGAAGCGATTGGGTTATTGGTGTCGATTGCGATATCGTCCTAGTCTTTTCAGATGTAAGCATTTTAAAATAATCCGCCACTACTTGCGAAACTGATTTCCCCGCTTGTGCCGCGTAAGCTTTTGCTTGCTCAATCAATTGATCTTCAAGGCGAAGAGTGAGTTTGGTTTGCATAGACAACCTCCAAATGGGCATGACGTATACTTTTACATTAAGCATACGTCACCCCCTATGTTCCTGTCAAACCTATACGCAACTTTAGTTAAAATTCTATTGAGCGAACGCCCCTGAAAAAACGAGGGGCACTCCCCAATTTTCTTTCGAGGGCTGCCCGGCTTATCCGATTATACTTACTTCCCGATCAAGTCTTTGTAGGCCGCTGGAACATTGAGGCTGGGATGCACCCAACCAAACAGGGCATAGCCGGAAAACTCAGGCATCGACACGGTCTTCACCGTTTCTTCAAGCGTTAAACCCTTATCAATCGCCGCTTTGACTTGGACCTTGACCGTTTCTAAGTAGCTGATATGCCATTGAATATCTTCACGCGTTATGGGTGTGCCATGTCCGGGAACAACTTTGGCATCCGGCGGCAAAAACGCATAAACTTTCTTGAGCGTATTCAAGGTCTCGATCAAATGCCCGTCCAGTAGCCAGGGCAATGCAGGCTTAACAGCAATGACGGGGTTCCCGGTCCATAATGTTTTGGATTGTGACTCCCAAATAAACAGATCTCCTCCTGTTTGTGCAAACCCGAAATCAATGATGTCCACTTGCTTGCCACCCAAATCAAGCGTAAGTCGGCCGTCGGTTGGAACAAGAATATTTCCCGACCGTGCTTTGATGGACTCGATGCCACGACCCGTGCCGAAATACTTGATCATGAACGCCTTGTCGTCTTCAATGTGCTTGCTGATGTACCGGCTCGTATTTTGATGTTGAACAATATTGGTAGTAGACGGCAAATACATATTTCCAAACGAATGATCGCCATGCGAACTCGTGTTAACTGCAAATGAAATAGGGAGACTTGTTACTTTACCGATGAGTTTAACCGCTTGCTCATACAGACGTTTGTTCAGCATTGTATCTATCATCAGTACGTTATGCGCGCCCACAATAAACCCGCCACTTGTTGCAGCCGGTTTACCTTCTTTTTCGAGTACCTTGGCGTCCTTGGGATAATACGCGTACACTCCATCGGCTATCTTTTCGGAAATCAATTCTACTTTATTTCCATCCCAGACCGGTTCTTGCGCATTTGCGTACGGTGTTGTAAAGCATGCCAGAACGAAGGCTGCACCAGCAATAAATCTTGAGTTCATTTTAAATCTCCTTTCATTTAAGTCCATCCGGGCCGGAGATGGGGTCTCCCCCGCCTTTACACCAACTATATACCTCTGCTCAAAATAAAGCACACTCTCAGGGCATCAGGATTTGCCGGAAACCGCCCCTACCAGCCAGTCAACCCCGGCGGCAATTTCATCATGTGCCGCAAGGGATTCGCACCACTTTGCAGGCAGCGCCCGGATTCCCAGAGAGGCTCCCAGCCAGGAACCGATCATGGCCGCCCGCGCAGCGTTATCACCCCCGACTGCAGCCGTGGCACGCAACGCCTCGCCGAAATTATCCGCGTAGTGCAATGCACACTGCAGGGCAGCGGGAAAGCTTCCCGCAAGCGGGCAGGATTGTCCGAATTTCATGGTGGCTTCCCGCACCGACAGATCGCGACAGGCAAAGACGGCATCGATCATTTCAGCCGCTGCAGCGCCCTCGGCTCCCAATGGAGAGACCTGTTCTGCTGCACGCCCGGCACCATCGTCCAGGGTACCGCCGCTGAACAATTCCCGCAGGATTATGGCGTGCGCCCGGTTAAAGGCGACGGCCCGGTCATTGTTCTGACATACCCGTGTGGCGCGATCGACGATGTCCGGCAGGTCCGCTTCCCGGAAGAACCGGGCAGCCAGCGGCGTCAGTCTGGTGATGCTCGCCGGCTGGTCATCGTCGGCCCCGTCCTGATAGCCGTATGCATCATCCGGATGCAGAGCCCGGAAGGCACGGTAGTTTGCCGCCGTATCCCTGGCGGCATGATCGCGATAGCCGGTATATTCCGGCGATTCGATCAACGACACGAAACGCGAACCGAAGTCCGCGACATCAAAGCGGTTGCGCTCCTGCAGCGAACGAAGCAGAAGCAGGGCACCATCTCCGTAATGGGTCAGATCTCCCGGCTTCTTGCCGAAATGATAATGCCCGGCGGCCGGCTCCTCGAAACCCCGGGGGCCGCCGGGAAAGCGCTGTTCAAGTTCTGCAAGATCATAAATCCAGTGGCTGCCGAGACAAAAGGCATCCCCCACAAACTGCCCCCAGACGGCACCGCCTATACGATCCGCAACAGTCGGTTGCGGCGTTGCGTCAAAGCTTCGAACACTCATGCTGCACCTCCCCGCTTCTGCTTAACTAGTTGAACATCTTTCGTAGTTAATTGTAATCAGTTGTGGATAAAAATACTACTCCTGAACTGGACTCTTCCGCTCACTGCGCATGCGCAGTTCCACCTCGCGCAGCTGGGCGTTGACCCGGCCGGCCGACACCGCCATCACCACCGACTGGACCGCGCCGATCTCCTCGGTCGTGATCCCTTCCTTCTCCACCTGCCCCAGGTAATACTCCATGCAGGGAGAGCACCCCAGCGCCATGGCGGCAGCCAGATGGAGCAGGAGCGTGGTCTTCGGCTCCAGGATCTCGTTGTGGCGGACCGTATCGTAAAATTCTCCGAACGACTTCTGCTGTTTTTCAGGCAACATGATGCTCTCCTTCAAGTAGTGTTGGATATCGACATAAATCAGGAACAGCAGTTCCCGCTGCCGGCTTTCCCCAGATTGTGCTCCTGCAGCCATTCGTTGATCATCCCCGAAGCACAGCCGACTCCGGAATCAACCGTGATCGCCTTGACCGGACAGTTGAGGGCGCAGGCGCCGCACTCCATGCAGGCGTCAAGGTCGCGGATAAAGGCTTTTTTCTGGGTTATTTCGAACACCTGGTGCGGACAGACCTCCGGGCACCTGCCGCAGCCGATGCAGGTCGGCTGATCCAGTTTCAGCGTGGCTACGTTTTTCAGATAGTGAAAACCATTCATAACTCCCCCTTCATTCTCACAAGAAACTTCCCGCCAGCAGCAGGATCAGGCTGATAATCAGTGCACCCCCCATGGCCGGCAGGGCGATGCGCATCTCCTTCTTGACCCCAGAGCGGGAGGTAAAGGGAGTGCAGCCGGTGAAATTGAGGGTGTAGAAGGCGCTGACCGCCGGCAGCGCCAGAAAGACGGCGGCGGTGACGGCGGCGTTCCAGCCGGCTCCGCCCGCCAGGAGGTAAAACAGCCCGCTCCAGAGCAGACCGATGACGGCCCCCTTGACGGCAAAGCTGCGCCCCGGCAGCCAGGGGAGGAGGAGCGGCCCGATGACGACCCCTGACAGCCAGGCGCCGAGATAGGCGATGAAGCCAGATATGCCGGCCGTGACGTTGCCAAGTGCGGATATCAGCAGCAGGGACACCACACCGATGATCGCGACCGATTTCAGGGCCAGCACCAGCTCCACCGGAACCAGCACCAGACGCTCGTAGAGGGTGAAGGTCAACCGCTGCATCTCCGGAGTAGTTACCATGCCGTTGTCCAGGTACTCCGGCAGGTCGGCGGCCCGGATGGCTGCATAGCTGACTCTGAAACCGGTGCGCCGGGCCACCTCGTGGGCGGCCACGCCCGGAGCGCCCAGGATCGGCAGGATCAGGCGGCGATGGCTGACGATCCTGTCCAGCCCGGTCTCCTTGACCCGCCGCACCAGTTCGCCGGTGCCGAAACTCCCCTTCCCCGCCGCGCACCAGACGTTGATGCCGTAAGTCTCCAGCACCAGCAGCCAGACGTTGCGGCCGGCCAGTGACCGGCGGACGAGGTCGTAACTCATCTTGTAGTTGGCCGTTACCAGCACCGGGTCCGCTGCCGAAGGGTGGCCGATGACGTACAGCCCGGGAGGGACGATGAACTCCATCCGCCCGATCCCCCAGCGCGCCTTGCACGCCCCGAGGTGATCGCCGGAATTCAGCTCCGAAGAGATGCGCGGCACGAGTCCGCCCGGGGTCTCCAGCCATGCGATGAAACCGGGAACCTGTTCAGTAATTGCTCCGCCGCCGGCGGAGTCGGGTGGTCCTCAACAGGGCGGCTTGTCGGTGCCGTCGCCCGCTTCACCTGGGCAGCCGGGGGCAGCAGGAATCCGCTCCTTATCTGCGCTCTTACGCATACTTTTGATTTTGAACGGGGCAACCGGCCCCCTTTTTACTTGCAACATGCAACTTCTCCTCCCCGCCGGGCACCGGCTTCACCGGCCCTGGCCACAGCCTCGTTCAACAGCCCCAGCGACCTGACCACGGTCTCCCGCTCGAAGTCGCTCATGCATGCAAAAACCGCCTCCAGCCGTCCGGCCATGAAGCGGTCGATCTTTTCCAGCACCTGCCTCCCCCCATCGGTCAGGCCGAGCAGACTGACCCGCCGGTCGTCGGGCGAGACACGACGGGCGACGAGCCCCTTTCTTTCCAGGCTCTTGACCTGGCGGCTGAAGGTAGTCACATCCATCCCCAACTCCTCCGCCACCTCCTGCATCGCAGGGCTGCCCGCTCTTCTGATCTCGAACAGGATGTGGCTCTGGGCCATGGAGACCTGCTCCCCGCAGCATTCGTCGCAGCAGGAGGCGCTCAAAAGGCCGAAGCGGCGGGTGAATAATTGCAACTGTTCCCTGACTGATTCCATATGGGTGAGCGTAACATTTATTAGTTGCATATCGCAAGTATATTTTTTTGCAAAGCAATAAAAAAAACTGCCCGAAGACAGCTTTTTTTGTAGCGGCGAGTTTTGAAGTGCAGCTACAGCGCCGCGCCAATCACGCCGTCGCTGTCGAGCCTCAGGGCGCCATCGAGACAGAACTCGACGCAGAGAGAGCAGCCGGAGCAGCGCTTTTGATCAAATTGAGGACGGTCGTCCGGGGAGTCGGTCAGGAGTGCACCGGTGGGGCAGATTGCCACACACCCCTGGCAGGCCGTGCAGCTGCCGGAAATGGCGATACTGTGGCCATATCGACCAAGAACCAGGCCTGCAAGCTGGGCAGGGAGACGCTCTACGGTCCGGTTCAGCAGTTCCCGCCTGATCGGAAGGCGTTTTAGAGCATATTCCCGGCGCCGTTCCGGCCGTTGCTCGGTGGAGGAGAGCATGACGGCTGCACTTTTAAGCAGGGAATTACGGAATGACTTGAAGAAACTCCGGCGATCTACCGATTCATCACGGAAATGGACCTGCTGCGCGGTTTCTGCAACGACGAAATGGCAGCCACCCGCCAGCAATCCCGATGCGGAAAGGAGTGCAAGACGTTGACGCAGATGGGGAATCATTGCTCCGTTGGGGCAGTCACTGCATAAGCACAGGTCGAGGGTCAATCCTCCCGCCAGGGCATGACAGAGCGCCAACAGGTGCTCTTCGGAGAGACCGCCCAGGCAGGCCATGGCTGCATTGGCGCGCTCTCCGGTGCGGGTGCAGCCCAGCACCGGCTCGGGGACCTTGGACAACTGCGCCAGACAGGCGGAAAAATCGCTGCCCTGTTCCAGTGCTCCCGCCGGGCAGACGGCGGCACAGAGCAGGCAACCACGGCATCGTTGCGGATCCAGGGAGAGGCCACCGTCAAGCGTGACAGCACCGTGGGGACAGATATTGATACAATGTCGGCAGCCGCTTTCGCTGAAACGCATCCGCAGGCAACGGGAAGCGTCCACCGCAAGATCATCCCTGTTGCCGGTATCGGTTCTGCCGTCAGCCATTGCTCGTACACGTCAGCGCCGCGTAATCAGCAGTGATAAATGCGGCGGTGCACCGCGCGATTGCCTGGTAGAACGGGGCTTCGCCGTCGGTGATGACGGCCGAGGTAAACGGCGTCAGCCACGGCATCAGGAACCTGGCGAGAAACTCCTGCTGCAGAGACACAATACGCGTCACTTCACCCTCGTCGCCGGAGAGCTCCGCCTCTCGTTGCTTGAAGGCCAGGAAGGAGATGAACTCCAGCTCAACGGCAAAATGGTCCGGGAGTTCGTGGAAATCATCGGCCAACTCAAGGCCGCAGGCGTGGTAGAAGGCCGCAACTCTGGCAGTCGAATCGCCCATGACGGTTTTGGCGTCATCCAGATAGATCGAGCCGTAGGGGGGCGCAACGAGCTGGAAGGGGCCGATGAACAAGCGGGCATGTTCGACCGCCAGCGATTCCGGAGATTCCGTTTTCATGGCGTCGGCGGCTTCATTTGCATACTGCGCGGCATCCGGGGTCACACCTTCCAGCAGGGTTGCCAGAGAGGCACAGCAATTTTCTTCGAAAAGACTTGCGGCAGGTGAGTAGTAGCAGGCCGCCAGCAGGCGGTAGGCATCTTCGCGTTTTGCAGTGATACCGTGTGTTTCGATCATGGCAGCAGTCCTCACAATAAAGAGGGATGGGACTTGCGCCCCATCCCGATACAATACATCATCACATCCTGCAGACTATCAAACTTTATTCCCACCCTTGAAAGCACGGATATACGCCACATTCGGCCTGGTTCCCTTTTCTTCCTTGAGGCGCATCGGCTTGTACTTCTTCAGCAGTTTGGCCGGTTCGCCGGCAGGGTCGTTCAGGTCGCCGAAAATGCGCGCCCTGGCGGGGCAGGTCTCGGCGCAGTAAGGTTCTATCCCCTGTTTAACGCGGTGTTCGCAGAAGATGCATTTCTCCACCACACCTTTTTTCCTGACGTTTTCATAATCGGGATGGCTGTACTTGTTCTGATAAGGGGGCGCGGCGCCGGCCAGTTTGGCGACTTCGGCGCCGGAGGCGGTGCATCCCTTGATCATCTCGCTGCTGTCGCGGGAAGCCGCATGGGGAGCTTCCGTGCCGATGTTGGCGCTGATTACCGAGTAGGCGGCCTTGTCCTTGACTACATCAGTAGCGCTGTAGGGACAGGCTTTCTGGCAGCGGCGGCAGCCGATGCAGCGCTCTTCGTTGTGCATGGTGATGCCGTCGGCGGTCTTGAACATCGCCTTGGGCTGCACCGGGCAGGCCTTGACACAGGGTGCAGCCGAGCAGTGATTGCAGAGCACCGGGATCGCGGTGAAGGAAGCCTTGGGGAATTTCCCCTCTTCCCTGTAAATGAAATCGGCCCAGTTATTCGTCTGACCGTTGGCTCGGGCCTGGGTATTGTTCTCGCTTTTGCAGGCGAGGGCGCAAGAGCCGCAGCCGACACATTTCTGAAGGTCAATGACCATTCCGTATTGTTTTGACATGTATTATATCCCCCCTTTCCTAGGCTTTTTCGATCTTGACGCCGGTAAAGCCGCCGTTGCGGGCGGTGGAACCGCTCAGACGATCATAATCATCAACCAGAAGGTCATTGTTGTTGCCGCCACGGGGAACCGCCTTGGCGTAATCCTTGGCCGCCACCCGGCCATAGGCCCAGTGTCCCTGACCGAAGCATTTGGCGACCGTGCCGGGACGGACCCCTTCCCACAATTTGGCCGTGGTGACGATGGAACCGGTGGTAGAGGTAATCCTTACCGTGTCGCCGCTCTTGATGCCGAGCTTCTTGCCGTCGGCCGGGTTGATCTTGACCACGTCGGCCCAGCTGTCATCGCCCACGTCAACCTTCTTGAACTCATGGTACCATGTCAGGTTGGCGCTGCGTCCTTCACGGTTGAGACGCGATTTGTGGTCGATGAAGGTAAACGGATATTCCTTGTCGCTGCCGTGACGCTTTGGCGACTCGTAGTGCGGCACGAAAGCCAGTTCGCCCCGGGCCTCGTAGCCGCTCGACTTGAGGATGTCGTCAACGGAAGTCTTGTGTTTTTCGGCGTGCATCGTAAGAGCCTTTTTCAGGGTTTCGCTGAAAAATTCGAACTTGCCGGTCTCGGTCTTGAACTTGCCTTCAAACTTGCCGGTTGCCGGATCGACCTTGCCCCAGTTTTTCCTGTATTTATAGACCTCGGAGTTATAGATCCCCCTCTTTTTGAACTCGGCCCAGCCGGCGATCTGGTCGCCTTTCTGTTTTTCCTTGCCGTTCCAGACCTTCTGGGATGAGATTTTCGCGGCGATCTCGGTGAACTCGGCAGCGTTGGTCGGCTTGCTTCCGGTTTCCGGATCTTCGAAGGAAGCGTAATAGTCGTACAGGCCGGCAAAGCCGCGGGCCTTCAGTTTCTCGGCCAGCAGCCACATGACTTCAATCTCCTCGGACTTGACATCCCAGAGCGGCTTGGCTACCGGCTGCTGGATTGTCATGTGACCGTGCAGGTTGGCCATGTTGCTGATGATGGACAGTTTCTCGGTGGGGGCAAAGGTGGCCGGCAGCACGATGTCGGCGAACTGGGTCATCTCCGAGGCGTTGGTGACCATGTGGACGAAGAAGGGGATTTTGGCCATGGCCTTGTCCCAACGCTGTGCGCCGGTGCAGGAGAAATTGAAGTTGCTCCAGGTGCTGATGAAGACCTTGATTGCGCCTGGATCCTTCAGCAGGCCGTTGGCAACGTTATTCGTGACCACGCCGACTTTCAGACTCTCCTTGATCGTACCATCCTTTTCTTTCTTTTTGTCGATGCCACCCATGAGAGCCGGCATATCCTTGGCGCCGCGGCCGTCGATCTTTTTCGCTTTACCCGACTTTCTGGCCAGTTCGTCCACAAATTTGTCGGCGATATCGGGGAATTTTTCGACCGGCACACTGGAGCTCTGCATGACCCCGCCTTCGGTCTCGATGGAGCCGAGGATGCCGTTCAGGGCATAAACCGCCATCGAGGCATAGGTGCCGCGCGGAGACATGCCCACGCCCGGCCCCATCCAGACGGCACAGGCTGTCCCTGCCTTGCCCATGGCGCGGGCGACACGGATGATCTGTTCTTCTGGGATCAGCGTTTTTTTGGCGGCCCAGGCCGGGGTCTTGTCCTTCAGCTCCAGGTTCCAGTACCTGATCATGCCGTGGGTCTGTTTTTCGGCAAAGGCGGCTTCGTCAACTACGGCGCCGGTTTTAAAAAGGTTCTTACCTTCCTTGAAATCGCCGACAAACTCCCTGCTCCAGAAACCTTCGGTCAGCAGGACATGAGCTATGCCGGCTGCCAGGGCGCCATCCTCACCCGGCTTGATCGGCAGCCACTCGTTGGCCTTGGCGGTCGAAGCGCTCATGCGGGGATCGATGGCGATCACCGTGCCGCGGTCAAGGATGTCGCTGAATTTGGCAATGGCATTGGGCACCTGACGGTTGGAAGAGAGCGGGTCGCACCCCCAGACCACCAGACACCTGGTCTTGGCCAGGTCGTAGTCTCGATAGCCGAAGAAACCCTGGGTGTAGCCGGGCCCCATCTTCTCGGCCTCGGCGCAGATGGCGCTGTGGGAGAAATAGTTGGGGGTGCCGTAGATCTTGGGCAGGGTGCCGTAGAGCAGGTCGGTAGCGGTGGAAGAGTAGCGGCCGCGCATGTACATCAGTTTTTCCGGCGTTCCGGCCGTGCGCAGCTCCATCATCTTGTCGGCCAGGGTATCCAGGGCCTCGTCCCAGCTGATCGGGACGAATTTAGGATCGATGCCGCGCCCTTTTTCGGGGTTGGTACGCTTCATCGGCACCTTGATCCGGTCCGGGTCGTAGGTCTGCGGGATCATCATGTGGCCGCGCGGACAGACGAAGCCGCCGTTGGCCTTGGAGTGGCGGTTGCCGCGCACCTTGACGATGCGACCTTCCTGGACGAAAAATTCCACCGGGCACCAGGCGGTGCACCCCTGGCAGGTGGAGGCGATCCACTCACTCTTCGGCGCGTCGCCCGACATCGGCAGGTGGCTGGCAGCGAAAGCATTGAGCTTCGGCAGACCTATGGTTGCCATGGCGCCGGCCGCAGCGGTGATCTTGAGAAAATCTCTGCGTTTGATTTCCATTAAAGTTCCTCCTATTTTTTATGACATTTGGCGCAATCGCCTTTTACTGAAAATGCCCCTCGTGACTGCACACCACATCGCCCCCCTTGTTCTTCAGGGTGTTGTCGCCTCCACCGACGGCAGCAAAAGCTGATGTTGTCCAGAATACGACCACTAGACTGCTCGCGTAGTTCCTCATGCAAACCTCCATTCCGTTTCAGAATCTGATATTTTCTCCTTATATCCGCTATTACGGATAAATTAAACACAAAAAAATGCCCCGCATCCTTGACTGGATACGGGGCAAAAATCACACTCTGAACCAGGAAGCCATCCTGTCCAGTTCACCTGCCAGTTCATTAAGGCGGGCTGCCGAGCGGCTGATATTGCCCGCCGCTGTTTCGGCGTCGCGGGTGATAGCGGCAATCTGCTCGACACCGTGCGAAACCTGACCCGCAACCGCTGACTGTTCTTCAGCCGCTACAGCAATCTGATTAACGACCGTCACACTCTGGCTGGATGCCTCCACAATGGCTGCCAGAGAATCGTTGGCTTCGTGGGCAAGGGTGATTCCCTCTTCCACTCTTTTTGTTCCCTGTCGCATGGCATTCACAGAACGCTCGGTGTCTTTTTGAATCTGCCCGATGGTGGCAGCGATCTCTTTTGTGGCATCGGCGGTCTGCTGTGCCAGCCTGCGCACTTCGTCCGCCACGACGGCAAACCCCATCCCCGCTTCGCCGGCCCTGGCCGCCTCGATGGCAGCATTCAATGCCAGCAGGTTGGTCTGGTCGGCAATGTCGTTGATGGTGCTGATGATGTCGCCGATCTTCGTTGAGCTGTCACCCAGCGCTTCAATGACACCGGAGGCATCACGAACCGAGGTTGCGATCTGCTCCATGCCGGTGACTGTACGTTCGACAACGGCGCGGCCGGTTGTCGCCTGGGCCAATGCGTTGCCTGACTCTGAAGCTGCCATGTGGGCATTTCTTGCGACATCATCAATGGTTTGTGTCATTTCAGTCATGGCTGAGGCCGCCTGGGTAGATTCGCTTGATTGACGGGCTGCACCGACAGAAAGGTCTCCCGAATCCTTTGCGAGTCCCTGGGCGCCGCTGTTCAGGTCGCTGATCGCTCGACGCAGCCCCTGTGTGATTTCTGACAGCTTGGCCGTTGCAGTGTTGAAATGCACGGCTAGCTCACCAAATTCGTCCTTGCGCTTGTCGTCGAGACGTCCTGAAAAATCGCCGCCACCGAAGCGCTCGGCCATTTCAGAAAGATCTTTGATCGGCTTGCTGATGGATCGCAGCACCAGGCCGCTCAGCAGAACGCCGATTATCAGCACTGCCAGACCCAGGATGGATACGGTCGCAATATTGGTGCGAAAAACAGAGTTGACCGACTTGACCGCTTTTTCCTGCTCTGCCTGGGCAGAGGTCATGCCCTTTTTCCCTTCTTCACGCTGTGCGATGAGCAGCTCTTTCAATTTCACATTCAACTCGGCGGACTGTTTCTTGACTGCCAGCACGTGATCAATGGCATCAGCCACTCCATTCCTGGCCAGCAACTGACCTCTGACTTCGTTCAGTGACCCGACAACAGCGGACACGGCAGCCGCACCGTCACCCTTGACACCCTTCTTGCCGCCCACTTTTCCCTGCAACGCTGCAGTCCGGCTAAAAGCCGCATTCATGGCATTTCTGATATCAGCCAGTTCCCTGGAGCTGGATGCGGTAAAAATATCCCGGATCAGGCGGCTGATCTCGGAACCTTCGGCAATCAGCTCACTGGAAACACCCAGGATGCTGCTGGCGCTGCCGGCCCCTTGCAGCGAAGCATCAAAGCGGGTGTCTTCCTGCGAAAAATCCTCTGCAGCTTTTTCGACGATATCCCCCATGACCACCGTCATCTGTGCCATGCGCTGGACCGTCTGGGCGAGTGTCTGGGCAAACTTTTTACGTTTTTCATCATCCGGGGCAGCAAGGATGCTGAGCTTCTGTGGAATCAGGCCATCAGTCCCGGTCACGCGCTCCTTGACATCTGTCACACCTTCCAGCAGCGGCTTGGCTGCTGTCGGGTCGGCCTTGACCATTTCACTGCCTGCCAGCTTGCGGCTTGCGGCGTTGAATTTGCTGGTGGCGATGGTGACGGCCGTTTTGCTGTCGGCTGCCGCCACTTCAATGACCGTCTGTTTTACTTCGCTGAGGGCATTACCGGCATTCTGGACATCCCGCAGTTTTTTGGTGATCTTCTTGACCCCCTGGTTGGACGCGGAAAGCTGAGCCATGGAACCGGATTGTGATTTGCGCATGGAACTGTCCAGCGCACGAAGCTTCTGGGCAATCTGCTGCAGTTTTCCCTTCATTGCCTGGTCGGCGGCACGCCCCGTCTCCTCGGCCTTAATGCGTGAATCAGTGACAGCGATCATCTCTTTTGTGATGGCCGCCAACTGCTCCATTCCCGTTGAACCGTTCGATCCGGTAAATGAAGACAGGTCTTTCGCCAGAGCAGTTACGCTCTCCTGCGATTTTTCAACTTCTCCCCTGGCAGCAGTGAATTCAGCCATGGACTGGGAGGCGGACAACTTTACCAAGCCGGAAGTGTGCTCCTGTACGGCACGCTGCAGTTCAATGGTTTTCAACTGATAGGGAGTTGATTTTTCGGTCAGAATATTAAGTTTGCCTTTAACTATATTCATACCGATCAGACTGGATCCGCCGATTGCCAGGATGCCGACAACGGTGACGGCCATGATCAGGTAGAGCTTACCTTTGATAGTCATTTTTGCTCCACGAAGCGCTTGATCTGATTAAGCGGATTTTTGAATCAGAAAAGGGCGCATGCCGGGACGGCAGCGCCCTTGTGTATTCTAATTTACTTTAATCCTTGATGAATTTTTTCCCTTCGCCTTTGAAAAAGTCGACTATTTTCTTGACGGCGGGGGAGGCGTCCCCCTTGGTAATCAGCATCAGCGGACGGCTGATTTTGGGTGTTTCAACGATTTTGACCTTCTCCTTGTTGCCCGGCAGGTTTATGAAGCCCATGCTGACTGCACCGATACCTTCAGGGAACTGGCCCACATCCTCAATTTCCTTACGGGTAGTTTCCACCTCAAGAGCACCGGCCACATAGGCGGTTCCATCCATGATGGTTTTCTGGAAAACCTTGCGGGTAGCTGATCCCAAGTGCGAAGTGACAACGATGACCGGCAGGTCCGGGCCGCCGACTTTTTTCCAGTTGTCGATGGTGCCGTTATGCAGTCCTTTGAGCTGATCCTTGTCGAGCTTGGTCACTGTGTTGGAGGGATTGACGATAACCTTGATGACGTCGTCGGTAATCACATTCGGCTTCAGGTCGCCGGAGGCGGACTTGCCCGAGGCGTCCTTCATGCTGGCAACCGCGTCCGCCAGCTCTTCCGAGGCCATGGCGGCATCGCATTTGCCGGCTATCAGGTCTTCAAGGCCGTTGCCGGTGCCGTTGCCGACCAGGACAAGATCAATACCGGTGGCTTTTTTAAGAGCATCCTTACCCGGCTCCATAATGCGTTTCTGCACCGTTGTGGAACCGTTCAGGCGAACGGTTTCAGCACCTGCCACACCGGAAAAAGCCGTCATACCTACCAGCACTGCACACCATACAAGAACATTTTTCTGTACCATTGCTGCTACCTCCCTTTTCTATCGAATCGCCATTCGGCTGAATACCCAAGTTCAATGACAATAATTTTTTTCACCGAGCACCTTAATACGTGCTTTTAATTAAAAAAGCAAGTATTGTGCCCACCTGATGCAACATTTCTTGACGGAACACCTCATGTACCGATATAACCTCTGCACGATGAAACATCTCGCTCAAACCCTCAAAGCCCTCTCAGACCCGGTCCGCCTGCGCATCATCCTTTTACTTCAAGCTGAAGGTGAACTGTGCGTCTGTGACCTGATGGCGGTACTGGGTCTGCCCCAGTCCACGGTGTCGCGCCACCTCGCCTACTTGAAACGCAGCTGCTGGGTTGACACCCGTCGCGAGGGGGTCTGGATGCACTACACACTCAGCAATGAAAGCTGCGTCATCTGCAGAGAAATCCTCCAGATCCTCAAACATCATGCAAACACCCTTCCTGAGGCGTCTTCCGACCGAGTGATGCTGACTGCCCACCTGAAAACCAGAAACGACCAGAGCTGTCTGTAATCCGATTGCAACTTGTTATATCCGTAAAAGCGGATATAATATCCTCACACCAACATCAGTGAGGCTCATCATGACTGAACACCTCTCTCGCAAACTTTCATTCCTCGACCGCTGGCTGACACTCTGGATTTTCGCCGCCATGGCGCTGGGTGTAAGCACCGGGTACTTTATTCCCGGCACGGAGCGATTCATCAACTCCTTCCAGGTCGGCACCACCAACATACCGATCGCCGTCGGCCTGATCCTGATGATGTACCCGCCGTTTGCCAAGGTGAAGTACGAGGATATGCCGGAGGTATTCCGGAACAAGAAAGTTCTGGGGATGTCGCTGCTGCAGAACTGGCTGATCGGCCCTGCCCTGATGTTCGTGCTGGCGGCACTTTTATTGCCGGACAAGCCGGAGTATATGGTGGGATTGATCATGATCGGCCTGGCCCGCTGCATCGCCATGGTGATCGTCTGGAACGAACTGGCCAGGGGGAACACCGAGTATGCAGCCGGACTGGTGGCATTCAACAGCATCTTCCAGGTGTTGTTCTACAGCGTCTACGCCTGGGTTTTCATCACGATACTGCCGCCGCTGGTGGGGCTCAAAGGAGTGGCCGTGGATGTCAGCATCCGCCAGATAGCCGAGAGCGTGTTCATCTACCTCGGCATCCCCTGTATCGCCGGCGCGCTGACCCGCTTTGTCGGCGTGAAGATCATGGGCAATGAGCGTTATCACCTTGAGTTCGTGCCGAAAATCAGCCCCCTGACTCTTATCGCGCTGCTGTTTACCATTGTCGTCATGTTCAGCCTGAAGGGGAACCTGATCGTGCAGCTGCCGCTGGATGTGGTGCGCATCGCCATCCCGCTGGGGATCTACTTCATCATCATGTTCCTGGTATCGTTCTGGATGGGTAAAAAGATGGGCGCCGATTACAGCAGGACAACCACCCTTGCCTTCACCGCCGCCAGCAACAACTTCGAACTGGCCATTGCCGTGGCGATTGCGGTTTTCGGACTCAATTCCGGGGCGGCATTCGCCGCCGTGATCGGCCCGCTGGTGGAAGTGCCGGTCATGATCGGACTGGTGAATGTAGCCTTACGGTTTCAGCGGAAGTGGTTTATGAATATCACGGTGAACCCTTCAGATGCTTGATAGCAATTTTTCTGATGCTCGCAGCGGGGTGAACCTCGGAAAGGGTATGAATGACAAACATTGACCGCACAATATCCAACCGCCTGATCTTCGCCATCACCCTGACCGCCATCACCCTGGTGGCAGAGATCATCGGCGGAATCTGGTCCAATTCTCTGGCACTGCTTGCCGACGCCGGGCATGTCTTTCTGGACCTGTTCGCCCTGGCGCTTTCACTGGCGGCGATCAAGCTGGCTGCCCAACCGCCCGGCGAGCGGCATTCCTACGGCCTGCACCGGGCCGAAGTGCTGGCCTCACTGGTCAACGGCCTCACAGTCTTTCTGATGGCGGTCGGTATCCTCTATGAGGCGAGCAAGCGCTTGATTGCACCGGAAGAGGTAAAGACGACCCCGATGCTGGTCATCGCCATTCTCGGCCTGGCCGCCAACCTGCTCGCGGCCAAGGGGCTGCACGGGCATTCCCGCGACGACCTGAACGTCCGCAGCGCTTTCCTGCATGTACTGGGGGATGCGGCGGCCTCGGTGGGGGTCATAGCCGGGGCCCTGCTGATGCGCTACACCGGCTGGTATCAGGCCGATCCGCTCATATCCATCGCCATCGGCCTGTTGATCCTGGTCGGCGCCGGGCGGGTGCTGCGGGAAGCGACGCATATCCTGATGGAGGGGGTACCGCGAGGGCTGTCCGTCGAACAGGTTGCCGCCAGGATCCGCGGGATCGAAGGGGTGCTTGATATCCACCATCTCAACGTCTGGTCGGTCTGTTCACACATCTTCGCCCTCTCAGCCCATATTGAAATAGAGCCGGAATACGACGGAGAGCGGAGCCGGTTGCTGCACGTCATCGAACAAGAGCTGCAGCACACCTTTCATATTACCCATACGACCATACAGTTTGACTGTTCCACCTGCAACGGCGGCCCGCTGCTGAAGGAATTCAGTCACCAGAAGCGGATGGAGTCCGGACATGAGCACTCACATTAGGAAGCCGCAGTGGCCACGCAGAACCCATAATGATTTCAGCAGAGGGCTTGCCTGTTTGTTGTGCCGATGACGTCGTTCTTGATGTGAGTCAAAGCTCTTTTCAGCCGGAAGGTGTCTGATGAAGTTATTGATTACGTAAATTCCCCCATGCTCATAACCCACAGGAGAAGAAAACCATGCAGGAAACAACTACAGGGAACACAACCATCGGAGAGATCGTCGCTGCCGACTTCCGCACCGCCGCAGTCTTTGAAAAACACCGTATCGATTTCTGCTGTGGCGGAAAGATCGCTCTCGGAACGATCTGCGCGGAAAACGGGCTCGATCTTGCCGCGTTAACTGCCGAACTGGAAGCGGTGAAGAACGAGCCGGCTGACCGGAGCCAGAACTATTCCTCGTGGGCGCTGCCGTTTCTTGCCGACTATATCGTCAACACCCATCATACCTATCTCAAGGAGAATGACGAGCAGATCGCCGCCTATGCCCGGAAGATCGCCGCTGTTCATGGCGCACACCACCCCGAGGTGGTCCGGATCGCTGCCATCTTCGACAAGATTGCCGCCGCTATGACGGCCCACCTGAAGGAAGAGGAAGAGGTATTTTTTCCGGCTCTCAAACGGGTTGATGCGGCCAGAATTGCCGGCAACACACCGGATGCCGCCGACCGGGAAACGATCCGGCTGTCGCTCCTCACGCTCCGCCGCGAGCACGAGGAGATCGGTGACGCCATCCATGCGATCCGCGATCTTTCCGGGGGGTACGCAATACCGGACGATGTCTGCAACACCTTCACCGTGACGTACCGGAAACTCCAGGAGTTCGAGGATGATCTCCACAAGCATGTCCATCTGGAGAACAATATCCTCTTCCCGAAAGCGCTGGAGCTTTGAGACGCTAATGACAAAAGAAATTACTTGAGTGGATGTAAACAATGGAGCGTGACCACAGTACATACAGACTATGCAGCCCCGCTGCAAGAACGGGAAATATTCTTCATGGCGCACATGAATCTGACGCTAGTTTCTATCATCGTACCGATAATTTCTCACAAGTGGTGGCGGCAACATGCCGCACCGGCATCTTATTTCACTCTCTTGACCTGCGTCAAAGTAGCCGCTTTCATTGTGTGGGATATGTTTGAGGAAGAATTAATGTTTCAATCCGTGCATCACCGGGATAGTAATCAATGAGTTTCTCTGGCAGACATATGAAATTCTGGACGATTGTACTGCTTGCCGTTCTGCTGTGCCTCCCGTTTTCCGGGCCGGTCTATACTTCTGAACTAACGGGCAGTCCCGGGACAAGCCACACAGGCTTTGTCTGCGTCCATGAGGATACGGATTACGGCCATGAATCCGGAGCTGGCCACGCGCTCATCACCCATTGCCATGAACTGGACGCACCGTGCGATGCGCCACCTCCCCTGAAACTTGATTATCCGCCTGCCGTTTCCACACTCACTTCGCCAGTCAGTGGCTCTTTGCTCCCGGGCCATGACATCCCGATCGAGTTTCCCCCGGAAAACCACGGTTGAATCACGCCCGAAAACCGGGGCAAACTTCACAGCAAAGAGGCCTATACACTGATGCCATTTTATTTTCGAATCTCAGTCAACCCGTGCAATAAACGGAGAATATTACCATGAAAAACATAAACATCTTCAAAGCAAGCCTGTTAGGCATATCTGCATTTACTGCGGTGTTTCTTGCCACCCCTCACGCTGCTTCCGCACATTGTGACACCCTTGACGGACCGGTTATCCAGGATGCCAGGAAGGCCATTGATGCGAAGAATATTACCCCGGTTCTCAAATGGGTAAAACCGAAGGATGAAAGTGCCGTACGGGCCGCCTTCAAAAAGGCGCTTGCCGGCACGGCAAAGAATCCTGAAGCAGCCAACAACGCATTCTTCGCGACTCTTGTCAAAATCCATCGGGCCGGCGAAGGCGCTCCGTTTACCGGCATCAAGCCTGCCGGCGCCGTTGAACCGGCCGTTGCCGAAGCCGACAGAGCCCTGTCGGGTGGATCACCCGACGCGCTTGTAAAACTGATTACCGACGACATTGCGGCTGCCGTCAGGATGCGTTATGAGCGTGCAGCTGCCGCTTACAAGCATAAGGATGAGAGTGTCGCGCAGGGACGGGAATTTGTGGAAGCCTATGTGGTGTTCACCCACTATGTTGAACGGCTTCATCAGGATGCAACCGCCAAAGAGGTGCATGGCGCGCATGGCGAACACAGCACGCATAAGAAAGCAGCGGACCACTTCAAACACTGAATGCTGCCGCATGATTCCGAGTAAATACTGACGGGCAGGAGGTCTGCCTGACAGGGAACACAACCTGTCAGGCAGATGCTATCCGGCTTTTCGCAACGTGCTGCCGGCGAGCCGCGGCACGTTACCGGATAAAGGATTAGAACTCCATCGACACTATCGACAAAAATAATGAAATAATGAAAAAACGGGTCGTCATCGCAGGGATGGGTTTTGGCGGAATCCGCGCCGCCCGGGTTCTGGCAGGCAGGGGACTCGATGTCGTGCTTGTGGACCGGAACAATTACCACCTGTTCCAGCCGCTGCTCTACCAGGTGGCGACCGCCGGACTCGAACAGGAGTCGATCGCCCATTCGGTGCGCGCCATGGCCAGGAGCTGGCCCGGCACACGGTTTCATCTGGCTGAGGTGACCGGCGTCGATTTTACCGCGCGTGAAATAGAGACTGACACCGGCCCCCTCCCGTACGACTACCTCGTCATCGGCGCCGGCAGCGTCACGAACTTTTTCGGGCTGGAACCGGTCGAACGCCACGCGTTCGATCTCAAGGAACTGGCGGACGCAGAAACATTGCGCAACCACATACTCACCGCCTTCGAGCGGGCAGTCATCGAGCCTGACCCGGCCCGCAAGCGCGCGCTGATGACGTTTGTCATCGTCGGCGGCGGACCGACCGGGGTCGAGTTTGCCGGGGCGCTTATCGAGCTGGTCCATTTTGTACTGGCCAAGGATTACCCCGAGCTGAGCACCAATGCGGCCAGGGTGGTGCTGGTGGAGGCAACCGACACGCTGCTGGCGTCAATGCCGGAAAAGCTGCGCAGATACACACTCGGAAAACTGCGCAGCATGTCCGTGGAAGTACTCCTCAATGCCCGCGTGGTGGATGCCGGCCCCGAACGTGTCGTCTTGCACGACGGCGCCGTCATTCCGGCGCACACACTCTTCTGGTCGGCGGGTGTAAAGGCTGCACCACTGGCCGCCTCCCTTGACGCGCCTCGCACGGCCGGGGGAAGAATTCCCGTGGAACCGGGCCTGACCCTTCCCGGTCATCCCGATGTCTATATCATCGGCGACATGGCGTACCTGGAGCAGGAAGGCGCTCCGCTGCCGATGATTGCTCCCGTGGCCATGCAGATGGGCATCTATGCCGGGAGGGCGATTCTGGCACAGGAGGCGGGCACGACCATCCCTCAGTTCCGTTATCGCGACAAGGGAAGCATGGCTACCATCGGCAGGAATGCTGCGGTGGCCAGCGCCTACGGCATGGACTTCCGGGGGTACCTTGCCTGGCTTGTCTGGCTGCTCTTGCACCTCTACTATCTTATCGGCTTCCGCAACCGCATCGTCGTCATGCTCAACTGGGTCTGGTACTACTGGTTTCATGAGCGTCAGGTGCGCCTCATCACCAGGAGAGAGGGAAAGTAATAATGGATCTACGTTCAACACCATCCGTGAGTACCTTACGTACCGCTGTTCAATGGTTCTTTCTGCTTTGGGTGGCCGGCATCGGCATCCGTTTCGGCATGTTTGTCAACGCCGTCGAAAGCGGCGCACCCGCCTCCCTGGTTTCCCGTCCTCCGGGTGTGGAGGGGTTTCTCCCCATCGGGGCCCTGACAAGCCTGAAATACTGGCTTGTTTCCGGAACGGTCCACCCGGTACATCCCGCGGCACTGGTTATTTTTCTGGCGGTCCTGCTCATGAGCCTGCTCGCCAAGAAATCTTTCTGCTCCTGGCTCTGCCCGGTCGGCACCCTCTCCGAAGCTGCGCACAAGCTGGGCAGACGGATGTTCGGCCGGAATTTCCGCATCTGGCTCTGGCTTGACCTTTTATTGCGGGGCATCAAGTATCTGCTGCTCCTGCTGTTCGTAACGGCAATCCTGCTGAGGATGTCAGCCGAATCGCTCGTCAAGTTCCTGGATGCTCCCTATTGGGCTGTCAGCGATGTCAAGATGCTCCATTTTTTCACCAAAATGTCTGGAACCACGATGACCGTGCTGGCGGTCCTGACCTTTCTGTCCCTCTTTTACAAGATGTTCTGGTGCCGTTTTCTCTGCCCCTATGGTGCGTTGCTGGGACTGGCAAGCATACTCAGCCCCTTCAAAATCCGCCGGGACAGGGATGGCTGCACCGGGTGCCAACGCTGCTCCGCAGCATGTCCCTCAGCTCTTGCTGTGCATGCCTCCATTGCGGTTTCTTCACCTGAATGCACTGGCTGTCTCACCTGTGTGGCGAATTGCCCGGAGCGAAACGTCCTCGCCATGCAGCCCGCCTTCCGGAAGCGACCGCTGCCGGTGTGGGTTTTCCCTGCAGCCGTTGTGCTCATCTACATGGCGGTGATCGGTGCCGGCATGGTCAGCGGGCACTGGCACAGCTCATTAAGCTACGCCGACTATCAGCGCCTAGTCCCTCTTGTGCAGAGCCTGAGTCATTGAGTAGAAGCTGGCGGATGGGCAGAATTACATCATTTGCAGGAGGAAATGTATGATTATTTTAGCATTATTTCTAAAACCGATCGCCTGGTATGTTGCCTTCAAATCCGGTGTCATCGAAAGCATGAACACCATGCTGCTATGGGCCGCAGGGATTACTGTCGTCCTGACGCTTGTGGATAAATTGAGCGTTGCCGGCAATCTGGCAGCCCCGGCAATTATGCTGACTCTGGTTCTCTACGGGCTGATGTCATTCACGCTGCTCCCCCTTGCCTGGAAGGCGAAAAAGCCGGCACTCTCCCTGGCTCTCAACCTGGCGGGCATGATCGGCGCTTTTGCCGGGGTAAATTTCACCATGGATTTTCTCAGGGGCTTCCTGCCTTTCATGAACCAATAGCAAACTCGTGAATCTTTAAAGCTGGCCATAGTCTGAAGAAGGTTGCCTTATGCGTACTGTTACCGGAAGGAAATTACTTTTCTACCTTTTATTGCTGTTCATGCTCCCGATGCCGGCACTGGCCGCACCGGCCATTACCTGTCACTGTTTTACCGACCGCTCCTTTGAACCGGCCCGCCCTGCTGCTGCCGACCCATATTTTCTCGCCACGACGCAAAACTCCTTTTTCGCCGTCGTGTTTAACACCGACAAGAAGAGCATCGTAATGAAAAAACAGCAGGGGACCTCCTCCGACGACCTCTGGATCGCCTACTGGGCCGCCTCCGGAACGGGTGGTTCACCGGACAGCCTGCTTCAGGCCAAACAGAAGAATGGATCATGGAAGGACGTGCCGGCACTGCAGCGGCTTCCCGCCAAAGCGCTGGGAGCCAGGTTTTCAAAGGCTCTGAATGCAGGAGCAGCCGCTCCCCAACTGGCCGAAACGGTGGTGGACGAGCTGTTCATCCAGAAGCGGTTGCTGAGGGAGGAGGAACTGGCTGCAATGCGGCAGGCGGGGGTATCCAGCCAGGAATTGATCATTGCAGCCGTTATCGGCGCCCGGACTGGACGGCCGGCCAGGCAGGTGTATATGGAGGTAAAAGGCGGGGCTGCAACGTGGGGACAGCTCCTCCAGCGGGCGGGAATTGACCCGAAAAACATGCAGCGGGAGATAGCCTTTATTCTGAAAGCGCCGGCCGGTTAATTTCACGACCGCTTCGAGAGGATAGTCCTGAATGCAGCGACTTCTCTCGCATGATATAGTCAAAGACAGGTACCGCTGCATCGCGAATCGGGAGAACAGTGTAACAAGTGTGCGGTGCACTTTTTGATTGACCGGTAGATCTTTTCTGAATATTGTGTGAATGTATATTCGCATGAGGTGGTGCCGTTGGAAAAGAAAAGCACGCGCATTCGGAAGGAAGAAATTGTTCGGGCAGCCCTTGATATTGTCGGCAAAAAAGGGGTACGGGCGCTTACCATTTCAGCCATCGCAGAAACTGCCGGCATGTGTGAGGCTAATATTTACCGGCATTTCGGCGGTAAAAACGAAATATTTGCCGCCCTCTCGGATTTCATCGGCGATGCGGTCATGGGCAAGGCTGCCGCAATTGCGGGGGGAAGCCGAAATCCGCTGGAAAAGCTGGAAACCATCTTTTCATCTCATATCGCCCTGATAGCACAATATCCGGGAATTCCACGCTTCGTCTTCTCCGATGACATCCATCTGGGACAAAGGAGTGTGGCCGACACCCTGGCGCTGCGCCTCGGAAATTACATAGAAACGATAACAGGCGTCATCGCAGCGGGAATCGCCGAGGGTGAATTGAAACCGGGACTCTCTCCCCGTGAAACAGCCCTGACCCTGCTCGGCATGATCCAGTTCACCGCACTCCGCTGGACGATCAGCAATGCATCCTTTGAAATCCGGCCGGAAGCGGAAAAACTATGGAATAATTTCCTGGCTCTCGTTCGTTGATTTTTTTTGCGCTTTATGTGAGCATATAATCACTTTACATTCAATTTACAGCATATCACTGGAACCCTATGAAACCATTCATTCTCATTCTGTTCGCTCTCCTGGTCCCGGCTCAGCAGCTACATGCCGCAGCAGCTCTGACCGTTGACGAGGCGATAACTGCGGCACTGAAAAATCACCCTCTGGCCATTGAAGCCGGGGAGTACCTGTACGGTGCCGAAGCCAGGACCGGACAGGCATTGTCAAACTACTACCCCCAGATCAGCATAGCCGCGGACTGGAACAGGGGTCGTACCTACCTTGCGGCTCTGCAGGGGATCAGGACAACGGAAGTCACTACCGCCGCACTGTACCTGAAGCAGACCATCTACGACTTCGGGCGCACCTCCGGGGTGGTGGATGCGGCCCGCTACAATCGTGACGCCGCTGACAAGGCGCTCGCCATAACCAGGCAGGATCTGGCGCTGCGTGTCAGAAGCGCCTTCTATCTGCTGTTGGCTGCCCAAAAGCAGGTTGCTGCCGTCAGGGAAACCGTCAACGCACGGACACAGGTCCACCGGCAGGCACAGGAATTCTTCAGCCAGGGGGTCAGGGCAAAGCTGGACGTTGCCAGGGCAGAGGCAAACCTTTATGCCGCCGGGACCGCCCTGATCCGCGCGGAGAATAACCGGGATATTGCCCGGGTCGAACTTGCCAACGCCATGGGGATGGACTCTTTGGGAGAGCGTACACCGGCAGAACCTGCTCCCGCTCCGCTCCGGCAATGGCCGGAACGGAGCCTGATGCAGCAGGAAGCCCTCCGGAACCGGGCCGAGCTGAAGCAGCTGGTCGCACTGACGGCGGCCGCTTCCGCCACCCTGAAAACAGCGAAGGGGAGCTATCTGCCGGTCCTTTCCGCCACGGGCAGCATCGGCTATGCAGACCAGAATTTCCCTCCCGCAGGGAACGTCTGGGGAGTGGGGCTGAACCTGAGCATGCCGCTCTTTTCGGGTTTCTCCTCGGTTGAACAGGTTCGCGAAGCGGGCGCCGCCATCAACGCCACCGAAGCCCGCCGGAACGGCCTCAGGCTGCAGATCATCAAGGAAGTAGAATCTGCCTGGCTTGGCGGAAACGAAGCTGCCGCACGTATCTCTTCTACCGAAAAAGAGGTCGCGGCCGCAGGCGAAAGCCGGGCGCTGGCGGAAGGGCGCTATCAGGAAGGGATCGGCAGCATTATCGAGGTGGCCGAGGCCCAGTCCCTCGCCCTTGATGCGCAGACGGCGCATATCCAGGCCACGTATGACTATTACATCACGACCGCCCGGCTTGACCGGGCGGTCGGAAAAGAGTGAAACATGAATCTGATGAAAACCCTGGCACGAAAGAAAAAATATCTGGTCTGGCTCGCAGGTGTGCTGGCCGCCGGATTGGTCATCAAGCTGACACTGCTTGCCCCGCTCCGGGTGCAGGTCGAAACCGCCCGGAAGCGTGACCTGACCTCCCAGGTGTACGGCAACGGCACGGTCGAGGCCAAGGTAGTCGTTGGCGTCTCCAGCAAGATCACCGGGAGAATCGTGGAACTGCACGCCGACCAGGGTGACCGGGTGAAGCGGGGTCAACTCCTTGCCAGGCTTGATAATGACGACCTGCTCCATCAGCAGCGACAGTCCGAGGCCGGACTGAACAGGTCTTCCGCCTCCCTTGGCGTTGAGCAGGCAAACCTGCAGAAAGCCATGGCAAACCTGGCTCTTGCGGAAAAGAATGCCCAGCGGTTCAAAACCCTGGCCGATAAGAACCTGATCTCCAAACTTGAGGGAGATCAGTATGACACCGCCTGCCAGGTTGCCAGGGAAGAGGTCATCCGGTGCCGGGCAGCCATAGACGCAGTACGTATGGAGCAGCAGGCAGGTCGTGCCGGCCTCGGTTTTGCCAGGAGCAAGGTTTCCGATACGTTCATCTATGCCCCGCAGGACGGGGTAATCATCACACGCGATCAGGAGCAGGGAGCCACGGTATCACCGGGCATGTCGATCTTCACCCTGGCCGATCCCCGGACCGTCTGGGTCAAGGCCAACGTGGACGAATCACAGCTTCAAGGGGTATCGATCGGGGGGAAAGCGACCATAACGCTCCGCTCCGCGGCCGGTGAGCAGCTGGCAGGCAGGGTTGCCCGTCTGGGACACCAGAGCGACCGGGTGACCGAAGAGCTGGAAGTGGACGTCGCCTTCGATGAGCCGCTGAAACAGTTCCGCCTGGGCGAGCAGTCCGACGTGCTCATCGTCACCGGGATGAAGAAGAACATCCCGACCCTCCCCTCTGCAGCCATAATCACCAGGGAGGGGAAACGCGGCGTCTGGGTTGCAGCCGGCAGTAAACTGTCATTCAGGGAAGTGACGACCGGAATCGAGGACAGGCGCGGCTTTACTGAAATCGTCACCGGCCTTGCCGCCGATGAGCGTATCGCCCTGGCACCTCCCCCGGAGATGGCACGGTTCAAGGAAGGTTTACGGGTCCGGGGGGCGCAATGAATCTCGCCATTCGGGACATACGCTATCATCGGGGGAGGTTTATCCTGACCTCCATCGGCCTGGGGCTTCTGCTCGGCGTGGTGATGAGCATGGGAGGAATCTACCGGGGCCTTATCGCCGACGCCCTGGCGATACTGAATGTGAACAGGGCCGATATCTGGGTGGTGCAGCAGGACACCAACGGCCCGTTTGCCGAGAGTTCACGCATCCCGGAAGACATCGCCTACCGCATACGGGCGGTGCCGGGCGTGGCGGCGGCCTCCCCCCTCTCCTTCCAGACCATGCAGGTCGAACGGAGGGGCAAACCGTTCCGCTTTTTCCTGATCGGCTATGACCTGAACGGCATCGGCGGCCCGCCGGAGATCATTGCGGGGCGCGGCATCCGCCAGAAGCATTACGAGATGGTGGTTGCCGGGGCGATGAAGATGGAGATCGGCGAAAAGATCCATCTGGGACTCCACGACTACACCGTTGTGGGAATAACCGGCAAGGTTGTCTCATCGGGCGGCGACCCGGCGGCGTATGTGAGCCTGGCGGACGCCCAGGATATCCAGTTCAAGAAAGACAACGACGCGATCCGGAACGACCGCGAGAGAATCGGGGCGAACCTGGCAGAACTTCAGTCCCTTTCCCCTGCCCAGGCAAAATATCTGAAACAGAACATCGCCGCCATCACCGAATCAACCCACACCGTAAACACCGTCGTGGCCCGTCTGGCGCCGGGCGCGGACCTCCATGAGGTGCAGGAGCGGATCTCCCGCTGGAACCATTACCGGCCGATATCCAATGCAGAGCAGAGCGCCATCTTGGCCAAGGGAATGATAGAAAAGGCCAGGATGCAGCTGGGGCTGTTTCGAGTCATCCTGCTGATCATCTCGGCGGTCATCATCTCACTGATCATCTATACCTCGACCCTTGACAAGATACGCGTCATCGCCACCCTGAAACTGATCGGCGCGCAGAACCGGGTGATCATCGGCATGATCCTGCAGCAGTCGCTGCTGATGGGGGTACTGGCCTACGGTATCGGGTATCTCCTGATCCTGCTGACGTATGAAAAGTTTCCCCGCCGGATCGTCCTCGAAGCCTTCGATCTGCAATCGCTGTTTGTTATTGTCATGGCCATCTGCACCGTCTCGAGTTTTGTCGGTATCCGAAAGGCGCTCAAGGTCGAGCCGGCCGAAGCGTTGGGTGGCTGAATCATGTATGCAATAGAAGTGGACAACCTGACGAAGATTTACGGCAAGGGGGAGACCGCCGTAACCGCCCTGCAGGATGCGGCGTTCAAGGTCAAACCGGGAGAACTGGTCGCCATCCTCGGCCCCTCAGGCTCGGGCAAGACCACACTGCTGACCTGCGTCGGCCTCATCAATGAACCGACGCACGGCACGGTCGTTATCGACGGCATTACCGTCGCCGATGGAGGATGGCGTGGCGGCATCGACCTGAAGCGGATGCGGCGGGAAAAGCTCGGTTTCATTTTTCAGGCACACAACCTGATCCCGTTTTTGACCGCCCAGGAAAATGTAATGGTAGCCTTGGAGATTAACGGGCTGACGCGGAATGATGCTAAAAAACGTTCCGTAGAACTGTTGACGGCGCTCAACCTGGGACATCGGGTCAACAATTATCCGACCGCCCTTTCCGGGGGTGAATCCCAGAGGGTTGCCATCGCCAGGGCACTGGCAAACCGCCCCAGGGTGATACTGGCCGATGAGCCGACTGCGGCGCTCGATACGGAAAACGGCAAAAACGTCATGGATCTTTTGAAAAAACTTGCGGTAGACAACCATTCAGCCATCATGGTTGTCACTCACGATCACCGCATGGTGGAAAACTTCGACAGGATCCTGGAAGTCAGCGACGGCCGCATTGTCAGCGAGAAGTGACCGCGGCAACATCTGCTGTTTTTTGCAGTTCAATTACGTCAGCGGAATAGAGACGTTGGCGATTTGATCCTGAGCGGAGCCCGGAACAGGTCCGGTTCATACGCCGGAGGCAAAGCCGGAAGGGGGGAGGCATCCCTGATGGTCTTCGCCAGCATTCGGTCGGCCTCACTCGACCCGGTTCCCTGCAGCAACCGTATCGAGACGATGGTCCCGTCCCGCTGGATCAGCAGTTCAAAAACACCATCCTGATGAAGCGGCTTCCTGAGGAGGCCGGCATTGTTCCACCACTCCCGGTTGATTTTTTCGACCATCTCGAAGTAATAACCCCGGATGTCATCCCGCAGCGACCTCCCGTCGGCAAGACCGCTGAAATAGCCGTGCTTCATCCCCAGTCCCAAGGGGGTGGACATCAGTCCGCTTCCTTTTTCGAGGCTGCCCGTGGTGTCCGGATGCTGTGCGGATGCGGATGCGGGTACCGGCTCCTGTTCCGGTGAATCCGTTTCACGGGCTGCTGTCGGCACTTCTTGAGTCAATGCGGGCTGCCGGCCGGATGCTGCTGCCGCCGGATTTGCAGGTGCGCTGATCGACGGCGTGAGCGCGATTTCCTGAATACTGAAGACTTGGGAATGTCTCTCCTCCACCCTGAAGGCACCGGCGATTATTACTGCCAGTGTCGCCCCGATATGTAGAACAAGAGAAAGCGCAAGAGCGTATACCATCCACCGTTTCCGTACATCCCGGGGAGAGTCTGTGGTTTTGATGCACATTACCTCTGAAGATGCCATGGGAAGAATTGTTGCATGGATACCAGAGACAGTCAACAGATAGAGGTGAAGCGTTATGGCGGTGAATATGAGAGCAACGACAGTTTTCGCCACCTTAGTCTCCGGTCATACTCGGATTTAGCCAACAAATAGAAAACTGACGATGACTTCAACTGCATACAAACGGCATATTGTCCTGCGTTCGCACAAATGCAGGTAAAAGTCCGGCACCAGAAAGAAGTGCCCGGGACATGACTGGTCTGGTGATTGACACCGGGACACCGGCTGGCCGTAAGTTCCTGTCATGCTGTTCTAGCACGTAGTATGCCTCGGCCGATGTTGCGGGGCGGTTCGATGTAAAAATAACAGCAGCAGCCGTTCGGCAGAGAGGGAACAGGCTTGTTTCCCTCGAAACGAATATGAACCCGATCCGAAAGGCCAACCTGCCGGGACATGCCACAAAAAAATGATGTTACAGATCTTTGTAAAATACGTGGAATGGCTGGAATGGGGTTTGGAAAAGAATCTTCGCTATTGCAGTGAGGATTTCCCTCTCAAGCCGGGCAAAACGAAATCCCCGCTGCCGCTCTTTGGGGACAGTAACGGCGGAAGCCTCCGTCGCCTGATCAAGTTGAGATCTTCCCTGTAAATTTTAGGCTGAAAACTGTCGGAGATATTTACAACTATTGGAGCCCAAACCAATTTTACAGATATTATCCAGCAATATCAGCATATTACACGTTGGCACACGGTTTGCTGATACTGAAGTACCATTTATGAGCATTGTAATAGGCGCACAACAATATCAATTAAAGGAGGTATCGGCATGGGACGTCCTTCAATACCAAGACGTAATCTCGCAGGCATTCACACTCACTACAAACAAAAGGGGGAACGGTCATGAAAAAGCACATCAGTTGGTTGGCAATTGTTGCAGCAAGTTTATTTCTGATGATTTCTTTTAATGCAACACCTTCATCTGCATTAAATCTGGTGGCTAACGGTGGTTTTGAAACAGGTGATTTTACCGGGTGGACAACGAGTGGGTCGTACCTTTCTGTTGGGACGAACGGATACGAAAGCACGTATGCCGCAAATTTAGGAACATTAGGGCAATTGGGATATTTGTCGCAATCCGGGATTCCGACCATACCCGGACAGAATTATCAGCTGAGCTATGTCATGGCCAGTTCCGGAGGCATCGTCAACCAGTTTGAAGCATCGGTAAATGGAACAACGTTGTATGCAGGGCTGAACGATGGCAGCCAGCCATACAGTGCATATACATTCGACTTCATTGCAGATTCGATGTTTACCGAGCTGGTATTTACGGAAAGAAATGACCCCGGAGCCTTTTTGCTTGATAACGTTTCCGTTGAATTGGCGCCAATACCGGAACCTTCAACATTGCTGCTTCTGGGAGTCGGTCTTCTCGGCGCCAGTTTTCTCAGAAAAAGGATCAGGAGCTAGCGGCGTTCTATATGGAACCAAGCTGAATCGGGTTGTATAACATTACAGTGGGTTTGTTGCATTCTGCCGGAAACAGAAAGAGAGTCGGGTATCCCGGTTCTCTTTCTGTTTCCGGCAGAATTGTTGTGCCGGATCATGACAGCCGCTAAAGCTCCAAAAATTACACCCGCAGATATTTTAACAAACCTGTGAACACCATTGCCAACTTCTCTCCCGCCTCACGCACAGGCGCAATATGCCCATTCCTGAACATACAGAAAGTTTCATTCGGGAGTTAACATACGGATATTACATGTATTATCAAAATGTCTTCTGGCACACTTCGTGATGAGAGTTCACCTGTGAAGCGCTTCATCCGGAAGACACCATATTTCAGGGAATGTTACAGGAAATCCATGGCTATGAGCACCCTCGTGATCTCTTACGAATACCCTCTTCCTGAAATCGGTGGCAGCCGAATCAGAACCATGAACCTCGTCCGGTATTTCAAGCAATTCGGGGACGTTGACATTATGTTTTTCCAGGATTGTGCTGCGGGAGAAACACCAGGTTCGGTTTTCCGCAACGAGATGTGGATCGACATCGGCAAAAAGCCGAACAGCCCGGGCAGAGTCCGCGATATATATGAGCGGGTGCGGTACTCAAAGCCATGGATCGTATGCTGCTTCTCAAGAGAAGTGGTGCAAGATCTGGCCGATCTGATTGAGCAGCGAGATTATGATCATGTCGTCTGCCGTTATGCAGCCAATGCCTATCCCTTGTTATTTGTTTCTGCAGGGAACAGAAAAAAAGTGATTGTTGATATTGATGATCTTATGACGCCAGATCTCTATAAAGCGGTATATGGAGCGTTACGAAGGACCAACAATCTCAAGTCGCTTCTCGACATGATATTGTTCCGGAAATATCAGATACGCTGCGCCCGGATAGGGAAAGCGCTGGTCTGTTCCGGGCATGACAAGGAACTGTTGTCAAGAGAAGCGCCGTCAGCAGATATTTTTGTCGTACCCAATATAGCACCAGAGATGAGTTTGCCTGAAACCTATCTTCGTGACGGCCATAAACGCCTAGCTACGATGCTGTTTGTCGGAAATCTGGGGTATATGCCGAACGTGAAAGGACTTGCATGGTTTATCGAAACCATTTTTGTGAGATTGCAGGCAGAACGGCCGGATTTGAAACTTCTGGTCGTTGGAAAAGATCCAGCCCCTGACGTAGAAAAACTTTGCGGAGATCATGCGCGGATCGAACTGGTGAAAAACCCTCCCGACATACTTCCGTACTACGAACAGTGCGGAGTTGTGATTGTACCTCTCTTGTCCGGGGGCGGCACCCGGATAAAAATTCTTGAGTCGGGACGTGCCCTCCGCCCGGTTATTTCAACACCGACCGGAGCATACGGATTATCGCTGATTGATCGTCAGGAAATCCTGTTCATGAACGATTTCGCCAGTTTCTGCAGTCAATTCTACTGGCTGCATATCTTCGGCAATTACAGACGGTTAGTTAACGAAATGCACCGACTGGTTGAAAATAATTTCACCAGAGAGCACTTCAAAAATGCACTTGATAAAGTTATCGGCATTAACAACTTGAAGTCGTTGCGACAAGGTACACCGGGGCTGGTGTCGGTAATCGTACCGGTCTATAACAGGGAAAATCTGGTCGGCAGAACCATCGACAGCATTCTTGCCCAAACCTATCAGGACATAGAAGTGATCGCGGTAAATGATGGTTCAACAGACGGGTCATTGGAGGCTCTGAAAGTGTATGCAGAGAGGCATCCGGGAAAAGTAGTGATAGTCAATCAACTGAATACGGGACAGGTCCGTGCCAGGAATATCGGCATTCAACATTCACGCGGAGAATTTATTGCCTTCCTGGATAGTGATGATACGTGGAATTCGCATAAACTGGCAAAGCAACTGGCACTTTTCAAGGGTAATATCGGGCTTGTCTATTGCGGTATCCATGAAGTCGACCCGAATGGCGCAATTATACAAACCGTATCCTGCGAACAGGGTATGTGTGGCGATATCTACAAGCAGCTATTAATAAAAAACCGCATGACTGGAGGGACAGTGGTCGTCTCCAGAAAGGCTCTGGAAACGGTCGGATGTTTCGATGAAACGTTTCAGGCAGCGGAAAACTGGGATCTCTGGATACGGATTGCACAAAAATTTGCAGTCGAGTTCGTAAATGAACCGCTGCTGAATTATTTGAAACATCCCGGCAACATGTCATGCAACAGCCAGAAAATGTCCCGCGCTGCCTGGGGGATACTGCAAAAGCACCTGCCGCCGTCCGCCAGGAATGGTGAACTCAGTCGAGTGTACGACCAGGCCTACGCAAATTATTATTACAACCTGGCCGTATCAGACTTCAGCAACGGTAATTATCCGCAAGCCCGCACGGCATTCCTGCAGTGTTGGAGATTCAGGCCGCTGTACCGTGATTCGGCGATCAGGATGGTGCGCTGTCTGCTGGGCAGGCAGACCAACCGGATAATCTCTTCGTGCAAACAAAAATTGCATCTGCCGGCCATGCATAAAAAGGAAAGGCATGATCCGGCCTCCGGCCAATCCAGCTCATTCCAGGCAGAGTGGGGCAAATAGGAAGCAAAGTCATGTCAAACACATGCAATAAGATGATGTTACATCAGGCACTTGTGTTGATCACATTGATGGCTTTGGCGGTACGGGAAGCTAAGCATTATCGTGCCGCATTACATGCAATACCAGGGTGACCGCTATGGACGTCTACAAATATGTATACCTGCTCGGTGTAAAGATTAGAAATGATAAAATACTGGACTGTTATAACAAGTTAAAAGACAGCGAAGCCTGGAGTCTGGACAAACTGAGGGAAACCCAGCTGCATCGGCTGCGCGAAATTTTAGGTATTGCATACAACGGTTCCGCTTTTTACAGGACGAAATTCGACAATGCGGGTTTCAAGCCGGGTGATATAACTACATTGGAAGATTTAAGACGTATTCCTGCGACCACGAAAGAAGAAGTGCTGTCGTCATCTAAATCAATTCAAATCCCCGGGACGAATGAAAAGCTCTATTATTCCGAGACATCAGGAAGTACGGGGACTCCTCTTGTCTTCTACCGGAATCAGGAATGGGACGCTTGGCACAATGCTTCAGTCATGAGGGGCTATTCATGGCACGGGGTAAATATGTGGGACAAAAACGGATACCTCTGGGGGTACAACATTGCACCCCAAAAAAGGCTCAAGGTTAAGCTGCTCGATTTCCTCCAGAACAGATTCAGGATTTTCAGCTATCAAGATGATGAGATAGATGCATTTATTAGCAAAATTAAAAACGCGGAGTACTTGAGCGGCTATTCGTCCATGCTGTTCGAGGTTGCAAAGAAAGTAAATACCCGGAACACTCCTCACACGTTTGCATTTAAAATGATAAAGGGGACTTCAGAAAAGATTTTTGACTCGTATCAGCTAGAAGTTGAAAAGGCCTTCGGCAGAAAAATAATCAGCGAGTATGGTTCCGCTGAAGGTGGGATCATTGCCTTCGAATGTCACTACGGAAAAATGCACATCAACATGGAGACAGTAATTGTAGAGGAGGAAAACGGGGAAGTTCTGCTTACAAACCTGGTATCCAAGTCGTTTCCCATAATACGGTATAAAATCGGTGATTATATAGTATTGGGCGGAGATGAAAAATGCGGGTGCGGGATGGCGCATGAAACAATTCGCGAGGTCACCGGACGAGTAGGTGCCGTAATACATGGGCATAATAGCACCTATCCAAGTTTGACCCTGTATTATGTTTTCAAGAATCTGGCTTCAGAATGCTCATTGGTTCTTAATTATCAGGCAGTCCAGGAGAACAAGGGGGTTTTACTGGTAAATATTGAGTCAAAGCTTTCAGATATCGATGCAAAAAAACTTGATGCCGAGTTCAAAAAATACTTCAGCGACGACGTTGAGATCAGAATACTTGACAACGTAAAAAGAAGTGATTTCAAAGCCAAGAAAAAAGATTTTATATCCAGGATAATCAATTAATATCCGAAATGCAGTGAGGGTAGTTATGACACCTTTTGTTTCTATAATAATACCCGTAAAGAATGAGGAGCACCTTGTTGAAAGGTGCTTGCAAGCAATAGAAAACATTGATTATCCTCAAGAGCGTTTTGAAATAATCGTCGTCGATAACGGGTCGTCTGACAATACGGTAAACATTGTAAAGAACCAAGGATTTACTGTTTATATTAAACCAGATTTGACCATTGCCGGTTTAAGGAACTACGGAGCCCAAATGGCACAGGGCGAAGTTTTTGCTTTTTTGGATGCAGACGTTATCGTAACGTCGGAGTGGCTTAAGTGCGGAGTGGCTGCCCTAATGGAAGATGGTGTAGGCTGTGCGGGGTGCAGCCCGGAGATCCCCGACAATGCTAGCTGGGTTGAAAAAATATGGCATATGCAGATTGATGTAAGACCGGCCCGCTATGAAAAGGCATGGCTTGAATCAATGAATATGTTTGTCTGGAAACAGTCATTTGAAGAAATCGGCGGATTTAACGAGAAGCTACATACCTGCGAGGATGTGGATTTCGGCTATCGCCTGAACAAGCGGTGGAAGATTATATATGCAAAAAACATCGTTGCTATTCACCATGGAGAAGCAAAGTCTGTCCTCCAGTTATTTAAAAAAGAAAGCTGGAGAGGACTAAGTAACTTCGAAGGCATAGCAAGTCACGGCTTAATATGCAAAGAACTGCCGAGTCATGCCATTACCCTGTATTACTGTTGTGCATTGCTGACATTGCCATTACTGCTCATTCTTGACTATAGAACCTTTTGCATAATTGCTTGTACATCACTATTTCCTCCTGGTCTGATATCCATAGTCATATCTAAAAAAAGCAGAACTTATGGCTCACTATTCCCGCTTATGGCCATATGGACAGTTTACTGCTTTGCACGCGGATGGTCATTGCTACGTAATATACGTAAAACATATGACAAATAAGTGTGAAAGAGGTTCAAATGCCTGATCCATTTGTTTCCTTCATAATACCAGTATTTAATTCAGGACATACTTTAGGCTTATGCTTAGAAAGCATATTTAATATTGATTATGACCCAGATAAATATGAAGTTATCGTAGTTGATAATGGATCTACAGATGGCTCTGTTGCTATCGCCAGCCAGTACCCGGCTAAATTACACTTTAAACCTGTTGGAACCATCTCATCAGTCAGAAATCATGGTTCGCAGCATGCTAAAGGTGAGCTTTTTGCGTTTGTTGACAGTGATTGCTTAATTAAAGAGAATTGGCTCAAAGAAGCTATTAGCGTTTTGCTCGATTCCTCTGTTGGAGCTGCCGGATCAGGCTATTTAACACCGGAGCATTATACATGGGTTGAAAAAGCCTGGTTATATGAATTATCCACTAAACCCTTCGAAACTGACTTTTTGCCCGGAGGTAATTTAATAGTAAGATCTTCTGTATTTAGACTTGTTGGTGGATTTAATGAAAGCCTGACGACTGGAGAAGATTCGGATCTTTGTATTAGAATAAATAATAGTAAATATAAAGTTATAAATTCTAGCAATATAGCAAATATTCATTTAGGCAATTCCAAGTCACTTAAACAGTTTATAAAAAAAGAATTCTGGTACGGTAAGAATATGATTGAGAATGTAATGTTAAATCCGTTTGATAAAGTGTTTTATTTATCATTGATATTATTCACTAGCACTGTAACTCTTATATTTGGGTCTGTTGGTAGTGTTTTAAATCAAAAGTATGATTTTGTATGGATGTCTCTTGCAACTACCTTAACTTTAACTTTTACATCGTCTTGTTACAGAATAAAAAAATCCAAGAAGTACAGATATATTTTTCATCTAAATTTACTATATTTCCTTTATTATTTAGTTAGATCGCTTGCTGTTTTTAGATCTATTTATGACAGGGTTACAGTTCATGTCACTAGAGGAGGGATATATGAAACTTTTAGAAGCAAGCAATAACAATTCTGTTGAGAAAATTTATTATAGTGCAACGCGTTTTGTCCATAAGCTTTTTAATTATATTTATCCTTACTATAGAAGATTGATACGGTTTATCGCTTTGCCTTATATTTTTATTGTAAACATTGGTGTTATTAATCACAGAGATTCTAAAGCAAAGACAATATATAATTTATTGTATATTTTTTTTAAATATAAGTACTTTCCTGATAATTATTACTTATGTAGGTTTTGGGAACAAGGAGAAAACGAATGGCCATATTATTATGGATCGACATATGACCCCTATCAAAGGAGACAGTTCCAAATCGCAATATATAATAAGAAAAATAACGTACTTTTTGATAATAAACTAATCTGTCATCAGCTCTGTTCAGTAGCAGGATTTCCATTGCCAGTTCAATTCGGCATGCTGTTACCGTCTGATGATTACAGAAATAGAATAGCAGGCATATTCAATAATTCCTGTTTAGATAAAATTATCATTAAACCTTATGATGGGCAAGGAGGCAAAGGAATTGTTGTGTGCTATAAAAATGATGGCAAAATATTCATAAAAAGGAAATCAGAAACTTGTACTTTGGATGAATTTGAACTGGATTACCCTGTTGTTTTACAAGAATATGTCAAACAACATGCATATACAGAAGATTACTCCTCATCAACCAATACAATACGAGTAGTTACATTGTATACAAATGATAATGCCGTAATTGTAGTTGGAGCGTTCATGAGATTCGGATTGGGCTTGTCAGATGTTGATAACTTGTCATCCGGGGGAATTGCAGTTGGGGTTGATGTCGCATCGGGAGAGTTGTATGAGAGAGCTATCGGATTCGATGGCACAACTTATACATCTCATCCCTCTTCGGGAAAACAGTTTAAAGGCTTCGTGATTCCTTTCTGGAAAGAAGTTTTAAGTCTATCTGAATCTGTTCAAAAAAATTTCAGTTTCCATAAGATGCTTGGCTTGGATGTATGTGTTACGGAAAATGGCCCCTTGATTATCGAGATAAATTCTGACTCTGACATGGTTGCCTTGGAAATGACATACGGCCCAATATTAAAGCGTAAGGAAGTTTGGGATGAATTCAATAAATACGATCTTTTGATAAACCAAGCTAGTAAATGTTTGTATTCCTGAATATTAGGAGAAAACATGTGCAGACTTTATGAAAGAGCTAAACATGTTACGAGATTACTAATTGCCCCATTGATATTTTTTACAGCTCTATGCAGTGAAAACAGCGAAGGAGCTAATAATGCCAAGGTGATATTCTACGATGATTTTAATTCCAAAGCTGACTGGTCCCCACCTCAACCTTCATCAAATACCTTGACCTGCATAAAGGGACAGAATTGTTCTACTCCACTCCCGGCTGGTTATCACGATTATCGTATCGCATCCATTGAAAAATGTTCCAATCGCGATGGCAAACATAATACTCTCAATATAAACGGTAATTACCCGCGTGGTAAATTTGGGAAAAGCTTTCAGTTCTGGAGTGAACCTTGCTTTTCATCCAGCGGCAGCTGGGGGTCTGATGGTTTACTCGGAGTAGCTTTTGAACCGCAGTCAGAGCTTTATGTGCGGTACTGGATGCGTTTTCAACAAAATTGGATCTGGCTGGTTGGCGGTGAAAGCCCAATGCAAAAATTTCTCCATATCTCTCATTATGACCCCGAAAACGGCTCTGAATTGTGGAATTTTCACGATGGCATCCAGAACAAACCACGATTTACACCACAATTTGCAAAATGGGGTGGAGGAACATACCGAACTCAACTTGACCTGCCTCACTCACCCTTAACGGCCAATCGTGACAATTCGGCATCGTTTAATGTTGATGTCGGTTTAGGTCCATCCCCACAAGACTGGAGCAATGAAAAGGCGCCTGGAGACGGTCTCTGGCACTGCTACGAATATTATGTGAAGCTTAACAGTACAGGCGGCACCGCAGACGGCATTTCAAGAGCGTGGTATGATGGCAATCTTATTGCGGAAAAAACGGATGTAGTTTGGATACCTGCTGGTGACAATCCAGCAAACTGGCAATGGAACCATGCGTGGATCGGTGGAAATAACTCTAACCCATATAGTCCGAAAAATGAACAATGGTATGCAATCGACGATTTCATAGTGAGTTCAAATTATAGTGGGCCACCCCCACCACCGGTAAACGTGAAAGCAAAGTCGTTGAATAGCACGACGGCACGGATAACCTGGGAAGCCGGCTCAAACAAGGCAACGTACCAGGTTGGCGGTTATAAAATTTATTACGGGACTTCTAAGGACAATCTTACTAATTCAGTGATAATCGGTAATGTAACGTCAGGTGAAGTCACTGGACTTGAGTCTGGGCAGAAGTATTATTTCGCCATTTCCGGATTTAATAAAGGACCTTACGAAGTAAACGAGAATGAAAGCATTAAGTCCGTTCTTGCCAAGCCATAACAATAATATGCTTGTTTCTGATAATTATGATCAACTGAACGTAGTCGCAAAGGAATCATATCATCTGGCCGAAGACCCCACCCCGTAGTTCGTATTATGTAATTATGTTCCAGGGCCTCAGTCTCTCTTTATGATGTCTACATTTTCATCCTACCTGATTTATCAATTACAACGAAAACTCTACATTAAAACCGCTGACTGGAAAGCTTTCGGCATAATCTGTCAGAAAGGTTTACACCTCCGCCTACCTTTCAGGGATGCACATATGTAACACTCCGTTATGACAAATATTTTATGTCGGCACGAGAAATGCTTGATATTCGATGCAAATAAAAACAGATCGGAGAACGACATGAAAAAATCATTTTTATTGATACTCTTCTTTTCTGTCATTACCGGGGCAAGCTCATCACTGGCAAGCATGATTCAAATATATGATTATAAAGGCACTTATGATGCTGACCGTTATACTGACTTATTTCTATATGAATTCAAAGTTTGCGACGTTAACGTAGTTAATCTCGCAAGAATTTACAAAAGTGACTTTAATACTATTGTTAAAATAGATCAATACTCACAGACTACTCAAAAGTTAATTGATATGTTCCAGAGGACATATATTCCTCGACCTGAAATTGAGCGAGATGAATTTACGTATATGTATCTGAATAATTTGCTCTATGGCAAGATTTTGTTCTTGGACGCACCTCCAAATGATGGTGGTTTTGCTCATGGTATCTACTTTCACCCAATTCCTGATTTAAGTGCCTACCATATAAATGCATTATATCTCGACAATTCATTCTCTACAAATGGAGCAACAGGAGAATACGATATTAAATTCCTGGCAGATGTTACACCCATTGTCCCTGAGCCTTCCACAATTCTATTGCTTGGTGTTGGACTCTCTGTGCTTGTTTTCATAAGAAAAAAGATCTCGATATGAACCTGATCCTCACTTCCCCACATTTGAACCGGTTTATATGGAGGACGTCACCGTGAAATAGTTTTTTTGTGATTTCAATCACATCTTTCTGAATCAATACTTGTTAGTAACGTACGGCAAGGGTCATAGGTATCAAAAGGTTCATACAGAATCAATACTGCCTTTTGTGGTGGATATCACTTACCTTGATTTGATAGATATACCGCATATTTTGAAATGCCATACTTCGATAAACGATAATACTCAACCACCCGCGAGGGTGGGGCGGAAAGCCTACAGGGTCTCCAGAAGACAGCCGGGTTGCCGAAAATCAAAATGATTCGGCATCCGGCTTTTTATATTTTCAACGAATATCAGCACTTATCCTGCTTAAAGAAATTGAACTCATTGGTGATGGACGTCACATATATTTTTCATTATACCGGCTAAAGTAAGACAAAACTGGATAACAGATAACCGATAATACTCAACCATCCGCGAGGATGGGGCGGAAAGCCTATAGGGTCTCACTGAGACAGCCGGGTTGCCGAAGATCAATCTACTTGATATTTGGCACCCGGTTTTTTTGTGTCCAAAGTACGTATAAAAATGAGTCTGATCAGAAAAACGACACGCAACGGCAGAAGAAATCACCTCTAACCGAAAAGAAAGGGAGCGCAAATGGACGGCTAATTAAACAACTAATGAACGTACTGTTTCCGAAAGGGTAAACCCAGGGTGACCTGGGGACACAAAGCTACGGGTCCTGACATATAGGACAGCCGGGCTGCCGAAGGAACAGATCCTCCCTTGGTTGTTTGCATCAACGGCGGTCTGTTCTTGAGTGGCAGATAGCTTACAACAAAGGGAGAAATATTATGTGTGAAGCAATTTTCAAAAGTCTGAAGTTCTATCAAATGCTGGCGTTGTTCTGCATGCTTTCGTTCATGGCGGCACCCGGTTATGCGTCGGTTGTTTTCGAAACCAATTTTGATTCAAATGCTGACTGGAATTCAAATGGGCAGTTTGATGGCAAAGAATGCTCACCTCTGGGAGTAGGTTCCCCGTCAACCTGTGCTGCAAGCTCATACCCTGAAAATTGGAGTGGATTCAGAAGCGTTCCTGGTTATGGTGGATTGAACCCTGTTGTCAGCATTGCCACGCCTCCTTACGGCGGGGATCATTCAACAGGTAGCGGAAAGACTGCCGTAATTAGACAAGAATCCGTCAGCGGAGTAAATTGGCCAGGTGATGGAATGATTATAAAGTACCTGGGCTCAGAGTATAGTGAACTTTATGTTCAATTCTGGGTTAGGAGCCAATCTGCATGGCAAATGCCGGCCGTTGAAAATTACTTCAAGTTTTTTCGGATACAACGTAAAGGCAACCTGGCAACCAACTGGTTCGATGAATTCACCCAAGGAGTCCGCCCTTCTCCAAGCATGCTTGTGCAGCCAAAGAACAGTACATATGGTTGGCGGCACATGGATCCATTAAGGGGATATCCTGACGATAACGGTACGGTCTTCAGAGGCGTCTGTACCGATACTACCGTATGGAACGGCCGAACTGTATGTAACTATGGTGTAGAGCAGATTGAGGATCCTTATGAATATAGTACCCCCACCAAATCTCCCTCTGATGTTGGCGAGTTATTCGACGGGTCATGGCATAAGGTCGTATACCATATTAAGATGAATACCGTCGGAGCAAATGATGGTATCCTCCAGATGTGGATTGATGGCGTTCAAAAAACCAATGCCACAAAATTACGTTGGCAGGCTTCTGGTACCCCTGTAGGATTCAACCTCGTGGTTTTTGGTGGCAATGGCAACAATACGTTCAGCTCCTCTCCTGCTGATCAATGGTACGCCATTGACGACGTTGTAGTGTCAACAACTCCTATAGCGGCCAATTACGTAATTGGTGGGAGCAGTACCGCCGACACATCCGCCCCGACAGTATCCATTTCCTCACCAACCAATAATGCTGCCATCAGTGGAACTGTCACAATTTCCACAAATGCATCCGACACGGTTGGGGTTTCAAAAGTAGAGTTTTACGTCAACGGCTCCGTCATGGCTACTGACACATCGACCCCCTACGTATACTCGTGGGATACCTCTGCTGTTGCCGCAGGAACCTATTCTTTAATGGCAAAGGCGTATGACGCGGCGGGCAATGTTGCCCAGTCAGGCACCGTTACCGTATCGGTTGTCAAGGACACGACCATTCCGACTGTTTCCCTGACAGCACCTGCCAATAATGTTTCTGTCAGCGGAACCGTTACAATTACTGCAAGTGCCGCCGACAACGTTGGCATCAACAAGGTTGAGTACTACAAAAACAATGTACTCCTGGCAGCAGGCAATGTGGCACCCTACAGCAGCAACTGGAACACATTATCCGAACCAAACGGCACTTTCATGATTACCGCCAGGGCCTATGATGCAGCAGGTAATGTGGGTCAATCCGCTGCAGTTGCTGTCACCGTAAACAACACCGTAGCCGATACCACCACTCCGACAGCATCCATCTCATCTCCCGCCGCCAATGCAACAGTCAGCGGGACAGTCAACATCACAGCATCCGCCTCCGACAATGCAGGCGTAAGCAAGGTAGAGTTCTATGTCGAAGGCGTGCTGAAAGCCACCGGCACAGCCGCACCCTACTCATATAGCTGGGACACAACTTCCGTAACAAACGGAGCCCGCAGCTTGACGGTCAAGGCGTATGACGCGGCGGGTAACGCTGGCCAATCCCCAGCTGTTTCGGTCACGGTGAACAATATCGTGGTCATCCCGCCCGGCGACACAATCGTTCCCACGGTCTCAATTACCGCTCCCGCCCCCGGTGCAACAGTGAGCAGGACGATCAACATTGCGGCAACCGCCAATGACAACGTCGGCGTGAAGAAGGTGGAATTATACGTAAACGGAGTATTGAGCTCCATAAACACCACCTCGAACCCCTACTATTATTCATGGAACACCGCCGGACTGGCTAACGGCTCCTACATTCTGACCACCAAAGCGTATGACGCGGCAGGCAACGTAGGACAATCCTCAGCGGTTGCGGTCACGGTTAACAATACCGTCACCCCGGTGTCGGATACGACCGCTCCCACGATCTCAATCACTTCACCTGTCACAAATGCGACGGTCAGAAGGACTGTCTACATCACAGCATCCGCATCTGACAATGTCGGGGTAAAGAAGGTTGAGTACTACGTCAACGGCGTACTGAAAGCCACCGACACTGCGGCTCCCTACTCCTACGGCTGGAACAGCAGAACAGTCGCCAATGGCATCCACACCATCACTGCCAAGGCGTATGACGCAGCAGGAAACGCTGGTCAATCCGCGGCGGTAAATGTTACCGTGATTAACAGATAAACCGGAATCGCCCGTTGACTGCGAAAAGCTGCCTTTTCAGACGAGAGGGCAGCTTTTTTTTGTGCATGCCTGTCAGCAGATGTCCTGGCGGCGTTTGCCGATATCCTGCCTGACCCTGTGACAGAAAATATATGTCCGCATCCCCTAATCAGGCATTTTGTCAATCCGGTGTTTTTTTGTTAAGTCATAGAGGGTCGGCCTGCTGATTCCCAACACGTGCGCCGCCTTGGCCATGTTGTTCCTCTGGTTTTCAATGGCTGCAACAACCATTTCCCGCTCGACCATTTCGCGGGCGTCTTTCAAGGTCAGATTGGCAAATGAATGGATTCCCTCCCTGACCGATTTAAATGAAAAATCCAGGACTTCGGGGTCAATGATTGTGCTGTCGGACATGATGACTGCCCGCTGCACCTTGTTCTCCAGCTCTCTCACATTGCCGGGCCATTCATATGATTCAAGCAGTTTCACGGATTCGGCGCTGAAACGTCGCGCTTTTTTCCCGAATTCATTGCCGCAGCGGCGGAGAAAGAAGTTTGCCAACAGCATGATATCCTCTCCGCGATCACGCAGTGGCGGCAATTTAATGTGGATGACCGAGATCCGGTAGAAAAGATCTTCGCGAAACGTGCCCGCTTCCGTTTCCTTGATGATATCCCTGTTGGTGGCTGCTATGATGCGGGCATCTACGCCTATGTCTTCTCTTCCTCCAACTCGTTGAATGGTTTTTTCCTGGAGAAACCGTAGCAGTTTGACTTGCAGGTTGAGTGGCAGTTCCCCGATTTCATCAAGGAAAAGTGTCCCTTTGTTGGCGTATTCGACTTTTCCCTGAACACGCGCATTGGCCCCGCTGTATGCTCCCTTTTCGTAGCCGAACAGTTCTGATTCCAGCAGGTTTTCAGGAATTGCCCCGCAATTTATGGCGATGAAGTCCTTTGATTTTCTTGGGCTGAGCTCGTGAATCGCTTTGGCCACCAACTCCTTTCCCGTTCCGCTTTCGCCGGTAATAAGCACCGCCACGTCTGATGAAGCGACCCGATGAATGGAGGAGTAGACCTCCAGCATTCGTGGCGATGTACCGATTATCCCCCCCGGACTGAGACATTTGTGGTCAATGCCGCTTTGCAGGCGTGAATTTTCCTTTTCGATGGCTGCCAGGTGAAAAGCCCTTTTGAGAATAACCTTCAGTTCGGTCAGATTAACGGGTTTGCTGTAATAGTCGTACGCTCCGTTCTGAACTGCCTTTAGCGCATTCTCCCGCTCTTCATTGCCGGTAATCATGATCACCTTTGCGGAGGGGATTCTATGGAGAATTTCCTCAAGGCAGCGAAAACCTTCTTCGCATCCCTTTTCGTCAGGCGGCAGGCCAAGGTCAAGCGTAATCACTTTTGGAGCATGCTTTTTTACAAGCGAGAGCGCTTCCAGGCGGTCACCGGCAACGAAGACCTCGTAATCTGATACCAGCCCCCAGCTGAGTTGGCTGCGAATTTCCTGGTTGTCCTCAACTATAACGAGCTTTTCCATAAGCACCTGTGCGCTAGGCCGTATCCGACTGCATCTTTGGCAGCCAGACGGTGAATTCGGAACCATGGTCGATACGGCTCTCAACTTCGATCCGGCCACCATGGGCCTCGATAATCTGCCGACTTTGATATAGTCCTATTCCCATGCCCTGTTTCTTCGTACTGGTGAAAGGCTTGAAAAGTACGTGCCGCAGGAATGCTGCAGGGATACCGCACCCCTCATCCTTTACACGAATGAATGGGCTGCCGTTTTCTCCCACCTCCACTCTTACCGGTGTACTCCCGTCGGTAGCCTCAACCGCATTCAGCATGAGATTGAGCGCGACTTTCTGCAGTTCTTCCCTGTCCGCTTCTGCTATCACACTGGTTCCTGTCACCTCCAGTGTCCTGCCGGTGACCATCGCGGCGGTATCGTGCGCCATCTGCAGCAGATCGACAGGAGTCAGCTGCAGCGTTTTTTTCTCCGGCAGATGTTTCAAACGGGCAATTATGTTTCTCATCTTGACAACAGTATTTCCGAGGGACATGAGAAGATCATTCTGAAAGGCGGGTACGTTAATATGTTCCTGTGCATTTTCGAGCAACATCGAAACGGCCGACACGAGATTCTTCAGGTCATGCATTACAAATGTTGAAACCTTTCCGATTGCCGCCAACTCGCGCGAACAAGCCAACTGGTCAGAAAGGCGCAGGTTAAGAAGTGCCGCTGAGGCCTGTTTTGCAAGGGTTCTCATCAGGTCGAAATCCTCATGGGTATAGATTTCTTCATTACTGTGAGGCCGACCCAGCACAATAAAGCCGTCAACCGCTTCGTTCATGATGAGCGGAATGATGAAACATGCGTCTGCTCCGCTAAAAAATGCCCGATGACGGGCGTTTTCAGTCACCGCCTCGTCATTCCGCAAATCAACAATCCATCTGCTGCTGGCCAATGTTTCAATTGCAGAGTCGCTGATGCCGAAAGCAATATCATCGCCGTCCAATGCAATACCGGCCGCCTGTTGATACTGATCACGCTCCTGGTTAATTATGAACAAGGCCCCCGATCCCATCCCGAAAGTGTCACAGAATTCCGAAACGATCGAATGCAACTGGTTCTCCCTTGTTTGCGATGCAGAAAGCCGCTCCGTGAACTGAATCCATTGGGTCCGGTAGTCGTACTTGGTCTGGTAGAAGTTTTTGTGAATAAAAACCGTGACTCTGCGCTTGACTGTTTCTGAAAGGAGAATGATGAACAGTCCAAGTCCGGCAAAAAAGACAAGGGCGAATATCATCGAGCGCTGAAACCCGTCGCCGAAATATTTCATACCCTCACCGACAAGCCCGAGGAAAATGATGTACATACCAACAGCAAGCAGAACCGCCGATTTGCATGCCATTTGCGGCGAAACGTGGACGGAAACGCCGCTGCCGCGTTTCAGCCGGGAATAGGCCATCATCGCCACGGCGGCGATCAGTACCACGGAACGCATCGGGACCAGTTGCATGTTGATCGTGCGAAAGAGAAGAGCCTGACTGTAGTATATGACGAGCATCGAAAGAAAAGCCCCCGCTCCCAGCAACTCGAATTTTATCTTCCAGCGAGATGGGCTGGTCGTGTTCGACAAGGTCTGTTCCAGTTGGATAAGGGAGGCGACGAGGCAGACAAGCACCAGAAGATAGAAGATAAAGCCGTAATTACTGAGGAAGAGAACTTTTTCCGTGACAAAGTCCGGCGAGTATACGAAAGAACGGATGGGAAGCATGAGCGCAAGAAGCGCCAAAAGTGGAGATGATGCCAGCAGGAACCGGAAAGGAATCGTGACGGTGCTTTGCCAGTTCTGCCTTGCGTAGGTCAGGGTGAACAAGAGCCAGATCGGCAGCAGAACGGCTTCCGACACAAGAGAAAACTTTTTCCAGAAATAGATCTGTTCAGGATTGCACAACAGCAGCAGGTCAAACAGTTCCAGAAGCGCAGACATCGCGACTGCAAGGGAGAGCGGGACGGGCGGGGAGGCGACGTCCTTCCGAAGCACGAAATAGAGAGGAAACATGGCTGCACTAATGACTGCCATTATGGAAAGGACCATTAACATGGTGTCTCCGTCCGTATTTCACACGGCAGTTTCTTCATGTACCACCCCATAGCCGCTTCCAGCCCCTCTTCGACGGAATGGGTGGGGGCATATCCCAGCAGCCGCTTTGCCTTGCTGATGTCCGCCTGCGAGTGGAGTACGTCACCCTGTCGAAAGTCACGGTAAACCGGGCGGCTTTCGACAGGGTGATCCCGGTATGGCTGCATGATCTTTTGCAGACAGTAATACAGTTCGCTGAGCGTGGTGCGCTTGTTGAGTGCGACATTGTAGACCTGATTGACCGCCTCCCGGTTGTTTGTCAGGGCTGCCAACAGATTGGCCTGTACCACGTTTCCTATGTAGCAGAAATCCCGGCTGGTTTCTCCGGTACCGTTGATATGCACTGTCTCACAGGCCCTCAATGCCGATATCCAGTGGGGAATGACCGCGGCGTACGCGCCATCCGGGTCCTGCCGTGGACCGAACACATTGAAGTAGCGAAGCCCAACCGTCTCCAGGCCATAGAGCTGCGTGAATACATGGGCATACAATTCGTTTACCATCTTGCTGACGGCGTACGGTGAAAGTTGCCGCCCGCAGGCATCTTCGACCTTGGGCAGGGCGGGGGCATCTCCATAGACGGCGCTGCTGGAAGCATACACCATCCGTTTTACCTGCTTGTCGCAAGCCGCCTTGAGCATGTTGAGATGCCCGCTTACATTATTCTCGTTCGAGTTCAGCGGATCCTCAATTGAGCGGGGAACCGAGCCGAGCGCCGCCTGATGGAGTATTACATCCACACCTGTGCATGCCGCTTGGCATGTGCCGAGATGGCGTATATCCCCTTCGATGAAGTTGAATTGTCTCCACTGATGTGCGCTTACCAGCGCCTGAACATCATTGAGATTTTCCCGTTTGCCGGTGGATAAATTGTCGAGCCCCACCACCTGCTGATCAAGCAGCAACAGCTCCTCCAGAAGGTTGGAGCCGATAAAACCAGCTACCCCGGTAACCAGCCACCGTTTCGGCGCTTTGATCATTTCGCTTCGTAAGATATCGTAGGCTGTCATGGCTGTTCCTCAATTATAAACGCCAGGATCGAATCCCCGCATCGTTCAGCAGGTCGGATTCAAATATCCCCTTTACATCGATCAGCACCGGACGGTCATCAACCAGCAGAATCGACAGGTCCGTAATGGACCAGCGCAGATAGGCATCATGGGCAACGGCGGAGACAACTGCTGCCGCCGGCTTCAGATCTTCCAGCCTGACAAGTGATATGCCATATTCCCGGAGGGCTTCAGCGGGGTCAGCCAGTTGGTCGTGAACCTGCACGGCAACCCCGTAATCTTCCAATTCGCGGATAATGTCGACCACCTTCGAGTTGCGAAGATCAGGGCAGTTTTCTTTAAATGTCAGCCCAAGCACGGTGACGGTGCTGCCGGAAATATAGTGCCCGGCATGGATCATCTCCTTTATCGTTTGATGGGCAATGAATTTTCCCATGCCGTCATTGATCCGTCTCCCGGCCAGGATCACCTGCGGAATGTAGCCAATCCTCTCTGCCTTATGGGTCAGGTAATATGGATCGACGCCGATACAATGTCCTCCCACCAGTCCCGGCTTGAACGGCAGAAAGTTCCATTTGGAACCGGCGGCTTTAAGTACATCTCCGGTATCGATCCCCAAACGGTCGAATATCAGCGACAGTTCGTTCATGAGGGCAATATTGAGATCCCTCTGGGTGTTTTCGATCACTTTTGCCGCCTCCGCCACCATGATGCTGGGAGCCCGGTGGACACCTGCAGTCACGACCCTTTCATAGGTATGGGCTATAATTTCAAGGGATTCGGCGTCCTGCCCCGAGACGACTTTCCTGATCTTTGTGAAAGTGTGTTCCTTGTCGCCGGGGTTGATCCGTTCCGGGCTGTAACCGATCTTGAAATCGAGCCCGCAGGTAAGCCCGGATTCCCTGGCAAGAACCGGCACACACTCCTCTTCGGTGGCACCGGGGTAGACCGTTGATTCGTAGACGACGATATCCCCTTTTTTCAGGGCCTTACCTACCGTTTTCGAAGCGCTGATGAGCAGGGAAAGATCCGGCTGTTTGGCATTGTTGACAGGTGTGGGAACCGCGATGATATGGAAGTCGGCATGCTTCAGCTGATCAGTATCGGCGGTAAAGAGGATATCTGCAGCGGCGAGATCCTGCGACGGGACTTCCCCTGTTCTATCATGGTTTCGTTGCAGTTCCGCGATACGGCTCTGATTGATGTCGAAGCCGATCGTTGTCGCCTCGTTACCGAAGGCCACTGCGACGGGAAGACCTACATAACCGAGACCGATAACCGAGACTAGTCTTTGTGTATTCACACTGTTACCTCTCTGGCATACTTATGGAAGCCTTCAACCGGCTAAGCCGGGAGAAAATCGCGAATCAGCGGGTAAAAATCCATTATGAAACGGACTCCTGCAGCCGCAGCTTCATGTTCATCAACTTCGAACGGGACAGAAATGCGGATAAATGCGGCATCTTTACGTCCGTGTATGACCGAGTTGGTTATTCCGGCCAGTTTTAGTGAGTATTCATCCGACAATGTTTTATCCTGCACCTGAAACCAGTATAGAAACAGCTCACGATTCTCGCCCTTCTGGTAGACCGCTTTTATCAGGCTGATTTTGCTGGGCGGTGTGCCGAGATGCATCCTCTCGGCAGATATCTGTTGCCACCCGCTTCCAGGCAGACAATTTTTCGGTGAATGGATCTCTCCGCTTTCCTTCCCGCCATCGTGATAGCCGATATAGAGGCCAACACGACTGACCCTAGACCCCTCATAACTCCTTGATAGATAATCGGTCGGTTTCAGCACGGAAAGTATGATTTCACTGAACCGTTCCTGGGAGACCATTCGCCATTCCCGGTATACGGTCGGGAATTGGTCAAGTGGCCTGACGACCGGAACCGCTGTCCTGGGGGTCAGGTGAATACAGGCCCAGGTCAGTATAAGCAACAGATAGAAGCGTATGAAACGATACCTGGTGATCATGATGTTTTTTCCCGCAGTAACAGGCCCAACCCCGCTAACAGGACCATCGCTAGCGTAAATACCGCCATGCCGGCAAATTCGTGAAAAAACCCCTGGGCGGCGGCTGCACCCTGATAATTGGCCAGAATGCCGGTTACAATTACCCGCAGTGCGTTGGTTGCGATTGCGATAATGATTGAGGAAACGATGATAACCCATCGCTTGACGTGTGATACCTGCAGGTAAATGGCGTAGGCGGTACTGAGGGCGAGTATGGAAACAAGCGACCGCATGCCGCTGCATGCGTCGGCAACTTCGAGGGTGATGCTCGGGAACATGATGATATTTCCTTCCCGCACCACTGCGAGTCCGATCGCTTTCAAAAAGCCGACCGAAACCCAGCTGACAAACATCTTCAACGGTAAGGCGAGTGAATTGTAGACGATGTACGGCAGAGGAACCATGAAGAGCAGGTAGAGAAGCGGCACGCGGGTTACCCTGAAAATTTCCGTTCCGAAGAAATAGAGCACCATTCCGGCAATCAGCACAATCAAAGAGGTGCGGGCGGTAAAGGACTCATTGGCAAGCGAGGATATGTACAGTTGCAGAAGGGCGCAAGCAATGACGACAGTGCCGATGCCGGAAGGTGCAACGTTGGCGGTTTTCAGATCGTTCCAGCGCTCACGAAGAAAGTAACCGGCAATCAGCGGCACGAGAAAACCGTGCGAATAGTTATCGTCATGGTACCAGTCCGCTGCCATCCCGGTCACGATGGTGCCGAAGAGCCCGGACACCAGCACGATTGCCAGTATCAGTTCGTATCGACTGCTGTGAAGTGACTCGGAAAAGGTCATCTGTTCACCTGCTGAAAAAGGTCGTGTTACCCCACATTGATATCACATACCGTGCCAGCAGGCATGATGCATAAAATTACGCGATAACGGCATGTTAGCCTGCCGGACCTCACGACGCTTCATATGGTGAAATGTTACTCCGGAACTTCTTAAAGAGTCGAACAGTGAAAGAGTGGCGTATCAAAAAGATTCTTGGAGAATGTAAAGTTTCTTGACGTTGTTAACAATGGAGCCTCGCTTTTCAACGACACTAATCGGTAAAATGAATACGGTGTAATGTTTTTTTGGGTGACTTCTTGACATTTTACTTTAATGCGCTACGAATTAAGGATGTTAAATATATCCGAGACTGCATTTTATTGCGGAAGGGGGATTTGTTGATGGTAATACCGCCGGATAGACAACGTACGATTTTGCTGGTCGGTGACGACCCCCAGACGTTGGAAAATAACCGGTTACTGTTTTCAGATGCCGGCATCGGTCATGCGATTGTCCTTGCGGACAGCCGCACCGCCCTGCCGCTTCTCGAACAGCAGACCGTATCCCTGATAGTTCTCGATATGACCCCTGCCATGAACAGTGCCGAACTGCTGCCGCGAATCCGCAGGGAACATCCGAATATCCGGATTGTCGTTGAAACAACGCTCAGTGATGTGGAAATTGCCGTCAACTGCATGAAATCGGGAGCCGTCGATTATATCGTCAGGCCGGGAGAACCCGGACGACTGATCTCGGCAGCAGAGAACGCACTGGATTTCAATTACTCCCGGCAGGACGTCTCGTCTCTTAAGGAATATCTGCTCAACGACCGATTGGAACACGCCGAGGCGTTTGCCGAGATAAAGACCGTCAGCAGGAAGATGCGCTCTATCTTCCAATATACGGAGGTCATCGCATGCTCGCCACATCCGGTACTGATCACGGGGGAGACCGGCGTCGGCAAAGAACTGTTTGCGGGGGCGATCCACCGGATCAGCAAAGCCAGGGGGCAATTCGTCAGCATCAATGTCGCCGGCCTTGACGACGCTATGTTTTCAGACACTCTCTTCGGCCACAAGAAGGGAGCCTTCACGGGCGCGGACCAGTACCGTGACGGATTGATCAGCAAGGCCGCAATGGGGACACTGTTTCTGGATGAAATCGGGGATTTGAGTGAGTTGTCACAGGTCAAACTTCTGCGTCTCCTGCAGGAGCGGGAATATTACCCGGTCGGGGCCGATCTTGTCAAAACCAGTTCAGCACGGATTGTTATGGCGACAAATGTGGACCTGCAGGAACGCATCAAGGAGGGGCGCTTCCGCAGAGACCTTTATTACCGCCTCTGCACCCATATGATTCACATTCCTGCGCTCCGCGAGAGGCGTGAAGACATCCCTCTTCTGCTTGACAGTTTTATCGAAGAGGCAGCACTGCACTTTTGCAAGAGCATCCCTGCCGTCTCGCCCGAACTCACCAAGGCACTGGTGGAAAATGATTTTACCGGCAACATCAGGGAACTGAAGGCCAGAGTCAGTGACGCTGTAGCACGCAATGAAGATGGTGTGTTGTCCCTTGATAATTTTTCCGGAATTACTGCAGCGGCGCAGCAGCACTCTCCAGCCCCATCCTCAGAGCCCGCAGCCACTGCCGCAGGAATCTATGGTCTTTTTGGCGGCCTGCCCACTTTCCGCGAGATCGAAGACTATCTGTTAGTTGAGGCCTTGAAGATTTCTGAAGGCAACTATGCGGTCGCCGCTTCAATATTGGGGGTCACACGCCAAACCATAAGTAAACGCTTAAAATCGATCATTACTGTTTCTTGACGACAGCAGCACTTCTTCCACTGCCTGGAAAGGGGGGATCATCATGAACTCCAAAATATGCTCGCAATTGCCGATTTTATTGATAGACGATGATTCTATAGTAGTTGAAATACAGGTTACCGCCCTGGAGAGTGAAGGTATAACGAATGTCCTCACACTCACCGACAGCAGAAAAACCGTGCAGTTTCTTGAAGACAACCCCGTATCGATCATCATCCTTGACCTGATGATGCCGCATGTATCCGGCCTGGATCTGCTTCCTGTACTGATTCGTGATTTTTCTCACATTCCGGTAATAGTTATGACTTCATCCGATGACATCGATACGGCGGTAAGCTGCATAAAAGCAGGAGCTGTTGATTTTCTCACAAAGCCGGTGAAAATCGAGCGACTGATACTGAGTGTCGAGAATGCTCTCCTTGCCAATGAATTGTCCCAGGAAAATCGCAGTTTGCGGGAATATCTGCTCAACGACCGCCTGGAGCATCCTGCAGCATTCGATGCCATAATTACGACCAGCCAAAAGATGCGGGCCACCTTCAAGTACATTGAGGTTGTCGCAAAATCAGACCAACCGATATTGGTTACGGGCGAAACCGGCGTCGGCAAGGAATTGGTTGCAAGGGCACTTGGAGCGTTAAGCGGCAGAAAAGGGGCATTTGTCACGGTCAACGCCGCCGGACTTGATGACAATATGTTTTCCGACACCCTGTTCGGTCACAAAAAAGGGGCATTTACCGGCGCAGACCAGTCGCGTGACGGTCTTATCTGTACAGCTGCCGGCGGCACCCTGTTTCTTGATGAAATCGGCGATTTGAACGATAGTTCCCAAATCAAGCTGCTGCGGCTTATTCAGGAGCAGGAATTCTACCCCGTAGGGTCAGATGTTCTGAAGAAAACGGATGCCCGCCTGATTGTTGCAACCAATAAGGATCTTTCCTCCCTTATTGCCACCAACAAATTCCGCAAGGACCTCTACTACCGGCTGTGCGCCCACCACATCCAGATACCGCCGCTTCGGGAACGTCGCGAGGACATTCCGTTACTGCTGGACTATTTTCTGGAAAAGGCCTCGAAATCACTCGGTAAAATCAAACCAGCTCCTTCACGGGAAGTAACAGCTCTTCTATCAACCTATCATTTCGAAGGCAATGTCCGGGAACTTCATGCCATGGTCTCCGATGCCGTTGCCCGCTACACTTCCGGCTTGCTGACTCTCGACTGCTTTGTCGGTATTGCAGAAAACAATTGCAGCCGGACTAATGCAGAACTGCTGTTGCCGAGCAAGGAAGTTGACGAGGCGTTGTACGGATTTTTCGGACGTTTTCCAACCCTGAAGGAGATGGAAGATTATTTGACCTCATCGGCAATGAATCTGACCAGCGGCAATCAGCGTTCAGCGGCACTACTGCTGGGCATTGCGCGACAAACACTCAGCAAGCGTCTGGGCGCACCGTTGTAATGCGCCATTGCGACCAACCTCGGATGACCTCTTCACCACGAAATTAACACTGGTAAAATTTGTAACATCGTGCGGACTTCGTGCAGCTGTTGCTTTGCTAGCATGTCATCACATCCCCCTCTCCTCTTTTTAAGACCGGACTGCCTGCTGGCAAAGCCGGTTCAGTTGCCATAACACTTCAATATTATAACAGTAAATAGTCCTCTGCCGCTGGCACAGTATGTGAACAGCATTCTGTGCATGCAGCAGCACGTTTATGCTGCAATTACCGCATTCAAAGATAATAACGCACCATGGAGGGGAGGAAATTTTATGTGCGGCATTGTAGGTTACATGGGAAACCAGGACGCCACTCCGGTTATCATGAGCGGGCTGAAAATGCTGGAATATCGAGGCTATGACTCAGCCGGAATCTGCACGATGGATTCAGGTGAATTAGAGATCCGGCGCAGTTCCGGAAAACTGGTAAATCTTGAACGCCTTCTCAAGGAACAGCCGCTGCACGGGAATATCGGCATAGGGCATACCCGCTGGGCAACACACGGCAAGCCAACCGTAGCAAATGCTCATCCCCACAAGGGAGGGGACGTAGTGATTGTGCATAATGGCATCATCGAAAACTATCTGCTGCTGAAGGATGAACTGGCAAGCAAAGGACATCAGTTCGTGTCTGAAACTGATTCCGAGGTTGTTTCCCATCTCATTGATGAAAAATTCAAAACAGCCGGGTCCCTCGAGGATGCTGTCCGGCAGGCGTTAAAAGATTTACGCGGCGCATACGCTCTCTGCATTCTGAGCCTAAAGGACAACAAAACACTGATTGCGGCAAAATCAGGCTCCCCAATGGTAATCGGAATAAGGGGAAATGAATTTTTTGTGGCCTCGGATATGCCCGCCATTATTACCAACACCCGGGAGATGGTGATCATGGAGGATGGTGAAATGGCGGTTTTTCGAGATGGAGGGGTAAAATTCAGCACCATTGACGGCGGGGAAATCTCAAAGAAGTCGCGGCATATTGACTGGTCTCCAATCAGGGCTGAAAAAAGTGGTTATCCGAATTTTATGCTCAAAGAGATTCATGAACAACCGCAATCAATCAGGAATGTTGTTGCAGGTCGTCTGCGGGAGGATGAAGGAGATGTTTTCCTGGAAGGACTGAATCTGAACGACAGCGAGATAAAATCATTTGAGAGGCTCTGTCTGGTCGCGTGCGGCACTTCGTGGCATGCGGCACTGGCAGGGAAATACCTGATTGAGGAACATTGCCGGATACCCGTAGATGTGGAGATTGCCTCGGAATTTCGCTACCGCAACCCACTCATATCGAAAAAAACCCTGGTAATTCCGATTTCCCAGTCGGGTGAAACGGCCGACACGCTGGCAGCACTGCGCGAGTCACGAGGCAAGGATGCGCATATCGTTTCAATCTGCAATGTTGTCGATTCGTCCATTCCCCGTGAATCGGATGGGGTGATCTACACACACGCCGGTCTGGAAATCGGTGTCGCATCAACCAAAGCCTTTACTACCCAGCTTGTAGCCCTCTATCTGTTGACTATTCGCCTCGGTCGCGCAAATGGCAGTATTGGCCTGAAAAAGGGACAGGAAATGATCGCCGCGCTGAGCGGATTACCGGGTCTGGTTGAAAAAACACTGGGACTTGACCCCCAGATTGAGGAGATCGCCTGTGAGTACCTGACCTCATGGGATGCCATCTACCTAGGGCGTGGTATCAGCTACCCCATTGCGCTGGAAGGGGCTCTCAAGCTGAAGGAGATTTCTTATATCCATGCCGATGGGTATCCGGCCGGTGAGATGAAACATGGGCCGATTGCCTTGATCGACAAGGAAATGCCGGTTTTTATCCTGGCGCCGAACGACCGGCATCTTGTCAAGGTTCAATCCAACATGGAGGAGGTCATAACCAGGGGTGGCAGGGTAATTGCCTTATGTTCCGAGGGGGATTCCGAAACCGGCAGGAGAGCAGAATTTACCCTGCACATCCCCTGGGCCGGAGAGGCCCTCTCTTCAGTTCTATTTACAGTAGCGCTCCAGCTTCTGGCATATAACTTTGGGATATTGAAAGGAAAGGATGTCGATCAACCGAGGAACCTGGCAAAGAGCGTCACGGTGGAGTGAACCGGGCACCCGGGATAATAGCTTTTTTCCACCGGGAACCGCAGTCATCAGCAGGCGGCAGGACTGTTCGGCCGTGAGCTGCGTCCACTTGGCACCTTTTACTCCATAGCATTGAAAAACTATGAGCCGTTATTTGCAATTGCTGCATTTACGGCTACAATCGAATGATTCAGCTTTCCGCCATTACTTATGATTTTCCGCGCATGGCAATTGGAGTCAGACCACTAAGGGGAGGCATTAATTTGGCGCGAATTTACCGGATAATGATTGTTGAGGATGAGACTCAAGCAGCCCAGGTTCTCAGCAAGGTACTGGTTCGTTTTGGGTACGATGTAGTTGCGACCGTTGACAACGGTGAAGATGCCGTTACAACGGCATTATCAGTGCTTCCCGATCTGATCCTGATGGATGTCACCCTGGTGGGCAGCATGGACGGCATTACTGCCGCCAACCTGATTTGCGCCGCAGTGGATATACCGGTCATTTTTCTTACGGCGCATGGAGATGACGCTACCTTCTCCCGGTCCAAAATATCGAACTCGATTGCTTTCATTGAAAAACCGGTCAATATCAACCATCTCAAGCACTGTGTCGAGATGGCCTTCTACAAGCAGACCCAGGAGCGCATCCAGAAACAGATGGAGAAAGAGCTTATCCAGAGTGAGCTGAAAACGCTTGCCCTGTTGAGGGCCATACCCGATCTTATTTTCCGATGCCGGAATGACGGCACCATCCTTTACTGCCAGAAACCTGACTCAACTGATTTTTCATTTGTCCCCGATGACCTGATCGGAAAAAAGATAGCTGATGTGCTGTCACCAGGGGCTGAAACCGGCAGTTACAATGATATCAACTTCGGACTTCCGTCTCATGATTTACAGCTCTGCCTGAAGGTATCGGTACAGCGTACTCCCCACTATCTGGAGTTACGTTCGGTCCGCAGCGGTACTGACGAAGTCCTCGTTATCGTTCGCGATATTACGGAACGGCATCTGGCGGAAGAGAAAATTTTACGCTACATGAACGAGCTCAAGACTTCGCAAAACCTGATAGTACAGCAGTCTCATGAACTCATTGCCGCACAGAACAACGCCGAAACCGCCAACCAGGCAAAAAGTGATTTTCTGGCCACAATGAGCCATGAAATACGCACCCCCATGAACAGTGTCATCGGCATGTCAGACCTGCTGCTTAAAACGCCATTGTCCGAACAGCAGCACCTTTTCGCCAATTGCATACTCAATGCCGCAACGACTCTGCTTGATATTATCGACGACATCCTCGATTTTTCGAAGGTAGAGTCGGGGAAGATTGAAATCAAACCTGCTCCCTTTGATTTACGTTCCGTACTCGAAAATGTTGGTGAACTCCTTGCGCCAAGAACGGCAGCCAAGCAGGTAGAGCTGATTATCAGCTGTTCCCCGGAAATACCGACAAATTTGATCGGGGATTCGGGGCGAATCAGGCAGGTATTGGTAAACCTGGCCGGCAACGCGATTAAATTTACCGACCAAGGCCATATTATTATTTCCGTGGAATGTTTCGACACCAGCGATAGCGCAACTTCGCTCAGGATCAAGGTCACAGATACCGGCATCGGCATCCCGGAGGAAGCGCTTTCCAGGTTGTTCCAAAAGTTTTACCAGGTTGAATCCTCCTCATACCGCAAGAGCGGAGGCACCGGACTCGGGCTCGCCATCTGCAAAAACCTGGTGGAATTGATGGGCGGCACAATCGACGTGAAGAGCCGTGCCGGCAAAGGTTCTACCTTCTGGTTTACCCTGACTTTGCCTCTGGACACATCTTTCAGGGCGGAACCTGCCGAGTACCCGCATTTGGCCGGCATTCGCGTACTGTTGGTGGATGACATCCGGCATAATTGCCTGATTCTGTCAAAACACCTTACCTTCTGGGGACTGCGCTGCAATCTGGCTTCTTCCGGAGAAAAAGCTCTGCAGATGATGAAAAACGCTCAACGTGACAATGACCCGTTCCGGATTGCGATGATAGATCAGAACATGCCGGGAATGAATGGCATCGAGTTTGGCAAGATCGTAAAAGCGGATGCGCGTATTGGCGATACCCAACTAATACTTCTCTCACCGCACTCAAATGACTCAGGTAAGGCTCCGGATTTTCCCGACACTATTTTTTCTGCGTTCTTATCAAAGCCTTTTCATCCGCATCGGATCATGGATGCTGTTACAGTTGTGTCTCTCAGTACACAGCAGAGAAAATGCGGAACCCATGCCTTGGAAAATACAATCGGGTCTGCCAACGTGCCTGCCAAATTGGATTGTGACCACTCCCCGGAAACATTCAGGCAGTTGCGGGTACTTGTGGCAGAGGACAACCCGTCCAGTCAGATTGTAGTGACTACCATGCTGCAGTTCATCGGTTGCAAGGTAGACATGGTCTCAAGCGGAAGGGAGGCCGTTGCGATGGCTTGCCGTCATCACTACGATATTGTTTTTATGGACTGCAGCATGCCGGACATGGACGGATTTGAGGCAACCAAAGAGATACGGCGACTGGAGAGCAACAAAATGCACACCATTATTGTCGCTCTCACGGCTAACGCCATCAAAGGATTTCGGGAGAAATGTCTCTCGGCCGGAATGGATGAGTACTTGAGCAAACCGATACGCTCCAGCAAACTGCAGGAGATTGTCACGCGCTGGTCAGTTCCTCTGCGGCAGCATTCCCATCAGTCGCTTGTGCCGCATTTTGAGAAGAGAAGCTGTGAAGTCCCGTCAGGAGAAGTGTTTAATGCGTTGCGACTGCAGGATATGCTGCAAATATTCAAGAAAGTCGGTAAAAACTTCGTACCAGCAGTAGTCGAACCGTATTTGGTAAATGTCGAGAAATATATTCCGGCCCTGCATGCGGCGGCGGCAGAGAAAAATTATTCAAGTGTGTCCGAAACAGCACATTTTCTTCTGGGAGGGAGCAGAAACCTGGGATTGCAGAAGCTCTCCGAAATCTGCAACGACCTCCAGTATCACGCAACCAGGGATAATCACGAAAATGTCAAAGAGCTTGTAACCGCACTGGAGCGGGAACTGCCGCTGGTAAAGTCGCATGTGAATGACTTGCGGGAGAAAGGGCTGATCTGAGTTGAGATGGCGATTGGATTAAGGCGCAGGAGCCTCATTTCGGATTTGTAAATGAATGTGTGAGGATAATAGTTTTTCTGCCGATAATTTCTATTTCACCTGACTGGGTTAACCGTGTCAACAACCTGCTCACCGTTTCTCTGGCAAGAGCTGCAAAATCTGCTATTTCCTTATGGGTAAGCTTGAACGGAATCATGATTCCCCGTACATCCTTGATACCGTAAACCGAGCTGATATGAGCCAGCACCGCCCGAACCCTGGTCTCCGCATCCGGCAGGCCGAGTACCCGCAGCATTACCCAGGATTCCCTCAGCCGCTCGCAGAGCATGGAGATAATCTGCTTTAGAACCGACGTATCTTTCATGAAATACTGTTCAAACTCGACCTTTGAGATCAATCCCACCACCGCGTCTTCCATAGCAACAATTGTTGCCGGTTGGGACTTCCCGTCAAGCAGTGTCATCTCGCCAAAAAAATCCCCCCGCTTGCGGATGACCAGGATCTGCTCCTTCCCGTCGGGAGTTATTCGTATAACCTTAATTTTTCCGGAAAAGATTACGTACATGAAATTTTTTGAGTCATCTTCCATGAGGATGATCGAATTTTTCTTGAAACGCATCTCCTTGATAATCTTATTTAGTGTTGACTGTTCAGCCGGCAGAAGACATGAAAACAGCGGGATATGTTCCAGCGTTTTCAGATGGCTCTGATTGCCTGCCTTTTTCATGGCTTACCTCTGGTTTAGCTACAATCAATGCAGAAGTTGGTCAATATTCGACGCTTTATCGACTTGAGAAAAAAAATTGATTCGGGCCGATTCCTCCATCTGGGTCACGCGCCGTTTTCGTCTCATACCGAGCTGTTGATCTCCATCCTTTATGTCCATCGAGTCCGAGAAAAACCTGAATGTATTTCGACCCTCTTTTTTTGCTACATACATTGCCATATCCGCTTTTTTCAACAGCATTTCAATTGTGGATCCATGGAGAGGGTATACCGCCACGCCTATACTGGTTGTCATAAACGCCTGATGCCCTAGAATATCGAATGGTTCCTGGAAGATATCCTGAACCTTCTCTGTAAATGTAATGATATCCTGTATCGTGTCGGCATCATTAATGATAATAACAAATTCGTCACCGCCCAGCCGGCCTACGGTGTCATACTGTCGCATGCATTTCTGAAGAGCCACGGCCACTTTTTTCAGAAGAATGTCCCCTGACAGGTGCCCCAGAGTGTCGTTGATGTTTTTGAAATTATCCAGATCGAGGATCATCAGTGCAATAAGCGTATTATGACGGGCTTCAAAAGCAAAAGCCTGTTTCATGCGGTCGAAGAGGAGAACCCTGTTGGGGAGGCCGGTCAGGTGGTCGTGGGTTACTTTATACCGCAGTTGCTTTTCGATACTCTCACGTAATGCAATCTCCTGGTGGAGCCCCTTGTTTATGGTGTTGAGCTCATTGTTCAACAGACGTATCTCCTTCTCGGCCTGCTTGAGTTCGGAGATATCGTTCATCGATACAATGCAGGTGTTAGTGCCCGGGAAGTTTTTGACATTCGTATAGACAACCTTTTTGTTTCTGTTAATGTCGACAAGTATCGATTCAAAATGATGCCCGATTGCAGTGTCGTTATCGTCAGCCTGGCGGAGCCGCTCCTCAATCTTCGAACATTCACCCTCCTCAAAAAATTCTGTCCAGCGTTTCAAATATTCCACCGCTTCTTTAGGACATCCCGTAAGGCACTCGAATTGTTCGTTCACCTTGATGATATTTGAATGTTCATCTACCAACATCATGGCATTGTCACTTACATCGAATATCGTTCGATATCTATTTTCACTTACTTTCAGCTGGTTTCTCAGATTGTGCTTGAACAGGGCGATCTCGATTGCATTCTGCAACTGACAGAGGTCATACGGCTTGACTAAATAGGCATATGGATCAGTGTATTTGGCGCGTTCAAACACTTCGTTGTCAGTAGTTCCAGTCATATAGATAACAGGAACGTCAACCTGGGCATGTACCATCTTTACGGCGCTGATTCCGTCTATTTTACCGCCAAGGACGATATCCATAAGAATGATGTCAGGCAGATTTTCCGCGACTCTTTCAATTACATCCTCCCCGGTATTAACAACACTGGTGACCTGGTATCCCATACATTGCAACGACTGGTTCAAATAGCGCGCGGCAACGGCGTCATCTTCCGCCAATAGTATTTTTGCGTTGGTAGTCATGCCGGACCTCCCCCGAAGCATGCATGTATAAATAAACTCAGGTTACTCTTCTTTTCTGGGCCGTTTACCCCGGAAGGACTGGACAGACAGGCTTGACCGTGGAGAAGAAGTGCCAACGGGGCCGATGCGGAATCCTGTAGATGACCGGCATTTATCGAATAGCTGTCAACCAGTACAGGTACCCGGATACATAAAATTCAAATACAGGCTGATAATATGATCCGTTTCATTGTAGCGATCCTGCTATCTCAGCCTTATGTGGTGACAATGCACGCATCAGACTGATGCTGGAACAGTTATGAGCAACAGGCGTGCCAATTCATATCTATCTGATATATCAGATGTTATTGGTGCCCACCTTGCACTGCATTGGCAATCTGTAAGATTAACCGACATCAAGGAAAGAATGTATTACAGGAAGAGTCTTCAGATGCCGCCGGTGGTCCGGAATCGCAACACTCTTAACATCAGTCACCTTTTTTACTGCGTAACATATTCCCAGAACATCATGCTTCCCGCAAAGTTGAGTCCCCGTAACAACACCTGGATTAACATGCAAACATCCGGCAACAAGACCCGTATCATACTGTAATTGCAACTCATACTTGCACATCACGAAATGGCACGCTCTGTGGTTACTACCCATCTGTATGCAATGAACGTGTAATCTCTATAATGCAGAACATGCCCATCAAACCTTTTAGGAGGATATCGCTGTGCATATAATTATTATAATTATGATGGCGCTGCTCATCGGCATTTCAGGCTGTGTCAATAAAACCAGCGAAGAACTGTATGCAGAGGGCGTCAAATTACTGCGGGAGGGAAATCCGGGCGGTGCAATAGTACTGTTTAAAAATGCCCTGGAGAAAAACCAGAACCACCTGGAAGCACGTCATCAATTGGCCAGGGCATACCTGGCGGAAAAAAAATATGAACTCGCAGAAAGAGAATTCCAGAAAGTTAAACTGCTGAACCCAAATCTAGCGGAAATAAATCTTGACCTGGCAAAATTGTACAACGGCCTCGGAAATCCGGATCTGGCGATACGTTCTGCCGAGGAATATCTTCTGAAAAAAACGGATTCAACAGATGCGCTGGAAGTGATCGGCATTGCATACCGAAACAAAAATATGCCGCAAGAGGCTGAAACATTCTTCCTGCGTGCCCTGCAGGCAGAACCGGAAAAACTGACAACAAAGCTGGAATTGGCAGCGGTCCATGTCGGGAGTGGAAAAACAGAAGAGGCAAAGGTATTACTGGAAGAGATTGTCGGAAATGCTCCGACAAATATTCGTGCTTTGTATCTCCTTGCTACCGTGGAAACCACACTCGGGAGGAAAGTTGAGGCTCTCGCACTCTACAAAAAGCTGGGTGAGATCAACCCCGCAGATCAGGTTGCACCGTACAAGGCGGGTCTCCTGCATTATGAGATGGAGCATTTTGACATCGCAGAAACAGTTGCCGCGGAACTTATAAAAAAGTTTCCATCCCAAGCCGAAGGGCACCGCCTGAAAGGGTTTGTTTTCTACCGCAGCAAAAATTTCCCCGAGGCCATCACGTCGTTGCAACTTGCCAACAAACTTCAGCCGAGCATGTCCGGGTACTTTTCCCTTGGGCTCAGCCTCTATGCCAACGGAGAGCTGGAAAGCGCCTTGAACCAGTTCCGGTTGATCCTCGACCGAGCCCCGTCTTTCCATCAGGCCAGGCTTCTGACCGGAACGATTCTTCTGCAGCAGAAGCGCGTAGATGATGCGATATCAGAGCTGACCAAACTGCTAGAAGGTGACGGCAATCATCCGCTGGCTCATAACATGCTGGGAAGTGCCTACATTGCAAAGGGGATGCATGCAGAAGGAATGCGCGAACTTGAGACCGCTATCCGGTTGGATCCGAAACTTATTGATGCGTATCTGAAGAAGGGAATACTGCACTTCAGTCAGGGAAAAACGGCAGAAGTCGAAGTCGACCTCAAGACTGCGATCCGGGTTGCGCCTGAACTGCTCAACACCAGGCTGCTGCTGTCTTCATTCTATGAATACCGTAATAATCGCACCAAAGCGTTAGAGACATTGAATGAGGGGTTGGCCGGCAATAAAAGCGATGCCGAACTCCATTGCGGTATGGCAAGAATCCTGTTTGCAGATAACAGGCCTGACGAAGCGGTCCGCCACCTCACCAAGGCAAAAGAGAGCGATCGTGCTGCCGTTTCCCCCTATTTCATGCTTGGCGCCTACTATACCGGTGTCCGTAATACCGGCAAGGCGCTGAACGAATATTTGGGAGTTTTGCAGAAGGAACCGGGCAATGTGAGAGCGATGCTGCACTCTGCGGCGCTTCTGGAATCGAGCAAGCGGCATAATGAAGCAGTTGTCTGGTACCTCAAAGCCAAGGATACCCGTGATCCTGTGGCGTATCTTGCCCTGTCGCGTTATTACGAAAAACGGGGAGAGACGGAAAAAGCACTTGCAACCCTTGCTGAATCCGGCCGGTACATCCCGCGCTCTGCCGACCTTTTGGAGCAGAAAGTACGGCTGCACCTGAAAACCGGTCAGATTAAAGAGGCCCTAAAAACGTGTGACGACATAGAGGTAATTTCACCTGAGAGGGCTATTTCCAGACGGGTCTCTGCTTACATGGCAATGGGAAAAAGGCATGAAGCCATAAAAGAGGCAGGACGGGCCATCAGCCTCAAACCCGACTCCTCTCACGGTTACATGCTGCTAGCCTCCGCCTACCAGGAACAAAACAATCCCGAACTTGCAATCGAAACCCTGAAAAAAGGGCTTCTCCGTGACGGAAACAATCCTCAGACAGCCCTCACGCTGGCGGTACTGTACGCAAAGAGCGGCAACCACTCACTTTCTCTAAAAACCTGCGACGATATCTTAATAAATCATCCCGGTTTTGCCCCTGCCTATTTCACACAAGGAACCTTCCTGGAGGCAAAGGGGAGCAAGAACGCCGCAATCAAAAAATATCTCGCAGCCATTGCGCAATCCAACTCCTATGCTGCCCCTCTTAATAATCTCGCATACCTCTATCTGGATGGTTACGGCAGCAAAGAGGAAGCCCTCCGACTGGCTGAAAGGGCCATTGCACTGGATCCGGAAAATCCCGGAGTGCTGGATACGCTCGGGTACGCCTTGCTGAAGAACAATCGGCATCAGGAAGCCCGTGTACACTTGGAAAAGGCTGCGGAACTCCACCCTGATGAGCCGACCATCAATTACCATCTTGCTCTTGCCCATCAAGCTTCAGGCGATAAAAAACAGGCATCAGACCGGCTGAAGATAGCCCTTCGTGCGGGAAGCTTTGCAGAGGCCCAGCAGGCGAAGGCTCTTCTGGATGAGCTCAAATGAGGGCACTCTGGTGATCGGGCATTAAGGAGCCCCCAATGGAACAGAACAGGAGAATAGTTTTACTGGTTATCGGTGACACTATAGCTGCCATTCTGGCTATTTTGGCGGCGATTCCAATCCGGCTCAGAAAGATTCCGACCGTGGAAGATGTCGTTGACCTCGGAACCGCAAGGATCCTGGCGTTTGTGGCGATTGTCGTGTTTTTGTCTTTTCTGGTCGAGATCTACAAAAACCATCATGAACTGGTTGCCGGGGATATCGCTGTCAAGATCGGGGCGTCCCTTGGGGTATCATGCTTTGTCTTCTCATTTTTGACCTATTCAAATGATTCCGAAATATACGGCAGCGATTTTTTGGTGTGCACAATCATTATTTTTGGAGTTCTCCAGTTTTTATGTCACGCGACCTACCGCCTGTATGTGAGATTCAAGGGTTTTGCCCGACGTATCGTGATCCTGGGGGTCGGGTCTACGGCGGGAAATATGGGAGCGCTTATCCCGGATTCAGACGAAAACTATCTGCTCTCTGGTTATGTCAGATGCTCTGACGAATTATCCGTGGTGCCGCCGGAATGTATACTCGAGAACAGCGGCGGGATCTACAAAACGGTCAAGCGCGAGAAAGCGGACAAAATAGTGGTTTCGCTGTCGGAACGGCGCGGCATATTTCCGCTGAGCGAAGTCATGGCCTGTAAGTTGGATGGAATTGAAGTGGTGGACGCACCTTCTTTCTATGAGCACGTTACCGGCAAGCTGTTTCTGGAAGGCATCAATCCCAGCTGGATTATCTTTTCCAACGGATTCAATGTCAATCGGTTGCGCAAGGTCCTTAAAAGGGGGGTTGATCTGCTCTGTGCAACTGTCGGCATCACCCTGACCATTCCTTTGTTGCCACTTATCGCACTGGCAATAAAGCTCGACTCTCCAGGGCCTGTTTTCTACCGGCAGGAACGAGTCGGAGAGAGGGAAAAGAACTTCTTCCTCTACAAATTTCGAACCATGTGCGTGGATGCCGAAAGTGGAACCGGTGCGGTGTGGGCCCAGAAAAATGATGCGCGGATTACCAGGCTGGGCGCTTTCTTCCGTAAAACACGCATCGACGAGCTGCCGCAGTTTTTCAATATTCTCTGCGGAGAGATGAGCATGGTCGGTCCGCGGCCGGAACGGCCGGAATTTGTCAACAAGCTGAAGGAGATCATCCCTTTTTACTCGGAACGACACTTTGTCAAGCCGGGGGTAACCGGCTGGGCCCAAGTCCGCTATCCCTATGGCGCCTCAGTAGAGGATGCCATGGAAAAGCTTCGGTTTGATCTTTATTACATCAAGAACCTTTCCCTGACATTTGACTTCATGATCATCCTGGAAACGATACAGGTGGTCCTTTTCAGGAAAGGAGCACGATAACCGCTTATTCATGGGTGCCAGGCAGTACTGACATCAAACACAACAGCAAAGGAGATCACGATGAAAAAATGGCTGCTGATAGTATGCTTAGGCGTAATGGCGTTCCCCGCACTGTCTCAGGCTCGTGATTACGTCATCGGAGAAGGAGACGTCCTTGATATTTTCGTCTGGGGCGTCAAGGAGCTGAATGTTTCTGTCAAGGTTCGACCGGACGGCAAGATCACCATTCCGGGGGTGGGGGATGTAAAAGCATCCGGCTTTACGCCGCCGGGTCTTCAAAAGTCGCTCGGCGAGAAGCTCAGGGAGTTGGTGAAAAACCCTAATGTTACCATTGCCGTCAGGGAGATTACCAACAGCAAGGTCTACATCTTCGGCGGCGGCGTCAAATCGGCGGCGTACGACCTCAATCGCAGCACAACACTTCTGCAGCTGCTGTGCAACATAGGCGATGTCAGGAACGCCGACCTCAGAAGAGCGTACGTCCTGAGAAACGGCAAAATGATCAAAGGGGGCTTTCACAAGCTCTTTATTGGCGGAGATACCAGCGAGGATATGGCCATTGAATCGAATGACTCCATTTATATTCCGGCCCTTGCCGACAAAAGCATCTATGTCCTCGGAGCCGTGAACAACCCTAAATTTATTGAATACCGGGATGGAATAACCGTCATGCAAGCGGTTCTTGAAGCCGGCGGATTCAGTAAATTCGCCAAACAGAATGATACGACCATTCTTCGCAAGGAAGGCGAGAAAGAGGTAATTATACAGGTCAAGGCAAAGGATATTTTGAATGATGGCGATTTGAGCCAGAACCTCAAATTAAAGCCGAACGATTACGTCATCGTCAAAGAAGGAATGTTTTGAAAGAGCGGTCTGCATCCTTGACCTTACGGTAAAAAATATGAATCGCGGGGTGACACATGAAGAATAATACAGCGGATTTTGACTACAAGAAATACCTGCAGCTTATTATCAAGAAGAGATACCTGTTCGTGTCAATGGCTCTGGCCATTATGGCCGGAGTGGCCGTCACAAGCTACATACTTCCAGAACGGTATGAGGCGAGATGCACTGTCTTCATCGAAAAAAGCGTCGTCAGCGAGCTGGTCAAGGGAATAGCAATAACCCCCTCCTTTGAAGATAAGCTCAGGGTACTGGCTTATACACTGAAAAGCCGAATATTACTAATCAAGGTGTTTAATGATCTCGGCCTGGATTACGACAATCTGACTCACGCCCTGCAGGAAAAAATGGTCCGGGATTTTCAGAGCAGAACGGACATTAAGCTGAAAGACCGGGAAGGGTTGTTTATCGTCTCATTCGCTGACAAGGATCCACGCTTTGCGCGTGACTTCACAAACGCACTGGTTCGACGCTATGTAGAGGAAAACATCTCGTCCAAGCGGGTGGAATCGTACGATGCCACAAAGTTTTTAGGTGAACAGATCACAACCATCAAGACCAAACTCGATGAGATTGAAGCCAAAGCAAACAGCTTCAAGAGGGAGAATGGAGCTTTGCTTAGCCAGAATCCCGGGACGATAATTGCCGAGATCGGTGATGCACAGCAGAAGATTGATGAAATTGAAATTAAACGTCGCCACCTTGAAAGCATGCAGGCTCTTGCCAGGAAATACGATCCGCTGAAAGCACGGCTGGCTGGGCTGCAAAACAAACAGCAGGAACTTGGCCTTGTCTACACGGATAGTCATCCCGAGGTACTTGAGACAAAGAGCGAAATTGCGGCCATCAAAGAGCAGCTGGAATCGGTCTCAGCGAAAGCCGATCCTGGTTCAGCCCCATCGCTGGAAGTGGAAAAGATTACGATGGAGCTGAATTCTTTGCGGGACATTGAAAGAAATCAGAAGCGCATTATCGCTTCAAAGCGCTCACTGCTCAGAAGCATACCCGCAACCAGGACTGCATTTGACGAGCTGGAACAGGAAAAATACAGCCAGAAAAATATGTATGACCAACTTCAGGCCAGATACAGGCAGTCGGAAGTATCCAGACAGATGGAGATACAGGACAAAGCGACTACCTTCCGGATCGTAGATCCTGCGATTCTTCCGACCAGGCCATTCAGCCCCCAACGGGTAAAAATGATCCTGTTCGGCATCATAGGAGGACTGGCGGCAAGCTTCGGTGTCCTGGTGCTGCGTGATCACCTGGACAAGTCCGTGCGGAATCTTGAGTCTCTCAAGTCTCTGGGGGTTCAAATCCTTGCCGTCGTGCCTACTATTGAGAACCCGATTGAATTGCAGGCTGCCCGCAGAAGGGACTACTGGTTTTTCGGCATTGCCGCAGCCTGCTTCCTGCTGATTCTGGCGACAGTTCCTGTTGAATTGATGCGGTATTTATCCATCGACATTTTCAGCTCGGCAAGCATCAAGACGGAACTCAAGAATTATCTGTCCCTCAAATAGGCGGATGATGTCCCTATTACGGAATGAAAGGAACTCTTATGAGCAGAATTGAGGAAGCCCTGGAGAAAGCAGCAAAATTACGGGTCGATATGGCCCCGGCAGAGTTCATCAAAAAAGAGTCTCCCAAGGTCCATATCCCGCCTCCAGTTTCAATGGAGGGGATCAGCTTGGCAAACCAGCTGCTAGTCACCGTGAACGACCCGAATACCCAGGCTGCTGAAGAGTACCGCAAGCTGAAATCGGTCATTGTCAAACTGACCAAAGAGGGGTCTTTCCTGAACATGCTGATGGTGACCAGTTCAATTGGTGGCGAAGGTAAAAGTCTGACCTCTCTCAATCTCGCCTTGAGTATGGCCCAGGAATTCGATCACACCGTACTGCTGGTGGACGCCGACATCAGAAAACCGACGATTCACAGCTACCTGGGGATAGAAAACTCGGTGGGACTTACGGATTGCCTACTGGATGGAGTAGAGGCCAAGGAGGCACTCATTCGTACCGGTATCGGGAAGCTGTCCTTTCTGCCGGCCGGAAGGAGTGTGCCGAATCCTGCGGAAGTTTTCACCTCGCAGCGGATGCGGGACTTCTTTCTAGAAATGAAAAACCGCTACCACGACCGCTATATTATCATCGACACCCCGCCCGTTCTGCCATTTGCCGAAACACGCTCATTGAGCGCGATCGTTGACGGTGTCGTAATGGTAGCAAAAGAGGGGCTTGTTACGCTGCACAACATCGAGGAAGCGATGGAACACATCAAAGGGGCCGCAATGCTGGGCATCGTCTACAATGAAGCTGCGACCGAATTTCACCGTGACAGCTACCGGTACTGCCGGGAAGGGTATGCCAGACTGAGTCCCTCCGCCACAACTCGCTGTAGCTGATGGAGGCCCCGGGATGCCCAAGGATGTCACAAGGAAGAAGGGGATATTTCATGTATGAGTCATTTTTCAACCTGACGCAGAAGCCATTTGATCTTCTGCCGGATCCGGACTTCCTGTTTTTAAGCAGTTCACACAAAAAAGTGCTTTCCTATCTGGACTACGGCATCCGGGAAAGGGTCGGTTTTATTCTCCTTACCGGTGAAGTCGGTTCAGGCAAAACGACCATCATCCGGAACCTAATTAAAAAGAACCTCACCGATGTCGTTCTCTCCAAGATTTTTAATACGCGAGTCGATTCGGAGCAGCTGATCGCGATGATCAATGACGATTTTGGCCTGCCTGTCCTGAACAAGGACAAGATCACCCTGCTGAGGGACTTGAACGCATTTCTGATTGATCAGTTCGTGAAGGGAAACAAGCCGGTTCTCATAATTGATGAGGCTCAGAACCTTGACCATGAACTGCTTGAGGAGATCAGGATGCTTTCCAACCTGGAAACCGACAATGCGAAGCTCCTTCAGATCATCCTTGTCGGACAGCCTGAATTACGAAGAACATTGGCATCGGCGACACTGATTCAGCTGCGCCAGCGAATCAGCATCAACTGCCATATCCAACCGCTAAGCCGGTCCGAAATCGAACTGTATATCCTGCATCGGCTGGAAAAGGCCGGTGATCGGGAAGCAGCGAGTTTTTCCAGGGAAACCATCGACATAATTTTCACGTACAGCAGAGGAATCCCGAGACTGATCAACATTATCTGCGATTTCATCATGCTGGCGGCGTTCGCCGAGGAGACCCGGGCCATCGATGCCGCTATGGTACAGGATATCATTGGAGACCTGGACTTCGAGTGTCATTACTGGGGGAGTGATTCGTCAGATGGACACGTCACAAGAGAAAATTACATCAAGGGGACAACTCCTGCCGTACGCTCCGAACCGGTGATTTCTGAACTTATCAAGGGAATAAACGATCGGCTCGAGAATCTGGGGAGAGAAACCGAATTGACCAATCAGAAGATGTTCCAGGAGATGACTGCCAAAATAGCCGACCTGGAAAAGTCGATGAAATCAAATCAGGAGAGGACAGGTACGCTGATACAAAAAATATTCAAAAACAGCTCCATCACGGAAAACGAAAAGCCCATCGACTATTCCAGCGGAGAAAACACGCCATCCATTATGGGAAATATGTTCGGTCGCATGTTCAAATTTTGATTCTCACGGTGAGGGATTCCATGTCGAAGCTACTAAGGGAAGCGGTTTTTTTCAGTATTCTTTCGCTGGCAGCTGTCGCCCAGGGAGCCGAATTTGAGGTGCACCCCTCATTAGCAGTCAGCGAGGAATTCACCGATAATGTTTTCGAGACAAAAACCGACCGCATCTCGGATTACATCACCCGGATGCTCCCGGGGGTAGCCTTGAGTTACCGGGCGCCGTCACTGACGGGAAATATTGACTATGTATTCGACTACCGTCACTACGCCAGGGGAAACCGTAGTGACGAGACGACACATACAGTCAGTGCGAAAGGGCATCTGACCGCTGTTGAAAATTTTATGTTTCTCGACGTGAGCGATGAATATCAGCGGGTTTCCCTTGATGTGACCAGGGATGTGACCAAGGAAAGTCTTTTCCTCAATCAGTCAGACCGCAATGTAGCCACAGTCTCGCCGTACCTGACATTCCGTCCCGTTGAAAGAGTCATGGTTAAAACCGGGTACCGGTTCGTAGACACCCGCTATTTCGACTCACCCGGCATCGACAAGACCGACCACGTCGCCACTTTGGACATGGCCTACGAATTATCAAAACGCTTCAGCCTGACCGCCGGCTACACCTTCATCAGAGAGACTGCTGATATCGATAATTTCAACCAGCACCAGGCGCTCGGAGGTCTTCGCTACGAGTATGCGGACAAGTCGTTTGTTTTTGCCCAGGGAGGTTATTCCTGGACCGGATATGACAGTGGCCAGCGGCTCAACAGTATTGTCTGGAATGCGGGGATCACTCACGCATTCGATACGGTCACCGGCACGGTGACTACCGGCGTGAGGTACGATGAAGACCCGTTGCGCAACATCATGAAGGAAAGCTTTGCCGGCGGCACCATTGAGAAACGTTTTATCAGAGGTTCAATTAATTTTTCTTCCCAGTATTCCGAGTTCGTCCTGACCAAAACCGACACTTTGCAGACAAGAAAATATGCTGCAACTGCCGGCTGTCAGTACGAGTTCACCGCAGACCTGAGCGGCCGCCTTGCATTTACGGCGGAAAAATACGAGCAGCCGCTGGTAAGCAGCCACACGAGGCGCTATCAGGTCGATTCCGGACTCAGCTACCTTCTTGCCAGGCAATTGACCGCCTCGCTCTCATACATATACGTTGACTACTACTCGCCTGGCATTGCAGCTGACAACAAACATGTCAACCGCGCGATGGTCGAGATCAAGAAAGTATTCTGAGGAGAGCAGATGATAAACGCTCTGACCATCGATGTTGAGGACTATTTCCAGGTGACCGCCTTTGAACGGCACGTCAAACCTGGCGAGTGGGACACATATCCACTCCGGGTTGAGGGCAATACTCTGCGCATCCTTGACATGCTGGACGAATTCGCCTTGCGGGCGACGTTCTTCGTACTGGGATGGGTTGCCGAACGATGTCCCGCCCTGGTGAAAGAGATTCGGCGACGGGGGCATGAAATCGCCTGCCACGGTTACGGGCACCAACTCATATATCGTCTTTCCCCGCAAGAGTTCCGGGAAGATATCAGCAGAGCAAAGAACATACTTGAAGACCTCTGCGGAGACCGGGTGCATGGGTACCGCGCGCCGAGTTATTCGATCACTTCAAAGTCGCTCTGGGCTCTCGATATTCTTCTGGAGGAGGGTTTCTCCTACGATTCCAGCATTTTCCCGATCACCCACGATATATACGGCATCCCGGGCGGAAAGCGATTTCCTCATGAAATATCAACGCATACCGGCAAAATCCTGGAATTTCCGATATCAACATTTCCATTGAATGTCGGCGGCTGGCGCTATCAATTGCCAATAGCCGGAGGCGGGTACCTGAGACTCTTTCCCGCAGCATTGGTTGGACGGGCAATTCATGCAATCAATACCAGGGAAAAGCAACCCGCAGTTGTTTATTTTCACCCGTGGGAAATAGATCCTCATCAGCCCCGCATCCGTGCGGGATTCAAATCCTGTTTCCGGCATTATCACAATCTGCACCGTATGGAACTGAAAATTAGATATCTCTTGAGTAACCTTAGCTTTTCTCCTGTGCGGGATATTTTATATTGCTGAATATTCAAAAGGAAACCGACTTACAAAAGCAGGATGTGCTTTTTTTGCATAAACTTGGCCGCCCCTGATTACTGCCGTAAAATGAGGGTCCTGATATGGAATTAACTGCGGAAAGCATGGTGAGAAAACCTTCCGTTATCATACAACCCCGGCGGGGTCTTTTCCAGCTGGAGCTGGGAAGTATCTGGCACTATCGTGAAATGCTTTATTTCCTGGTGTGGCGGGATGTGCTGCTGCGCTTCAAGCAGACTGCCGTGGGGGTCGCCTGGGTAATACTGCAGCCGCTGATCACCATGATAATTTTTACGATGATTTTCAGCAAGTTAGCCAAATTACCTTCGGACGGGGTACCGTATCCAGTTTTCGCCTTCGCTGCCCTGCTCCCCTGGACCTTCTTTGCCCAGGCTTTGGCACGGGGTTCCAGCAGCGTTGTCCAAAACTCCAACCTGATCACGAAAATATATTTCCCGCGTTTGCTGATTCCCATCGCAGCCTCGCTTGCCCCGATAGTCGACCTGGTCTTCTCTTTCCTGTTTTTGCTGGTTCTGATGGGATGGTACAGGATCACACCAACCTTGGGAATAGTGGCTCTGCCTCTGTTCATAGTCCTTGCGATAGCCACCGCCCTGGCGGTCGGACTCTGGTCTGCTGCAATCAACGTGAGATACCGGGATATTGCAAACATAATTCCCTTCCTGTGCCAGGTCTGGATGTATGCATCACCGGTCGCCTACCCCGTAAGCATGGTCCCTGAGAAGTGGCGGCTGCTCTACAGCCTGAACCCGATGGTGGGGGTGATCGAGGGATTCCGCTGGGCCCTTCTGGGCAGGAAAAGTCCGGACTTTATGCTGATGGCGGTGAGTGCAGCAGTTGTGCTGGTTTTACTGGTTGGCGGGATTGTGTACTTCAAGAAGATGGAACAAACCTTTGCCGATGTTATATAGACCGGCCTGCAGACGTTTTTAAGCGGTCCAGTACGGGAGAAAGTCATGAGTGAACCTGCTATCCGAGCCGAAAACCTGTCCAAGCGGTATACCATCGCAACGGCAAAGTTTCGCCACGACACACTCAGCGACCAGCTTGTCCATGGCTTTGCGACTCTTTTCGGCCGCAGCGGACGCCCACCCCGGGGCGATGAGACTTTCTGGGCATTGAAAGATGCTTCCTTTGAGATCAAACAGGGTGAAGTAGTCGGCATCATCGGGCAAAACGGAGCGGGTAAAAGCACCCTTTTAAAGATCATTTCACAGATAACCATTCCGACGCACGGCAGTGCCCGTGTTTACGGACGGGTAGGTTCCCTGCTGGAAGTGGGTACCGGCTTCCACCCGGAACTTACCGGCAGGGAGAACATATACCTGAACGGCGCTGTTATAGGGATGAAGAAGGAGGAAATTCGCCGGCGCTTCGACGCAATAGTCGAGTTTGCCGGGATCGGCGGATTCCTCGACGTGCCGGTTAAGCGTTACTCCAGCGGCATGTATGTGCGGCTTGGCTTTGCAGTGGCCGCTCATCTTGAACCGGAAATCCTGCTGGTGGATGAAGTTCTGGCAGTCGGAGATGCCGCCTTCCAGAAGAAGTGCCTTGACAAGATCATCGATACGGCAAAAGGAGGAGGCACTGTCCTCTTTATAAGCCATAACATGACCGCCGTAAATTGCCTGTGCAAGCGGGTGATCTGGATGAAAGGAGGCACGATCGTCGAGGATGGGCCTGCGACAGGAATCATCACACGATATCTGGCAAAAGCCCTGAAGCATACGGACCTGTCCGAAGAGGCCTGGGATAACATCGATGAAGCACCGGGAAACGATATGGTGCGGCTTCACCGGGTGCATGTGCGGACTCAGGACGGCACTCTGCCGGAACCGCTGACAATGCAGACGCCGTTCCAGGTCGAAATCGAATACTGGAACCTGGTGGCCGACGCGCATCTGCATATCACCCTGCACCTCTATAACGCGGAACAGATAATCGCGTTCACCACCGGAGACATGACGCAAGGGCCCAAGCCGGCAGGCCTGTACCGCAGCGTCTGCCATATTCCCGCAAACCTGCTGAATAGTGGTCCGCACCGTTTTGTCGTACTGGTGGTAAAGGATGCCAGCTATGCAATCTACAGCCACGAAAGCCGGGTGTCATGCAATGTACTAGACGTGAGAGAGCGAGAGGGCGCCTGGTATGGCAAAGAGCCGGGTGTTGTGCAGCCCGTACTGCAATGGACAACGGAATTCCTCGGCATGGGCACTGAGACAGTCAGTGCGACTTCAAAGTGCCGTTACCGTTCGGATGATGATGTATGGACAAGCTGATCAGGCCCCGATCACGAATAATGGGAGGCATGTTCGGACTGGGAGAGATGCCGCTCCCGACGTACTCGTCCCCTCCTTTTTTAAAGGGAAATACTGTCCGGCTGGCTAACGCGCGTTCAGGCATGGCTGTTCTTATTGAACGTTTGTCACCTGCCCATATCTGGGTGCCTTCGTATTTCTGCGGGACCGTATTACAGGCGATAGGGGAACGCATGACGGCCGTCAGGTTTTATGACATCGATGGGGATTTGACCCCGACTTCGCTGGAGTGGCTCGACAACATCCAGCCGGATGATCTGGTCGTAGTGATGGACTATTTCGGGTTTCCCTGCGACCAACAACTTGTATTGCGGGTCAAGGAGCGGGGTGCCCGGGTTCTTGAAGATGCTTGCCAGGCGTTATTATCAGAGGAGACAGGCCGCTTTTCAGATTTTGTCTTATTTAGTCCCCGGAAATTTCTGGGCATTCCTGACGGCGGTATCCTGCGCTGCAATCATGCAGAAGCAGATGAGAACATCGAACGCCCCTCCCCTCCACACGCGTGGTGGTTCAAGTCTTTTTCCGCTGCCGTCAACCGCCACAGGTTCGATCTGTACGGGGGGGACAGGAGCTGGTTCGGACTATTCCAGGAAGCTGAAAAGGAGTGCCCTGTCGGACATTACGGGATGAGCGAATTTTCAGGGATGCTGCTGGAGTGTGGCTTTGATTACGTGGAAATCGCAAGAAAACGGGTTGATAACTACCACACACTTCTTGAAGATCTGGAGGAACCGGCTCTTTTCAAATCCCTCGCTCTCGGGATTGTTCCTTTCGGATTCCCCATACGTGTAAAAAATCGTGACCGGGTCCGGCAAGTTCTGTTTGATCACGAAATATATCCACCCGTGCATTGGGCAATCCATGGAATTGTCCCTGAAGTCTTTAAAGACAGTCATGACTTGTCTGATGAGATCATGACGCTGCCGTGCGACCAAAGATACGACCGTCATGACATGAAACGGATGGCTGGTATTGTTCTGAGGGAGTTATCAAAATGACCGGGTACATGCATGCAGACTATTCGGAATCGCAATCTGAATTCGGCCTTCCGATGGAACTTCCGCGATGCGGGGGATGGGTGTTAAAGCGCAGGATTGCATCGTCAGACTGTTCCGATGCGATGGGCTGCTACCCCCTGTTCTCCTGCAGGGATTGGTCACAACTGCATTTCGACCTGGAAGATCTCACGGAAGATGCAGCGGCGGATCTCGTGAGTCTGTCTCTGGTTACCGACCCGTTTGGCGGGTACGACGAAACATATCTCCGGCACTGTTTCAAGGACGTGGTCATTCCGTTCAAGGAACATTTCATTGTCGATCTCCACCGGCCGCTGAATGAATTTGTGAGCAGCCATCATCGCTACTATGCCAGAAAAGGGCTTAAAAGCATGCTGATCGAGGAAAGCCCGGATCCGGCACGGTTTGTTGATGAGTGGGTTGATCTTTATACCAATTTAATAGACCGGCACAACCTCAATGGGATTAAAGCGTTTTCAAGAGAATCTTTTGTCAAGCAGCTGGCCATACCGGGAACTGTCATGCTTCGCGTGCTGCATCAGGGTATCCCTGTTGCAGCACAGATATGGTTTGTGCAGGGAGATATCGGTTACAGCCACCTCACGTCAATGAGTGAAGCGGGCTATGCCCTGCGGGCCTCCTACTCTCTGTACGGTTTTGCACTGGAGCACTTTGCCGGAAAAGTCCGGTGGCTTGATCTCGGGGCGGGAGCCGGCACTAAGAACGGCGGCACGGATGGCTTGAGCGAATTCAAACGCGGCTGGTCGTCCGGGACCCGAACAGCTTATTTCTGCGGCCGCATCTTCAACTGCGAAAGATACGAGGAGCATGTAAAAGCACGAAACATCGCAAGCACCGATTATTTTCCGGCCTATCGAAAAGGAGAGTTTTAGACATCCCGTTGTTTTTGCGGCCAAAGGAAGGTGTCACCCATGAAAAACGTCATTATTTTTGGAAACGGTCAAGCGGCGGAAATGAATCATTTCTATCTGACCCACAGCTCCCCGTATACTGTCACGGCTTTTACCGTAGATCGGACATACATCAGGGAAGGGAGTCTGTTCGGTCTGCCGGTGGTCCCTTTCGAAGACGTTGAATCGATGTATTCTCCGCATGAATACAAGATGTCAATTCTGATGAGCTACAGAAAACTCAACAGGGTCCGGGCGGAAAAGTATGACCAGGCAAAAGCGAAGGGATATGAACTGCTCAGTTACGTCAGTCCAAAGGCCGTAACGTGGCCGGGTCTGGTCATCGGCGAGAACTGCTACATCGGAGAGAACAGTGTCATTTGTCCTTTCGCCGAGATCGGGAATAACGTCCTCATTGGGGCCGGCTGCATGATCGGGCACCATTCTGTTATCAAGGACCACAGTTTTATCGCCCCTCATGCCGTTGTGCTCGGCTCATCCACCATAGAGCCGTACTGCCTGATCGGGGCGAATTCAACCATCAGGGATGGAGGCATCATCGTTGCCAGGGAATGCATTATCGGCGCCGGCGTAACGATAACTGCGGATACCCGGGAAAGAGGCGTCTATATCAACAAAGCGGCTGAACTGCTGCCGAAACCGAGCAATGAACTAAGCTCATGGCTGACGTGGTCCATGAAACCGCATACCTCCGCAGGAAGCATCAGGGCGTGAGGGAGGGTACCATGAGCTTACAGATACGGGACATGATGAAAGAGGATATTGACCGGGTCGGGGTAATTCTTTTTGAAGGATTCACCACGGTTGCATCCAGATACGGGTATACCCCGGCGATGCAAAAAGTACAGGAAGGAAAGTCCTGGGCCTGGGCGATGTTTCACTACGTTTCAAGCGAGGGGATTGTCGCCGAAACAGAAAATCGCGTGGTCGGCGTTATTTTCCTGAACAGGAGAGGAGATGCCGGCGGGGCGGGGCCCGAGGCAATTGATCCGGAGTTCCAGGGAAAGGGCGTTGCTTCGAAGTTGATGGATGCAATGATTGAGAGAGCGGAAGGCCTGTCCACGCTGAGATGTATCCAGGAGGCGTTTAACCCCACGTCTTTTTCTTTCCAGTATGCATACAATTTCATGCCGGTGGCTGATCTGCTCGATCTTTTTATGAATGGGACAGCAAAACAGAGCCCGGAACAGCAGGGCAATATACATGATCTTTCGGCGCAGGAACTTGATGCGGTATGCGCCTATGACATGCCGCGAAGCCTCTTTGATCGACGCTCGGACCTTGCTTACTGTGTGAGATGGGGCAAGGTCTTCGTCTATCGGGACCAGTCGCAGATCCGCGGTTACCTGGCCTGTCTTCCCGGTTCCGGAGCGGTGCAGCTCGGCCCATTAGTCGCCGAGGGAGAAGAGGAAGCCGAGAGCCTGTTTCGGCATGCAATGGCACAGTTCAAGGACAGGCCGTGCAGAACGCGTGTTATGGCCAGAGATTTCCGGTTTGCCAGGGCGCTGATGAAATTGGGGTTCAGATTGTATTGCATGAGTTTTCTCATGGTGCGGGGGGCGTGGCGCCCAGGCCGGTATATTGAGGCATTCGGAAGATTTCCGGAAGGGGTTTAGAACGATTGCCGGGACGGAGAAATCATATCAAAAGGAGGTGCTTCCTGATGAGTATTATAAAAAATATTGAACAATTTCTGCTGGCTGAAATTGCTGTCGGGCTTGGCAAAAAAACACTGGATCCCGGCGAGGATCTTCTCGAACAGGGGCTTATTGATTCTCTGGGACTCATGAAGCTGATAACGTTCATGGAAGGTGCATTCGGCATAAAGGTCCTGGACGAAGAGATAATACCCGAAAACTTTCAAAGTCTTAACACCATGGCCTCTCTCGTTGAACTGCGATTACAGGATTAGCACAGGTAGTACATGGGGTAATCTATGGACTTTTCATTAACAGAAGATCAGATAACCTTCAAAAAGTCGGCCATTGAATTTGCGGAGAAAGCACTCAACAACGGCGCGAAGGAGCGGGAAAAAAATCGCGAATTCAATCAGGAGGGGTGGGAGAAATGTGCTGAATTCGGGGTACAGGGACTCTCCGTACCGGAGGAGTATGGCGGGCTTGGGATGGACATCATGACATGCGTGGCCACGATGGAGGGACTGGGTTACGGCTGCCGGGACAGCGGCCTTCTGTTTGCGATAAACTCGCATATCTGGACGTGCGAAGCTCCGATTGTGAAATTCGGCTCGGATTACCAGAAAAACTCATACTTGCCGGGGCTGTGTAACGGTTCTCTCAAGGGAGGACATGCGATGACGGAGCCGGATTCCGGTTCGGATGCATTCAGCATGAAGTGCAAAGCTGAAAAAAAGGGTGACCGCTATATCATCAACGGCACGAAAATGTTTATTACCAATGCTCCGATAGCAGACCTTCTTCTGGTTTTTGCAGTCACGGATGCAAAATGCGGTTTTGCAGGGATCTCGGCCTTTATCGTTGAAAAAGGATTCCCGGGATTTTCGGCCGGAAAGCCGCTTGACATGATGGGATTAAAGACCAGCCCCATCGGAGAGGTGATCCTCCAGGATTGTGAAGTCCCGGAAGAAAACAGGCTGGGTAAAGAAGGAGCAGGCGCGGCCATCTTCAATTCGGAAATGGAATGGGAGAGAAGCTGCCTGTTTGCGACCCATGTCGGGGCCATGGCAAAGGATCTCGAAGATTGTATCCGACATGTGAACGAACGCCGGCAGTTCGGCAAACCTATCGGCAAATACCAGGCGATCTCCCACAAAATTGCGGAAATGCACGTCAGGCTCGAGCTGTCAAAACTGGTTCTTTACAAGGTCGCATGGCTGAAGTCGCAAGGCAGGAGAGCGCCCGTTGAATCAGCCATCGCCAAGTTGTTTGTCAGTGAAAGCTATGTGGAAAATTGCATGGAGGCGCTGCAGATACACGGTGCATATGGCTATTGCGCCGAAATGGACTTTGAAAAAAACCTGCGGGACTCCATAGCCGGAAAAATTTATTCAGGGTCATCGGAAATCCAGAAAAACATCATAGCGAGCCTTCTCGGACTCTGAAATATAACCGGAGAATCGGTATGCGTGGCCACTTACTGCAGCATTTATTAGAGTACAGCGCTGAACAGAACCCGGGAAAAGTTGCCGTGATCTACAAAGAAAGATCCGTGACGTATTCTGATCTGGACCGGCATAGCAGCGGACTGGCTCTGACGCTTCAACAGTCTGGAGTCAGAAGAGGTGACCGTGTCGGCATACTGCTGACCAAATCGATTGAGCAGATCGTTTCTCTTTTCGGAATACTTAAATCAGGGGCGATCTACGTACCGCTCGACCCTGCCGCTCCTCCCGGAAGGATTGCCTATATGATCGGGCATTGCGGCATTGATTGCCTGATCTCGACCTCCGGAATTCTGAACAAGCTGTTAACACATCCGGAGGGCGGGATTGCCGTCACGACCGCTCTGCTGTTCGGAAAAAATGGCGATGAATTTCCGCATGAAAATGCCGCTGTAAAATACTTGCAACTGGACATCGAAGCTCTGGGGGACATATCCGGATTTCAATCCACGGATATGTCTGACACCTGTCCCGCCTATATTCTCCACACCTCAGGCTCTACCGGAAATCCCAAAGGTGTTGCCATATCGCATCTGAATGCGCTCACGTTTGCGGCAATGGCCGCTGAATATTTTAATGTCACTGCTGCAGACAGGTTCTGCAATCACGCCCCACTGCATTTTGATCTCTCCGTGTTCGATATATTTGTAGCGGTTAAATGCGGGGCAACAATCGTACTGCTGCCAGAGATGCTTTCAACATTCCCGGTAAAGCTGGCCGAATTTATCGAGAAGGAGCAGATCACCGTGTGGAACTCGGTATCTTCGGTTTTAACAATGCTTGCAGACAAGGGAATGCTGGAGCGGAGGAGCTTTGACTCCCTGCGGCTCGTTCATTTTTCCGGAGACATCATGCCGGTGAAGTATCTCCGACTGTTGAAAAAACATCTGAGAAAGGCATCTTTTTACAACATCTACGGCCAGACGGAAGCGAATTCATCACTTTGTTATCCGGTACGGGAAATCCCCGATAACGATTCCTGGAGAATACCTGTCGGCAGACCTTTCCCCAATTTTGAAGTTTTTGCCATGAACGAGGAGCGGCAGATTGCCGGCAGACCGGGTGAGGAGGGAGAATTGTACGTCAGTAGCTCTACCGTGGCACTCGGGTACTGGAGTGACCATGATATGACCCGGGAAAAGTTTGTGCCCGATCCGCGCTACCCGTTTTTGGAGAAGATTGTCTATAAGACTGGCGACCTGGTGCGTATTGATGAACGGGGAGATTATCAGTTCAGCGGCCGTATAGACCACATGATCAAAAGCAGGGGATATCGTATCGAGCTTGAAGAAATTGAAACAGTACTGTCCGGCCACCCGGAAATTGCTGCTGCAGTGGTTATCCCGATTGCGGACGAAATCGTCGGCAATAGAATTTCAGCCATCATGACCGCAATGACGGGTTGTTTTATTGCAAAGGAGGATCTGGTCAGGTACTGCGCTGCGCGATTACCCAAATACATGATCCCTGAAATTCTGGAGTTCAGGGATTCCCTGCCGATGTCGTCATCGGGAAAAATTGACCGGAAAAAGCTGAGCGAGGGGATCAGCCCGGCTGATCAACCGGATGTTTCTGCTATCAGGGACGTATCAGGGGGTGTTTTGAAAGCTTTGGATGCGCTGTGATAATTCCGTCTCTTACTAATGCAGCTATTACAGGAGAAAGGCATGAAAAAGCTAATCCTGAACAACTGGTGTGAAAAACCGGAAGAGAAATACGCTTTTACGAAAATCCTCGATCACGCTGCCCATCCTGAAGGGCTGGATATTTACCGGGTGCGGTTTTCAGATGCAGGCAGCCTTAAACCGGAACGGAACGTCGGCCATATCATCAGCGTCCTTCACGGGAGTGGAAGGCTTTACATAGCCGCAGACAGCAGAAGCCCTTTTCGCCTGGCGGCAGGTGTCCACCTTTATCTCCCGGCCGGCGGGGAATATGCGTTGCATGTGCAGCCGGGGGCTGAACTCCTGTGCGTATCCGGCGCATCCGCATCGCAGGCGCGAGGCAAAAGTTTCCTGCTGCGGGATGAGACTTTTCTTGCCGCCTGTGCTTCGGGGTCCCAATCGCTTCGCTGGACATTTACCCCCCAGTACTTGAGCCGCCGGATTTTTTTGCACCACGACCCGGTCCTGTTGTCTAAATCGGGAAATCCCGTTTCCTGGTTCAGAACCACGATGTTCGATGTTGCCGGCCTTCCGGTAAATGAGGATGGAGAGCCGGTGTTCAAGATGTCGTATAACTCTCGAACCGAGTGCAACGTCTGCTACGACGTCAAAGGGCACGCACGGGTGCGTATGGCTCAGCACCCGTACGGAAAATCAGGGCAGCTGTGGGGGCCGTGGCTGAAACTGGATGGCGATTCGACCTATCACTTGAATGAAGCCGCCGGCAGCCCCGAGGAAGAGTGCCATATCGATGAATTTACCCGAACGCCGCATTTTTTTCGCAACAAGCACGAGGTTCATATTGTTGACGGGCATGTGACGCTCTGCTGCCTCTTCGACCCTGCTCCCACGGGCGTAGAGCACCATCGCACCGGCGAATACAGTGACTACGAGCCGCTAGCGCAGGTCATAGGGACCAGCATGTACAAAACACATCAGCGAGAGATCGCCAGATTCGATGAGATGGTAGATACGCTCTCACTCGCCAAAGCAACGGATGTACTGGAAGCGTATCACGGGACTCCGGTCTGGAACCTGTATCTACAGGGCCGGGAAGCCCAGAGAAACATCGAGGCAGAGATTGTAAAGAGCCTTGCCGCCGATGGCACCGGGCGAGAGCGTGTCCTTGCCGACTGGACTCAAAAGTGACTGTTTCATGTTCGACGCCCACCTCTCCTTCTCATCAAGAGGAAGAGGGACTGGTGCCGGCATGAATGATACCGGGAATAAAAGGTGTGCGGAACATGGACAGAGATGAAAGTGACAAATATCCTGCGGTGATCCCGAATGATTGCCAGGCAATCATCGTCGGGCCCAATCATTTCCAGAATGCGCTCTTTGCCACGTACATAGAGGCCCACAGCCTGTGCAGGAGCAGTGTCATTGACAATATCGCCCCGATTGCCGCCAAATCTTGTGGTGTCACATTGTGCATGACGGCAGTACTCTACGACTGTTTTGACTTGAACGGGACTGCCCTGGAGGATTCGGTGCTCGCCGAACTGGAGCGGCTGCCGCCGGAATGGTCACACATACTTTTCAACCTGGGGCGCCATGTGGGGATCGAAAAAAAGGCACTGGAATACGGGGTCCACGGGTTCTTCTACCGGGATGACCCGATTGAAACCCTTCTCAAGGGACTTGCCGCTGTTTTTGGCGGGGAATTATGGGTCTCGCGCAAAAAGATAACGGACGTTATCCTCGAAAACGAATTCAGATTCCGACGCATGCAGGTCGGCAATCATAGCTACCCTCACAGCCTGACCAGACGCGAGGTAGAAGTTCTCGGCCTTCTGACGCTGGGAGCCTCGAATAACGCTATTGCCGAAAAGCTTTTCATCAGCCCCCATACCGTCAGGACCCATCTAAACCGCACCTTCCGCAAAATCAACGTGTCGAGCAGACTGGAGGCTTCCATCTGGGCTTCGAGAAACCTCTGCCGGCACAGGCACGGCTAAAAAACATAATCCATCGTACGCCAAACCTCGTATCCCTTTCTCGTAAATCGCTCAATAAATACGCCGAAGCAGGTATTGCAAGCATTGGTTAATAAGATAATACTTACACCAATTCACATATGATCCGGCTGGCCAGTCGTTGGCATTGCGAGGAGCTGCACCGTCAACGGCATCAGCAGACTGAGTGGTATCTGCAGCTTCAGAGCCTGCAAGGAGGTATGCAATGAAAACCTGCCTAAGGAACGTGATTAAGCGGCACCTCTTCCTGTTGGTTTCCTGTGTTATTGCCCTTGGAAATGGCGTTGCAGGGTTATCTCCAGCCGAAGCTGCTGTCAACGGGAGACTCCGGCAGGTTGGCAATCAACAGATTCTCAATCTCTGGGGATCCAGCCATGAGATGGGTTATGCCCATGGCTATCTTCTGGCCGATAAGATCCGCGATCTGATCGATACGTATGTGATCGGGGTGATAGCCAACGGCGACGTTTCGGACTACACGTTTCGACTTTCCCTGATCCCGATTTACCACACCTTCTACCCTGAATATCTGGAAGAGATCAATGGCATGGTGGCAGGGATGAACGCCAGCGGCAAGAGCCTGTACGTCCCGCGTCTGGGGAGAAACATCGATGACAGGGACATAAAGGCGTTCAATCTGTTTATCCAATATTCGTTCGGCTGCTCTTCATTTGGAGTGTGGGGGGAATCAACCGCAGGCGGGGAAACGGTAATAGCGAGAAACTATGATTTCCATTACGATCCACAGGGAAATATTCTCAATAACCAGATCCTGATTACCTATGAACCAACCGGCAGGCCAAGGATAGTCTCATTTGCCTGGCCCGGTTGGTATGGTGTTACTACCGGAATGAATGAATATGGTATTACTGCGATGGTAAATGCGGGGAATGCCGAAAATTCAAGCAGCACTGATAAGTTCTATCCTTCAGTGGAAGTCTTCCGCAAGATTCTCGAGAATACCACGACTAATAGTTTCGCCACTCAACCGCTGTATATCGTGAATTCATCTCCTGAATACATACCGATGATCATTCAGATCGGAGCCCCTTACCAAAATTCAGGTGATCCTGTTTATTACATCGAAGACGCTTCCGACCGGAATATAATCCGTGAAGCCGCATATACCGATACTGTTTACGACCAAATTATTGCCACCAATCATTTTATGAAAATAAGCCCGCCACCATCATCGGGAGATACCGTCACCCGCTATAACACGCTGAGGAACGGGTTGGCTGATTTATACGGTACCGGCGACCGCAAAGTGGATTCACAGGAAGCATGGTCACTTCTGGGTACGGTTGCGGATATCGTGGCTCCGACATTAACGAGCATTGTCGTCCGCCCGGACAAGATGGAGTTTGATGTGGCATTTGCCGCAATGGTGAATGGCGTTTTCAAATCCGCGACGCAAATCACGCCGCAAACATATACCTGGTCAACCCTGTTCCCATCTGACTCGCTCCCAGACCTGATCGTCCAGAGCATTATTCCGGTCCCGGCGTCTCCGGCGCCAGGCCAAACGGTGAATGTTACGGTAGCAGTAAAAAATCAGGGCAATTCCGATTCCGGCAACTTCACGATGGACTTTTACCGGAATCTAACCGCGGCACCTCCTCCGCTGCAGCCCGGGGAGGATTACTGCCTCAAAAGTGGTCTGGCAGCAGGTGCTACAGATAGTTGTACGTTCGCGGTGACGTACTCTGCGGCTGGCAGCTACAACATGTGGGCCCAGGTTGATGCAGGCCGGCAGGTGTCCGAGCAGGATGAGGCTAATAACGTGTTTGGCCCACGGGGCATCGTGGTCGCCGGCTCTACCGCTCCTGTTGTCTCCATAACCGCTCCGGCTTCCGACTCTACGGTCAAGGGAACGGTTTACGTCGCAGCAAACGCCACAAGCAGCGTGAGAGTACGAAGGGTCGAATTCTATATCAATGGCCAGCTGAAGCGTACCGACACCCTGTCTCCCTATACCTACAGCTGGAATACAACATCGATCGCCAACGGTCTTTACTCCATAACCGCCAGGGCCTATGACGCCGCCGGCAACATGTGGCAGTCCGCAGCGGTAACCGTCACCGTAAAAAATACCGCAGCCGATGCCATCGCTCCGACGGTTACCATTACCTCACCGTTGCCTTATTCGACGATAAGCGGAACCGCCTGCGCGGCCGTGTCTGCAAGCGATAACGTAGGGGTGACCAGGGTGGAATACTACGTGAACGGTTGGCTTGACAATACCGTTACGGCAGCCCCATTCGGCTACTGCGTGGCCACAACGGCGGAATACAACGGCAGCTATACCATAATTGCCAAAGCATACGACGCAGCAGGCAACGTAGGCCAATCCGCAGCGGTAAGTTATACGATAAGAAACTGACCGTTATTCAACTGCCGCTGCAGTGGTGCTCCCGGAACGGCACCCGGAGGCGCACGCTCTCCCCCACTTACTGCCGTTGTCACGCGAGACAGGTTCATAACACTTGCAACTTTTTTAACATATTACCTTTCTGCGTTGCCAATCCAGCTTCAAAGACCTTCCAACTACTGCGGCCCCATTTTGTCGAACTGCACAAAATGGCTCCTTATCCACCTAACAAACTGATTTTAAAGCATATTAGCTGAGTAATTACATTGGCACAATTCATGATATCCCGTATGAATGATACTTCAATCCGCACCATCGGGCAAATTCATACGACACCAAAATCCTGACGGTGAGACGGACAGTTCTGCGGCTGCTTATGCTTGCGTAACGTACGCTTCCATGGGGAGCTGTTTTGCCAAGGAGAGCATATGGAAACCAACAAGAGGACAATCGACGTAATAATCCCCTGCTATAACGAGGAGCCAAATATCCTCTCGCTGGTTACCGAGATCGATGTACATATTGATACTGACAGATACGACCATGCATTCGTCTTTGTTGACGATGGCAGCACCGACAATACCTGTGTAGCGATCAAAAACCTGTCTGAATTCCGGGAAAACATCTGCCTGGTCAAGCTTTCCAGGAATTTCGGCAAGGAAGCAGCAATCGCAGCAGGGTTGAAACAATGTACTTCAGATGCAGCAATCATAATAGATGCAGATCTGCAGCATCCGCCGAATGTTATTCCGGATATGATTTGTGAGTGGGAAAAAGGCGCGCATATTGTTGATGCGGTAAAAACCAGCAGGCGTAAGGAGAATATTTTCAGAAGGATGGTGAGCGCCGTCTTCAATAAGGTTTTCAGCAGACTGACCGGTATAAATTTTGCCGGGGCATCGGATTTCAAGCTTCTGGATAAAAAGGCGATCGCTATTTTGAACGCTATTGAAGAAAAAACCAGATTTTTCAGAGGGCTTACCAACTGGATTGGCTTGAATCATGTCACGGTAGAATTCAAAGTGGAGGAGAGAAATGCAGGAACGACCAAATGGAACACGCTGGGCCTGTTCCGGCTGTCTATAGACGCGGTAACCTCTCACTCACAAAAGCCCTTACAGTTTATTTCATTTTTGGGCATTTTCACTCTCCTTTTCTCCGTAATACTGGGTGTACAAACTTTTTACAACAAGCTCTCCGGCAATGCATTCAGCGGATTTACAACAGTTATTTTAGTTATGCTCATCCTAGCAAGTATCATCATGATCGGCATAGGCCTGCTGGGTACGTATCTGGCAAAGATCTACGATGAAGTCAAAGGGAGGCCCATCTGCATCATCGAGGCGTATGAGAAGTACAGAAACACCGCCGAAAGGGGCCTGACTAAGATCAGAGAACGGCAACCGGACGTAACCAAACGGTTTGTAAACATAAAATGAATATTGATCCGAAAACATACGTATTTTTAGGGATAATTTCCACTGCCATGGCCCAGATATTTTTGAAGGCAGCCGGTGCACACGGGGTGATGCAACTGAAATGGGTCCTGAGCATGTCATTTAGTTTGCTCGCATACGCGGTATCGTTTTCAACATATTATATGGCGCTTAAATATTTTGATATCAGCAAAGTGCAGCCGATCATGATGGCAAGTATACTTTCGATCATAGCGCTGTACGGTTTTGCCGTCGGTGAGGATTTTAACCGGCTGCGGCTGGCAGGAGTCCTGCTGTCAATCCTGTCAATCGTCTTGATCACTAAATCGTAGGCAACTATGCATCAGAAAAACAATAACAGTATAAGTTCTGCCGTATTGTGCCTTATTTTCTTCTCCCCGGCGCTCGCTTACCTGGCGATAACTATTGCTGGTGGCAATACGCTGCTGTTTGAGGATGGATTGCTCCAGTCATTCCCCTTCAGGGTGTTTTTACGCAATTCATTCGAAAACGGTTTCAGCCCGCAATGGGTGCCGTTTTCGGCCTGCGGTTTTTCCCTGTTGGCCGAGGGGCAAAATGGCATATGCTTTCCCAGCACACAAATCATTTATCGGCTCTTTTCGGCTGAGACCGGCTGGCTGGTGGAAATTATTTCCGCTAGGTTAACCGCGTTTACACTTTGCGTCCTTTTTCTTCGACAGGCGAATATCTGCAGGGCCGGTTCCCTGTTCGGGGCTTCCGTGTATGCCTTTTGCACCGCTACCTTCGGCCTGGAGAGCGTCCCCGCATTGATCTGGTGCCATGCGCTGCTTCCGGGCATATTTTTGTCGGTTCTCCGCTTCATGGAGAGGCGCCCCTTCTCATTTCTGTATCTGACGATGTTTTTATCTGGTGTCATTTTGACCGGCCACCCTGTGATGGTGATTTATATCGGAATAACGCTATCTCTGTTCTTCGCATTTCATTGGATGGGTGCAGAGACTGGAACTGCAGGAGTTCGTGCCGTCGGATCCCGCCTTTTACTGTTGCTCGGGAGTATCCTCGTCGCGGCGATGATTGCCTCCCCCCAACTTCTTCCGATGCTGGAGGAGTTCCGCTTCTCGGCCAGGACAGTGGGCGCCGACATTTCACTGGATGTATTGCAGAACACGCTACATCTTGAGCCGGTCTGGGGGGCCTTATCCCTGTTTCCTACGCCGCTTCAGTGGGGGGAATGGGGCGGGATGTCAAACACCATCCGTTTCCCGCTGTACGCCCTGTTCCTGGGTTTCATCGGAATGATTTATGGCACGAAAGGGGCTTCCCGGGGTTACTTTGTCTTTCTGGGCCTGTTTTCTGTTCTCATGGCACTCGGGCCGTATGTGGGACTATGGAAATTAGTTCACTCAATGCCGATTCTTGAATACTTCAGATTTCCCTACCGATGGTTGTTCTTCCTGCCCATCTGCGTTGCATATCTGTCTGCTCGGGGAATTGATCATCTCCTTGATCGGCAGAACGAACTCCCTCCAGCCGTCTTCGGACGAATACCTAAATACATGCTGATTACGGTTTTAGCGTCAGTTGGAGTCATATTGATCAGTTACCACAGCCTGCTGCTGCAGCAGACCCGGAAGGTCATGGAACTTTTGCCGTTGCTCACGGGATTATTGTGGCTCAGTACATTTGGAATGGTGCTGGCGGCCTTTCTCTCGCTCGGAAAGAAGGCACCCAGACAGGGAGTAATAGTGGGTGTAACCCTGACAATCATATCCCTGTTTTCTGCAACCGCCTTTAATATCCGGTCTCCCATGGCAATCCGTACACTCGATACGATCGGATGGAAAGGCGCTATGCCGTCAAACGCGCCCCAGACATACAGAACCTCAAGCGCCATGTCGCCGTATGAAGTTGTGATGAAGAACACGATGAGTCGCCATTACCCTTACACACCTAATCTTACCGTTTTGAACGGGACATTGACGACCGGACACTATTTTTCATTTTTTCCCTACTGGGCGGCCAATGTATCTGCATGGTGCCGGGATGCCCTGAATGGTGATCACAAGAAACGGATATATCTCGATGTAAGCTCAGCAAAATGGCTCTTCCTGCAGGAAAATGATTCTTCTTCAGAAATGCAGGCACTCCCTGCCGCATCTTTCAAAGGAATGAATGCGCATATTAATCCGGGGGCAATTTCCAGGGCGAGCGTGGTCTTTTCCAATCGCCTTTTCTCTGATGAGGCATCCCTTCTCACTTTCATGGAATCGCCCGATTTTGATCCACGAAGGGAGGTGGCCATTCTCAGCAAGGACGCAAGAGCCTGGGACCTTCACCCGGGTACAATAATGCCGGCAGCGACCACCATTCCACCTGATGCCACGATCACGGTCGACAGGCCGGATCATATTGAAATTGCGCTCAAACCGGCCGTATCCAAGGGAGCGTACTTGGTACTTAGCGACACATATTATCCGGGCTGGAGGGTCATGGTGGACGGTGTTGAAACAGAAATCCTGCGGACCAACTATGCATTCCGGGGCATTCAGCTTCCTGCAGGAGCACAGCATATCGTTTTTTCCTATGACCCATTGGTTCCGGATGCGCTCCTGCCTTTGCCGGCGCTCCTCTTGACAGTGACGGGAATGGGAATCTGTTTCCGGCATTACCTGAACAGCAGACGGAGTTGACTCTGTTTTGTCATAGTAATGAGCAATTTCATATCCGGACAGGAGAAATAGTTCGTTCCGGCAAGATAATCGCCCCCCTAACCTGCCTGCCCCGTTGTCTGGCTCACCCCCCTATGCCACCCATCCACCGGTGAACTGATATCTCTGTAAAATCTTTCGACTAATCTGTTGTGCAAATTTACATCTTCAAACATTTTCCTTGTACAGGGTGTCATATACTCTCGCGAAATCAGCCTATTACTGTCTGGGTACGCATCTTGCTCGTCATGCTCAGATAGTTCGACCCTGTAGACTTGAACAGAATCCTGACTTGCAGAAGGAGGGATCCATGAAAAGCAACCCGTTGTTTATCAATTTGTATCTTATCCTTTTTATTACATTCTTTTTCACATCTCTTGCCACTGCCAAGATTCTTGTAGTCGCACCTCACCCCGATGATGAAACCTTGATGTTCTCCGGAGTTATTTACAGCGCTTTAAGCCGTGGGGAGCAGGTAAAGGTTGTTTTGATGACAAACGGCGATCTGTACGGTGTCCCCATCGGCAATACAAGGCAGGATGAGACGGTGTCCGCCATGGTCAACAGTCTTGGCATGCAGGAAAGCAATATTATATTTCTTGGGTATCCCGATGCCGGACTGACACCGATTTATACCGGTTATACGTCAGTCAGCGACAGCTATTCGGCGGCAAATGGACAGAGCACTACCTATGGTCACAGGGGGCTTGGCGGGACTGATTATCATTATTACATCTTCGGCGTTCATGCGGCCTATAACAAGCCGAACATACTGGCTGACTTGAAGAACATCATAAGCGATTTCCAGCCTGATAATATATTTGTGACAAGTCAGTATGACCTGCATCTTGATCACTCCGCTTCGCATTCATTCGTTAATGATGCGCTTACTGAAATTTCAACAATCAACGCGCATTACAAGCCTGTTATCCATAAAGCCATCATACATGGCGGTGACGATGCTTCCTGGCCCGTCGCTATGAATCCGGCCTCGGCGTTTACTTCACCTCCCATCCTGAGCAGCACCCCATTAAACTGGCTTTACCGGGAAAGCATACGTCTTCCCTTTGCCATGCAAAACGACATATTAACCGACAATTTCAAGTTCAACACGATCTTGAAATACAGTTCCCAATTGAATGTTTATTCTGATCCGCGAAACAATTACCTGACAAACTTTGTCCATAAGGATGAATTCTTTTGGGCCGAAAATATTTTCGGTTCAAATGACCCTCCCATCGCCAATGCCGGACAGGACCAGACCGTTACTGAATTATCCACTGTTCTGCTTGACGGGAGCGCGAGCATCGACTCCAACGGCACCTCGTTGTCCTATCAATGGTCACAGGTCCAGGGAACGGCAGTAACTCTTTCCAATCCGACGTCTGCGACACCTTCCTTCACTTCCCCGTCAGGTCTTGCCGATGCACAAGTGCTTGTTTTCCAGCTGACCGTATATGATGGGCAGGCTTACAGTTTTCCGGAAACGGTGGCGGTTACGGTTCTCTCAACCAGCAAATACGCAAACATAGCACCCCTGGCTGCAGTAACGGCGTCATCACAAAACAGCACCGCCGGGCAGCTTGCCGCAAAGGCAATTGACGGAGCTATCGGAGGATGCCCCGGTAATTGCAATGCTGAATGGTCATCGGTTGGTCAACTTGCCGGCGCCTGGCTTAACCTGAACTGGCCGCAATCCTATGTCGTTAACAAGATCGTACTCTATGACATGCCCAACCTGAACGAACAGATACTGAGCGCCACTTTGGCCTTCAGTAACGGAACCTCGATAACTGCAGGTCCTCTCGCAAACGATGGAGGCGGTGACGTAATTACGTTTCCTGCAAAAAGAACCAGCTCAGTCAAACTGACTGTAAATCAGGCGAACGGCAGCAACATAGGCCTTGCTGAGATTCAGGTTTTCGGGAACATTTCACCGACACTCGCGATAACGACGACGTCCCCCCCTTCCGGCTCCACCGGCACCCCTTACAGCCAACTGATCTCCGGAACGGGGGGACAGCCACCCTACACCTGGTCCATCACCTCGGGAACCCTGCCGACCGGCCTGACCATCGAAGCGACCACAGGTTCTATATCCGGCACGCCGACGACGACCGGCACCAAAACTTTCACGGTCCAGGTTCAGGACGCCAGCCTGAGCAAGGCGACCAGGTCGCTGTCCATCGCCATCGCCGAAAAACCTGCCATCAGTACCGCGATGCTTTCTGCAGGCGTCCTGGCTGCTGCCTACAACCAGTCAGTGGCGGCAACAGGCGGACAGACGCCATATACCTGGTCAGTCTCTGCGGGGTCCCTGCCGGACGGCCTTGCTCTCAAGCCATCCTCCGGAACAATCTCCGGCATACCGACGACAATGGGGACGAGCACCTTTACGGTCCGGGTGCAGGACGCCAACATGACTGCCGCCACTAAATCGCTCTCAATAACCATAAACCAGTACCCCCCACTGATAGTAAACACGGAGTACCTTCCTTTCGGCACATCCGGTGCGACTTACAGCCAGACCCTTGCGGCGACGGGGGGCCTGACCCCGTACTCATGGTCCATTCTTACCGGGGGCCTGCCTGCCGGCCTCTCTCTCAATACTTCATCAGGTGTAATTTCCGGCACACCTACGACAGCAGGGAGCAGCACTTTCACCGTTCAGGTAAAAGACGCCAACCAAACCACTGCCGGCAGATCGCTGACCGTCACTATTACTGTCAATCAGCCGCCCGTGGCCGGCAATGACAGTTACAGCACGGCCCAGAATACC